>NZ_JBAKFP010000003.1:678636-746003 GCF_053484265.1 Martelella sp. FOR1707 | reverse complement strand
CTTTGGCACCGACCTTTTCGAAGGTGCGGGAAAGGTTCTGGGCGATCAGGTATTCATCTTCCACGATCAGGATTTTCGACCCGCGCAGCCTGCCCAGGTTTCCCTGCAGGGCATTGTCATCGAGGTCTCGGATATCGTGGTCCGGCATTTCCGGCTGGTATTGCATCTGAGGTCTCCAATTCGGTGAATGTGTCAGTAGGCACGACGCAGGGCTCACCGGCCGAAAACGGCCGGCGAAACAAACGCATTCGCGACTGAACTTTCCTTAAAAGCAGGTGTCCCGATGGAGTGGCCGGCTTCCTGAACAGCACGCGCGGGAACGGTTGCTGTTCCCTTGGATGCTTGCTCGCGGGTTTCGCAAGTGCTTGTCCGGCATGGATAGATGTTACAACCTTGGAAGACCATACGCCCATGATCCGCCGAAAGATACCCCAAAGGTAAAATCGGCCTGAAGGCGTTATTCCTCAAGGGCATTCAGCTTGTCGAAGGGATGCCGATCGTCGCGATCAGCCCGGAAGCCGCGTACTCGGTTTCGAACGTGCCCCCGAGGCGATACGAGATCTCGCCCTTGATGAGGCTGCTGCCGAAACCATGGTTTTCAGCGCGCTCGATCGGCGCCTCGCTTTCACCTGGAAATGACCGTCGCTGACAAACCAGGAGATTTCGTCTTGTGGTATGTAGTGGTTGGTGCTGATGACCAGAGGGCGCGGGCTATTCGCGCACCCAGTCAGCGCTGCTAACGTGGTGGAACATAACAGCGCGACCGCTCTGGCGAAAAGCCGAAGCTTCGCATCCGCTGAAGCGCTGAAAATCTGTGCCACGCCGGACCCCTTACAGCGTCTTAGCCATCAATCGCGGTGAAGGCTTATGGAAGTGAAGCACCTCCCGGCGCGTTCTGTTCCGGCCTTCACCGCGATCAGGCAGTCGTAAACCTTATCCGACCTGCGCCTTCTGCGCGCCCGTGCCAGGCCGGGCCTTGCCGAGATCGGGTTTCTGGCCGAGTGGATCGGGCTTTTCCACAACGGTGAATTCGGAACGGCCGTCGAGCGATTTGCCTTCGGTCCAGCGGCCCTCGGGCGTCGGCTCGTCCAGCGAGGTGTTGAGGAAGTAGTAGGAGTGCTCCAGAGCCTCGTGATCCTCGGGCGTGGTGTTCGGGATCGGAAGCTGTTTCTCCATGCCGCCGAGCTCTTCAATGACGGCAAGCCACTGCTGCTGGTGCATCGTGTCGCGGGCAATCAGGAAGGAGAGCATGTCCTTCATGCCGGCATCATCCGTCATGTTGTAGAGCCGGCTCGCCAGCACGCGGCCGCCCGATTCCGCGGTGACGTTGGCGAGCATATCGGTCGCGATATTGCCGGTGGCATAGACATGGCTCATGTCGAATGGCACGCCGTTCGAATTGACTGGCATCGCGGAAAGGCCCGATGAGAGAATGTGGCGCGGGTTCATGCCGCCGAGAATGGCATTGACGATCGGATCTTCCGCCGCCTTTTCCTGTTCGGAGAGCGGCGCGCCCTCAAGGTTGAGCGCCACGGCATGGCCCAGGAACTCGATATGCGACAATTCCTCTGTCGCCGTCATCATCAGCAGGTCGCGGTATTTGCTGTCGCCGCGCGCGCCCATTGCCTGGAAGAAGTACTGCATGGCAACGCGGATCTCGCCCTCGATGCCGCCGATCGCCTGCTGGAGATGCTTGGCAAACAGAGGATCGGGTTTGTCGACGGTCACCTTGTACTGAAGCTTGGCGGAGTGATGGAACATAAGTTCTTCCTCTTTGTGGTGGTGGAGGTCCCCTAAGCAAACAGGCTCGGAAATGTTCCCAGCGGAGGGCGCGGACGAACTTCTGTTTATGAGATCGTTTTTGAGCGGCAACGCCGAACGGATGACAAGGGATCACGATGTTGGATTTGCCGGAACATCGGAGCCCCGATCCGGTTAGGCACAACGGCCGGTCCCATCGCCGGCCAAACCTGAATCGAAAGGAGAAACCGATGGCAAATGCCGACAAGAAACACTTCGGACCGGGTTCTCACGGAAAGAGCAGCGGTGAAGGCGCCATGACGAACCTCGAGGACGAGGTTCTGCCGAAAGACAAGGTGCTTTCCAATCGCGACAAGGCGCGCCACCCCGAGGAACGCGGGCTCGACAGCAAGAATGTCCAGAATGAGGAATACAAGGACCATAGCGCCAACCGCCGCGACAGCGATTAGGCGTCATGGAAGGAAATGCCGCAGCGTCGGGCGACCCGCCCGGCGCTGTGCCTTTGCGATCAGTTGCTTGGGTCCATGGCGTGCGGTGGGGCGTTTTCCGGCTGATCACCAGTGCCGCTGCTCACTCTGCCAATGGCAAAGGCAGCGATGATCACGACGATAATGACTGCTGCGCCCGCGATTATCCAACGTCTCATGTTCTTCTCCTTTTTGATGTCACGCGAAGGCGAACCGTAGCCGCCTGCCGCAAGCAGCGGTTTGAGCCGGCTCATGCTAGCTCAATCGAAGCGCGGCGCCGGCTCGGCCGCAAAGTAGCGCTCGGCGCGCTCAACGAGGAACACCTCCGGCTCCGGGTTCTCAAGGATCGCGAAGCCAGCGCTTCTGAGCATGGCTTCCACGGCCGCCTTGTTGGGTATGAACCAGTTGGTCGGGTCGTCGGAGTAGCGTTGTTCGACGAAGTGGAGTTTCGGAAATTCCGGCCGATCGAACAGCGTCTGTTCGTCGAAAGAATAGTTTTCCGCAAGCTCCGCCGTTTGCTGACTGCCGCGCTGCAGCGACTGGAACAGCATCTTGTCGCCCACCACCGTTTCATGGAGCAGATCGAGCGCCAATAGCGGGTGACGCAGATGGTAGAACACGCCCATGAACAGCACCAGATCGAAGGTTTCCTCAAGCTGGCGCAGATCGTAGACCGACATCTGGCGGTATTCGATGTCGACGCCGTATTGTTCGGCGGCATAGCGGGCCTGCGCCAGATAGCGTTCGTCGGAATCGATGCCGAGCACGCGCCCTGCATTACGACGCTTCATCTCAAGCGCGTAAAAGCCGGCATTGCAGCCTATATCGAGGACGCTGCGGCCCTCCAGATCGTCGGGAAGCACGTGGCTGAAGCCGGCCCACTTCATCGACGGAAAGTCGCCGAGGAAATGATCGGGCGCCGTATCTATGCCGTTGATCCGCAGATTGTGGAACCATGGCCCGAGCGCCGCAATATCGGCTTCAGTCTTGTTGCGATCGATTGTCGTCATCATGTTCCTCCTTGTCATGATCAGACCGCTGAGGATGCGGTCGCCGACGCCTCGGCGCGCCGTCCCTTCAGGCTGGCGAGCGCCACGATCAGTTCCTCCGCCCGGGCGCGGCCGGTATGGGCCGCCATGACGCGCCGACGCGCCCCTTCCGCGATCGCAGCGAGTTGCGCATCGTCGGTTTCGGTGAGCGCCGCGACAACGGCATCGCCATCGGGCGCGAGAAGGATCGCTTCGCCGTCCGGCAGCAGTTCCTCCAGGCCGGGCCAGATATCGCTGATCACGGGCGTGCCGCAGGCGGCGGCTTCGAACAGCCGCACGCTCGGCGACCAGCCGGCGCGGACCATATCCTGGCGGGTGACGTTGAGGGTGAAACGCTGGCGGCTGTAGAAATCGGCGTGCTCGGCCGGCGGCACGTGTTCGATCCGCTCCACATTATCCGGCCAGTCGATCGATGCGGGATATTGTGCACCGGCGACAACGAATTTCTTCTCCGGCAGTCTTCGCGCCGGTTCGATCAGCAGGCGTTCAAGCACCGGTTGGCGGTCATCGCTATAGGTGCCGAGATAGCCGAGATCCCATTGTCGTGGCGCGCCCGTCGGTCGGTAGAGATCGGGATCGACCGAGCAGTAGAGCGCTTCGGCGCGCTGCGCGCGGTAATCGGTTTCCAGACGCTCCAGATTGGCCCCGCCCGAGAAGGAGAAATAGATGTCGAACAGCGGCACCTGGTCGCGGCTGATGTACTCCTCATTGTCCTCCTGAAGGCGCCGCAGGGTCACCGGCGTGTCGATGTCGTAGAAGCACAGCCGTTCTGGTTGCAGGGCGGCGACCGCCGCGATCACTTCCGCCCCGTGTGGCACGTAGGAGCCGATGATGACCGCATCGGCCCGCCGGATCGCGTGGCCGTGACGTTCAACGAGGTCCTGGGGCGTGTCGAAATAGTCGAGCTCGCAGAAATCGGGATGGGGCATATCCCGGTTGGCCGAAAACCACGGGCGCTCGCATTCCAGGAACAGGGTCCGGTGGCCGAGCGCACGGGCGCCGCGCAGCAGCGAGCGGTAGGTTGTGGCATGGCCGTTACCCCACGATGAAGAGAGCGTCATGCCGATGACCACGATGGTCATGGGCGTATCGGTTGCGGGGCTGGTCATGCGGCGTTTTCCTTTGCCTTGAAGTGATCGCGAAAGGCGCGATCGACGATTTCGGCGCGGTCGGCATAGGTGTGGTCTCGCAGCACCCGCTGCATCGCCGCCCTGCCGATCGCGCGGGACCGGTCGTGGTCAAGGCCGGCCAGCAGTTCGGCAACGTCGCGGCCGTCGCGCGCCACCAGTATTTCCTTTTCCGGTTCCAGGAACATCTCGATCCCTTTCCAGTCATCGGTGATCAGGCAGGCGCCCGCGCCGGCGGCCTCGAACACCCGCGTCGCCGGCGAGAACCCGGTCTCTGCCATGCTGGCGCGGGCGATGTTAAGCACCGCCATGGGCGTGACATTGAAAGTGTTGTGATCGCCTGTCGGCACGTGGCCGATGGCCCGCACATTGGAAGGCATCGCCTTCGATTCCCAACCGGAGCCGCCGAGGATGAATTTCCTGTCGGGAAGGCTTTCCGCCGGTTCCAGCAGAAAGTCTTCCACGCGCGCCTCGCGATCGGGCAGCCGGTTGCCGAGAAAGCCGAGATCGGCTTCAAAACGCGGGTCTGGCGGAACGGGATGATGGGTGTCGGGATCGAGCGCGTTATAGACCGGCAGGCAGGCGCGCGCGCCGAGCCCGCGATAGGCGTCCACAACCGGATCGCCGCCGCCATACGTGCAGACCATGTCGAGCGCCGGAAGCGATTTTCTGAGCGGATGGTCGGGCGCTGCAGCGAGCTCGGCAAGCGTCGCTGGCGCGTCGACGTCCCAGAATATCTTCAGCGCGTCCTTGCGGACCGAAAGCAGGAGCGCCTCAAGCAGGGCCTCGTCCATAAAGCCGACGCCGCTTGCCTTGATCACCACGTCGGCCGCGCTTGCCTTTGCCGCGGCCTCGCGCATGCCGGACAGCGTTCCGGGATAGACGACGACATGGCACCAGTCCGGCGGTTCGATGTCGCGGTGCGCCTGCCGGTCCAAAACATCCGGCTCGTAGAAGGTGATGTCGTGGCCGAGACCGGCAAGCGCCTTCAACAGGCCCCGGTAATAGGTCGCCGCGCCGTTCCAGTAGGACGACAGCAGGCTTGATCCGTAAAATGCGATCTTCATCTGGAAACTGCTCCTTCCGCGATCGCCGGCTGATTGCCGCCGATCTGCTCGATGATGGTGAGAAGTTCGTCGACGCGATGTTCGCAGGTGTGGCGCGCCCTGATGGTTTCGTATCCGGATTTGACGAGCGATGTCGCGAGATCCGGATCGAGGAGGACGGCGCGGAGCTGGCTGCGCATCTCGTCTCCGCTTTCCGCCTGCAGGTAATCCGTTCCCGGCCGGAACAACCCCTCCGCGTCGCGCCACGGCGCGCAGATCAGCGGTATGCCGCTCGCCAGCGCCTCGAACACGCGAATGGTAGGGATTCCCGGAAGGGATTCGACATAGGGCCGGCGCGGGATATGCACCGTGACCCGATGACGCGCGAACGCGAGCGGCACATCAGCGTTGGCGATCCAGCCGCGATAGTCGAGCCGGGTCTTTGCCAGCGCCTCCAGCGCTTTAGGCGGGTAACGCACGCCATGCACGGTTCCGGTTAGGCCAAGCGCGCGCGCCGGTTCGATCAGATATTCGTTGAGCTCGTTCGAGCGCTCGCCATCGCCCCAATTGCCGATCCAGACGAGATCGCGCGACGGATCTTCGTCCGGCAGCGGGTGGAACAGCGCGGTGTCGGCCGCCTCGTGCCAGACGAAGACGCGACTGCCCCAGCCGGCCTTCAGGTATCGCTCCTTCAAGGTCGCGCCAAAGGCAAGCACGCCGTCATAGCCGTCGAGATCGAGGCCGGCGATTTCGGTTTCGGCCGAGACGGCGCGGTGATGGGTATCGTGAAACAGCAGAAGGAATTGACCGCCTTGCCGCCGCAACCTCCCGAGCTTTGCGACCAGCGCCGGATCGGTCCATTCGTGAACCACAACGACATCGGCACCGCCGATCAGCGCTTCGTGGTCAGCATCATCGTCGTAAGTCTCACTTTGATGATGCGGAAAGTGATCGAGAAAGCGGGCGAGCGCCGCCGGCCCCTGATCCGCGAGCAGGTTTTCGCGGCTCCAGCTCGCCTCTTTCTCAAGCGCCAGCGCCGCATGACCGCGCCGCATGAGCGCGCGCATGACGCCGCGCAGGAAGTGGGCGTTGCCGTGGTTCCAGTCGGAGACAAGCGAATGGGTGTAGAAGATAAAGCGCATATTACCTCACCGTCCGGCCGGCTCCGGCCGTGTTCAGGAGTTCCCGGTAGAGCGCCGTCATGGCGGCGGCCTGCGATTGCGGTGCGAAGTGAAGGCTTCGGTCCATCGCCCGGCTGGCGATCTGCTGCCGTAAAGGCGGATTGCATGCCAGATGGTTGATCGCGTGAGCGAAGGCCTGCGGCTCGTGCGGATCAGCGAAGACCGCCGCGCCGTCCCATAGTTCGCGGTAGGTCGGAATGTCGGCAAGCACCAGCGCCGCGCCTGAAGCCGCCGCTTCGAGCGCCGCGAGCCCGAAAGGCTCGTAGAGCGACGGCGAGGCGAAGACTGCCGCCTGCGCCATCAGCGCCATGGTCTCATCATAGGGCAGCGCGCCACGATTGATCGCGTGTTCGATCCCCGTTTCGCTGCCATCGGGGCCACGAGCGCTGCCGGCAAGCACCACCGGCCACCAGACGCTGCGGGCTGCCTCATCCAGCGTCCGCGCATTCTTGGCTTCGTCCCACCACCGCCCGGCGGCGAAGACGAAGTTCTGCTTCGGCGCCGGGGCCGGCGCGGCGCAGAGCGCATTGTGGACAATCTTCAGGGCAACAATCTCGCCGTAGGTCCTAAACAGCGCGGCGGCATGACTTCCGCTCGGCGCGACCACGGCGTCGGCATTGTCGAAACCGGTGCGGTTGAGGCGCCTGTGCCATGCGAGCATGTCGTTTTCTTCGCCCGCGCGCATCGCCTCGAACCATGTCGGCAGGCAGGAATGGCTGACCGCCACGACGGGCACATCGACCTCGAGACTGGCAGCCTGCGTCGGCAGGTTGACCTGAACGATATCGGCGTCGAACGCCTCACAGGCCTCGGCGATCGCCTTTGGAACATCGGTCAATTCGTGCCCGTCGGTCACCATCCAGTCCAGCGGCATGTCGAACCAGCGCAACCGGCCGATGCCTTCAGCCTCGGCAACCTGCTCGGGCCGAGGCGCGGGTCCAAAGCCGGCGAAGCAAATTTCAACCCTGTTTTCCTTCAGCTGTTCGCCAAGCGCCATCGCATAGCGCCAGAGACCGCCGACCGCGTCGACCGTCATCAGCACCCGCAGCGGTCCGTCGTTCCCGTGCTGCGCAACGTTCGCCCCTTGGCGGGCCGCGCCATCGCGCTGGACACAGGACTCTCTCGGATCCTGTTTCATCCCGTGGCCCTCCGGCGCTGTTCACGGTCACCGCCGGAAAGCCGGTTTTCACGAAGCCAATCGGCGAGCGCGCGGATGCCGCGCCGCCATTCCGTCTGCGCCTGCCAGCCGGTTTCCTCGGTCAGCTTGCGGGTGTCGGCAACGAAATAGAGCTGATCGCCCTCGCGCCAGCCCTCATGACGCACATCGACCGGATGACCGACGATGCGGCCGATTTCACGCAGCAACTGGAGAAGGCTCACCGCATTCTGCGGACCGCCGCCAAGGTTGAAGACCCGTCCCGGCATCTGCTCGATCCGCGACAGGAGTAGGCGATAGGCGCGGACCGCGTCGCCGATTTCGAGTATGTCGCGAACCTGCTTGCCATCACCGAAGATGGTGATCGGTTCGCCGGAAAGCGCCTGCAGTAGAAAATGCGCGACCCAGCCCTGATCCTCGGTTCCGAACTGCCGCTCGCCGTAGATGCAGCTCATTCGCAGCACGCCGGTCGGAATGCCGTGGCTGCGCGCATAGTCTAGCACGTACTGATCCGCCGCGCCTTTCGAGCAGCCATAGGGCGTGTGGAAATCCAGCGGCCGGGTTTCCGCCACGCCGTGCCGGCGCAGGATGTCGTCCAGCGGGGCGTAGCGCTCTTCCTCTTCGACAAGGCTGATGTCCTCAAGGCTGCCATAGACCTTGTTGGTCGAGGAAAAGATCACCGGCGCGCGACGGCCTGACCGGCGAACGGCTTCCAGAACATTGATGGTGCCGCGTGCATTGATCTCGAAATCGTCGAGCGGATGGACGAGGCTCGTCGTCACCGCCGTCTGTCCGGCGAAGTGAAACACGGCCTTCGCATCTGCAAACGCATTCTCGATCGCCGGAAGGTCGCGCACATCTGCCAGGAACGGATGAGCGCGGTCGCCGTGCCGATCCTTCAGCCAGTGCAGGTTCTGGTCCACCCCCAGCCGGCCCAGATTGTCGAGGATCACCACATCTTCACCATCCGAAAGCAGGTTGTCGGCGAGATTGGCGCCGATGAAACCGCAGCCTCCGGTAATGACCATGGGGCGGATGCCTTCATTGATGGCGGGCGCTGGAAGGTCGGCAAACTCGGCAAGGCGTTGCGGACCGCCTTCCGTCAGCAGCCTCGCCAGCAATTTCGGCCGGTTGGAACGGTCGACGACGCCAAGATGGTAGTGCCGCGGATCGAACCAGTGCCCCTCCTGCACGGCGACGTCTCCCGGGATGTCGCGCCAGCCATACCAGTAGAGCCGGTCGGCGCTGGATTTCATGGTATCGACGAAGTGACGGACCTGCTCGAGTTCGCCGTTGCGCCATGTCGAATAGCCGGCCTCGGTGATCCAGATCGCCGCGTCTTGATTGTAGCGCTCGACGACGTTGCGCATCTCGCCCATATGGTGGTCCCAGCCGGCCCAGGTATTTTCCTCGCTCTCCCACGTGCCGGGAAAACCGTGAAAGCCGACGGCGTCAACAACGCCCAGCACGCCGCGCTCACCCATCAGGTTCAGCCAATATGGGTCAAACGGGCTTGGGCCGCCGAGAACGGTTTTCCAGCCGCGTTTCTGCGCCCAGTAGGCCGCGCCGCCCACCATTTCGCAAAACATCTGGAAGTCGGTGTCGAGCCGCCAGTCCCAGTCGAGCAGGTTGTTCGGCTCGTTCCACAGTTCGATGTGCTCGAAATGGCGGCCGTAACGGGTCAGCACATGATCGACAAAATCGGCGTAAGCCTTCAAGTCATGCGGCGGGCCGGAGGTCTTGCCGGTGCGCGACATCGACGGCGGCGTATAATGAATGCAGGGCAGAAGGTCGATCGCCGGGCCGAGCTTCGGGATCAGCCAGTCGAACCATTCCTCACCGCCGGGGGCGAGATATTCGGCCCAGGAAACATGGGTGCGCAGGAAGCTTGCGCCCGAGTCGAGCAGGCCCGGAAGGGTCTCCTCCGCCCACTCATATTCACCCGGCCGGAACCATTCGACAAATCCGTAGGGTTTCTGGTGAAAGGGACGCCCGCTCACGATACCAGCCCCCGCGATTCAAGCTCGCTCCGCATCTGCGCCGCATTGTCGACAACCGCCTCGCTGCGGACCCAGGCCGTGAATTCGTCAAGCCCGTCTTCGAGGAAGCGTTCGGGGGAAAAGCCGAGCAGGGATTGCGCCTTGGAAATATCCGCGAAGCAGTTGCGGATGTCGCCCTTGCGCACCTTGCCGAGGATTTCCGGTCGGATATCGGGCCGCCCCATCGCGTCCGCCAGCAGTGTGGCGACGTCGGCCACGCGGTAGGCGCGGCCGCTGCCGATATTGATCACTTCGCCGCCAATGCCGGGCGTTTCAAGCGCGAGACGAAACGCGGTGGCCACATCGCCGACATGGACGAAGTCGCGCCGCTGTTCGCCGTCCTCGAAGATCAGCGGCGCTTCTCCGGTGGCAAGGCGGGAGGCGAAGTTCGCCAGAACGCCGGTATAGGGGTTGGAAAGCGCCTGGCCCATGCCGAACACGTTGAACAGCCTGAGGGCGACGGTCTCGACGCCGTAGGCCTCGCCGAAGATCAGCGCCTGGCGTTCCTGGGCGTATTTCGTCAGCGCGTAGATCGAGGCGAGATCGACAGGCTTGGTCTCGTCGGTCGCGATCGGCCGCAACGCTTCGCCGTCCTCGGCGCGCACTTCCCAATCGCCTGCCGCCATGTCGCGGGGCTTGCGCCGCGCGCTTGAGACATGTCGGCCCTCGCGATCCTCATAGCGACCTTCGCCATAGACGCTCATGGATGAGGCAACCACCAGCTTGTTGATGTTCCGGCCGATCATGGCCTCCAGCAGCACGGCCGTACCCAGATCATTGGCGCCGACATAGCGCGCGATCTCATACATCGATTGGCCGACCCCCACTTCGGCAGCGAGGTGAATGACGCCGTCAACATCCTCTAGCGCCTCATCGAGCGCCGCGCGGTCGCGGATATCCGCGCGGACAAGTTCGGTCGCGTCATCAAGAGTTACGGGACCGCCCTGATGGACCTGATCGATCAGGGAGTCGAAGATCTTGACCTGATAGCCGTGGTTGACGAGTTCGTGGGAGAGATGCCGGCCGATGAAACCCGATCCGCCGGTAACAAGAATTTTCGCCATGGTTCACCTGCTGAAATGTTTTGATGCTTTTGGGTTTGAAATCGGGCTCCCAACTGCAAAGGCGGGTAATTGTTCCTGATGTATTTCAGACAGCTGAAACGGCCTGGGTTCTTCTTCTGGAACATTCGGGAAATCGCGCGGTTTGAAGAGCGCTTCGCCGCCGCTCCCGGCACCAGAAAAAACGCAAACCTCGGAGAAGAAGGCATGAACATCAGCCAGTCAACAACGAGCTTAACCGCCTTCAGGCCGGCCGCGACAAAGCCGCGTGTCGGTTTTCTGGGCACCGGCTGGATCGGCCAAAACCGGCTGAAAGCGATCGCGAACACGAAGCTGGTGGAGATCGCGGCGGTGGCCGATGCCAATGACAAAACGCTTGAGCAAGCGCATAAGCTTGCGCCGACGGGCATTGCGTGCAGCTCGCTTGACGAGCTTCTTGCATGCGATCTCGATGCCGTGGTGATTGCCACGCCGAGCGCCAGCCATGCGCGCGAGGCTATAGCAGTGCTTGAGGCCGGCAAGGCCGCCTTCGTTCAGAAGCCGCTCGGACGGACAGCGGCCGAGACCGCCGAGGTGATTGCGGCCGCGGAGCGGAAAGACCGGCTTCTTGGCGTGGATTTTTCCTACCGCGCCACGGAAGGGCTGGAGGCGATAAGGCGGATGATCGCAGGCGGCGAACTCGGCCGCGTCTTTGCCGTCGACCTTGTCTTCCATAATGCTTACGGCCCGGACAAAGCCTGGTACTACGACAGGTCGCTTTCCGGGGGCGGCTGCGTCATCGACCTCGGCGTCCACCTCGTCGACACCGCGCTCTGGTGCCTTGGCTTTCCCGACGTGAGCTCCGTTCAGGGCCGGCTGTTCCGGAACGGGGCTGCTCTCGCAAGAGGCTCGGACGACGTTGAAGACTTCGCCATCGCCGATATTGACCTTGCCGGCGAAGCGCGGGTCTCGCTGTCCTGTTCATGGAATGCCCATGCCGGAAAGGATGCCGAGATTTCCGCTCGGTTTCATGGCAGCGAGGGCTCGACTCTGTGGCGAAACATCGATGGCTCCTTCTTCGATTTCGCCACCGAGCGGCATCAGGGCACGAACCGTGCGATTGTCGGTGAAGAGCGCAGCGATTGGTCCGGAGGCATGGCCAGTTGCTTCGCCCGGCGCTTGTCGCAGGGCTGCAGCTTCGATCCGGACATTCGTCACGCTCTCGCCGTCGCTGACGTGCTGGACAGGATCTACGCCAGGTCTTGAGGTTTGGCGGCCTGGTTTGAAAGGAGGTCGCACCAGGCTTTCGTCAGCAAGTGCGGGCCGGGAACCGCTCAGTCAGCGCCGAAAAGATCGCGGGTGAAGACCTTCTCCGTCACATCGCGGATTTCGCCCGTCATCCTGTTGGCAAGGATCAGGCCGGCTTCGCTTTTGAACGCTTCCAGATCCCGGAGCACGGGAGAATTGAAGTAGGCGCTGCTCTGCAGCGTTGGCTCATAGATGAGAACCGGTATGCCCTTGGCCTTGATCCGCTTCATGATGCCTTGAACGGAGGATTGGCGGAAATTGTCGGAGCCGGCCTTCATCACCAGCCGGTAGATGCCGACCGACTTCGGCTTCAGCGCGATGATGCGCTCGGCGATGAAATCCTTGCGGGTGGTATTGGCGTCAACGATGGCGCGGATAAGGTTCTGCGGCACCTCAGAATAATTGGCCAGAAGCTGCCTCGTGTCCTTCGGAAGGCAGTAGCCGCCATAGCCGAAGGAGGGATTGTTGTAATGGTCGCCGATGCGTGGATCGAGGCCGATCCCCTCGATGATCTGCCGCGAATCCATGCCGTGGGTGACGGCATAGCTGTCGAGCTCGTTGAAATAGGCGACGCGCATGGCGAGATAGGTGTTGGCGAACAGCTTGATCGCCTCGGCCTCCGACGCCCCGGTATAGAGCACCGGAACATCCTTCTTCAAAGCGCCTTCGACCAGAAGGCCGACAAAGATCTCAGCCCGGGCGGAACGCTCGCCGATGACGATGCGGGAGGGGTTGAGGTTGTCGTGAAGCGCCCGCCCCTCGCGCAGGAATTCCGGCGAGAAGATGATGCGGTCGGTTTGAAAGGCAAGCCGCGTGCGGTCGGTAAAGCCGACGGGCACGGTCGACTTGATGACGATCGTGGCGGCGCTGCCCGAGGCCAGCACATCACTTATAACCTTGGTCACCGACGAGGTGTCGAAGTGGTTGGTCTCGGGGTCGTAATTGGTCGGCGTCGCGACAATCACGAAATCGGCCTCGCGATAAGCAGGCGCCGCTTCGGTCGTCGCCTTCAGCCGCAGCGGCTTTTCCGCCAGATAGCGCTCGCTCTCGGCATCGCCGATCGGGCTCTTACCGGCATTCAGCGCATCAACCCGCCCCGGATCGATATCGATGGCCACCACCTCATGGTTCTGCGCCAGCAGCACCGCGTTCGAAAGCCCGACATAGCCGATACCGGCAACCGCGATTTTCATGTTTCACTCCAGCTGTTTCAGTGATCTTGCCAGGATGGCGGCATCTGCAGGAACATCACTCGCCCCGACGCAGACAAAGCGCAGCATTGCCGCGTCTCCTCGTCCTGGTTCGGATGCTGCCAAACCCAGCGCCTGCCCAATTGTTCCCGCGCCGCAGGACCAGCAAGCACCAGGACAGAGCGTCGGCTGGAACATTCCCAGCCCCCTGCAGTTGGATGCAAAACAAGCCCAAGACGCAGGAACAGTGGATGGCGGGGCTGCGCGACGGCATCCGAAGCGCAGGAAGCTGCCTCCGCCTTCCGAAGGACCGAGGAAAACCGCCCAGCCGCGCGGGATTCTTCGGTCTCCGAGCCGCCGGCCCGCCAGCCCAATGGAAATGACAACCGATATCGGGAGATCGACATGCCGCTCAAAGCAATTGCACTCAATGCAACATTGAAAGCGTCCAGCAACAAAGCCCCATCCTCGACCGATCGCATGCTTGAGGTCATCGCAGAAGCATTTTCGAAACACGGCGTCGAGATGGAAACGGTGCGCCTCGCAGACCACGACATAAAGCCGGGCGTGAGCGCCGACGAGGGCGACGGCGACGCGTGGCCCGGCATCAGAGAGCGCATCCTCGACGCCGATATTTTCGTGATGGGCACGCCGATCTGGATGGGTCAGCCATCGAGCGTGAGCAAAAGAGCTCTGGAGCGCATGGATGCATTCCTGAGCGAAACAGACGACGCCGGTCGAATGCGCACCTTCGGCAAGGTCGCCCTTGTCGCCGTCGTCGGCAATGAGGACGGCGCGCATCATGTCTCCGCGGAGGTTTACCAGGCGTTGAATGACGTGGGTTTCACGATACCCGCCAACGCGGTCGCCTATTGGGTCGGCGAAGCGATGCAGTCCGTCAATTTCGTCGACTTGAAAGAGGTGCCAGCCAAGGTGCAGACAACCATCGATATGGCCGTCTCCAATTCCGTGCATCTGGCGACGTTACTTGTCGATCACGGTTATCCTGAGCCGAGCTCCTAACAGCATCTTCCCGAATTTAGGCACCCGCCAATGTCGGGACTGCGCGGCCCGACAACTATTGGAATAGCCAGCGTGAGCACCGATCAGCCGCAGATCATTGGCACCTTTCAATTTTGTCGGGTTTGATCATCGTCGCCTCGGTCCCTGCCGGTTTCGGCCCTTGGTGAGATGAACCGCTCCAACAGGCGGACGGCTGTCACCAATAGGATGCCCAGGAAGAGCGCGGTAGACAACAAAATGTACTGACCAGCCCCCGCCGCAATGCCGAGCGTTGCAGCGAGCCAGAGATTGGCGGCCGAAGTCAGATTATGCACTTCACCGCGTGAGAAAAAGATTGTTCCCGCTGCGATAAAGCCGATTGCCTGCGCCAAGCCTTGAATGACACGCAGGGGATCGAGGCCGGCAATGCCGCTTCCGGTATGCAAATCTTCGTACAGAAGGAGCGCCGACAAGGTAATGGCGGCGGAGCTCAGTCCAACCAGTCCATGGGTCCGAATACCAGCGGAGATTCCTCGAAGCTCCCGATCGAGCCCTATGACGATACCGCAACTGGTGGCGGCAAGCAGACGGATGAGATTTCTGCTTCTGTCATTGCGGTTCCCTGATGTGGCGGCCTTATCAACGAAATTCCGTGGTTGCCTCCCTCGGCCGGCCAGCCCGTAAAACGCGGAGAGGTCTTACGAAAAGAAAGGCCCCGCCGGCTAGCACCAGCGGCGGCCAAGCGCTATGCGCTAACTGAAAGTCTGGAAATCAATCCCACCATCCTTCGTCAACGCTTTCCCTCTCTTCCAGCTGCTCTTCGGAGAGGCGCGTGACGTAGGCGTAGCTTTTATCGTCAACGGCGACGAGCTTCACGTCTTCCACCGGAAGCATCACATGTTTGTCGCCAATATCGAGAAATCCGCCGACCTCGGCAACGATTCCGATCATTTTACCTTCGCGGTTGAGGATCACATCTTCGATTTCACCGATATCGTTCCATCCTGCGCCGGCTTCGGTGTAGTATGTTTCAGTAGCCCAAGAACCTTCGTCGTAAGCCTCATTCATGGTGTAGATAGTGCCGCCAGTGATGTCGCGGGTCCGGATCAGGTCGGAATAGTCGGTCATTTGAGCCAGAACTGGCGCAGAAATCAGAGCGGCTGCAGCGGTGGTTAGAAAAAGGCGTTTCATGGATTCCCTCCAAGCTAGTTTGCAAAATTATGACACGGTGCGATCAGTTGGCGTCGCATCTGCCATCGCCCGCCCTATTCCACAGCCCAGGCTTTTGTTCCGGTTTTTTCACAGTAGATCGGCGATTTAGCCGAGAGCCGCTGAACTTTGCCACGTTTGCCTAAACAGCCTGATCCGGCAATTTCAGGTTCTTCGGACTTGGATTCATCCCCTGTTCACGCTCGCGACACGAGCGCGGGTAACCTGATAAGTCAGGCTCAGGGACATGGCGGACGGATCTCGGTGGGCTCGTCGGTTGCGTCCTGCTCAGACGGCTGAACAACGTTCACGAGTTCGCGGACGCGTGCGACACAGGTCTTGCGGGAGCCGCCGGCGAGCAAACCGTAGTGGCGAATGCGATGGAAGCCCTTCGGCAGAATATGGATCAGGAAGCGACGGATGAACTCAGCCGTGGCAAGCGTTATGATCTGCCGCCGGTCCACGCCGTCGTGGTGATAGTCCTTATAGCGGAAGGTGACGCCGGTCTCGTCGGAAGAGATGAGGCGACTGTTCGAGATCGCCACACGGTGCGTGTTAAGCGACAGATAGGTCAGGACTGCAACCCATTCTCGACCAGATCGCTCAACGCATGATGCAGCCGCCGCGATGTATCGGGATTGGACAGCCGAGGGGCATGTGCGTGCGAAGAACTGGCCCGTCGCCTCGGCTCTCATCGTGGGGCCGGCCTACGACTATCTCAGAAAATGCGGCCATATGTCCGACCACACCGCCGCAATTGGAATGCTTGTGGAAAGCGCCTGGAATTCCGTCCGCCGCGACTGACACCGTGGATCGATGATCAGGCTCCATTTGATGCCCACTTTTTTTGCTTGAAAATTCATAACTCATTGGTTATCGATTAATCATAACCGGAGAGCCATGAATTGCCGTTGACCCAACCCCACGACGACCTGTTCAAAACCCTGGCAGACCCCACACGCCGGGCAATCTTCGAGCGCCTGTGTCGCGAAGGCGATCAGACGGTCAAAGCGCTGACGGAACACGCCGGGATTTCCCAGCCGGCCGTCTCCAAACATCTCGGCGTGCTCAAGCGCGCCGGGCTCGTCGTCGACCGGCAGGATGGCCGCCAGACACATTACAGCCCGCAAGTTGAAGCCCTGGCGCCGTTGACGGACTGGACGGAACGTATGGCGCGCTTCTGGGAGCGCCGCTTCGACGACCTCGAAGACCTGCTGAAGAGGATGGACAATTGACCGAGACCCGCACCGTTGTCGTCGAACGCGACCTGCCGCATCCGCCGGAGAAAATCTGGCGCGCCCTCACCCAATCCCACCTGATCGGGGAATGGCTTATGAAGACCGCCTTCACGCCTGAAGTGGGGCATCGCTTCGGATTCAGTGCGGAATGGGGCGAGGTCGCCTGCGAGGTTCGGGCGGTCGAGGAACACAAGGCTCTGGAATACAGCTGGGATGCCGGCGATCTGCGCTCTGTGGTCAGGTGGACCCTCACGCCAACCGGCACGGGAACGCGCCTGCGCATGGAACAGACCGGCTTCCGGACGGATCAGCCGAACTATTATGGCGGCGCGAAACAGGGCTGGCCGCGCTTCTTCGACAGGCTGGAGCAGGTACTGGCCGAGATCGATTGAGGCGCGCGGGCCATGCGCACCGCAAGAAGCAAAGGACCATGAATATGCCCAATGCACAACAGGCGCAAAATCCATCGCAGAAGATCGACGAAAGGATCGAGGAACTGGGCGACTGGCGGGGCGACACGCTCTCCCGCATCAGGGATCTGATCAAGAGTAAGCGTAGCAAACTACCCTTTTTTTTGGGCTAGCTGAACCAAAAGTCCCAATGATAGGCCTCTCTTCACCTTTGAAATCAGGAGGGAAGAATGGCGTCAGTGGACATCTGGGGCTTCAAGGTCGGGCTCTCGACCGATGGCCGGAAGATCTGGCCGAAGTCGATCAAACGCGAAGCCGTACGTCGGGTTCGGGACGAAGGCAGCCCGGTCAAATTGATCGCCGATGAACTCGGCACGCGAGATTTCCTCGTGCGCAAATGGGTCAAGCTGGCGGAAGCGCGGGCTACACATGACGGGCGTGAAAAGCCCAAGCCTTTTGCCGAAGTCAAACTGGCTCACGAAACTTCCCGCCTGGTTGAACCCAGCAGGGAGAGCGGCTCCACTGGCCGACTGCTGGTCGGCGGCGTTTGCCTGGAATTTCCTTTGAACATCACTGATGCCGAGCTGGCGAAGCTGATCCGGGTCGCGGGGCAGTTCTCATGATCTTTCCGTCGAGCACCTTCAAGATCTATCTGGCCACCGATCCCGTCGATTTTCGCAAGGGCATGGACGGCCTCGCCGCCCATGTGATGCGCAGTTTCGATCTCGATCCGTTTTGCGGCGCCTTCTTCGTCTTCCGCTCCAAAGGGAGCGACAAGACCAAGGTGCTGATGTGGGACGGAACGGGCCTCGTGCTGATCTACAAGCGTATCGAGGGCCGCGGTTTCGTCTGGCCGAAAATGCAGGGTGGCAAGGTGACGCTGACCAAGGCGCAATTCGAGGCTCTGTTTGAGGGCCTCGATTGGGGCCGGGTCGCAACCGCCCATTACACCCATCCGAAGATCGCCTGATCAGGCGGTCTCTCTCCTTCTCCTTTCTGTATCCGGACATTGTAGTATGACGCGTATCCCCTTTGTCGAGGCAAAGCTGTTCCCGGTCGGCGACAGCGAAACCGATCTCGAATACCGGTTTGAAAACCACCTGCGCAAGCTGCGCGAGGACAAGCAGTCTGTCGAAGAGGTCTCCGACGAGGACGACTGGCATCGCTCACGAGACATTGTGACAAGTCGCGACCGGGCACGGATCAGGCGCTGGGCAGTACGGATCATCAAGGGGCGGGAAAAAGCCTCCGGGATCATGCATCTACGGCCCGAGGACCGCAAGGCGATCGAAGTACTGAATGCCGGCGTGCAGGTGCTCGAGGTCGAAAACGAGGCACGCGCCGATGAGATTGCTGCAGCACTTCATGCGGAAATGCCATGGATGGCGCCGGCGACCGAGTTGTTCTGGCAGGCCATGCGGCTATCTGTTCGCTCGGGCATGGCGGGCTTCCGCCTTCCGCCTCTGCTTCTGAACGGGCCGCCAGGCATCGGCAAGTCAGTCTGGGCCCGCAAGGTGAGTGAAGTGCTTCAGGTTCCGCTGCGGACAATCGATGCGGCTGGCGAACAGGCTTCCTTCGCTGTCGCGGGTTCCCAGCGTGGTTGGGGTTCGGCGCATCCCGGCAAGCCGATCCAGACGGTGATCCAGCACAGGATTGCCAATCCGATCATCGTTATCGATGAGATCGAGAAGGCCGGTGTTGCGGTCTCGACAAACGGGGCTCGCTGCAGCCTGCCTGATGCATTGCTTTCATTGCTGGAACCGGCAACGGCGGCGCGGTGGGAGTGCTCCTTCTACCAGCTCAGTTTCAATATGTCGTGGATCGGCTGGATCCTGACATCGAACAGTCTTGCCGGCATTCCGGAACCGCTGCAGACCCGTCTGAACATCGTGAACCTTTCACCCGTGCTGCCATCGGACATGATCGCATTCGCTCGACGAGAGGGAAGAAAGCGCGGGCTTTCGGAATTGTCCGTCGATGTGATCGTCGAGGTTATCGAGCGGCACCAAACGCGGCGGCAGCCCCTGAACCTGCGCTCGGTCAACCACATGCTGGCGCGCGCGGAGGTGCTGGAAAAGCAGCCGGTGCTGAATTGACTGGAGCGGTCCCCGGTTCCCTGGCATGTTCGCTGCTGACAGCGGCATTCAAGGCGGATAGTTGCGAACAAGGCTGCCGGTCCGAAACAATTCCTGCCATCAACCAGAAGCGACGCCATCTTGCTTCAGCCAAATGATGCATCCGGCCAAATAATCCCGGGCATCGGCTGAAAGGCGGGCTATGCCGGCACGGCGGGCCAGCTCGAGTACCGGATCGTCGCTATTGTCAATCTCTTGCGCGTGGGCGTCATAAAGACTTGCGATCTCTGTGCGCGATATTTCCCTGATACTACGATCCAGGCCTGTTCTGTAGGCGACGCGTTCGCGATAACTGTCCTTCTTCCAGACGAACTCAACGCCAGTTTCGGAATGGATATCGCAATCGCCGAGACATTCTCGAACGCGCTCGGCGATGCGGCGGCCTGTTCTCTGCCAGCCATGCACAGCCGAGATCCGTCTTCCCAGCAGGGCTAACGGCAACGGACCTTCTTTCTCGACGATCCTTGTAATGAGGCTTTTCAGGATGGGATCGTAGGATCTGTCATAGAATGCTTCGGCATCGGGAGCCTGATCTTGCTCCTGCCCGAATGTACGGGACGCATTCCCGGGTGCCGCGCGCGCGACCAGGCGCTCCTGCCACTCCGTCTCGTCGGATTGCTCCTCGACGGGCAGCCGGAGCGGAATGATCTCAGCCTCATCGACCAGCCCGCCCGGTTCGTCTGTATCTTGCTCGGATGCTTCCGCCGCGGAAAGGGCCTCCTCTGGTTCGGGTACCGTTCCATCATTTCCGGAGACCTGCTCTTCGGCTTCCCGCCTGGCCGCTGCTGCGCTTCGCTCTTCCCGGTCCGCCTCCAGACGTTCTACGAGCGCAAGATGAATGCGGTCAACGACAGCCTGCCTGTTTCTGAACCAATCCGTCGACCATATCCTTAGGACGGTCCAGCCAAGTCCCTCAAGGACAGCCTGCCGGACCTTGTCTCTATCTCTTGCGGTTGCTGACCGGTGGTAGGTGGCGCCATCGCATTCGAGCCCCGCCAGATAGGCGCCGGCATGGTCTGGGTGGACAATGCCGAGATCAATGCGGAAACCGGAAACCCCGATCTGTGAGCGAACCTCCCAACCTCTTTGTTGAAGAGCAGTCTTCACGGCAGCCTCGAACGGACTTTCAACCGGACCAACCGAACCTTCGTCTTGCGCCGGCAAAGCCACGGTCCCGCGTGCGGCGAAATCGAGGAAAGCCTTGAGGTGCTTGACCCCAATCGCCTTCGTTCGTGTTAGGTCGATTTCATCCGCGGAGATCGACGCGAATATATGGAGCTCGCGCCTCGCTCGGGTCACGGCCACATTCAATCGTCTTTCACCGCCATCCCCGTTCAGCGCACCGAAAGCCATGGAGAGTTTGCCGGCAGCGTCGTGGCCGAAGGTAATCGAGAACAGCATAACATCGCGTTCATCACCCTGAATGTTTTCAAGATTCTTCACGATCACCGGCTCTTCACGGGCATCTTCAAAGAACCATTCGAGATCCGGATTGTCGCGACGCTCCGCATCGAGAAGGTCGAGGATCAGACTTTGCTGCTCGCCATTGAAGGTGATGACGCCGAGCGTTTGGCGGTCGTCTTCGGGAAGCTGCAGCCATTCATTCATCCGTGCGACGGCCATCTTGACGATGGCGCGTGCCTCGGTTTCGTTAGTGCGCCCCTTGCCGCGGGCATAGACGCCGTCAACACGATGAAGCTGGACAGCCATCGACTGGGTTTCCGGCGAGGGAAAGGTCACCAGCCTGCCGCCGTAATAGTGCCAGTTCGAAAAGGCGATGAGCGATTCATCCCGGCTGCGATAGTGCCAGTCGAGCTGCTGTGTCGGAATGCCCGCGGCTTCGACCTCATCCAGGATGGAGGAGAGATCGCGCTCGATCTCGGGCACATCTTCCTCGGAGTCGTCGCTGCGGCCAAAGAAGTTTGTGGGCGGCAATTGCTTCGGATCGCCGACGATAATCGCCTGCTTTCCACGTGCGATCGCGCCGATCGCGTCCCAGGTGGTAATCTGTGAGGCCTCGTCAAAGATCACCACATCAAAAGCGGCCTGACCGGCCGGCAGGTATTGGGCAACGGAGAGGGGCGACATCAGCACGCAAGGGGCGAGCTTCGTGAAGGTTCCAGGCATTTCCGAGATCAGCGTGCGGATTGGCATACTCGGGCGCTGCAGCGAGAGCTGATGGCGCAGCGTTCCAAGTTCCGATCGCTTTGGAACGCCGTCACGCGCGGGCAGACCATGCCGGATGCGATGCAGGACCTGACTAGCGGCAATCTCCGCAGCGCGGCTGTCGAGTGCGCGAAACTGCTTGATCCTGTCTTCGTGAGACCAATGCGTGAACCGGCGCAGACAGATTTCCGCATCCATGGCCAGTGGCAGCCACCACGCGGCATAAGCCGTTTCAAAGGCATCGGCAGCGGGCATGGCCAGCGAACCGGTTTCAAGGGCGCTGACCAGATTGTCGAGCCCGAATGTCCGCGCCTGTTCGCGGACTTCAACCCACTGCACCCAGTCGGCAAGAAAATCCTTGTTGTCGAGGATGGTCTGCAGGCCCGCGCCGAGTTCCCTCAGGGGCATTGCCTTCGGCTCCGAGCCAGTCAGCTTTGCAAAGGCGGTGGCTTCCTCATTCCAGCGGTCGTAATACTGGCGGAAGGTCGTGATCTTGTCTCTCAGATCGTCACGGCTGCGGGCCGCCAGCGCTTGTGTGGCGTTGGTCCAAACGGCAGAATCGGCAACCTCGGACGTGAACCGGTCCAGCATGTTGCGCATCGCTGTCGCTTCCGCGAGCCAACGGGCAAGGTGATCGCCATCGGTCTCGGTTCCCGCAAAGAGCGGGCAATCCTTCAGCGCGCTGGCGTCGATCTCGGCTCGGCTTTCGCGCGCCTCGCTCAGCGCCCTGATATCGCTCGCCGGGTTGGCTGCCCCCGCCGTCGCATAGGTCTGCAGAAGCTTGCGAACCGATGATTTGGCAAACACCGAGAATGGCCAGATTTTCGTCTGGGCAAGGCGCCAGTCGGCATCAAGCTTTTCAAGAGGGATCGATTTCAGCCGTTCCATCGGGTAACTGGCGGCAAGCTGTGCGGTTGCGTCCTGGTAGCCGCGTAACAGCTTGGTCAGCTGCGCAATGTCAGAGGCCAGCTTGCCGGGATCACGCGAAAGCGCCCAAGAAACATCCTCGCCATGCGCAGGGATATCGGTCAAAGCCACGAGTTTCTCAACCCGCCCTGGTGAAAGCGCCTCGTCAGGGGAGAAGCCGGCCGCAGCAGCGAGGCGCTCTGCAGCCTCGATCAATTGCACGGACAGAGCCTTCAGCGATGCCGCTTTCGCGAGAAGCTCCGCTTGCCAGGTGAACGACCAGTTATCAACGCGGACGAGATCGAGCGCCGGCCTTTCACGCACAATCTCGTGGCGTCGGCCCAATGTTTCAGACAGACGCTTCAGATAGGCATAGCTTTCCGCATCATGGGCGTCCTTGTTATCGAAACCGAGCGAGAATCCGGCGTCTCCGGCTGCGGCCTGGCCGATCGCCTGAAACACGCTGAACCCTTGCGTACCCTGAAGATGCAAAGCCTTCACATACGCATTCAGACCCTCTCGCGTGAGGACCAGGTCTTCCGTCACCTTGATCCATTCGCCGGGTGACGTATCGGAGATGCGCTCCCAGCTACGGCCAAGCTGATCGAGGACGGACTTGCGGTCCGCCTTGTTGGAATGAAGTTCGAGAACAGCATCGCCGAGGCCGTTGGCCGCCAGTCGCCTGTAAACGACATCAAGCGCCGCTGACTTTTCTGCAACGAAAAGCACTGTCTTGCCGATTGCAAGGCACTGCGAGATGATGTTCGCGATTGTCTGGCTTTTACCCGTACCCGGAGGGCCGATCAGGACGAAATCATGTCCCTCCTGGGCGGCGAGAACGGCGGCGAGCTGCGAAGAGTCGGCGGGAAGCGGCGTGAACAGATCCTTTGGCTGAATGCGTCGATCGACGTCGGCAGCGACAGGAAGGCCCTCGGTGTCTTCAGGCAAAAACGGCTCCGCCGGGCTGTCGACAAGGTGCTTGACCAGCGCGCTTTCGCGCAGACTGTCGGTCCTGTCGACGAGGTCTTTCCACATCAGGAACTTGGCGAAGGAAAAGGTCGAGAGCGCCACATCCTCGACAACTTCGAAGCCGGCGACATCTCTGACCTTGCGTCGCATGGTCTCGAAAATTCTCGGCAGATCGTAACCGCTCTCATCATGAGGGAGATCACCCTCAAGTTCGGGAATGGAGAGGGCGAAGTCCCGCTTCAGAAATTCAAGCAGCGTGAAATTGAAACGAACATCATCTTCGTGATGTTCGATGACGAAATCGGACTGTGCCGAGCGCCTTTTCAGTTTGACGGGAATGAGAACCAAAGGCGCGCGATAACTGCGGGTATCCCCTTCGGTTTTCTTCCAGCGCAGGAAGCCGGCGGCCAGAAAGAGCGTATTGGTTCCGCCTTCCTGAAGATCGCTGTTTGCGCGACGGTAGAGCTCAAGCAGCCTGTTGTTGGCCTCCTTGCCCGTCAGGGGCACGGCAATCTGTCCCTTGGCAAAAGCGTCTCGTGCGACCTCGGCCAGCATTTGCTGTTCATCGGAAATCAGAAGATCTCTGTTCCCGAGAGGATCTTCATCCTTGAGTGGCAGAGTTTTGAATTTCTTGCCGTCAGCCAGTTGATCCTCGAGTGTGGACACATCAGGGCACAGGAACGGCAGCGTCTGTTTCGTGTCCTTGAAGTTCAACAGTCGATTGCGGAGCGAAAGGTCCAGCAGTTTGCGCTGCCAGCGCGAAATCCTGTCCGCTGCAGTCTTCGGCTCCTCTTCGACCATATCATCTGGCAGCAGACCAAAATCGAGCGGTTTGGGCAGAGCGGCCGGGCTCGCAGGGATCTCTGCGCTCTGAATGGCATCGTCGGCACGATGGCTTGCAAGCGGCCTGATCCGCGCTGCGCGGGCACGTTTAATGTCGACGGCAAGCTGGAATGTGTGCTCGTTACGCTCTGCCGCGTGTTCCCGCCCCGCTGCTGCTGCTTCCTCGAAACCAACTGTCGGCCTCCTCGTAAGGAGGGTGGATTCCAGCATGACAAACTCGCGCGCGTCGGTGGCCTTGCGCACCGTCATGACGTCAGGCTCGGAAATCGTTCCGAAATCGCGGTCGGTCAGCCAGACGCCGACCCAGGCATGGCCCTCGGAAAACAGCACCACCGGGTTGAGCCCCGCAGCCTCGAAGCAGGCGGCGGCAAGCAGGGAAAGATCAAGGCAGGTGCCGAGCCCTTCGGCGCGTATGCGCGCAGGACCCCGGATCTTCTGTCCTCGCACTTCGAAGGACGCCGGCGGCATGGCATAGGTCAGGCCAAGGCCGGTGAGCGCCGACCAGATCGCGCCGGCCAGCATCCATGTCCGCGCCGGGCTGTTGGCCTGATATCCGTCGATGGCGCCGTTCTGACCTGTCGCTTCAAGAAGCTTTGCCGCATCTTTGAGAACCGCCGCCACAACGGGTTCATTCGGAGAAATATAGGCTGCAAGCAGATGGGCCATTTCGCCAATGCCGCCCCATTCGTCACGGGCAAGCATCTCGATCCGGCGTGTCTCTTCATGAAGGATCGCACCGCCAGCTTCCACCTTGAGACACAATTCGCCAATTTCGGCCTCGTTCAGGCCGGCAAGCATGGCATTGTCAAGCGGCGTGTCTAGTTGTGACAGCGCTTGCTCGCCGTCCGCAGCAATGCGGTCAATGGGCCATGTTTTCGGGCGGATGAGCGCGGGATGACATTCGAGTGAAACCCTAACATCCTCCAAGGGTATCTCGCTCAAATTTCTGAGGACAAGCCGCTTGAGAATGGAAACCCCATTTTGGGATGAAGAAAAGTTGACCCGCGATACGACGTCGAGTTCGACCTCAATAGGATCTCGAACTTCTTCAGTTGAAGTATTAAAAGAGTTTTCTTCCAACTTTTGCGCCCCCCATTGCCCGTCCTGGGAGCATCATTGCTGCACACTGACGACGAGTCAAACCCATCCAGCTACTCTTCGGTAATGGCGAATCCGTTCCGCTGCCTTCAGGTGTAAGTAAAGCGAATCACTCCCCCTTTTACGGCTCTGACGTCGCCCCCAGAGCAGCAAAAGAGCGCCAGTTCGGTTAAGCGGAAGAGGAAAATGTCCGCATGAGCCGCACTTTCTTAGTTCGAAAGCGCCGATTCTCGAAAAATGCGAAAATGTCGTGCGAGTTTCGCGAGATTTCCAGAAAAAGAAGCGGATTCTTCGAAAGATAAACCTGAGTATAGCACTTTATGCTGCTGCTTCCGCATCTGCGACGCGCTTCACCTTTTTGGCAATCATCAGATGATATGCGAAAAATGAAAATGGTTGTATTTCTTAACCGTAAAATCAATCTCAGGTTTAAATACCAGAAGAACCCACCACTCTCAGTGCGTTTTCATTCATTCAATCATTCATAGATAAGTGAAGCTGTTGACCGGAATAGTGTTACGGATAATGGCGAAAAACCGACACCCCAGAAAAGACCAGCTAAGGCATGAGCGCATCAAGTATGAGCTCGCCCGCCGAGGCTTGTCCTTGGCACAGATTGCACGTCAGGCAGGCGTCGGCATTTCGGCTGTAAGTTCCGTATCGATAGGCAGAAGCCGGTCCACCAAAATCGAACAGCATCTGGCGTCCGCCTTGAACATGGACGCCGCCCAGCTGTTTCCGGAGCGCTACCCCGACACCAGCAAAGGAGCTCCAAAATGACCTAAGCGTATCTCTGGAGCTCTGAAATAGGTTGAGGCTCGAAGGATTGCACTCCTAACGAGCCTCGTAAAATCGTGCAGCACGATCTGCCTCTTTTATCTCATAGATCTCAACAAAAGACAATAACCCCGTGCGCAGCTCTGGCTTGCGCCACGATAGCTGCTGCCTGTTTGCAGCAGAGAAAAGATAAAAGAATGAAAGACCCGAAAAAGTCCGGCGCCCAGCGCGCCCGGTCAGCGAACAATGCTGCTCAATCCACGCCGAAAAGCACAGACGCTGAAGCGAGAAAGCTAATCGAAACCATCACCCAGCAAGCACAAGAGATTGAAAATCTAAAGTGGAAACTAAAAAAGAAGTCCGATCACCTTCTGACAATGCAAAAGATGGCTTTCGGCCGGAGCAGTGAAAAGACGAGGAAGGTCAAGAAGCGAGGACTCTCGGCCAAACCGCAAACAAAGCAGAAGTCAAACGCGTCAAAAAAGAACACGAAAGGAGGAGAAGAAACTCGAAATCGAGCGTTCTCATCCTCGCTGCGCCGCGAAATGCGCATCGTGGAACCGGACCCGAAGCAGTTCTGCCCCTGCGGATGCGGGCATCGTACCTTCAAAACCGACATTCGGTCACGTCTGCACTACAAGCCGGCGGAATACTACGTCGTTGAAAGTCACTATCCGAAGTATGTCTGCCCGGCTTGTAACAAGCTCGTTCAGGCAAAAAGTCCCAAGCGCTTGCTGGGGCAATCACCGTTCGGTGAAGATGTGATTGCGCAAATCGTTGTCGCAAAATTCTCTGACTTTCTCCCGTATTATCGCCTGGAAAACATCACGGAGCGTGCCGGGCATCGAATTTCGCGTCAAACGATGCATAAACGCATGGAGGAGTTGAGTGACAAGTTGCTGTGGCTGAATCTGGCACTCAGAAAAGACATCAAAGGCAGCAGTGTTTTGTGCATGGATGAAACGACTATTCCTGTGATCCAGCGCGGTCGCGGGGAAGTCAAACGATGCTACGGCTGGGCTGTAAAACGAGATCATACGCGATGGTGCGGAAACGAGCCGCCGGCAATTGTCTACGTGTTTAAGGAATCGCGTGCGGGCTATAATGCCGTCGAAATCCTTGAGGGATTTAGCGGGCATCTGCATGTCGATGGCTATGCGGGATACAACCCCTTAACAGAAGAAGATCGCCCCGAAGGTCCCGTTGGGCTGATTTATTGCTGGACTCATGTTCGCCGGCGTTTTGAAAGAGTGATGGAAAAAGACGGTTCGAGAGCAGCAGAAACGATCAAGGAGATGATCGATAACCTTAACAATATCGAGAATAAATTTAAAGGCAAATCACCTACTGCTCGGCTCGAGGCAAGAACGAGAAAAAGCAAACCTATCGTCGACAGGATTTTTCGAAAATGCGAAAGCTTAGTCCACCAAATCCCGGAGAAGTCCAATCTTCGCAAAGAAATCAATTATACATTGAACCTTCGCGAAGGCCTGACAAAATTTCTCGAGGATGGGCGGTTCGACTTTGACAACAACTTGGTGGAGAATTCCATCCGAAAAATAGCAATCGGGCGCAACAACTTCATGTTTGCCGGTTCTATCAAAGGCGCAGAGGTGTGGCTGGCGATGACCTCGATTTGCGAAACCTGCCGGTTAAACCGCGTATCTCCAGAGCTCTATTTTGGCTGGGTGCTTGGCAGCATCAACGAGGATGTCATCAAATTACTTGAGCAGGATACCTTGTCAAAAAAGCAGGAGCGAGAATTGTTAAAATTCTTCGATAAGCTTCTTCCCTGGAATTGCCCTGTGGGGCGCTATTGATCGGAATTTCAGACCGATTTTTCGCCTGACCGCCTTTGGGTGGTCGGGCATCCGGTCAGTTCTTGTCCCTCAGCATAAAAGGTCGCCTGGTAACGCCGGCCTGCCGCACTTTTGCCGATACCCGGGCGAAAGTTAGGACGGCAGCAAAGCGCCCCCATATCGGCCATTTAGATCAGTTCCTCCGTGCACTGAAAGCGGACAAAGGGCAGTGATCAAGCAGAAGTGGTGGTATCGGGACCGAGGTGACATCAGGGGTTTAATCACTGTGCAGGTTCGGCATCCCACGCAATCTTAAGCATGTGCCGACCGACCGCGCAAAACTTCTCGCGAGATACATCGACCAGGCCCATCCGGTGCGCGGTCTGCAATTTCTCTTGGAAGTGCTGATCTTCAGGCCACCACTCACGTAGGCGCCAAGCAGCCACCATCCCATAGAACACCCGCATCTCAGGAGATGGATTTCCGAACAGGGTCTTGTAGCTGTGGATCGCGGTGTAGAGTCCCATCACGACATAATCGACTGGGAAATCGTTCTCGACACTGAAGTCCGACGATGAATGCTTTAGGAAATTGTATGGGTGCTGCAAGCTGCTGAAGAGTTTCTACTGCAAGTTAGCGGCGACGCCAGCCTCTTTCACGAATGCACGCATATCGTTCAGACCGACGCCAGCTTGGCCCTTCGACAATGCACCCATAATTTCGTTCGCCGCACTGGAGAGGAGGTGGGCCGAGAAAGGGGCTTCATCAAGCAGGAACAGACGGTCCGCCGAGTTGATCTCGGTCTCGCAGATCTCCCTGCGATTGAGCCGCAGATATTCGATTTGAGGGTTATCCTGGGCGACGGGCAAAGCCGCACGCTCATCCAATGATAACTTGCTTTTACGTCGTCCCATGAATCGATTTCCTCCGGATAGTATGGTCTTGTGATCACGAGTCTGCACCATCGGGTTTCGCCAGCAAGTTTCGGAGATTTTATGATGAAAGCGCCGGGGACTTTCTCTGAGATCGAGCAGGAAGCGATCATACTCAGCGCCGTGGTAAGCATGGTTGATGACATGGTCAATCATTCGATCTTCTGCCCGCTTGGCGAACACCGCCAAGACACTAAGCTGCTGCCGCAAACCGCCCAGTCACTGAGGCAGTTCGGCACCTTCCTACGAGACTTCTTGTCTCCGGTGACAGGGAAAGGAAAGGGGCGCCTGCCATTCGGCCTGCCTAAACCCGAAAACGGTGATCGAGCAACTGACCACACGACGCTCTATTATCTGAGCCGGATCTGCGAGAACCCGCTAATCGGTCGAGACATTGAGCGCCTGCAGCGCATCGTGACCGAGTTCAGCGACTGGCTAGAGGCCTATGCCACGGTTGATGGGGTTTGGCTGGGGAATATCGAGGTGAAGGTTGATCTCCGTATCAAGCGGATCGACTTCATTCGGATCAGCGGCGACATCGGGAAGCACAACTTTCTGCGCCTTGGTGGGCAGGTTAATCGACTGCGAACGATCCTGGCGGAGAACGGCGTCATCATCGACGAGAGTGACGCATACCTCGCGCTTCCGGACTGTTGGGACTGGTTTCACACCAACCTGCTGGCCTATCACGCAAGCACGATTGCAGAGTTCTTGAACAACATCAGATATGCGATCCGGCTCTACATAACGCCTGTGGCTAAAGCTCAGTACCAGGCGACAGGCAATTTCGATGGGATTGAGATCTTCACATTCGAACGACCCGATACGATCGTGAACAAATTCGCTTGGGCACAATATTTCGATCTGCTTCAAGGTTCTCTGAGACAAGCGAACTTCCCGCCATTCGGTGTTTCTCAGTCTTTCAAAAGACGGTTTTGATCATGAGGCAGTGCATGGCTGAATCCTTCGATTCACTGATGATCACGCGCCAAGCTCGAAGTCGCGGAAGAGGCTGCCATCTGTACCGGCTGGGTTTTCGACACCCTGGATCAGAGCAGTTTTTGCAGTTCGGAATTGAGATGGGCAAATCCCTCGATGACACCATCGAACACGTGGTCCAAGGCTCGACCATAGCCGTGGTTGACCGCCGCGGTGTCGAAACCGAGAGCTTCCAGCCCGCTCAGAACATCACCCGTATTATGCGCATCTGCGATTCGCAGATCGTTGTTCACGAACAGAGCAGCGAGCGCCGAATTGCGGTTCGTCAGGTCATCGGGTTCGGGGTTTGAGCCGAAAGCATCGACCTGTTCGCCATCAGAGTTCAGCCGTTCCAAAACGTTCGATAAAGCCTGCATCAACTTCAGGCTGCCCAGGTCCTTGACGTCCTTGCGAGCATGACCAGCCTTCACAAGCAGGTCACGCAAGATTCCATTCGGTATTCGTTGCCAGAGTTCATGGATGCTCTTGCACCTGGAGAGGAATGCCTGCTCAGTCATGGACAAGGGCGCCACCTGTGCGAGGCGCGAGAGTTCAGGATAGTGCAGCCAACCGTTCTTCCCAAGCTCCACACGGGAAAGCCCAACGATTGCTTCCGCCGTCGACTGGATGCCCAGAACCTCGCTAAGGGCGGACAAACCATCTCCCAGGTCGAGAAGCTGAGCCACGAACCTGTTCGCCTTGGCGACAATGTGCTCCTCGTTCTGATCGAATGCTGCGACCTGCGGCGGGTCCAACGCGAATGCGTGTGCGTGGACGATCTCGCGATCAGGCTTCGGTTTGTACAGTTCGCGTGTGGGTATCCTGATCAAGTTGCGACCAACACGAACGCAGTCTGTGAAGCTCCACTGCCCAAGATAAGATGGGCTGCAATGCCACAGCCCATAGACTTTGACGGGCGTTGTATCGAAGAAGCTGCTCTGTTCGTACCGCTCGAGAAATCGGTCGTCCAAGTACACGGGTTCTAAGTTCACCAACGCGTCCGCCTTCGGGTGGGTCATAGGCTCATTCGCGCCGGGCCACATCAATCCATCGGCAGTCTGTTCCGGACAAGGTTCTGGTGTAACCGCAGCCACGGAGGCCCAAACCTGAACGAGCAAACCGCTGTTGAATTCCCGGATGTCCAGTCGATACCATCCACCACTCGGCGCAAGTACGACATGAGATTGACCCGCCATAAGTGAACGCAATTCTTGGCTGTCGGGCAGCAGGGCCTCGTAGAAGAAGACCCTGACACCGTACGCTCCCCTCATCCATAAGTACCGTCTCAGATACTCATTAGACATCGTCCACTGAACATCTCGCTGAGCCGAGAAGTAGTACTGCGTCGTGATTTCTCCCTCGGCAACGCCGAACTCAGGCAGGGACAGATCGTCGTAAATTATCCGTTGCTGAGCTCCTCCCAAAGTTCGAGAGGATAGACCCAATGCCATCCAGACTTTCTCGGCTAGGGCGTAGCTGTAGAAGGAGCCACTCCCCCAAGAAGCGACGATATAGTCATGACCCGAAATGGAGGGGGCGAACGTCGGCAGGCCGCCTTGACGTTCTATGTCGGGCACCGAGAAGGAAACAACACCATTGCTCGCCTCGTTGACGACGCCCAAAGATGCGAGTGCGCCCTCAGGCACTACAGCCATGATCATGTGGAGGTATTCGCGGTTGGGTCCGTATTGGTCCTTATCCAAACGTGTCGTCACCTCGACCCGTAGTGCCGGGTTATCACCGACAGGCCCCAGCAATGCCTGGAGCCTCGGAGGTAGGATCACCGTCGGGATAGGGAACTGGTCCAGATAATCGATCAACACATCGCTATTCCAATGCCATCGGTTTGCTTCTGCCATCTGCTAAGCCGCAACGCACACGAAAGCTCTCGTGTCGAGCTGTGGATGCCGAGCGGGTGGTTGCTCCCGAGAGCAACCAACGCCTCCGAAGCGGCAGGGTGACGGCCGCCATCTCATCTTGCCTGCCGAAAAGCCGACAGTCCACTACCGCCCCCGACCCTGCCGGCCACATGAGCACCCGATAATATGCACGATTGGTCACGTCAGGCGTTAGCGGGCGGTTCTGGTCGCTGCGCTTGCATTATATGCCACGACACATAAATGGTCTCGCCGCACCCCTTACAATCGACGTGAATCTGTTGATCAATCCTGAGCTTCTCAACCAGACGCTTGGGAATGTCGTGATTTTCTCTGCAGGCGCGACAGACAATCGCAAAGGTTCTGCGTATGAAGGACGTATCAGACTGCACGAAGTCATAGCTTTCATCACAACCTGGGTTTATGCAGTTAATGGTCTGACCGTCGCTCAACAGCTCAAGCCGTCGCTTGTTCGTTGAGTCGCAGCTACATTTAAAAGAAACCACCTCGCCCATGCCAGAAGACATCAATGTGCCTTCGGAAATTAGCTTAATTTCCTCAAGAGCTTCTTTGACCTTGGACGCTATTGCTTGAATGTCGCCGTATTGCCTAACGGTCGCATCTTTCGAGATCGGGATTTCGATATGCAGGGCGAGGTTCGCAAGTCCGTGCCATAGCTGCCCGAGCTTGTTGGGTGCGAAGCCGACTTGAGTGCCGACGCGAAGCCACTCCATCGCCTCGTAATCCTCACGAGTAGGCGGAGGAGAACCTTCTGGCATAGGCTCCCGCGCTATTAGCAGCGTAAAGGTCTTGGCGGCTTCGGCATCAACTTCTTGAATGAGCGTCTTAACAATTTCTCTTGGCTGCCACTTCCTCAGATCATCGTTAGAAATGTAATCGTGTGCTAACCGGAGACGTTCATAGCAAATTCTCTCAATAGCCAAACGGCACTCAAGGGCGGCATAGGTAACACTTGCTTCAGTATTTTCTTCGAGAAGTTTCTCAATCTGTGAAATCGTTGGTTTCAAATTGATCATGGCCATCCGCCTCGCAAGCATTCATCCGAGATGAACCTACGCTATCCAATAACAGCTTCCAATTAAATGCATGTTGCAATGTAGGCTCCGATGCCTCGCATATTTGAGATTGGAGCAAAAGTCTGACTTGACGGGTCGCGAGTCAGGGTCAACCTCTATTGCTTGACGTCGCCTGTAGGCCGAATACGACTAAGTGCAGATGTCTGCTTCGCCAATTGCTGGGGCAAAACCCGCCATTCCGAATACGGCCCCGATTCTGTCGGTCCGGAAGGCGCCCCCTTAGCGGCCATTTGGCCTCGGTCGACACTCTCCCAAAACGTGCCGTCCGCTCGTCTCTTGGATCGTTTGCCGGAAAGCGGCCGCATATAGGGCGGATGACGTTCCGACGAATCAGGTGTAGGATTTAAAAAATACAACATAAAAATGCATGACGTTTTGGGGGGGGCGCTTTGAAGATTTACGCCGTGTCGATTGAGAATTTCCGGGGCATCAGTTCATCCAAGCTGGTTCTGCCCGATCATGCCGTCCTAATTGGCGATAACAACACCGGCAAGTCCTCCGTTCTCGAAGCTATAGATCTTGCGATTGGGCCGGATCGACTGAGCCGCCGACCTCCTGTCGACGAGCACGATTTCTATGAGGGCAAGTATCTGCCCGTGGCTCCGACTCCGGCCGAAGATGGCGCAGCCCCAGCAGAGCAGCAGCCCGCTCCGCAAATCACCGTAGAGGTCACGATCATCGGGCTGTCGGAGGAGCAGGAAGCCCGATTTGGAGGCAATATCGAGTGGCTAAACGTAGAGACCGGAGAATTTTTCACGGAAGCGAATCCCGCTGGCGTGGATGCGGCGAACATCAAGACGGCGCTGCGCGTCACGTTCATCGGCGCATATGACGGCGAAGAGGACGATTTTGTTGGCAATACCTATTACGCGCGCAGCTTGACGGAGGAAGACACTCCCGTACCCTTCTCCAAGAAGGACAAGCAGCACTGCGGTTTCCTCTTCCTGCGCTCGCTACGTACGGGCTCGCGCGCTCTAAGCCTGGAGCATGGCAGCCTGCTCGACATCATCTTGCGGCTGAAGGAAATCCGGCCGCAAATGTGGGAAGGTACGATCAGTACGCTCGCCGAATTCGATGTCGCGAGTGACTCCGCGATCGGCATTTCGGGCGTACTCGAGAGTATCGACAAATCGCTGAAGAAATATGTGCCGCGGGAATGGGGCGTGAAGCCGCATCTCAAGGTCTCGAACCTCACGCGCGAGCATCTGCGCAAAATCGTGACCGCCTTCATAGCCACCGGAGATGGTGCACATGCCGCACCCTTCTTCCGGCAGGGCACCGGCACGATCAACATGCTGGTGCTGGCGATGCTGTCGCAGATCGCCGAGGACAAGCAGAACGTCATCTTCGCGATGGAGGAGGTCGAGACCGCGATTCCGCCCTATGCCCAGAAGCGGATTGTTCACGAACTGCGCAAGCTGGCGGCCCAATCGATCGTCACCTCGCACTCGCCCTATGTCCTTGAGGAATTCAAGCACGACGAGACCGTGATCCTGTCGCGGGCGAATGATGGCATCCTCAAGCAGGCGCAGATCGCGCTGCCCGACAGCGTGAAGCACAAGCGCTATCGCCAGGAGTTTCGGACACGCTTTTGCGAGGGCCTGCTGTCCCGCCGTGTTCTCATCGCCGAGGGCGCCACCGAAGCAAGTGCATTTCCGGTCGCGGCACGCCGGCTCTTCGAACTAAATAACGGCGTCTATGCCTCGTTGGAAGCACTTGGGATCTGCATCATTGATGCGGGCACCGAGTCGCAGATCGCCGATCTCGCTGGGCTCTATAAGGGTCTCGGCAAGCGGACGTTCGCACTGTGCGACAAGCAGACCGCCCCTGCGAAGGCCGCTATCGAAGCCCAGGTCGAGCGTCTGTTCATGCACGAGGAAAAGGGCATCGAGGATCTGATCCTCAAGAATACGACCCAGGCCGCACTTGAGCGCTTTTCCGATGCACTCGACTGGCCACAGCACCTATCGCTGAAATACCCTCATCCGAAGGCCAACCTGATCTCCGCGCTAACGGAGTATTTCGGGTGGGCGAAGGGTAACTGGGGTATCGCTGATTTCCTCGGCCAATGTTCCGAGGCTGAAATCCCGGCCTGGATTCGCGACACCTGCGTAACCCTCAAGGACTCTGCGATCCGCCGCCGGAGCCAGCGCAGGGAAATGGCGCGGACGCCACCGTTGAGCCCGGCGAATAGAGGAACGCATGGTCGATCTGACTCCCGCGCAGAAGGAAGTTCTGAAGGAAGGCGGGCACCAGCTCGTAGTGGGTGGGCCTGGCTCCGGCAAGACCACCGTTTCCGTTTTGCAGGCGGCGAAGATCACACGTGAGAAACTCAGGCCGGGGCAGCGCATCCTGTTCCTGAGTTTCGCGCGTGCAACGGTTTCGCGCGTCTTCGATGCGATCGACGAAGAGCAGTCCGTTACGCAGGAGGAAAAGAAGCGGATCGAGGTCGATACCTATCACTCGTTCTTCTGGCGCATTCTCAAGGCGCACGGCTATCTGGTCGGGTTTCCGCGCCGCATGACAATTCTGACGCCCTCTAACGAGGCGATCGCGCTGTCAGCGATCCGGGGCGCCTTCAAGAGGCCATCCAAGCTTTCGGACGAGGAGAAGGCACAGAAGGCCGCGCTGGAGATTGCCGAGCGGATGCGACTGGCTACCGAGGAAGGCAAGATTTGCTTCGACCTGTTCGCGGAGCGCGTGGCCTTCCTGCTGCACGGCTCCGCCAAGGTCCGCGATCTCGTATCGACTATGTATCCCTTCATCATCCTCGACGAGTTTCAGGATACCAGCACCCAACAGTGGCGCGCGGTAGAGGCAATCGGAAAGAGCAGCACGCTGATCGCACTGGCCGACCCCGAACAGCGCATCTTTGATTTCATCGGCGCAGACCCGGAGCGCCTCGACCACTTTAGGGAGGCTTTCAAGCCTTCCGAGCACGATTTGGCCGGGGACAACCATCGCAGCAAGGGAACAGATATTGCCTTGTTCGGCAATCACCTCCTTACCGGCCGATTTCGGAAAGAAGCGTATCAGGGAATCGATTACGAGGGTTTTGCCTCGAATCCTAATCAGGCTTTCGCCTCGCTTGTCGCTCAGGTTCTGAAAGCGCGTAGCCGGCTAATCGCGACGGGACGCCGGGACTGGTCTCTTGCGATTCTGGTGCCGACGAAGCGTATGACCCGGCTGGTCTCCGACTATCTGCGCGAGCCCTTCGGCAACGTGCCTCCCATCGCACACACGGCCGCCGTCGACATGGAAGGCCCGATCCTGGCGGCGGAGGTGATTGCCTTTCTCCTCCAGCAGCGAAGTCATGCCGGCTGCTTTGACGAATTCGTTGATGTGCTTTGCAGCTATTTCAGCGGTCGAGGGGGCCAGGCGCCAACTAAGGGCGATCTGACGGAAGCGGCGCGTTTCCGCGCGGCGCTGGGCAAATGGAATGACTGCCTAGTGAAGGGAAAGGCCGTTCCGGCGAACAGCGTCTTGCAAGCCACGTTCGCGGTCCACGCCGCTGCAACGGCTGTTGCGCTGACTGGCCAGCCCGACGGCGACTGGGCCGCCGTCCGAGCGGTGCTCGAGGCTGGGGGCTGCACTCGGCTCGCCGAGGTTGCGAAGGAGGCGCGCAACGTCCGGCTCCTCGAACGCGGAACGCAGCTCCGGCAAAGCCTGTCGCAGGACTGGCGCGATAACGGCTCATATAAGAACGCGCTGGCGGTCACTCGCCAAGCGTTTGTGCAGGAGCATTTCGCAACCGCTCACAAGCCGGAGTCGGGTGTCGTTGTGATGAACATGCACAAGGCTAAGGGTAAGCAGTTCGATGAGGTTATCATCTTCGAAGGATGGCCGAAGCGACATAATGGCGAGATCGTCGGCAACCCGGATCGCATTATGGGCGGCAATGTACGCGCGGGGGCGATTACGCAAGCTCGCCAGAATTTCCGCGTGAGCGTGACGCGCGCGAAAACTCGCACAACGATCATGTCGCCCAACGACGACGTTTGTGTCCTCCTTATCCCTGATGATTGAAGCTACGCTGCGGTCGTTGTGTGGGCTTCTGTCACCCACTTTCTGGCTTGAAAAAATAGTTAATTTTTTGTTTTGATAAAATTTTCAAGTCTTTGTTTTTTAACGATTAACATCGTTAACTAGGGGAGTTAGAGACGCTTACACTTCTTCCGCATCCTGCAGCGGCACTTTCCGCAGTTCATGGATACGCTCCGCTTCCAGATCTCCGGAAGGCGGGAGTTCGAACGGCTGATGAAGACCGACCCGACGACGTTGACCGATCTCGAACGCGCCGCCCGCTTCCTCTATCTCCAGCGCCTCGCCTTCGGCGGCAAGGTGTCGGGGCGCAACTTCGGCGTCAGCAAGACCACCGGCGCGCGCTTCAACCTCGTCAAACTCGCCTCGACGCTGGAGGACATCCACGAACGCCTCGCCGGCGTCGTCATCGAATGCCTGCCCTGGCAGGACTTCATCCGCCGCTATGACCGGCCCGGCATGCTGTTCTATCTCGATCCGCCCTATTGGGGAAACGAGGCCGACTATGGCGCGGGCGTCTTCGGCCGGGAGGACTTCGAGGCGATGGCGGAGGTTTTAAGTGGCCTTCAGGGCACCTTCATCCTGTCCTTAAATGCCGTTCAAGGCGTCTTCGAAACCTTCTCACGGTTCGACATCGAGGAGGTCGATTGCACCTATTCGATCTCGGAGGGGAATGGGAAGGGCGTGAAGGAGGTCATCATAACGCCAGCAAAGACTTTGCACGTCGCGGCCGAATGAGCTCTTCTAACTGCGAAGGCAGAACAAATCTAATGTGGAATTGAACCAACTTGCCCGCTCTGACAATCTACGGTCATTGAAAAGGAGCCGACACGTTGGTGGTATTTTCTCGAAGACGAATCCAGTCGATGCTTGATGAAACCTCTGGTCTCTTAGAAGAGAAACGCGCCGACCTTGCCGGTCGCCTTAATGACAAACGCGCCGAAAATTCACTTCCCGCGGAGTTGGAACTGGCAATGTTCTGGATGCTCCGAAACGAAGGGGATGTTGAGCTGGAACCGTATTGGTGGTCTGAGGGAAAAAAGCCGGACCTTTATATCGATCAGTGGATAGATGGGTTACCTGCAATTATTGAAGTCACAGCGCTAGGCGACAACTCACTCTCGCATGAAGGGCTGATGGATCAATGCGCTCAAAAAATCGCAGAGGTCGCCAATCAGCATCAGAAGGGAGCAGGCAGCTATCTGTACTTCACATTTCATGAATCGGGAGTTCTGAATCGAGGGAGACTGACTCGCGAAGTAGCAGCCCCGAAAGGATACGAGGTTTCAACTGAAGCCGCCAAAAAGATCCAACATTGGCTCGCTTCGGACCCAAAGCCCAATGAACGCCTTCAGCTTTCAGATCGGGGGCTATCGGTTTTCATTTCGAAAGAAGCACACAAGCAATCTCGATATCATAACATCCATACTTCCCGGCCACCTAGAACCTATTCAGAAACTGACAACCAGATTTATGCCACTCTTGTGCAAAAAGCCAAACAGGTGAGAGAAGCAGCGTCTGGAACGCTGCGTGTCATTTTTCTTTTGGATGGCGGGTCGAGGTTCCTTCAGGAAGCAGCAGAAAATCGGCGACGGATAAAATCCGAGCGCGACGTAACAGCCCAAACAATTATCGATCGATTTCTGCGCGACAAAGCGGGAAGCGTTGACGCCGTTGTTCTTATTGTCCCGCTCAAACGGTATCGCTCGTCAGGTAAACCACAACGTCGTTGGGCCACCACCGTCTTTGCAAATGATTTGGAAACAAAAAATGCTCTAAAGGAAAAAATGGAAAAACTTGTCGCCGAATTGCCGCTACCTCGGTTTGGTGGGCCAAATGCTCGTTCGTTGAGCAGGCAAGGAGCCACTAACCATAAAAGAAGCTGGAATCTTGGGACGGAAATTTCTTGGAGGCGCAACGAGATGACCTACAAAATTTCTAGCAGAGCTCTGCAGGACTTTTTGTCGCGAAAAATTGACGAGAGGACGTTCAGAAACTTGATCGGCGATCGTGATGATGGCCCAAACATGAAGCGCTTTATTGAGCAGGGTTTTACCATCAAATCCGCGAGCTTCGAGGCTGGCGGTGTCGACAAAGATGACGACTACATAGTTTTTGAATTTGGTTGCGATGCAGCCGCAGCCCCATTCAAATGAGCTCATCTACATAACAAGTACAGCATTGGAGACCGACACAAGCAAGTTGCCTATAAGGCCCTGAACGGAGAACCGATTGCTGCAAAACCAGCTGTCAAAATTGCAAAACCGCGCGTCACGCTACAAGCGCGTCACGCTACACACGCTACACTCATTATGGTGCGCGTGGAGGGACTCGAACCCCCACACCTTGCGGCGGCAGGACCTAAACCTGCTGCGTCTACCAATTCCGCCACACGCGCAATACCGCTCCACGGTTCAGGCAACCGGAGGGACGATGTCGCGAAGCCTATTATGCGATGCAGGCGGGGGATGCAAGCCGATATCGTGAGACGACGGTCAGGGCGACGGACGTTCAACTGTCATGGCAGCGATAGACAGAAACGCCCTTTCCGCCCTGATATAACTACCTATGGTAGCATTTTTCGCTCGAAAAGCCAATTTCGGGTGACTGGTGTCGGCCGCAACCGACCTTCACGGTGTCAGCCGTCATTTTCCTGGTCATGGTGAGCCTGATCAAAGCGGGATTTGACGTCGTCGATGATCATCATCAAAGCCTCCCGCTTGGACTGGCATTCCTTGTCGCGACCATAACGCTCAATGAATTCAGAATGTTCGGTCGTTATGACCGTTGAAAGGCTGGTCAATCCGCGCTTGCGGAAGCCCCGCCGGAAATTGCGCATGTAACGATTCCACGCTTCCCTCTCTTCATCGGACCTGGTGCTTTTCTGATCCTGATTTTCGACTTCATTTCGACCCATAGCCAACCTCTCCTGTCTGCTAATGCTTCCAACCTTCCCGATCTCTCAGACGATTTTTAATTATAAACCCCAATCTTAATAAGTAAAGATTTCTAATTTAGGATTTATTTACTTGTATATTACGAATCGTTAATTGAATAATCCAGATCACTCGTAAATATAAATCGATATAACATTAAACAATTTGCGTTAAATTCATGATTTGTATATCTCACTTGTCATCAAGCGGAAATTTCTTCATAGCAAGTGTTCGGAATACCATGTTCGCTTCCAAGCTTTCGATGGCGCTCCCGCGGCAGGAGCCATCTTAGGTTGTATTTGTTATATAGGATAATATTCCTATCTTGCAAGTACTCTATGGGTGTCGGCGGGCGCAATTGTGCCCGACCGTCGAAATGGCCCAGGTTCCTGCAATCAGTTGGGGGGATATGGAGGCCGCGTTTGCTCAGATCACGCGGGGCACGACCTGTCCGTCATCGAGCGTTACCTGCCGGTCCATGCGGGCGGCAAGGTCGAGATTGTGGGTGGCGATCAGGGCCGAGAGGCCGGATTGCCGCACAAGCGCCTCCAGCGCTTCGAAAACATAGGATGCCGTCTGCGGATCGAGATTGCCGGTGGGCTCGTCGGCAAGCAGCAGACGCGGCGCGTTGGCCACCGCGCGGGCAATCGCCACGCGCTGCTGCTCGCCGCCGGAAAGCTCGGCCGGGCGATGTTCGGCGCGATGGCGGATGCGCAGATAGTCCAGCATCTCGTCGGCGCGGGCCCCCGCCTCTTGCGGCGGCAGCCCCGCGATCAGCTGCGGCAGCATGATGTTTTCGCGCGCCGAAAACTCGGGCAGCAGATGGTGAAACTGGTAGACGAAGCCGATGTCGTTGCGGCGCAGCGTGGTGCGCTCATCGTCGGAAAGCGCGGTCGCATCCCGCCCGCCGAGCATGACCTCACCCGAAGTCGGCTTTTCCAGAAGGCCGGCGATCTGCAGCAGCGTCGATTTGCCCGTGCCCGACGGCGCGACCAGGGCCACCATCTCGCCGGGCATCAGCGACAGCGAGGCGCCCTTGAGCACCTGCAGGACGGAATCGCCCTGCCCGTATTCCCGCGCGATATCGCGCAACTGAAGTGCGGGAGTGGTCAAGCGAGGCTCCTATTCGTAACGCAGCGCCTGCACCGGATCGAGCTTCGAGGCCCGCCAGGCAGGAAAGATGGTGGCGATGAAGGAGAGCGTCAGCGCCATGATGACGACCGTCAACGTCTCGCCGAGGCTCATTTCCGCAGGCAGCGTGCTCAGGAAATAGAGCTGCGGATCGAACAGCACCGTGCCGGTGATCCAGGAGAAGAACTGGCGGATCGATTCGATATTGAGGCAGACGACGACGCCGAGGAAGACACCGGCAAAGGTGCCGACGACGCCGATCGCCGCCCCGGTCATGAAGAATATCCGCATGATCGAACCGGAAGTCGCGCCCATGGTCCTCAGGATCGCGATGTCCTGACCCTTGTCCTTCACCAGCATAATGAGGCCGGATATGATGTTGAGGGCGGCGACGATCACAATCAACGTCAGGATCATGAACATCACGTTGCGCTCCACCTCCAGCGCGGAAAAGAAGGTGCGGTTGTTCTGGCGCCAGTCGGAGATCACGATATCCTCGCCGGCCGCCTCCCGGATCCTCGGGATCACCGCGTCGACATCGTCGGGATGATCAAGGAATACCTCGATGCTCTGCACCTTGCCGCCGGCGTTGAAATAGGCCTGCGCCTCGGAAAGCGGCATGAAGATGATCGAGGCGTCATATTCCGACATGCCGATCTCGAAGATGCCGGAGATCGGATAGGCCTTCACCCGCGGATTGACGCCGAAGGGGGTAACATCGCCCTCCGGCGAGATCATCGTGATCCTGTCGCCAACGAAAAGCCCGAGCGAGGTCGCCATGCGCGAGCCGATCAGCACGCTCTCGCCGGCGGCGTAGCCGACCATGTCGCCCTCTTTGATGTTGTCGGAGACGGTCTTCAGCTTCAGCATGTCGTCCGGCCTGACGCCGCGCACCAGCGCGCCGCTGCCGGCCCCTTGCGCGCCGGAAACCAGCGCCTGACCCTCGACCAGCGGAAAGGCGAGACGGACGCCCTCCACGCCTTCGAGCTTCTCGGTCAGTGCGGCGTAATCCTTGAAGGGCTCGCCCGCCGGCAGCACCACGACATGGCCGTTAATGCCGAGAATGCGGCTGACGAGCTCGCTGCGGAACCCGTTCATCACCGCCATCACGATGATCAGCGTGGCAACGCCCAGCATGATGCCGACGAAGGAGAAGCCTGCGATCACCGAGATGAACGCCTCCTTGCGGCGCGAGCGCAGATAGCGCCAGGCAACCATGCGCTCAAACACCGAAAATGGCTTGGCTACCTTCAAACTCTCGTCCGTCTCTGAGGCCGCAGCCATCAATCCGTTCTCCTCAGCGCCCGTTGGTGAGCTTTGCGATTGCGGCTTCCACCGTCATGGCTTCGCGCGCGCCGGTCTTGCGGTCCTTGAGTTCGACCTCGCCATTGGCGACGCCGCGCGGACCGACAACGACCTGGCTCGGAACGCCGATCAGATCGGCGGTCGCAAACTTGCCCCCGGCGCGCTCGTCGGTATCGTCGTAAAGCACGTCCAGGCCGGCATTCTGCAGGGCCTCGTAGAGCTTCTCGCAGACCCCGTCGCAGGCCGCGTCACCCGCCTTCATGTTGATGATCACCGCATTGAACGGCGCCACCGAATCCGGCCAGATGATGCCGTTCTCGTCATGGGAGGCTTCGATGATGGCGGGAACAAGGCGGGTCGGGCCGATGCCGTAGGAACCCATATGGACGGGATGCTCCTTGCCGTCCGGCCCCTGCACTTTCGCGCCCATGGGCTCGGAATATTTGGTGCCGAAATAGAAGATGTGGCCGACCTCGATGCCGCGCGCGGACAGGCGTTCGCCCTCCGGCAGCGCGCCGAAGGCCGCCTCGTCATGCATCTCGTCGGTCGCCGCATAGACCGAAGTCCACTGGTCAAAAATGCCCTTCAGCCTCTCGACGTTGTCGAAGTCGAGATCGGCGGGCGGGATGTCGAAATTGACGAAATCGCGGTGGCAGAACACTTCCGATTCGCCGGTCTCCGCCAGAATGATGAATTCATGGCTGAGATTGCCGCCGATCGGGCCGGTATCGGCGCGCATCGGGATCGCGCGCAGGCCGAGCCGGTCGAAGGTTCTGAGATAGGCGGCAAACATCTTGCGGTAGGAATGCTCTGCGCCTTCCAGCGTCAGATCGAAGGAATAGGCATCCTTCATCATGAATTCGCGCGAACGCATCGTGCCGAAACGGGGGCGAATCTCGTCGCGGAACTTCCACTGGATGTGGTAGAGGTTGAGCGGCAGATGCTTGTAGGACTTGATGTAGGAGCGGAAAATCTCCGTGATCATTTCCTCATTGGTGGGGCCGAACAGCATCGCCCGGTCCTGGCGGTCGGTGATCCGCAGCATCTCCTTGCCATAGGCCTCGTAGCGGCCGCTTTCGATCCACAAATCGGCGGATTGCATGGTCGGCATCAAAAGCTCCACCGCGCCGGAGCGGTCCTGCTCCTCGCGGATGATCCGGTTGACCTTGTCGAGCACGCGCTTGCCGAGCGGCAGCCAGGAATAGATGCCCTGCGAATGCTGGCGCACCATGCCGGCGCGCAGCATCAGCCGGTGCGAGACGATTTCCGCCTCCTTGGGATTCTCCTTCAGGATCGGCAGAAAATAACGGGAAAGACGCATGACAATCTGCTTTCTGGCTTATCCCGTTCAGTCGGGAATCATGGGGCAAATCAGGTTTGTTCCGGCCCCTTTTAACGGGTTGCGAACGAGAATCAAAGCGGCGATGCGCGCCCGCAAAAGGATGATTTGAGGACCGCCATGGGGAGCGACCAAAAAATGTCAACCACTTGCAACGTTGCAGAACGCAGAAACATGTTTGTCAAACGTAAAAACTTCTCCCACTGTCGCAAAAATGCAAAATAAGGGATGACAAGGCCCAATCATTGGGCTAGGTTGAGCCCATAAAACAGGCAGGGAGCTTAAATTCTTGCCTTTTCTTCGCGGTAAAGTCTTGGGAGGATCGATCTTGGCGCGCTCAGCGCAGCCCCGGCAACGGAACGGATCACGCGATACTTGAAAAACAGGGCCTTCGGCCTTGTTTTTTTTTGACTTTACGAAATCAACACTCGCTTAAGGCTTTATTGACCACCGCAACGGGAAGTTGCGGCGCATCCTTGATCCTGCCACGCGCCTCTACGACAAGAACGGTTCCGAGCATCCTGTTGAGGCCCATTTTGAGCCGTTTTCCACTCCTCGCCATTGTTTCTGTCGCCCTCCCCCTCGCCGCGACCGCGCAAGTCCGAGCGGCGGAGTTGTCCGACCTCTTCTATATCGACATTTCGGGCGGACCGGCGGCGCTGATGCTGCACATGAATGACGACGCGATGGACGACCTGATCGCCAACACCTATTGGGGCATTGACGGGCGGCTGGGCATCTGCAGCGAGGGCCCGTTCAATATCTGCGCGGGCATCACCGGGTTTTCGAGCCTCGGCAGCACGTCGGCGAGCCTGTCGCAGCGCTACGGCACCGGCACCAGCGAAACCCGGTTCTCCTCGATCGGCGGCTATGTCCAGGGTAAGGCCAATCTCGGCGTTGTCACCATCTCCCCGTTCGCGGGTTATCGACAGCTTTACGGCACGGTAGAGACCAGCTCATCGCGCTTCGGCTACCAGAGCGAGGATATCGACACCGGCGCCTTGTTCGGCGGGCTGGAAACCAGCGTCAAATTCATACCAACCGGCCTGGAACTCGGCGCCCGCATCGAATACGGCGCTTCCACCGACGACGCGGCCGCCAAAGACTTCGACTATGGCCTCGGTAGCGCCTTCCTGCGGTACAAGTTTTAGCAAACATTGGACAAGCGTAATGTCCGACGTTGGAAGGCCGCCCTGGCGGGTCGAGATTCATAAAATATTACTGCAGATGCCTCAGTCTCGGCAGATCGCGAATGTCGACAAAATTATACCCGATGGTCAGGACGCCACTCGCCTCCAGTTCCTTGAGCACCTTATGGACGCTTTGTCGGGAAACACTCAGCATTGCGGCGATATCATATTGATTGATCGCGACTTGCGCCCGCCCCATGTGTTCGGGGTCAAGCTGATCGATATAGGTCAGCAGGCAGCGCACGACCCGTGCGGTAAGGTTTCCGGGTGCGAAGCGATTGAACGATATCAGTGACATGCGAACGCGCTGGCACATCAATTGAAGCATTGCCTTTGTCAGTTCCAGATCGGAGAAGATGAAATCCCTGAACTGTCCGGCCGGCACGAAAATCGCCGTGCTTTCGCCATTCCAGGAAGCATAGTGGTTCGGGTTCTTGCCATCGAGCACCGACAGCAGCCCAAAGACATCGCCAGCCATCAGGTCGCCCGAAAGAAACCGCTCTCCGTTTTCGCCAATATTCTCCAGTCTTACGCTGCCGCGAATTATGAAATAGATCCCGTCCACAGGGGCGCTGGGCGTGGCGATCGTCTGACGATTTGCGAATTTCTTGACGGAGGCAATGGTTGCCAGACGCTCCTTCTGCGCCGCGGTCATGCCGGCCAGAAAGTTGTGCGTGTCGCTGAATTCCTTGAAAAGCTGTGTAACATTTCCTGCCATGGTGGCTCTCCCTCTGGGCGGGCCGGGCCAAGCCGGTCCACGGGAGAATGTAACAATACATACAATCCCGCAACCGATATTCCTTCAGCCAAGCATTGGACGACGTAGCGAACAGCCTTACCGCGCGTTGACGAGCGCCATTGCGATCCAGGGCTGGAAGGTCACCAGCAGCAGGCACACGATCATAAGCAGCACAAAAGGAATGGCCGCGCGGCAGACCACGCCGAAATTTTCCTTGAACGCCGTCATCGCCACGATCAGGTTCAGCCCGAGCGGCGGTGTCAGAATTCCGATTTCCAGGTTCAGAACAATGATAACGCCCAGATGCGTGCTGTTGACGCCGTAGGCTTCGGCCAGCGGTTTTAAAAGCGGCGCCGTGATCGCGATAGATGACGCCGTATCCATGAAGCAGCCGATGATCAGCAGCATTAGATTGGTCAGCAGCAGAAACACCGCCTGGTTTTGCACATGGTCAGTCATGAAGGCGATGATCTGCTGGGGGATGCGGTGTTCGGCGAGGAGCAGGTTCAAGGAGACCGCAACGGCGATCAACGGGAACAGCGCCCCCACCAGCTTCGCCGATTCCACGCAGATATGGATATAGTCTCGGGACTTCAGCTCTCGAAAGAACAGCACCTCGACCAGGAGCGCATAAAGAAGCGCAACTGCGGCGGCCTCGTTGGGGGAATAATAGCCGCTGTAGATTCCGCCCAGCAGAATGGCCGGCATCAGCAAGGCGGGAATGCCCCGAAACAACGCCTGTCCCAGATCGGCCATGCTGAACCGCTCGCGCGGTATCGACCAGTTCACCGCCACGGCATAGATCGAAAATACGCCCGTCAGCAGCAGTCCCGGCCCGATGCCAGCCAGGAACAGGTCAGAAATATTGCTGTCGGTGACAACACCATAAAGGATCATCGGCAAGGATGGCGGGATGACGATACCCAGCGTCCCGCCGGCGCACAACGCGCCGATCGCAAAAGACCGCGAATAGCCGTTCGCGGTCAGCGCCGGATACAATACCGATCCCACTGCCAGCATGGTCACGATGGAAGAGCCTGAAATTGCCGAAAACACCGCACAGGACAAAATAGTGGCCACCGCCAGACCGCCGGGGACAGGACGTGTCAGGGCAGTCATCACAGCCACAAGCCGTGCGGCGATGCTGCCGCGGCTCATGACCGCGCCCACCAGGATGAAAAGGGGCACGGACAGGAGAAGTTCGCGGTCCATCGTGGCCCACATGTCCTGAAGATAGTATTCGAGCGCGCCCCCGCCCCAGATAAGCTGGGCGGAAGCCGCAACGAACATCAGGACCAGCACCAGTTCGACCCGAAGGATCAGAAGCAGGATCGCGACCCCGAGAAGCAGCAGGGCCATCATTCCAACCGCTCCTCTTCGACAGGGCTCAATTCATCAAACATCGCATAGATCAGATGGCGCAGGGCGGAGAGCACAAAGGCCACGGGCAGGACCAATTGAACCGGCCAGACCAGCCAACCCAGTGTGAGATCGCGCTCGCCGATCATGCGGGAAAAGGACACCATATCGACGGCGCCCCACGCCAAAAACAGAAGGATAGCCGCCGAGGCCACCCGTCCGACCCGCCGCGCGGGCGCTTCGGCGCGGCCCTGCGTGACGAAATCGAGAAACCGGGGCCGGAGATGCGCGCCGCTGGCAGTCGCCAGACCGAAGCCCGCCATGGCGCACAGGATCAGGGCATAAACAGCAAACTTGGAGGCACCGAACAGACCGTGGGCGAACACCTCCCGTCCGATGACATCCAGGGACAGGGCAGCCAGCACGGCTGAAAAGGCCAGGACGACGATCGCTTTCTCGAATATTGATACGGCATTCAGAAAACGTCGGGCCATGAGGATCATAGGGTTCTTCTTTTTACGAAACGAAAGGGAACGCGGAGCGCCGCCTGTTTTCGGTTTCACGCGTTATGATCCACATTCTGATTTCGCGTTCTGAATAGCTTCAAAGAAGCCGGAGGCATCGCCTTTCAATTCTCCCAGGGATTTGTCCCAGGTGGCACGCGCGGCGTCCCTCCAGAGTTGCTGCTGATCAGGCGTCAGTTGAACGATGGTGCCGCCAGCCTGCTGCAGCCTGTCCGCCATCATTTTCTCAAATGCCTCGATTTCCTGCAGTTTCGCACCGAATTCCAGCACCGAAAGAGCGCCGGTCAAAGCGGCCTTTTGCTCATCGTCGAGCTTTGCCCAAGTTCGCGGAGACACGATCACTGCTCCCAGGCTGAAAAGCACGTCCGCCCGGGTGAAGACCGGCAGCGTCTGCGTCAATCCCGACGCCATCGCATAGGTCAACCCGAAATTCACCGAATCGACCAGGTGGGTGCTTGCGGCAGACGGGGTGTCTTCGGCCGGCAGGGGCAAGGGCGTGGCGCCGATCGACTGGAAGAAATTGATCGATGGCTTGGAGGGCGCGCTGCGCACCTTCTTCCCCTTCAGCAGATCCGGCGACAGCAGCGGCTCTGAAGCAAACATGGCCTGATACTCGACAGGCGAAAAGGTCAACAAATGAAACTTCCTGCCCGCAGCCTTCTGAGCGGTATCGGTCAATTTCGGCACTGCACATACGACCTGTTCGTCGCCGTCGAAAAGGAAGGGAAGCATGAGAGCATCAAGTTCCGGCACAACGCCGGAAAGAACAGGCAGCGACCCGGACCACATGTCGATCCTGCCGCTCAAAGCACTTGTCAGGGTGTCGCCCATCGACCCCAACTGACCGGCGTAGAATATCTCTATCTTGACCTGCCCGCCGGATAGTTCGTCAACCTTTTGGACATAGGCCTGCGTCTGCTTGGCCCAGACCGTCGCGTCAAGCGCGCCCGTCGCCAGTTCCAGCGTTACCGGCTCGGCCTGGGCGGCGGTTGCCGCGCAGGTGATAAGGACAGCCAGCAGCCCCTTGAAAGAAATCCTCATCGACCTCCCCTTGATGATTCGTTCGATCTATCAATTTAACCGCAGTCTTTTCGAGGATTGTCCAAATTCTTACGATCGCCTCAGTTTAGCGTTTTATGATGGCGCAACGCACGGGGTTCAGCTCTCGGATCGCACTGGCGTTTCCTTAAGCACAGAATCCCGACCATGCCTTGCTTTTGCCTCCGAAATGGACAAAACATTCCCGTTAGAAAAACGGGATAGATATGCGACGCCAGGGCCTGCCCTGCATGTCTCCCGGACGCGCATGGGCAATGAAGCGATCGAATGCACGCTCGACTGCATTGAAGCGAAGGATGATGTGCCCCGCGCACAAAAGTAAATATGCGGCCGGTTGGCGTTTTCGCCCCGGCCGGGGAAAGGAATAAGACATGAACGCCGCCAGATTTACCGTGAATGCCTTTGCCGCTGCCGTGATCGCGACCGCATCGATCGTCGGCGTGCCTGCCCAGACGGCTTTCGCCAAGACCGTCGATATCGAGGTGATCGTCAACAATGTGCCGATCACCAATGACGATATCGCCAAGCGCAAGGCCCTGCTGCGGCTGATGGGCACCAAGGGCGCAACCGATGCCAAGGCGCGCGAGGCGATGATCGACCAGGCGCTGAAGCAGTCGGAGATCGCGTTCCGCGGCGCATCCGTCACGCAGGCGGAGGTGGATGATGCCTTTCAGAACTTCGCCAATGGCAACAAGATGTCGGTCGCCCAGATGAGCAGCATTCTCAACCAGGCTGGCGTCGGCGTCGATCACTTCAAGTTCTTCATCGCCGTCAGCATGAGCTGGGGCCAGCTTCTGCGCGCCCGCTACGGCGCCAACACGCTGCTTTCCGACGACGAGTTCATCCCCCAGCTCGAAGCGGCGGAAAAAGAGGGCAAGAAGCCCGAAACCACCGAATACCTGCTGAAGCGGATCGTCTTCGTGGTGCCGGAAAAGGAGCGCGGCTCGCTGCTGGCCAAGCGCAAGCGGGAAGCCGAAGCCGCGCGCAAGAGCTTCCCCGGCTGCGATCAGGCGATCCCCTTTGCCGCGTCCATGAACGACGTCACCGTGATCGATCTCGGCCGTTTCCTTGAGCCGCAATTGCCGGCCCAGTGGAAGGACCCGGTCATCAAGTCGAGCGGCGACACCACCTCCGTCATCACCACGCCGTTCGGCGCCGAGTTTCTGGCCGTCTGCGAGCGCAAGACCGCCAGCGACGACTATGCCGCCCGCCTGGTGCTGAGCAACAAGGAGGATTCCGCCGAGATGGACACGGACGCCGAAAGCGAGAAGTATCTCGAGGAATTGCGGGACAAGGCGCAGATCGTCACCCCGGGCAAGTGGTAATCCTTGGCTACGGACACCGTAAAACCACTGGCGCTGACGCAGGGTGATCCTGCCGGCATCGGCCCCGAGATTGCCCTGAAGGCATGGCAGAGACGTGGCGAAAGCGGCCTGCCGCCCTTCATCTATCTCGGCGATCCGCGCATTCTTGCCGCGCGCGCCGAAATGCTCGGACTGAATATCCCGATCGAGATCACCGCGCCGGAGGCAGCGCTTGAGCGGTTCGACGAGACCCTGCCGGTGTTCGCGATCGACACCGCGCTCACCACCGCACCCGGCAAACCCGATCCAGCAACCGGAGAAGGCACCATCGCAGCGATAGAGACGGCGGTGAAGCTCGCCATGCGCGGCAAGACGAGCGCCGTGGTCACAAATCCGATCGCCAAATCTGTGCTCTACAGCGCCGGTTTCAAGCATCCGGGCCATACCGAGTTTCTGGCCGCCCTAGCCGAGCGTGAGGCCGGTAAGGCTGTGCTCCCCGTGATGATGCTCGCCTGCCCGGCGTTGCGGGTGGTACCGGTCACGATCCATATTCCGCTGAAGGACGTGCCGGCAGCCCTCGATGAGGCGTTGATCGTCGATACGATCCGCATCACGACGCAAGAGCTCAAATCCCGCTTCGGTCTTGCCGCGCCGCGCCTCGCCGTCGCCGGCCTCAACCCCCATGCCGGCGAACAGGGCACGATCGGCCGCGAGGACGAGGAGATCGTGCGCCCGGCGCTCGAGCGCCTGCGCGCCGAAGGCATCGATGTCACGGGCCCCCTGCCCGCCGATACCATGTTTCACGCCGCCGCGCGCGCCCGCTACGATGCGGCGATCTGCATGTATCACGATCAGGCGCTAATCCCGGTGAAGACGCTTGGCTTCGAGGACGGCGTCAATGTCACGCTCGGCCTGCCCTTCGTGCGCACCTCGCCGGACCACGGCACGGCCTTCAACATCGCCGACAAGGGCGTTGCCGACCCGACCAGCCTTGAAGAGGCGCTGAAGCTCGCGGCGCGGCTTTCGGAAAACGCAGCATGAGCCAGATCGACGACCTGCCGCCTCTGCGTGAAGTGCTGGCCGCCCACGAACTCGACGCGAAGAAGGCGCTCGGCCAGAATTTTCTGCTCGATCTGAACCTCACCCAGAAGATCGCCCGCACCGCCGGCGATCTTGAAGGCGCCCATGTAATCGAGGTCGGCCCCGGTCCCGGCGGGCTGACGCGGGCGATCCTCTCGCTCGGCGCGGAGAAGCTTACTGTGATCGAGCGCGACGAACGCTGCCTGCCGGCGCTTGAGGAAATCGCCTCTCACTATCCGGGCAAGCTGGAGATCATCAGCGGCGATGCGCTGAAGACGGATTTTGCAGCCCTCGCCGGCGATCGTCCTGTCAGGATCATCTCCAATCTTCCCTATAATGTCGGCACCCAGCTTCTGGTGAACTGGCTGCTGCCGCGCCAATGGCCGCCCTACTGGCAATCGCTGACGCTGATGTTCCAGAAGGAAGTCGCCCAGCGCATCGTCGCGGAAGCCGGCGACAATCACTATGGCAGGCTCGGCGTGCTTTCCGGATGGCGGACGGAGGCGCGGATCGCCTTCGACGTGCCGCCGCAGGCCTTCACCCCGCCGCCCAAGGTCACCTCCAGCGTGGTGCATCTCACGCCCCGCGCCGAACCGACCCCGGTTGCCGCCGCGGCGCTCGAACGCGTGACCCAGGCCGCCTTCGGCCAGCGCCGCAAGATGCTGCGCCAGAGCCTCAAGAGTCTGGGCGGTGAAGCACTGCTCGCCAAGGCCGGCATCGACCCGACGCGCCGCGCCGAGACGCTCAGCATCGCGGAATTCTGCGCGCTCGCCGAGAACCTGTAGTTCACATCCAACTCAGGACGAAGCGGCGTCGAGGGCCTTCAGCGTGGCCTGGATGAAGCTTTCGCGCGCCATGTCCGGCTTCAGGCCGCGCGGCTCGTAGACGTGGCGGTTGAGAAAGAATCCGGTCAGCCGGAAGCCGGCTTCCAGATCGGCCCGGTCGGCAGCCTCGTTCATGTCCGGTCGCAGGAACATCGGCAGCAACAGCATACGGTCGGCATAGGGCGTGCCCGCCGCCTCGGAGACCGCACGGCCGGTCTTCGGCGACACATAGGCAAGGTCCGTCGTCACGCCGCTCGCAGCGCACTGGGCGAGATCAAGCCCGAAACCGAGTTCGTTGAGCAGCGCCAGTTCAAAGCGCACGAACAGTTCGCCGGCGGCGCTGGCATCGTCGAGATGGGAAATGATCACTTCCATCGCCGCGCAGAGATGGCGGTGTGGGTCACGCTCCGGCAAGAGCCGCAGCAGTGAAGCCATCGCCTGGACGCCGTGAAGCGCCGGCGCAGACAGCATCAGAAACGCTGCGCGCTGTTCGATCGGCTCGACACGGAATTCGCCGAGATGTTCGGAAAGCCGCGCGCGCCAGTGGAGCGAAACCCGGTTGCCGGGCTGCAGCACCGGCCGCATCGTCCGCGACCGGCCGCCGCGCACCATGCCGAGATGGCGACCATGATCCACCGTCATCACCTCGGCGATCACGCTGGTCTCGCCGTGGCGGCGGCTGCCCAGAACAATGCCTTCGTCGTTCCATTCCACAGCGCGGCGTCTCCCGGCGGATCAGTCCGAATAATCGAGCCCGATTTCGCGATAGCGCGCGGGATCGTCGCCCCAGTTCTCCCGCACCTTGACGAAAAGGAAGAGGTGAACCGGCTGATCAAGAATTTCCGACAACTCCTTGCGCGCACTCATCGAAATCGCCTTGATCGCCTCGCCGTTCTTGCCAAGCGCGATCTTCTTCTGGCTGTCGCGCTCGACATAGATCACCTGTTCGATGCGCACCGAACCATCCTTGCGCTCCTCCCATTTTTCCGTTTCGACATGGGAGGAATAGGGCAGTTCCTGATGCAGCCGCAGGAACAGCTTTTCACGCGTGATCTCGGCGGCGAGCTGGCGCATCGGCAGATCGGAAATCTGGTCTTCCGGATAGTACCACGGCCCCTCGGGAAGCCGCTTCGCCAGAAAATCCATCAGATCGTCGCAGCCCGAACCGGTGGCGGCGGAAATCATGAAGGTCTCCTCGAAATCGATCGCCTCATTGGCGGCCGCAGCAAGCTTCAGCAGGTCTTCCGGCCGCACGCGGTCGATCTTGTTCAGGACCAGGATCTTCGGGTGGCGCACCTCTTTCAGGCCTTCCAGGATCGCCTCCGCATCGCCCTTCAGGCCGCGCTCGCTGTCGATCAGCAGCACGATGAGGTCGGCATCGCGCGCGCCGCTCCAGGCGGCCATCACCATGGCGCGATCGAGCCTGCGGCGCGGCTTGAAGATGCCGGGCGTGTCCATGAACACGATCTGCGTCCTGTCGTGGATGGCGATGCCGCGCAGCGTGGCGCGCGTCGTCTGCACCTTGTGGCTGACAATCGTCACCTTGGCGCCCACCAGCCGGTTCACCAGCGTTGATTTGCCGGCATTGGTCGGGCCGATGAGGGCGACAAAGCCCGATCGGGTGTCGGTGCCCTCCGGCATGGTTTCAGTCTCGGTCATGAATGGCAACTCCTGCGGCTTTCCGCATCATGGCGGCCCGCACTATAACAGATAAAAAAGTCAGGCTCAGCCTTCGGCCGTCCATACGCCCTCGCGCTCCAGAAGCCGGGTGGCCGCCACCTGTTCGGCGGCGCGCTTGGAGCGATCGATGCCGGTTTCAGGGGCAACGCCGCTGACGGTGACCGTCACCGTGAAGCGCGGCTCGTGATCGGGACCGGAACGGTCCTCGACCTTGTAGACCGGCGTCTGGCCAAAGCGGGCATGCGCCCATTCCTGCAGTTCCGTCTTGGCATCGCGTCGCAGCGTCACGCCATCGGCAAACAGCGGCTTCCACCAGGTTTCGATGAAATCGCGCGCAGGCTTCAGCCCGCCTTCCAGATAGAGCGCCGCGATCACGCTTTCGACGACATCGGCACGGATCGACAAAACGCGCTTACCGGTGAGCTTCTTCACGTCCTGCCCGGTCTTGATGAACCGGTGCAAGCCGAGATCGTCGGCAACCCGCGCGCAGGCCTCGGCGCTGACAAGCTGGTTCAGCCGCACCGAGAGCTCGCCTTCGCTTGCACCCGGAAACAGCCGGAACAGGTTCTCGGCAATCACCAGCCCCAGCACCCGGTCGCCGAGAAACTCCAGCCGTTCGTAATTGTCGTCCTTGCCGCTGCGCGCGCTGGCATGGGTCAGCGCCAGCGCGAGGCGCTTGCGATCGGTAAAATCGAAGCCGATCAGCTTGGCAAATGCGTCGACATCAGCGCCGTGCCTTTCCGTCATTCAGCCACCGATAACCTTGAACATGCGGTCCCAGCGCATGTTGAACGGCCACTTCCATATCTGGGCGAAAGAGGTGTCGTTGCCGAGCGAGAAGAAGATCAGGCTGGCGCGGCCGATGAGGTTTTCCGCCGGCACGTAACCGACATCGAAACGGCTGTCGAGCGAGTTGTCGCGATTGTCGCCCATCATGAAATAATGGTCCTCGGGCACGATGAACTCGCGGGTATTGTCGCCCGGTCCGTTGCGCAGTTCGTCCAGCGTGTCGTAGCTCACGCCGTCGGGCAGCGTCTCACGGAAGACCGGGATATCGCGGCCGGGATCACGACGATAATCGGAGGTGAAAGTGCCGTCGGCGGTGCGCGGCACCGGCTCGTCGTTCAGATAGAGAATCCCGTTTCTGACCTGCACCCGGTCGCCCGGCAGGCCGATCACGCGCTTGATGTAATCAATGCTCGGGTCCGGCGGATAGCGGAACACCACGACATCGCCGCGGTCGGGCGAGCTGCCGAAGATGCGGCCTGAAAACAGGTTCGGCGAGAAAGGAAGCGAGTATCGGGAATAACCGTAGGAGAACTTGTTCACGAACAGATAGTCGCCGACCAGAAGCGTCGGCATCATCGATCCGGAGGGAATCGTGAAAGGCTGAAACAGGAAAGTCTTGATGACCACCGCCAGAAGCAGCGCCTGGACAATGACCTTCACATTGCTCCACAGCGAGCTTTCCTGTTTTTCTTCTTTTTCAGACACGCAGTGCTTCCTTTTGCTCACCGGTTTCGCCATGAGCTTTAGCCCCTTCGGCAAAATCGGGCAATGTTTTTAAGCCGGTTTTGCGGCCTGCTCCACCGCCTCGATGATGACGAAGGCCTGCGCGAGCGGATAGTCATCGGTGATCGTGATGTGGATGCGAGCCTCGTGGCCGGCGGGAATCAGGCGCGCGAGCGCTGTTCCGGCGCCGCCGGTGAGGTTCATGGTCGGCTTGCCGCCCGGCAGGTTGACCACACCCATATCCTTCCAGAACACGCCCTGTGCAATGCCGGTGCCGAGCGCCTTGGAACAGGCCTCCTTTGCTGCGAAGCGCTTGGCGTAGGAGGCGGCGCGGTTTCGCCGCCGGTCGGACTTCGCCTGTTCGATATCGGTGAAGCAGCGGGCCGTGAAGCGCTCGCCGAAGCGTTCAATGGTCTTTTCCACGCGCCTGATATCGATCAGGTCGCTGCCGAGGCCGACGATCATCGCATTTCTCCCGGTAGTTTCAATTCTTCGAACCATTGATGGCGCCGTTCTGCAGCTCGGCCTGGCGCGCCGCGATCATCGCCTGGCGGCGAGTCTGGAACGACTGCACCGCGTAATAGGTGGCAATATAGAACAGACCGCCACAGACGAGCGCTGGAATGATCGAGCCGACGATCATCGGTTCCAGCAGCGGCTTCCAGAGATCGGAAAGCTCGAATTTCTTTACGAGGTCGACAAGGTCGATGTGCTGGCGCCCTTCGGCGCTGCGACCCAGCAGGAAGCTGCCGAATTTCCAGGTGGAGAGCCAGATGAAGGGAAAGGTCAGCGGATTGCCGAAGGCCGTGCCAAGGGCCGAGGCGAAAAGATTGCCGCCCAAAACGAAAGCGATCGCAAAGGCGGACACGAAATGCAGTCCGATGAAAGGCGTCCACGACACGAACACCCCTGCCGCGATGCCCATGGCGATCGCGTGCGGCGTGGCCCGCAGCCGCACGGTGCGGTGATAGATATAGACCGGGACGCGCCAGAAACCCTTTCTGGGCCAGACCGCGCCGCGCAATCGCTGCCAAAAACTTGCCGGAGAACGTCTCTTGAAAAGCATGGTCTAGTTTTGACAGCTGGGACAATGAATGCAAGCGCGTTTTGACCGATATCTAGTCCGACTTCATGCGGCGGCGCACCTCTTCATCGTCGCTCTCCCGCAGATCCTCGGGCTTCGGACGGCCGGGGTCGAAATTCTGGTCGATATTGTCGAAGACGTGCTTAACGCCCTCGGCCTCGCTCTCGCTGACCTTGGGGTGCGTGAAGCGTTTGAAGAAGTCGCGCAAACCATCCCACATGGCGTTCCTGCCTTTCGTCGGTTGATGACTGTTAGACGCAAACTTGAACCATAATGTTCCATCGCGGCCGTGGCCATTGTCCGTCATCAACCGATGGCGCGCACGCCGCTTCAGACGAACTCGCGTTTCACCGTGGCCACGCAATCGAGCGCCTTGATCTGATTGATCGTCTGCGTCAACTGGCGAAGGTCCCAGACCTCCATATCCATGCCAACCTCGGCGAAATCCTCGGCAATCACATCCATCCGAATCGAGCGGATATTGACGTCGAGCGTCGCGATGGTCGAGGTGATGCGGGCAAGCGTGCCGGGCTCGTTCAGCACGTTGATGTCGATGCGCGCGCGGAACCGCTTGTCATTGGTGGAATCGATATCCCATCGGATGTCGACCCATCGGTCCGGCTGGTCCTCGTATTGCTGAAGGCCCGGCGACTGGATGGGGTAGACCGTGATGCTTCCGTCATCCTCGGTGATGCCGACGATGCGGTCGCCGGGCACTGCGCCCGACGGCGAAAACCGCACGATCGCCGCGCCGTTGAGGCCGCGCAGCGGCACGCCCGCCTCGCTCTCGGCGTCCGGCAGACGAAACGCCATGCCCTCGCCTTTCGGCAGGCTCACCCAGCCATCCTCGACGTTTGGCTTGATAGTGACGCGCTCATCCTTGTGATCCGGGAACACGGCTTTCAGCACATCGACGGAGGAGAGCTCGTTGCGTCCGACGGCGGCGATCACGTCCTCGACATCGTTCTGGCCGAGACGGTGCAGCACCGAGGCCAGCACCTCGCGCGAAAAGGTCTTGCCCGAACGCGCGAAGGTGCGCTCCAGAATCCGGTAGCCGAGACCGCTATACTGCTTGCGGATCGCCGCCCGCGTTGCCCTGCGGATTGCCGCGCGCGCCTTGCCGGTGACGACGATGCCTTCCCAGGCCGGCGGCGGCACCTGCACGCCGGAGCGGATGATTTCAACCTCGTCGCCATTGTTGAGCCGGGTCACCAGCGGCATCATCCGCCCGTTGACCTTGGCGCCGACGCAGGTATCGCCGATATTGGTGTGGACCGCGTAGGCGAAGTCGATCGGCGTCGCGTCCTTCGGCAGCGCGATCAACTGCCCCTTGGGGGTGAAGCAAAACACCTGGTCCTGAAACAGCTCCAGCTTGGTGTGCTCGAGAAACTCCTCGGGGCTGTCGCCTTCGGCCAGCGCCTCGATGGTCTTGCGGAACCAGGAGAACACGTTGGTTTCGTCGTGCGCGGCGCCAGCTACCTTGCCTTCCTTGTAGAGGGAGTGGGCGGCGATGCCGTATTCCGCGATATCATGCATCGCGCGGGTGCGGATCTGCAGCTCGATGCGCTGCCTGAGCGGCCCGACAATCGTCGTATGCAGCGACTGGTAGCCGTTCTGCTTCGGATTGGAGATGTAATCCTTGAAGCGTTCCGGCACCATGCGCCAGCGGGTATGCACGAAGCCAAGAGCCCGGTAGCAGCTTTCAAGCTCGTCGACGATGATCCGGAAGCCGTAAAGATCGGACATCTGCTCGAATGACAGTGATTTCGACTGCATCTTGTTGAAGATCGAAAACGGCTTCTTCAGCCGGCCCTTCACCTTCACGTCAACGAGACCATGCTCGGTCAGGAGAGCCTTGAGCTCGTCCTCGATGCTCTTGACCATAGCCTGGTTCTGGCCAGCGAGATCCTGCAGCTTGTCGCGGATCGTCTGATAGGCTTCCGGATTGATGTACTGGAAGGACAGGTCCTCGAGTTCCTCGCGCATGTCCTGCATGCCCATGCGGCCGGCGAGCGGCGCATAGATTTCCATCGTCTCCTCGGAAATCCGCCGGCGCTTGTCGGCGCGCATGTAATAGAGCGTGCGCATGTTGTGCAGCCGGTCGGCGAGCTTGACCAGAAGCACGCGCACATCATCGGCCACGGCAAGAAACAGCTTGCGCAGGTTTTCGGCCTGCTGCGCCTTGCGGGAGACGAGGTCGAGCCGCTTGATCTTTGTGAGCCCCTCGACCAGCGCGCCGATCTCATCGCCGAAGAACTGGTCGATCTCGTCGCGCGTCGCCGAGGTATCCTCGATCGTGTCGTGCAGGAGCGCAACCGCGATCGTCGACTCGTCCATGTGCAGGTCGGTCAGGATCGCCGCGACTTCAAGCGGATGCGAGATGTAGGGATCGCCGCTGGCGCGCTTTTGACGTCCATGCTTCTGCATGGCGTAGACATAGGCCTTGTTGAGCAGCGCGATATCGGCGTCAGGCTTATATTTCTGTACCCGCTCAACGAGTTCGTATTGCCGCATCATGGCTCAGTGACCGGCCCGTTACGGGCGCAATGCGGACCTCAAGTCCGCTGAAATGGAAAGCGGCCGCGGGGTGAACCCGCAGCCGGCAATATCAGTAATCGTCGCCTTTTTCCGGCGGAACCAGGCCTTCGATACCGGAACGAAGCTCTTCTTCCGACATCTGGTCGAAGGGGATGGCATCCGGCATGTCCGGGCGCTCCGCGGGCTCGGCGGCGTCCTCGTCGGCCGAAGCGCTGGCCGAACTGTCGGCCTCGGGTTCGTCGACCTCGACGTGACGCTGAAGCGAATGGATCAGGTCTTCCTTCAGATCGTCGGGCGAAAGGGTTTCGTCGGCGATCTCGCGAAGGGCCACGACCGGGTTCTTATCATTGTCGCGGTCGACGGTGATCTGGGCGCCCTGGGAGATGAGACGCGCACGATGTCCTGCGAGCAGAACGAGATCGAACCGGTTGTCGACTTTGTCGATACAGTCTTCAACTGTGACACGAGCCATTGACTGTCCTTTTAGGAGATTTCTGTGGAATGGCACCTCATAAAGGAGCCGAGCCCGGAATTCAAGGGCGCAATTCAATGCCGAAGCGCGCGAACCGCCATGATGCGATCCGCGTTACGTTGCGCCGCAAAACTTTATGTTGAATTCTTCAGTCAGATGCTTAAATCCTGAATGAATTGTATATTTTTTGGCACAAATTTGATCTGTCGTCGTTTACCCGTATAGGGCGGCCGCACTAAATTGCAGACGGTGGCAAATCCAAATTTTATTTGAGGACATGTTTTATGTTTGATCCGCGCGAGAAAATTGCGCTCTTCATCGATGGCGCGAACCTTTACGCCGCCTCCAAGGGCCTCGGTTTCGACATTGATTATCGCAGACTTCTGAAGGTGTTTCAGGGCAAGGCCTATCTGCTGCGCGCCTATTACTACACGGCGCTGATCGAAGACCAGGAATATTCCTCGATCCGTCCGCTGATCGACTGGCTGGATTACAACGGCTACAAGGTCGTGACCAAGCCCGCCAAGGAATTCACCGATTCCATGGGTCGGCGGAAGATCAAGGGCAATATGGATATCGAGCTGGCGATCGACGCGATGGAGCAATCGGCGACGGTCGATCATCTCGTGATCTTCTCCGGCGATGGCGATTTCACCACGCTGGTGGAAGCGCTGCAGCGCAAGGGCCGCAAGGTTTCGGTGGTCTCCACCATGGCGACCCAGCCGCCGATGATCGCCGACGACCTGCGCCGGCAGGCCGATCACTTTATCGATCTGGTTTCGCTGAAGCAGGAAATCGGTCGCGAACCATCGGAACGACCCCAGCGCACGCCCGAAGTGGTGAGCTCCGACTTCGACGACTGAAGCCCTTCAGGGCAGCAGTCGCTGTTGCCGTCAGCCGAGGTTCTTGAGAAGCCGGCTCTTTTCCCGGTTCCAGTCGCGTTTCTTGGCTGTTTCGCGCTTGTCGTGCAGCTTCTTGCCCTTGCCCAGCGCAAGCTCGAGCTTCGCCCTTCCACGATCGTTGAAGTAGAGCTTCAACGGGATCAGCGTCATGCCATCGCGGTTGACGGCGGAGCGCAGGCGATGGATTTCGCGCTTTCCCAGAAGCAGCTTGCGGCGGCGGCGCGGTTCGTGATTGAAGCGGTTGCCCTGCAGATATTCCGGCAGATAGGAATTGATAAGCCACATCTCGCCATCCTCGTCGGAGGCGTAGGATTCGGCGATATTGGCCTTGCCCTCACGCAGCGATTTGACCTCGGTTCCGGTCAACACAAGGCCCGCCTCGAGCGTGTCGAGGATTTCGTAATTGAACCGTGCCTTGCGGTTTTCGGCCACGATATTCAGCCGACCACCCTTGCTGCCTTTCGGAGCCATGAAAGTCTTCCAGTCTGCTATCTGCCGGCCGCGATCAGTTCAGCAATCCGGCATGTTTCAGCGCCGCGTCAATTTCGGCGGCCGTTCTGTCATCCACCGGCGTCAGCGGCAGACGGACCGCGCCCTCCATCCGGCCGATCCGGTTCAGCGCGTATTTAGTGCCGCAAACGCCCGGTTCAAGAAACAGCGCCCGGTGGAGCGGCATCAGCCTGTCCTGATATTCCAGCGCCTTGACGAAATCGCCGGCAAGAAGCGCGTTCTGGAATTCGGCGCAAAGCTTCGGTGCGACATTGGCGGTAACCGAAATCGCCCCCACCCCGCCCTGCGCGGCAAAGCCGAGCGCTGTGGCATCCTCGCCCGAGAGCTGGATGAATTCCTTGCCGCAGGTCATGCGCTGCTCGGAAACCCGGTCGAGCTTGGCCGTCGCATCCTTGACGCCGACGATGTTGGAATGCGCCTTCACCAGCGCGCCCATCGTCTCCGGCATCAGGTCGATGACCGAGCGCGGGGGGATGTTGTAGATGAAGATCGGCAGCTTTGTTGCCTCGGCGATCGCCGAGAAATGCGCGAACAGACCTTTCTGCGTCGGCTTGTTGTAATAGGGCGTGACCACGAGCAGCGCATCGGCTCCCGCCTTTTCGGCATGGAGCGCCAGTTCGATCGCCTCGCGGGTATTGTTGGAGCCGGCGCCGGCGATCACCGGAACCCGTCCCGCGACCACTTCCACGCAGAGGTCGACCACCCGCTTGTGCTCGTCATGGCTCAGCGTCGGGCTTTCGCCGGTGGTGCCGACGGGCGACACGCCATGGCTGCCCTCGCCGATCTGCCAGTCGACATGCGCGGCGAATGCCTGCTCGTCGACCGCGCCGTCGGCTGTAAAGGGCGTAACAAGGGCGGGTATGGACCCCTTGAACATGCAGATTCTCCTGACGGCCCTCGTTATAAAGCCGCATTCTTGTTGTTAAATCGCGCGCACCATAATGCCGGACATCAGGTACTGCAAGCATTAGCATTCGAAGCAGCAAACCGCTCGATTCTGTGATAGCTTAAGGCCATATTAACCGCGATAAACGAGACTGACGGAGCCCGACTGAATTCGACCCCTGGATGATCGAATGAAGAAAACACTTTCCATGCTTTCGCTCGCCGCCGTGATGACGGCAGCGGAGATGACATCACTTGCTGCGCAGGATTTCCCCTCCGCGGCGCCAATCCCCTATGCCCGCCCGGACCGTTCGGCGTTTCCGCCGTCCCTTGAGGTGACCGGCGCGATCAGCCAGCCGATCGCCAATCCGGCTTCGAGCACGATCCTAAAACAGGGTCTCGATGCGCTGAAGGACAGCAACGTACCCGGCGCGATGCAGGCTCGGGCCCGGCTGCCCGACAACAGCCTCGATCATCAGATCCTGAGCTGGGCGATCGCCGTTTCCGGCGAGCCCGGCGTTCCCTCCTCCGAAATCGCCAAGGCCCAGCAGGAACTTCGCGGCTGGCCGGGGCTTTCCTCGCTGCGCGCCAATTCCGAACGGGCCTTCGCGCGCGAAAACCCTTCGCCCAACAATGTGCTGGCCGCCTTCGGCAATACGCTGCCCGAGACTTCGGACGGCACGATCCTGCTTGCGCGCGCCTATATGGCGACCGGGCAGAAGCAGAAGGCGCATGCCATCATCGACCGCGCCTGGACCGGATGGGCGCTCGACACCAGCTCGGAAAACGAGATCCTCAGCGAATTCGGTTCGATCCTCAGCCAGACCGACCACAAGAACCGGATGATCTACCTGATGTATCGCGACCGCGCGACCCAGGCCAAGCGGTTCTCCGAAATGGGCAATGCCCAGTCCTTCTACAATGCATGGGCCGCCGTCATTCGCCGGCAGGACAATGCCGGCAGCCTGATCAATGCCGTGCACTCGTCCTGGCGCAGCGATCCGGCCTTCCTCTACATCCAGATCCGCAATGCCCGTCAGACCAATCAGTATGACACCGCGGCAGCCCTTCTGAAGAAGATGCCGCGCAACCAGGCCGCGCTCGTCAACCCGGACCAGTGGTGGGATGAAAGCCGCATCATCGGACGGCAGTTCTATGAGGACGGCCATCCACGCGAAGCCTATCAGGTGGTCGCGGCCGCCATGCCGGAGGATCGTCTCGATCGTCTCGACGCGGCCTTCCACGCCGGCTGGATCGCGCTGCGGGGCCTCAATGACGGCCGGACCGCCTCGAAGCATTTCGCCGATATCGTCGCGATTTCAACGACCCCGATCTCGGCATCCCGTTCCTATTACTGGCAGGGTCGCGCCGCCGAAGCGGGCGGCCCAGGCAATGCGCGCGACTTCTACCGCAAGGCCGGACAATACGAGACCACCTTCTACGGCCAACTTGCGCTGCAGAAGCTTGGCCAGACGCGGCTCGATGCGCCCTATCCGAGCCCGACGGCGAGCGATCGCACCAACTACCAGCGCAATCCCGCCGTTCAGGCGATCGACCGGCTCGAATCGGTCGGCCATGGCTGGCGCGCCGATTCGCTCTATCGCGCCCTTGCCTATCAGCTTACCAGCCCCGGCGAACTGGCGCTGCTCGCCTATCAGGCGGAAAAGGATCGCAGCCACATGCTGTCGCTCCAGATCGGCAAGATCGCCTATGGCCGCGGGCTGGATGTCGCGGCACTCGCTTTCCCGATCGGCGTGATCCCGACCAACGCCAATATTTCCGGCTCGGGCATGGCGCTTGCCTATGCGATCGCCCGGCAGGAAACCGAATTCAATCCCGGCGCGGTCTCGCCGGCCAACGCGCGCGGGCTGCTGCAGCTTCTGCCGACCACCGCGCAGCGCGTGGCGAGCCGGCACGGCCTTTCCTATTCGCCAAGTCGGCTGACCAGCGACCCCGCCTATAACGCCACGCTTGGCGCGCATTATCTCGGCGAGCAGATCGACCGTTTCGGCGGTTCCTATATCCTGACCTTCATCGCCTATAATGCCGGGCCGGCGCGCGTTCCCCAATGGATCGAGCGCTTCGGCGATCCGCGCGGCAAGAACCTCGATTTCGTGATCGACTGGATCGAATCGATCCCCTATCCGGAAACCCGCAATTACGTGCAGCGGGTGATGGAAAACTACGAGATCTACAAGGCCCGCCTCGGTCAGCCGACCGATATAGCGCGCGACCTGATCTACGGCCGGACCTGACTCCGAAAGAAAAAAGCTTTGCCCCCCTGAGCGTCGGCCGGCCTTGCGCCGTGTCGGCGCTTTCCGCTATCTGACTGACCATCAGCGCCCGCCGGGTTTGGCAGGACGCCAAGAAGGTGAACCGCTCCGATGGACATGATTTCCGATTTCGACCTGACCGGCAGCAACACGTTCGGCCTGAAATCTTCCGCGCGCCGCGCCGTGATCGTCAATGATCCCGCCATGCTGCCAGCCCTTGCCCGCGAAAGCGCCACCTCCGGCCTGCCGCTGCGCATTCTCGGCGGCGGCAGCAATGTGGTTCTGGACGAGCAGCTTGAGGCCATCGTGGCGCTCATGCGGATCGGCGGTCGGCAGGTCGTGCGCCGGACCGACACGCACGCCATTATCACGGCGGGGGCCGGCGAAAACTGGCATGATTTCGTGTCCTGGACCGTCGCGCAAGGCATTCCGGGGCTGGAAAACCTCGCCGGCATTCCCGGCACGGTCGGCGCCGCGCCGATCCAGAATATCGGCGCCTATGGCGCGCAGCTTTCCGATTTCTTCCTGTCGCTCGAGGCCTATGATCTCAAGGGCGACGTTGTCCGCACCTTCGATGCCGCAGCTTGCCGCTTTGCCTATCGCCAGAGCCATTTCAAGGCCGAGCCCGGTCGCCATGTCATCCTGTCGGTGACGCTCGCCCTGCCCGCCGCATGGCAACCGAAACGCGATTACGCCGGTCTCGACCTGTTACCCGAGCAGGCCTCCGCGCAGGAGATGCTGGACCACGTGGTCGCGCTGCGCGCCTCGAAGCTTCCGGACTGGCGAACGCTGGGCAATGCCGGCTCATTCTTCCACAATCCGGTCGTCAGCGCCCAAAAGGCCGCCGAAATCGCCGGAGCGCCGCGCTATCCGCAGCCCGACGGCACGGTAAAGCTCTCCGCCGGCTGGCTGATCGAGCAATGCGGCCTCAAGGGCTTCCGTCTCGGCCCCGCCGGCACCTACGCCCGCCACGCCCTCGTCCTCGTCAACCACGGCGGCGCCACAAGCACCGACATCGCCGCCCTGGCCGATCATATCCGCGGCAAGGTGCGGGCGCGTTTCGGCGTGGAACTGGTGCAGGAACCGATCGCGTTTTGAAGGATGGGGGTCCGGAGATGCCTTTATTCAGGACAACGACTTAATCGATATCACAGGAGAGCCAATTGACCGAGACCGCTCCAACTCTGGAGACCCATCGTTTGTGCCTGCGGCCACCGCGTTTTTCTGACTACCAAGATTACGCCGCCATAATGCAGTCCGAGCGTGCGGTTTACATGGGCGGACCTCTCGATGATCGCGAGACCTGGGGCATGTTCTGCCATTGCATCGGATCCTGGGGCATGTTCGGTCACGGCGGGTTGATGGTGGAATTGGCCGGGACCGGGCAGGCTATCGGTATGGTCAGCATCAATAGCGGCCCGCTGTTTACCGAGGATGAGCTGGGCTGGTTCCTATTCGACGGGTTCGAAGGCCACGGCTACGCCACAGAGGCAGCTATGGCATTGCGCCAATGGGCTTTCGGCGTGCGCAAACTGGAGACGCTGGTCAGTTATTTCGCGCCGGAAAATGTGCGATCGATCGCCATCGCGAAGCGGCTGGGTGGCGTGTTGGATGAACATGCCAAGGCGCCTGATCCTGCGGACATCGTCTATCGATACCAGCGATAAAATGGAAACAAGAGTTATTCGCGCACAAACCCAATGAAATCAGTATCTCTAGCGATTTCAGTGCGGAAAAATGGTCGGAGTGGAGAGATTCGAACTCCCGACCCTCTGGTCCCAAACCAGATGCGCTACCAGGCTGCGCTACACTCCGCCGATGCGGGTCGGATACACGGTTCGCGGGCCGATCGCAATACTTAAAGCGGTGCGCGGGCGTTATTGCTTGAGCGCCGGGCCGGTGACGGTGTCGCCGGGCTTCAGGCCATAGGCCTGCGCCTGACCGCCGGCGAGTTCCAGCACGTATTTCACCGGTTCGCGCGAGGCGATCACGCGTTTGGAGCCGGGCTCGGCCTGTTCGTAGAAGCCGGCTACCGAACCATCCTCGCGAATAAACACCATGTCGAGCGGGATCAGCGTGTTCGCCATCCACATCGAGGCCGTACGCGGCGGGCCGAGATCGAAGATCATGCCGTGATCGGGGGCAAGCTCGGTGCGATACATCAGGCCGCGCTGGCGCTGCTGTTCGGTGAGAGCCAGCTCGACCACGATCTCATGGTCGCCTGTCGCGGTGTGCAGCGTCAGTTGCGATGTGTCGAAGGTGATTTCGGTCTGGGCGAGCGCGAACCCGCTGAACAGCAGCAGGAAAGCGGCCGCCAGCATTTTCCAGTTACCGAATGTGCGTTTCATGGGGTCCTCACATCGAAGCCTGGCGGTTTCGCCGCCGTGGCCGACCTTATGCAGCGTCGCTGCAAAACTCAATGTGAATGCGCTGCCCTGAGGTGGAGCCGGCAGGCCGGAGGCTGTGGAAGCGTCGAAACGTCAGACCCAACGCTGAAGAGCGCGCGACGCCTCAGTTGGTGCGGTGCATCGGGTTCGGAATGTCGGGATGAACCTCGGCGGCCATCAAGCCCTTGGGCCCGTCGCCGAAGCGCACCAGCACGCTCTGGCCCTGGACCAGTTCGGTGAGGCCGTAACGGCGCAGCGTCTCCATGTGGATGAAGATGTCCTCGGTGCCCTCGCCGCGGGTCAGGAAGCCGAAGCCCTTTTCGCGGTTGAACCATTTGACGATCACCCGCTCCAGCCCGCTGGTCGCCTCGACATGGACATGGGTCTTCACCGGCGGCATCTGCGAGGGATGGACGGCAGTGGACTGGTCCATGGACAGGATGCGGAACGCCTGATAGCCGCGCTCGCGCTTTTGCACGAGCGCCACGACGCGGGTGCCTTCCAGAATGGTCTGGTAGCCGTCCTTGCGCAGGCACGTGACGTGGAGGAGAATATCGTCCATGCCGTTATCCGGCACCACGAAACCAAAACCCTTGCCGACATCGAACCATTTCACGAAGCCGGTCACCTCGAGCAGTTCGCCGGCTTCAAGGCCCGCATCCTCTGCGGCAGAATATCTTCCCGCTTGAGACCTCTCGGCCATGTTGCCCCCGCTCCTTGAAAAACCCAGGCCGCGAATTAACTGATTCTTCATGCAAGAATAACATTCATCCATCTGATTCCTGCAATACCCAAACGCATGAAATCGGGAATTGCGGGCCAACGCCGCAGAAATTTTCAGACTAGCCCACAGGAAAGTGACCTATGCATTATCTCCACACCATGGTCCGCATAACGGATATCGACGCCTCGCTGCGCTTCTACTGCGAGTTGATGGGCCTGAAAGAAGTGCGCCGGATCGAGAACGAAAAGGGCCGGTTCACCCTGATTTTCCTCGCCGCGCCCGCCGATCTCGAAAAGGGCGACAACGATCACGTGCCGAAGCTGGAGCTGACCTATAACTGGGATCCGGAAGAATATTCCGGCGGCCGCAATTTCGGCCACCTCGCCTACCGGGTCGAGAATATCTACGATTTCTGCCAGAAGATGGCGGATGGCGGCGTCACCATCAACCGCCCGCCGCGCGACGGCCATATGGCGTTCGTGCGCTCGCCCGACGGCATTTCGGTTGAAATCCTGCAGGAAGGCGATGCGCTGCCGCCGCAGGAACCCTGGGCTTCGATGCAGAACACCGGAAGCTGGTAAGCCCGCTTTTCCGCTGACCGTGCGCGCACGGATTTTAGGCGGAAAAAACAAATACTTATTGAGGCGCCGCGACCGGCGCCTCTCTTGTGTCTTTTTTTTGAAGAATTCGCTGATTTGCGCTTGCGGCAATTCATCTGCCTGATTATAAGGGCGCCCAGCAACCGCATGCGCCCTTCGTCTATCGGTTA
>NZ_JBAKFP010000003.1:0-678536 GCF_053484265.1 Martelella sp. FOR1707 | reverse complement strand
GGACGCCAGATTTTCATTCTGGAAAGAGGGGTTCGATTCCCCTAGGGCGTGCCATCCTTTGCTGCAGGTCTTTGGCCTTTTGCGGGATGTATCCGGAGTTAAATCTCCGAGAATGATGTTTGCTGCGGCGGCGGTTCCGGCTTTGCGGTGACCGCCGTTTTTGAAATGTGCGCCCTTCGTCTATCGGTTAGGACGCCAGATTTTCATTCTGGAAAGAGGGGTTCGATTCCCCTAGGGCGTGCCATTTCAATACCTTCGGTTTCCCGGCCGAAAGAATTCCCCGCATTTCATCTTATGATGTAACGGCTGCATCAATGATTCGCAGCTGCACCCGGCGCTGGCCCTGCCAGTGATCACCGGCAAGCGTTCCCGCGACATGCAGGCTGCGCCCGCGGCTGCCAAGCAGAAGCTCGCCCAGAGGCTTGTCGGCGGCGCGGAAGGCGATGCCGTCCAGCGCCGTCCCCTCCGCGCTTTCAAGCCGCACCTTCACATGTCCGCCGGCGCCGATCACGCGGGCGTCGCGCACCCGGTGCTGCGGCAGCGCGAACACCGGCTGCGGATGGCCGGAGCCATAGGGACCCGCCGCCTCAAGTCTGTCGATCAGATCAAGCGTTGCGCCAGAGGCGCTGAGCGCGCCGTCGATCTTCAGCACGGCGTCGGCCGCGAGCGCCTCGACGGCATCGCGGGCATGATCTTCAAAGAAGGCCCGAAGCGCCGAGAGCTTCTCGCGCGTCACCGTCAGACCGGCGGCCATGGCATGGCCTCCGCCCTTGACCAGCAGCCCCTGCTCCACCGCGAGACGCACCATGCGCCCGAGATCGAAACCCGAGATCGAGCGCCCGGAGCCGGTGCCGCGGCCATTGGCATCGAAGGCGATGGCGAAGGCCGGTCGCCCGAATCGATCCTTCAGCCGCGAGGCCAAAAGACCGACAATGCCGGGATGCCAGCCCTGCCGCGCGGTGACGATCACGCCCGCGCCGCTGCCATCGCCGAATTCGGCGATTGCGTCGGCCTCGGCCTCCTGCAGCATCGCCGCCTCGATCGCCTGGCGCTCGCGGTTGAGCTGGTCGAGGCGTTCGGCAATCGCCTCCGCCTCCTCCGTGTCATCGACGGTCAGAAGCCTGCTTCCGAGCGCCGCGTCGCCGATCCGCCCGCCGGCATTGATGCGCGGGCCGATCAGGAAGCCGAGATGATAGGGCGTCACCGGCCCGGCGAGGCCCGCCCGCTTGAACAGCGCGGCAAGGCCGGGATTGGCGAGCGAACGGGCAATGATCAGGCCCTTGACCACATAGGCGCGGTTCAGGCCCTTCAGTGGCACCACATCGCAAACGGTGGCCAGCGCCACCAGATCGAGCCAGGAGAGAAGATCGATGCGCCCGGCGCGCATATCGCCGGCCTGTCGCAGCGCGCGGTGTGCGGCCACCAGAACAAGGAATACCACGCCCGCGGCACAGAGATGCCCCTGCCCCGAAAGATCGTCTTCGCGGTTTGGGTTCACCAGGGCCGCGCATTCCGGCAGGTCGACGCCAACCTGATGGTGGTCGATGACCACGACATCGACCCCGCGCGCTTTCGCGGCGGCGAGCGATTCGTGGCTTGTGGAGCCGCAGTCGACGGTCACGATCAGTTTCGCGCCGTCCCGTATCAGGCTTTCGATCGCCTGCGGGTTGGGCCCATAGCCTTCGAAGATGCGGTCGGGAATGTAGATCTCGACCTCAAGGTCAAGCATGGTGAGAAAGCGGTACATCAGCGCCGACGAACAGGCTCCGTCAACGTCATAATCGCCGAAGATCGCGACCTTCTCGGACCGCTTCACGGCATCGAGGAGCCGGGCGACGGCCGCCTCGCAATCGGTCAGGCTGAACGGATCCGGCATCAGCGAGCGCAAGGTCGGGTCGAGAAAGGCGGGGGCATCGTCAACCGGCACATCGCGGCCGGCGAGAACGCGGGCGATCAGTTCGGAAAGACCATGGTTCTGCGCCATGGCCAGCGCCCGGTTTTCGCCGGCGGGCCCCAGACGCGGCACCCAGCGCAATTCGCGCGCGGAACGCTCCACGCCCAGGAACGCCCTTGGGCTCGGCTTTCGCTGGGCAGCATGGTCAGTCATCAGGCCTCGGCTCCGCTTTGAAGTCCCGCCCTTCATAGCGCCAAGTGTGCGGCAATGTCATCGCCCGATTGTAGGCGGCCCGAAAGTGACGGGCGCGCCGCCCGGACGCCAGAGACCGCTCAGGGCTTCTCGATGCGGATGACCTGCGGCTTGCCGACGATATAGCCATCGCTCTCCATCGCCTTCACCGCGTTGCGGATCGAAAGCTCGGTGGTCGCGTGGGTCACCATGATGATGGTCTTGGTCGGCGCGTCGCGCTCGCCGTTGGCCGAATGCTGGACGATCGACTCCAGAGAAATCTGGTTGTCGGCCATGCGCCGGGCAATCGCCGCGATGACTCCGATCCGGTCGGCGACCCGCATGCGGATGAAATAGCCGCCCTCATGGCTGCGCATCCGCGCCCGCTTGTAGGGCTCCAGCGATTTCGCCGGCCGGCCGAGCGCCGGCACCGTCTGCGCGCCGGGGCGCGACTTGGCGATGTCGGCGATGTCGCCGAGCACGGCAGACGCCGTGGCGTCGCCGCCTGCCCCCGGGCCGACCATCAGCAGGTCGCCGAGAATATCGGATTCGATCGCCACCGCATTGGTGACGCCGTCGACTTGGGCGATCACGGTGTCATGCGGCACCATGGTCGGATGCACACGCTGCTCGATGCCGCCGCCGGTGCGCTGGGCAACGCCCAGGAGCTTGATGCGATAGCCGAGCTCGGCCGCCGCGCGGATATCGTCCTGGGTGATGTTCGAGATGCCCTCGAGATAGATATCGTCGCAGGAAATCTCGCAGCCAAAGGCGAGCGATGTCAGGATCGCGAGCTTGTGGGCGGTGTCATTGCCGTTGATGTCGAAGGAGGGATCGGCCTCGGCATAACCGAGCCGCTGGGCTTCCTTCAGGCAGTCCTCGAAGGAAAGCCCTTCCTTCTCCATCCGGGTCAGGATGTAATTGCAGGTGCCGTTCATGATGCCGTAGACACGGGTCATGGTGTTGCCGGTAAGCGATTCCCGCACCGCCTTGATCACCGGAATGCCGCCGGCGACGGCCGCCTCGAAGTTCAGCAGCACGCCCTTTTCCTCGGCCTTGGCGGCAAGCGCCACGCCGGCTTCGGCAAGAAGCGCCTTGTTGGCGGTCACGACATGAATGCCCCGCTCCAGCGCCGCGTTCACCGCGTCCTTCGCTGCCCCGCTCGCGCCGCCGATCAGTTCGACCAGCACATCGATATCGCCCTCGCGCGCCATGGCCGCCGGATCGTCGTACCATTTGGCCGAAGTGACATCGATGCCCCGATCCTTGCCGCGGTCGCGCGCCGCAACCGCCGTCACCGTAATGGCGCGACCGCAGGCGGTGGCGAGGTTTTCATGTCGCTCGCTGATGATGCGCACAAGCGAAGCGCCGACGGTTCCAAGACCGGCGACGCCGATTTTCAGGGCATCTGCCATGGGGTATTCCTACTGACCGAATTTCACGTCCGGACACAAGCGTCCGCGCTTCATTTAGATCGTTTCGGAGGCAAATGAAACATCAGCGCCGGGAATTTTGGGAGAGCGAGCGAAGAGATACGCATGATCGCTGGCATTCACGCTCACGCTTCACCTTCGGAGCAGACCCGCCTCTAGATCGGGCGTGCGTGGTGAATGGTTTCGACCAGATCGCCCACGGTCTCGCTGGAAAGCAGATACTCATCCAGGATCATCACCCCGAACTCTTCCTCAAGGGCCATTCCCAGCTCGAGAATATCCAGCGAATTTATGCCCAGGTCATCAAGGATCGCTGCTTCGTGCACGTCGCGCTCGGCTGAGCCAATAACACCCATGATTGTTGTCTTCACGCGGGAGAAAGTATCGCCCTCTCTCCCTTCTTCCCGGTTCCTTTCCATTGACCGAAATTCAACATCACCGTTCCTGCGCTCCGTGCCATGTCCGAAGTTCGGCATGAACAGCGTCGCGGAAGGCTGAAAAAGGCGCTTCCGACTCCTGAGTGATCGAAGGGAAAGACTGGGTTTCAAATCTATGCTCTCCCTGTCTTCGCCGACATTTCCCACGACCTCCACTCCCGTCCCACTCGATGGATAGGCACAAGCGCTTCCGTCAAAATATCAAAGCCCTGAATTCGGCCTGGGATGATGACGTATTGTTTCGCCACCATAGATTTACAATACAATTCACATTTGAAAAATAGTTATATTCTGCAATTCAATACTTTAGTATTTTCGAAATTAATTGTCTTCTTTTACTATTGGCGACACAAGCGCCATCCCTAGCACTGAGTTATACCACTCCACACACCAAAACAGGAAGGCTTTCGCCTTCCTGTGATTGAGGGACAGCAGGGGAAGCGTGCGAGCGATTACCGGTGCGCCTTCAGCGACACGATGTTGTCGGGCGCGACCTCAGTGGTGGCGAAGAAGCGCTTGAGGTTGCGCGCGGCCTGGCGGATGCGGTGTTCGTTTTCGACCAGCGCGATGCGCACATGATCATCGCCCTGCTCGCCGAAGCCGATGCCGGGAGCCACGGCGACGTCGGCCTTTTCCACCAGCAGCTTTGAGAATTCGAGCGAGCCCATCTCCGCAAACGGCTCAGGGATCTTCGCCCAGGCGAACATGGTCGCCGCCGGCGGCGTCACCTGCCAGCCGGCCTTGGCGAAGCTTTCGACCATGACGTCGCGGCGCTTGTGGTAGATCGAGCGCACCTCCTCGATATCCGAGCCGTCGCCGTTCAACGCATGGGTCGCGGCGACCTGGATCGGGGTGAAGGCGCCGTAATCGAGATAGGACTTCACCCGCGCCAGCGCCGAGATCAGCCGTTCATTGCCAACAGCAAAGCCCATGCGCCAGCCGGGCATCGAATAGGTCTTGGACATCGAGGTGAACTCGACGGCCACATCCTTTGCGCCCGGAACCTGCAGCACGGAGGGTGGCGGCGCGCCGTCGAAATAGATTTCCGAATAGGCGAGATCGGAGAGCACGATAAGCTCGTGCTTCTTCGCGAAGGCCACGACCTCGCGGTAGAAATCAAGGCTTGCGACCTGCGCGGTCGGGTTCGACGGATAGTTGAGCACCAGCGCGATCGGCTTGGGGATCGAGTGCTTGACCGCCCGCTCGACCGGTCCGAAGAAGCTGTCATCCGGCTCCACCGGGATCGAGCGGATCACGCCGCCGGCCATCAGGAAGCCGAAGGCGTGGATCGGATAGGTCGGGTTCGGGCAAAGGATCATGTCGCCCGGCGCGGTGATCGCCTGCGCCATGTTGGCGAAGCCTTCCTTGGAGCCGAGCGTGGCGACGATTTCCGTCTCCGGGTTCAGCTTGACGCCGAAACGGCGGGCGTAATAGCCGGCCTGGGCGCGGCGCAGACCCGGTATGCCCTTCGACGAAGAATAACGGTGGGTGCGCGGATCGCGTACCACTTCGCACAGCTTGTCGACCACGGATTGCGGGGTCGGAAGATCGGGATTGCCCATGCCAAGGTCGATGATATCGGCGCCCGCCGCTCGCGCGCTCGCTTTCAAACGGTTGACCTGTTCGAAAACGTATGGCGGCAGTCGCCTGACCTTGTGGAACTCTTCCATCTTCTTCCTCTTGGAACACTGGGTTGAACGATCCTTGCCTTTCGAAGGATCATCGAAACGAGAGCAGGAAAAACCGGCCCGACGCAACAATCAACTGCACTTGCGTCGATTTTGCGGCAGAAATCCTAATACTCTGTTTCATCCTTGCCACAGGATGGGCCCAGGACGGAGGGTTTCGAAGGCTACTGCGGGGCCGGGATCCCGGCCAGCCCGTCGAGCTTGGTCGTCATGGTCGCGACCTCCTCATCGGTAAACTGGGGATAGGCCGCCGTTCCGGTATCGCAGACGTCCGGCTCGCCGCAGGTGGTGGAGCAGGCGGCAAGAAGCGAGGCCGCCGCCACAAGGGTTACACTCAAGATCATCCGGCCGAATTTCATCGCATCTCTCCGTTCGCCGCGGCGGCGCAAATCAGTCCCGGCAAATCTGCCCGGTTTGGAAGCGCGGCGCAAGCTGGTCAGTCTTCCGTTCGCCCCTCGCCTTCCCGGTCGCGCTCGTAGCGATGGGCGACCGGCAGCAGCGGAAGCCAGGATTCGCGGCGGATGGTCCACAATTCGTAGGTCGGTTTGAAGCGGTCGGGCTGATCGAACGTGCCGAGATTGATCTCGATCTCATCGCCGCTCACCGCATAGACCGGAGAACCGCAGGTCTGGCAGAAATAACGATCCTCGAAGCAACTGGCCTCCCCTTCAATGCTGACGGAGGTCTCCGGGAAGATGGCGAAGGACTGAAACGGCGCGCCGTGGTGCTTGCGGCAATCGAGGCAATGGCACACACCCACCCGATAGGGCTCTCCCGAGACCGCAATCCGCACCCTGCCGCAAAGGCATCCGCCCGTTGTCCATTCCATCAGCTTCACTCCATGTTGGCGGCAGCCACTTGCCAGCGCCGCTTGAAAGGCTAAAACGCATGGCCATGCAGTTCGATCCTCCCTTGATACCGGCAACGCTGATCCGGCGCTACAAGCGCTTCCTGTTCGATGCCGTTCTGGAGGAAACCGGCGAGACGATCACCGGTTCCTGCCCCAATACCGGGTCGATGCTCGGGCTCAATACGCCCGGCTCGCGCATCTGGCTGTCGCGCAATGACGACGGCAAGCGCAAATATCCCCACCGCTTCGAACTGATCGAGGCCGATGGCACCGTCGTCGGCGTCAATACCGGTCTGCCGAACCGGCTTGCCGAAGAGGCGATCCGGATGGGGTTGGTGGACGATTTTGCCGAGTATCCCGTGATCCGGCGCGAGCAGAAATATGGCCGCCAGAGCCGCATCGACATGCTGCTGTCGGCCGAGGATCGGCCCGACCTTTACATCGAGGTCAAGAATGTCCATTTCATCCGCACGCCCGGCCTTGCGGAATTTCCCGATACGCCGACGGCGCGCGGAACCCGGCATCTGGCCGAGCTCGCGGATATGGTCGCGGCTGGAAAACGGGCGGCGATGGTCTACCTGATCCAGCGCGGCGATTGCGAACGCTTCGCCATCGCCGCCGATCTTGACCCGGTCTATGCCGAGGCCTTCAAATGCGCCCGTCGCGCCGGCGTCGAGGCCTATGCGATAAAATGCAATGTATCCCGTGACAGCATCACGCCAGATGGTACAGTATTGGTTGATAACATGTAAGCGCACACGCCAGGGCGGTGCGGAGGATGACCATGGTAAATTACGCCGATGCGGCAACAGCGCCGCTGAAGAATGACGGTACGATCCGCCTTTATGATGAGGCAGGTTTTGAGAAGATGCGCCAGGTCTGCCGCATCACCGCCGGCTGTCTCGACAGCCTCGCCGATCTGATCAAGCCCGGCGTCACCACCGAAGAAATCGACCGCCACGTGCTGCAGTACGGCCTCGACCACGGCGTGGTGCCGGCAACGCTCGGCTATCGCGGTTACAAATATGCAAGCTGCACCTCGATCAACCATGTCGTCTGCCACGGCATGCCCAATGCCAAGCCGCTGCGCGAGGGCGACATCATCAATGTCGACGTTACCTATATCCTCGACGGCTGGCACGGCGATTCGAGCCGGATGTATCCGGTGGGGCAATTGAAGCGGGCGGCCGAACGGCTGCTGGAAGTAACCTACGAATCGCTGCTGCGCGGCATTGCCGCCGTGAAGCCCGGCGCGCGCACCGGCGCGATCGGCGAGGCGATCCAGACCTATGCCGAAACCGAGCGCTGCTCGGTGGTGCGCGATTTCTGCGGCCACGGCGTCGGCCGGCTGTTTCATGACGCGCCGAACATTCTGCATTACGGCCGCAAGAACGAGGGGCCCGAACTGAAGGAAGGCATGATCTTCACCATCGAGCCGATGCTCAACCTCGGCAAGCCGCATGTGAAGGTGCTGAACGACGGCTGGACCGCGGTCACCCGCGACCGCTCGCTTTCGGCCCAGTACGAGCACACCGTCGGCGTCACCAGCGATGGCTGCGAGGTTTTCACGCTGTCGCCCGGCGGCTTCGACCGTCCGGGGCTGACGCCCGCGCTTTAGGCCGTTTCAGGATTGGAACCGATGTTGCCTGCTATCGCTCCAGGAGCCGCATGAAGAAACCGCCCGCCAAAGGCAAACCAGCCGGCCTTGAAGAAGACGGACCCGACGAGCGGACCTTCTTCGCCGACCAGCCGCCCGAACGCCCGTTTAGGGGCGGCGATATCCGTGACAAGACGCCAAGCCATGTCCACGGCCATCGCGACCGGCTGCGCGCCCGTTTCAGGGAAAGCGGTGCCAACGCGCTCGCCGACTACGAAATCCTCGAACTGCTGCTGTTCCGGCTGATCCCGCGCCGCGACACCAAGCCGATCGCCAAGGCGCTGATCGAACGGTTCGGCTCGCTTGGCGGCGTGTTCGGCGCGCCGGCGGAACTGCTGCAGGAGGTTTCGGGCATCGGCGAATCCGTCGCCTTCGATCTGAAGCTGATGTCCGCGCTTGCCCAGCGCAGCCTGAAGAGCTCGCTGAAGGATCGGCCGATCCTCGGATCGTGGTCATCGGTTATCGATTATTGCAATGCCGCGATGGCGCACGAGACCCGCGAACAGTTCCGCATCCTGTTCCTCGACAAGCGCAACAAGCTGATCGCCGATGAAATCCAGGGCATCGGCACGATCGACCACACCCCGGTCTATCCGCGCGAGGTGATCAAGCGGGCGCTGGAACTGTCGGCAACGGCGATCATTCTTGTCCACAATCACCCCTCCGGCGATCCGACCCCGTCGCGCGCGGATATCGACATGACCCATATGATCATCAACAGCGCCAAGCCGCTGGGCATCACGGTTCATGACCACATCATCATCGGCAAGGATGGCTATGTCAGCTTCAAGGGGTTAAAGCTGATCTGAGGCCATGGACTCGGCATGCAGCTTGTGGCTGTATGTAATGAAAACATCACGGAGCGGGACCATATTGCGCCGCGAACTCCGCGCTGTTGCGGCGCGGGAACCATCTCACGTAGAGCATTTCGCATGTCAGGCGGTATCATCCGGCGACGGCGGACATGCGGCAGAACGACAGGATTGTGCCTTCCGGCACATGTCTTTGAATTTGAATAACCAAATCGGGGTGATTTTATGAATTCTTACGATCTGGTCGTCATCGGCAGCGGTCCGGCCGGCCGGCGCGCCGCGGTGCAGGCCGCCAAACTCGGCAAGACCGCGCTCGTCATCGACAAGGGCTCTCAGGTGGGCGGCGTCTCGGTCCACACCGGCACCATCCCCTCCAAGACGATGCGCGAGACCGTGCTGAACCTCACCGGCTGGCGCGAGCGCGGCTTCTACGGCCGCTCCTACCGGGTCAAGCAGAAGATCACCGCCGACGATCTGCGCGCCCGCCTGATCAAGACGCTGGATTACGAGATCGACGTGCTGGAATGGCAGTTCGAGCGCAACCGCGTCGAGCAGGTGCGCGGCTTCGCCCATTTCGTCGATCCCCATACGATCGAGATCGAGAAGGACAGCGGCGAGATCCAGCGGGTGCATGCCGAAGCGGTGCTGATCTCGGTCGGCACGCGGCCCTATCGCCCGCCGAACGTGCCCTTCGATGGCCAGACGGTGATGGACAGCGACGAGCTGCTGAACATCCCGCATATTCCCCGCTCGATGATCGTCGTCGGCGCCGGCGTGATCGGCATCGAATACGCAACGATCTTCTCCGCGCTCGATACCCAGGTGATCGTGGTCGAGCCGCGCGACAGCATGCTGGATTTCATCGACCGCGAGATCCGCGACAATTTCGCCGCCCAACTGCGTGACCGCAACGTCAAGCTGCTGTTCGGCGCGGGCGCCGACAAGGTCGAGAAGATCGCCGACGGCAAGGCCCGCGTCACGCTCTCCAACGGCCGGGTGCTGATGGCCGAATCGGTGCTTTTCGCCGCCGGCCGCCAGGGCGCGACCGACACGCTGAACCTGCAGTCCGTTGGGCTGGAGGCCGATCGTCGCGGCCGCATCAAGGTCGATCCGATCACCTTCCAGACCGATGTGCCGCATATCTACGCCGCCGGCGATGTGATCGGTTTTCCGGCCCTTGCCTCGACCTCGATGGAACAGGGCCGGATCGCCGCCCGCCACGCCGTGGGCGCTGAAGCCGAGGAGCCGCCGCAATTCTTCCCCTACGGCATCTATGCCGTGCCGGAAATGTCGACCTGCGGCATGACCGAGGAGGAAATCCAGGAGCGCGGCATCGCCTATGAATGCGGCATCGCCTTCTTCCGCGAAACCTCGCGCGGCCACATCATGGGCATTCAGAACGGCCTTTTGAAGATGATCTTCTCGCTGAAGACCCATCGCCTGCTCGGCGTCCATATCGTCGGCGAGGGTGCGACCGAACTGATCCACATCGGCCAGGCGGTGCTGAACCTGAAGGGAACGGTGGAATACTTCGTCGAGAACACCTTCAACTATCCTACCCTTGCCGAAGCCTACAAGATCGCCGGCCTCGATGCCTCCAACAGGATCGCGATGCTGGAAGCCGCCGAGCAGGAATAGGGCGTGTTCGACACGCTGCTGGCCAAATGGCGGCTGACCTCGGACGGACCGCCGATCGTGACGGCGACCGGCACATTGCTGCCGGTGCTCCGCGACGGCCAGCCGGCGATGCTGAAGCGGTTCACCGATCCGGAGGAAGCCATCGGTGCCGGCCTGCTCAAATGGTGGGACGGCGATGGCGCCGTCCGCGTCCTCGCCGAAACCGACGATGCGATATTGATGGAACGGGCGACGGGAGCGGTCGCGCTCACCGCCCTGTCGCTGGCCGGCGAGGATAACCGCGCCTGCCGCCATATTTGCGCCACCGCCGCGCGGCTGCATGTCGACCGCCCTGCCCCTTTGCCCGCGATGACGCCGCTCGACCGCTATTTCCGGGCGCTGCTGGAGGCAAGGACCGGTCAGCATCCATTCCTCACCCGCGCGGCAGCCGAGGCGCGCCGCCTGTTGGATGATCCGCTAGATCTCCGCCCGCTACACGGCGACCTGCATCACGGCAACATTCTGGATTTCGGCGAACGCGGCTTTCTCGCCATCGATCCCAAGGGGCTTTACGGCGAGCGCGCCTTCGACTTCGCCAATATCTTCTGCAATCCGGATATCGATGTCCCGGACGCGATGATCGCGCGCGACCAGAACCGCTTCGACCGCCGACTGGACATCATTTCAGCGGCCGCCGATCTCGACCGGACGCGCCTGCTCCGCTGGATCATCGCCTGGTGCGGCCTTTCGGCCATCTGGTTCCAGCGGGATGACGATCCCCGAGCCGAAATTCCACTGACGGTCGGAGGGTTCGCGCTCGACCGGCTTGCGCAAGGCTGACAGTCGAGAACCTTGGAGATCGACAGGCAACAAAAAAAACCCGCCCGGACGAACCGGGCGGGCTTGAAATCAACAAAGCCGCAGGCTTATTCGGCGCTGTCGTCGGCTTTCTTCGGTGCAGCCTTCTTGGCCGGAGCCTTTCTCTTCGGCGCAGGCTTCTCGTCAGCGTCGGCGTCAGCCTTGGCAGCAGCAGCCTTCTTCGGAGCGGCCTTCTTGGCCGGCGCCTTCTTGGCGGCAGGCTTTTCTTCGGTCGCGGCATCGTCGGCCTTGGCAGCGGCCTTCTTCGGCGCGGCCTTTTTCTTGGCGGCGGGCTTTTCGTCAGACTTCTTGGTTGCCGCAGCAACCTCGTCGTCGTCGTCCGCCATCAGCTCTTCCTTCGAGACCGTGACATCCTTGACGTCGATGCCTTCGAGCAGATGGTCGACAACCTTTTCCTCGAAGATCGGTGCGCGCAGCGAGGCCTGAGCGCCAGGGGTTTCGCGGAAGAACTTCAGGATTTCCTGCTCCTGGCCGGGATACTGACGCATCTGGTAGTAAAGCGCGCGCTGCATTTCCTCGTCGGAAACCTGAACGCCGGCCTTCTCGCCGATTTCGGAGAGCACCAGGCCGAGACGGACGCGGCGCTCGGCGAGCTTGCGGTATTCGCCGCGGGCTTCCTCTTCCGTGGTGTCCTCATCCTCGAAGGTCTTGCCCGAACGCTCCAGATCGGCCTGAACCTGACGCCAGATGTTTTCGAACTCGGCATCGACCAGCGACTGCGGGGCTTCGAAGGAATACTGTTCGTCGAGCTGATCGAGGATCTGACGCTTGACCTTCTGGCGGGTGAACTGGTTGTACTGACCGACGATCTGTTCACGCACGAGTTCGCGCAGGCGATCGGCCGATTCCAGACCCAGCTTTTCAGCCAGCGCATCGTTGATCTCGATTTCGCCGGCAGAGGCGACTTCCTTCACGGTGACGTCGAAAACGGCTTCCTTGCCGGCGAGGTGGGCGGCCGGATAGTCTTCCGGGAAGGTGACCTTGACCTGCTTCTCGTCTTCGGCCTTGACGCCGACGAGTTGCTCTTCGAAGCCCGGGATGAAGCGGTTGGACCCGAGCACGAGCTGCGAATCGGTGTCGGCGCCGCCATCAAAGGCTTCGCCGTCGATCTTGCCGACATAGTCGATGGTGACGCGGTCACCATTGGCGGCCTTGCCCTTCTTGGTCTCGTATTCGCGGGCGTTTTCGGCAACGGCCTTGACCTGCTCCTCGACTTCCTCATCGGAAATGTCGACGACCGGGCGCTCGACCTTCAGGCCGTCGGTCGGCTGCAGTTCGAACTTCGGCAGAATTTCGTAGGATACGGTGAATTCGAAATCGATTTCGCCGTTCAGGACCTTGTTGGCCTCGCCCTCGTCCTCGGTCATGTCGATCTTCGGCTGGCCGGCGGCGCGCTCGCCGCGCTCGGCGATCACGGCCTGCGGCTTTTCCTGCAGCGTCTCGTTGACGATTTCAGCCATGACCGACTTGCCGTAGAGCTTCTTGAGGTGCGACATCGGCACCTTGCCCGGACGGAAGCCGTTGATGCGGACCTTGTCCTTGGCGTCCGCCAGGCGTTCGTTCATGCGCGCCTTCAGATCATCCGCAGGAACTGTGATCTTGATTTCGCGCTTCAGCCCTTCGGCGAGCGTTTCGGTTACCTGCATATCCATACCTTCATTTCATATCGGCTTGAAAGCCGTTGGGTTACATGCGCAAACGCGGCGTCATGGCCGGGCGCGACTTCTTGCAATATCCTTGGCATTTTGACAAGCTTTTCCGGGCTTGGGCAAAATGGCGCCAGGGCGTCTACCTGCCGGAAGTGTCGAATTCGACGCCCTGGCGGTCACCCTGAAAGCGGCTTGGTGCCCCCGGCAGGATTCGAACCCGCGACCCTCTGATTACAAATCAGATGCTCTACCAACTGAGCTACAAGGGCATTGGGCATGCCAACTATCAGATTTGGCCCAGCTGTAAAACGAAAAAATCATCTATTTCGCCGCTATTTTGGCGCAGCCGGGAAGATCGGCGGCGCGAAGGGCTTGCAAATGACGGCCCGCTCGGGTGATCTGGCCCCCGCGCCAAACCCGAACGGAAAAGCGATATGCCAAAGACCACACCCGCCCTCTGCTTTCTGTCTTCCGGAACCGAAGATGCCGAGGTGGCCCTAGCCGAACTCACAAGTCTTTACGGCAATGTGCCCCCGGACGAGGCGGATTTCATCGTGGCGCTGGGCGGCGACGGCTTCATGCTGCAGACGCTGCACGAATACATGAACTCCGAAACCCCGGTCTACGGCATGAACCGCGGCTCGGTGGGCTTCCTGATGAACGAGTACGCGACCGGCGGCCTGCTGGAGCGTCTGGCGGCCGCCGACGTCAACGAGTTGCGGCCGCTGCGCATGACCACGCGCAATGCCGACGGAACCTCGTCGATCGCCCTCGCGATCAACGAGGTCTCTATGCTGCGCCAGTCGCACCAGGCCGCCAAGCTGCAGGTCAGCGTCGATGGCAGGGTGCGCCTGCCGGAGCTCGCCTGCGACGGCATTCTGGTCGCCACACCCGCCGGATCGACCGCTTACAACCTCTCCGTCCACGGCCCGATCATCCCGCTGGAGGCGCCGCTTCTGGCGATCACCCCCGTCAGCGCCTTCCGCCCCCGGCGCTGGCGCGGCGCACTGCTGCCCAACACCGCCGTCGTCGATATCGTGGCGCTGGAGCCCGAAAAGCGCCTGGTCAACGCCTTCGCCGACCACACCGAGGTCAAGCACGTGCTCCATGTCCGCATCGAACAGGACCCCGACGCCCGCGCCAAGGTGCTCTCCGACCCGAACCGATCATGGTCGGAGCGGATACTGGCGGAGCAGTTTTCGGACTGAGGCCATTTGCGCGACATCAAAGACATCGTCCTTCAACCATGAACAATGAGCGGTCGGAAGATAGCCGTCCTCCGGCAACGCGTTCATGGAGTGACCTATGTCTGGCAGCAAGAGAATGCTTGTGGCAGTCCTGTCGCTTGTCACGCTGGCGATCGTATCGGTTGCCGCGCTGGTCGGCTTTGAGATCAACCAGGTCAAGGCGATCTTCGCGGCGAATGAGGAACTGAAGGAAGAAGGGTATTACCTTTCGCCCTTCGAGTTCGAATTGCTGAGCGTTTCCTACTATCTCGATACCGGGCAGTATCTTGCGGGCATTTCACGCCTGAACGGGATTCATCATGTGATGACGTCCAGAGAAGGACTTGTCAAAATACCTGCCTTCGCCAGTCCGGATGAGAAGCTGGATTTCTACCGCAACCTTCAAAATCCCGAGACCGGCGCCTTCTATCCGAACGGCAGCGATGCGGTGGTTGCCTATATCGGCGTCACGGCAAATATGATCAACCTGATCGAGACGCTGTCCCTGGAGGCCGGCGAGCCGTTTTCGCTAGAATACCCTTTGGCGTTTCTCGACGAGATCGGCACGCCCGACGGGCTGAGGGCCATGCTCGATGACGTGTCCCGCGTCGGCTGGATCGGACGAAAGATCAAGCCGGCCTTCGTCAGCGCGATCGAGCTTCAGGATCTCATCGAACAGGATGAACGGCTCGGCATTTATGGTTTCTCCGATGAGTGGAAACACGCTTTCTATCAGTGGTTCTATGACAATCAGAACCCTAAGACCGGCCTGTGGGGGCCGCGCGACAGAAGCACCGGCGAAATGATCGGCGGCGGCGATATCGGCGACAGCGGCAAGATCATCAAGATGTTCGTCGATTCCGATGGCAACAATATCCACCCCGACATGCCGTTGCGCTATACCGACCGCATCTTCGCCTCGGCCATTGCCGGTCTCTCCCGTCCGATGCCCGACACCCCCGACGGCCAGCACCGCTGGATCATTGACCAGGATCGCGGCTTCCGGTTTCTGACGCGATATGTCTGGAGCGATGCGACGGAAACGGAAAAGGAGACGGTTGGCGAACTGCTCGGACATTTCGCGACGACACGCTTCGCCCGGTATTACCTGCCGCAAGAAGGCGCTTTCTCCCTCTATCCCGATGCCGACCATGCCGACCTTGACGGCACGAGCGAAGCCGCCGGCATGCTCGACTATGCCGGCGAGTTGTCGGCGGAGCGCCAGGCGGCGTTATGGGGCAGCCCCGCCACCACCATCCGCCGCCTCGAGCCGATGGTTGTCGAAGCCTTCGATGATCAGGCGCTGGCGCCGATAGCGGCTTCCGCCGACATCGTTTCCGTACGATTTTATGCTGAGGAACCATCCGGCAATTTCACCGCCACGCCTCTGGCGATTCTCTACCCTCGCCCACCCGTGGTGCGCGATACCGTCGACGTGATCCGCAGAATGCGCGAATGGCTTGACGCAACCCCACAAGTCATGGGGAACTGGGGCAGACGCGATGCGATCGTGGAACGGCTCGCGGCGACGCCGATCAGCCCGACGGCCCTCGTGCTCGGGGCCGGCGATATCGAAGTGGTCGACGGGCTTCTTAAAGAGCACGGCATGCTTGTCGCTATCGGCTTCGACGCGCTGCAGGTGCCGCGCGCGCTGAAGGTCTATGAGAAGGATTAGCGCACCCGCCTTTCTCTCACAGTCCGAAAATCTGACGGTTCATCGCCGCCCATTGCAGCATGATGATCGTCTTGGCGTCGCTGATCTCGCCGGAAGTGACCATTGCCATTGCTTCGTCGAGCGTGAGCGTGACGATCTCGATGTCCTCGTGCTCGTCGGCGAGCCCGCCGCCATCTTCAACCCGCATGCTGCCGTCGGCGATCGCTGCGAAACAGTGGACCACCTCGGTGAGGATGCCCGGCGCGGGGATCATCGCGCTGACGGGGATGAGTTCGCCGACCGCATAGCCGGTTTCCTCGCGAGCCTCGCGGATCGCGGCCTCGCGCGGCGTCTCGCCGTCATCAACCAGACCGGCGGCGGCCTCGAGCAGAAAGCCGTCGCGCCCGCCCAGCGCGAAGACCGGAACGCGGAACTGGCGCACCAGCACGAACCTGCCGAGATCGCGGTCATAGACCAGAACGGAAGCGGCCTCCGGCCGCTCGCAGACCTCCCAGGACCGGTCGCTGTCACGCCCCTTACTGTCGCGGTAATGGAAAACATATTCGACGATCCGGCTCCAGCCTTCGAACAGCACGTTTTTCTGGAGGATTCGGGCGCGATCCGTGGTCATGGGGAAGTCCTTGTTGAAAGCGAGCGGGCGGCGAGCCGCTTGTAAAGCGATGGCGAGACTCTTAATACCATCCCGGCCAAAGGCAATGCGAGGACGCGATGAATTACCGCCATATCTACCACGCCGGCAATTTCGCCGACGTCCTGAAACACGCTGTGCTCGCCAATGTCATCGGCTATTTCAAGCGCAAGGACGCAGCCTTCCGGGTTCTCGACACCCATGCGGGCATCGGCCAGTACGATCTTTCGAGCGGGGAAGCGGAAAAGACCGGAGAATGGCGCGACGGCATCGGCCGGCTGCTGGACGCCGACCTGCCCGACACTATCGCTCGCCTGCTCGCCCCCTATCTCGACTGCGTGCGCGCGCTCAATCCGGGAATGGGGCCGAACAGCGGAATAAAATCCTATCCGGGTTCGCCGCGGCTTGCCCGCATGCTGCTTCGCAAGCAGGACCGGCTCTCGCTGATGGAGCTGCATCCTGCCGATTTCGAGACCCTGCATGCGGCCTTCGAGGGCGACTATCAGGTCCGCGCGACCCATCTCAACGGCTGGCTTGCGCTAGCCGGCCATCTGCCGCCGAAGGAGCGGCGCGGCATCGTTCTGGTCGATCCGCCGTTCGAGGAGCCGGGCGAGTTCGATCGTCTCGCCGACGGTCTGGCGAAGGCCCACCGCCGATTCGCGACCGGCACCTACCTGCTTTGGTATCCGATCAAGAACGGCGCACCGGTTGCCGCCTTCCACCAGAAACTGAAGCAACTGGCGATCCCGAAAATCCTCTGCGCGGAGCTTGTCGTCAAAAGCGAGCGCGACACCGAGGGGCTTGCGGGCTCGGGCCTCGTCATCGTCAATCCGCCCTATACGCTGGCGGGTGAACTCGATATTCTGCTGCCCTATCTGAAGACCTGCCTGGCGCAGGACCGTTTCGCCCGCGCCAGAAGCTTCTGGATCGCCGGCGAGACCGCTCACGAGAAAGAAGACGGCCGATGAAACTGTTTTACGCCCCCGCCTCGCCCTTCTCCACCAAGGTGGTGATGGCGGCCCACCATCTTGGCATCGGGCTCGAGCTTGTGCCGACGGCGACGCAGGACAATCCGGAGGACCTGCTGGTCGCCAACCCGCTCGGCAAGATCCCGACGCTGGTCACCGACGAGGGCGAGACCTTCTACGACAGCCGCACCATCATGCATTATCTGAACGCGATTGCCGGCGAGGATGCCCGCATCTATCCGCGCAGCCCGGAAAAGCGCGCGGCGGTGGAACGCACCGAGGCACTCTGCGACGGCATCTGCGACGCCGCCATTCTGGTGATCTACGAGACGCGGTTTCGCTCTCCGGAGGCCTGGCACCAGCCCTGGGTCGACCGCCAGTGGGACAAGGTGCGCCGCGGGCTTGATCATCTGGATGCCCATCCGCCGAAATTCGGCAAGCGGCTCAATGCCGGCCATTTCGCGCTTGCGAGCCTGCTCGGCTATCTGATGCTGCGCTTTCCCGGTCAGTGGGAAGAGCACCGCGTGCGCCTCGTCAACTGGCCGGCGGCATTCGAGGAACGCTTTCCCGATTATGGCCGTCTGCGCCCGCAGGCATAGCCCGCCGCGGTTCCCGCCCGAACGAAAAAAGGCCCGCCTTGCGGCGAGCCTCCCCTGCATCAGGCATTGTCGGGTTCTCAGAAGTGAACGCCGAGACCGACCTTGACGGTGTTTTCCTGAAAGCCGCGTTCATAGGTCGCGCCGTTCAGCTTGAAATCCTGCTTGCCGTAATCGGTGTAGCGGTATTCCAGGCGGGCGGAGATATTGTCCGTCAGCATGGCTTCCGCGCCGGCGCCGGCCGTCCAGCCCCAGCCCATCTGCGTATCCTTGTCGCCGGCCTGCTTGGCGACCAGCTTGGAACCGGCGAGACCGGCGGTGCCGTAAAGCAGAACCGGATCCATGGCGTAACCAACGCGGCCGCGGAGCGAGCCGTTGACGCCCTGTTCCATCTTCACGCTCGGGAACACGACTTCGCTCTGATTCGAGGTGGCGAGGTCGGCTTCGACGCCGTAGACGATGTTGCCGTTCTGCATGTTGTAGCCACCGAACAGCGTGCCGCCCCAACCATCAGCGTTGAAGTCGCCCTCGTCGAACGTGCCCCAGTCCCAGTTGGCGGCGCCGCCGAGGTAGAAGCCGCTCCAGTTCGAAATCTTGGCCGGCGGGGCGTAGCTGACCGGGCTCGGCTCATAAGGGGTGGAGACGATGGCGTCTGCGGCCTGTGCCGCGCCAGCGCTTACCAGTACCGCCATCGCGACGGCGGTCGTCGTTTTGAAATTCCGCATCTTGTCTCTCCTTTTTGTGCTTCGCTATCGTATCTGCGCGTATAGCACTTAAGAAATGAGATAGGCGCGATTAATTATGTTATCAATGCTTCCGCTGAACACGTCATATATATCGTTAACAATGGATTTATACAAAAATAAACTGAGAAAATCAGAGTTAATACATTATTTATATTTAAATTTTGCCGTATTGCTGCGTGGTCGACGCTTCCGCCCCGCGCCGTAAGCGCGCCAACTTCCACTTTGTTGTTGCTGCGACAAGACGATATAAGCTTCGCAACGCCGTCCAAAGGATCGACATATGCAGCAAAACCCGCGCTCCAGAACCGTTCTTGTCACCGGCGGCGCGAAAAGACTTGGCCGCGCCATCGCCGAGGGCATGGCCAATTACGGCTTCAATGTGGCAATCCATGCCAATCGCAGCGTCGAGGCGGCGGAATCGGTCGCGCAATCGCTGCGTGAAGCCGGAATCGATGCGCGGGTTTTCACGGCCGACCTTCTCGACGGCGACCAGACGGGCGGGCTGATTGCGGCCGTGAATGAGGCGATGGGGCCGGTCGATATTCTGGTCAACAACGCCTCGCTGTTCGAGGACGACGCGGCCGCGCATTTTAACGCCGAACGTTTCGACCGTCATTTCGCGATCCATGTGAAGGCGCCGCTGATCCTGGCGGAGCATTTCGCCAAACAGACGGATGACGGCCTGATCGTCAACATGATCGACCAGCGGGTCTGGGCGCTCACGCCGCGCTTCTTCAGCTACACGCTGTCCAAGAGCACGCTCTGGACCGCCACGCAGACCATGGCGCAGGCCTTCGCGCCGAAGATCCGCGTCAACGCCATCGGCCCCGGTCCGACACTGAAAAACATCCGCCAGAGCGACGAGGATTTTGAAAGCCAGATCGGAACGCTTATCTTAAGACGAGGACCGGCGTTGTCGGAGTTCGCGGCGACGATTCGCTATCTCTATGAAACGCCCTCGATCACCGGCCAGATGATCGCGCTTGATGGCGGGCAGCACCTGGCCTGGGAAACACCTGACGTAACGGGTATCAATGAATGACACGCAACGCGCCTGACGGCGGCATTGTTTACGACGAAAAAGATGACGACGACGGTCTGCCGGAAGCGGTGGTGCCCTCGCCCGACGCGATCCAGTGGAATGACGCTGCGAGCGAAGAACACGCGCTGAAGGGCGCGGCGCTGATCGCCGAATTCGTCAAGCGCCTGCCGAATGCGCCCGGCGTCTACCGCATGTTCAACGCCAATGGCGACGTGCTCTATGTCGGCAAGGCGCGGTCGCTGAAAAAGCGCGTCACCAATTATGCGCAAGGCCGCGGCCATTCCAACCGCATCACCCGCATGGTCGCCCAGACGGCCCATATGGAATTCGTCACCACAAGGACGGAAACCGAGGCGCTGCTGCTCGAAGCCAACCTTATCAAGAGGTTGCGGCCGCGCTTTAACGTTCTGCTGCGCGACGACAAGTCCTTTCCCTATATCCTGATCACCGGCGATCACGAGGCGCCGGCCCTGTTCAAGCACCGCGGCGCGCGCGCCCGCAAGGGCGATTATTACGGCCCCTTCGCGTCTGCCGGCGCGGTCGGGCGCACCATCAATGCCATGCAGCGCGCCTTCCTGATCCGGTCCTGCACCGACAGCGTTTATGAAAGCCGCACGCGCCCCTGCCTGCTCTACCAGATCAAGCGCTGCGCCGCGCCCTGCACCGGCGAGATATCGAAAGAGGATTATGCCGAACTGGTGAACGAGGCCCGCGCCTTCCTGTCGGGCAAGAGCAAGCAGGTCCATGCCGAACTCGCCGATGCGATGAATGCGGCCTCCGAAAACCTCGATTTCGAGCGCGCAGCGATCTATCGCGACCGGTTGTCCGCGCTTTCGCACGTGCTCGGCCATCAGGGTGTCAATCCGGCCGGCATCGAGGAAGCGGATGTGTTCGCGATCCACAATGAGGGCGGGCTCTGCTGCATTCAGGTGTTTTTCTATCGCACCGGCCAGAACTGGGGCAATCGCGCCTATTTCCCGAAGGCCGACCCGTCGCTCACCGGCGCGGAAATCCTGAACGCCTTCCTGGCGCAGTTCTACGACGACAAACCGATCCCGAGGAATATATTCCTGTCGGAAGAGATCGAGGAGCAGGCGCTGCTGGAACTGGCGCTTTCGGAGCGCGCCGAGCGCAAGGTACAGATCACCGTGCCGAAGCGCGGCGAAAAGCGCGAGGCGGTGGAGCACGGCCTTGCCAATGCCCGCGAGGCCCATGGCCGGAAGCTTGCCGAGACCGCCACGCAATCGCGCCTGCTGGAAGGCTTTGCGGAAACCTTCGGCCTGCCCCACCCGCCGCGCCGGATCGAGGTCTACGACAACTCCCACATCACGGGCACGAATGCTGTGGGCGGCATGATCGTCGCCGGTCCCGATGGCTTCGTGAAGGCGCAGTACCGCAAGTTCAACATCAAATCGACCGAGATCACGCCCGGCGACGATTTCGGCATGATGCGCGAGGTCATGACCCGCCGGTTCGCAAGGCTGATCAAGGAGCACGGCATTCCCGACCGAGGTGCTGCGCCGGAGGGCGACGGAGAAGCTCCCTTCCCCGCCTGGCCGGACGTGATCCTGATCGACGGCGGACAGGGGCAGATGTCGGCCGTGCGCAAGATCCTGGAAGACCTCGGCATCACCGAAGCGGTCACCGCGATCGGCGTCGCCAAGGGCGCCGACCGCGAGGCCGGCCGCGAGCGCTTCTTCATGACGGGCCGGCCCGATTTCTCGCTGCCGCCGCGCGATCCGGTGCTTTACTTCATCCAGCGCCTGCGCGACGAGGCCCATCGCTTCGCGATCGGCTCCCACCGGGCGCGGCGCAAGAAGGAGATGGTCAGGAACCCGCTCGACGAGATCGCGGGAATCGGGCCGTCGCGCAAGCGCGCGCTGCTTCAGCATTTCGGCTCGGCCAAGGCCGTCTCGCGTGCCGGGCTTTCCGACCTTGCCGGCGTCGACGGGATTTCCGAGGCGATGGCGCGGCTGATCTACGACCATTTTCACGAGGGCGGCGGCAAATGACGGCCGGCTTTCGGAGAATCTGAAAACCTGTCACAGGTTTAATGCCGCGCCGCATTGACCGAGGGGTTGCATTGGAAGCATCTTGCGGCGGGGCGCGACCGGCCCGCCCGAGCACACGGAATGACGCGATGGCATCGAAAGCTTACAATCTACCCAACCTCCTGACCTATGGGCGCATTCTGGCGGTTCCGCTGATCGTGCTCTGCTTTTTCCTGGAGGGGAAGCTTTCAAGCTCCGATTTCGCCCGCTGGGCGGCGCTGACGATCTTCCTGATCGCCTCGATCACCGATTTCTTCGACGGCTATCTGGCGCGCGCCTGGAACCAGACCTCCAATATCGGGCGCATGCTCGACCCGATCGCCGATAAGCTGCTGGTTTCGACCTGCCTTCTGCTGCTCGCCGCCGATGTCGAGCGTACGATTGCCGGCTGGTCGCTGTGGGCGGCGATCATCATCCTGTGCCGCGAGGTGCTGGTCTCGGGCCTGCGCGAATATCTTGCAGGGCTAAAGGTCTCGGTTCCGGTCACCCGCATCGCCAAATGGAAGACCACCTTCCAGATGGTGGCGATCGGCCTGCTGCTGGCCGGCCCCGCCGGCGACAAGGTGATCCCCTACACGACCAATCTCGGCATCGTTCTGCTCTGGGTCGCGGCCGCGTTGACGATGTATACCGGCTATGACTACTTCCGCGCCGGGCTGAAACATGTCGTGGAGGCGGAGCGATGACCAGGCTCGTCTATTTCGCATGGGTGCGCGAGCGGATCGGGACCAGCGAGGAGGAACTGGAGATTCCGGCCGAAGTGACGGACGTCGCCGGCCTGCTCGCCTTCCTGCAGGCGCGCGGCGACAATTATGCCGCGGCCCTTGCCGAACCGGAGGTGATCCGGGTCGCGCTCGACAAGTTCCATGCCGAGCATGACGCCCCGATCGCCGGCGCGCGCGAGATCGCGCTGTTTCCCCCGATGACGGGCGGGTAAGGTAATGCAGATCACACCGAAGATCAGGATACAGGCAGAAGCGTTTGATATCGCCGCAGAAATTGACGATATCGCAAGAGGCCGCCCGGATATCGGAGCGACGGTGAGCTTCACCGGTCATTGCCGCGATGAGGGCGGCAGGCTTGAGGCGCTGGAGCTCGAACACTATCCCGGCATGGCCGAGGAGGAGATTGTCCGGATCGGCGCTCAAGCGATCGACCGCTTCGGCCTGCTGGGTCTGACGGTGATCCACCGGTTCGGCCGCATGCTGCCCGGCGATCCGATCGTGGTGGTGATTGCCGCCGCCAGCCACCGCCATGCCGCCTTCGATGGCGCATCCTTCGTCATGGACTTCCTGAAGACCGACGCGCCGTTCTGGAAGAAGGAACACCTGAAGGATGGCGGCGCCGGCGAATGGGTCAGCGCCCGCGAACAGGATGACCATGCCCGCGACCGCTGGCAATAAAACGGTCACGATCTTGCTGTAGAAGCGCGATTGCAGGGCTTGCCCGGATTGTAAATCGCTCTATCCTGCTTATGACGTCTTTCAATCGATTTACCGCGCGACGAGGTCCGCCATGCCCGCCAATGCCGCTTCCATAGATGTCGGCTTGATCATGTATCCTGGCCTGACCCAGCTGGATCTGTTCGGGCCCGCCGACGTTCTCAACCGCATGCCGGGCACCAACATCAAGTTTCTCTGGAAAAACCTCGATCCGGTGATCGTCGATCGCGGGCTGCGCGTACTGCCCAACACCACCTTCGGCCAGTGCCAGAGCCTCGATATCGTCTGCGTTCCCGGCGGCCCCGGCCAGATCGCGCTGATGGACGACGACGAGACGCTGAACTTCCTGCGGCGGATTGCGCCGGGCTGCCGGCTGGTGACCTCGGTCTGCACCGGTTCGCTGGTGCTGGGAGCGGCGGGCCTGCTGGAGGGCTACCGCGCCACCTCGCACTGGACCTCGGTCGAGCAGCTCGCGCTGTTCGGCGCCAAGCCGGTGCATGAGCGCGTGGTCGTGGATCGCAATCGCATCACCGGCGCCGGCGTCACCTCCGGCATCGATTTCGCCTTGCGGGTGGTGGAAGACATGACCGACAGGGCCACGGCGCAGCAGATCCAGCTGCAGATGGAATACGATCCCGAGCCGCCCTATCGCTGCGGCACGCCGAAAACCGCGCCGCCGGAGATCGTCGACGCCGTCAGGGCCCGCCTCCACATGTTCCAGTCCAGCCGCCGCTCTGCCAGCGAACGCGCCGCCGAACGCCTCGCCGCGCGCAAGGGCTGATACAAAAAACCCGCGGGCAAGCCGCGGGTTCTGAAAGTCGGTTCGGCCGGTAAATCAGCCGACGATTTCGGTTTCGGAGAACCAGAAGGCGATTTCGCGCTTGGCGGTTTCCGGCGCGTCCGAGCCGTGAACCGAATTCTCGCCCATGGACAGCGCGAAGGTCTTGCGGATCGTGCCCTCATCGGCCTTTTCCGGGTTGGTCGCACCCATGATCTCGCGGTTCTTCAGCACGGCGTTTTCGCCTTCCAGAACCTGAACGATGGTCGGACCCGAGCACATAAACTCGACGAGCTCACCGAAGAACGGACGCTCCTTGTGCTCGGCGTAGAAGGCTTCCGCCTCGCGCTTTGCCATCCATACCCGCTTGGAGGCGACGACGCGGAGGCCGTTTTCCTCGAAAACCTTGGTGATCGCGCCGGTCAGGTTGCGCTTGGTGGCATCCGGCTTGATCATCGAAAAAGTGCGTTCAATCGCCATGTTGTCGTCCTTTGCGTTCATGAAATTTGGCCGGTGTATAAAGCGGTTTCGGCCAAAATGGAAGCAGGCGGAGACGACGAATTTGCGCGGCTCGCGTTTATGACGTTTCGGTGAAGCCCTCGCAGCGCTCGAACCAGTTCATCACCGGATCGTTGGGATCGAGAAGCCCCGGATTGCCGGTTAGGAAGGCCCATTGCAGCGCGCCGAAGATGATGTAGTCGGCAAACAGCGGCTCGCTGCCGCCGATGAAGGGTTGCTTCGCCAGCATCACCCTCAGCGGCTTCAGCTTGTCGGCGAAGGCGGCGATTTCCGCCTCACGCCCGGTCGCAACCTCTTCCAGCGTGGCTCCCAGACGGGCTTCCCTACTTTCGCGGAAATAGGCCTGATCGACCGGGGAGAGCATGTCGTGGATATGCTTGACCGCGATCCGGGTGATGGCGGGATGCAGTGTCGACTGGGAATAGGCCTCGACGAACCGCGCCATGCCGGTTCCGCCCTCGCCCTTGAACAGCGACGGCGCTTCCGGATAGGTCTGCTCCAGATAGAGCGCGATCGCGAAACTGTCGGCGATCAGCTTGTCGCCATCCTTCAGGATCGGCACGGTTTTCGAAAACCCGTTCTCGAGCTTCGCGATCTCGGTGAAGCCGACGGGCTTTTCCTCAAAGTCGAGCCCCTTGTGTCTGAGGGCCAGGATAATTTTCCAGCAATGGGGGGAAAAGCGGATGTCCGGATCCGCGCCGCAAAGCGTGTAGAGAATACGAGCCATGGATGAGTTCCTTCCGTCCTGGGAGCAAGCCTAGCAAGTTTACCGATGATGACTCATGAAACTTGTTTCTGTCACCCATCAAAATTTGGCGCTGGTTTGCGACGAAGGCCGCGTTATTCTCGCGCAAAAGAACGGAGAAAGAGATGTTGCAGCACTACCGCAGGTTCGCCGCTTACAATGCCTGGGCCAACCGCCAGATTTATGACATTGTGGCCAGGCTTTCGGACGAGGAATACCGACGCGATCTCGGCGCGTTCTTTCCCTCCGTGCATGCAACGCTCAACCATATTCTCTATGCCGACGGGGTGTGGATGACGCGGTTTTCGGGCAAGGACACCGGCCCGGTTGTGCTCGACACCATCCTGTTCGATGACTTCACGGCGTTAAGGGTGGCGCGCGCGGCGATGGACGACAATATCATCGGCTTCATCGACGGGCTTCAAAGCGTGGAAGGAACATTTTCCTATCAGCGCGGCAACCCGCCCAAGACCTATACCGACAGGCTCGGCACCACGCTCGCGCATTTCTTCAATCACCAGACCCACCACCGCGGTCAAGCGCATATGATGCTGACCGTGCTGGGCCAGCCGTCGCTGGCGCTGGACATGATCTACTTCCTGCGCACCCCTGAAGGACGCGCGCTGCCGCAAGGCTGAAGATCGCTTGCCAAGCGGTGCGGTTTCAGACAAAACCCCACCATGATCTCGATATCCGACCTTACAGTCCGCGTCGCCGGACGCCTGCTCATCGAAAACGCCTCCGTCTCTATCCCCGATGGGATGAAGGCGGGGCTTGTCGGCCGCAACGGCGCCGGCAAGTCGACGCTGTTTCGCGTGCTGACCGGCGCGCTTGCCCCCGAAACCGGCACGGTGTCACTGCCCAAACGCGCGCGCATCGGCCAGGTGGCGCAGGAAGCGCCCGGCACGGAAGATCCGCTGATCGAGATCGTGCTCGCCGCCGACAAGGAGCGCGCCGCCCTGCTTGCCGAGGCCGAGACCGCGAAAGACCCCGACCGGATCGCCGAAATCCACACGCGTCTTGCCGATATCGACGCCCATTCGGCCGAAGCGCGCGCGGCCAGCATTCTCTCCGGCCTCGGTTTCGACGAAGCCGCCCAGAAGCGCCCGGCCTCGTCCTTTTCCGGCGGCTGGCGCATGCGCGTGGCGCTGGCGGCGGTGCTGTTTTCCGAGCCCGACCTGCTGCTGCTCGACGAGCCAACCAACTATCTCGATCTGGAAGGCACGCTGTGGCTGGAGGATTACATCCGCCGCTATCCCTACAGCGTGATCATCATCTCGCATGACCGCGACCTGTTGAACACCGCGGCCAATGCCATCGTCCATCTCGACCAGAAGAAGCTGACCTTCTATCGCGGCTCCTACGACCAGTTCGCCCGCCAGAAGGCGGCCCAGGACGAATTGCAGATGAAGGCGCATGCCAAGAACGAGGCCCAGCGCAAGCACCTGCAAAGCTTCATCGACCGGTTCAAGGCCAAGGCCTCCAAGGCCCGCCAGGCGCAAAGCCGCGTCAAGGCGCTGGAGCGGATGGGTACGGTTTCGGCGGTGATCGAGGATCACGTGCAGGGCTTCTCCTTCCCCGCGCCGGAAAAGATACCCGCCTCCCCGATCGTCGCGATCGAGGACGGCGCGGTCGGCTATGCGCCGGGCAAGCCGATTCTCACCGGGCTCAACCTGCGCCTCGACAATGACGACCGGATTGCGCTGCTTGGGGCCAACGGCAACGGCAAGTCGACCTTCGCGAAATTCATCTCCGGCCGGCTGAAGCCGGAAAGCGGCACGCTGAAGCTTGCGCCTAACCTCCTGACCGGCTTCTTCGCCCAGCACCAGATCGACGATCTTGTGCCCGAGGAAAGCGCGATTGCCCATGTGCGCAAGCTGATGCCGGCCGCTCCCGAGCCGAAGGTGCGCGCCCGCGTCGCCCAGATGGGCCTTGCGACGGAAAAGATGGATACGCCCGCGCGCGATCTTTCCGGCGGCGAGAAGGCGCGGCTGCTGATGGGCCTTGCCGCCTTCCACGCGCCCAACCTGCTGATCCTCGACGAGCCCACCAACCACCTCGACATCGACAGCCGCAACGCGCTGATCCAGGCGTTGAACGATTATCCCGGCGCGGTGATCCTGATCTCGCATGACCGTCACCTGATCGAGGCCACCGTCGACCGGCTGTGGCTGGTCCACGACGGAACGGTGAAGAATTATGACGGCGACCTCGAGGATTACCGCGAGCTGATCATCTCCGGCGGCAAGCCGAAGGCAACAAAGGCGCCGGTCGAGGACACCCGCTCGAAAGCCGAGCAGCGCCGGAGCGCCGCCGACCGGCGCGCTTCGCTCGCGCCGCTGAAGAAGCAGATCGATCAGGCCGAGAAGAAGACGGCAAAGATCGAGGCGATCATCGCCAAGCTCGACGCCGATCTCGCCAATCCCAAGCTCTACACCCAGTCGCCCGAAAAAGCGAAGGTGATGATCCAGGCGCGCGCCAACGCGGCGGCGGAGCTTTCCAAGGTCGAGGAGGAATGGCTGGCGCTATCGGCGAAATACGAAGCCGGCATGGCGGACTGACTGACAGCCGCGGAAGCGCTGCCGGTGTGATCACCGGCATCTGTCCGGGAACGCGCCACCTCGCTTCTATCCCGTGCGCCCCAGCATCCTCTCATCCGACGCGCTTTCGGAAGGCTCGATGCCGAGGCGTTCGAATACCGCGATCAGCAGCTTGGAGCGGTTCATGGTATAGAAATGAAACTCTGAGATTCCGCGCCTTTGCAGATCGAGCACCTGCTCGGCGGCGATATCGGCGGCCACCTCGAAATGGGCCGCGGGGTCATCCACAAGGGTTCCGAGTCGCCTCTCGAGGAAATCCGGGATGCTCGCCCCGCACATCGCGGCGAAGCGCTTGAGCTGGTTGAGGTTCTGCACCGGCATGATGCCGGGTAGAACCGGGATCGACACCCCTGCCCTGCGGACGTCGTTCAGGTAGTCCTCGAACACGTCATTGTCGAAAAAGAACTGGGTCAGGGCGCGGTCGGCGCCGTTATCGACCTTGGCCTTGAGCATGGCGATATCGGCGGCGCGATCGGCGCTTTCGGGGTGTTTTTCCGGATAGGCAGAAACCGAGATATCGAAATCGTCGATCGCCTTCAGCCCCGCCACCAATGCCGCGGCATTGGCGTAGCCGCCCGGATGCGGGCGGTAGGCAGCGCCGACGCCATCCGGCGCATCGCCGCGCAGGGCGACGAAACGCCTCACGCCGGCATCGCGGAACCGCCGGATCACATCATCGACCTCGCCGCTGGTGGCCTTGACCACTGTCAGGTGCGATGCGGTGACCAGATCTGTCTCATCGATCAGGCGCTTGACGGCGTCGAAGGTCGGGGCCTGACTGGAAGCGCCGGCGCCATAGGTGACCGAGACGAAGCCGGGATCATAGGCCGAGAGCGCCTGAACCGCCCGCCACCAGCCGGCGGCGGCGTCCTCGCTCTTGGGCGGAAAAAATTCGAACGAATACTCGATCGGCCGCGTCAGCGCGCCGGTTCCATCGGTCATTGCCTTAGACACTCCTAGCAAAAGTCTTTTCATTGCCGCCGGCCACCAGCAGACGGGGATCGCGTGCAAGCCAGACCGTCACCGTCAGCGACGGTTCGTTTGCTGCCGCGAAGGGAAGATCGATCACCTTTTCCACATCGAGCCCGGCTGCCTGCATCCAGTCTTCCATCGCCTGATGGGAAAAGCCGAGACGCAGATGCGCATGGTCGGCGCGCAGATATTCCAGATTGTGCGGCGCGAAATCGATGACCGCCAGCCGCCCGCCCGGCCGCATCACGCGCGCGGCCTCGGCAATCGCTTCGTCCGGGTTTTCAAGGAAATGCAGCACCTGATGGATGAGCACCAGATCGAAATCCTCGCTCTCCAGCGGCAGGTTCAGGATATCGCCGAGCCGGACAACGGCGCGGGTCAGTCCCTCGGCATCGAGATTGGCGCGGGCGACGGCCAGCATGTCGCGGCTGGCATCGATGCCGACGGCGCGGCGATAGACATCCTTCAGCAACAGCAGCATGCGCCCGGTGCCGGTGCCGAGATCGAGCATGTTCTGCACCGGTTTGTTGCCGATCAGGCCCACGAGGCAGTTTTCCACCTCGGCCTCGGAAATGTGGAGGCGGCGCATCTGGTCCCACTCGCCGGCATGCTGGGCGAAATAGGCTTCCGCCTTTTCCGCCCGCGCCTGCTTGACCGCTGCAAGACGGGCCATGTCGCGTTTCAGCGCCGAATCCTCCGGCGAAACGTTATCGAGAAGCTGGCGCACAAGCCGCGCGGGCAAGCCCTCGTCCTTCAGTCGGAAATAGGCCCACGCGCCTTCCTGATAGCGGTCGATCAGTCCGGCCTCTGCCAGCAGTTTCAGGTGGCGGGAAATGCGCGGCTGCGACTGCCCCAGGATATCGGTAAGATCGGAAACCGTGAGGTCGCCCGCCGAAAGCAGCGCGATCAGCCTGAGACGCGTGGGCTCGCCCACCGCCTTCAGCACCTCCACCATGGTCTCCAGATCGAACTTCGCCATCTTCCGACTTTCATCAAGACATAAAGATGTCTTTATATAGCTTGCCGAGTTTGCGCAAGCCCTTGATGAAGCATGGTACAGCAGAGATGCGGCGCTGCACACCGCTGACCGCTGTGAGACGGCGAGACGGAAATGCGAACCCGGCCGCCGCATATTGCCTGGAAAGGCAAAACGGCGCTCCTTGTCGCCGTCAGACTGCTGACAAAGTCCCTTTTCCTCCTCCTCCGTCATGCCGGCCTTGAGCCGGCATCCAGGGCCAATTTCGACAACGACCGCGAGTAGAGCCCCTTGAACGTAAGGTGTTTTCCCGCCCTGGACCCCGGATCAAGTCCGGGGTGACGGACAGAGGGGGCGGCAAGCTCAAAATGTCTGCAACGTGCTTTGTCAACAAACTGACGGCGCCCTTGGCGCCGCAGAGCTATCGCGTGGTGAAATGGCGGCCCGTCAACCGTTCAGGAACGGCATCGGATCGACGGCGGTGGTGTTGTCGCGGACCTCGAAGTGAACCATGGGGCGCTGCGCCTTGCCGCTCATGCCGGATGTGGCGATCGTCTGGCCGCGCTGGACGCTGTCGCCGCGCTTGACCTTCAGTTCCTCGGCGTAACCGTAGACCGTCACCCGCCCGTCGTCGTGGCGGATCAGGATGGCGTTGCCATAATCGGAGAGCCCGTCATCGGCATAGACCACGACGCCGTTTTCGGCGGCCTTGATCGGCGTGCCCTGGGGAACCGAAATGTCTATGCCCTCGGAAATATCGTCGCCATATGGCTGGCCGAACCCGACAACCACCGCGCCCTTGACGGGCCAGCGATAGGTGGCGATGCCGGTGCCTTCCGGCACCTCCTCGCCCGCATCGGAACGAACGGCAACCTCTTCCACGACGGCGGTCGTTTCGGCGGCCGGGGGCTGATAGGGCTTGGGGTTGTCTGTGGTCTGAGCGGTCTTGTTGACCGGGGTGGTCGGCGCGGCGGCAGCCGTTTGCACCGGCGCGGTCGTCTGCGCCGGCGCGCCCTTGCTCGGAATGGCGAGCTTCTGGCCGATGCGGATATTGGCCGACGTCAGTCCATTGGCCGCCTTCAGCGAATCAACCGTGACGCCATAGGATTTCGCGATCGTGTAGAGGCTGTCGCCGCTCTTGACGGTGTAGGTGTTGCCGTCGCCGCTCTCGCCGTTGCGGGCTGCTGAAGCCGTGCTGGTCGCCTCCACGCTCTGGCGCTCGCGCACGCCCGCCGTTCCCGGCAGAACCGCGACGCGCTGATCGGGCGTATCGGAGGGGAGCTGTGTCGGCGCTGCCGGCGGCAGACCCTGGGACTGGCTCGCGGACTTGGCAACCGACTGCTGCGTCGAACCCACCGGGATAACGAGAACCTGGCCGGGACGCACCTGCGAGGCGCTGGTAAGGCCGTTCAGCCGGAGGATTTCCTGCTCGCTGACGCCATTGCGGCTGGCGAAGGCGGAAAGCGATTCGTCCGAGCGCATCATCACGCGGCGCGTCGCCACATCCTGCGTGCTGGAAGGAAGCGTGCTCGGCGCGCCGACGGCGGCCGGCTGCGGTGCGGGATTGGCCGGCTGCGCGAGCGCCGCGGTCTGCGTCGGCGCTGACGGCGGCGGCAGCGTGTTGGTCTGCACCGTCACCGGCGTGGTTGCCATGCGCGCGCCCGAACCGGCGGTGGTCGCGGTATTGATCGGCTGGTTGCTGTAAACGGCCTGGCCGGACGAGGCGGATGGCAGGCCCTGATATCCGCCGCCGCCGACATTGGCGGGGGGAACGAGCTGCTGATATTGCGGAACGACCGAGCCGGTGGTCATCGTGTCCGGCCCGTTGCTCAGGCGCGAGGTTTCAGAACTGCACCCGGCGGCCAATATGGCCAGCGACGAAACGAGCAGTACGCCTTGTGTTGCTTTGCCGACTTCCGGCAGCCCAGAAATACGCATGAACCGACCCTGTACGCTTGAACTCTTTACTGCACCGGTTTTAACCACATCAGAGTTACCGCACGGTTAAAGCCGACGGTGAAGCGTGAAAATCGGGCGCAAAAAGTCCGGTCAGCCGGAAAACGGGGCCCTACAAGGCCTTTGAGAGACCGCGCTCGGCGGCAAGATACGGCACCTCGAACAGGTCCTCACGTTCGAAGCGGCTGCCGATTCGCGTCATGCGCACCATCAGCGGCCGGGCGCCCTCCCGGATCAGCGGCGCCATGATGACGCCGTTGGAGACGAGCTGTTCCACGCGCGCGCGGGGAATTTCCGGCAGCGCCACGGTATAGAGGATACGGTCGAAGGTGCCCTCGCCGCTCATGCCCTCGCGGCCATCAGCCTGGCGCACGACGACGCGTTGCAGCGAAAGTTCGGCAAGTCGCCGACGCGCTAGATCGGCAAGCGTGCGATAGCGCTCCACCGTCAGCACCCGCTCGGCGATGCGGCCCATGATCGCGGCGGTATAGCCCGAGCCCGTGCCGACCTCGAGCACGCGCTGGCCGGGCTTCACCTTGAGGATGTCAATAAGGCGGATGGCGAGATCGGCGCTTTCCATGAACGCCCCGCATTCGATCGGCACGGAGCGGCCGCTATAGGCATAGGGCGAAAGATGCGAGGGCGTGAACAGCGAGCGCGGCGTGGCCTCCACCGCCGACAGCAGGTCGAGATTGGTGACGCCGCCGGCGCGAAGGCGCATGACAAGGGCCGCAAACCCTTCCCGTTCCTGAAGCTTCGTCGCCACCGCCATCCCTCTTCAAATCAACCGATCGCAGCCTTGATCCTGTCGCGAACCGCATGGTCGGTCAAGTCGAGCTTGAGCGGCGTGACCGAGAGATAATTCTCGCCAATCGCCTGCAGATCGCTGTCATCGGCAAAGGCGCTGAGCCGATCGCGGAAGGTCAGCCAGTAATAGGGAAGTCCGCGGCCATCGGTGCGCTTGTCGACAGAGAGGCCCGACTCAAGCTTGCCCTGCGCGGTGACCCGCACGCCCTTGACCTCCTCCGGCGCGCAGCACGGGAAATTGACGTTCAGGAAGGTGCCATCGGGAAGGTCGAGCGTCAGCAGCTTGTCGATCAGCGCCGGGGCATGGCGCTCGGCCACCTCCCAGGGGAAATAGCGCCGTCCATCATCGTAATTGCCGGTCTGGCTGAGCGCGATCGAGCGGACGCCCTGCATCGTGCCTTCGATGGCCGCGGCGATCGTGCCGGAATAGGTGACGTCGTCGGCCATGTTGGCCCCGGAGTTGATGCCGGATAGGATCAGGTCCGGCGGCTCGGGCAATACCTCGCGCACCGCCATGATCACGCAATCGGTCGGCGTGCCGCGCAGGGCATATTCCTTCTCGCCCATCTGTCGGAGCCGCAGGGGCTCCGACAGGGTCAGCGAATGGGCAAGGCCGCTCTGGTCGGTTTCCGGCGCCACCGTCCAGACGTCGTCGGAAAGCTGGGCGGCAAGGGATTGCAGCACCGCAAGGCCGGGGCCGTGAATGCCGTCGTCATTGGTCAGCAGAATGCGCATGTCACTTCGCCTTCTCGATGCGGGTCATGCCGCCCATATACGGCACCAGTGCATCCGGAACGGTGACAGAACCGTCTTCATTCAGATAATTCTCGACGACGGCGATCAGTGCGCGGCCGACAGCCACGCCGGAACCGTTCAGCGTATGCACGAAGCGGGTCTGCTTCTCCTCCTTGCCGCGATAACGCGCATTCATGCGTCGCGCCTGGAAATCGCCGCAGACCGAGCAGGACGAGATTTCGCGATAGGTATCCTGCCCCGGCAGCCAGACCTCGATGTCATAGGTCTTGCGCGCCGAAAAGCCCATATCGCCGGTCGAAAGCGCCATGACGCGGTAATGCAGGCCGAGCTTCTTCAGCACGTCCTCGGCCGCCGCCGTCATCCGCTCCAGTTCATCGAGCGAGCTTTCGGCATCGGTAATCGAGACCATCTCGCATTTCAGAAACTGATGCTGGCGCAGCATGCCGCGAGTATCACGCCCTGCAGACCCCGCCTCGGAACGGAAGCAATAGGTGAGCGCCGAATAGCGCAGCGGCAGCTCCTCCGCCGGCAGGATCTCGCCCGCGACCAGATTGGTGAGCGGCACCTCCGCCGTCGGGATCATCCAGCGATCCTCCGAGGCCTTGAAAAGGTCGTCGGCGAATTTCGGCAACTGGCCGGTGCCGAACAGGGCCTCGTCGCGCACCAGAAGCGGCGGGCTGACTTCCTGATAGCCGTGCTCGGAGGTATGCATGTCGATCATGAACTGGCCGAGCGCACGCTCGAGCCTTGCGAACGCGCCGGTGAGCACCGTGAAGCGCGAGCCCGAAAGCTTCGCCGCCCGCTCGAAATCCATGCCGCCGAGCGCCTCGCCGATTTCGAAATGCTCCTTCGCGGCGTGGTTCCAGCCGGGTTTTTCGCCCCAGCGGCGGATTTCGACATTGGCCTCCTCGTCCTCGCCGACCGGCACATCGTCGAGCGGCACGTTGGGGATGCCGGCGAGAAGGTCGTCGAGCGCCGCCGTGGCCTCGCGCTCCTCCGCCTCCAGCGTCGGCATGGCGGTCTTGATCTCCGAGACCTCGGCCTTCAGCTTTTCGGCAAGCTCCGTATCTTTCTTGCCCATCGCCATGCCAATTTCCTTGGATGCGGCGTTGCGGCGGGACTGCATTTCCTGGAGGCGCTGCACGACGGAGCGGCGCTTCTCATCCAGGTCGACGATTTCTGCGGCAAGCGGCCTGGCGCCGCGCGCGGCCAGCGCCTTGTCGAGCGCCTCCGGGTTTTCGCGAATCCATTTGATATCGAGCATGATGAAGCTTCCAGAAAAATAAAAGGGTCGCCGGTCGATTTACCGGCGGCCCTCTTGTGCCCAACTCATATCGAAAGCGCAAGTGAAAGGCTTAAGCCTCGTCCTCTTCCGATGCGCTCTCTTCCTCTGCGGCTTCGACGCGCTTGCGTTCCACGATCCGCGCCGCGTAGATCGCGACCTCGTAGAGAAGCACGGTCGGAAGCGCGAGACCGAGCTGCGAAAGCGGGTCGGGCGGGGTCAGGACGGCGGCGATAATGAAGGCGATCACGATCGCGAATTTGCGCTGCTTGGCAAGCCATTTCGACGAGACAAGCCCGACGCGCGCCATCAGCGTGGTGACCACCGGCAACTGGAACACCAGGCCGAAAGCCAGCACCAGCGACATGATAAGACTGAGATATTCCGACACCTTCGGCAGCAGCGAGATCGCCACCTCGCCCTCTCCCGCGGATTGCTGCATGCCGAGGAAGAACAGCATGACCACGGGAATCAGGAAGAAATAGACGATGGCGCCGCCGATGATGAACAGGATCGGCGAGGCTACGAGAAACGGCAGAAAGGCCGAACGCTCGTTGCGGTAAAGACCGGGCGCCACAAAACTGTAGACCTGAAAGGCGATCACCGGGAAGGCCAGCAGCAGGCCGCCAAACAGCGAGATCTTGATCTGGGTGAAGAAGAATTCCTGCGGCGCGGTATAGATGAGCTGCATCTTCTCCGGGTCATGCCCGGACCACATCACCGCCCATTTATAGGGCAGCACCAGAATGTTGAAGAGATCCTTCGCAAAGGCGAAACAGAGCAGGAAGCCAAGGAAGAAGGCCACCAGCGACCAGACAAGGCGCTTCCTGAGCTCGATCAGATGCTCGACAAGCGGCTGCGGCTTGTCATCGATATCGTTGTTCGCGCTCATCGTCCGCTCCTGCGTCCACCGGACGATTTCGGCTTGACGGGCCTCGGGGCGGCCTTGAAGCCGGGCCTGTGGCTGACGAGCCGTTCTTCCTGTCGCTTGGACACCAGCACGGGCTCCGCCTCGTCCTTTTTCGCCGCAGCCTTGTCGAAGGCGTTGACGGAGGAGAAATCGGGATTGACGCCCGGCGTGGGATAGGACGCTTTCTTCAGCTCCGGCCCATCGGCTTTGGACTTCGGCTTGTTATCGAGGGCTGTCGATTTCCAGAGGTCGGAATCGATATCGCGAGCGGTCTGTCGCAAAGGATTGATCGCGTCGCGCAACTGATTGGCGGGATTGATTTTTCTGACGTCCCGGATCGCCGTCGAGACGTCTTCCATATCCGCCTCTTTCAGCGCATCGTCCATCTGGGAGCGGAAATCGGACGCCATGCGCCGGAACTTCGTCATGGTCTTGCCGAAGGTTCTCAGCACATGCGGAAGTTCGCGGGGCCCGACGACAACGACCAGCACGATCGCCACGACCAAGAGCTCGGTCCAGCCAATGTCAAGCATTCACATTCTCCTGCGGCCAGCCGTTGCCGGCTGCCCGGCATCAGCCCTGCTTGGTCTCGTCTGCCCTGTGCTCAACAGTGTGCTCGACGGTCTTGTCCTTGTCCGCCGGCTTTTCGTCGTCGTCCGAAATGCCCTTCTTGAAGCTCTTGATGCCCTTGGCGACATCGCCCATGAGTTCGGGAATCTTGCCGCGGCCGAAAAGCAGCACGACAATCGCCAGAATGATGAGCAGCTGCCAGATACCGAGATTACCCATAACCAAATCTCCTGTTACTTAGGTGTCTCTGGTGTAAGGCGTTTGCTCGCGATTTTCAAATACCAAAATAGTCTGATCGTCGACTTCGACAAAAACCCGTTCCGCGCCCTCGCCGATCGCGCCGGCGGAAACGCTGGCATCGAGAACATGCGGCGTGCCCTCGATCCTCAGCCGGAAGAGTTCCTGGGTCCCGAGAAAGCGGCGCTCGAGCACCTCTGCCGGCTGGCCGGAAAGCGTCGCTTCCTGGTTCACCCGGATATCGCCGGGGCGGATCGCGATCGTGACAGGACCATTGGCCATGGCGACGGCCAGCGGACGGTTGCCAAACGGGGTCTCGACCCTTCCCGCTTCAACTTTTCCCTCGAAGCGATTGATTTCAGAGAAGAAAGAGGCGGCGAACAGGCTCTCCGGCCGGGAGAATAGCGCGCGCGGCGTGCCGGTCTGCACCAGATATCCGTCCTTCAGCAAGGCGATCCTGTCGGCCACCCCCATCGCCTCGCCGGGGTCGTGGGTGACGATCATGACGGTTGCGCCGGTCTCACGAAGAACGGCAAGCGTTTCGGCCCGCACCTGATCCTTCAACCGCGAATCGAGGCCGGAGAACGGCTCGTCCATCAACAGTACGGAAGGGCGCGGGGCGACGGCACGCGCAAGCGCCACCCGCTGCTGCTCGCCGCCCGACAGCATATGCGGATATTTGTCGCGGTAGCCGGCAAGCCCGACGCGCGCCAGCGCTTCGCCGACGGCGGCCTGACGGGAGGCTTTCGGCAGGCGCTGCAGCCCGAAGGCGACATTGTCGGCGACCGTCATATGCGGAAACAGCGCGAAATCCTGAAACATCAACCCGATGCCGCGCCGCTCCGGCGGCAGGAAGGTCGACGGCCCAGTCACCTCGACGCCATCAATCAGCAACCGGCCGTGATGTGGCCGTTCGAGGCCCGCCGCGATGCGCAGAAGCGTGCTTTTCCCCGAACCGGACGGCCCCAGCAGGCACAACACCTCGCCGGGCGCGGCCGACAGCGACACGCCCTTGACGACGTCGCCCTGGCCATAGCCGTGGCGGATATCTTCGAAACCGAGCCGCGCGGTCAAACCGCTTTCGGCTATAGGGCGCCGGGCAAAATTCATCGCCGCTCCAGAACGTTTTGCCTCGCCTTACAATGGCGTGGCCACTTTTTCTAGAGCTTATTCATCATGTTTACCGCCCGGTGTCAAAAGCCCCAGATCCTCAAGGTCCGCGGCATCCAACGGCTCCTCGTCATCGGTGAGGTCTTCGTCGTCATTGAGCGGCAGCGGTATCTGGAAGCCGGGCGGTATCCGGCCGGACAGCAGACCCGCGCCGCGCAGTTCCTCCAGCCCCGGCAGATCGCGGATTTCCTCAAGGCCGAAATGATCGAGAAAGCTGCGGGTCGTGCCCATGGTCACCGGGCGGCCGGGCGTGCGCCGGCGCCCGCGAAACCGCACCCAGCCCGCCTCCATCAGCACGTCGAGCGTGCCCTTGGAGGTCTGGACGCCGCGGATTTCCTCGATCTCGGCGCGGGTGACCGGCTGGTGGTAGGCGATGATCGACAGCACTTCGAGTGCCGCACGGGTGAGCTTGCGCGCCTCGCGCTCGCCGCGGTGGATGACGAAGGAAAGGTCGGCTGCGGTGCGGAACGCCCAGTGATCCTCGACGCGCACCAGATTGACGCCGCGATTGCGATACTGCTCGGCAAGCCCCGCCATCAGCTCCGCGACATCGACGCCCTCGGGAATGCGCTCGGCGATATAGGCCTCGCTCACCGGCTCGGCGGAGGCGAAGACCAGCGCCTCGGCAATGCGCTCTGCCTCCAGCATGCGTTCCGGGCTCAACGATTCTTCGTTGTCCTCGGGCTCGCTCATTCGGCGGCCTCGCCGGGGAAGGGCTCGATCCTGCTTCTGCCGCGACGCATCATCAGCGGCGCGAAGGCTTCGTCCTGTCTCAGATCAAGCCGGCCCTCGCGCGCCAGTTCCAGCGAGGCGGCGAAGGTGCTGGCGATCGCGGTCCGCAGATCCTCAGGCCGGGTGAGATAGCGCAGCAGATAACGATCGAGCGCCGTCCATTCGCCGATCTCGCCGATCAGGCCCTGCAACAGCTCGCGCGCATCGGTGAGCGACCAGACATGGCGCATGGCAATCGTCACCTCGCTGATCGCCTCGCGCTGGCGCATATTGGCATAGGCGTCCAGAAGTTCGTAAAGCGTCGCCATGTAGCTGGAGCCGGTTTCATCGGGGATATGCTCCGGCGCGCCGCGGCGGAAGACGTCGCGGTCGAGCCGGTTGCGGTTGATGAGCTGGCTTGCGGCATCGCGCATCGCCTCCAGCCGCTTGAGGCGGAAGGCGAGCGTGGCGGCCATGTCCTCGCCCGAAGGCTCCTCGTCGCTCGGCCTTTTGGGGATCAGCAGCCGCGATTTCAGATAGGCGAGCCAGGCCGCCATGACGAGATAATCGGCGGCAAGCTCGATGCGGATGCGGCGCGCGCTCTCGATGAAGGCGAGATATTGCTCGGCAAGCGCCAGAACCGAGATTCGCGCCAGATCCACCTTCTGCGTGCGCGCCAGATGCAGCAGCAGGTCAAGCGGCCCTTCGAAACCGCCGACATCGATGACCAGCACCGCCTCGCCCGACGCGCGCACCTCGACGGTGGCGTTTTCGCTTTCGGGGAAGAAGCTTTCCTGCATGATCAGCTCCCCGCCTGAAGAAGGTCGTCGAGCCTGCGGGAGAGCGCATCGAGATCGGCGTCATCGGCCGCGGGCCGGGCCGCCAGCGCCCGTTCGCCGCGGATCAGGGCTGCGCCGGCAAGCGCCGGGGCGGCATCGGCGACGGCCCGCATCTCATCCATCTTGCCGTTGCAGTGAAGAATGATGTCAATGCCGGCGGCCGCGACCGCGCCGGCGCGCGCACTGATATCGCCGGCCAGCGCATTCATCGAGATATCGTCGGAGATGATCAGCCCGTCGAAACCGATCGCGCCGCGCATGACCTGCTCGACAACCTTTGCCGAGGTGGAGGCCGGGTTTTCGGCATCGACCGCCTCGAAAAGCACATGGCAGGTCATCGCCATCAGGATGTCGGTGAGCTCGCGGAACGGCCGGAAATCGCGTTCGGCGAGCAGCGCCAGCGGCTCCCTGACCACCGGAAGTCCGATATGGGAATCGGCAAGGCCGCGCCCGTGGCCCGGCATATGCTTGATCACCGGCAGCACGCCGCCGGCCTTCAGCCCGTCGGCCATGGCCTGAGCCAGAACCCGCACCTGGTCGGGATCCGAACCGAAAGCGCGATTGGCGATGAAGCCGGTATCGGGTTCCGGCGGCATGTCGAGAACCGGGGCGCAGTCGACATCGACGCCAACCGACAGAAGGTCCGCCGCAATCAGCCGACCGCAGGCGTAAGCCGCCTCTTTCGCCTCATCGGGAGCGCCGGCATAGCGCTTCCCGATCACCGAGGCGGCGGGATAATCGCGCACCAGCGGCGGGCGCAGACGGCGCACGGTTCCTCCCTCCTGATCGATCAGCACCGGTGCATTTCGGCCGACAGCCGCGCGCAGCTCCGCGGTCAGCGCCCTTACCTGCTCCATGGTTTCGACATTGCGGCCGAACAGGATGAAGCCCCAGGGCTGCTCCGCGCGGAAGAATGCTTTCTCCTCGTCGCTGAGGCGGGCGCCGGCGCAACCGAGAATCGTGGCTTTCGGGGCGTTTGTCATGAGCGAATCATATGAGATCGGGACCAAAGCACGAATAAGCCCCGACATTCATGCACAATTTTGTGCGGCTCTGCACGGCAAAAGCGCCACTTCTACGCGCGGCGCGGCCAGAATCAGCGCGGTACGAAGCAGCTTCCGCCTTCCGCCTTGTAGCGTTCGCACAGCGAAAGCGCTTCTGAAAGGCTGGAAGCGCCGATGCGCACCCGATAGAACGTCCCCTTGCCCGCAATCGTCGCAGGAACGATCTCCACCGGTCGCCGCCCCAGCACCGAAGGATGCTGGGCGCTGAGCCGCCGATAGGCCTGCTGCGCCTCTTCCACCGAAGGCAGCGATGCTATCTGCATCGCATAGGCGGAAGTCGACTGCGCGCTCGCCTGCGGCGCTGCCGCGGCAGGCGCTGCTGCGGCAGGCGCGGTCGTCGCAGGAGCCGGGCTGGCGGCGGCAACGCGCGCGGGCGCGCCGCCGGGCGGCCGCCGCGTCGGCAGCGGCACGTTGGCGATGCCGAAATCCTGTACTGGCGCGTCCTCGGCAGCCGGTTGTTCCGGTTCTTCCGTCGCTTCGGCCGTATTCGCGGCAGCAGCCTCAGCCACAGTGCTGGGTTCGGTAACCGGCGAAATTGCCGTGTCTTCGGGCGTTGCAGACGCCGGCGGGGTCTCGGTCGCCTGCGATGACGGAGGCGCCAGCGAGGGCGCCGCGTTCTCGCCGCTGGATCCGGCGTTTACGCTGTCCTGAGGCACGGAGGTGACGAGTTGACCGGTTTCATCGGGAAGCGCCGTCTGCGTCTCAATTCTTCTGATCCCGGTCGACGACGACGGGCTGAGCTGAGCCGCATCGCGTTCGACCAGCGTGCCATCGGGCCTCACGATCATGGTTCTGACCTTGCGCGGCTCGAGACCACCGGTATCGGCAGTGCCGCTCGACGCGCTGCCGGCCAACGGATTGGGCGCGACGCTTTCAACATCGGTCGGCTGCTGATCGGAGGCGATCAGGCTGCCCTGGCGCGGCGGTTCGGCCAGCGTTCCGGACACATCGTTGAAAACGGCGTTGTCCTGGTTGGGCACAACCTCGCCGCCCGGATCCTCCGGCGCTTCCTTGACGCTTGAATTGTCAGCGGTGATGACCACCGGTTCGCCGCCGCCGTCGCCGGCGAAATAGCGCATGCCCGCGAACACGAACAACACGGCCAGCGCAATTGCGGCGATGCCGATCAGGGCGACACGCCCTGCTCCGAGGAAGGTGGCGGGCAGCAGGCCCGGACGACGCTCGCGATCGTCAAAGTCGTAATAATCGTCATCGACCGCAGCTTCAAAGCCCTCGGCAGCCTCATTGTAGCCGGCCTGCGGCGGAACGGCCTGCCTGAGGGGTTCGTCATAGGCTTCGCTGTGAGCGGCGGCGTAATAGTCGACCTCCTCCGGCAGGTCCGGCTGGGCGGGCGGCTCCTGCAGTGGATCGACCAGAGCCGGCTGGCTCGCCAGCACATCGGCAAGCTCCTCGTCGAGGTCGAATTCGTAGGGCTCGGCGGAGGCGCGGGCCGGCACGACCTCGTCGTCGCCCATCGGCGGCAGGTCGAGTTCATCGACCGGCGCGGGCGGTTCCTCCGTCGAAATCAGCGCGGCCGGATCGAAATCGCCGTCGCGATCGTCGTCGCCAGCCGCCACCTCGTCCAGCGGTCCCGGGCCGTCATCGGCCAGTTCGAGCTCCGAAAGCTCAAGCGCGATTTCGTCGAGGTCGAGATCGAGCTCCTGATCCTCATGCGCCGCCGGCTGCCGCGGCTCGGGCTCGTATGCGGGTTCCGTCTGGTATTCCGGTTCCGGTTGGTGCGGCGGCTCCGGCTCGTATTCCGCCGTCGGCGCGTAGCTCGGCTCCGGCTGATATGGCGGCGGGGGCGCGACAGGTTCCTCGGCGGGCGGCGTCACATCGGTCTGGCGGGGTTCTTCCGGCTGGTATCCGCCAAGCGAACCGCGCAATTCGAAGCTTCCGAAATCATCCGGCTGCTCGTTCTCGGGCGCGGGTTCGGCCGGCATGCTGTCCCAGATCGAAGCCGGCCTCTCTTCGGGTTCAAAGGGCGGAGGCTCGTCGTAACGGTCCTCCTCTTCCGGCGCGAAGGACGGCTCGGCCGCGTGGCGCGACGGCGGCTCGGACCGTTCGGACGGAGCGGAAAAGTTGTCGAACTCGCGCAGAAGCTCGTCCGTCAGGTCATCTGCCGTTTCCGGCGGATACGGACCTTCCTGTCGGCGCGGCGGCTCATTGTCGGACGTGCCGATCAGCCTCGCCAGTTCGGCAAAGGGATCGTCCTCGTCAAAGCCGCCATTATTGCCGTTACCCGGCTTGTTCTTGTCTGCCATTTTCAAACCACCGAGGCTGCCATCGGCCTAAAAGGCCGACGGGAGAGTGCAGGTGGACCTAACGCATTTCCTGCGGCGCGTCGGTTCCCGTGAGAGCCAGTCCGGAACGCAATACGGCAGCGACAGAAGATACGAGTCCGAGCTTCGCAATCGTTGATTGTCTGTCACTCTCATTAATAAAGCGTAACTCCTGCTTTTCCTTCCCTTTATTCCAGTGGGAATGGAATTGCGACGCCAGATCATAGAGATAAAACGCCAGCCGATGCGGCTCGCGCATTGTCGCCGCCGATTCGACTACCCGCGGATATTCCGCAAGCTTGGCCACAACTCTAAGTTCTTCCGGCTCATAAGTCGCCTGCTTTACCGCATCTTCCAGTGTTTTTTGTGAAATATCCAGTCCCGGAAAGTTCTCCTGGGCCTGCCGCAGGACCGACATGCAGCGCGCATGGGCATACTGTACGTAGAATACAGGATTGTCTTTCGATTGCTCTGTCACCTTGGCGAAGTCGAAATCGAGCGGCTCGCTGCTCTTGCGATAAAGCATCATGAACCGCACGGAATCCCGGCCAACCTCGTCGACGACCTCGCGCAGCGTCACGAAATTGCCCGACCGCTTGGACATCTTGAGCTCCTGGCCATCGCGCATGAGCTTGACCATCTGGCACAGCAGCACCGTCAGCTTGGTCTTGCCGCCAGACACCGCCTTGGCGAGCGCCTCCAGCCGCTTCACATAGCCGCCGTGATCGGCCCCAAGAATATAGACCATCTCGTCGAAGCCGCGCTCGTACTTGTCGCGGAAATAGGCGACGTCGGCGGCGAAATAGGTGTAGCTGCCATCGGACTTGATCAGCGGACGGTCGATATCGTCGCCAACTTCAGTGGAGCGGAACAGCGTCTGCTCGCGGTCCTCCCAGTCCTCCGGCGTCTGCCCCTTCGGCGGCGGCAGCGTGCCCTTGTAGACATGGCCCTTGAAGGTGAGGTCATTGATCGCGGACCGGATCGCCGCGGCATCGTCGGCGTGAAGCTGACGCTCGGAGAAGAACACCTCATGGGTGACGTTGAGCGCGGCGAGATCGGCGCGGATCATCTCCATCATGGCGTCGATCGCCTTTTCCTTGACGATCGGCATCCACTGGTCTTCCGGCAGATTGTGCAGCGACGGACCGAATTCCGCCTTCAGCGCCTCACCGACCGGCACGAGATAATCGCCTGGATAAAGCCCCTCGGGGATGTCGCCGATCGTCTCGCCGAGCGCCTCGCGATAGCGCAGGAATGCGGAGCGGGCGAGCACGTCGACCTGCGCGCCGGCATCGTTGATGTAATATTCCTTGGTCACCGCAAAGCCGGCGTAATCCAGGATATTGGCGAGCGTATCGCCCACCACCGCGCCGCGGCAATGGCCGACATGCATCGGCCCCGTCGGGTTGGCGGAGACATATTCGACGTTGATCTTGCGGCCCTTGCCGATTTCGCTGCGGCCGAAATCCTCACCTTCGCGGACCAGCGCAAGCAGAACGCGCTGCCAGTAGCGCGCAGAAAACCGGATATTGATGAAGCCCGGACCGGCAATCGAAAGCTCGGCGATATCCTCATCGGCCTCAAGCGCGGCGACGATCTTTTCGGCAAGGTCGCGCGGCTTGGTCTGCAGCGGCTTGGACAGCACCAGCGCGGCGTTGACGGCAATATCGCCATGGCTCGGGTCGCGCGGCGGCTCCACCACGATGCGGGTGAAATCCAGCGTGTCGCGCTTTTCGGCGATTTCGGCAATCGTCAGCAGTTGTTCGTTCAGTCTCTGTTCGAAATCGGTAAAAAGGTTCATGTCAATTTCCATCCGCCGCCACGCGGCCGGCGCAAAAGGGCGCAGTTTGCCGGGCTCCTACCGTAAATCAGGGGTATGGTCAAACAACTGGCGGTGCGTGTTGTAGGCGTAGGTATCGGTCATGCCGGCGAGATAGTCGGCCACATGGCGGGCAAGCTGCGCGTCCTCCAGCCGCTCGATCCCCTCGCTCCATGAATGCGCACCCATCAGCTTCGGGTCGGCGATATAGGCGTCGAAAAGGTCGGTCACGATCTGGGCCGCACCCTTGCGGATCACCATGATATCCGGATTGCGGTAGATATGATGAAACAGCAGTTTCTTGATCTGCCGGTCGATCTCCGCCATCGCGGGCGAGAAGGTTGCCAGCGTCATGCCGGCGCGGCGCACCTCATCGGCCGATTGCGGCGCGACCGTGCGCAGGTTTTCCTGGGCAACGCCGATCACATCCTCGACCATGGCGGTGATCTGGCGACGCATGATCTCGTTGGTGAACCGGCTCGATTCCAGACCGGGATAGCGATCGCGAACCTCATACATCAGGCCGGCCAGAAACGGCACCTCCTCCAGCATGTCGTAGCTCAGATAGCCCGAACGCAGCCCGTCATCGATATCGTGCGTGTTGTAGGCGATATCGTCGGCGATCGCAGCCACCTGCGCTTCCATGCTGGCATGGGTCGAAAGCCAGAGATCGTGGCGGGCGCAATAATCGAGGATCGGCTGCGGAACCGGCCCGCCAACGCCCTTCCCCTCCGCGTCCTGCAGAGGGCCATTATGCTTGACCAGCCCCTCAAGCGCCTCCCAGGTCAGGTTGATGCCGTCGAATTCGGCATAACGGCGCTCCAGCTTGGTCACGATCCTGAGCGATTGCGCATTATGGTCAAAGCCGCCATAGGCCGCCATCTTCTCGTGCAGCGCGTCCTCGCCGGTGTGGCCGAACGGCGTATGGCCGAAATCATGCACCAGCGCCACGCCCTCGGCAAGATCCTCGTCCAGACGGAGCGCGCGGGCGAGCGAACGGGCCACCTGCGCCACCTCGATCGTATGGGTCAGGCGGGTTCGGTAATGATCGCCGTCATTGGCGATGAAGACCTGCGTCTTGTGTTTCAGCCGGCGGAAGGCGGTGGTATGGATGATCCGGTCGCGGTCGCGCTGAAACGGCGAGCGCGTCAGGCTGTCGGGCTCGGGATAGAGCCGGCCGCGGCTCTGCCACGGATTGCAGGCATAGGGCGCGAGCGCCACATCGCCGAAACCCAATGCCGATTTGTCGATTGTCATGCTTATTCCTGTCGCGGGAAGTGTTCCTGCTTGCGTCCTGCCGGCCACCCGGTTGCAGATAGACCGTTGACGGCTGTCATCGCCGTTCTTAACTAAGATCAAAGGCCATTGGAAGGCGTGGATCATTCCGTGCGCCAAAACACCGATTTCAGCCCGCCTGCCGGGCTCAGGAGACTGACAATGGACACCAAGACTGTCACGCTTTCAGAGGCGGCGGCCAAGAGGATCGCCGCAATCATCGCAGCCGAAGACGGCAAGAAAGCCCTGCGCGTTGCCGTGGAAGGCGGCGGCTGCTCCGGTTTCTCCTACAAGTTCGATCTCGCCGAAGAGGAGGAAGCCGATGACGTGGTGATTACCCGCGGCGATGCAAAAGTGCTGATCGACGAGATTTCGCTGGTCTACATGGCCGGCTCCGAAATCGACTTCGTGGACAACCTTCTCGGCCAGTCCTTCCAGATCCAGAACCCCAACGCGGTCGCAAGCTGCGGCTGCGGCACCAGTTTTTCTATCTGAGCACGGGGCAAAGGTGGCGTTCCTTCCGCCCCTCAGGGGCGGTCGGCGCCTTCTCCGAATGCACCTCAAAGGCCGGGCCAAGGGGCTAGGCAGCAATCTTCGTCTTGAGGCCGCGTGGCATCTTGGCCCCCTCCGCCGTACGACAACTTATTTTTTAATCATCTGATTGACTAAAGGACGACAAGTGATTACGTTAAATTTATAGCGCTTGGCGTTATGCGACGAAATTCATCGTGGGTTGGTTAAGTCGGCCGTCTACCGACTTTGGCCTTTCAGGCAGCCGCGTTCGCGATGACCTCCAGGAACACCCCGGCATATCCCTGCGCCGGGGTGTTCTTTTTTGTTCAGGCCGACCATATCGGCGTGCCATGCGCGAACAACGCCTGGACAACCAACGCTTACAAACGCACCGATACCGCCCCACCAGCAAAGCAAAACGCCCCGGACATGATGTCCGGGACGCTGCAAAAGCCGGAGGCCCCAAGGCAGCCCCCCACTCAGCTTCAGGCATCGATCGTTTTGCCCGCCCGCTCCGGAATGACGAGCGAGAGCAGGATGGCCGAAATACCCGACAGGGTGATCGGCGTGGCAAATACCTTCTGAATGATATCGGGCATCTGCTGCATCGACTGGGGCACCAGGGTGACGCCGAGCCCGAGGCCGAAAGAGACCGCCATGATATAGACCTTGCGATGATCGATCGGCTCGGAGGCCAGGATCCGGATGCCGGCGACGGCGATCGATCCGAACAGCACCACCGTTGCCCCGCCGAGCACGGGCTTCGGCACCAGCAGGAACGCGCCGCCGATAATCGGGAAGAATCCGAGCACCACGAGGATGCCCGCAATATAGAAGCCGACATGGCGGCTGGCGACGCCGGTCATCTGGATAACGCCGTTGTTCTGGCTGAAGGTGGTGTTCGGGAAGGTGCAGAACAGGGCCGCAATCCCCGAATTGATGCCGTCTGCCAACACGCCGCCCTTGATGCGGTTCAGATAGACATCGCCCTGAACCGGCTCACCGGAAATAACCGAATTGGCCGTCAGGTCGCCGGTCGTCTCGATCGCGGTGATCAGGTAGACGAAAGCAATCGGGATGAACAGGCCGAGATCGAAATCCAGGCCGAATTTCAGCGGCACGGGAACGGCGAAGACAGGCTGTGTGCCGAGCTGCGAAAAATTCACCATGCCGAAGAAGATCGAAACGATGAAGCCGACCAGCAGACCGAGCATGATCGCGGCGATCCTGACCATGGGCTGTTTCGAAAACGAGAAGAAAATGATGACCGCAACAACGAGCAGGCCGAGGAAGATATTGACCGGCGCGCCAAGCGCTTCACCGGCGCCGGCGCCGCCGGCGAAATCCGTGAAGCCCGATTTCACCAGGCTGAGGCCGATCACCGTGATGACGATCCCGGTCACCGTCGGCGTGACCACGCGGCCCATCCGGGTGATGAACTGGCTGAGCACGATCTCGACCACGCAACCGACGAGGCAGAGCCCGAAAATCATCGCCAGAATATCCTCCGGCGTGCCGCCCCTGCCCTTGACCGCGAAACCGGCTGCCAGAATGACGCCGAGAAAGGCGAAGCTGGTGCCCTGAACGCTCAGAAGGCCGGAACCGACCGGCCCTATGCGCCGGCACTGAATGAAGGTCGCGACGCCCGAAACGAACATCGACATGGCCAGAAGATACGGCATGTGAACGCCGAGCCCCAGAGCGCCGCCGATGATGAGCGTCGGCGTGACGATGCCGATGATGCTGGCCAGAATGTGCTGGATGGCAGCCAGAAACGAGGCGCCCGGCGAAGGCACGTCGTTGAGTTTGTATATGATGTGATGTTGATCGGACATTAATTCATCCCCCGCGGCCCTTGCCGCTTGTTATCGCTCGCACTTACACGAATGTCCCAAGCAACATCCGTGCCACAAATGTGTCATACAATGTTTCATGCGCGCAAGAAGTGAAAATGCGACCCATTACACGTTTCACATCCGGCGACGGCAAGAGACAGCTGAAGCGGAACGGCGTGCGAACCCGGCGCATCAGGCGCGAATTCATGCAACGGGAACGCGAACTGCTCATTTCTGTGGCAAATCGCAAGGCAGGCGCGGCCGGCTACGACGCCTCCTGACGACCTGCCGTTGGCCCATCAGGCTATCGCCCGGCCAAAGACATGTTGATTATCGCCGGTCGGGGGCTTCCTTGCCCGTGCTTGATCCGGCATGATCGCGCGACCCGGCCGCCGGCGACGCACGCGTCGCGAACAATGGCTTTTCCAAAACGCCTGGCACGGGCGAAACGGTTTCCCCAACGCGGTCGCGGATACGGAATTTGACATGAAGATAGCCACCTGGAACATCAACGGCATCAAGGCGCGGCAGGAAAACCTGGTCCGGTGGCTGGAAATGGCATCGCCCGACATTGTTTGCCTGCAAGAGATCAAGTCCGTCGACGAGAATTTCCCGGCCGCCCCCTTTCAGGACCTCGGCTATCACGTGGAGACCCACGGCCAGAAAGGCTTCAACGGCGTCGCGCTGCTGTCGAAGAAAGCGCCGGAAGACGTCCAGCGCGGCTTTTCGGATGGTCATGATGATGATCAGTCGCGCTATATCGAGGGGGTCTTCAGCGTGAAGGGCGGGGTGATCCGCGTCGCCTCCATCTATCTGCCGAACGGCAACCCCGTCGACACGCCGAAATACCCCTACAAGCTTGCATGGATGGAGCGTTTGCAAACGCTTGCCAAACAGCGGCTCGACCTTGAAGAACCGCTGGTGCTGGCGGGCGACTACAATGTCATTCCCCGCCCCTGCGACTGCCACGACCCCGCCGTGTGGGCGGGCGACGCCCTGTTCCTGCCGCAGACCAGAGAGGCCTTTTCAGAACTGCTCGGGCTGGGGCTCTACGATGCCGTCGCCGGCGCCGACGAGGCCGGCGGTCAGTATACGTTCTGGGATTATCAGGCCGGAGCCTGGCCGAAGAACAACGGCATTCGCATCGACCATATGCTGCTCTCGGCCGAGGCGGCCGACAGGCTGGTGGCCACCTCGATAGACAAGTCTGTCCGAAGCTGGGAAAAACCATCCGACCATGTGCCGGTGATCTGCCAGTTTGAGTGCGACTGGGCCTAGAAACCTTGAGGCCTGGATGCAGGCTGCGCTGCACATCCAGACGTGGTCGCGTCAGGGAGAACCGGTGCTCATGTTGTGCGCGAGCGCGATCGCGCCGCGGCGGTCATTCTCGTCCACCACGGAAAAGCACTTTTCCTGCAGATCGCGAATCCAGCTGCAATCGCCGATCTGACAACGATCGGCCGCCATCGTGAGATAGGCTAGACCGAGCACCGGCTGGCCTTCGTTGAAAATCAGATCGCCGAAAACGGCCATCGCACTGATATTGCCGTTCTTTCTGGCAAGATTCAGCCATTTCTTGGCGAGGCGCACATTCTTCGCGCCACCCTCGCCATTCAGGATCATCTGGGCGAGTTGGAACTGCGCCTCCGGATTGCCGAAGACCGAAGCGGCCTGGAAATAAAGCTGGCGTGCCTGTGCCAGGTCCTTCACCACCGGCGTATCCGGAATGCCGGACTTGTAGTAGCCGGCAAGCGCAAGAAGCGCGTTAACATAAAATCCGGTATCGGGCGAGCCGGGCTCCACATCGTGGTTGACGATCTCGGCATAGGCCTTGAAGGCCTCATAGTCGTTCTCCGGCACGCCATCGCCGAACGCATACATATTCGCCAGCGCCCAGCGCGAGCCGGTATGGCCCTTTTCGGCAGCATAGCGATAGGCTTCGACCGCCTTTTGCTTGTCACCGTTCTTGTAGGCCTTGAAGCCGAAGCGGAACAGATCGAAACGCCCGGAATCCTTGGGTATGTCGTTGGAGATATCAAAGGCCGATACCGGCGCGCCGGCCATGACGAACAAGCCCGCCGCCACCACATACACGCCTGTCTGTCTCAGAATTGCCTTCATCATCAAACGATTTCACCACGTTGTCGAGGGCGCAAAGATCTTGTCGGATAAAACCGCGATCACACGTCCGGCGGACTGCTGCGCGCTCTGTTCCCTTTCACATGCCGCGTGTTTGTGGCGGGAAATAGACGCTAACGCCGAGATCGTTTGTACGAGAGAACTGAAACAATTGCTGTGACACAACAGCCACAGTCACCGGATTCATTGGAAAGCGTTAACATGCTGATATACAGTCAAGCCTCCGCTCTCGCCTCAAACGCCTCGTCGTGCACCCGCTCTCGACCAAGCGCCGCGACCGCGCGTTCAAGAGAGGTCGTTCTTTCATCACCCGAACCCGTGTGGAACCATCGGCACAATCGCCTTGCTCTATTGCGGAAGTCTCTTTGCCATACTACACATCGCTCACCGCTTCGCCGATTTTGGGGAAGCGGACACAGGTTGCGGTTCAACGTCGCCAAGCGCTTCCGGAAAGGTCGATACCGCCTCTCCGACGCGACCAGGCGGAAGTCGAGCCATTCCCTTGTTCGGGAACAACCTGCTGCGGGCGTGGCGAAACTGGTAGACGCAAGGGACTTAAAATCCCTCGACCGGATGGTCATGCGGGTTCGACCCCCGCCGTCCGCACCAATCGATCCGAAATCAAGCGCTGTGTTGTCTCTTCGAGAGCCGGACAGCCGGTTTTGAAAACCGGTGCGCCGTGCCCGGATCAGCTTTCGCGTGCTTCAACAGTCCCGCTCCGCTCAGGCACCCATGCGTATCGCACGCATCGCACGCGCCTGATCGTTTGAAATACCGCAAACTGAGCCGCGCCGCAAAACGAAAAAGCCCGACCAAACGGCCGGGCCTTTCCTGATCTGTGGAGGCGTCTTCTTAGAAGTCGCGCTGCAGACGGAACCAACCGGCCCAGTACTGATCGTCTTGGTAGTACTGCGAAGGCAGGTCGGTGTAACGAACGTTCAGCTTTGCGCTCAGGCCTTCGACAATGGTGTAGTCGAAGAGTACGCCAGCGGACCAGAAGTCCTCATTGTCAGCGCCCGGAATATTAGCCGAGGTCCACTGAGCAGCAGGCGTGATCGCGAAGTTGTCGGATACGTTCAGCTTGTAGCCAGCAGCCAGCGCCCATTCGGCGTAAACGCCAGGAACAGCCGTCGGGGTCGCGAGCGAGAAGTCCTGGAAGTCGTTGCCGCCGTAGGTCACGGCATAAGCGTTCCAACCGGTGGCGTAGATAGCGCCGAGGTCAAGAGCGCCCGGGCCAAGCGCCAGCGAGGTCATGGCGCGGAAAGCGGCTTCTTCGTTGTAGGTGTCGTAACCGACATCGAGCTTGGCGCCAACACCGCCGGCCTGGAAGCCAACACGACCGGACACGCCGAGGTGCGGTACGTTGTTGCCCGAATTCATCAGACCGATCATCTTCGGCTCGAGGAAGTCGAGCGAGATGCCGCCTACGAAGCCTTCGCCGGTGTAAACGTAGCGGACCGAGTTGAACTTGGTCTGGCCGTTCAGATCGTCGATTTCGCCGAGGAGGCCCTGATCCCAGTAGCTGTTGAAGTAACCGGCCTGGAAGCCACCGAGCGACAGGTAGGTCTCGTCGAGATAAACGTCGGTGTAGCCGTTATCGGAGTAGTAGTCCGCGTTCAGCGAGATGAAGCCGGAAAGAACGCCGAGTTCGGTTTCGGTCTTCGAGGAAATGTCGATGTGACCGCGGGTGTAAACGTCCCACGCATCAGGAACATTGCCGCCACGCGAAGCGTCGACCTGGAAACGGACGTAACCGCCGATATCGAGGCAGGTGTCGGTGCCCGGGATGTAGAAGTAGCCGGCACCAAAGGCGTCGCAGATTTCTACATAGTTGGCAGCTACAGGCTCGATGACCACAACCGGGTCGGCCGCCTGGGCGCCGGAAGCTGCTGCGACTGCTGCAGCGGAGCCGAGAAGAAGGCTCTTCACGTTCATAATGACCTCCAAAAGGTTTTAAAGCGGAATGGGTTTTTCGCCTGAGCGTTCCCTGCCCCATTCCGGGTTTCAAGAAGATCGGGTTGTCTAGTCCCTCGCTTCTGAGTGTGAACATACAAGACCGCCGCCCGATCGCAATCATCAATCGCCCGCACAGCCGCCGCCGAGGCTTCCTTACCGGCTTGCTGTTGCCGATACGCAACAAGTTGGGGCTGTGAGGCGGTCAAATCTTTACAAAAGGTAAAGAAAACAAGCGCCAACGGGGCGATTCCACCCAGCCACGACAGTTCGAACGCAATAAAGACGGCGCATATTCCGCGACTTCAACGTGAAAACGCGCCCAATATCCGCAAAAGAACGAAGCGGAGACCTGCATTCCACCGCCGCAAAAGCGAATCGGACCAGCTTTCTGCTCCTAAGAGAGCTAAACGAGTTCGACGTCGACCACGCCCGATACCGCGCGCATGGCTGACGCCACTTCCGGGGAGAGCCTATACTTGCCCGGCAGCTCGACCTCCACCTCGCGCAGCCCCTCGTTCTGGATGACCACGAAGGACACGATTCCGTCTCCGCTGGTGTTCAGATGCCTGGAAAGCGACGCCAACGGCGAATCATCGCGCAGGTAGACGCGCATCGCGCTCTGCTGGCGCACCGCCTCTTCCTCCAGCGACTGGACCGTCTGTATCCGCATGCCAATGCCTTCGGGACGGACATCGGCCGCCACGGTGATGACAACGGAAGTTCCCGGCTCCAGGAGATCGCGGTACTGATAAAGCATCTCGGAGAACAGCACCGCCTCGAACTGGCCGGTCGCATCCGAAAGCGTGATGATGCCCATACGGTTGCCCGTGCGGGTCTTGCGCTCCTGCTTGGCCACGACCGTGCCGGCCAGGCGCCCGCGGCCGGCGCCATTCTTCACCGAAAGCGAGAAATCGGCGAAGCTCTGGACGCGCATGCGCGACAATATATCGGCATAGGCGTCAAGCGGATGCGCGGTCTGATAAAAGCCCAGCATCTGGAACTCCCGCATCAGCCGCTCCGAATCCGGCATCGGGGTATAATCCGGCAGCGTGATCTGGGGCAGGTCGCCGGCGCTGCCGAAAATGTCCGCCTGGCCGCTGGTCTTGTCATCCTGGCTGCGCTGCGCCAGGCCGATGATGCGATCGAGCCCGGCCAGAAGTGCGGCGCGATCCTTGCCAAAGCAATCAAAGGCGCCCGCGCAAATCAGGCTTTCGAGCACTCTGCGGTTGACGAGTTTCGGATCGATCCGCCGCGCGAAATCCTCCAGGCTATCGAACGCCCGGTCCCCTCTGACCGTAACAATATGGTCGACCGCTGCCTCGCCCACGCCCTTGATCGCCGCGAGCGCATAGAAGATCCGCCCTTCGCCCGGCTCGAAATGCCGGTAACTGGTCTGCACCGAGGGAGCGACGACCTCGATGCCGAGGCGCTTTGCATCATGACGAAAATCGTTCAGTTTTTCGGTATTGGCCATATCAAGCGTCATCGACGCTGCAAGGAACTCGACCGGATAATGCGCCTTCAGGAAGGCCGTATGATAGGACACGATCGCATAGGCGGCGGCGTGGGACTTGTTAAAGCCGTAATTGGCGAATTTCGCCAAGAGATCGAAAATCTCGTTGGCCCGCTGCTTCTTGACGCCCTTTTCCACCGCGCCATCGACAAAGCGAACCCGCTGCTTGTCCATCTGCTCCTTGATCTTCTTGCCCATGGCGCGGCGCAGAAGGTCGGCTTCGCCGAGCGAATAGCCCGCCAGCACCTGCGCCACCTGCATCACCTGTTCCTGATAGATGATCACGCCCTGGGTCTCGGCCAGCAGCGGGTCGATCAGCGGATGGATAGACTCGATCTCCTCCTCATTATGCTTGCGGGCATTATAGACCGGGATGTTTTCCATCGGGCCGGGACGATAGAGCGCCACCAGCGCGATCAGATCCTCGATGCGGTCGGGTCGCATACCGATCAGCGCCTTGCGCATGCCCGCGCTTTCCACCTGGAACACGCCGACCGTCTCGCCGCGCGCCAGCATCTCGTAAGATTCGGCATCATCCAACGGGACGAGCGAAAGATCGACCGTGATTCCGCGGCGAGCAATGAAGTCGACTGCGGTCTTCAACACCGTCAGCGTCTTCAGCCCCAGAAAGTCGAACTTCACAAGGCCGGCCTGCTCCACCCATTTCATATTGAACTGGGTAACCGGCATGTCGGAGCGCGGATCGCGATACATCGGCACGAGTTGCGACAATGAACGGTCGCCGATAACGATGCCCGCAGCATGTGTCGAGGCATGGCGATAGAGGCCCTCGATCTTCTGTGCGATCGCCAGCAACCGCCCGACGATCGGCTCCTCTTCCGCGGCCTCCTGGAATTTGGGTTCGTCCTCGATCGCCTGAGCGAGCGTCACGGGATTGGCGGGATTATTGGGAACGAGCTTGGAAATACGGTCGACCTGGCCATAGGGCATCTCGAGCACCCTGCCGACATCGCGCAGCGCCGCGCGGGCCTGCAGCGAACCGAAGGTGATGATCTGGGCAACCTGCGCGCGGCCGTATTTCTCCTGCACGTAGCGGATGACTTCCTCACGCCGGTCCTGGCAGAAGTCGATATCGAAGTCCGGCATCGACACGCGTTCGGGATTGAGGAAGCGTTCGAACAGCAGCGAGAAACGCAGGGGATCCACATCCGTGATCGTCAGGGCGTAGGCGACCAGCGAGCCCGCGCCGGAGCCGCGGCCGGGCCCGACCGGTATATCGCGCTCCTTCGACCATTTGATGAAGTCGGCAACGATCAGGAAGTAGCCCGGAAACTTCATGCCTTCGATCACGCCGAGTTCGTAGTCAAGACGCTCGAAATAGTCCTCGCGCGTATGGCCCGGGCTCATGCCCACATGGGCAAGCCTCGCCTCCAGCCCCTCGCGCGCCTGCCGGCGCAGCTCCGCGGCTTCCGCCCGCTCCGCCTCCTCGGGATCATCTGACGCGCCGGTGAAGCGCGGCAGAATGGGCATGCGGGTATCGAGTACGAAGCTGCATCGGCGCGCGATCTCCACGGTGTTTTCGATCGCCTCGGGCAGATCGGCAAACAACTCCGCCATTTCATCCTGCGACTTCAGATAGTGATCCGGCGTCAGTCTGAAACGGCGATCATCCGATACAATAGCGTTGTGCGCCACCGCCATCAGCGCATCATGCGCCTCGAAATCATCGCGGGTCGGGAAAAACGCCTCGTTGGTCGCAACCAGCGGCAGATCGAGTTCATAAGCGAGAGCGATGACCCGACGCTCGTGCTGGACGTCGAAGTTGCCGTGCCGCTGAACTTCGACATAGAGCCGGTCACCGAAAGCGGATTTCAGGAATGCGAGCCTTTCGGCGGCCTTCGCCTCGAAGCCGGAAATAACGGCCTCGTCGATCGGCCCGGTCCGCCCGCCGGTGAGCGCGATCAAACCGTCCGAATGCGCGCTGAGCCATGACTTCGTTATATATGTGCTGTCATGCCCCTCTCCGCCGAGATAGGCCTCACTGACAAGATGCATCAGATTGGCATAGCCGGTCGGATCGGCGGCGAGCAGCACGATCGAAGGTTTCTTCGGCGGCAGATGCCCGCCGCTGCGGCGCTCGCCGTCGCCGCCATCCTCCATATCGATCGACAACTGGCAGCCGATGATCGGCTGGAGCCCCTCGCCCACGGCCTTCTGGGAAAACTCCAGGGCGCAGAAGAGATTATTTGTATCGGTCACCGCAATTGCAGGCTGCCTGTCGGCCACGGCGAGCTTCATCACCGTCTTCAGCGGCAGTGCGCCCTCGAGCAGCGAATAAGCCGAGTGAACGCGCAAATGCACGAAACGAACCGCCTGCTCTTTGCCTTCAGCCTGCATCTCGAGATCACTCCTTCATCGCCGCCAAATCAGATACGCCACCCGATTTTGGCAGGCGAGCAACGCCGGTGCAAACGCTCGTCTCGCAATGCACAGAAACCTATAGCGAGCTCACGATCAACGCCATGCTGGCCAGGAACAGGCTGACTGAGAAGAAAGCCGCGATGTCACGCAGAATATCGGTCATGATTGCCTCCGTTTTGCTTATAGTCCTTTTATGTTCTATTTTTGTTCTCTTTGCAAGCCGGTTTATTGCCGGCGAAGACGGACCACAGCGCACGGAGAGACTCGGAATCCGGGCAAGCATCTGAAAATATGTACTATATTGATAGAAGTCCGTTCCTGAAAAAACTCGAGCGAGGCCGCTCTCCGGCACCTGTATTCAGGTTTCATGCTCAACTCGATCCGCCATGCGTACGCTCCCGGCGCCGTAATCCGGGCTCGACAAGGCTGAAGACTTCGCCCAAAGCCGTCGGCCGCGAAAGCGCGACAGACGAACCCGATTTTGCCTTTTCGGATAGCCCCGATCGAAAGCAATCCCAAACTGTGGTCGGACTTGCGTCGGGTATAAATTATACTCATAATACCCGGATGCAGAACAAGACCAAGCAGGTCGTCGCCGCGATCGGTCGGTGGGCGGAAGAGCGGATCGACAAGGCATCGCCCGGCGAAAGGCTTCCGACCGTTCGCCATCTGATGCGCGAATTCGGAACGGCGCAACGCACCGTGGAGGCGGCGCTGAAGCCGTTTCTCGAAGACGGCCGCCTGATTGCCCGCCCCGGCGCGGGCATCGTGGTCGGCGGCAAGAGCGAGGAGAAGGCGCCCGACAGCTATGCCGCGGATCTCCTGATCCTCTACCGCAATTCCGACAGCAGGCTGGCGCGGGTGACGCTGCAGGAGGTCGCGACCCGGATAAAGTCCGCCGGCTTTTCGGTGTTGCAGCTCGGCTTTTCAAGCGACGCCCAGGCGATCGACGTGCTGGAACGGATCGGGCGGTTCCGCGCCTGCCTCATTCAGGTGAATTTCGAGATCCTGACGGTCGCGTTCCTGGCAGCGCTTCACCGGCAGGCCGACCATATCGTCATCGATGGCGTGTCGGCCACCGGCATCGATGTTGACGCTATCGGCACCAACTGGCGCGAGGCGCTGTCGATCGCCTTCCGGACATTCAGGGAAAGCGGCCACGAGCGGATCGCGTTTCTCACGTCAGCGCATCATGCCCGCCAGATCGCCATGGCGCGCCGCGAGTTCCACCTGCTCGGCAGCTTCCTGCCCCATCCGGATCAGTGCTTTCTGATCGAGCTGAACGCACTGCCCGGCAGCTATCAGATCGACGACATCGCTGCGGCCATCGGTTGTCATGCCGATGCCGAAGGGCGGCTTCCGTTCACGGCGCTGATCGCCTGGGGCGTCGTCGAAGGTTTCATTCTCGAGCGCGCACTCGCCAGGCTCGGCCTCGAGACGGGCCGCGACCTCAGCGTCATCATGCTCGGCAGCACGGATTTTCAGTCGGAGCATCTCGGCCGGTTCGATGTGGTCGGCAACAGCCATGACGAGAAGCTCGCCGTGTTCGAGCGGATCATCCGTGAACGGATCGCCGACAGGCCGAAGGAGCCGCAAACCCATTATCTCCCCATTTCCTACGTCCGCCATGGATCGGTGATCGATCTCCACACCGATTGAGTACATCAATTATTGTACACATATATATACTCAAATAGCATCCGATGCCGATAACAAGAACAAGTTCAGAGGCATTGAATGCTCCAGGAGCCGGTCCAGCAGAAAACCACGGGCGTCGCCATTGTCGGCGCCGGCGAGCGCGGCATCTATTATGTCGGCTCGCGCATGGCCGAAATCGCGGCGGAGACCGGCTTTCGCATCATCGGCGTGTTCGACCGGCTGGAAGACCGTGCCGGCTATGCCGCCGACCATCTTAACGGGCTCTACGGCAAGGCCGGCATCCGCCATGCCGTGCGGATATTCGAGAGCCTTGAGGCCGCCGTCGAGGATCCGTCCGTCGACCTTGTGATCGTCACCACTCATACCAATGCCCACCGCGCGCCGGTCGAGGCGGCGATTGCGGCCGGCAAGCGCGTTTATCTCGACAAGCCGATCTCGGTGACGCTCGATGACGCGGAAGCCATTCAGTCGGCTGAAAGGCGTTCCGGACAACCGGTGCTGATGGCCTTCACCCGGCGCTACGAAAAGCCGTGGATCGAGACCGTGAAGCTTGCCCATTCCGGCCGCATCGGCGATCCGCAGATGATCCTGCTGCGCTCGGTCATTCCCTATACCCGGTACCTCCAGCTCTGGCACCGCAAGCAGGCGCTGTCGGGCGGCGCGCTCAACGACAAGTGTTCGCACCATTTCGATGTGCTGAACTGGGTGGCGCGGTCGCGTCCGCTTTCCGTCACCGCTGTCGGCGGCCGCAGCAATGTGTTCCCGCCCGATCCGAATGCGCCGGAACGCTGTTCGCTTTGCGACCGCGACTGTCCCTATCGCCGTCATGAGACGCTGGTGGACCGGTTCGAGGGCGCCGGCGCCATCGCCAACCCGAGCTGGGGCGAGGCAGCTTTGCCGGAAGACCGCAACGATACCTGCGTCTATCGACCGGGAGCGGATATCGATGACCACGCAATCGTCACCATCCGCTACAAAAACGGCGTATCGGCCTGTCTGTTCTTCGCCATATTCGGCCCCTGGGCCGAGGATCAGGAAACGCTGGAAATCGTCGGCTCTTCCGGCCGCATCCGGATGGAGCGTCATTCGGGCGAAATCGACATCGTCGAGGATTACGGCCGCAAGCACGGCACGCTCGGCTTCACCAGCCCGGACCGCAGCTCGACCCATTTCGGCGCCGATCTCGAACTCGTGCGCACGCTCCGCCGCTTCATGAATGGCGAAAACCCGCCCGTCGGCATTGATGACGGCGTTGGCTCGCTCAGGATCGTCCTGGCGGCGCAGAAATCGATGAAAAATGGCGGCATGCCCGTCAATCCGGAAACCCAGGAGTTTGCGCAATGACGCGCCGTTTTCCCGAACGCCTGACCCCGCTTGCCAACCGGCTCGGCCTTCAGCCGCTGTTCGGCGATATCCACAATCACTGCGCCCTCTCCTATGGCCATGGCCGGCTGGAGGATGCGCTGTCCCGCGCCGCCTCACAGCTCGATTTCGTCTCAATCACCGGCCACGCGGCCTGGCCCGATATGCCGGTCGACGTGCCGGAGGTGGCCCATATCGTCGATTTCCACGTCAAGGGTTTTGCAAAGCTGAAGGCCAACTGGAAGGACCATTTCGCGGTTCTGAAGGCCTTCGAGAATCCCGGCCGCTTCGCCGTATTTCCCGGCTACGAGATCCATTCGTCGGAACATGGCGACTACACGATCGTCTATGGCGACCTCGATGTCGCCGAACCGGAACTTGCCGATAGCCCGGCCGAACTAAAGCAGGCGCTTCACACCGCCAAGGGCGACAGCGCCCTCGCCTTTCCGCATCATATCGGCTACCGGCAGGGCGCGCGCGGCATCAACTGGGATACGTTCGATCCCGAACTGTCGCCCTTTGTCGAGATGTTCTCGATGCATGGCTGCGCGGAAGAATCGGAATCCGAACGCTCCTACCTGCATTCCATGGGTCCGGTGAACGGCGCTTCGACCATGCGAGCGGGACTAAAGCGCGGCGCGGTCTTCGGCGTGGTCGGCAATACGGACCATCATTCCGCCTTTCCCGGCTCCTATGGCCATGGCCGCATGGCCGTCTATGCCGGAGATGACAGCCGTGACGCCATCTTCTCGGCCATGCGCGCGCGCCGCACCAATGCGCTGACCGGCGACAATATTCACCTGCTGATGGCGATCGGCGAAGCCGTGCAGGGCGGCATCACACCGCCCGCGCCCGAGGCCGCGCTGGAGATAGAGGCCATCGGCGGCGGTTTCATCGACGCGATCGATATCTTCCGCAACGGCGCGCTGACCGAGCGCATCTCGCCCGAGCTGAGCCCCGCGCCGATCGAGGCCGGTACCGGCGCGGAAACGGAGACCATCCTGTTTGTCGAGCTCGGCTGGGGCGCGCGTGGCAGAAGCCATGACTGGGCCGGTGACATCACGCTGGAAGGCGGCGAGATCACCGGCGTCGAACCCCGTTTCCGCGGAGCGGAGATCGTCTCCCCGCTGGAGGGCGAGGATGAGGCCGCGAGGCTGCCGACGCTCAGCCTTGAAGAGGGCACTGTTCAATTCTCGGTCACGGCCGCGGCCAATCCCAACAACGTCACCTCCGCCACCCAGGGCTTCGCCATACGGCTGAAAGCCGCGCCGGGGGCACGGCTGAAGGCGAGGCTTTCGGGCAAGCAGCTCGACGTTCCGCTCGATCAGCTCTTCGAGGGCGCACTGTCGGGCAATCTCGGCCCGATCGACAGCCCCGCTTACCGTTTCCACGCCCTGCCCCGGCCGCACCAGTGGCAATGGCATGGCGCGGTCGCGCTCGGCGCCTTGGCTGAGGGCGAAAACATCTATGTGCGACTGCGCGAGAAGACCGGGCAGATGGCCTGGACCTCGCCGATTTTCTGCAGAAGGGAGGCGTGAGACGAAACAGGCGAAACCGCCGGATCTCAAAATCCGGCCATGCGGGCAATGACGGCAAGGCCGCGATACGGCTGCGCGCCGGATTGCCCAGACAACAGGAAAGCGGCCCCCGATGGACCGGCTTTCAGACGCGGGAACTTTTGAAAACCGGACCTGACAAAGGCCGGAGGGAGAACAGGCAATGAAACATCTTGGAAAATTCACGGGCGTTCTGCTCGCCGCAAGCGCGCTGATGTCGGTATCGGCCGGCGCCGTCGAACTCAACATCGTACACGGCGCAATCGGCAAGGATAACGAAGTCCTGCGCAAGGAGCTCGACCGCTATGAGGAGATGACCGGCAACACCGTCAACATCGTCTCCATGCCGGAATCGACGACCGACCAGTTCGGCCAGTACAAGCTCTGGCTTTCGGCTAAGTCGCCGGATATCGACGTCTACCGCATCGATGTCATCGGCGCGCCGCAGCTCGCCAGCCATTTCGTCGACCTGACGGAGGCAACCGCCGATATCATCGACCAGTTCGTTCCGGCAGCCGTCGAATCGCAGACCGTCGACGGCAAGCTCGTCGCGCTGCCGATGTTCCTCGGCGCCCCGGCGCTCTATTACCGCAGCGACCTTCTGGAAAAATACGATCGGCCGGTTCCCGAGACCTGGGATGAAATGACCGAGACCGCGCAGATCATCATGGATGGCGAGCGGGCCGAGGGCAATGGCGACATGTGGGGCTTCGTGTTCCAGGGCGCGCCCTATGAGGGGCTTACCTGCAACGGCCAGGAATGGATCTATTCCTATGGCGGCGGCCGCATCGTCGAACTCGACGGCTCGATCGCGATCAACAATCCGGAGGCGGCTGAGGCCCTGAGCATGGCGAAGTCCTGGGTCGGCACCATCGCGCCGCAGGGCGTGCTTAACTACATGGAAGAGGATGCGCGCGGCGTGTTCCAGTCGGGCAACGCCGTGTTCATGCGCAACTGGAACTATGCCTATGCGCTGGCCGATGGCGAGGATTCCCCGGTCAAGGGCAAGTTCGACGTGACCACGCTGCCGGTCGGCGGCGAAGGTGACAGCTCTGCGGCGACCTTGGGCGGCTGGCATCTCGCCGTTTCCAAATATTCGCCCAATCCGGACGAGGCGATCGAACTGGTGAAGTTCCTCAACAACTTCGAAAACCAGAAGGAACGCGCGATCGAGACCTCGCGCCCGCCGACGGTGACCGCCGTCTACGACGATCCGGAAGTGGCCGAGGCCCAGCCCTTCATCCCGCGCTGGAAGCCGGTGGTGCTGAACGCCCTGCCGCGTCCTTCCGCCGCCACCAAGCGCAAATATAACGAGGTCTCCTCGGAGTTCTGGACCGCCGTGCATGATACGCTTTCGGGCGATGGCACCGCCGAGCAGAACCTCGCCAAGCTGGAAGCCAAGCTGAAGCGCCTTCGCGGCAACGGCTGGTAAGACAAGACGGCGCCGCCCGCATTGCCGGCGCGGCGCCGTTTTTCGCAAGAGAAGAAGGGAACGGAACATGGCAGAACCGGTCGAAAAATCGACCCTGTCGCAACAGCGCGTCGTCTCGGCCTGGGTGTTCCTGGCGCCGATGCTGGCGGTGCTGGCCGTGGTCGCGGTCTATCCGCTGGTCAGAACGATCTATTTCGGCTTCACCGATGCCTCGATTGATTTTCCGGGCGAAGCGCAATGGGTCGGCTTCCGCAACTATCTCGAATATCTCGACTTTGGCGACGGGACCGGTGAGTATTACGGTCTGCTCGCCGATCCCGACTGGTGGCGGGCCGTCTGGAACACGCTGCGCTTCACCTTCTTCTCGGTTCTGTTCGAAACCATTTTCGGCATGATCATCGCGCTGGTGCTGAATACCCAGTTTCCCGGCCGCGCGCTGGTGCGCGCCGCCGTCCTCATCCCCTGGGCGATCCCCACCATCGTTTCCGCCAAGATGTGGGCCTGGATGATGCATGACCAGTTCGGCATCCTGAACGATATCCTGATGAAACTGCACGTCATCGCCGAGCCGGTGGCCTGGACGGCCAATCCGGATACGGCGCTTCTCGCCGTGCTGATCGTCGACATCTGGAAGACCACGCCGTTCATGGCGCTGCTGATCCTCGCCGGCCTGCAGATGGTGCCGAAGGACATGTATGAAGCGGCAAAGCTTGACGGCATTCATCCCGTCCGCGTGTTCCGCAAGGTCACCCTGCCGCTGATCATGCCGGCCGTGCTGGTGGCGATCGTGTTCCGCGCGCTCGATGCGCTGCGCGTCTTCGACATCGTCTATGTGCTCACCCCCAACAACGCCAATACCGCCACCATGTCGGTGTTCGCGCGCGAGAACCTTTTCGATTTCGACCAGTTCGCCTATGGCTCGGCGGCCTCGACGCTGCTGTTCCTGATCATCGCGCTGCTCACGATCGGCTTCATTCGCGCCACCCGCATGAACCTTGGAGGCGACAGATGACCATCCCCGCTCCCGTCAAACGCATCGCGTTTTACGCGCTCGTTCTGGTCATCCTCGTCCAGGCGCTGTTTCCGTTCTACTACGCAATCCTGACCTCGCTGGAAAACGGCCAGGCGCTGTTCGAAGTCAATTATCTGCCGAAGGCGGTCACCTTCGACAATTACCAGCACATGCTGACCGACGGCGTCTTCGGCCACCAGATCTTCAACTCGATCTTCGTCGCCACCGTGGTCGTGATCTTCTCGCTGTTTCTCGGCGTCACCGCGGCCTTTGCGCTCAGCCGCATCCGCTTCCGGGGTCGCGGGCTGCTGCTGTTCACCATCCTGTCGGTTTCGATGTTTCCGCAGATCGCGGTGCTTTCCGGCCTGTTCGAGCTGATCCGCAATTTCGGCCTCTTCAATTCGCTCTGGTCGCTGGTGTTCTCATACATGATCTTCACCCTGCCCTTCACGGTATGGGTGCTGACCACCTTCATGCGCGACATGCCGATCGAGATCGAGGAGGCGGCGATCATGGACGGGGCCTCGTCCTTCACCATCATCCGCCGCATCTTCCTGCCGCTGATGTGGCCGGCGATGGTGACGACCGGATTGCTCGCCTTCATCCACGCCTGGAACGAGTTCCTGTTCGCCCTCACCTTCCTCTCCACCGACAGCCAGCGCACCGTGCCGGTGGCGATCGCGATGATCTCGGGCCTTTCGGAATTCGAGGTGCCGTGGGGCAACATCATGGCGGCCTCTGTGATCGTCACCGTGCCGCTGATCGCGCTCGTTCTCGTCTTCCAGCGCAAAATCGTTTCCGGCCTCACCGCCGGCGCCGTGAAAGGATAATCTCATGGCCTCCATCGAACTGAAGAAAATCTGCAAGTCCTTCGGCCATGTCGAGGTGTTGAAGGATATCGACCTCAACCTCGAAAAGGGCGAGTTCGTCGTCTTCGTCGGGCCGTCCGGCTGCGGCAAGTCCACGTTGCTTCGGCTGATCGCCGGCCTTGAGGACATTTCCGGCGGCGACCTGATGATCGACGGCGAGCGCGTAAACAACGTGCTGCCGGCAAAGCGCGGCATCTCCATGGTGTTCCAGTCCTATGCGCTTTATCCGCACATGACGGTCTACGAGAACATGGCCTTCGGTCTGGAACAGGCGAAGCTCGACAAGGCCGAGGCCGACAAGCGCATCCGCGAGGCGGCCGAGATGCTGCAGATCACGCCCTATCTCGACCGCAAGCCCCGCCAGCTTTCCGGCGGCCAGCGCCAGCGCGTCGCCATCGGCCGGGCGATCACCCGCCAGCCGCGCATCTTCCTGTTCGACGAGCCGCTGTCGAACCTCGACGCGGCACTCCGGGTTGATACACGGATCGAGATTGCAGCGCTCCACAAACGCATGAAGGGCGTCACCATGATCTATGTGACCCATGACCAGGTTGAGGCGATGACCCTTGCCGACAGGATCGTGGTGCTGAACGCCGGCCATGTGGAACAGGTCGGCACGCCGATGGAACTCTACATGAAACCCGCCAGCCGCTTCGTCGCCGAATTTATCGGCTCGCCGCGCATGAATGTGATCGAGGGCGAGATTGCTGACGGGTTCGGCGCGGCGGCCTGCGGTATCCGCCCGGAACATCTCGCGATCTCGCGCGCGGGTGGCCGCTGGGAAGGAAAAGTTCTGCTTTCAGAGGAGCTTGGAAGCGATACTTATATCCACGTGGAAACAGAGAATGCCGGCATGCTGAATGTCCGCGCGCCGGGCGCGCAGGATTTTGAAGCCGGCGAGACGGTCTTCGTGACGCCGGACGAGACGGCGCTGCATCGCTTCGACGCTGCCGGCGCGGCGATCTAGGAGACCGGCATGAACAGCAGACCAAGCGAACCGCCGCGCCCGATCTGCGTGATCGGCAATGCCAATCTCGATCTCGTTACTGGCAGCATCGACGACTGGCCGGAATGGGGAACGGAGGTGTTTCTCGAACGCTCCGATTTCCGCATCGGCGGATCGGCGGCCAATACCGCACTCGTGCTCCAGCGGCTCGGCCACCCCGTCGGCCTCGTCTCGGCGACCGGCAGCGATGCGGCGGGCGCAATGATCACCCACCAGTTCGCCGGCGGGCTCGACAGGATCGCCGCCCGGCCCGGCCCGACATCGATGTCCGTCGGCATATTGCAAACGGGCGGCGAGCGCAGTTTCTTTTCCACCAACGGTCATCTCGACGGGCTCGATGCCGCCTTCTTCTCCGCCGCCCTGGAAGACTGGCCGCTTGCAGGCGCGATCGCGCTGGTCTCCGGCGGCTTCGCCCTGCCCGGCCTGATGGCGGAGCACACAGCGTTTCTGGAGCGGCTGAGGGCGCGCGGCGCAACCATTGCCATCGACCCCGGCTGGCCGGGTGATGGCTGGACCGATGCCGCCATCGCCAGTGCCCGTGCATGGGTCGGTCTCGCCGACCATATCCTGCTGAACGACAAGGAAGCGCTCGGCCTTTCCGGCGAAAACGCCGTCCACGCCGCCTGCCGGGCGCTCGCCCCCCATATGCGCCCCGATGCCGCGCTGGTGGTCAAGCGCGGCCCCGAGGGCGCCGCCTGCTACCGGCACCGCAACTATATCATCGAACAGGCCCGCTCCCTTGATGTGATCGACACGGTCGGCGCGGGCGACGCCTTCAACGCGGGCTATCTGAGCGCCATCGCGGAAGGGCAAACCGAACGCGCGGCGTTGAGGCGCGGCATCGATGTCGCCTCCGCCGTGATCAGCGAATTTCCCCGCAGTGGCGCTGCGATCGAACGGAGCGATGTCTCATGCGCAATATCCTCCTCCTGATCGCCGACGATCTCGGCCGCATGACCGGCTGCTATGGCGAGACCGCGATCGCGACGCCCAATATCGACCGGCTTGCCGAAACCGGCACGCGCTTCGACATGGCGTTCACGTCAACCGCCTCATGCTCGGCCAGCCGCTCTGTGATCTATACCGGCCTCCACACCCACGAGACCGGGCAATACGGCCTCAACCACGACCACCACCATTTCATGACCTTCGATCACGTCGAAACCGCCCCGGGGCTTCTGAACGCGGCCGGGATGAAGACCGGGATCATCGGCAAGATCCATGTCGGGCCGGATGCCGTCTATCCCTGGCAGGTGCGCGATGAAAGCTGGGAACGCGATGTGCGCCGGGCGGCCAACCGGGCATCCGCCTTTTTCCGTGACGCGAAAGCGGAGGAGACACCCTTCTTCCTCACCATCGGCTTCATCGATCCGCATCGCGACGAGACTCGCGGCGGCTTCGGCAATGACCGCGCCTATCCCGGCGTCGAGGACCGCGTCTTCGCGCCGGAAGACGTCACCGTACCGCCCTTCCTGACCGACCTGCCGGAGGTGCGCCAGGAACTCGCCGATTATTACCGCTCGATCCACCGCCTCGATCAGGGCGTCGGCATGGTTCTCAATGAACTGGAAAAGGCAGGGCTTGCCGATGACACGCTCGTCGTCTTCCTCTCCGATAATGGTTCGCCCTTCCTCAATTCCAAGACCACGCTCTACGATGCCGGCGTGCATCTGCCGCTGATCATCCGCAAGCCGGGCGGACGCGGTGGCGTCGCCAATCCCAATCTGGTGTCCTTCACCGATATCCTGCCGACCTTTCTCGACTGGGCGGGCCACGCCACCCCGCCTGGCCAGCGCAAGGGGCGCTCGCTGCTTCCGATCCTCGAATCAGAAACGCTTGAGGACGACTGGCAGGCGGTGTTCGGCTCCCACACCTTCCACGAGGTGACGAATTACTGGCCGACGCGCTTCATGCGGACCACGCGCTACAAATATCACCGCAACGTCGCCTGGCAGCTCGATTTCCCCTTCTCGGGCGATCTCTACGGTTCGCTAACATGGGAGGGGGTCCGCAATCAAAACCCGGCGATGATCGGCAGGCGGTCGGTCAAAGACTATGTTCGCCGCCCGCCGGAGGAGCTCTACGACCTGGAAGCCGACCCGCACGAAGTAAACAATCTGGCCGACGACCCCGCTCACCGCGATCGCCTGCTGGAAATGCGCGCCGCGACAGAGGCCTGGCAGCACGAGACCCGCGACCCCTGGCTCTATCGCGACGGCCTATCGCTCCGCGCCATCGAAAAGCACCTCGAAAACGGCCTCGCCGTGCCGGAGCGCTTCGATTTCGACCCGGATAAGCCCGGCTCGCGATAGCGCTCGCGCCGTGGGCGAAGCGAAACATTTCAGGAATGGGTTGCGCTTCATCCTCGTTTCGGTAAAAATTTACTAGACGTGCCAGACCATTGTGGTCCCGGCTGCTTCGGGGGAGTTGATGGTCACAATTCGAGAAATTGCCAAGGCGGTCGGCGTTTCCGCCGGCACGGTTTCGCGCGTGCTGAACTACGATCCCACGCTTTCGGTGAGCGAGGCCAAGCGCAAGGCGATCATCGAGACCGCCGAAGCACTCGATTACGCAACGCCGCGCAACCGCAATCGCCGCAAACCCGCGCCGTTCCGCCAGCCGCAACCGGCCGCCGCCATGCCTCGCATTGCCACGGTTCACTTCCTGGAGCGCGATGAGGAACTGATCGACCCCTATTATATCGGGGTGAGGCTGGGCATAGAACGGCGGTCGCAACATTACCAGAGCGAGATCGTGAAGGTGTTTCACGCCGATCTTTTCAACGAGGGCAGCCTGCTGCAGGGCGTCGCCGGCATCATCGCCATCGGCAAGCACAGGCCGGCGGAGATCGCCTTTCTCGAGGAATGCTGCGACCACTTGGTGTTCGCCGACTTCCAGCCTTCGGACGAGCAGTTTGACTGCGTTTCCAGCGACCTGGCTCTGGCGACCACGAAGATTCTCGATGGCCTTGCCGCTGCCGGCTATCGGCGCATCGCCTTCATCGGCGCGGAGGACAGGATCAGCTTTGGCGATGTGCCCTATAGCGAAGCGCGCTGCCGGGCCTATGTCGACTGGCAAAAGGCGCGTGGCACCTTCGACCCCACTTTGATCGCCCTGAACAATGACTGCAATGACGGGCAGAATCTGCGGCTCGAGGTCGGTTACGAGCATGCCCGTGACCTGCTAGACCGCGCCGAACGCCCGGATGTGATCCTGACCGCGAACGACAATATCGCGATTGGAACCGGGCGGGCGCTTGCCGAGGCAGGGCTTTCGGTGCCGGACGATATCGCCATCGCCTCCTTCAACGACATACCGGTCGCCCAGTTTCTCAATCCCGCGCTTTCCACCATGAAGATACCCGGCGAGGCCATTGGCGAATGCGCGGTCGACCTGCTGGTCGAGCGCATCAACGGGCGCGAATACACCAAGCGGGTGACAATTCCGGGCGAGATGATCTGGCGCGACAGCTGTCGCCATCCGCCTGTCGGGTAAATTTATTTACTGATTTTTACTAAAAATTTTATTGTCAAGTTTTCCAAATTGTAGTTAGCTTCCCTCGGGACGGCAGGGAGCGCCGTCGGGCAAATGTCCAAACGGGAGGAAACCAATGGATAAGCAGAAAGTGCTGGGCCGCATCACGGGTGTGGCTCTGTCGGGAGCATGTGTCTTCGGCGCCACCGCCGCCTTCGCGGGTGAGATCACCATCTGGTGCTGGGACCCCAATTTCAACGTCGCGATCATGAAGGAAGCGGGCGAGATCTACACCAAGTCTCACCCCGACACGACCTTCAATGTCGTCGACTTCGCCAAGGCCGATGTCGAGCAGAAGCTCCAGACGGCGCTGGCCTCCGGCGCGACCAACGCGCTGCCGGATATCGTGCTGATCGAGGATTACGGCGCGCAGAAATATCTCCAGTCCTTCCCCGGCGCGTTCGCGGCCATGGATGGCGTTGTCGACTACGATGCCTTCGCGCCCTACAAGGTGTCGCTGATGACGGTTGGCGACAAGGTCTACGGCATGCCCTTCGACACCGGCGTCACCGGCATGTATTACCGCCGCGACTATCTGGAGGAAGCCGGCTTCAAACCCGAGGATATGCAGAACATCACCTGGGATCGGTTCATCGAGATCGGCAAGCAAGTCGAGGCAAAGACCGGCCACAAGATGACCACGCTCGACCTCAATGACGGCGGCATGACCCGGATCATGATGCAGTCGGCCGGCAGCTGGTATTTCGATGAAAACGGCGATCTCAATGTTCTCGACAACGCCGCGCTGAAGGCAGCGCTCGAAACCCAGGCGAAGATTGCCGAGGAAGGCCTGATCTATCCGGCGACCGGCTGGTCGGACTATGTCAACGCGTTCACCTCCGGCAATGTCGCCTCGGTCATCACCGGCGTCTGGATCACCGGCACGATCAAGGCGCAGGAAGACCAGTCCGGCAAATGGGGCGTCGCGCCGATTCCGTCGCTTGAGGGCGTCGAGGGCGCGGGCAACGCCTCGAACCTCGGCGGGTCGAGCTGGTACGTGCTCGACAGTTCCGACGTGAAGGACGAGGCGATCGATTTCCTCAACGAGATCTATGCCAAGGACACCGAATTCTACCAGAAGATCCTGGTCGAGCGCGGCGCGGTCGGCTCGCTGCTCGCCGCGCGCGAGGGCGAGGCCTATCAGGAGGCCGATCCGTTCTTCGGCGGCGAGAAGGTCTGGCAGAAGTTCTCCGACTGGCTGAACCAGATCCCGGCGGTCGATTACGGCATCTTCACCAACGAGCTCGATGTCGCGGTGACCTCCAACCTGCAATCGCTGATCGACGGCAAGCCGGTCGACGAGGTGCTGAAGGCGATCAACGATCAGGCCAAGTTCCAGATCCAGTAACGGCGATCCGCCGGGGCGGGCCCGCCTGCTCCGGCTTTCGCCATCATGATTGTTGGAAAGCCGGCCCGCCGGCAACTGGGACCGACCATGGCTAATGCAAGACCCGGCAATCTGAAGCGGTTCTACGACGTCAACGGCTGGCTGTTCGTGGCGCCGGCCCTCATTCTCGTTGCCGCCTTCATGTTCTATCCGATCATCCGCTCGCTGGTGCTGTCGTTTTATTCCGGCCGCGGCATGATGATGAATTTCGTCGGTTTCGGGAATATCGAGCGTCTCTGGTATGACGCGATCTTCTGGCAGGCGCTGACCAACACGCTGACCTTCCTTGTCATCCAGGTGCCGGTCATGATCGTGCTGGCGCTGATCCTCGCCAATGCGCTCAACAATCCGCGGCTCAGATTTTCCGGCCTGTTCCGCACCGCGATCTTCCTGCCCTGCGTATCCTCGCTGGTTGCCTATTCGATCCTGTTCAAGAGCATGTTCGCCACCGATGGCATCATCAACAGCACGCTGATGGCGGTGGGCCTTGCCGACGCGCCGATCGAATGGTTCACCGATCCGTTCTGGGCCAAGGTTCTGGTCATCCTCGCCATCACCTGGCGCTGGACCGGCTACAACATGATCTTCTATCTGGCAGCGCTCCAGAACATCGACAGGTCGATCTACGAGGCCGCCCGCATCGACGGCGTGCCTTCATGGCGGCGCTTCCTGCACATCACGATTCCGATGCTGAAACCGGTGATCCTGTTCACCACGATCACCTCCACCATCGGCACGCTGCAGCTCTTCGACGAAGTCTACAACCTGACCGAGGGCAAGGGCGGGCCGGCGAACGCGACGCTGACCCTGTCGCTCTATATCTACAACCTGACCTTCCGCTTCATGCCCAATTTCGGCTACGCGGCCACGGTCTCATACGTCATCGTGCTGATCGTCGCGGTGCTGTCCTTCCTGCAGTTCTACGCCGCGAGGGAACGTACATGACCGCCCGCCGCCTCGTCCGCCTCGCCGGCGGTTCGCTGAAATACATCCTGCTGGGGTTTGCCGCCTTCATCTCGGTATTTCCGTTCATCTGGATGGTGATCGGCGCGACCAACACCACCGCCGATATCGTCATCGGCAAGGTCACCTTCGGCAACGCGCTGATGGCGAACATCAATGCCTTCGTCTCGCAGGTCGATGTGCCGTTGATCATGTGGAACTCGATCAAGATCGCGGGCCTCGGCACCTTCCTCACGCTCACGGTGACCTCGCTTGCCGGCTACGGCTTCGAGGTGTTCCGCTCGAAGCTGCGCGACCGGATCTATGCCATCGTGCTGTTGACGCTGATGGTGCCGTTTGCGGCGATCATGATCCCGCTGTTCATGATGACCGCCAAGGCGGGGCTGATCGACACCCATATCGCCATCATCCTGCCGTTCATCGCCTGGGCCTTCGTGATCTTCTATTTCCGCCAGGCCACCAAGGCGTTCCCGTCAGAGCTGCGCGACGCCGCCAAGGTCGACGGACTGAAGGAGTGGCAGATCTTCCTGCATATCTATTTCCCGGTGATGCGCTCCACCTATGCGGCGGCTTTCGTCATCGTGTTCATGCTCTACTGGAACAACTATCTGTGGCCGCTGATCGTGCTGCAATCGAATGAGACCAAGACGATCACGCTGGTCGTCTCCTCGCTCGCCTCCGCCTATTATCCTGATTACGGCACGGTGATGATCGGCACGATCCTCGCGACCCTTCCCACGCTTATCATCTTCTTCGCCATGCAGCGCCAGTTCGTCCAGGGCATGCTCGGTTCCGTCAAATAGGTCATACACATGCGTAAAGTTCAGAATTTCAATGCCGGCTGGGTATCCTCCGAAGGGTTCGACGATGCGGCGACCAGCGTCCTGCGCGATGGCGAAAAGGTGCGCCTGCCGCATACCGCGGTGGAACTGCCCTTCAACTATTTCGACGAGAAACGCTATCAGCGTGCCTTCACCTATCAGAAGGTTTTTGCCAGCGAGCCCGGTTTCGCCGGCAAGCGGGTCGCGCTCGTCTTCGACGCAGCGATGGCCGACAGCGTGGTCTACCTGAACGGCAAAGAAATCGCCGCCCACAAGGATGGCTATACTCCTTTCGAGGTCGAGATCGGCCCGCATCTGAAGGACGGCGACAACCTGCTGACGGTGAAGATCGACGGTTCCGAAAACCCGGATATCCCGCCTTTCGGCAATGTCATCGACTATCTGACCTTCGCCGGCATCTACCGCGATGTCTGGCTGAAGGTGACGACCCCGGTCGCGATCGACAACGTCAAGATCGAAACGCCCGACGCGCTCGCCGACGCCAAGAGCGTGACCGCCGACGTGTTCCTGACCGACGAGACCACCGGCAGGCTCGCCGCGACGCTTAGCGATGCCGAAGGCAATGTGATCGCCGCCACCGAGGCTTCCGTTTCGGACCGGCAGACGCGCCTTGCGCTTTCCGACCTGCAAGGTCTCCGGCTGTGGGATATCGATGACCCGGCGCTCTATACCCTCACCGTGACGCTCGAAACCGAGGCCGGCACGGACGAAGTTGCGCACCGCTTCGGTTTCCGCACCGCGTCCTTCGCCAGCGACGGCTTCCGCCTCAACGGCAGGCTCTTGAAACTGCGCGGCCTCAACCGCCACCAGAGCTGGCCGCATCTTGGATATGCCATGGGCAGGCGCGGGCAGGAGAAGGATGCCGATATCCTGAAATTCGATCTGGCCTGCAACATCGCCCGGACCTCGCACTATCCGCAGTCGAAATATTTCCTCGACCGCTGCGACGAGATCGGGCTTCTGGTTTTCGAGGAAATTCCCGGCTGGCAGCATATCGGCGGCGACGCGTGGAAACGGGAATCGGTCGAGAATGTGCGCCGGATGATCACCCGCGACTGGAACCATCCTTCGATCATCATATGGGGCGTGCGCATCAACGAATCCGCCGACGATCATGACTTCTACGCCGAGACCAACCGGGTCGCCCGCGAACTCGATTCCACCCGCCAGACCGGCGGCGTGCGCTGCATCGAAAACAGCGAGATGCTGGAAGACGTCTACACCATGAACGACTTCGTTCTCGGCGACGAGGAGCAGCCGGGCCGCAATCACGCGCGGATCTGCACCCGCGACCAGAAGCAGGTGACCGGACTCACAAAGACCGTGCCCTACATGATCACCGAATATAACGGCCACATGTTCCCCACCAAGCGCTTCGATCAGGAGAGCCGCCAGGCCGAGCATGTGACCCGCCACCTTCAGATGCTGAACGCCGTTGCCGGCGACCCGACGATTGCGGGCAGCACCGGATGGTGCATGTTCGACTACAACACCCACAGCGATTTCGGCTCCGGCGACCGGATCTGCTATCACGGCGTGATGGACATGTACCGCGAACCGAAATTCGCGGCCTATGCCTATGCCTCGCAAGGCGATCCTGAAAACGGCGTGGTGCTCCAGCCGGTCACCTTCTGGGCCCGCGGCGAGCGCAATATCGGCGGCGTGCTGCCGTTGATCATCCTGACCAACTGCGACTATATCGAACTCACCGTCGGCGACAGCGCGCCGAAGCGGGTGGAGCCTGCCCGCGCGGCATATCCGCACCTTCCTCACCCGCCGGTCATTCTCGACGTCAACAATGTGTCTGCGGAAGAATTCGGAGACTGGGGCCGCCAGTGGTTCGACGGCACGCTGACGGGCTATATCAACGGCAAGCCGGTCAGGACCATGAAGCTCTCCGGCAACCCCGTGCCGACCACGCTCGAGATCGCGCCGGATGCGACCGAGTTGAGGGCGGGCGAGAAGGATTGCGTGCGCGTGATCCTGCGCGCGCTCGACCAGTGCGGCAATATCATGCCGTTCTTCGATGAGCCGGTCGCGCTTTCGCTTGATGGGCCCGGCCGGATCGTCGGGCCGGAGATTACAAGCTTCCGGGGCGGCACGGCGGGGCTCTATATCGAGGCGGGCGATGAGCCGGGCGCGCTGACACTGGCGGTCCGCTGCGCCGCCTTTGCCGATGATACTATCGCCTTCACGATCAGCTGAGGTTTGCCATGGCAGATGTTTCGCTCAACCAAATCCGCAAGTCCTTCGGCGCGATCGAGGTCATCAAGGGCGTCGATCTAGACATAAGGTCCGGCGAGTTCGTCGTCTTCGTCGGGCCTTCCGGCTGCGGCAAGTCGACCCTGTTGCGGATGATCGCGGGGCTTGAGGACATCACATCCGGCTCGCTCTCGATCGGCGGGACGGACATGACGGACGAGGACCCGGCAAAGCGCGGCATCGCCATGGTGTTCCAGACCTATGCGCTCTATCCGCATATGACGGTGCGCGAGAATATGGGCTTCGCGCTGCGCTTCGCCGGCATGAACAAAAAGGAGATCGAGACCCGGGTGATGGAAGCCGCCCGGATGCTGGAGCTCGAATCCTATCTCGACCGCAAGCCGAAGGCGCTTTCGGGCGGCCAGCGCCAGCGCGTGGCAATTGGCCGCGCGATCGTGCGCCACCCGGACGTTTTCCTGTTCGACGAGCCGCTCTCCAACCTCGACGCGGAGTTGCGCGTGCATATGCGCGCCGAACTCTCCGCCCTTCACGACCGGCTGAAGACCACCATGGTCTATGTGACCCATGATCAGGTGGAGGCGATGACGCTTGCCGACCGGATCGTGGTGCTGCGCGCAGGCAAGGTCGAGCAGATCGGAACGCCGCTGGAGCTGTTCAACACGCCGGCCAACCTGTTCGTCGCCGGCTTCATCGGCTCGCCGGCCATGAATTTCCTGCCGGCCGGCGTTGCCGATGCCGATGAGAACGGCCTCAGGATCAACCTCCTCGGCCAGGAGACGCTCAGTCTGGCGATCACCGGCGCAAGGCCGGCCGCCGGCGCCAAAGTGACGCTTGGCGTGCGCCCGCAGCACATCAGGCTGGCGGCGGAGGGCCAGACAGGCTTCGAAATCGCCATCACCCTGGTCGAGGCTCTCGGAACGGAAACCGTGGTCTACGGAGAAGCCGGAAACGGCGAACGGGTCATGGCCGTGCTAGCCGGCCAGCACGCGCTCAAAACCGGCACCACCATCCTCGTCACCTTCGACGCCGCCGACGTGCATATCTTCGACGACGCCGGCAATCGCATCGCGCGTTGATGCCGTTATACGGCGGTTGGAGTGGACGCCGTGACATGGCATCGCCCTGCCGCAGCGCGGCGAGCCAGCCTCTGGAAATTTAGCCTCCGGCGACTACCGCCCGAAGCCCGGCCCGAACAGCGAGCCGATGGCGACCGTGCCGTCTTCGATCACAAGGTCAATGCGATCGCCTTGACGGCGGTAGAGATCGGGATGGGCGGCGAGGAGGCGGGCCTTTTCGAGATCGTCATAGCCCTGCAACCCGCCGCCGAAATGGTGGCCGTTTCGCTCCACATCCCGGCAGCCGAGCGTTGCCGCCACCAGCGTATCCTGCTGCCAGCAGAGACCGGGTTGGCAGGTCAGGTCTTCCGCCGAGATGAACAGCCGTTTACCGCGGGCGCAGCCATCGACCATGCGGGCATAATTCAGCAGCGCGCGCAGCACGCCCTTGCAGCTCTTTATCGAAGTTCCCGACCAGCCATGGGCAATCGCGGTTGCGAAGGCGTCATCGTGGTCATCGCTCTCATCGATGATCAGCGGGAAAACGGAAAGCGCCGGCGTGATCTCAAGCGTCAGCGCTGTTTCGCGGGCGAAGGGCTGTTCGATGAAGGCGATTGCGGCGCGCAGACGCGAAAGCCTGGGATCGCCCTGCAGGCTTTCGAGAAAGATTGCGAAACGGTCGGGCAGATATTGCTCGTTTGCATCGAGCGTGACGCGGTAAGTGCCCATCTGGTCCACAAGCGTGGCGATATGCGCCAGCCGGTCGATATCGGCATCCGGGTCGCCCTTGAGCTTGATCTTGAAGGCGCGGATGCCGGTGGCGCGGATGATGGCTTCGAGGCTTACCGGCAGCCCGTCATCGACCCTCCCCGGGTCCGCCTCGCTCTCGAAAATCGGCGCGTCGAAGCCGACGGTCTGGCGCGGCGCGATCGCCGGCAGCGGCGTGATGCCAGAAAGCGCGCCGGTGATCGCGGCAGGCGAAATATCGGGCGCGCCAAGCGCGCTGACGCCGAACACGTCGGCCCTTGCGGCCTGCGGAAAATTGAAGTCATGCGCGCGACAGACCGCGTCGATCAACGCCATTTCCACAATCGCCGGGCCGAAATGGGCGGCGAGCCTTGGCGTGCCCTCCGGCATGGCCGCCTCGACTTCCCGGCGCATGCGCGTCGTGGCGGCGGCGATGGTCTCGGAGGCGATATCCTCGGCTGATTGACAGGCCAACTCCAGCGAGCGCTTCAGGTCGGCGACGGTGTCGTCGTTCGTCCGGCTGGGGCGCTTGTCGAACCAGCGCGGCACCATGAGCTGGGCCGCATGGCCCTCCGCTATCCGACCATCGACGTCGACAGTCACCGAAACGAAGCCCTGATCGGTTTCCGTGACCACGGTATTGCCGAAATGGAACGGCAGCCGGAACCGGACGGGCCGGGTCCGAAACGCAATCGCCTTCAGCGAAATCCGTGCGGCGCTCATGGCGTTTTCCTCCCGTGCGTTTGCAGATGGGCCCGCGTGGTGGCCGAGGCAATGGCAAGAGTCACCTCCGCGCTGACGCAGGTGGTAAACGGTTCGACCGACAGGTCCCCGCCATATCCGCTCGCGATCAACGCGGCGATGATCGCGGAAAAGTCATCGGCTCCGGTGCCCGGCGCGCCGCGATTGCTGTCGTTGAGATGAACATGGGCAATCAGTCCTGTCGGCATCCATTTTTCGATCAGCGCCGGCACGCTTTCCGCCTCGGCAAGCGCCGCCGAGGAACAGTCGAGCATGGTCCTGAACGCCGGCGAGCCCACCATCTCGACAAGCCGGCGGGCATCCTCCAGCGTGTTGATGAACGGCGTCTGGTCGCGCGAAAGCGGCTCGATGCAATAGGCAAGGCCGGCGTCATGACAGGCGCGGGCGACGGGCGCAAACAATTTCGCCGCATGGTCATAGGTCGCCGCATCCGGCGTGCCGGGAACGGGCTGGCGCTGCTGGGGCGAGCCATGGATGAGCACATGCCCGCCCAGCCCTTCGCAGATTTCGACCAGTTTCAGCAGATAATCCGTCGTCTCTGCGGCCACCGCGGCATCGGTGATCGAAAGCGCCGGGGCGGAGGACAGCAGCCAGTGCAGCCCGGCAATCTCCATGCCCTCATCGGCCGCCGTTAGCCGCATCGCCCTCACCTGCCCGTCCGAAAGCGCGCGTGGATCGGCGGGAAAGCTCTCGATCGCAAGCTCCAGCGCATCATAGCCGACGGCCTTTGCGAACCGGCACTGCGCGCGAAGATCGAGCCCCTGCCGGCTCAGCAACTCGTTGCAGCAGACTAGGCGGGGCATCAGCTTGCGTCTTTCTGCTTGAGCCAGCCGACAACGGCTTCCGTGGCGCGGCGGGCATGGGCGTTGAGGCCCTCCTCGCTCGCGTCGAAGCCGAAGACCTCGGCGAGCGTGAAACGGTTGGAGACCGGGAAATAGCAGAGCGAAGCGATCATCAGATAGACTTCCACCGGCTCCGCCTTCCGCAGGAAAACGCCGTCTTTCCAGCCTCTTTTGAGCACTTCCTCAAGCTTTATCAGAAGCTTCGACTGGATCTCGCGCCGGTCGCCGATCTTGCCGACGGAGGAGCCCTGCCGCAGGTTTTCGGTATTGAGCATGGTGATGAACCAGGGCCGCGTGCGGAAGTGGGTCATGGTGAACATCACCAGCGCCCCGACGGCCTCCTCCGGCGACAGCGCTTCGAGCGCCAGCTTCTCCTCGCCGGCGCGGATCTGCACATAGGCCTCGCGCAGTGCCGCCTTGTAGAGCTCGTCCTTGTCTCCGAAATAGTCGTAGAGCAGCGGCTTGGAGAGACCGGCCTCGGCGGCGATGCGGTCGACGCGGGCGCCGTCATAGCCGACCGACGAGAACTCATCGAGCGCCGCCTGGAGGATGGCCGCGCGCGAGGCCTCCGCATCGCGCGTTCCCCGTCTCGTCTTTACCGCTGTCCGCCTTGCCACGCCCGTTTCTCCTTACTTCGTCTTCGCGTCTTCCCCGTTAGCATCGCCGCGCCAGCGTTTGAAGCTTGCAAACCGGCGGAAGGCGGGAATCGAGAACAGGATGGTGAGCGCGATCAGCACCGCAAAGCCGGCCGAAACAGGCCTTGTGAAGAAGGCGGTGATGTCGCCATTCGACAGGATCAGCCCGCGCCGGAGGCTCTTGTCGAGCAGCGCCCCGAGGATGATGCCAAGCACAAGCGGCGCCATCGGGTAGTTGAGACGGCGGAGAATATAGCCGCCGACGCCAAAGGCGAACATCACCCAGATATCGAAAATCCGTTGGGAGAGTGCGTAGGGGCCGATGACGCAGAGCGTGAACACCATCGGCATCAGGATCGTGCGGGGGATCTGAAGCACCCTCACGAACAGCGGGGTCAGCGCCATGCCGAACACGCCCATCGCAATGGTGGCGAAGATCAGCATCACGGCGATGGTGTAGATCATGTCGGGCTGGTCGAACATGATCATCGGACCGGGGCGCACGCCATGCAGGAACAGCGCCGCGATCAGCACGGCCGCCGATGCCGAGCCCGGCACGCCGAGCGTCAGCGTCGGGATCAGCGAACCGGGAACGACGGCGGAGTTGCCGGTCTCGGCCGCGATCAGCCCTTCCTGGCTGCCCTTGCCGAACTCATCGCGTTCCTTCGAGTGGCGCTTGGCGGCGGCATAGGAGCCCCAGGCCCCGATATCCTCGCCCACGCCCGGAATGATGCCGACCAGCGTGCCGATGACGCCGGATTCGAGCACGGTGCGCTTGTAGCGCCAAACGCTCCCGAAAAGCTCCTTCAGCGGCGCGGGCACGGACTTGCTGCGGGCAAGTTCGGCCGCCGGCAGCGTCATCGCGAACAGCACCTCGGCGAAACCGAAGGCGCCGACCATGGCCGGGATCAGTTCGATCCCGCCATTCATCTGCTGGATGCCGAAATTGAAGCGGACATAGGAATGAATTCCTTCCGACCCGATCATCGCGACCGACAGCCCGATCAGGCCGGCCATATAGCCCTTCAGCGGCTCGCCGGAATGGGTGAGCTGACCGGAAATGATGATGCCGAACAGCGCCAGCCAGAAGAACTCGTAGGAGCCGAAGCCGAAGGCGGCTTCCGCCAGCGGCGGCGCGATCATCACCAGCATGGCAATGCCGACCAGCGTGCCGAGCATCGAGCCGAGCGTGGCGATCGCCATGGCGAGGCTGCCCTTGCCCTTGCGCACCAGCGGAAAGCCGTCGAGCGCGGTGGCGGCACTCGCCGGGGTTCCGGGAATATTGAGCAGGATGGCGCTGCGCGAGCCGCCATAAATCGCCCCGACATACATGCAGATCAGCACCATGATCGCGGTGTTGCGGTCGAGCGAATAGGTAAGCGTCGTCAGCAGCGCCACGCCCATGGTCGCCGTCAGGCCGGGCAGCGCGCCGACGAAAATGCCAAGCAGCGTCGCCCAGACGACGTTGAAAAGCATCATCGGCGTGGTGAGTTCGGAAAAGGCGCTGGCGAGCGCATCGATCACAGGGGTCATGGCAGGCGCACCAGGAACAGATCTTCAAAGAGGTATGACACCGCGCCGCCGAAGACGATCGCAATCACCAGCGCGCGAACGATGGTGATGATCATGGCGCGCCGCGGCATGCCGGGCGAAAACTCGAAGGCCAATATGAAGGTGGCAACGAACAGGCTGCTCGCCACCCAGAAATGCACGCGCCCGACGAGCACGATCGCGTAGATCGCGCAAAGGGCAATGAGCCCGGAAAGCCGCACCAGTTCCTCGCGGGTCACGATGCCGCTCGCCCGGCGCTCGTCGTCTCCGTCCCGACTGCGCAACAGGCCGATGAGCTGAAGGCTGGCGACGATCGTCATGGCGATGCCGAGCACGATCGGCAGCAGGCCCGGAATGCTTGCCGGCGGAATGTGCCGAACTTCCAGCCGGTCCATGGTGTAGCCGCCAATAAGCTGGGCGATCCCGACGGCGAGCAGGATGGTCGAGACGGCAATGTCGACGGAGCGGATTTTCAGCATGAAGCCTCCGAGGAAACGGGATGGGGCGGCGGCTCCGCCGCCCCGGTTTGTTGTTTGTGGTCGCAACGCCCGAATTGGTCTCTCCGCACAGCCCCCGATCTTCTCGCCCCGGAGGGGAGAGATGTCGCGACAGCGACAGTGAGGGGGGAACTTGTCCACACGGGCGCCCTCACGAACGGAAATGCTGCATCACCCTCACTGCCCCTTTCGGGGCATCTCTCCCGCAAGCGGGAGAGAATATCGGGAGCGAGCCCAAAGGCCATCTGCGATTATCTCCCCCGCAGGGAGGAGATATGATGTAGCTCCTAAGCCAGCCTTATTCCGGGCAGGTCAGACCGACTTCGGCCGGGTCCTTCACCGCCTCGCCGCGGGCCTTCATGGCGCAGGCCTCGTTGGTCGCTACCGGGATGGCGCGGGCGCGGGCCTCGTCGCCATAGCTCGGCGCAAAGCTCGCGCCGCGCTCGTTGGCGTATTTCTTCAGCGCCTCGGAGTTCATCACCTTGTCGGCCCAGACCTGATCGACCGTGTCATAGACCTCCTGCGGCGCGCCCTTCGGGATGAAGACGCCGAAATAGTCCGGAGCGACATCGATATCGAGCCATTCGGTCACCGGCGGAACCGGGTCGATGCCTTCGATCTCGAGCGGCGTATCGGAGAGCACGGCGAGCGGACGCAGGCGCCCCGCCTTGATCATTTCGGTCTGCTCCACGGCAAGCTGTGTGGTCATGTCGACCTCGCCGGAAGCCGCGGCGATAACGGCCGGGTTGCCGCCGTCATAGGCGACCATGCGGGCCGACAATTCGCCGCCCATCGCATCCTGCAGCGTGGCAAAGGCGGTGCCGCCCGACGAGGTGACGCCGGCGGTGCCGACGGTCACGTCGCCGGTCTTCATCGCTTCCATCAGTTCGCCGAAGTCCTTGTAGGGCGCATCGGCGTTGACCGAGATCAGCGGCGCGTTGGCGACGTGCAGGTAGATCCGGTAGTCGTCGATGTTGGATTCTTCCAGAAGGCCGGAAACGGCGTAGGTGGCGTTGTTGGCGATCGCGTTCGCCGTCCAGGTATAGCCGTCATGCGGGGCGTCCATCGCCGCCTTGGTGCCGATCGAGCCCGATGCGCCCGGCTGGTTGACCACGACGACTTCCGTGCCGAGAGCCTCGGAGAGGATCGGCGCGACCACGCGGGTGACCTGGTCGGTCGAACCGCCCGCCGACCACGGCACGATGATGTTGATCGGCCGATCGGGCTGCCAGGTTTGCGCCGAGGCGGAACCGGCGGCAAAAAGAGCGATTGCGGCTGCGGAAACAGCCAGTTTCGAAAGCATGCACATGATAGTCTCCTCCCTTGACTACTGGATAGTAGGTTACGGGCACCCGACCTCGTGTCAAGTGACCGGTGTCCGCAGTTTCCGGCCGATCCGCCGGGGAAGCGTTCCTCTTGCACTTCCCCCGACCTTCCGGCCGCCTGCCTGCGCAAACAGGTAATTCAAGCTCAGCAGCAGCTGGCTGCGCGTTCGATGATGATCTCCATCACCTCGTCCGGATCGCGCTTCCACCAGTTCTCCGCCGAGAAAATCTCAACCTCGTTCAGCCCCGAAAAGCCTTCCGCCTCGACAGTGGCGCGCAAGTCCGGGATATCGATCACGCCATCGCCCATCATGCCGCGGTCGTTCAGCATGTCGGTGGTCGGCACCAGCCAATCGCACAGATGAAAGGCCATCAGCCGTTCCTTCCCCGCGCGGACGATCCCAGCCGTCACCGCCGGGTCCCACCAGATATGGTAGACGTCGGCGGCAACGCCGATGCCGTCGCCGAGCCGGTCGCAGATATCGAGCGCCTGGGTCATCGTGTTAACCGCGGCGCGGTCGGCCGCATACATCGGATGCAGCGGCTCGATGGCGATCTTCACGTTCACGGTGCGGGCGTATTCGAGCGTCTTTGCAAGACCTTCCTCGATCATGGCCCGGGCGCCGGCGATATCGCGGCTGCCCTTGGGCAGACCGCCGACGACCATGACGAGGCACTCGGCGTTGATTGTCGCAGCCTCGTCGACAGCACGTCGGTTGTCCTGCAGAACGGCATCCGTCAGCGCGCCTTCGGCCGTGTACCATCCGCCGCGGCAGAGGCCCGAGACAACAAGGTCGGCATCGCGGATCTGCCGGGCGGCCTTCTCCGCGCCAAGCGCCTGTAACTGGTCGCGCCATGGCGAGAGACCGCCAAAGCCGTGACGGGCGCAGCCTTCGATCGCCTGATCGAGCTTCCACTGCGCCCGCGTGGTCGCGGTGTTCAGCGAAAGCCGTTCGGGGGTGATCACCGCCATGCCGTCAGACCCCGATGCCGTGGGTGGCCATCACCCGCGCGGTGCGGGCTGCGGCCATCTCGGTGTCGGCAATCAGCCCAGCCGCATCGGCAAGGCGAACGACATCGGCCAGATGCTGCGCCGAGCGGGCGCTCTGCTGGCCGCCGAGCATGGTGAAGTGGTCCTGATGGCCCATCAGATAGGCAAGGAACACGACGCCGGTCTTGTAGTATCGGGTCGGCGCCTTGAAGATGTGGCGCGACAGCGGCACGGTCGGCTCCATCACCGCGCCCCAGCGCTGCATGTCGCCCTTGGCAAGGGCCGCAAGCCCGGTGGCGGCAACCGGCGCGATCGGATCGAAGATGCCAAGCAGCGCATGGCTGTAGCCCTGGTCGTCGCCGGCGATCAGCTCCGGATAGTTGAAGTCGTCGCCGGTATACATCTTCACGCCGTCCGGTAGCCGGCGGCGCATGGCGATTTCCTTTTCCGCCGAAAGCAGCGAGATCTTGATGCCGTCGACCTTGGCGGCATTGTCCTCGATGATCTTCAGGCAGGTATCCATCGCCGTCATGTGATCGGCGCTCGCCCAGTAGCCTTCCAGCGCCGGATCGAACATCTCGCCGAGCCAGTGCAGCACGGCCGGCTGCTTCAGGCCGGAAAGAATGCGGCCATAGACGCGGGCATAGTCATCGGCGCTTTTTGCGACCTTGCAGAGCGCGCGCGAGGCCATCAGGATCACCTGACCGCCGGTGGCCTCAACCGCCTCGCACTGCATTTCGTAAGCTGCAATCACATCGTCGATGGACTTGGCATCGGCGGGGTCGAGATGATCGGTGCCCGCGCCGCAGGCGATCGAATGACCGCCGGCCCTTGCTTCCTTGACGGAACGCTGGATCAGCTCCAGCGAGGTCGGCCAGTCCATGCCCATGCCGCGCTGGGCGGTATCCATGGCCTCGGCAACGCCGAAGCCGAGCGACCAGAGATGATGACGGAAGGCAAGCGTCTTGTCCCAGTCGACATTGCAGTCGGACCACGGATTGTTGTCGGCAAGAGGATCGACGACGACATGGGCGGCGGCGAACACCTTGCGGTTCCATTCACCACGGTCAGGCGTCACGCTGGCGCCGGAAAAGGAGAAGGTCTCGATGCCGCCGGAGGCGGTCGGAAGCTTGATTGCAGTCATGCTCAAATCCCCAAATCTTCGAGGTCGACCCAGCGGCGTTCGCGGGCGCTCTTGTAGCCGGCTTCGGCGAGCTGCACGCCCTTTGCGCCCTCGGTCAGCGTATAGGCCCAGGGGCCGTCTTCCAGCACGTGGCGCAGGAACTGTTCCCACTGCACCTTGAAGCCGTTGTCGAACACAGTGTTATCCGGCACTTCCTGCCAGTCCTCGAAGAAGTTCATCTTCTGCGGCTCGTCGGGGTTCCAGACCGGCTTCGGCGTGTTGGCGCGGTGCTGGCTATAGCATTTGTGCAGACCGGCAACGGCCGAGCCATGGGTGCCGTCAATCTGGAAGGTCACGAGATCGTCGCGGCGAACGCGGGTGCACCAGCTCGAATTAATGTGCGCGACGATATCGCCTTCCAGCATGAAGGTCGCATAGGCAGCATCGTCGGCGGTCGCCTGATATTCCCTGCCCTCTTCGTCAATGCGGGTCGGGATATGGGTCGCTGTGGTGCAGGATACGGATTTGACCGGGGCGATGACGTTGTCCAGCACATAGCGCCAGTGGCAAAGCATGTCGGAAACCATGCCGCCGCCATCCTCGGCGCGATAGTTCCAGCTCGGGCGCTGCGCCGGCTGATCCTCGCCGGTGAAGACCCAGTAGCCGAACTCGCCCTTCACCGACAGGATCTTGCCGAAGAAGCCGTTGTCGCGCAGGCGCTTCAGTTTGACGAGACCCGGCAGGTCGAGCTTGTCGTGGACGATGCCGTTCTTGACGCCCTTTTCCTTGGCATAGCGGGCGATCTCGACGGCCTCTTGCAGCCCCTCGGAGACCGGCTTCTCGGAATAGACATGCTTGCCGGCATCGATCGCCTTCTTCAGCAGCGTCGGGCGCAGCTTGGTGGAGGCGGCATCGAAGAAGATCACGTTATAGGGATCGGCAAGCGCCGCATCGAGATCGGTGGTGACGCGTTCGACGCCATGGCGCCTGGCCAGTTCCTCGATCTTGGCGGCGTTGCGGCCGACGATGATCGGGTCCGGCATCACCAGCGAGCCGTCACTCAAGCGCAGACCGCCCTGATCGCGGATCGCGAGCACCGAGCGGATAAGGTGCTGGTTCATTCCCATACGGCCGGTGACGCCGTGCATGATGATCCCGATACGATTGGTATCAGCCATAGAATTCCTCCCTGAACTTGGTTATTACCTACCAGTTAGTAATAAACGCGTCAAACGATTTTATTCGTGACCTTTGGTGAAACGGATGGGCGATCCAGTGGAGACGATGATAGCGGTCGTAAAACCATTCCGGCACCGACAGACACAAACATGAGTTGTTTAGTCTTGATTTAACGACGCACCAATTCTAAAGAGCGGTCCAACGACACAAATGCACGGAGTCAGAGATGGAATCGTATAAGAAACTTGGTTTTGCCGCCGGCCTGATGGTGGCCCTGACGTCTGTGCCGACGCTGGCCGCGTCCACCTCCTACCCGCTCACGATCGAAAACTGCGGCGCAACCGTGGTCTTCGAGAAGGCACCTGAACATGCCGTTGCGCTTGGCCAGAACAGCGCCGAAATCATGCTGTTGCTGGGCCTTGAAGACAGGATGGCGGCCACCGCCTTCTGGCCCAACGAGGTTCTGCCCGAACTTGCGGAGGCCAATGCGAAGGTCAAGCTGCTGAACGTCGAGTTCCCCACGCTGGAGTCCGTCCTGGAACAGCAGCCCGATTTCGTTGCGGCAATGCTGCCGATCCTGATGGGCCCGGACAGCAAGCTGGCCAAGCGCGACGACTTCGAAAGCCTGGGCATTCCCGCCTACCTCTCTCCGAGCGCCTGCTCGACCAAGCTGGACACCGGAGACGCCTATGGAAGCCGCGACCAGCTCTGGAACATGGATCTCCTCTACAAGGAGATCGACGATCTTGCCCGCATCTTCGATGTCGAGGATCGCGGACAGGCCCTCATCGCCGACTTCAAGGCACGCGAACAGGCGCTGCGCGATCGATTTTCCGAAAACGAGGATCTGACCTTTCTGTTCTGGTTCTCGAGCCCGTCGCCCGCCGACGACGCCTATCTGGGCGGCGGCAACGGTCCCTCCGGCTTCATCGCCGATCTCCTGGGCGGACGCAACGCGCTCGACACCAAGGCGGAGTGGCCGACTTCCAACTGGGAAGGCATCATGGCGGCCAACCCCACCGTCATCGTCGCCGCGCAGGTCGACCGCAACCGATGGGATCTCGACACGGCCGAACACAAGATCGAATTCCTTGAGTCCGATCCGACCGTCAGCCAGATGGACGCCGTTAGCAAGGGGCGCATCGTGGTCATGAGCGGGGCGGCTATGAACCCCAGCATCCGCACGCTCTACGGCGCGGAGGAAATCGCCGGACAACTCGAGGCGATCGACCTTTCGAAATGAATACCGCGGATGACACACGGGCCGGCCTCAGGCTGGCCCTGCTGCTGGCCGGTTCGGCCATCGTCCTTGTCGGCGTGATCGCTCTGGCGACCGCGATCGGCGACTACAACATACCTGTCAGATCCGTCTTTCTGGCGGTCACCAACCATTTCGGCCTGACGACCGCCGATATTCCCAGGATCGAACAGAGCGTGGTCTGGAACCTCCGGCTGAGCCGGAGCCTTGTTGCCGCACTCTGCGGCGCGGGTCTGGCGATCTGCGGGGCCATCCTGCAGGCGCTGCTGCGCAATGCGCTGGCGGAGCCGTTCGTGCTCGGCGTGTCGGCGGGCGCTTCAACCGGCGCCGTCTGCGTCATCGTGCTGGGCATTGGAGCGGGCGCCGTATCGTTGTCGCTCGGCGCCTTCGTCGGCGCCTTTGCCGCCTTCGCTCTGGTGGCCCTGCTCTCGAACGGCGCAACCAGCGGTCCGAGCCATACGATTCTGGCCGGCGTCGCGGCCTCGCAGCTCTTCAATGCGCTCACCGCCTATATCGTCACCACCTCCGCCAATGCCCAGCAGGCGCGCAATGTCATGTTCTGGTTGCTCGGCAGTTTCGGCGGCGTTCGCTGGCCAGAATTTCAACTGCTGGCCGTCGTGCTGTGCATCTGCCTCGCGATCTGCATATGGATGGCGCGCACGCTCGATGCGTTCACCTTCGGCGACGAGGATGCCGCAGCCCTCGGCATACCTGTGGCCCGCACGCGGCTGATCCTGTTTGGCGTCACGGCGCTGATGACGGCGACGATCGTCAGCCAGGTCGGCGCGATCGGCTTTGTCGGGCTCGTGGTGCCGCATGCCGCGCGTTATGTCGTGGGGCCGGTGCACATGCGCCTCCTGCCCGCTTCGGCGATCCTCGGCGCCGTCTTCATGGTCGTCGCCGACATCGCCTCCCGCGTGCTGGTGCCGCAGCAGACCATTCCGATCGGGGTTGTCACCGCGCTGGTCGGCGTACCGTTCTTCGCCATCATCCTCTATCGCGCGAGGCCCCGGACATGAGCGTCGTTGCAGACCAGTTAAGCTGGGGCGTCCGGCGCAAGGTCATCGTCAAGGATGTCAGTCTTGATGTGCAGGAGGGGGAAACCCTCGGACTGATTGGGCCCAACGGCTCCGGCAAGTCTTCGCTGCTCAGGCTCCTTGCCGGCCTGAAGCGGCCGGATCGCGGCCATGTCGAGATCCACGGCCGCAACATCGCGCATGTGCCCCGACGCATGCTCGCGCAAGAAGTGGCCTTCGTTCAGCAGAATGCGGCGACCGATACCAATGTCACAGTCCGCGACGTCGTCCGCCTGGGACGCACGCCCCATCGCTCGGCGCTTTCCGGCTGGAGCACTGCCGATCAGGAAGCGGTCTCCGGCGCGCTCCGGCGCGTCGGCATGGAGCCGCTTCAAAACCAGTCGTGGCAGACGCTTTCGGGCGGCGAGCGGCAACGCGTGCACATCGCCCGCGCGCTGGCCCAGAGCCCGCGGGTTCTGTTCCTCGACGAGCCGACCAACCATCTCGACATCCACCATCAGCTCGAAATCCTGCACACCGTGCGACAACTCGACCTCACAAGCATCGTTGCGCTACACGATCTCAATCTCGCCGCGATGTTCTGTGACCGGATCATCGTGCTGAAGGATGGCGCCATCGTCGCCTCCGGCGCGCCGGAAACCGTGTTGACGGAGGAGATGATCGAAGGCGTGTTTCGGGTTTCAGCGACCATAAGCCCCTCCCCGCATCATGGCCATCCGCAAATCCACTTCCGACCCCGGTGAACCCGTCGATGGCATCGTGCGGGAAGCGAAGGGCGATGGAGTCCTCCGCCATCTTGCCGATGGGTTGGGAAAAGCCAAGCCGGCTTTTCATGAGGGCGACAACATCGTTTAATGCCATCTATGTTACCGCGAATGGCTTCAAACCAGGATAGGCAGACGATGAAAATAGCATTTCTTGGAACCGGACTGATGGGCGCGCCCATGGCGCTCAACCTGATAAAGGCGGGCTTCACGGTAACACTCTGGAACCGCAGCCCCGGCAAAACCGCGGCACTTGAAGCGGCGGGCGCTGTCGGGGCAGAAACACCCGCCGTGGCCGCAGCCGACAAGGATGTCGTGATCACCATGGTCACGGACGGTTCCGCCGTCCGCGACGTTTTGTTCGCGAGAGGAGCGGCCGAACATATGTCGCGCGGAGCGACCGTGATCGATATGAGCTCGATCCGGCCGGCCGAGGCGCGCGATCACGCCCGCCGCCTGGCGGAGATGGGCATCGGCCACATCGATGCGCCCGTCAGCGGCGGAACCCGGGGCGCAGAAGCGGGCAGCCTGGCGATCATGGCCGGCGGTGAGGAAGCGGTTTTCGCCCGGGTCGAGAAGGTTTTCGACGCGATGGGTCATGCAATTCTGCTCGGTCCGTCGGGGAGCGGCCAGCTCGCCAAGCTTGCCAATCAGGCCATTGTCGCCATCACCGTCGGAGCGGTCGCAGAGGCGACCCTGCTGGTGCGCCAGAGCGGCATCGATCCCGAGCGCTTCCGGGCCGTTCTGAAGGGCGGCTTTGCCGATTCCGTCATCCTCCAGCAGCATGGCGCCCGCATGCAGGCGGGCGATTTCGCACTCGGCGGGCGCTCCTCGCTACAACTGAAGGACCTCGAAAATGTCCTGGCGGAATGCGAGGCCATGGGTCTTTCCCTGCCGCTGACCACCCTTCAGCGCGACCGTTTCGCCGATCTGGTGAACCGGCTTGGAGGCGGCGATCTGGATCACGCCGCCCTGTTTCTGGAATTGCTCGACCGCAACAACCTGGCCCGGTGAGACTGGCAACCGTCAGAAGAACGGGATCTGTGCGGTTTAATCCTTTCGATGACGGACGACCTTCTGACCGTCCGTCTGCCGATCCGGCCATAGTGCTGCACGGACCGGATCCTCGTCATCCTGCGCGTGGTCAATCTCTCTCGATGCACATCGCGACGCCCATGCCGCCGCCGATGCAGAGCGTCGCCAGCCCCTTGCGGGCGACGCGGCGCTTCATTTCGTGGAGCAGGGTCACCAGCACGCGCGCGCCCGATGCGCCGATCGGGTGGCCGAGCGCGATCGCGCCGCCATTGACATTGACCTTGTCGGGATCGAGACCCAAAGCGCCATTGACCGCGCAGGCCTGGGCGGCGAAGGCTTCATTGGCCTCGACGAGATCGAGATCATCGACGGACCAGCCGGCCCGCTCCAGCGCCTTTTTCGAGGCATTCACCGGGCCGACCCCCATGATCGCCGGATCGACGCCCGCCGTCGCAAACGCCTTGATGCGCGCCATCGGCTGGATACCGCGCCGCGTCGCCTCGTCGGCAGACATCAGCACCATGGCGGCGGCCCCGTCGTTCAGCCCCGAAGCATTGCCGGCGGTGACCGTGCCGTCCTTGTCGAAGGCCGGGCGTAGCTTGGCAAGGCTCGACTCATCTGCATCCGGGCGGATCTGCTCATCGCGGTCGAACACCGTTTCGCCGCGCCGGTCCTTGACGGTGATTGGCAAGATCTCGTCGGCGAAGCGACCTTGCTCCTGCGCAGCGGCGGCCTTGCGGTGGCTGGCAAGCGCGAAGGCATCCTGCTGGCCGCGGCTGATCTCATGGCGGCTGGCGACGTTTTCCGCCGTGATGCCCATGTGATAGCCGTTGAAGGCATCCATCAGCCCGTCATTCACCATCGTATCGACCAGCGAGATCGGCCCCATCTTGGTGCCGGCGCGCGCATTCTGGCAGTGGGGCGAGAGCGACATGTTCTCCTGGCCGCCGGCGACCACGATGCGGGACTCGCCGGTGGCGATCTGCTGCGCGCCGAGTGCGACGGCGCGAAGCCCCGAGCCGCAGACCTGGTTGACGATGAAAGCGGTCGCGGCCTCGGCGATGCCGGCCTTCATCGCGGCCTGGCGGGCGGGATTCTGCCCCTGCCCGGCCGTCAGGACTTGGCCCAGAATGACCTCGTCCACCTCGTCGCCGGAAACGCCCGCGCGGACAAGCGCCTCGCGGATCACGGCCGCCCCCAGATCATGGGCGGGCACCGTCGATAGCGATTTCATGAAGGCGCCGACGGCCGTGCGGCAGGCGCCGGCGATGACGATATCGCTCATGCCGTTTCTCCCGTCTTGAGGGCGACATCGAAGTCGGCCTCCGTCTTCGCGCGGATCTCGTCAAGGCTGACGCCGTCGGCAAGTTCGATCAGGATCAGTTTTGCCGGCCCGGTGCGCGCGACGGTGAAGACGCCGAGATCGGTGATCACCAGATCGGTGACGCGGCTGCCGGTCAAGGGCAGGTCGCACTCTTTCAGAAGCTTCGACTTGCCCTTGGCCTCGTGTTCCATCACCACCACGACACGCTTGACGCCGGCGACGAGGTCCATCGCGCCGCCCATGCCCTTCACCATCTTGCCGGGGATCATCCAGTTGGCGAGATCGCCGTTTTCGGCGACCTGCATCGCGCCGAGGATCGACAGGTCGATATGGCCGCCGCGGATCATGCCAAAACTGTCGGCGCTGGAGAAATAGCTTGTTTCCGGCAGTTCGGTCACCGTCTGCTTGCCGGCATTGATGAGGTCGGCGTCCTCTTCGCCCTCAAAGGGGAACGGGCCCATCGACATCATGCCGTTCTCGCTCTGCAGGCGCACATCCATGCCGTCGGGAATGTAATTGGCGACCAGCGTCGGAATGCCGATGCCGAGATTGACGTAGAAACCGTCCTGCAATTCGCGGGCCGCGCGGGCCGCCATCTGTTCGCGTGTCCAGGCCATCAGACGGTCTCCTCTGCGCGCTTGCGGGTGGTGCGCTGCTCGATGTGCTTCTTCGGGTTCTTCACCTCGACGATGCGCGAGACGAAGATGCCGGGCGTGTGGATGTGATCGGGATCGATCTCGCCGGCCGGCACCAGATGCTCGACCTCGGCCACCGTCAGCTTCGCCGCCGTCGCCATCATCGGATTGAAGTTGCGCGCGGTCTTGCGATAGACGAGATTGCCCTCGGTATCGCCCCTGAAGGCGTGGACCAGCGCGACATCGGCAACAAGCGCGCTTTCCATCACGTAGTCCTCGCCGTTAAAGCTGCGCACCTCCTTGCCCTCGGCAATCATGGTGCCGACGCCGGTCTTGGTGAAGAAGGCCGGAATGCCCGCCCCGCCGGCGCGAATGCGCTCGGCCAGCGTACCCTGCGGATTGAACTCCAGCTCCAGTTCGCCGGAGAGATACTGCTCGGCAAACAGCTTGTTCTCACCGACATAGGACGAGATCATCTTGGCGATCTGTTTGGTCGCCAGCAGCCGGCCAAGGCCGATGCCATCGACGCCGGCATTGTTGGAAATCACCGTCAGATTGCGCGCGCCCGATGCCTCGACCGCCTCGATCAGAGCCTCGGGAATGCCGCAAAGGCCAAACCCGCCCGACATGATCACCATGTCGTCCTTCAACTGGCCCGCAAGCGCTTCCGCTGCGGACGAAAATTGCTTCTTCATGATATCTCCTCCCGGTTCTCAACCGTTCTGGAGGCATAGGTTAAGCTTGATATTTCGCGGGCGTTAGTCGTATTTCTACCATATGTCTGCACCGTCAAACCCGCCACATCGCTTTCCGCTCGCCGATATTCCGGTGCCCATGGTCTATGCCACGCACCGCATCATTCGCGACTGCAACGACGAATTCGCCGCCGTGTTCGGCTACGAGCGGGACGACCTGATCGACCGCAGTTTCTCGCGCCTTTATCCGGGGCTGGAGGATTTCGTCCGCACTGGCGAAATGTGGCGGTTCAACCTGCCGGAACACGCGGTCTATTACGACGAGCGCATCATGGCGGACAGCAGCGGACGGCGTTTCTGGTGCCAGGTGCGCGGTCGCTCCTACGACCTTTCCGATCCCTTCGCCGCAGCGCTCTACTGCTTCGAACCGATGACCCGGCCGGTGACCGGCGCGACCATGAAGCTGACCGGGCGCCAGCGCCAGATCCTGACGCTGGTGTCCCAGGGCAAGACCAATGCGGCGATCGCCGCCGAGATCGGCCTGTCGCCGCGCACCGTCGAGGCCCACCGGCTGCGGCTCACCCGTACGCTCGGCCTCGCCAACAGCGCCGAGCTCCTCGCCTGGTTCCTGAACAGCGAGCAGTAGGTGCCGGAAGAAGGCTGGAAGGCCTCCTCTTGGACTGTCCGAAATTCATACACTACAGAACGCGCGCAATTGGTATTATCGGGAATTCGCTCTAATGGTTTCATGGAGGTCGCGATCAGAGTGTAAGCCTCAATGGTTACAGCTCTCTGGCGGGCTGTCTTTTCGGGAGGAGAAGATGGAGCGCATTGCACGGAAAAAGGAATGGGAAGATTTCATGTCCACGGGACAGGCGCCCGCGGCCATGCGCCATGACGTTCTGGAAAGCTGGCGACGCTCTCTGCGCCACGCGGTGGGCGAGCGCACGCGCGCTCCGGTGCTCGATGAGGAGCGCCTTGAGGGTCGCCGCGCCCGGGCGCGCAGGCTTGAGCTTGCCTCGCAAAAAGCGATAAACCGAGCCGGAAGCCTGCTGATCGGCACTCGCGACATTCTTCTGCTCAGCGATGATTCCGGCGTCGTTATCGAAGCGGCCGGCGACCCGCATACGCTTGCCGAGGCGCAGGAAAATCATCTCTACACGGGCGGCCAGTGGGTCGAGGAGGCGATCGGCACCAACGCCATCGGCACCGCGCTTTATCTCGGCGTGCCGACGCTCATTCGCGATGCCGAGCATTTCTGCGAGGCGATCCAGCGCTGGAACTGCGCGGCGACGCCGATCATCGAACCGGGAACCGGGCGGGTCATGGGCGTGCTCGACATTTCCTGGCCCGGCGGCATTATGCAGCCCAATGCCGTCGCCCTTTCATCCGCGCTCGCCTTGCAGGTTGAAACCGAGCTGACCCAGATGCTTGGCCGCGAGCGCGAACGGCTGCTGGAATATTCTCATATTCGCCGTCTCAGACGCGGCAATGATCAAACGCTTGTCATGGATCGCAATGGCGCGAGCGTGTTCTCCACCGAGGACTTCGCCCGGTTCTGCGAGGATGACGACGCCCTTCGACAATTGCCGAAGCTCCTGCCCGCGCTGATAGACCAACCTGCCAAGCAGATTGGCGAGGTTCTGGGCGAATGCCTGAACGGCGCCGATTTCGAGGTGATTGAAAATCAGGGCGAGGCGATCGGCGTCATGGTCTCTCTGCGCCGTTCGCGTCCGCAGGCCCGCAGCTGGACCGGGATGGAGCTACGGCAGATCGCGCGCGCCGGACAGGTTTCCGCCGAACTCTGCGCGCAGGCCGAGAGACTGGCAGAGACGCCGATCCCGATCTTGATCGAAGGCGAGACCGGAACGGGAAAGAGTTCTCTGGCCAAGGCGATCCATAATGCCAGCAGGCAGTCGCAAGACCCCTTCGAGGTGATCGACTGCGCCCAATTGACCGAGGAAAGCTTGCGCGCCTTGATCGCCGCCGCCCGCGACGCCGAGGGCGGCGGCATTCTGTGTCTTTCCAGCCCGGGCGCGGTTTCGCCATCGCTACAAAAACTGCTGTTCACGCTCGTGGAACTGGTGTCCGAAGGCGGGGGCAGGATCATCGCCCTGTCCGCCCGCTCGCTTTATGACGAGATGCGCGCCAACAATTTCCGCAGCGACCTCTACTATCGGATCGCCGGTGCGCGTCTCCACATCCCCCCGCTTCGCGAACGCCCGGAAGAAATCGGGCCGCTGCTACGATGGCTCATCCAGTGCCATGCGACGGAGACCGGCAGACGCGAACTGCGTTTTACATCCGGCGCCATGACCGCATTGCAGAACTATGCCTGGCCGGGCAACCTGATCGAAATGCGCAATCTGATCACCGCACTCGACGCGCTGTCGCCAAGCGGGCTGATCTCCGAGCGCACGCTTCCCCGCGAGTTTCATCAGCCCGCTCAGATCAATCGCACGGAGACGCTCCGCGATGTCGAACGCGTCGAAATCCTCGGCGCGGTGAAGGCGGAAGACGGCAATCTCTCCCGCGCGGCAAAACGCCTCGGCATTGCCCGCTCGACGCTCTATCTCAAGCTCGACAGCTATGGCATTTCGCGCGAGCGAAGGGATTGATTACGCGTCCGCAACATGTCCGTCCGGACGGATGAAAACCGGACACTTTCGGCATTCATAAAAGGTGCATCCTCTCCATCGCGGCCGTCCCCTCTCGGGATGGCCGGAACAATGGGAGGAGTTTTTCGTGACAATCATCGAGAAAAACAGCCGTTCCGTGCAGGTGCTTGGCATCGATGCGGGCGGAACGATGACCGATACGTTCTTCGTCGATTCCGACGGGGATTTTGTGGTCGGCAAGGCGCAGTCGACGCCGGACAATGAGGCGCGCGGCCTGCTCGAATCAAGCCGTGAGGGGCTGGAGCACTGGGGCCTGTCGCTTGAAGAGGCGCTCGGTTCGATCCAGACCGGGGTTTATTCCGGCACGGCCATGCTCAATCGCGTGGTCCAGCGCAAGGGTCTGAGGACAGGGCTGATCGTCAATGCGGGGATGGAGGACTTCCACCGCATGGGGCGCGCCTGCCAGGCCTATCTGGGCATGGCCTATGAAGACCGCATCCACCTCAACACCCACTATTACGACGAGCCGCTGGTGCCCCGCCACCTGACGCGCGGCGTGATGGAGCGGGTCGACATGTTCGGCACGGTTGTCATTCCGCTGCGCGAGGAAACCGCACGCCAGGCGGCGCAGGATCTCATTGCGCAGGATGTCGAAGGCATCGTGATTTCGCTTCTGCACAGCTACAAGAACCCCGCACATGAGCGCCGAGTCCGCGACATCGTGGCCGAGGAGATCGAAAAGGCCGGCAAGACCATCCCCGTCTTCGCCTCGACCGACTATTATCCGGTGCGCAAGGAAACCCACCGCACCAATACCACGATCCTCGAGGCCTTCGCCGCCGAACCGTCGCGCCAGACGCTTCGGAAAATCTCGACGGAGTTCAAGGATAATGGCTCCAGATTCGATTTCCGCGTCATGGCCACCCATGGCGGCACGATTTCCTGGAAGGCCAAGGAACTGGCGCGCACCATCGTCTCCGGCCCGATCGGCGGTGTGATCGGGGCCAAATATCTCGGCGAGGTACTGGGCTACAAGAACATCGCCTGCTCCGATATCGGCGGAACGTCGTTCGACGTGGCTCTGATCACTCAGGGCGAGCTGACCATTCAGAACGACCCGGACATGGCGCGTCTCGTTCTGTCGCTTCCGCTGGTCGGGCTCGATTCCGTCGGTGCCGGCGCAGGCTCCTTCATCCGTCTCGACCCCTATACCAAGGCGATCAAGCTGGGGCCGGATTCGGCGGGCTACCGCGTCGGCGTCTGCTGGGCGGAATCCGGCATAGAGACGGTGACGATCTCCGACTGCCACGTCATTCTCGGCTATCTGAACCCCGACAACTTCCTCGGCGGTCAGGTGAAGCTCGACCGGCAGCGCGCCTATAACGCGATGAAGGAACAGATCGCCGATCCGCTGGGTCTGACCGTGGAAGAGGCCGCGGCTGGCGTGATCGAACTGCTGGACAGCGACCTGCGCGACTATCTGCGCTCGATGATTTCCGGCAAGGGCTATTCGCCATCCTCCTTCACCTGCTTCAGCTATGGCGGCGCGGGTCCGGTCCATACCTACGGATATACCGAAGGACTGGGTTTCGAGGATGTGATCGTGCCGGCCTGGGCTGCGGGTTTTTCCGCGTTCGGTTGCGCTGCGGCGGATTTCGAGTATCGCTACGACAAGTCGCTCGACGTCAATATCGGCGAGACCGCGTCGGACGATGCCAAGGTGATCGAGGCGAAAACCTTGAACGACGCCTGGCGCGAACTGGCCGAGCGGGTGCTCGAGGAATTCGAGCTGAACGGCTATTCGCGCGATCAGGTGCGCCTGCAGCCGGGCTACCGGATGCAGTATCGCGGTCAGCTCAACGATCTGGAGATCGACAGCCCCATCGGCTCGGCCAAAACCGCCGAAGACTGGGACAGGCTGGTCGACGCCTTCAATGACACCTATGGCCGCGTTTATGCCGCCTCGGCGCGTTCGCCGGAGCTCGGCTATTCCGTGACCGGCGCGATCATGCGTGGCACGGTGCCAATCCCGAAACCCAGGATTCCCAAAGAGGAGGAAGGCAGCCCGACGCCGGCAGAAGAGGCCAGGCTCGGGACCCGCAAATTCTACCGAAAGGGCAAGTGGGTCGACGCCCAGCTCTATCAGATGGAGCGTCTGTCGCCCGGCAACCGCATCACCGGTCCAGCCATCATCGAATCCGACGCCACGACCTTCGTCGTACCGGGCGGCTTCGAGACCTGGCTCGACGGTCACAGGCTGTTCCACCTGAAAGAAGTGTAACCGCCAAGGGAGGAGAAATACGATGAATATGCAAAGCAAAGTCAAGGGCATCGTCCGCGGCGGACAGACGCTGAAACAGCACCGCGACGAGATCATGGCCAAGACCAAGGCGAGCGGCCATTACGCCGGCCTCACGGAAAGGGCGCTCCACAAGGAAAGCCCGATCCTTTACAACAAGCTGTTCTCGCGTCTGCGGGCCGGCGTTGTCGATGCCCGCGAAACCGCAAAAAAGATCGCCGCCTCGCCGATTGTGGAACAGGAGGGCGAGCTGTGTTTCACGCTCTACAATGCCGCCGGCGACAGCATCCTGACGTCGACCGGCATCATCATCCATGTCGGCACCATGGGTGCGGCGATCAAATACATGATCGAGAACGACTGGGAGGGTAACCCGGGCATCAAGGACAAGGATATCTTCTGCAACAATGATTCCCTGATCGGCAACGTGCATCCCTGCGATATCCATACCATCGTCCCGATCTTTCATGAGGGCGAACTGATCGGCTGGGTCGGCGGGGTTACCCACGTCATCGATACCGGCGCGGTCGGTCCGGGTTCGATGACCACCGGTCAGGTACAGCGCTTCGGCGACGGCTATTCGGTCACCTGCCGCAAGATCGGCGAGAACGACGAGCTGAAGCGCGACTGGCTGCATGAAAGCCAGCGCGCGGTGCGCACCACGCGCTACTGGATGCTGGATGAGCGCACCCGCGTCGCCGGTTGCCACATGATCCGCAAGCTGGTTGAGGAAGTGATCGCCGAGGAAGGCATCGATGCCTATTGGAAATTCGCCTATGAGGCGGTCGAACATGGCCGGGTCGGCCTTCAGAACCGCATCAAGGCGATGACCATTCCCGGCGTCTACCGTCAGGTCGGCTTTGTCGACGTGCCCTATGCGCATGAGGATGTGCGCGTGCCGTCGGACTTCGCCAAGGTCGACACGATCATGCATACGCCGTCGGAAATGACGATCCGTCCGAACGGCACATGGCGTCTCGACTTCGAGGGATCGAGCCGGTGGGGCTGGCATACCTACAACGCCCATTCCGTCTCGTTCACCTCCGGCATCTGGGTGATGATGACCCAGACGCTGATCCCAACCGAGATGATCAATGACGGCGCGGCCTACGGCACGGAATTCCGTCTGCCGAAGGGCACCTGGATGAACCCGGACGACCGGCGGGTGGCATTTGCCTATAGCTGGCACTTCCTCGTCAGTTCGTGGACGGCGCTGTGGCGCGGCCTGTCACGATCCTATTTCGGGCGCGGCTACCTGGAAGAGGTCAATGCCGGCAACGCCAACACCTCGAACTGGCTGCAGGGCGGCGGGTTCAACCAGTATGACGAAATTCATGCGGTGAACTCGTTCGAATGCGCGGCCAACGGCGTCGGCGCCTCGGCCATTGCCGACGGCATCAGCCATGCCGCCGCCATCTGGAACCCGGAAGGCGACATGGGCGACATGGAGATCTGGGAACTGGCGGAACCGCTGGTCTATCTCGGACGCCAGATCAAGGCGTCGTCGGGCGGCGCCGGTAAATATCGCGGCGGTTGCGGATTTGAGTCTCTGCGCATGGTCTGGAACGCCAAGGACTGGACGATGTTTTTCATGGGCAACGGCCATATCAGCTCCGACTGGGGCCTGATGGGCGGCTATCCGGCGGCGTCCGGCTATCGCTTCGCCGCCCACGATACCGGGCTGAAGGAAAAGATCGCCAATGGCGAGCCGATCCCCTTCGGCGGCGACACCGACCCGGAACACCCGACCTATGACACGCTCGTCAATCCCGAAGGCATCAAGCGCGACAAGCAGGCGATCACCACCGAGGAGATGTTCAAGGATTACGACCTCTACCTCAACTACATGCGCGGCGGGCCCGGCTTCGGCGATCCGCTGGATCGCGAGCCACAGGCCGTGGCCGCCGATGTCAACGGCGGCTACCTGCTCGAACGCTTCGCCCAAACGGTCTATGGCGTCGTCCTGAAGAAAGGCGCTGACGGCCTGTTTACCGCCGATGAGGCGGGTTCTGAGGCCTTGCGGGCCAAGATCCGCAAAGACCGCCTCGCCAACGCCCAGCCGACCCGCGAATGGATGGCGACGGAGCGCAAGCGCATTCTCGCCAAGGATGCCGGCGTTCATGTCCAGCAGATGTTCGCGGCGAGCTTCAAGCTCGGGCCGAAATGGGAGGAAGGTTTCCGCAAGTTCTGGGATCTGCCCGACGACTGGCAGCTGAAGGAGGCGGATCTGCCGATCCCGTCCTATGGTCGCGAATATTCGATGGATCTTTCCGATCTGCCGGATGTGAAGACCGTTCAGTTCGTCGAGGAATGATCCCGCCGGGCGCCGCGAAACACCCCGTCATTCTTCGCGGCGCCCCTTTTTATTCAGGAGAAAGACAATGGCTTACACCAAGGCAAAGATCAAAGACCTGGTCGATGGCAAGATCGACCGCGACACGCTGCAGACGATGCTTTCGACGCCCAAGGATGCCGACCGCTTCGTCAAATATATCGAAATCCTGCAGGAACAGGTGCCGTGGGATGACAGGATCATCCTGCCGCTCGGCCCGAAGCTCTATATCGTGCAGCGCCCCTCGGACAAGAAATGGGTGGTCAAATCCCAGGCCGGCCACGAGTTCTGCGATTGGCGCGAGAACTGGAAACTGCATGCCTTGATGCGCGTGCGCGAAACAGCGGCGGATATGGAGGAAATCTATCCCCGGCTGATGGCCCCCACATCCGACTGGCAGGTCATCCGGGAATATTACTGCCCGAAATCCGGCGACCTTCTGGACGTCGAGGCGCCGACGCCCTGGTATCCGGTGATCCATGACTTCGAGCCGGATATCGATGCCTTCTACACCGAGTGGCTGGGGCTTGAGGTGCCGGAGCGCGCCGCCTGACCGACGAGGTCGCACACCAATAAACAAGCACGCCGCGCGCTAGTCTCCGCGCGGCGTTTTGTCGCTTGCACTATCCGGAACTGTCCGAAATTCGGACATGCCCAGCCCGCTTTCGGAGAGTAGACTCCCGTTCGAAGGTTGCTTTGCAACCGTTTAAGAAAAACAAGGGAGGCATTTTGATGAAAGCGCTCGTCTATAACGGTCCTGGACAGAAGGACTGGGTCGAAAAGGAAAAACCCGGCATCCAGAAGCCCACCGATGTCATCGTCAAGATCACCAAGACGACCATTTGCGGCACCGATCTTCACATCCTCAAGGGCGATGTGCCGGCGGTGACCCCGGGCCGCACGCTCGGGCACGAGGGCGTCGGCATTGTCGAGGAAGTCGGCAATGCCGTGGTCAATTTCAAGCCCGGCGATCCGGTGCTGATTTCCTGCGTGACCTCCTGCGGCAAATGCGCCAACTGCAAACGCCAGCTTTACGCCCATTGTTCCGATGGCGGCTGGATTCTGGGGCATCTGATCGATGGCACCCAGGCCGAATATGTGCGCATACCCCATGGCGACAACTCGCTCTACCCGATCCCCGAGGGCGCCGACGAAGAAGCGCTGGTGATGCTCTCCGACATCATGCCGACGGGGCTCGAGATCGGCGTTCAGTATGGCGGCGTGAAGCCGGGCGACACGATCGCGATCGTCGGCGCCGGTCCCGTCGGCATGTCGGTGCTGCTGACGTCGCAGTTCTATTCCCCGGGGCGGATCATCATGGTCGACATGGACCCGTCCCGTCTCGAACTGGCGAAGCAGTTCGGCGCAACGGATACCGTTCAGGTCGGCTCCGAGGATGCGGTCGAGAAGATCATGGCGATGACCGACGGAAATGGCGTCGATGTAGCAATCGAGGCGGTCGGGGTGCCGGCAACCTTCGATATCTGCCAGAAGATCGTTTCGGCCGGCGGCAACGTCGCCAATGTCGGCGTTCACGGCACGCCGGTGGAGCTGCATATCGAGGAGCTTTGGATCAAGAACATCAATATCTCGATGGGATTGGTCAGCACCAACACCACGCCGATGCTGCTCAAGACGCTGGGCGCCGGCAAGGTGGACCCGGGCAAGCTGGTGACCCACCGCTTCGACCTCGACAACATCATCGACGCCTATGAGGTCTTCGGCAATGCCGCCCGCGAAAAGGCGATGAAGGTCATCCTCAACGCGTGATCGACGCGAAAGGGCGGCCCCTCGGCCGCCCTTTCCGGCCTATCTATAGGCCACGCAGACCGACTTGGTTTCGAGGTAGTTGTCGAGCGCGCCGCGCCCGTGTTCGCGACCGATGCCCGACTGCTTGATGCCGCCGAAGGGCATGTTCTGGTCGGGGATGTTGTGGCTGTTGACCCACACCGTGCCGGCCTCGATCTTCGGCACATAGCGCATGACCTTGTTGAGATCGTTGGTCCACAGCGATGCGCCGAGCCCGTAGCGGCTGTCATTGGCCATGGCGATCGCCTCGTCCGGCTCGCCGAACGGCGTCATGGTGATCACCGGCCCGAACACCTCGTCCTGCATCAGCGCCATGTCCTGACGGACGTCTGTGAACAGTTCCGGCGCGACGAAAAAGCCTTCCGCCGGCGCCTCGGCGCCGATCACCGGCTTTGCGCCGTCTTCCAGACCGCGGGCGATACAGGCCTTAACATGGGCCTGATGGCGGGCTGAAACGACCGGATTGATCTGGTTGCGCGGATCAAACCCCGAGCCGATGGCGAGGCTGCGCGTCACATTCGCGATCACCTCCAGCGCCTTTTCGTAAATGCCCTTCTGCGCATAGATGCGCACGCCCGCGCAACAGGTCTGTCCGGTATTGAAGAAGCTTCCGATGCCGGCGGCAGCCCCCAGGAGATCGAGGTCCATGTCGTCGAACATGATCATCGGCGCCTTGCCGCCGAGTTCCAGCGTCACCCGCTTCATGTCCTTCATCGCCTGAATGCCGATCAGCTTGCCGGTCTCGGTCGAGCCGGTGAAGCCGATCTTGGCGACGCCGGGATGGGCGACCAGCGCCGCGCCGGCGGTTTCGCCCATGCCGGTGACGACATTGACGACGCCCTCGGGGAAACCCGCCTCAAGGCAGAGCTCGGCAAGTCGGATGGAGGTGAGCGGCGTCTCCTCGGCGGGCTTCAGGACGACCGTGCAGCCGGCGGCAAGCGCGGGCGCGATCTTCCAGCTCGCCATGTTGAGGGGAAAATTCCACGGCGTGATCGCGGCGACGACGCCGACCGGCTCCTTGCGGGTATAGGCCTGATAGCGCATGCCCGGCGGGATCGCGATCGACACATCGAGCGTCGAGCCCTCAATCTTGGTCGCCCAGCCGGCCATGTAACGGAAATATTCCGCGGAAGACTGCACCTCGACCAGCCGCGACAGCATGATCGACTTGCCCTGGTTCAGCGTTTCGAGCTGGGCGAGTTCCTCGCCGTTTTCCTCGATCAGGTCCGCAAGCTTCAGCAAGAGGCCCTGCCGCTGGATGGGCAGCATTTTCGACCATGGCCCTTGGAGCGCGGCCTGCGCCACTTTCACCGCGCGATCGACATCAGCCTCGCCGCAGGCCGGAACCGCGGCAAGGACGCCGCCAGTCGCGGGATTGTAGACGGGATAGGTCTCGCCGCTTTCGGCGGGTTCGGACCTGCCGGCTATCACGGCCTTTGGCGCCGCCAGGAAATCCGTGACGACGGCCGATACGTCCTCGACAATCGTGTCGGGTTGCTCAATTTTCATCTGTTCTCCTCCTCATTTTTGGTAATTTCTCCTGCGAAAACGCTCCCGAATTTCGCTGTCACGAAATCTGAAGTTCGTTTCGTCGCACCTTGCGCCTGATCCTCACGAGAAACGCTCCAGCCGATAGGGCGCGGGATCGATGATCGGCGGCGCGCCCGTCACCAGATCGGCGGCCAGAGCGCCGGCGGCCGGCCCCGTGCCGAAGCCGTGGCCGGAAAAGCCGGTTGCCAGCGTCAGGCCGGGCAGTTTCGGCGCAGCCCCCATGACCGGCAGCGAATCCGGCGTGATATCCATCATCCCGGCCCAGACCTCGGCAATGACGGCGTTGGAGAAGGCCGGCCACGCGGCCGTGATGTTGCGCATCGCCTCGGCATTGATGGCGGCATCGGCGTCCGGGTCCATGGTCCTGACCCGCTCGAACGGCGATGGTCCCTTCGGCCCCCAGCGGCGCGGCAGGCGGAGATCGCGGATGAAATCCCTCCCGAGCCTGATGCGCAACAGCCCCCGCTGGCCGCGCAGCATCGGCAGATAGCGCATGCCGATCAGCAGGTGATCGAGCATTAAGGGTGCGCCGAGCGCGCCGCGCTGGGTGATGGTGTAGCCGCCGTCATGGCGCTTGCGGAACGAGAAATCCGGCCCGCCGACCGCGATCTCCGTCGGTCCCTCCATCGGCTCCGTGCGGATGACGGACGAGAGCAGCGGCAGGGTCGGCAGCGAAATGCCGAGATTGCCGAGAAATTTCCGCGACCACAGCCCGCCCGCGAGAAGCACTTCCTCGCAACGTATTTCGCCGCGCTCGGTCACGACGCCACAGACACGGCCGCCGGCGCGCGAGAGCGTACGCACGGCGCAGTTCTCCACGATCACCGCACCCTTTGCGGTCGCCGCATTGGCGATGGCGGAGGGCGCCAGCGTCGGTTCGGCGCGCCCGTCGGACGGGGTGTAGATCCCGCCGGCCCAGTCGTTCTTGCCGCCCGGCACCAGATCGCCGATCTCGCGATTGCTCAACAGCCTTGAATCGAGGGCCAACCCGTCGACCGTCTTCAGCCATTGCCGGTGCATGTCTATCTCTGCCTCGGTGCGGGCGAGATACATGATGCCGGTCTGGCGGTAGCCGACATCAACCCCGATGCGCTCCGGCATTCCGGCCCAGAGCCGGTCCGCTGCAAGCGACATCGGCACATCCGGGGCTGCGCGCCCCATCTTGCGCACCCAGCCGAGATTGCGGGACGACTGTTCCGCGCCGACGCGTCCCTTTTCCAGCACCACGACGGGAACGCCGCGTTCGGCAAGCGTCAGCGCGGCGCTCAAGCCGACAATGCCTGCGCCGATGATCACGACGGTGGTTCTGGCGGGAAATGTTTCGGCGGTATTCACGGGCGGCAATGCGGGAGCCATGATGGTCACCTGAAGGAATTGAAAGACAGGTATGATGCGCGGCGACCGCGCAGCGTCGGGTCAAAGAGAAATCTGTTTGCGCTCGATTTCGGCAGCGCCCGCGCCGCGATAGGCGGTCACCTCGATCTCGACCTTGTAGACGGCCGAGCCGAGCGGCGGACATATGACCGTGGAGGCCGGGTCGACGCCGCGAAATTTCTCGCCGACAATGGTCATGACCGTTGCGGTATCGGCCGGATCCTGGATGAAGACGCGGGAGGCGACGACATCCTCGAGCCCGGAACCGGCGGCCGCCAGCGCCGCGCCGATATTGGCGAAGACCTGTTCGGTCTGCGCCCTGACATCCTCGGGTATCAGCTTTGTCTCGGGGTTGCGGCCGGCGGTGTTGGACACGAAAATCCAGTTATCGACGGCGACCAGGCGCGAATAGCTGCCATGCTCCTCGAATTTCGATCCGGTCTTGATTTTCAGAACTTTGGTCATGTGGTTTCCCGTCATTGCGCTTTCCGTTAGAGGGCTTCTGTCTTGGCGGGCGGCATTGCGCGCGCCCGCCGTTTACGCACTCAGCGCAGAACCGGAACGTCCCAGAGATTGAGCTTGACGCCGATGCCCTTTTCGATGGCGTTGCGGTAAATCACCGTGCCCCAGGCGACGTCCTCGACGGGCATGCCGCCGACGGACATAATGATGATCTCGTCGTCGCTCTTGCGGCCGGGCGCCTCGCCGGCGACGATCTTGCCGATATCCTCGAGGTCTTCCTTCGCCATCCGACCCTCGGCGATCATATCCATGAATTTGACGCCGATGATCGGCACGTGAACATGGGCCGGCTTGGGCAGTTCATGAAACCAGGCTTCATAAAGCCCGGTATTGTCGACCACCTTGCGGATGTCGGTCTTTTCCATGCCTTCATCCATGTTGCAAAGCGCCGGCATCGACAGAAACGTGCCGGGCCGCACCCATTCGCGCCGGACCATGGGATAGGTTGAGGGATCGCCGACCGCGCCCGAATTGCAGAAGGTGACAATGTCGCTGTTGCGCACCACCGCCTCGATGCTGTCGACCACTTCGACGGTCGTGATCTGCGGATAGGTTTCGCGGACCCAGGACAGGAAGGAATCGAGGCTCTTCTGCCCGCGCCCCTTGACCTTCACGGTATCGATCGACGGGCAAGCCGCCATGAAGGCCGAAAGCGAGGTCTTGCCCATGACGCCGGGGCCCATAATGCCGACGACCCTGGAATCCTTGCGCGCCAGATGGCGGGCGCCAACGCCGGGTACCGCGCCCGTGCGATAGGCCGACAACAGGTTCGCCGACATATGGGCAAGCGGCGCGCCGGTATCCGTGTCGTTCAGCGTAAACATCAGGATCGAGCGCGGCAGGCCCTTTTCGCGATTGGCGATATTGGAGCCGTACCACTTCACGCCGGTGGTGCCGAAACGCCCGCCGAGATAGGCCGGCATCGCCATGAACCGGCGGTCGGCCGTCGGCTTCGGCATGGTCGGAAACGGCGAGTGCTCGGGAAACATGATCATGGCGCCGTGGGAATCATTGTTGGCACCGGCCATGCGGTAGTCGCCATGGTAAAGCAGCGCGAACATTTCCTCCATCGTGTCGACGCAGGCGGGCATGTCGGTGACGCCGGCAACCAGCATGTCCTGTTCCGACAGGTAGATGAAATCGATCCGTGTATCTTCGGTCATTTGGGCACTCTCGATAGGTTGTGACGAAGGGTTCGCGGCAGCCGGGCCGCCGCGTGAAATGGTGGTCGTTGGGCAATCGGCCGGTCCCTTAGGGGCCGGCCCAATCGCGGAGGCTATTCCTCGAAGACCTTTCCGAGCGCCTCGTAACGCGCCGGATCGGACTTGCGGATGGCGAGCGCGAAGAGGATGCCGCCAATGCCGGTCAGCGCGACGAGATAGGGGAAGGAATTGACGACGATGTTGGACGTGCCGGCCAGAAGCTCCAGATTGGAGGTCACCAGAACCAGCGCGCCGATCAGTCCGATGAGCGCAAGCACGGGCGCCACCGCGGTGCGCCAGAGACCGTGGCCGAGCCTGTTCTTGCGAAAGAACATGATGATCGCCACGCTGACCAGAACCTGAACGCCCAGTATGCCGAGCACCGCCAGCGCCGACATGTAGGAAAACACCACGGCGAACGGGTCCTGACCGGTGATCGCGAAGGCAGCAAGAATGATCGCGGCGATCGCCGATTGCAGGATGCCGGCGACATAGGGCGAGCCGTGAATGTGATGCACCTTGCCGAGCGCGCTGTGCGCCAGCCCCTCGCGGCCGAGAGCGAAGAAATAGCGGTTCAGCGTGTTGTGGAACGACAGAACGCAGGCGAAAAGGCTGGTGATCAGTAGAATGTTCATTGTGAGCGCCGACCAACCGCCCAGCACATTGGCCGCGGCATCGAAATAGAAGGTATCGAGCGCGCCGGCCGCAGCCTCCTGCACATTGGACGGCCCGTAATACTGGGTGATTGCCCAGGTGGAGAAGGCATAGAAGATCGCGATCAGCAGGACCGAGATATAGGTCGCGCGCGGAATGGTCTTTTCCGGATGCTCCGCCTCCTCGCCGAAGATCGCCGTCGCCTCGAAGCCGATGAACGAGCCGACCACGAACACCAGCGTAACGCCGAGCGCGGGGGTGAACACCGTCGCCGGCGCGAAGGAGGAAAAGCTCAACCCTTCCGGACCGCCCTGGGCTACGATGCCGACATCAAGCAAGAGCAGGATGACGATCTCCGCCAGCATGCAGACGCCGAGGATCGCGCCGGAGAAAGCGATGTTGCGCTGGCCGGAAAAGTGCACGATGACGAGAAAGGCAAGCGACCAGACCCACCAGGGCAGGTCGAGACCGAGACCGGCAACCGCGCCCTCGGTGAAAAGCCCGAGCAGACCGTAAACCGCGATCTGTACCGCGCTGTAGGTCAGTAGCGCCATGAATGCGCCGCCGACGCCGGCCGGCTTGCCGATGCCATGGGTGATATAGGTATAGAACGCCCCTGCCCCGCCGATATGGCGGCTCATGGCGGTGAAGCCCATCGAGAACAGGAGGTAGAGCAGGCCTGCGAGAACGAAAGCGCCGGGCACCCCGGCGCCGTTTCCAAAGGCGAAGGCCGGCGGCGTGGCGCCGACGACCGCAGTCAACGGCGCGGCGGCCGCAACGACGAAGAAGACGATGTGGGCAATGCCCACGGAATTTCTGGCCAGGCGCCCGTCAGGCGTCGGCTCGCTGGATGCGACAGACATATGAACCCCTTTTGGTTTTGATTATTGTTAATGAGAATAGGAGGAGGTTCGCTGAGGCATATTGCAATTTGTGCCGCTAACTTGATAATTTACGCCAAACAACGCTGCATTGCACCATGAACACCGCCAGGGCCAGCACCGGGACAACGCGATCCGTCACTTATATCAGGGTGTCGGCCTTTACCCCGTTGATGGACACGCTGCTGAAGTCGCATGTGTTCCTGCCCCCGCTTCTGGCGCGCCACAGCATCTCGATGCGCGAACTGAAAGACCCCTACGCCCTGATCCCGCTTCACCGCTATGTCGCCTTTCTCGAAGACGCTGCGGAGGCTGCGGGCGACCCGACCTTCGCGGCGAGGCTCGGCACCCATTTCAAGCCGGCCGACATGGGACCGATGGGCATCCTGTTCTCGCTCGCCCCCACGATAAGAAGCGGCTTCGAACGCATCTCGAAATATGTGAACGCCCTGCAGAGCGCGACGAATTCGGGACTGGCGGAAGAAGACGGAATGATCGTCTGGCACTACCGGATTTCGGACCGGACGATCTGGCCGCGCAGGCAGGATGCGGAATATTCGCTCGCCGCGTCCTGCCAGCTCGTGCGCAGCTGCTTCAGCACCAGCCTGAACCCTCTGGAGGTGCATTTCGAGCACGAAAGCCCCGAGGATACAGGGCCTTTGACCCGGCTGTTCCGCGCGCCGATCTTCTTCGGCCAGGCCAATAACCGCCTCGTCTATTCCGTGGAAGACGCCGACCGGATCTATCGCAGCGAAGACGCGCAACTCACCATGATCCTCGAGCACCATCTCAACGATCTGATCGGCCAGGTCGAGGCGCAGGAGGCGTTTTCCGACAAGGTGCGCCTGCTGATCCAGCTCTATATGGGACGAAGGCCCGTCACCACGCGCTTCCTGGCCGAGGAACTCGGCATTTCCGTGCGCAGTCTGCAACGCCAGCTCGGCGCGGAAGGTCTGTCCGTCCGCCAGCTGACGCGCGAACACCGCGCCGAACTGGCCGCCGGCCTGCTGGAACAGTCCGGCACCAGCGTCTCCGATGTCGCCCAGGCCCTCGGCTATGCCGACAGCGCCGTCTTCTCCCGCGCCTTCAAGCAATGGACCGGCAACGCGCCGCGCCAGTCGAAGCGCGCGGCATCCGATCCGCGAGACTGATCCCGTTTGAGCCGGACGCCTCCCGGGACGCGTCCGGCGGTGACCGGTCTATTTGAAATAGACCGGAGCGATCTCCTTGAGAACCTCGACAACATCGGGCGATTTGAAGCCGTCATAAAGGGCGTCGAGCATTTTCCGCGTGCCCGCCTCGCCGGTGAACGGTCGCAGGGCGGTCTGCATGTTCTCCACGGCCTTCGCGTATTCGGGATCGGCCGCGGCCTTGGCGATGGCATCCTGCCAGGCGTTTACATATTCCTGCGGCGTTCCGGGCGCGAGGACATAGATCATCTGTGCGGCGGCCGCCTGATTGAAGGCCGAAAACAGCTTGTATTTCGGCGTGCCCAGCACCTCGGGCGCATATTCGCGCACCATGGTATCGAAGGTCGGCGCATCGATCGCCGGTTCCGGATCGAACCTGTCGCCGTTCGGAATGCCGACCTGGCCGAAAGGCCTGACGGATCCCGTTTCGGCAATGGCCGTGCTCTGGACGGCATAATAGTCGCCGTTGAGGCTCGTGACGTTCGTTTCGCCCTGTGTGACCGATTGAACCATATTGCCGGCCAGCCGGTAGCCGCCGATGATATTGACCTTGGCGCCGAAGATATTGGCGAATACGGCGAAGCGGCTGGCGTTCTCGCTGGCCGGAGAAGTAGCGCTGAAAAGCAACGGCTTCGGCGTGTGAGCGAGATCGGTCGGCTTCGACACGTTCATGTCATCGCGTATGAGAACGACGGTGTTGACCGGTTGGCTTCCGGCGATTGCGAGATCGCGCAGATCGAAGTCGAAGTCGTTGACGGTCACCCACCTGGCCGGCATCGAGTTGCACAGGCAGATTTCCATTCCGTCAGGCGACGAGGAATTGTGCATATAGTTACCGGCCTGAATGCCCGCCGCACCCGGTTTCGGTTCGACGACGACGGTTGGCTGTCCCGGCAGATATTTCTGAATGAAGGGCGCAATGGTGCGGGCGAAGAGATCCGTGGATCCGCCGGCGCCGTAGTTCTGGATAATGCGCACGGTCTTGCCGGAAAAATCCACATCCGAGGCCCCCGCAGGTCCCGCCATGGACAATATGGCAAGGACGCCCGATACCGTAGCAATCAGATTCAGCTTCATTTTTTCCTCCTCCTTGGGTGCACGAGACTGGTCAATCAGCAACCGGTGCACACGGTCGCCTTGGGAAGCGGCACTTGTCCTCCCTGCACCGCTTTCCCGAGTATTCCGGTTTTGGTCCGATGCGAGGCGAGCAGGCTCCTCTTCCAGCTCGTCGCACCGGTCGCACGCCTCTTTCCGCTAGGTGAAGAAGAACCATGGCTCTGGAAGCGGAAGACGAAGCACGCGCTCCACAACGATCAGCAGAAAGACAAGCGTCGAAGCGGACGCGATCAATGCCGTCGTCCATCGCTCGCCATGCGCAAGCATGTAGCTGAGCACAAACACAGGCGTGGCAACGGGAAACCCTAAGACGATGGCCCCGGCGAAGAACGCGCCGATCCAGGCCGCATAGCGCAAGGTGAGTCCGATCGGCAGGCGCTCCCCCTCCATCATCGGAGAAGAGCCGGCGGATTGCGGCAGGAGCGTATGCGCTATGCCGCATGCGAGCATCACCACGCAATTGAAGATCGGGAAGCTTGCGGCCATCGTCTCCCAGCTCAACGCGCTGATCAGTGCGACGACGGCAAGCGCCGACAGTGCTATGCCGAACCGCCATGAAACATCCCGAAACCTGCTATTCAGAACCGGTTCACGCATCGGCGCCGCCTCCCCGGATTTCCCCGCGTCCCCGCGCCCGTCGAACCAGCATCGTCAGCAGGAAGGCCAGCATAACGACAAGGGTGGCGAGAACGATCGGCCGTTGCCAGAGCCACGACGCGCCATAGACCTGAACGGAAATGAAGAAATTCGGCTCGGCAATCTCGCCCAGCACCATGCCGATCAGCAGCGGCACGCGCGGCCAGTCATAGGCTTTCATGAAAAGCCCGAGAGCGCCGAACACGGCAAAGGCGACAAGATCGCCGAACGAGTTGCTCGCAAACGTCGCGCCGATCGCCATGAAGGCGATGATCAGCGGCGCGATGATGGACGCCCGCACCTGGCAGAGCTTCACGATATAGCGCTGAAGCACAAGGCAGAGGATCGCGACCACGATATTGGCGAGGATTACCGTCCACAGCATCTGGAAGGTAAGCGGGAGTTGCTCGTTGAGCATCGCGCTGCCCGGCCGCAGGCCGACGATGAGAAAGACCCCGAGCATCACCGCCATAGACGCGTTGCCGGGAATGCCGAGCGCGACGGTCGGGATGATCGCGCCCGGCTTCTGCGCCGTGGTCGCCGCCTCCGCCGACAGCACGCCGCGAATGTCGCCCTTGCCGAACTGCGACTTGTCGCGTGCGGTCTGCACTGCATGGGAATAGCCGAGCCACTCGGCCGCCGATCCGCCAAGGCCCGGGATGACGCCGCATATCCCGCCGATGATCGAGCATCGGACAACCAGCCAGCCGTGCCGTATCGTGTCCTTCAGCCCCGCGGCCGCGCCGCCCACGGCGGAGAACGAGTGGGCGATCGGCGAGCGGCGGATCATCAGTTCCATCACCTCCGGCACAGCGAACAGGCCGAGCGCCACGGGCACGATGGGCATCCCGTCCTCCAGGTAATAGGTGCCGAGCGTGTAGCGATGATCGCCCGTGGAGCCGGCAATGCCGATGCACGAGATCAGCAGGCCCGCCGAGGCGACCATCAGCCCGCGCGGCAGGTTGGGGCCGACAAGCGATGCCGCCATGACGAGCCCCATCATCGCCAGCATGAAGAATTCGGGCGAGCCAAAGGAATTGATGATCGGGCGGATAACCGGCAGCAGCACCAGGAAGATCGCCGAAAACACGATCGTGCCGACGATGGAGGCAAAATAGGAGGCCGACAGGGCGCGACCCGCCTCGCCGCGCTTGGCCATCGGATAGCCATCGAGATAGGTCGCCTGTGCCGCCGACGTGCCGGGAATGCCGAGCAGAACCGCCGGAATGGCATCCGTCTGCGTCGTGACGGCATACATGCCGAGCAGGAAGGAGAACGCCACCTCGGGCGGTTGTCCAATTGCAAACGGCAGCAGCAGCCCCATGCCGGTCAAGCCGGAGAGCCCGGGAATAAGGCCGAAGAACATCCCCGCGATAATGCCGACGAACGTCCAGGCGAGGACCTTTACGGTGAATATCGTGCTGAGCCCGAGAAACAGCGCTCCAAAAATATCCTCCATTACCCGCCCCCTCCACGCGGCGATGAAATTCAGCTTACGCCATAGCGCACGCTCTTGATGTTATGGGTATGCAGATGGCAGCCCGCACGGACATCCGCCGTGGTAATCCCGATCGCCTCCCCGCCCTTGATGACCGGCGTCTGATCTGAAAGTGCGCGCACCGTGAATTTGTGGTAGCGCGGAATAACCTCACTGATCTCCACTTGCCGGTCGCCATCGGAGGTCTTGATCTTCGCGATGTCTCCGGGCGCAAGCGGCGTCAGGGCAAGCGCCACGTGATCCTCACTGTCGAGCATCAGCCCCGCATAGGGCGTCTCTTTCTCCGTCATAGCGATTCTCCGCATCTGCTGATGGTTTCAGAGCCCTCGGACAGGATTTCGCCGAATGTTGCGGTCCCGGAGGCCACCTCGGCGATACGTGCCAGGAGCAATTGCGTCGCCTCGGCGAAACCCATCGTTCCCGTGAGAATCGGGCTGGCATCGAAATCGATCTGCTCGGTCAGATTGGCGCAGGTGTCCGCATTGGCCGACACCTTGACGGTCGGCGCCAGAAGGCTGACATAGTTGTTTCCCGGACCGGTGGTGAACAGGATCATGTGCGCGCCCGCCGCGACGAATCCGGAGAGCGATTCAGTGCTGTAATAGGGCTGATCCATCAGCCACACGCCCGGCCCCTTCGGCGCTTCGCCCTGCTGCAACAACCCCTGAAGGGGCGTCGAACCGGTTTTCCTGACGGCGCCGAGCGATTTTTCCTCAAGCGTGGACAGGCCCATCGATATGTTGACGGGTCCGGGATTCGTGCCGATCAGGTCAATGCCGGCGGCGGCGGCGCGCTCTATCCGCCGGTTTATCGCATCCTGCACGTAGCGCATGACCTCCGGCGTCTTCGCGCGTTTTTCCAGAAGATGCTCCGCCCCGAACCATTCCATCGTCTCGCCGGCGATGACCTTTCCGCCCGCGCCCGCGACGGCATCGGCGACATGGCCCAGCAAAGGGTTGGACGCGATGCCGGACGTTGTGTCGGAACGCCCGCACTCGACCCCGATGCACAGATCGGACAGGCTGGCCGGACCGCGACGCGCGGCCGACAATTGCTGCAGAAAATGCGCGCCGGCCCGGACGGCAGCGTCGGTCAGGCGCAGGCTGTCGTGGCCGAAAGCGTCCAGCACCAGCATCTCGACCGGACGCCCGCTTGCGGCGATCTTGTCGCGAAATCGCTCGGCCTCGGGAAAATTGCAGCTGATCACCAGCACCGCGCCGACATTCGGGTGCAGCGCGAAGCCTTCCAGCATGCGGTAGCGCAGCTTCGCGTCCTCGGCGATAATGCCGCCGGTATAGGCTGTGGTAATGACCTTGGCTTGCTTCAGGATCATCCCGACCCGCTGCGCTATCGGAACCGTGAGCCCCGATATCGACAGGATCAGCAAATCGTTGCGAAGCGCTATCGAACCGTCCGGCCTGCGATAGGCGTCAAAGTGGTGATGATCAGTTGTCATGATACGCGATCCTGACCTCAGAGTGTGCTTCAATCGTCAAAGTATCCTCCATTCACGCTCGCCGCCGCGACCAAGATGCCGGCTGCAGCCGCTTCGCCGCGTCATCCGGCTAGCTGCTCCGGTCACGAAGAAGGTCGGCAGCGCTTTACCTCAACCCTTAGGTTTACACCTCCCGATATGACAACTGTAAGTCCGATTTTTGACACGCTCGAGTGAAAATGAATAGACGTATATTCTTCTCAAGTGATACGTTTTCTTTATGCCGAGAAACCAGATCTACATCGACCGCCTGCGCATTCGTCACCTCAAGCTTCTGGAGATGATCGAAAGCCACGACTCCCTGCGCACGATTGCGGAGGTGCTGAACACCAGCCAGCCGGCCCTGTCGCAATTGGTGCGTGATCTGGAGAACGCCTTTGACGCCTCGCTGGTCAAACGGTCCGCGCGCGGCGTGAGCCTGACACCCGCCGGACGCCTCGCTTTGCAGCGCGTCCGCCAGGCCGTCGCCGCAATCGACCACCTCTCCGAGGAACTTGAAGTCGGCAAGATCCCTGTTCTCAGGATCGGAACAAACCCGGTTTTACTGCACGATGAGGCGTTTCCGACCGCCTTCGCCAATATGTTCGCCGAGGGCGCGACCTTGCGCTACAAGATCAGCTCCGCACGGGAAAGATTGATGGTGCAGGCCTTGGAGGACGGCGAGATCGACTGCTATCTTGGCATCGTCAACTGGAACAAGATGCCCGCGCAGGCTGCCGCAAACCTGAGCTACGAGTCGCTTGGCCGCACACCGCTGACGATTATCTGCAATCGTGATCATCCCTTGTTGAGCCGCGCGCCTCTTTTCGCCGAAGAACTGCTCGAATGGCAGTGGGCGCTGCAGCCAGACGGCTCCTATCATCGCAACCTGCTAGAAAACGCCTTCCGCGATATTGATCTGCGGACGCCAAGCCCGGTGGTGGAAGTGTCTTCGGACCCCTTCGCACTGGTGCAGCTCATCGCGCGAACGCAACTGCTGTCGTGTATACCCGACACGACGATCGCGCGCGCCGGGTCCGACGGCCTTGTAAAGCGTTTGTCGGCCTGTGATCTCAACATCGAGGCCAGCAATATTCAGTTCGTCACGCTCAGCCAAAACCGCAGCTTCGAACCGCTGAACCAGCTATACAAACATCTCAAGTCATCATTCTCCCGCGGCGGCGAAGACGCCTTGGCCTGACAAGGATACGGGCGGCCACGCAGTTGGAACAGGCGTTTTTCTGGAGGACCGGCATCCACCGATTGATGTCGCCGGATCGCGGAAAAGAAATTACCGTTGTCGCCTTTTGCGCGCCGCAGTCGTATGGCGGTAGTTCCGGAAAAGGAAGGCTACCGATGATGATAATCGATGTTTATCACTTGAGAGAAAATACGTGTCTTCATTCAACGTCTACGCGGCGATACTTTACCGCCACGTGACGATCGGGAGATAGTGTCGAACGCCGGCAGTCCGCGGATGGGAGAGAGGCCACCACTTGCTTTTGATTTCAAATTAATAGCTGGCCTCGCACCAAGGGATAGGAGGAAATTCGTTGTCCTTGCAAGCTGAAATGAATGGAGCCGAGAGCCTCGTTCGCACGCTCTTGAAATCGGGTGTCGATACCTGTTTCGCCAATCCGGGGACCAGCGAAATGCATTTCGTTGGCGCGTTGGATCGCATTCCGGGCATGCATTGTGTGCTCGGCCTTCAGGAAAATGTCGTGACGGGGATGGCGGATGGTTATTACCGGATCGCCCGCAAGCCGGCCTGCACCCTGCTTCATTGCGGCCCGGGCCTGGCCAATGGAATGGCCAATCTGCACAATGCGCGGCGCGCGCGCGCCGGAATCGTCAACATCGTCGGCGATCAGGCCACCTATCACCGGCCGCTGGATGCTCCCCTGACAGCCGATACCGAGGGCATGGCGCGCACCGTTTCCCATTGGGTCCGCACCTGCTCGAATGCCCGTGATGTCGGGCGCGATGCCGCCGCTGCCGTGCAGGCGGCAAGCGCCGTGTCCGGCCAGATAGCCACGCTGATCCTTCCGGCGGATTCATCATGGAACATGGGCGGCGTGGTTGCGGAACCGCTTTCCGTGCCGCCGCCACCGCCGATCGACCCGCATGCCGTCACGACGGCGAGCCGCATCCTGCGCTCGCAAAAGAACGTCCTGATCCTGATTGCCGATCAGGCGACGCTTGCGCCTTCCCAGCACCTTGCCTGGCGCGTGGCCAAGGCGACCGGCGCCGACCTTATGGGCAGCTACACCAACGGACATTTGCAACGCGGGCGCGGGCGCGTTCCCCTGCCCCGCGTTCCTTATGTCGTCGATGCCGCGGTGGCGGCGCTCGACAAATACGAGCATATCATTCTCGTGAACGCCGAACCGCCGGTGGGCTTCTTTGCCTATCCCAACCGGCCGTCGGCCTTGCATCGGCCGGATGCCCAGCTTCATGTCCTGTCCCGACCGGATCAGGATTCCGAAGCAGCGCTTCAGGCGCTTGTGGACGAGATCGGCGCACCGGAAACCGCAATTCCGGATCCCGGCCCCTTGCCCGCCGCCGGCACAGGCGCGCCAACGCCGGAGGGGCTGGCGCAAACCCTGGCCGCCCTGATGCCGGAGGGCGCGATCATATCGAACGAGAGCATCTCGTTCGGCGGATATCTTGAGCATTTCACCTACGCCGCCCCCGCGCATGACTGGCTCAATCTCGGCGGTGGGGCGATTGGCGACGGCCTTCCGGTTGCGAGCGGCGCGGCGGTCGCATCCAGGGGCGAACGGCGGGTGATCAACCTGCAGGCGGATGGCTCGGCGATGTATTCCCTGCAATCATTATGGACGCAGGCGCGCGAACAACTGCCCTGCACCACGATCCTGCTCAACAATCGCAGATACAATATCCTCATCGGCGAGTACGAGAATGTCGGCGCCGAACCGGGCCCGACCGCGATGGGCATGCTGGATTTGTCCAGACCGGATCTGGACTGGGTGAAATTGGCCAACGGCATGGGAGTCGAGGCTGCCCGCGCGACGACGCTGGAGCAATGCGCGGACCTGATGCGACAAAGCTTCAATCAGGCCGGCCCGTTCCTGATCGACCTGGTCATCTGACCAGCCGGACCAAAGGCAATGCCTGCCGAGGCGGACCCCGTGGTCCGCCTCACGAGGGCCTTAGCGCTCGCCGAGTTCGATGAGGATTCCATCAGGATCGCGGCAGAAGGCGACTTTGGTCATGATATCGCTGTTGTAGGCTTTGCGCGGGGCCTCGACCAGTTCAACGCCGGCTTCCTCCAGCTTGCGGTAGAGCGCTTCGACATCATCGAAGCAGAAGGTCAGATGACGCAGTCCCGCGCGTCCGGCAGCTACGTCTTCAGCCAGAAGCGCACCGGTCGCAGGCCCCGTCATCTCCAGCATCGCATTGCCGGCATCGAGGAAGCAGAATTCGAAACCGTGCTCGTCCTGTCCCTTTCGGCGCACGACCAGCTTCAGGCCAAGCAGGTCGACATAGAAGTTCAGGCTCTTGTCAATATTGCTGACAGTCATGCCAACATGTTCGAAACCCTTAAGCATTTATGATCTCCACCTCCTCATTCCTCCGCGCCATCGGAAGAAAACCGGCCCAGTTCGTCCGCGCGCAGCAGTTCCTCCGTGACATTGTTGATATGGCGTATCATCGCATGACGCGCGGCTTCGCCATTGCGCATCTTCAGTGCCGCAACGATGGCATAGTGATCGCCGATCCAAAGCGCGCGCACCTTCGGGGCATGGATGTGCCGGTGCACCCGCTGCCACATGCGCGAGGCGTCGCGCTGGTCCCACAAGGCCTGGATCATCGAGAGAATGATGGCGTTGCCGGTCATATTCGCGATCGTCAGATGAAACTCCCGGTCTCCCTTTTCATTCAGGAAAACCTCGTCGGTTTCCAGCTGCATGCGCTCGATGCATTCCTCGAGCTCCATGATGTCGTAGCGTGTGGCCCGCTCGGCGGCCAGTGCGGCCGCACTCGATTCAAGCGCCAGCCGGGCTTCCAGCAATTCGAACGGACCAGGACCAATATCGGTATTGATAGCGTCGAAACTGAGCGGGTTGACATGGGCCGGTAGCACGACGATGCCAGCCCGGCCCCGCACCTCGACGATGCCACGCATCTCCAGAGCGATCACCGCCTCACGCACCACCGTTCGGCTCACCTCCAGCTGTTCGGCAAGTTCCCGTTCGGATGGCAAGTGCCAGTCTTCCTTGCCCTGATTGTCTTCGATCATGCGGGCGATCCGCCGCGCCACGACCTGGTAAAGCCGCTTGGCTGCGAGCAGGCGCACCTTTCGCCCCTCCCCCCTCGAGCCCTGAGCGGCTGCAGTCGATCCTTCGGTGTTCGGGTTGGGTGTGTTGGAACTGCGCACGCGCCCTGCTACTCCTTCCCCGCCTCCGGTAGCCATGACCGATAAAGCGGATGGTCCTCGGTAATCGGTAACCCTGTGGGCTTGCCGGTACGATCTGAATAATACGCAGCGGTGACCAATGCCAGCGAATTCCTGGCGTCTTGAAGCGTGACCGGCGGATCGCGATCTTCGACAAGCGCTTCGTGAAACAGTTCGAACTGGCGAGTGTACCCATCCTCCGTAGCCGCCACCTCGGCGAGAGCGGCATCGATGCGCGCCTGATGCGCCTCATCGCCGGCAACGAACCGCCAGGGGTCGCGCCCCATCGTGTAGGGCTCATGAATACTCTCGACGGTGACGTTCTCGAAGCAGAAGCGCAGTCGTGAAATTTCCTCGCGCGAGCCGAGCGTCATCGACAGGCTCGCCAGCGATCCGTTTTTCATTTTCACGGCCAGCGCCATTGTGTCCTCGACCTCGATCTTGTTGACCAGGGTTGCCCCGTAGGCGAAAATCTCGGTGCAGGGACCATGCACATAGTTGAGCATGTCGTGGGCGTGAATGGCGTGGCCGAGAAGCCCGCCACCCAGTTCCGTTGCCCATTTGCCCCGCCATTCCACAGCGAAATAGGGCGGCGGCCGCCACCAGTGGGTCTCGATCGTGGTCATGAACGGCCGGCCGGTCAGGCCCTTGGCGATCAGGTGTTTCAGCTTCTGCAGGCCGGTGCCATAGCGATATTGAAAGATCGGCATGATCTTCCTGCCGGATGCGGCGGCGATCTTCTCCATCGCGTCGATATCGGCGAGCGAGCCGAACAGCGGCTTTTCGCAAATGACATGCTTGCCCGCTTCCAGCGCCTTGCGCGACAGTTCAAAATGGTTGTGCGGCGGCGTGCAGACATCGATGATATCGATATCGGCGCGCGCGAACAAAGATTCGGTATCCTGCGTGTATTCGGGCACGCCGAATTCCTCGCAAAGAGCCCGGCCACGATCCTCGTCGAGCGAGCAGATCACCTTGACCTCGAAACGCTCGGCATTCCACTTGTAGCCCACCATGTGACGGGCGGCGATGCCGGCCCCGATCACGGCGACGCGAAACTTCCTGGTCATATTCTCTCCTCCCGCTCCGCTCAGCGCGCAGTGATGTTGTGGGCTTTTTCCTGGGCCTCGAGCGACAGCCGGCAGACCTCGAAGACGTGAGCCTGGCTCATGGCGGTCTCCGTCCGCTCGCGCACATCGACGACGAACTGGTCGAAGTAATCGAGCTTGTCCCCGGAGCAATCGATGTACTCGGTGTGGGTCTGGTCGACGAGAAAGAGGTGATCCTTGCCTTCGCGGCCGCCGATATCGACATATTTCCGCAGCTCGATATAGCCGTCCGTTCCAAGGATTGTCAGCCGCCCGTCCCCCCATGTCGGCAGCCCGTCCGGGGTGAACCAGTCGACGCGGATATAGCCGGCAGCACGATCGCTGCGCAGCAGCACCTCACCGAAATCCTGAAACGCGGGATGGTCGCCGGTGGCGAAATTTCCGATGCTGGCCGCGGCAACATCAGCCGTCTCGGAGCCGGTATAGAACAGGAACTGATCGATCTGGTGCGAGGCGATATCGACGATGATGCCGCCAAACCGGTCCAGCTTGAAAAACCAGTCCGGACGCTGGTCCGCCGACATGCGGTGCGGCCCCATGCCGATGGTTTGCACCACCTTGCCGATCGCACCCGCTTTCACCAGTTTGCCGGCCCTCACCGCGGAGGGAACACAAAGCCTCTCGGAAAAGCAGATCGAGAAAATCCGCCCGGTTTTCTCGACCGTCTCGCGTATGTCGGCAAGTTGTGCCCACGTGGTCATACCAGGCTTATCCACGATGACATCCTTGCCGGCCTCCATCGCACGGATCGCCAGACCTGCACGGTCGGCGGGGATCGCCGCGATGCAGATGACATCGATACTGTCATCGTCAAAAAGCGCCTGCCGGTCGATGACAGGCACATCGGGATAGGCTTTCCGGAGGGCGTCAAGGAGCCCGGGAACCGAGGTTTTGTCGCAATATCCGGCGAATTCCGCCCCTGCGGCCAGCAATCCGTTGACGTGATCGAAAATATGTCCGTGGTCGATGCCCACGACGCCAAACCTCAACATCTACCCCAATCCTCCATGGTGATGACAAGCCTCGCGGCCGTTTGAGCCCCGACTGCCTCACGTCGCCAGAACCCAACTTTGGACAGACCAGACAGAAATACCGCACATCTGTCAAGCGTCGTTTTCGCACGAATAGGATGATTTTTCGCTGAAATGGACCAATAATTGCCGAGAAAACTGCGGTGTTGACATTTTGGTCTGGCCAATGAATAGTTTTCTGGTCGGACCAGCGTTTCCGACGGGACAAGATGTCTAGCGGAGGGCTGGCATCGTCCAATGGGAGGAGCAAAATGAAACTTTCCGCTTTCGCTTACCCGGCGGCCGCCGGCGCGTTTTTTGCCTGCGCCGTTGCCGCTTCCGCACAGAATGGCGCAGCCACGATCCTTTGCGACGACACCGGCTTCGGCTGCATCACCATGCAACCCGTGGCCGATCGCTACAATGAAGAGCACCCCGATCTGCCGGTCAAACTGGAATCCGTGAGCTATCAGACGATCGTGGAGAGCCTGCCGGTCCAGCTTGAATCCGGTGAAGGACCGGATGGCGCGATCATTACCGATCTCGGCGGCTTGAGCCGTTTCTACCTTGATCTCACCGAATATGTCGATGCGGCACAGTTCGAGAAGGACTACGGCCAGACCCTGTCCTGGCTGCGTGGCAGCGACCCCGATGGCAACGCGATTTTCGGCATGCCAACCTCGCTGACAATCAATGGTGCCTATGTCAACAAGACCCTGTTCGAGCAGGCCGGCGTGCCGTTGCCGGAGGAAGGCGCGACATGGGATGACTGGGCCGCGGCGACACAGAAGGTGGCCGAAGCCACCGATACCGACTTTCCGATGGAAATGGACAGGTCAGGCCACCGCTTCGCCAGCTTCGCCATCAGCCAGGGCGCCGAACTGGTCGACGATCAGGGCCGGCCGGTCGTCGACGATGGCCTTCGCAACGCCATCGAGAAATTCAAGGACTGGCATGAAACCGGCGTAATGCCCATGGATCTCTGGGGGGCGGTCGGCGGGGCGACCCATCGCGAATTGTTCGCCGATTTCCTCAATGCCAATGTCGTCTTTTATTTCGGCGGTTCCTGGAATCTCGGCAAGATGGATGCCGAAGTCGGCGACCTGTTCGACTGGGAGGTCGCACCCGCCCCTTGCGGCCCGTCCTCCTGCACGGTGATGCCGGGCGGCGGCGCGCTGGTGGCGTTCAAACACACCGAACACCCGGAAGCCATGGGCGCCTTCATCAACTATCTGTCACAGCCCGAAAATCTCACCGAGGTGATCGCCGCCTCGGTCGAGATCCCGGCTTCCCGCTCGGTCGGCGATGCCGGCGTCGAATATCCGGGCGCTTCGGAGCGGACCCAGGAAGCGCTCGCGACCTTCAGCGCCCAGGTGCCGAAGATGGCCGACGCCGCCTTCCGATTCCAGGGCTGGCGCTACCAGCGCGCGATGATGAACTCGCTCACGACACGCATCAGCCAGGTGCTCAATGACGAACTGACGGTCGATGAGGCGCTCGCGCGGATCGAGGCGGACGTCAACCTGGCGATCGATGCCGCCCAAGGCAACCAGTAAAGCGGCCCGCCAGAAGATGGGGGCGCCCGGTGAAGGGCGCCCACATCGAAAGCCGTTGGGAGGAACGGATGACAGCACGCATGCATCCTGGTCGGGTTCTGGCCAATGTGGCGACCTTGCCGGCGCGTCTGGTCGAACCGGTGATGACCGGCGTCCAGAAGACAATCGGCATCAAGCGGATGCCCTGGATTTTCCTGATTCCCAATCTGACGGCAGTGCTGCTGTTTGCGCTGCTTCCGGTTTTCATCAATATCTTTTATTCCGTCACCGGCAGCGACAGGCTCTATCCCACCGATCGGCCGTTCATCGGAATGGCCAATTACGAGACGCTGCTCGACTGCCAGAACTATCTCCAGCCATCGACCTGCTCGCGCGATCTGTTCTGGCGCGCACTCGGCAACAGCCTCGTCTTCGTGCCGACACAGGTGGTGCTGATGATCGGCATCTCACTGCTGACCGCCATCTGCCTCAACCGCGAGATCAGGGGGCGCGGCTTCTTCAGGGGCGTTTTCTTCTTCCCCGTCATGCTTTCGCCGGTGGTCGTCGCGCTCACCTGGCAGTGGATCCTGCAACGAAACGGCGCGCTCAACGGGCTTCTGGAGGCTGTCGGCCTCAGCGGCATCAACTGGCTGGTTCACGCCGACACGGCCTTTGCCTGGGCCGTCGCGGTCACGATCTGGGCGCATATGGGGTTTTACACCATCATTCTTCTTGCAGGACTCCAGGCCATCCCGCGGGATGTCTATGAGGCCGCAAAGATGGACTCGGCCAGCCATTGGCGTGTGTTCCGGCGCATCACCCTCCCGCTTCTGCTGCCCGTGCTTCTTGTGGTCTTCGTCCTTTGCGTGATCCGCTCGGTGCAGACATTCGACGAACTCTATGTCCTGACCGGCGGCGGGCCCGGCTCGGCCACCATGCTGATGGTCCAGTACATCTACGAGGTCGGTTTTGCCGCGCAGCCGCGCAATTTCGGCCTTGCCGCGGCCGCCTCGCTGCTGCTCGGTCTCGTGCTGCTGCTGTTCACGGCGCTGCAGCTGAAGCTTTCCAGGAGCGCCCGGAATGACTGACCTCGACGATATTCGCATCGCCCGAAACCCGCCGACGCCGAGCCTTCTCGGTCTGATCTTCGTCAAGCGCGGCGGCAGAAAAGCCGACTGGACCGATTACCTGACCTATGGCTACCTCCTGCTCGGCCTCGTCATCATGTTCGCGCCGGTGCTGTGGCTGGTGATCTCCTCGTTCAAGACGCCCGCCAATCTGCAGGACTTTCCCCCGACGCTGCTGCCGGTCACGACCGAAACGGTCTCCGTCGAAGGCTTCGACGAGCCGCTGCCGCTCTACGACGTCAGGACCGAAGACGGCGAGACCATCCGACTCGCCCAGATCCGCCGCGTCGGGCTGAACGCCCAAATGATCGACCCCGCCAACCCGGGCGCAGGACGGGTCGTGGTCAAGGTCGCGAACGCCGAGCCGGTGCGCAAGATCCGTTTCACGATCAACAACTATATCAATCTTCTGACCTCGGCGGGCCCAGACATCTGGCGCTATGTCTATAATTCGCTGTTCATCACGGTGGTGGCCACGGCGATCACGCTGGTGATGAATTCGATGGCGGCGTTCGCGCTGTCGAAATACCGGTTTCGCGGCTCGACGGCCGCGCTGACGGCCATTCTGGCGACGCTGATGATCCCGGCCACCGTGGTTCTGGTGCCGGTCTATCTGATCGTTGCCCAACTCGGTCTCGTCGGCAGTCTGTGGGGTGTGATCCTGCCGACCGTCGCCACACCGACCGGCGTGTTTCTGCTGCGCCAATACATGCTCACCATTCCCGACGAATTGCTGGAGGCGGCGCGCATGGACCATGCCAGCGAATGGCGCATTTTCTGGCGCATCATCCTGCCCCTGTCCTCCCCGGCGCTGGCGGTGGTCGCGATCTTCTCGATCCTGTCGCGCTGGAACGATTTCCTGCTTCCACTGATCGTGCTCAACAACCGGGAATCTTTCACCCTGCAGCTCGCCCTCGCCTCGTTCCAGACGGAATTCGAGATCCGCTACGACCTGCTTCTGGCGATGACCACGCTGACAGCCCTGCCGCTCGCCTTCGCCTTTATCTTTCTGCAGCGTTACATCACCAGCGGCATCGCCTCCACCGGCATCAAGTAGGCTCGACAACCATGGCAAAACTGACCCTCGAAAACCTCAACAAATGTTTCGGCGTTGTCGAAGTCATCCCCGACGTCAACCTGACAATCGATGATGGTGAATTCGTCGTCTTTGTCGGGCCGTCCGGCTGCGGCAAGTCCACCTTGCTGCGCATGATCGCCGGGCTTGAGGATGTGACCAGCGGCGACATCCGGATCGACGGCGAAAGCGTAGCGCATGTGGCGGCGGCAGATCGCGGCGTGGCGATGGTGTTCCAGTCCTATGCGCTCTATCCCCACATGACGGTGCGGGAAAATCTGAGCTTCGGACTGGAAAACATCCGGATGCCGAAGGATGAGATCAACCGCCGCGTCGCGATCGCCGCCGAAATGCTGCAGATCGATGCGCTGCTCGACCGCCGACCAAAGCAGCTTTCCGGCGGCCAGCGGCAGCGTGTGGCGATCGGCCGCGCGATCACCCGCGATCCGAAGATATTCCTGTTCGACGAACCGCTTTCCAATCTCGACGCCGAACTGCGCGTCCATATGCGGCTCGAAATCACCAAACTTCATGAACGGCTCGGCAACACCATGATCTACGTGACCCACGACCAGATCGAGGCGATGACCATGGCCGACAAGATCGTGGTATTGAGACGCGGCGTCATCGAGCAGGTCGGGGCGCCGCTGGAACTCTACAACACCCCGCGCAACACCTTCGTCGCCGGCTTTATCGGTTCGCCCAGAATGAATTTCGTCGAGGGCAAACTCGACCGGGCTGACGACGGAGCGCTGGTTTTCAACACGGAGCACCTGCCGCCGCTTAAACTCGCCGACCATGCCACCGGGCATGCAGCCGGGCAGAAAGTGACGCTCGGTATCCGGCCCGAACACCTCGTGACGGCTGAAGAGCACGCACTGACATGGCCGGTCACCGTCTCGGTCTCCGAGCAGCACGGCGCCAACACTTACCTGCACTGCACACTGCCGGATGGAACACCGGTTCTGATCCATGAGCCGGGACAGAGCGCGCTTTCGCGCGGCGACGTCGTCGATGTTCGCCCGAGACAGAGCCACTGGCATCTCTTCGACGAAACCGGCCAGCGGATCGATCTGGAATAGGCAGGACGCGCGGGAAAGCGAAGAACACGCTGACACCGGGCCGCCCCCCTAAAAGAACCGCGAAGAATGGTTCAGCTTTCCTCAACGACAGAATCGCGGCGTTGCCCGCTTATCGCCGCACCGTCGCGCGTAAACTGATTATCGGTTCGCAATCCTCAAGACCATGTCTGTGAATCATTCACGCGCATTCTCACCGCGCGCGAGACTCTCCTGCGCCCTCGCGATCCCAGGTATCGGTGGTGACGCCGTCCTTGCGCAGCAGGTGCTTTTGCACCTTGCCGGATGCTGTCTTCGGCAGGTCTTCGAGGACGCGCAGGTAACGCGGCACCATGAAGCGCGGCAGCGTCCCGGCGAGCCGCTCGATGACGGAAGCCGGGTCTATGCCTTGTCCGCTGGCCGGCGATACGACGATCAGCACGTCATCCTCGCTGAACTCGGACGGCACCGCCACGGCGGCGCATTCGCGGATCTCCGGCAGGTTCAGGACCTCGCTTTCCAGCGCGAAGGACGAGATGTTCTCGCCGCGCCGGCGGATAACGTCCTTGAGCCGGTCGACAAAGTAGTAGGTTCCGTCCTCGTCCCGGCGGAAGCTGTCGCCGGTGTGGAACCAGCCATTGCGCATGGCCTCGACGGTTGCCGCGGGATTATTGTAGTAGCCCGCCATCAGCGCCCAGGGGCGGTGCGACCGGATGGTCAGTTCACCCACCTCGCCGTCACCCAGCGGCATGTCGTTTTCATCGACGATCCGAAGCTCGCACCAGGGGCGCGGCTTGCCGGCGATCCCCTTGGTCTTGATGCCGGGGCCGGCATGCAGGGGGCTTGCGATCTCCGTCATGTTGTAGATGGTCCAGGCCTCGATGCCGAACCGTTCGGCAAACAGAGGGCCATCCTCGCCGAAGGGCGTAATGAAGGCGCGGCGCAGCGGATGGTCGCGGTCGTCCGGGCGGACCGGCGCCTTGAGCAGGAAGGCGGCCATGACGCCGAGAAGGAGGCAGTAGGTCGAGCCGGTCTCGCGAACGGCCTGCCAGAACGTGTCGGTCTTGAACTCGCGCATCATGCCGATCGAAAGCCCGCGCGCCAGCATCGCATTCACGTAAAGCGTCGAACCGCAATGGAAGATCGGCCCGCAGATCATGCATCGGTCATCGGCCTCGACGCAGTCGAAGGCGTCGGGGCCCATCGTGTAGTGCTGCGCATAGGTGCTCATCACCCCCTTGGCGTTGCCGGTGGTGCCTGACGTGTACATGATCGCATGCAGGTCCCAGGGTTCGATCGGCTGCGCGAGGTTCAGCGCTTCCGCGTCTTCGGCTTGCGGGTCGACCAGCGGCCGAATGTCGTAGCCCTCGATCGCCTCGGGCTCGCCCTCGACCACCAGCACGGTCTTCACCTTGCCGGGCTTCACCTCCGCCAACCGCTCGACCAAGGCGGCCTGCGCGATCAGCACTTGCGCATCCGCATCGCTGAGGATGTGTTCGAGCATGTGACCGCGCGCGCCGGTGTTGATCGGCACATAGACCGCGCCGAGGTAGTTGATCGCGAACCAACTGCACAGAAGGTCGGGACTGTTGCCCATCAGACAAAGCACGTGATCGCCGCGCTTGACGCCGGCTTGCGCCAGCGCGCTGGCCCTGAGGCGCACCCTGCGATGCAATTCGCCATAGGTCCATGTCGGCCCCGGCCAGAACTGGACGAACGGCGCTTCGGGCTGGGTTTGCGCATACCCATCAAGGACATAGCGCAGCACGGAGCGCTTTCTGTCCAAAGCCGGATCGGCCGTCGCAGCGGTTTCAGGGGCCTTGCCGGGGGGCTTGGGGGCCATCTTGTCCTCCTCAGGAAAAACTCAAATTCGGGACGCGCGTCGGCTTCCGTCCTCTCATATTTCATATTGCATTGTTGTGCCTCATTGTGCAACATACTTAGTAGTATGTCGCTCGGCGACGGTGAAATGACGAGGGAAATGGCCGCAATGTCCGGTGTTGAGGTTGAGGTAGAAGGCGCGATTGCAACCGTACGATTCGATCGTGGCGGAAAGGCGAATGCGCTGGATCACGCGATGATCGACGCGCTGGAGACGGCGGCAAGGGAGCTGTCGCTCAATCCCGATGTTTCGGTGATCGTTCTCGCCGGCACGCCGAAAATCTTTGCCGCCGGCGTGGACCTGAAGGACCCGCGGCTTTGGGACCCGCAGGGCCCGGCGGTCGCCCGTCACCTGGCCATGAATGCGGGCGTGCGCATGAGCACGGCCTGGCGGCGGCTTCCGCAGATCGTCATCGCCGCGCTTGAGGGGCCGGCCATCGGCGGCGGCGCGATCCTCGCGCTTTGCGCCGATTTCCGCGTCATGGCCGAGGGTGCCTATCTGCGCTTTCCGGAGGTGCGTCTCGGCATGACACTCGGCTGGGGCGGCCTTCCGCTTCTAACCGAACGCGTCGGCGCGGGCCGCGCCAAGAGAATTCTGTGCTGCGATGAAACGATCGGCGCAGACGAGGCGCTGACGCTCGGCCTCGCCGACCGCACGGTTCATCAGGGCAGGGCCCTTGAAGAGGCGAAAACATGGGCGAAAGCGATCGCGGAAATACCGCCGATGTCGCTGCGCATGACCAAATCCGCCATCGACGCCCATGCCCGGCGCAATTGGGCCGAAGGCGCCGAGGGCGACCAGTTTCTGCTGGCCAAGCTGCTTGCCGAAGGCGGCGGCGGGGCCTGATCACCGGCCGGCGCGTGGGTTCGCCCGGCTTTTTCATGCACCTCGAGTGGTGCCAATTGGGAGGAGAATATTTATGACTGTAATAACAAAGGCCATTCTGACGTCGGCCTTCTCCGTCGCGCTGGCGGCGGGAGCGCAGGCCGAGCCTTATCGGATCGGCGTTCTGACAGACATGTCGGGGATGAATTACGACCTTTCCGGCAAGGGCTCGCAAGTCGCCGCGGAGATGGCTGTCGAGGACTTTGGCGGCAAGCTTCTGGGCGAAGATGTCGAGGTCATCGTCGGCGACCACCAGAACAAGCCGGATGTCGGCTCCACGCTGGCGCGCCGCTGGATCGACGAGCAGAACGTGATCGCGATCGCCGACGTGCCGACGTCCTCGGTGGCCCTCGCCGTGCAGGAAATCACCCGCCAGAGCGATACGGCCCTGCTGATCTCGACCGCGGGCTCCTCGGCGCTGACAGGCGCTTCCTGTTCACCATCGACGGCCCAGTGGACATGGGACACCTATGCGCTGGCGAACGGAACCGGTCGCGCGATGACGCTGCAGGGCGACAAGACTTGGTTCTTCCTGACTGTCGATTACACCTTCGGCCATGCGCTTGAGGCCGATACGGCTGCGGCCGTCAAGGCTGCCGGCGGCACGGTTGTCGGGCAGGTCATGCATCCGCGCGAAACCTCCGATTTCTCGTCCTACCTGCTGCAGGCCCAGGCCTCCGGCGCGGATGTGATTGCGCTTGCCAACTCCTCCGGCGATACGATGACCGCGCTGAAACAGGCGGAAGAGTTCGGCATCACCGCCGGCGGGCAGGATATCGCCGGCATGCTGCTGTTCCTGACCGATGTTCATGGCGTCGGTCTCGACATCGCGCAGAACCTGACGCTGACGACCGCCTTCTACTGGGACATGAACGACGAAACCCGCGCCTGGTCGGAACGGTTCGGGGAACGCATGGACGGCAAGATGCCGACCATGGTCCATGCCGGCGTCTATTCCTCGGTGATGAACTACCTCAAGGCCGCCGAGGCATCGGGCCAGGCAAAGAGCGGTTCCGAGGTCATGGAAACCATGCGCGGCATGGATATCGACGACTTCTTCAACCATAACGCCTCCCTGCGCAAGGATGGCCGCGTCGTCCATGACATGTACCTCGTCCAGGTCAAGTCACCCGAAGAATCCGAGGGCCCTTGGGACTATTACAAGGTCCTGCGCACCATCCCGGGCGACGAGGCTTTCCGGCCGCTCGACCAGAGCGATTGCCCGCTCATCGACGGGTAAAGGCGACCTTATGACGATGGCTACCGTTTCGGCGCATACCGCGCCGGAGAGCGCCCGTGCCGCACTGTCGGCACGGGGTCTCAGCAAGTCCTTCGGGAACTTCCAGGCCGTAACGGATGTCGATATCGACATCCGTTACGGACGGATCCACGCGCTGATCGGTCCGAACGGCGCCGGCAAAAGCACGGTGTTCAACCTCCTGACCAAGTTCCTGCAGCCGAGCGCGGGCACGATCATGGTCGGCGAGACGGACATCACCCGGATGGCGCCGGCGCAGGTGGCGCGGCTTGGCGTCGCCCGGTCGTTCCAGATCTCGGCGACCTTTGGCGACATGTCGCTGGTGGACAATGTCTGTGTGGCGCTGCAAAGGCAAAACGGGCTTGCCGTTCAGTTCTGGCGCTCGCTCGCCAGCCTGTCGCGGCTGAGGCCCCGCGCGATGGAGCTGCTCGGACGCGTCGGCCTTGCCGATATGGCCGATCACCGGGCGGCGGACCTCTCCTATGGGCGCAAGCGCGCTCTGGAGATCGCCACCACGCTGGCGCTCGACCCGAAAGTGCTGCTTCTCGACGAGCCGCTGGCCGGTATGGGCCAGGAGGATGTCGAGACGATGGCTCGGCTGATTGCCGATGTCGCACGGGACTGCGCCGTCCTGATGGTGGAACACAATATCAAGGTTGTTGCCGATATCGGCGATGACATCACGGTGCTGCAGCGCGGCGAGATACTCACGCAGGGAAGCTATGACGAGGTCAGCGCCGATCCGCGCGTGCGCGAAGCCTATATGGGGACCGAGGACGATGACTGATGCATCCGCGACGACGCGCGAGGCCCGCGGCCCGCAGCAGCTGAAGGTGCGCGGCCTTGAAGCCTGGTACGGAGAAAGCCAGGCGCTTTATGGCGTCGATCTTGACGTCTACCCCGGCGAGACCGTGACCCTCTTGGGCCGCAACGGCGTCGGCAAGACCACCACGCTGCGCAGTCTGATGGGGATCGTGCGCAAGCGGACCGGCACGGTCGAGTTCGATCAGCGATCGATCCTGCGCCTGCCGCTGCACCGCGTCGCCCATGCCGGCATCGGCTTCGTGCCCGAGGAACGCGGCATCTTTGCCTCGCTCAGCGTGGAAGAGAACCTGATGCTGCCGCCGCTGGTGGCCCGCAGCGGCAAGGAAATGTCGCTCGACGAGATCTACACGCTGTTTCCGAACCTGCTGGAACGCCGTCACAGCCCCGGCACCAAGCTTTCGGGCGGCGAGCAGCAGATGCTGGCGATCGCCCGCATCCTGCGCACCGGCGTCAGCCTGATCCTGCTTGATGAGCCGACCGAGGGTCTGGCCCCGGTGATCGTGAACCGGATCGGCGAGATGCTGAAGGCGCTGAAGGCCCACGGGCTCAGCGTCCTTCTGGTCGAACAGAACTTCCGTTTCGCCGCCAGGATCGCGGATCATTTCTACGTCATGGATCAGGGCGAGATGATCGACAGCTTTGCCGTCGCCGAGCTGCCCGGCAGACGCGAGGCGCTGAACAAGGCACTGGGAGTTTGACATGACAATGATTTTTGGCGTGCCGCTTGTGGTGCTCACCGGGCAGGTGATGATCGGCCTGATCAACGGCTCGTTCTACGCGCTGCTGTCGCTCGGCCTTGCGGTGATATTCGGGCTGCTCCGAGTTGTGAACTTCGCCCACGGCGCCTTTTACATGCTCGGGGCCTTCGCCGCCTGGATGCTGGGCCAGTATCTGGGTCTCGGCTACTGGCCGTCGCTACTGCTTGCGCCCGTCCTCGTCGGCCTCGTCGGCGCGCTGGTCGAGCGCACCATGCTGCGCCGCCTCTACGATCTCGACCACCTCTACGGCCTGCTCTTCACCTTCGGCCTCGCTCTCCTTCTGGAGGGCGCGTTCCAGCATTTCTACGGCGCGTCCGGCAAACCGTTTTCGACCCCGGCCGAAATGCGAGGCGTCATCCGCACCGATTTCGTGACCGTGCCGATCTATCGCGGCTGGGTCGTGATCGCCTCGCTGCTGATCTGCTTCGGCACATGGGCGCTGATCGAGAAGACCAAGATCGGCTCCTATCTGCGGGCCGCAACCGAGGACGCCACGCTCGTGCAGGCCTTCGGGGTCAACGTGCCGCTGCTTTTGACCCTGACCTACGCCTTTGGCTGCGCGCTTGCGGGCGTTGCCGGCGTGCTTGCCGCTCCGATCTTCCAGGTCAGCCCGACAATGGGCTCCAACATGATCATTATCATCTTCGCGGTGGTCGTCGTCGGCGGCATGGGCTCGATCCTCGGCGCAATCGCCACGGGCTATCTGTTGGGCGTCGTCGAGGGGCTGACCAAGGTGTTCTACCCCGAGGCGGCGAATATCGCGATCTTCGTCATCATGGCGATCGTCCTGATCTTGCGCCCTGCAGGGCTCTTCGGAAAGGAAAACTGAGATGATCGAAGCCGAAGAATTCGAGACGGTGGCCGAGACCGCCCGCCCGCACCGGCGGCAACAGCTTATCGTGCTGGCGCTCATCGCCCTACTGATGATACTGCCGCTCTGGATCTATCCGGTATTGCTGATGAAGCTGATGTGCTTCGCGCTGTTTGCTTCCGCCTTCAACCTTCTGCTTGGCTATGGCGGACTCCTGTCCTTTGGCCATGCCGCTTTCTTCGGCGGTTCCGCCTATGTCACGGCGCATGCGCTGAAGGTCTGGGAGGTGAACCCCGAATTTGCCATTCTCGCAGGCGTCGCCGCAGCACTTGTGCTGGGCCTGGTCATGGGGCTTCTGGCGGTGCGCCGGCAGGGCATCTATTTTGCGATGGTCACACTGGCGCTGGCGCAGATGTTCTACTTCTTCTGCCTTCAGGCGCCCTTCACGCACGGCGAAGACGGCATTCAGGGTTTCTCGCGCGGGCGTCTTTTCGGGGTGATCGATCTCGCCGACGGCAATGTGCTCTACTACGTCATCGCCATTGTCTTCGTCGCCAGCATCTTCGCGATCTGGCGGATCGTGCATTCGCCCTACGGCATGGTTCTGCAGGCCATCCGCGAGAATGAACAGAGGGCGATCTCTCTCGGCTACTCGGTGCAGCGCTACAAGCTCGGCGCTTTCGTCATGTCGGCGGGCTTTGCCGGTCTGGCCGGCGGGCTCAAGGCGATCCTGTTCCAGTTCGCGACATTGACGGATGTGAACTGGCACATGTCCGGCGAGGTGATCCTGATGACGCTTCTGGGCGGAATCGGCAGCATTGCCGGGCCGATCGTCGGCGCGGGGCTGGTCGTCACCCTGCAGAATTACTTCGCCACCACCGGCTTCCCCGTGACCACGGCGCTTGGCGCAACCTTCATCGTCTGCGTCCTGCTGTTCCGCCGCGGGATCGTGGGCGAAATCCGCCATCGTTTCGCTGCCAGGAGCAAATCATGAGCAACGCCATATTCCAGAGCGCGTTCCGCGTGCTACCGGACTGGGTGGACTATAACGGCCACATGGGCGATTTCGCCTATGGCATCGCCTTTTCCCGCTCGGTGACCGCGCTGATGGAGGAGATCGGCCTCGATGAGGCCTATCGTGCCGAAAGCGAAGCCACCCTCTACACGCTGGAGATGCGGATCGGCTATCAGCGCGAATGCCATGAGGGCGACGCCTTTACGGTCGGCACGCGGGTTCTGGCGGTCGATGCCAAGCGGATGCACCTCTATCAGGAGATGCTGGACGAGAGCGGCGAACGGCTGGCCTGGTGCGAGCAGGTTCTGCTCCACGTTGCCCGCAATACCGGCAAGCCGAAGGCCGCGCCGTTCCCTCCGACTGCCGCCGCGCGCCTGCAGGAGATGGAAATGGCGCAGCGGGATGTCCCCTACCCGGACTGGCTCAATCGACGCACCGGTCTGGGTTGAGGCTCATCGCTTGTCTGCCCGGCGTTTGCTGCGTGGTTCGGGCTGAGCTTTGGGTCTGTTAAAAAAAGAAGACGGCCGCCGCGTGCGGTGGCCGTCTTAATGCTTTTGCTCAGAGAACCTCAAACAGCCCTGCCGCGCCCATGCCGCCGCCGACGCACATGGTGACGACGACGTAGCGCGCGCCGCGCCGCTTGCCCTCAGTCAAGGCGTGGCCCACCATGCGCGCGCCCGACATGCCGTAAGGATGGCCGATCGAGATCGCGCCGCCGTTCACGTTCAGCAGTTCGTCGGGAATGCCGAGCCGGTCGCGCGACGGGATCACCTGGGCGGCGAAGGCTTCATTCAGCTCCCAAAGGCCTATGTCGTCGACGCTCAGGTCATGGGCGGCAAGAAGCTTCGTCACCGCCGATATCGGGCCGATCCCCATCTCGTCGGGCGAAACGCCGGTGACGGCGATGCCGCGATAAAGACCGAGCGGCGCAAGCCCCCGGCGTTCCGCCTCGCGGCGTTCCATCAGCACCGAGGCCGAGGCGCCGTCGGACAGTTGCGAGGCGTTGCCGGCGGTCACGAACACGCCTTCAGACACCTGCTGGCCATCCTTGAATACCGGGGCAAGGCCCGCGAGGCCATCCAGCGTCGTGGAAGGGCGATTGCCCTCGTCGCGCTCAAGCGTCACCTCGCGCATCGTGGTTTCGCCACTCTCGCGGTCGGTGACCTGCATGGTGGTACGGAGCGGCACGATCTCGTCATCGAACCTGCCGGCCGCCTGGGCCGCGGCGGTGCGTTGTTGCGACTGCAGCGCATAGGCATCCTGGGCCTCGCGGCTCACGCCATAGCGGCGCGCGACGATCTCGGCGGTTTCCACCATCGCCATATAGGTTGCCGGCAGCCGCTCGCTAATCCATGGGTCGTGCCAGTGACGTGTGTTCATCTCGGGCGTCTGCACCAGCGAAATCTGCTCGACGCCGCCGCCGATCGTCACCGCCATTCCGTCCGATATGATCTCTTTGGCCGCGATCGCGATCGCCATCAGGCCGGAGGCGCATTGCCGGTCGACGCTCTGTCCCGGAACGGTCACCGGAAGCCCGGCGCGCAAAAGGCCCGTGCGCGCGATGTTCATATGGGTGGTGCCCTGCTGCAGGGCGGCGCCGACGACCACATCCTCGATCTCCGCGGGGTCAACGCCGGCGCGGCCGACGGCATGCTCGATAGCATGGCCGATCAGCCGGGGCGCGGTGGTGGCGTTGAACGCGCCGCGATAGGCCTTGCCAATCGGCGTGCGTGCGGTCGAAACGATGACGGCTTCCCTCATGACGAGGACTCCTTGTTGTCTAAGGCAGGATCGCGCAACAGCGCCTCGGCGCAGGCCCGCAACTCCGGCGTGAGCGGGATCGGGCGGCGCGTGACCCGGTCCACATAAACGTGGACGAAGCGGCCCCTTGCGGCGCAGCTATCGCTTTCAAGGTCGAAAAGGCCGAAACCCCAGGTCAGGCTGGTGCGCCCGATGGCCTCGACGCGCGCGCCGATGCTGAGCTTCGCCGGAAAGGTAATCTCGCGGAAGTATTGCGTGCCGTTCTGCACCACCAGCCCGATCGGCCCCTTGGCCTCGGCCGAGAGATCAAGCGCGCCATGCTCGATCAGCGCCATATTCATCGCCGTGTCGAAATAGAACAGGTAGGACACGTTGTTCACGTGCCCGTAGACATCGCAATCGTTCCATTGCGTCACCGTATCGTAGTGCCAGGCATAGGCGCTGCGCGGTAGCGGCGGGAGACGTTCGCTCATCGCCTCAGCCCTCCTTCGCCATGGCTGCGCGGGCATTCGCGATGATCCGGTCGACGTGATCGAGACCGGCCATCACCTCGATCTGCCCGTCAAGACTGGCGATCTCCTCGAAACGCGCGCCGACGGTTTCAGGCGTGAATTCCTGACCGGCGAAGCACACGCCCTGGCTTTCGACCAGCGCGAGGCGCGCGACGGTGCCCGCGCCTGCGAGCAGCGCGGTGCGCGAGGGCGCGTCGCGGCTCACCAGCCAGACCGCTGCGGGCGATACCAGTTCGGGCGCGAGCAACTCCAGCATGGCCGGATCCATCATGTCGCCGGTCATGCGCGTGGCCGCGGTGGGCACGATCGCGTTGACGTGAATGCCGTATTTCGCGCCTTCGAGATGGAGCACATTCATCAGCCCGAGCACGCCCATCTTGGCGGCCCCGTAATTGGACTGGCCGAAATTGCCATAGCTGCCGGATGTCGATGAGGTGACGAGGATGCGGCCGTATTTCTGCTCGCGCATCTGCGCCCAGACGGCCTTGGTCGCAATCGTCGTGCCCATCAGATGCACCTCGACCACGCGACGGAAATCCTCGATTTCCATCTTCGCGAAGGACTTGTCGCGCAGGATGCCGGCATTGTTGATCAGCACGTCGATCCGACCGAAGGCCGAAAGCGCCTGATCGACCATCTCCGCCATATCCGCCTCCGAGGCGACGTTGCCGGCATTGGCGATGGCGCGCCCGCCCGCCGCGGTGATTTCCCGCACCACGGCTTCGCTGGCCCCCGTCGTGCCGCCGCTGCCGTCGCGCGCGCCGCCGAAATCGTTCACCACGACGGCCGCGCCGTGGCTGGCAAGCATGAGAGCGTGGGAACGGCCCAGACCGCCGCCCGCGCCGGTGACGACCGCCACCTGATCCTTGAATGAAACCGACATATCTATCTCCTCCGAATCACTTGTCTCGATGAATTTCGTTTCTGTTACGCGCAATCAGCGCCGCTGGCCCGCTTCTTCGTCGTCAGTCCCCAACCGTCAGAACCAGCCAGTTTGCCGCGAGAGCGGGGCGATCCACGCCTTCAATTTCAACGCTTGCCTCATAGCTGCGCAGAATGCCGCCCGCCTTTGGCGTCTCGCCTGTCAGGGTAAAGCTGGCGCGCAAGCGCGAGCCGACCGGGACCGGGGTGAGGAAGCGCAGCTTGTCGAAGCCATAATTGACGTCGACCGCGCCCGGTTTTGCCGGCGGCAGGGCGCTGCGTGCGAAGGAAGTCAGCATCGACAAGAGGTAAAAGCCGTGCACGATAGTGCCGCCATAGGCGGTTTCGGCCCTGGCCCGTTCGGGATCGACATGGATGAACTGGTGGTCGTCGATCGCGTCGGCGAATCGGTCGACCATCGGCTGATCGACGGTTACCCACTCGGAAAGGTGGGGGGCGTGCGCTTCATTCAACTTGGGACCTCCTTGCATATCGGCGACTTTCTTATTGCAACATACTCCGTAGTATGCCAATCCGGAACTGTCCAGACCGCAAACGCGACATCAAGTTTGTTGTGAGCCTTCGATATCGGCTTTATTGCTGGAAGGACGCAGATTGGGAATTGACCGCAGGGGGAACCGGTGGCGAAAAACGACATGCACCGCGAATGGGCGCTGAAGACCCGAGGTCAGCAAGAGTCGGGCGAACTCGGCGAGAGCGTCGTCGAAATCCTTGATTGCGCCGCGCTCTGCTTCACCGAAATGGGGTTTCAGGGAACCAGCATCGATGATGTCGCCCGTCGCCTCGGCGCGACCAAGGGTCGCATCTACCATTACTTCCGCTCCAAGACCGACCTGTTCTTCGAGGTGCACCGCGAAGGCATGAGACGGCTGATGGACGCGGTGAATGAAGCGATGGCGGCCGGCGGCACCGGTCGCGAAAAGCTCACGCGCATGCTTGAGGCGCACGCTCTGACCATGATGCAGAACATCGCCTACGAAGCGGTCGTCGTGCAGGGCGTGCACATGCACCGCCTGGGCGCGACCACCCCCGAACAGCGCGACAGCCTTGATGAGCTGATGGATATAAGGCACCGGTTCGAACTGCTCTTCGTCGAAGCTTTTCGCGCGGGTCAGGCCGATGGAAGCATCCGCTCCGACGCGGACGTTTCATTGGCCGTCAAGGGCATGCTCGGCGCCGTGAACTGGATGGCGATCTGGTATCGGCCGCGCTCCGGCGAGACCCCCGAACAGCAGCGCGCAATGGCGCGCCGCATTACCGAGCTGCAGATTGGCGGCATCGCCGTATGAGCCGCCCGCCGCGTGCTTGACTCCGGTTGCGGCGTTCGCGTTCCGCTTCGCCGGCCAAGACGGACTTTCGAGGAAACCATGAATAAATTCGCTTTCAACACCGCAAAATCCATCCGCTTCGGCGTCGGCGCCCTGGAGGAACTGCCGACGCTGGTGAAGGCCCAGATCGGAGATCGCATCATGCTTGTCACCGATCCCGGCATGATGGCGACGGGGATCGTCGACCGGGCTGTGGACCTTTTGCGAAAAGGCGGCATCGCCGTGGAACTGTTCGGCGATGTAGAGGCCGATCCGCCCGAGCATGTGGTGCTTTCAGCCGTCGACGCGGCGCGATCGGCTGACGCGCAAGGGATTGTTGGCCTTGGCGGCGGCTCCTCGCTCGATGTCGCGAAGCTGGTTGCGCTTCTGGTTCCGGGCAAGGAAACGCTGGCGGATGTCTACGGCGTGGACAAGGCGCGCGGCCCGCGCCTACCGCTCATTCTCGTGCCGACGACCGCCGGGACCGGCTCGGAGGTCACGCCGATATCGATCGTCACCACCGGCGCCAATGAGAAGATGGGCGTGGTCTCGCCGGTGCTGCTGCCCGATATCGCCCTGCTCGATCCCGCCCTGACCTATGGCCTCCCCCCGCACATAACCGCGGCAACCGGCATCGACGCCATGGTGCATGCGATCGAGGCCTACGCCTCGGCGAGCCCCAACAACAACCCGTTATCGCGCATGCTGGCGACACAGGCGCTGACCTTGATGGGCCGCTCGCTTCTGAAGGCGGTCGAATACGGCTCGGACCAGGCCGCGCGCTCCGACATGCTGCTGGGATCGATGCTGGCAGGACAGGCCTTCGCCAACTCGCCGGTTGCCGCGGTCCATGCGCTTGCCTATCCGCTCGGCGGGCACTTCCACATCCCGCACGGTCTCTCGAACGCGCTGGTTCTGCCGCATGTCCTGCGGTTCAACATTGTCACCTCCCCTGCTCCCTATGCCGAGCTCGCGCTTTTCGTTTTTCCGGAACTATCGGCTCTGGAGGGACAGGAACGGGCCGCGGCCCTCTGCGAGAAGCTTGCGGAACTGTCGCGCGCCTGCGGCCTGCAGCCCAATCTCAGAGCGATGAATATTCCCGAGGACATGCTCCCGAAACTGGCCTCCGACGCGATGAACCAGACCCGGCTTCTGGTCAACAACCCGCGCCCGGTCTGCGAGGAAGATGCGCTGTCGATCTACCGCGCGGCTTTCTGAACCGGCATCGGCGCCTGTGGTCTGAGGGTTTCATACAAAGGGCCTTTGAGTGACGGCTATTCTCAGAATGTCGGCGGGGTGCTGGCGGAGACGATGATGCAGTCCTCCGGCCCCACCTGACGGAAGCGGTGCGGCTCGCGGCTGTCGAAATAATAGGCGTCGCCGGGGCCCAGTATCTTGCGCTGGTCGCCGACGGTGATCTCGATCCGGCCGGAAATCACGATCCCGCCCTCCTCGCCCTCGTGGCGATACATCACCCGGCCGGTATCCGCGCCCGGCCTGTAGGTCTCCTTCAGGATCATCATCGCGCGGCCGATGGAATTACCCACCTGCTTCAGCGATAGCCGCGCCTTGCCGATCTCGGTCAGTTCCTCGGCGGCATAGAACACCGTCTTCTCGGCCTCCGGGGTAAAGGCGAAGAATTCGGACAGGCCGATCGGGATGCCCTCGAGGATCCGCTTCAGCGAGCCGACTGAAGGATTGAGCCTGCCGGATTCAATCAAGGAGATGGTCGAACTCGATACATTCGCCTTTTTCGCCAGCGCCCGCTGCGACAGCTTGGCCCGCTCGCGCACGGCCCTCAGCGTCCGTCCAAGCTCGATATCGTCATGCGATGTGCTGAGCATGCTTCATATCCTCATCGGTCCTGCTTCGATACCAATTAAATCAATATCTTGCCTTCAGCAAGAAACAGACTTTTTTACCGATCGAAAGCCACATACGCTCCTGCCATTAAGACAGCGGCAAGAACCGCCAAACCAGGAGCAGCTCATGTTGAATTCGGACATCGCCACGCGGCGGGACGCGGCCATTTCGCGCGGCGTCGGCATGCAGACGCAGATTTATGTCGACCGCGCCAAGAACGCGGAAGTCTTCGATGTCGAGGGCCGGCGCTATATCGACTTTGCCGCCGGCATCGCCGTGGTCAATACCGGCCATTGCCATCCGAAGGTGATGGCGGCGGTGGAAGATCAGCTCAAGCGCTTCACCCACACCTGCCACCAGGTGCTGCCCTACGAGCATTACATCCGGCTCGCCGAGCGGCTGAATGCCGCCGTGCCCGGCGATTTCGACAAGAAGACCGTGTTCGTCACCACCGGCGCCGAAGCGGTTGAAAATGCCGTCAAGGTCGCGCGCGCCGCCACAGGCCGTTCCGCCGTCATCGCCTTTAACGGCGGGTTCCATGGCCGCACCTTCATGACGCTGTCGCTCACCGGCAAGGTCGCGCCCTACAAGACCGGCTTCGGGCCGATGATGCCGGATGTGTTCCACATCCCCTACCCCGCTGAACTGCACGAGACCTCGGTCGAGGACAGCCTCAAGGCGCTGAAGTCCCTGTTCAAGACCGATCTGGACCCCGCCCGCGTCGCCGCCATCATCATCGAGCCGGTGCAGGGCGAAGGCGGCTTCTATCCGGCGCCCGCCGAACTGATGCGCGCCATTCGCGCCCTCTGCGACGAGCATGGCATCGTCATGATCGCCGACGAGGTGCAGACCGGCATCGGCCGCACCGGGCATCTCTTCGCCATGGAAGCCTATGATGTCGCCGCCGACCTGACGACCATCGCCAAGGGCATCGGCGGCGGCCTGCCGCTTGCCGCCGTCACCGGCCGGGCGTCGATGATGGATGCGGCCGGGCCCGGAGGGCTCGGCGGCACCTATGGCGGCAATCCGCTGTCGATCGCCGCCGCCAACGCGGTGCTCGACGTGATCGCGGAGGAAGACCTCCTGAACCGCGCCAACCGGCTTGGCTCGTACCTCAAGCAGCGGCTTGAGGCGATCCGCGCGACCACGCCCGAAATCGCCGAGATCCGCGGTCCGGGCTTCATGGTCGCCGCCGAGTTCATGACGGAAGACGGCGCGCCGAACCCGGACATGACCAATGCCGTCCGGCTGGAAGCGCAGAAGCGCGGTCTGATCCTGCTCACCTGTGGCGTTTACGGCAATGTCATCCGCTTCCTCGCCCCGCTGACGATCGAGGAAGCGGTGCTGGCCGAAGGCGTCGACATTCTCGAGGCATCGATTGCCGCCGTGAAGGAGAGGCTGGCATGAAGCTGAAAGACCCGTCCCTTCTGGAGCACCGCGCCTTTGTCAACGGCGCGTGGATCGAACGCGATCGAACCTTCGACGTGTTCAATCCCGCCTCGGGCGAGAAGATCGCCTCTGTCGCCGATCTTTCCGTCGACGATATCCGCGCCGCGATCGATGCTGCCCATGCCGCAAAGCCCGCCTGGGCCGCGTTGACTGGCAAGGAGCGCGCCGGCTTTCTGCGCAAATGGTATGACCTGATGGTCGAGAACGCCGATGATCTAGCGACCATCCTGACAGCCGAAATGGGCAAGCCCTGGCCGGAAGCGCGCGGCGAAATCCTCTATGGCGCAAGCTTCATCGAATGGTTTGGCGAAGAGGCCAAGCGCGTCTATGGCGATACCATACCGGGCCACCAGCCCGACAAGCGCATCATCGTGATGAAACAGCCGGTCGGCGTGGTCGGCGCGATCACGCCGTGGAACTTTCCCAACGCGATGATCGCCCGCAAGGTCGCGCCCGCGCTTGCCGCCGGCTGCACCTTCGTTGCCCGGCCCGCCGAATTAACCCCGCTCTCGGCGCTTGCCATGGCGGTGCTTGCCGAGCGCGCCGGCATTCCCTCCGGCGTCTTCAACGTGATCCCCTGCGCCGATGCCGCCGCGGCCGGCGAAGAGCTTTGCGCCAACGAAAAGGTCGCCAAAATCACCTTCACAGGCTCCACCCGCGTCGGCCGCATCCTGATGCGGCAATGCGCCGATACGATCAAGAAAATGTCGCTGGAGCTCGGCGGCAACGCGCCCTTCATCGTGTTCGACGATGCCGATCTCGATGCCGCCGTCGAGGGTGCGATGATCGCCAAATACCGCAACAACGGCCAGACCTGCGTCTGCGCCAACCGCATCTATGTCCAGGCCGGCGTCTATGATGCCTTCGCCGAGAAGCTGAAGGAAAAGGTGCTCGCGTTGAAGGTCGGCGACGGGTTCGAAGACGGCGTCACTGTCGGCCCGCTGATCAGCCCCCTGGCGCTTGCAAAGGTCGAGGACCATATCACCGACGCCGTCACCAAGGGTGCAAAGGTGATTGCGGGCGGCAACCGCTCGAACCTCGGCGCAACCTTCTTCGAGCCGACCGTCATGACCGGCGTGACCTAGAAAATGAAGGTCGCGCATGAGGAAACCTTCGGCCCGGTGGCGCCGCTCATTCGCTTCGAGAGCGAAGACGAGGTGATCGCGATGGCCAATGACAGCGAGTTCGGCCTTGCCGGCTATTTCTACGCCCGCGACCTTGCCCGCGTCTTCCGCGTGGCCGAAGCGCTTGAAACCGGCATGGTCGGCATCAATACCGGCCTGATTTCCACCGAAGTCGCCCCATTCGGCGGCGTCAAGCAGTCCGGCCTTGGCCGCGAGGGCTCGAAATACGGGATCGAGGACTATCTGGAGATCAAATATCTCTGCCTCGGCGGGGTTTCGTAACCCGACGCCTCCGCTTTCCGCAATATCTCCGATCTCCCCGGCATAAAGGGGAGATCGGGGCTTTAGTCTGGCTTTGTCGCGCTCTAGCCGTGACTGATCATCACATGGCGGACGACCGTGTAGTCTTCCAGCGCATATTGCGACATATCCTTGCCGTAGCCGGATTGCTTCAACCCGCCATGGGGCATTTCATTGCACAGCATGAAATGGGTGTTGACCCAGGTGCAGCCATAGCGCAGCGCAGCAGATGCCGCCATCGCCTTGCCGACATCCTTCGTCCAGACCGACGAGGCCAGACCGTAATTGGAATCATTGGCCCAGCCGATCACATCGTCTTCGGCGGTAAATGGCGTCACGGAGACGACGGGACCGAACACCTCGCGGCGGACGATCTCATCATCCTGATTGGCATTGGCAACCACCGTCGGCTGATAGAAGAAGCCCGGCCCTTCCGGCACCGCGCCGCCGGTGGCCAGTTCGATATGTCCGGTATCCAGCGCGCGCTGGACAAAGCTTGCCACCCGGTCGCGCTGGCGTTCGGAAATCAGCGGGCCGATCTCATTCTTGGTATCGTCGGGATCATTGTAGCAAATGGTCGATACCGCGCTCGACAGATCGGCGACGAGCCTGTCGTAGATCGACTTTTCCGCATAGATGCGGCAGGCGGCGGTGCAATCCTGCCCGGCATTGTAATAGCCGAATGTGCGGATGCCCTCGACCACCGCCTCGATATCGGCATCGCCATAGACGATCACCGGCGCCTTGCCGCCGAGCTCCAGATGGGTGCGCTTCACGGTCTTGGCCGCGGCCTGCAGGATCTTGCGGCCGGTGGCGATGTCGCCCGTGATCGACACCATGTGCACGCCGGAATGGTTGATCAGTCCGTTGCCGACCGTCTCGCCGCGCCCGAGCACGACATTGACCACGCCTTCCGGCAGGATCTCGGCCATTACCTTTGCCAGCTTCAGCGCGGTCAGCGGGGTCTGCTCGGAGGGTTTGAACACCACCGTATTGCCCCCGGCAAGGGCAGGCGCCAGCTTCCAGGCCATCATCATCAACGGATAGTTCCACGGCGCAATCGAGCCGATGACGCCGACGGGATCACGCCGGATCATGGAGGTGAAGCCATCCAGATATTCGCCGGCAATCATGCCCTGCTGGGTGCGGATCGCGCCGGCGAAGAAGCGATAGCAATCGACGATCGCCGGGATCTCGTCCTGGAGCACCGCATTGATCGGTTTGCCGCAATTGAGCGCCTCGAGCGCGGCGAAGCTTTCCGCCTCCTTCTCGATCCTCTCCGCGATCGCCAGCAGATAGGCCGACCGCGTTGCCGGCGTCGTGCGCGACCAGCCGGCAAAGGCTTTCGTCGCCGCGCCTACCGCCCGGTCGATCTGGTCGGCGGATGCTTCCGGCAATTCAGCGATCAGCTCTCCGGTCTTCGGATTGAGGACGGTTTCGCTCTGCTCCTCCCCGTTCACAAGGTCGGCGCCGATCAGCATTTGTTTTTCCATGTCGAAGCTCCGTTGGTTCATTTTCCGCTCCCGCCGATGTCCTCGGCGCCGCGGGTCAGGTAATAGGCAAGAAGGATCGGGAAGAAGGTGACCAGCACGACAACCATGGCCACCACATTGGTGACCGGCCTTTCGCGCGGGCGGATCAGCTCTTCCAGCATCCAGATCGGCAGGGTCTGCTGCTGGCCCGCGGTAAACGTCGTCACGATCACCTCATCGAAGGACAGCGCGAAGGCCAGCATGCCGCCGGCCAGAAGCGCCGTTGCGATATGCGGCAGGACCACATGCCAGAAGGTGGCGAAACCGTCCGCGCCGAGATCCATCGACGCCTCGATCAGCGATGACGATGTCCGGCGAAACCGGGCAACCGCATTGTTGTAGACCGTCACCACGCAAAAGGTGGCGTGGCCGATGACGATGGTCCAGATCGAGAAGGGAATGCCCGCCTCGCCAAAGGCTGTGCGCAAGGCGATGCCGGTGACGATCCCCGGCAATGCGATCGGCAGGATGACCAGAAGCGAAATGCTCTCGCGGCCGAAAAACCGCGTGCGCGAGACGGCAGCCGCCGCCAGCGTGCCAAGCACGAGCGCTACCCCCGTGGCAATGGCGGCAACGCGCAGCGACAGGCCAAGCGCTGCCCAGACATCGGGACGGTTCCAGGTGGCGGCAAACCATCTGAGCGTCAGCCCCGGCGGCGGCCACTGATAGGAGCGTTCTTCCGTCGTGAAGGCATAGACAAAGATCAGCAGGATCGGCAGATGCAGGAACAAGAGCCCGCCAAAGGCCGCGAGCCTGAGCATCAGGGGGCTGCGAACATCAGAGTGCATTGAACGCCCCCGCTTTTTTGGCCAGCGCCAGATAGATGACCATGATGACAATCGGCACCACCGAGAAGGCGGCGGCCAGCGGTACATTGCCGGCGGTGCCCTGCTGCACATAGACCGCCTGGCCAATGAACAGCCGCGACGGGCCGACGATCTGCGGGATGATGTAATCGCCGAGCGTCAGCGAGAAGGTGAAGATCGAGCCGGCGACCGCGCCGGGCAGCGCCAGCGGCAGGATCACATGGCGAAAGGTCGCGCCGCCGTTTGCGCCGAGATCGGCCGAAGCCTCGATCAGGTTCATCGGCACGCGCTCCAGCGCCGCCTGCATCGGCAGGATCATATAGGGCAGCCAGATATAGACGAAAACGATGAAGGTGCCGAGAAAGCTCACCGACAGCGACGAACCGCCAACCGCCGGCAGCGCCAGCAGACCGTCAAGCAGAAAGGTCAGATGCAGTTTCGACAGCACCCAGGTGAGGATACCCTCCTTGGCGAGAATGAGCTTCCAGGCATAGACCTTGACCAGATAGGACGACCACAGCGGCAGCATGGCGCCGAGATAGAACAGCGCCTTGGCCTTTCCCCTGGCATAGCGCGCGGCGTAATAGGCGATCGGGAAGGCAATGACCGCACTTGCCAGCGTGACGCTCGCCGCCATGACAAGGGTGCGCAGGATGATATCGGCATTGGCCGGGCGCAAAAGCTCCAGATAGGATTTCAGCGTGAACTGGTGAATGACGAGACCGGAAAACTCGTCGATCGAGAAGAAGCTTTGCGCCAGAAGGTTGAGCAGCGCGCCGATATAGACGATGCCGAGCCACAGAAGCGGCGGCAACAGCAGGGCGGCGGCAAGCAGGCCCGGCCGTCGCCAGAACAGATCGCCGGCGGCAATGCGCAGCTTCGCGGGATGTGCCCGTCTGCCGAGACCATCAGCGATCATGATGCCAGCACCCACATGTCATCCCTGCGCCAGTGCACGGCGACCTGCTCGCCGGAAACCGGTGCGTCGGCGGAAACGGCGGCATGCAGCCGCTCGCCCTCGACCTCCATCGCAAGCCGCTTGGTCGCGCCGAAATAATTGACGGTCAGAAGCCGCGCCGTCACGGTGATCTCGTCCGCGCCCCTCCCTTCGCCAAGCTGGATCTTTTCCGGCCTGAGACTGACGGCATGGTCGCCTGCCCCATGGCGGGCGGCGAAACCCGGTGACAGCACGTTGGAGGAGCCGACAAAATCGGCAACGAAACGCGTCTTTGGCCGGTTGTAGATCTCTTCGGGCGTGCCGGCCTGCACGATCTTGCCCTTGTTGAACACCGCCACCCGGTCCGCCATGGAGAGCGCCTCCCCCTGATCATGGGTGACGAAGACGAACGAGATGCCAAGCTGCTTTTGAAGAAGCCGCAATTCTTCCTGCATCTGCTCCCTGAGCTTCAGGTCGAGCGCGCCGAGCGGCTCGTCGAGCAGCAGCACTTTGGGCCGGTTGACCAGCGCCCGCGCCAGTGCCACGCGCTGGCGCTGACCGCCGGAAAGCTCCGATGGCTTGCGCCCGCCCATATCGGGCAGCTTGACCATCGCCAGTGCCTTTTCGGCCTCCCGGTAGCGTTCCGCCCGGGCGACACCGCGCACCATCAGACCGTAGGCGACGTTGTCGCGGACGCTCATGTGCGGAAACAGCGCGTAGTCCTGAAACACGGTATTGACGTCCCGCCGCCATGGCGGCACGGCGGCGATATCCTCGCCGAACAGCGATAGCCGCCCCGCGCTCGGCTTTTCAAAACCGGCAATCATGCGCAGGCAGGTTGTCTTGCCGGAGCCCGACGGCCCGAGCAGGGCGAAGAACTCTCCTGCCCCCACCGCCAGATCGACGCCGTCAACGGCGCGGACCGAGCCGAAAACCCGGCTGACATTCTCAAGTTCGATGGCATTCATAAGTTTGATCATCCGCTTGGCGACCACCGGCGGCAAAGATCATGCCGCCGGCAATGGCACGGGTTTGACCGGCCATTGGTTGCTGAGGGTAAGGCGCGTTTCAGCTTCGCGAGAAGCGGCCTACCGGCCGCCCAGCACCGCGATATAATCGGAGACCCAGCGGTAATAGGGAACGCAGCTTTCCTGGCTTTCGCACTTGGTGACCGGGGTGCGCCAGAACTTGATCTTGTCGAAATCGTCAAATCCGTTGGTGGAGCAGCCTTCATCGGTCAACAGTTCATTGCCCTTGCAGGCCGCCGGCACCACCGGATTGGAGCCGAACCAGGCCGCGACATCGCCCTGAACCTTCGGCGACAACGAATGCTCCATCCACATATAGGCGCAATTGGGATGGGCAGCGTCCGCGTGAAGCATCGTCGTGTCCGCCCAGCCGGTCGCGCCTTCCTTCGGGATCACCGAGGCAACGGGCTGTTCCTCATAGGCAAGCATGTTGACCTGGAACGGCCATGAGCCGGACGCGACGACGCCCTCATTCTTGAAATCGTCCATCTGCACATAGGCATCGTGCCAGTAGCGGGTGACGAGTTCGCGCTGCTGGCGCAGCAGATCGAGGGCGGCGGCATACTGGTCCTCGTTCAGCTCGTAGGGATCCTTGATGCCGAGTTCGGGCTTGTGGCTCATCAGATAGTTGGCGGCATCGGCGATATGGATCGGCCCGTCATAGGCCTCGACGCGGCCCTTGTTGGACTGTCCGTCAGGCAGGGTCATTTCCTCGAAAACGACGTTCCAGCTGTCCGGCGGCGTGGTGAACACATCGGTGTTGTACATCAGCACATTCGGACCCCACTGATAGGGAACGCCGTAATGGACGCCATCGACCGTGAACCAGGCCGCGTCCTTCAGCCGGTCATCGAGCGTGGCCCAGCCCTTGATCAGATCGGTGTTGATGGGCTGAACCCTGTTTCCCGCGATCAGTCGCAGCGAGGCGTCGCCGGAGGCGGTCACGAGGTCGAAACCACCCTCGTTCATCAGCGCCACCATTTCATCGGAGGTCGCGGCGGTCTTGACGTTGACCATGCAGCCGGTCTCTTCTTCGAACGCGCTCACCCAGTCATAGGCGGCATCGGTTTCGCCGCTTTCGATATAGCCCGCCCAGGCAACGATATCGACTTCGCCCTCGCCGGGACCGATTTCGGTTTTCATATCGGCGGAAAAGGCGGGCACAGTAGCGCCGAAAACCAGCGTCAGCGCGGTTGAAAGGCACAACAATTTTCTCATCAATGTTCCCCTTTTTTGGATCGCAGCCGTTTTCGGCCTCTCCTCAAAACTCTAGCGGGAAACTTCGCTTTCACAATTTCTTTTATATCGACAGTGATTTCGGTTTTTCCGAATTCACTGCGTAAGTAGCTTGAAGAATTACCGATTTTCTACCGCAATCGGGGGATGCGCTGCGCCTGAGCGAGCTCAATAAAGTGTTTGAGCGGCTCCGAGAGCGACAGGCCGCGCCGCCAGATCATCCCGACATGGACCGCCGGCAGGCTCGCGGAGATATCGCGCACCTCGATCCGGTCCCCTTCAAGCGACCAGGGCCGGTAGATCATATCCGGCAGGATTGCCACGCCAGCGCCGGTCGCGACAAGGCTGCGCACGGCCTCGACCGAACGGGTGCGAAAGGCGACCCGCGGTCGCGCGCCGAAGGCTGCGAGCAGCTTGCGGGTCGCCTCCTCGATTTCATCGACCGTCAGCATGATCAGCGGCTCCTCGACGATATCGGCCATGGTAATCGACTCGCGCCCGACCAAGGGATGGCCGCTTGGCAACCAGAGACTGAAAGGCGACATTTCCAGCGCCTGGGACCGCAGCGCCTGCTGGTCCCTGAGATTGTTGATGAACATCACCGCCACATCGACCTCGCCGCCGACCAGGAGATGTTCGAGATAGCTGCCGTCATCCTCCATCGTGGTCACCGTGACAGCGGGAAAGGCGCGGCGATAGCGGGAGAGAAGGTCGGACAGGACATAGCCTGCGACCAGCGAGGTTACGCCCAGATGAAGCGTGCCGGTGGTCTCGGCGGTCGCCGCATCGAACACCGTGCGCGCCTCGGCGACATCGGACAGGATTTTCGTCGCATGCCGGAGAAACTGGTGCCCCTGCTGGGTGATGGTCAGGCCGCGCGAGTGGCGCTCGAACAGGCTGACGCCCAGATCGCGCTCCAGCTCCTTCACCGCCCCCGTGATCGAGGATTGCGAGACCGACATGACATGGGCCGCGCCCGAAACCGTGCCCTGTTCGGCCACGGCAACGAAATACTGCAACTGTCTGAACGTAAATGCCACAGGCCCGCTATCTCACCATTGGTCCGCTACAGCAAACGCAATCAGGGAGTTTAACCTCGAATTTTTGCAAAAATCCATGGCGGAGAGGAAGGGATTCGAACCCTCGATACCATCTCTGGTATACTCCCTTAGCAGGGGAGCGCCTTCGACCACTCGGCCACCTCTCCGGTCCGGCCCTGATAGGCGTTTTTCGCACGTCGATCAAGACGCTCGTTGTTTTTCCGCTGAAAAAAGCAGACGCCGTAACCGGGGCGCGGAAACAGGGCGGTCAAAGGGCTCAGACCTTTCGCCGCACGGCGCCGCCGGCGACCTGAACGGCGCGGCTGCCGGCCCGGATCGCGGCGGCAAGGGCTGCGGGCAGTTGCGCCCCGGAAAGCCAGCCATTGACGAAACCGGCGTTGAAGGCATCGCCCGCGCCGGTGGTGTCGACGACCGGGACGGTTTCCGCCGGGTGATGCAGGACCTGCTCGGTGGAAGCGGCATAGCCGCCCCCCTCACCGGCCTTGATGCTGACATAGGGAAAACGCGCCTTCAAAACGTCCAGCATGGCGGTCGGGTCGCGCTCGCCGGTGATCGCACGGGCCTCCTCGAGGTTCGGCAGAAAAACGTCCACGCCCCGGCAATTTTCCAGCAATGACGGATCACCGATCAGCGCATCATCCCAGCTCGGATCGAGCGAGACCGTGAGGCCGGCGGCTTTGGCGCGGGTGACGAGGTCCGGCATTTCGGCAAGCGTCGCATATTCGGCAATGTGCAGATGGCGGGCGCGCGGCCACGCAAGAGCCGCATCAAGCGTGGATGGCTCCGCCGCCCCTGCCCTCCGTGTCAGGAAGGCGCGTTCCGAACCGATCACCGAGGCGACGGTAAGCTGCGGCCCGGCATCATCGGCGCGTTCCACAAAGGAAATGTCGATGCCGCTGTCCTGAAGCTGGGGATCAATCGCCATCGACATCGCGTCGCGGCCAAGGCGTCCGACAAGGGCTGCATGGCGGCCGACATCGACGAAATGCGCGGCCGAGATGAAGGCTCCACCGCCGGCGGCAATCGTCAGATCGTCGGCAAACACCTCGCGCCCCAGCACCGGCATGCGCGGAAGCCCGGTAAAGATCAGGTCGCAGTAAATCCGGCCGACGCAGAGGACGGCCGACCCTTCATCATGTCCGGCTGTCATCTGCGGCCCAGGCTCTTTTCCGTCTTGGCGTCGAACAGATAGAGTTTTCCCGGCATGACGGCGCATGTGACCGCCGCGCCGACCGCCGGCGACACCGTGCCCGGCGAGGTGGCGATCACGTTCTCGCCGCCAACAACGAGATGCACCATCGTTTCCGGCCCGAGCGGCTCGACCGCCTCGACCTTGCCTTGAAGCGTCAGGATCGCATCCGGCGGCGCTTCGCCATCAACGACGGCGACGAGATCATGTGGGCGGATGCCGACGAGCACATCGCGGCCTTCCGCGATGGCCTCGCCGGGTTCACCGAGATTTCCGGCCTTCAGCATGTTCATCGACGGCGAGCCGATGAAACGGGCGGTGAACACGTCGGCGGGATGTTCGTAAAGCTCCACCGGCGTGCCGGTCTGCAGGATATTGCCGTCCTTCATCACCACGATCCGGTCGGCCATGGTCATGGCCTCGATCTGGTCGTGGGTGACATAGACGGTGGTGGTCTTCAGCTCCTGATGCAACTTCTTGATCTCGATGCGCATCTGGGCGCGTAGCTGGGCGTCGAGGTTGGACAAGGGCTCGTCGAACAGGAAGGCTGACGGATTGCGCACCATCGCCCTGCCGATCGCGACCCGCTGGCGCTGGCCACCGGAAAGCGCCGCCGGGCGGCGTTCGAGATAATGGGTGAGGCCGAGAATCCGGGCCGTCTCATCGATCCGGGCATTTTTCTCTTCCTTGGAAAGCTTCGCGGTGTAGAGGCCGAAGCCAATATTCTGGCGCACGGTCAGATGCGGATAGATGGCGTAGTTCTGGAACACCATCGCGATGTTGCGGGCTTTTGGCGCGCGCTCATTGACCACGTCGCCGCCGATCCGGAGCGTACCGCCGGAGATTTCCTCCAGCCCCGCGATCATGCGGAGGGTCGTCGACTTGCCGCAGCCGGACGGGCCGACGAACACCACGAACTCGCCATCGGCGATCTCGAGATCGATGCCATGAACCGCTTCGACCTTGTCGTAACGCTTAACCAGTTTTTCCAGTGCGATTGAAGCCATTATGCTTTTCCCCTCAACCGTTCGAAGCGGGCAGCGAGCTCCGCGCTTGCCGCCGCCAGGCGGGCGGCCTGCTCATCGGCCTGTTGCTGATAGTTCCCGAGCGTATGGCGGTAGCCGGCAATGGCGTTGCCGAGCGGCTCTTCCGCCGGCCCGCCGTAACGGGCGCGCACGCTGACAAAATATTCGGGAGAGACGATCTCTCGGAAGGCGGCCTCATCCAGCGCGGTCTCGCGTCCGGCATGGGCGGCGAAGGCCTTGCGGAAGGGCGCATAGCCATCGCTTGCGAGTGCGCCGGAGGCGGCAACGACGGCGCGGGCGACGTCGGCAGCAATCTCGTGGGCCTGGCGGAAGGAGAGCTGCTCGCGCCGCACCAGCGAATCCGCAAGCTCGGTGATGGTGATGCAGGAGCGGTCGAGATTGGCCGCCACCCGCTCGCCATTGATCCGGACGGCCGAGATCAGGCTGGCCATCAGATCAAGCACCCGGAAGCCTGTCTCGAAGGCCTGATAGCCCATCGCCTGGGTCTCGCCCTCGCTGTCGTTCATGTCGGTGAACGGCGTGTTGTGCATCACCGTCAGCACCGTCTGCGCCCGGCCGACAGTCTGGCTTGCGAGATGGCGCATATGTTCGATCGGCACCGGGTTGCGCTTCTGCGGCATGATCGAGGATATCTGCACCAGCGCGTTCGGCACATAGAGCTGGCCGACCTCGAAGCTGGTCCAGAACTGGAAATCCTGGATCAACCGGCCGAGGTGAAGAAACATGAGTTCGAGCGCCGAATAGACGCCGGTCACATAGTCGACGGCGGCGATGCAGCTATAGGAATTCTGCAGCGGCGCCGAAAACCCTAGCAGCTCCGACATCATATGGCGGTCGATCGGGAACCCCGATGTGGTGATCGCGGCGGCGCCCATCGGCGACAGATCGACCGTCCTGCGGGCCTCGAAAAGCCGCGCGATATCGCGCGACAGCACCTCGATGGCGGCGCCGAGATAATGGCCGAAGGTGGTCGGCTGCGCGGGCTGGCCGTGGGTATAGGCAACGATCAGCGTCGCCTTCTCGCGCTCCGCCGTGTCGATCATCGCCGAAAGCAGGCCGAGCGCCTTGCCGAGCGCGACGTCGATATAGCGGCGCAGGCCGAGCTTGAACAGCGTGTGGTCGATATCGTTGCGCGAGCGGGCAGTGTGCAGGCGTCCGCCGAGATCAGGCCCGAGCCGGGTTTTCAGTTCCTTCTCGATCAGAAAGAAGAAGTCCTCGACCTCGCCGGTATATTCGAGCGCGGCAGGTTCGACTTCGGCATCGATGGCGACCAGCGCGTCGGCAATCTTTCCGGCCTGTTCGGCGGTGAGAATGCCGGTTTCGGCGAGCATCACCAGATGAGCGCGATCAATGGCGCGGAAACCGTCGACGAAATGCGTCTTCGCACCGTCGAACAGCGGTTTGAGGACCGTTTCCTTATACACGGGATCGGGAAATTGCGTGGTGTCGTTGTTGGCTGGGTTCTGCATTTTCTTATCCCTTGACGCCCGCCAGCATCACGCCGCGCACGATGTAGCGCTGGAAGATGAGGAAGACGAGAAGCGTGGGTATGGTCGCAAGCGCCGCCCCTGTCATGATCATCTCCCACTGGATCGCGGCTTCGACGGCGAAGCTCGAAAGGCCGACGGGCAGCGTGTAGAGCTCACTCGAGGTGGTGACAATCAGCGGCCAGAAGAAGGCGGTCCAGTTGCCGAGGAAGGTGAAGATCGCAAGCGCCGAAAGCGCGGGCGCGACGAGCGGCATGGCGATCTTCCACCAGATGACGAATTCGTTCATCCCGTCGATCCGGGCGGCTTCCATGAAGTCATCCGGCACACCCTCGAAGAACTGGCGCATCAGGAAGGTGCCGAACCCGGTCATCATGCCGGGAAACATGATGCCCCAATAGCTGTCGAGCCAGCCGAAATTGGCCGACATCAGATACCACGGGATCACCAGCATTTCAGTCGGGATCATCAGGGTCGAGAGGATCGCGAGGAAGATGAAGCGGCGGCCGCGAAAGCGGAATTTCGCCAGCGTGTAGCCGACAAGACTGTCGAAGAACACGTTCGAGCAGGTGACGATGGTGGCAATCAGCAGCGAGTTGAAGAACCAGCGCCCAAAGCCGGTGGTCGTCAGCACCTTCACATAGTTCGAAAAGGTCGGGTCCTGCGGGATCAGCCGCAGGTCATAGACCTGGCTTGCGGGCTTCAGCGATGTGGAGAACATGAAGAGCAGCGGCGTGATCATGATGATGCCGCCGATGAAGAGCAGCGTCCACATCAGCACCCTGCCCGGCCGCACTTTCGGCTTGTAACGCGAGACCGCGTCCTGTTGGCGAAGTTCGCTCATGACTTGTCCCTCAGGATCCAGAGCTGCAGCAGTGATATGACGAGGAGAATGAGGAAAAGAACCACGGTTTGCGCCGCCGCATAGCCCATCTGGTAGGATGAGAAGGCAGACTGGTAGATCATCAGCACGAGCGGCTTGGTGGTGCCAAGCGGACCGCCCGGATCATTCGTGGTCATGTTGTAGACCTGGTCGAAGATCCTCAGGAAACCGATGGATGACAGCACGACCAGAAAGACGGTGGTCGGCTTCAAAAGCGGCAGCGTGATCTTGCGCAGGATCGCCCATTCGCCGAGCCCGTCGATCCGCGCGGCCTCGTAAAAGGTCGTCGGAATGGCGCGGAGCCCCGCCATGAAGATGATGATCTGGAAACCGAGGCCGGCCCAGATCGCCGTCACCATGATCGAGGGCAGCGCCTGGGTGGTGGAGCGCAGGAAGGGCTGCTGCGGCAGGCCGAAGGCGGCGAGCACATCGTTGATCACGCCGATGGGAGCCGGCTGATAGAACCAGCGCCAGACCCAGGCCATAGCCGCCGCCGTCGTCAGGAACGGCATGAAATAAAGCGCGCGGATGAGGCCGTGACCGAAGCGCACGCGATCGAGGAAAAAGGCGATGGTGAAGGACAACACCAGCGAGATCGGCGTGCCGAAGATAAGATAGGCGAAGGTGTTCTTGAACACCTGCCAGAAATCCGGATCGGCGAAGAGCTTGGTATAATTCTCGAAGCCGATGAATTTCGGCGGACGCATCAGGTTCCAGTCCGTCAGCGACAGCCGGAAGGCGTCGAGTGTCGGATAGAACCGGATGACGCTGTAAAACAGCACCGGCAGCGCCAGGAAGGTCCAGACCCAGACAAGGCGCTTGGTGTGCATGGAGAAGCGGTCGGCAAAGCCGCCGCCCTCGGGGCGGCCGGCGGCCGCCCCCTTGGTGTTTTCCGCCTGAAGAGACATTGGCTCGATCCGGCTTACATCGCGTCGTCGATGATGGCCTGCTCTTCCTCGGCCGCTTCCTTGATGCTGTCGGCGGGCGACTGGCCGTTCAGGAGCACCCGGTTGGCCATGTCGATGGCAACCTGCCGCTGGGCGGCCTCATCCACGAACAGCGTGGTGTGGGCATAGTCGAGCCCCTTGAGGAACGGACCGTAGATCGGGTTCGACGTGTTCTCGTCGGTCAGCGCCACCGCGCGGCGCGCCGGCAGTTCGCCAACCACGTCGAGCCAGATGCTCATGGCTTCGGGCGAGGTCAGATAGGTGAGGAATTTTTCCGCCGCCTCGAGCTCCTCGCCCTCAACCTTGGCGCCGATGCCGTTTGCGAAATAGCTCGAATAGTTGGAGCGCATGCCATCGGCATTGGCCGGAAGTTCGGTCACGGCCCAGTCGAAATCCTCGATCTGGCTGAAGGAGCCGAGACGGAAGGTGCCGTCAATGGTCATGCCCGCCTTGCCGGCGCGGAAAGCGGCCTGGCCTTCGTCCATGAAGCCGGACTGGCCGATCTTATCCACGAGCTGCAGATTGGTATAGAATTCCAGCGCCTCTGTGCCTTCGGGGCTGTCATAGGTCACCTTGCGATAATCGTCGGCATAAGGTTCGCCGCCGAACTGGCGCACCAGCACCTCGCGCCACCACTGGTGGTCCTGGCCGGCCATGTCGAGCGTCATGCCCTCGGTCACCATATTGCCGGCGTCGTCGAACTTGGCGATGGCCTTGCCGGCGGCGACGAGCTCATCCAGCGTCTGCGGCGGGTTTTCCGGGTCGAGACCGTTCTCCTCGAAAAGCTTCTTGTTGTAGAACAGCGCCAGCGAACGCACCGCCGTCGGCAGGCCGTAATATTCGCCGTCGCGCTTCATCGCCGTCACGATCGGGAAGAACTCGCTCTCGATCTGGTCATGCGGGAATGCTTCCTGCGGCAAAGGCTGCAACAGGTTGCCGGCCACGAACTTGTCGAGCCAGCCATAGAAAAGCTGCATCACGTCCGGACCCTTGCCGGCCATGTTGGCGGCGACGATGCGGGTCTGGTAATCGGCGTAGGGAAAGGTTACCTGCTTGACGGTGATATCCGGATTGGCTTCCTCGAACTTCTCGATAAGCTGATCCATCGCATTGACGCGGGTCTCGTAGATATACTGCCAGTACTCGATCTCGACCGCGTTCGCCGGGGCGACGGAATAGAGGCTGATGCCGGACATCAGTCCGGCGAGCAAAACTGCCTTGCGCATAATTCTCTCCACTTCCCATGACGGCCGCCACGGCCCTCTGGGCTTTTGTTCCCGAAAAGCCGTCATCCCTCTCGGTGGCGGCCGTTGTTTATCCCTGCCGGCGCCCGCTGTTACGGCGCGCCGGGGACGTCGCAATCCCGACGCCTCGTCATTACGGTCGCGTGACATCGCGGTTTTGTCAATAACATAATCTAATTGAATTAATATATTGACGTTAGAAACGGCGCGGATCAGACTGACGACATCAGAAAGCGGAATGAAATGAACGAGAAGTCGCGCGGGCAGTTCGCCATCGGCAACAATCCGGAACGCAACAGGGAGCACAATCGCCGGGTCGTGCTCGATCTCGTGCGCCAGCATGGGATGCTCGGCCGCATGGAGATCGCGCGCCAGACCCAGCTAACCGCCCAGGCCGTCGCCAACATCGTCGACGACCTTGTCGGCTCCGGCCTGCTGATCAGCACCGGCAGGCGCCGTTCCGGCCGCGGCCAGCCGCCGATCCAGTTCGCCGTCAATCCGGAAGGGGCCGCCACGATCGGCGTCGAGATCGCCACCGACCAGATGGTGGTGACCGTGCTCGATCTGACCGGCGTGCTCCGCTACAAGCGGATCGTTGCGCTTTCCGACACCACGCCGGAACGCTGCCTGCCGGTCTTTGCCCATGAGGTCGAGCGCGCGCGCAGCGCCTTCGATTCGCCTCTGCTCGGCGTCGGCGTGGTGATGCCCGGACCATTCGGCATCGAAGGCATGAGCTTCGTCGGCCCCACCACTCTGCCCGGCTGGAGCGGCATCGACGTAAAGGCCGCGCTGAGCGAGGCCTGCGGCATGGAGGTCGCGCTGGAAAACGATGCGGCCGCCGCCGCCGTTGCTGAACGGCTGTTCGGCGCGGGCCATGCGATCTCGCATTTCTGCATGCTCTATTTCGGCACCGGCATCGGCCTTGGCATGATCCAGGACGGCGCGCCCTATCGCGGCGCTTTCGGCAATGCCGGCGAGATCGGCCATGTGCCGGTGGTGCCGTCCGGAAGGCTTTGCCCCTGCGGCCAGCGCGGCTGCCTGGAGCGCTACGCCTCGCTTCACGCGCTTCATGAAAAATTCGACTACTACGGCAAGGAACGTCCGCAGATATCTGAAATAGAAGAACTTTTTGAATCCGGTGACAAAGTGGTTGAAGAGTGGATCAACGAGGCGGCCGCACACCTCTCCACCGTCATCGGATTGCTCGAAAACATCTTCGACCCGGAAACGATCATCTTCAGCGGCGCGTTTTCCGACAGCGTCATGGATGCGGTGATCGCCCGGCTGCCGCCGCTTCCGCCTTCCGTCGCCGCCCGCGCCGGGCGCAAAGAGCCGCGGGTGATGCGCGGCCAGACAGGTCAGTACACGGCCGCGCTGGGTGCTGCCGCCCTGCCGCTTTTCGAAATCCTGACACCGAAACTGGAAACATCGCCATCTGATCAACAGGTGGCCTGAAACAATCACGGGGAACAGCATGCTTACGCCGCGCCAGCGCATCGAACAGGAAATGTCGTCTTCCGCCCATGTGCGGCTCTACCGGGCGCTGACGCGGCTGACCTCGCCGTTGACGATGATGAACACCGGCGCCCACCCCGATGACGAACAGTCCGGCATGCTCGCATGGTTGAGCCTCGGCCTGGGCATACGGGTAATCATCGCCTGTTCCACGCGCGGCGAAGGCGGGCAGAACGTGCTGGGTCCCGAACGGCTCGGCGCGCTCGGCGTGCTCAGAACCCGCGAGCTGGAAGAGGCCGCCCGCGCGCTCGATGCCGATATCCACTGGCTTGGCCACGGCCCGGATGACCCGGTTCACGACTTCGGTTTCTCCAAGGATGGCGATGCCACATTCGCCCGCTGGGGCGAGGACCGGATCGTCGAGCGGCTGGTGCGCGCCTACCGCGCGGAGCGGCCCGATATCGTGATCCCGACCTTTCTCGACGTGCCGGGCCAGCACGGCCACCACCGTGCCATGACCCGCGCCGCCGAGACCGCGATCCGGCTTGCGGCCGATAACACCGCCTTCCCCGAGCATTTCACCGAGGGCCTGACGCCATGGAAAATGGCAAAATACTACCTGCCGGCATGGTCCGGCGGCGGTGGGACCTATGATGACGACCTGCCCCCGCCCCCCGCAACGCTGACCATTGAGGTCCATGACAAGGACCCGGTCACCGGCGCCGATTACGACCGCATCGGCGAATGGTCGCGCTATTACCACGCCTCGCAGGGCATGGGCTGGTGGCCGGAACGCCCGGACCATGTCTGGCAGCTTCATCTGCTGCGCGGCGACAAGGCCGGCATGCCGGAGGCCACGATCCTCGACGGCCTGCCGTCGACGCTTGAGGATCTTGCCCCCGAAGGCGCGCTCGGCGCGGCACTCGCCGCTGTCGATGAGGTGATAGCCGCGGCGCTGGCCGCCTTCCCGAATGCCGATGCCGTGCAGCAGTGCCTTGCCGAGGCGGCGGCTCGGATCGAGGCGGCGGAAGCTGCCGCCGATGAGACTTTCCGCACCCTCCATGGCCACCGTCTCGCCCGCAAGCGCGCCGAGATCGACGCAGCCCTGTTCGAGAGCGCGCAGGTCTTCGAGCGGGCCTATGGCGAGGTCGACTACCTGACGCCGGGCGGAACCGCGACGCTGACGGTCGTGCTCGCCGAGGGCGCGGACGCCACCGTGACGCCGAGCCTGCCGGAGGGCGTCCGCGTCGCCGACGCCACCGTGGCCGATGGCATCCACCGCTTCACGCTAGCCGCCGATTCCGACGCACCGCTCTCCAACCAATACCCGCCGCTCTGGTCCTCGCTTGGCGGCAATGGACCGGTTTCCGTGACGCTTTCGGCCGGCATCGCCGGACGCGAAGTGACGTGCAGCTTCGACCTAGAAGCCGCCCTTCCGCTTGCGCCGGCCCATTCCCTCACGTTAAAGCCATCGGCATTTATCGTTCCACTTCAAAAGCTTCCGTCGGAACTTTCATTTACCGCTGACACCGACCTGCCACTTCACTTCAAGAGCGTTAACGGTTTCGAGGTCACCGGCGAAGGTGAAAGCTTCAAGGTTAAAATACCTTCCAGCCCCTCCTCCGGCCTCACCGTCATGACGCCCGAGATCGACGGCAAGCCGGCGGCCAATATCACCAGCTTCAGCTATCCCCATATCGGCCGCAACCGCTTCGTCCGGCCGGAGTTGCTGAACGTTCTGACCCTCGATCTCGAGCTCCCGAAAGGCGCGAAGGTCGGCTATATCGGCGGCGGCGCGGACAATGTCGGCGTCTGGCTGCAGCGCATGGGGCTCGACGTCACCGAACTCGACGCCAACGCGCTGTCGGGCGATCTCTTGGCCTTCACCACGATCGTGATCGGCATCTTCGCCTTCGGCACGCGACCGGACCTTGCGGCGGCCACGAAGAAGCTTCACCGCTTCGTGGAAGACGGCGGCCACCTTGTCACCCTCTACCACCGTCCCTCCGACGGCTGGAACCCGGAGACGACACCGCCGCACTATCTGAAGATCGGATCGCCATCGCTGCGCTGGCGCGTCACCAATCCGGATGGCGAGGTCGAGGTGCTGTCGCCCGACCACACGCTGCTCGCCGGCCCGAACGTCATCGGACCGGAAGACTGGGCCGGCTGGCACAAGGAGCGCGGGCTCTATTTCGCTTCCGAATGGGACGACGCCTACGAGCCGCTGCTCGCCATGCATGATGCCGACGAGAAGCCGCTCACCGGCGCGCTCGTCTCGGCCGTCATCGGCAAGGGTCGGCACACCCATACGAGCCTCGTGCTCCACCACCAGATGGACCGCCTCACCCCCGGCGCTTTCCGGCTGATGGCGAATCTCGTTCAGCCGGCATGATCCCGTGAGCGCCCCGGCACCGCCGACCGAGGACAAGAACGCGGCGGGCCAGGGCGTCGCATGGCTCTTGGCCGACATGACGCTAGTGACCTTCATGAGCGTATTGGTGAAGGCCAACAGCGTCGCCTATCCGGCGATCCAGCTCGTCTTCATCCGCGCCCTGATCGGCCTCGTGTTCATCCTGCCGATGATTTTTCGCAATCGCGCGGCGCTGATGAACATCCGCTATCCGCTGCGCAATGCCTTTCGCGTCACCTGCAACGCGATCGCGCTGACCTCGAACTTCCTCGCCTTCGCCATGCTGCCGCTCGTGCTCGTGAACGCGCTCGGCTTCACCCGGCCGCTGGTGACCATGGGACTTGCGGCGCTTCTGCTCGGCGAAACGGTCAGCCGGCTCCGCTGGCTCGGCGCGGGCCTCGCCTTCGGCGGCGCGCTGATCATCGTCGCGCCCGGCGAAATGGCGTTTCATCCCGGCCTGCTGGTGGTGCTTGCCAGCATCGTCTTCGGCGCGATGGCGACGATCCAGACCCGGCGGCTGAAGGACGAAAGCACGATCGTGATGATGGTGTTCTACACCGTCGGCCTCGCGCTGCTGACCGGCATCCCCGCCCTCATGCTGTGGCAACCCGTGCCACTCGCCCACTGGCCGGTGCTGGCGCTGATCGGACTATTGGCACAGGCCGGACAATATTGCTGGCTGAAGGCCTATCAGAAGAGCGACGCAAGCGTGCTCGCCCCGTTCGGCTATCTCTCGGTGTTCTTCTCCGCCGCCGCCGGTTTCTTCTTCTTCGCCGAGGTGCCCCCACCGCGCATTTTCATCGGCGTGGCAGTGATCCTGCTTGCGCTCCAGGGAACGCGGTGGATGGAGGCGCGGCGGCGATAGGCGGCGCTACGCCACCTTCACGATCAGCCGTCCGCGCACCTTGCCGGCCAGAATGTCCTCCGCGGCCTGCGGCAGGCCCTTAAGATCGATCTCGCCGGCGGTGACGAGGTCGATGTGCTCAGGCGTCAGATTGTTCTGCAGCAACCGCCATGCGGCCTCGCGGCGCTTGGGCGCGGCGAACACGGAATCGACGCCGATCAGCGTGACCGCGCGCAGGATATGCGGCATCACCGTTGCGGGAAGATCGGGGCCGCCGGCAAGGCCGCAGGCGGCAACCGCGCCGTCGCGCACCGTCTGCGCCAGAACATTGGCGAGCGTGGTCGAGCCCACGCTGTCGACGGCGCCCATCCAGCGCTCTTCCTGCAACGGCCTGCCGGCTTCCGACAGCGTCTTGCGGTCGATGAAGTCCTTCGCGCCGAGCCGGCGCAGATAGTCATGGGTCTCCGGCCGGCCGGTGGAAGCGGTCACGTGAAAGCCGAGCGCTGAAAGCAGCGCCACCGCATAGGAACCGACGCCGCCGGCCGCGCCCGTAACAAGCACGCTGCCGCCATCTGTCGACAGATTGCCCCAGGCGAGAAGCTGGTTGACGCAGAGCGCCGCCGTGACGCCTGCCGTGCCGATCGCCATTGCCTGACGCTGGTCGAAGCCGTCCGGCTGCTTCATCAGCCATTCCGGCTTCAGCCGCTGATAGGCCGAGAAGGCGCCCCACTCCGTCTCCGAAAGGCCGGAGCCGGTGGCAATCACCTGGTCGCCGGGCTGAAACGCATCGCTTTCCGATTCGACCACCGTGCCGGCGATATCGATGCCCGGGACCATCGGAAACCGCCGGGCGATCCGCCCCTTGCCCGTAATCGAAAGCCCGTCCTTGTAGTTCAGGCTGGAATAATCGACCCGCACCAGCACCGGCAGAGCGGGCAGGTCTTCGCGTTTCAGCTCCGTCAGCACGGCGGCGGGGTGGTCCTTGTCGCGGATCAGCAGCGCGGGAAAGGTCTCGGTCATCGCGGTCTCCTCGGGTTCTGCGATTTTGCACCGGAGAGTAACGAGACCCGCGCGAAACGCAATCCGCCTTCAGGCGAGCGCTGCAACCCTTGCGACCGCGATCCGTGCGGCGAGCGCGGCATTGTTCTTCACCAGCGCGATGTTGGCCTTTAGGCTGCGGCCTTCCGACAGCTCGTTGATCCGCGCCAGCAGGAAGGGCGTTAGCTCCTTGCGGGCAATGCCCCGCTCATCGGCCTCGCGCACCGCATCGTCGATCGTGCCGTCGATGAATTCCGGCGTCAGCGCATCGGCCTCGGGCACCGGATTGGCGATTAGCATGCCGGTTCCGGTCGAAAGCCCGTCATGAGCGATCATGGCGGCGGCGATTTCCTCGGCGCTGTCCAGCCGATGGTCGGCCTTGAAGCCGCTGGAGCGGGTGAAGAAGGCGGGAAAATCATCGCTGCGATAGGCGATAACCGGCACGCGCTGGGTTTCGAGATATTCCAGCGTCTTCGCAATATCGAGGATCGATTTGACCCCGGCGCAGATCACCGTCACCGGCGTGCGGCCGAGTTCGGTGAGATCGGCCGAGATATCGAAGGTCTGCTCCGCGCCGCGATGCACGCCGCCGACGCCGCCAGTGGCGAAGATCGGGATGCCGGCCAGCTCGGCGATCTTCATCGTCGCGGAGACCGTGGTGCCCGCCGTCTGGCGCTTGACGATCGCCACCGAGAGATCACGGCCGGACGCCTTGACAACGCCGTCCTCGACCTTCGCGAGCCGCTCGATGACGTCGCGGTCGAGGCCGGCATGAAGCTTGCCGTCAATCACGGCGATGGTGGCCGGCACCGCGCCGTTTTCGCGCACCACGGCTTCAACGCCGAGCGCGGTTTCGAGGTTTGCCGGATAGGGCATCCCGTGCGTGATGATGGTGGATTCCAGCGCCACCACCGGCTTATTCTGCGCCAGCGCTTCCCTGACCTCCGTGCCGAGGACGATTTCGATGTCAGACACGTGCTTCTCCTTCGAATGGTGCGAGGCGGTGAAGATTGGCCTCGACAAAGTGTGGGGACATTTGCGGATGAACGCTCGCGGCGCTCTCGGTCGTCAGCGCCGCGATCAGCGCACCGCGCCGCGCGGCCTCGTGCAGCGCGCCGCTGTGCAGGTAATGATGCAGGGTTCCGGCAATCATCGCATCGCCGGCCCCGGTCATATCGACGGGGCGGGCTTCAACCACCGGCACAAGGATCGCCCCGCCGCCATTGGCAACCACGGCGCCGAGCGTGCCGGATGTGAGGATAACCGCGGACGCACCGGCTTCGATCAGCGCTTTCGCAGCATTCTCCATACCATTGATATCTCTGGTATAAGTTGATCCGAGATAGGCGGAAGCCTCGTCCAGATTCAAAAACAACAGGTCGACGCCGGAAAGATCCCTAGGCAGCTTCATCACTTTCGGCGTCGACACCGCGTCGATCGCCAGCTCGAACCGTCCGGCACGCCTCTGCTCGATCAACGCGGCAAGGGTTGCCGCCGGCAGGTTGCAATCGGCAAACACCAACCTTGCCGCAGCAAGCGATGGCGCGGCGTTGGCGATAAGCTCCGGCGTCATGCGGTCGAAGATCGCCATGTCGGCAATGCCATAGGCAAGGTCGCCGCCGGGCTCCAGAATGGCGGCATATTCCGCCGTCCGCTCATCCGGCAACTGAAAGAGATTGGCGACATCGATGCCGCGGGCGCCGAGATGCCGGGCGAGATCGCGCCCGCTTTCATCCGCGCCGACAGCGGAGACGAAGCTGACGCCGGCACCGAGCGCTGCCAGGTTTTCGGCGACATTGCGCGCCACGCCGCCAAAGCTGCGCATGCCCTCAACCGGGTTGGAAGTGCCGGCGATCAGCGGCGCGCGGGCAAGGTATTTGCGGTCGATCACCGCCCCGCCGACAACCGCCACCCGCCCCTCTTGCGGCAGCAGATAGCCCCGCCCGAGGATATGGCCCTTCTCGGTAAGCCGCACGACATGGGCTGCCACGGCGGAACGCGACAGACCGAGCTGGTCGGCCATCTGCTGCTGACCGGCAAACGGGTTCTCCCGGATCAGAGCCAGCAGTGCCTGCTCAGCTTCGTTCAGATCGGACATGTCACCTTCCCTTGCCGCAGGAATGCTGGGCGCTTCATCGCGCGGAACAACTCTCACAACAATAGTTACATTCATAACACTTGTTATGTCATCAATCCAGAGGCGGATAGCCTGCGAACGCACTTTTCGCAAAGTTTCGACGCGCCATGCCTTTTTTCCCCGCGACCGCGATGCTATAGCCCTCGGGAAACGTTAAAACACGGGCTTTCAGGCCCAGCAGACGAGGAAGAAGCATGACGAAGATCAAGGTGGCTAACCCGGTTGTCGATCTCGACGGCGATGAAATGACGCGCATCATCTGGCAGTTCATCAAGGACAAGCTGATCCTGCCCTATCTCGACCTGCCGATCGAATATTACGACCTTTCGGTCCAGAACCGCGACGCCACCGACGATCAGGTCACCGTCGATGCCGCCAACGCCATCAAGAAGCACGGCGTCGGCATCAAATGCGCGACCATCACGCCCGATGAAGCCCGCGTCGAGGAATTCGGCCTGAAGAAGATGTGGCGTTCGCCCAACGGCACGATCCGCAACATTCTCGGCGGCGTGATCTTCCGCGAGCCGATCATCATGCAGAACGTGCCGCGCCTCGTGCCCGGCTGGACCCAGCCCATCATCGTCGGCCGTCACGCCTTCGGCGACCAGTACCGCGCAACCGACTTCAAGTTCCCGGGCAAGGGCAAGCTTTCGATCAAATTCGTTGGCGAGGACGGCAAGGAAATCGAGCATGAAGTGTTCGACGCCCCCTCCTCCGGCGTTGCCATGGCGATGTACAACCTCGACGATTCGATCCGCGACTTCGCCCGCGCCTCGCTGAACTATGCCCTGATGCGCGGTGTTCCCTGCTACCTCTCGACCAAGAACACCATTCTCAAGGCCTATGACGGCCGCTTCAAGGACCTGTTCCAGGAAGTCTATGAGAACGAATTCAAGGCCGAGTACGAAAAGAAGAAGATCTGGTACGAGCATCGCCTGATCGACGACATGGTCGCGGCCGCCCTGAAATGGTCCGGCGGTTACGTCTGGGCCTGCAAGAACTATGACGGCGACGTCCAGTCAGACATCGTCGCCCAGGGCTTCGGCTCGCTCGGCTTGATGACCTCTGTTCTGATGACGCCGGATGGCAAGACGGTCGAAGCCGAAGCCGCCCACGGCACGGTGACCCGTCACTACCGCCAGCACCAGAAGGGCCAGGAAACCTCGACCAACTCGATCGCCTCGATCTTCGCGTGGACGCGCGGTCTCGCCCATCGCGGCAAACTCGACGACAATCAGGACCTGATCCACTTCGCCGAAACGCTGGAAAAGGTCTGCGTCGACACCGTCGAAAGCGGCCACATGACCAAGGACCTGGCGCTCCTGATCGGCCCCGACCAGCCCTGGCTCTCGACCACCGCCTTCCTCGACAAGATCGACGAAAACCTCCAGAAGGCCATGGCGGCCTGAGGCCCACGCCTTCAGCGATAAATACCGAAAACCCGGCCCTCGCGCCGGGTTTTTGCTTGTGGACTTGCATTATCGCCGTCAATCAGCGAGAACATAAAAAGAACATCGGGAGACACTCATGAGCAAGATCACATTTTACACAAACCCGCTATCGCGCGCGCGGATCGCCCGCTGGATGCTGGAGGAAGTCGGGGCCGATTATGAGCCACGCATCCTGACCTATAACGGCACGATGAAGGAACCGGCCTATCTGGCCATCAACCCGATGGGCAAGGTGCCGGCGATTGTCCATGATGGCAATGTGGTGACGGAATGCGCGGCGATCTGCGCCTATCTCACCGACGCCTTTCCCGAGGCCGGGCTTGCGCCGCCGCCTTCCGAGCGCGCTTCCTATTACCGCTGGCTGTTCTTCGCCGCGGGCCCGTTCGAAGCAGCCATCGTCAACAACAGTTTCGGCTTTGTCGTGCCCGCGGAACGGGAACGCTCGGTCGGCTACGGCAACTTCGAGCATGTCATGGATACGCTCGACAAATTGCTGTCGGAAAACCGCTTCGTTGCCGGCGACAGTTTCACCGCCGCAGATGTCTATGTCGGCGCTCAGGTCGGCTGGGGCCTTCAATTCGGCACGATCGACAAGCGCGATTCGTTTGCGGCCTATGCCGAACGCATTGCCGCCCGTCCGGCCTTCATTCGCGCCAGCAAGCTGGATGACGAGGCGGCTGCTGCCGAGCAGACCCAAACCTGACTTGTCCCCTCGGACAGCCAGTGTAGAATGAAGCGATGATGATGAAGGCAACATTTTTTCCGCTGAACTGAGAACGCCGCCCCGCGCGGGTTTTCAGATTTGGTTTTAACGGGGCCGCGCCATGCGACGCCCCGCAGGAGAAATGTTGATATGCCAGAACATCATTCTGTCGACCTGAGCGACGCTCAGGTCTCATCCTTTATCAAAGACGGTTATGTGCGGGTCGACGACGCCTTCAGCGCCGCGCTTGCCGAGGAGTGCCGCGCAGCGCTGTGGCGGGCGATGGGGCTATCCCCGGATGCGCCGGAGACCTGGACCGAACCGGTGATCCGGATCGGATCGATGGTCTCGCAGCCCTTTGTGGACGCTGCCAACACGCCGCGCCTTCACCGCTGCTACGACCAGTTGGCGGGCAAGGGACGATGGCTCGCGCCCCGCGGCCTCGGCACCTTCCCGATCCGCTTTCCCTCGCCGACGCCTGCCGGCGATAACGGCTGGCATGTCGATGTCAGCTTCGGCTTCGACAACCCGGACTTCATGGAATGGCGCGCGAATGTGAAGAGTTCCGGACGGTCTCTCCTGATGCTGTTCCTGTTTTCCGATGTCGGAAAACACGACGCGCCCACCATCATCCGGGTCGGGTCGCACGCCGCGATCGCGCGGCAGCTTCTGCCGCATGGCGAGGCGGGTCTGTCCCTGCGGGCGCTCTCGGCTGACGGTTACGCCTCGACCGCGGATTGCCCGGAAGTGGAGGCGACGGGACCGGCGGGGACGGTCTATCTCTGCCATCCGTTCCTGGTACACCGCGCCCAGCCGCATCGCGGCACGACGCCGCGCTTCATGGCGCAGCCGCCGCTGCTGCCTGTCGGCGCGTTCGATCCCGCGCTTCCGCCCTCTCCGGTTCAGATCGCTATCCGGCGAGCCTGCGGGCTCACCTTCTGATGCTGGATGACGCCGCCCTCAGGCGGCGTCATCCACCGGTTTCGCATCCGCCGGAATATAGTTGAGGATCGGGGAGAGCCAGCGTTCGGTCTCCTCGATGCTCATGCCCTTGCGCTTCGCGTAGTCTTCCACCTGGTCGCGCTCGACCTTGGCGACGCCGAAATAATAGCTGTCGGGATGGCCGATATAGATGCCGGAGACGGAGGAACCGGGCCACATCGCATAGCTTTCCGTCAGCTCCACGCCGGTGGCCTTGGTTGCATCGAGAAGGTTGAAAAGCGTCTTCTTCTCGGTGTGGTCCGGCTGGGCCGGATAACCCGGCGCCGGGCGGATGCCGCCATAGCCTTCGCCAATCAGCTCAGCGTTCGAAAGCGCTTCATCCGGGGCATAACCCCAGTATTCGCGGCGCACCTGCTCATGCATGCATTCCGCGAAGGCCTCGGCAAAGCGGTCGGCGAGCGCCTTGACCATAATCGAGGAATAATCGTCATTGGCGCGCTCGAAGCGCTCGGCGATCGCGATTTCCTCAAAACCAGCCGTAACCACGAAGCCGCCGACATAGTCCTGCTTGCCGCTTGTCTCCGGCGCAACGAAATCGGACATCGCCACATTCGGCCGGTCGCCGCGCTTGGAAAGCTGCTGGCGGAGCGTGAAGAAGGTCGCGAGCTCTTCCGTGCGGTCTTCATCCTTGTAGAGCCGAATGTCGTCGCCAACAGCGTTCGCCGGCCAGAAGCCGATTACGGCGCGCGGGCGGAACCACTTCTCGTCGATGATCTTCTTCAGCATCGCCTGGGCGTCGTCAAACAGTTGACGCGCGGTTTCGCCCTGCTTCTCGTCCTTCAGGATATCGGGATAGCGGCCCTTCAGCTCCCAGGTCTGGAAGAACGGCGTCCAGTCGATATAGCGCGCCAGCGTCTCGAGGTCGTAGTCCTCGAAGGTCTTCGTGCCCAGGAAGGACGGCCGCGTCGGCTCATAGGCGTTCCAGTCGATCTTCACCGCATTGGCGCGGGCGGCCGGCAGCGGCAGCCGGTTCTTCGCGGCCTCGGCCTTGCGGTGGGCATCCGCGACCTTGGCATATTCGGCGCGGATATTCCCGATATAGTTGTCGCGCATCTCCGGCGTCAGCAGCGAGGACACCACGCCCACGGCGCGGCTAGCGTCGGTCACATAGATCGCCTGGCCCTTCTCATAGGCAGGGTGGATCTTCACCGCCGTGTGGACGCGGCTGGTCGTCGCCCCGCCGATCAAGAGCGGAATGTCAAAACCCTGCCGCTCCATCTCGGCGGCGACATGCACCATCTCGTCAAGCGAGGGCGTGATCAGGCCGGATAGCCCGATGATATCGGCCTTGTGCTCCTTGGCGGCGGCGAGGATCTTCTCCGACGGCACCATCACGCCGAGATCGATGATCTCGTAATTGTTGCAGGCGAGGACGACGCCGACGATGTTCTTGCCGATATCGTGCACGTCACCCTTGACGGTCGCCATGATCACCTTGCCGGCGGACTGCCCCTCTTCGCCGCCATTGATGCGTTTTTCCTCTTCCATATAGGGCAGCAGCACGGCCACGCCCTGCTTCATCACGCGCGCGGATTTCACCACCTGCGGCAGGAACATCTTGCCGGCGCCGAACAGGTCGCCGACCACGTTCATGCCTGCCATCAGCGGCCCTTCGATGACGTGCAGCGGGCGCTCGGCGGCCTGTCGGGCTTCCTCGACATCGGCCTCGATATATTCGGTGATGCCGTTGACCAGCGCGTGCTCGAGCCGCTTCTCGACCGGCCATTCGCGCCAGGCGAGGTCCTGCTTGCGCTCCTCGGCCTTGCCCGTGCCGCGGAAGCGCTCCGCGATATCGAGCAACCGCTCGGTCGCGTCGGAACGGCGGTTCAGCACCACGTCCTCGCAGGCCTCGCGCAGTTCCGGGTCGATGGTCTCGTAGACGATCAGCTGGCCGGCATTGACGATGCCCATATCCATGCCCGCCTGGATGGCGTGGTAGAGGAACACGGCATGCATCGCCTGGCGCACCGGCTCGTTGCCGCGGAAGGAGAAGGACAGGTTCGACACGCCGCCGGAAATATGCGCGCCCGGCAGCGTTTCACGGATGGTCTTGGTCGCCTGCAGAAAGTCGACGCCGTAATTGTCATGCTCCTCGATGCCGGTGGCGACGGCAAAGATATTCGGATCGAAAACAATATCTTCCGGCGGAAAGCCAACCTTCTGCGTCAGGATATTGTAGGCCCGCGTGCAGATCTCGACCTTGCGCTCATAGGTGTCCGCCTGGCCCTTCTCGTCAAAGGCCATCACCACGGTCGCCGCGCCATAATCGCGGATCAGCTGGGCCTTCTCGATGAACTGCTCCTCGCCTTCCTTCAGCGAGATCGAGTTCACCAGCGACTTGCCCTGCGCGCATTTCAGCCCGGCCTCGATAATCTCCCATTTGGAGGAATCGATCATCAGCGGCACGCGGGCGATATCCGGTTCGGCGGCGATCAGGTTGAGATACTCGACCATCGCCTTTTGCGAGTCGATCAGGCCCTCATCCATATTGATGTCGATGATCTGCGCGCCGGCCTCCACCTGATCGCGCGCGACATCGAGGGCGGCGGCGTAATCGGCATTGGTGATCAGCTTGCGGAACTTGGCCGAGCCGGTGACATTGGTGCGCTCGCCGACATTGACGAAGGGAATGTCCTTGGTGAGCGTGAACGGCTCGAGCCCCGACAGCGACATCACGGCGCGATGCTCCGGCACTTCGCGCGGGGCAAATGCTGAAACCGTGTCGCGAATCTTCGCGATATGCTCCGGCGTGGAGCCACAACAGCCGCCGATGACGTTCACCAGTCCCTGCTGGGCAAACGGCCGGATCAGCGCGGCCATTTCGTCGGGGTCCTGGTCGTACTGGCCGAACTCATTGGGAAGGCCGGCATTGGGATAGGCGCAGATGAAGGTATCGGCAACGCCGGAGAGTTCCTGCAGGTGCGGCAGCATGGCATCCGCGCCAAGCGCGCAGTTGAGCCCGATCGTGAAAGCGTCGGCATGGGACAGTGAATTCCAGAACGCCGTCGGCGTCTGGCCGGAAAGCGTGCGGCCGGAAAGGTCGGTGATCGTGCCGGAGATCATCAGCGGCAGCGCGATGCCCTTTTCGCGGAAGGCCTGGCGCGCGGCGAACACGGCGGCCTTGGCGTTCAACGTATCGAAGATCGTCTCGATCAGGATCAGGTCGGAACCGCCATCGATCAATCCGTTGATCTGCTCGCGATAGGCATCGCGCAATTGGTCAAAGGAAACAGCGCGATAGCCGGGGTTGTTCACGTCCGGCGATATCGAGGCCGTGCGGTTGGTCGGGCCGACGGCGCCGGCCACGAAGCGGCGGCGGCCATCCTCCTTCTCAGCCCGGATCGCGGCACGGCGGGCCACCCGCGCGCCGTCCCGGTTCAGATCATAGACAATGTTCTCCATCTGGTAATCGGCCTGGGCGATCCGCGTGCCGGAAAACGTGTTGGTCTCGATAATGTCGGCCCCGGCCATGGCATAGGCGAAGTGGATATCCTCCACCGCCTTGGGCTGGGACAGGATCAGGAGATCGTTATTGCCCTTCTGGTGGCAGGCGCAGCCGATGAAACGGTCGCCGCGGAAATGATCCTCGTCGAAGCCGAGCCCCTGGATCTGCGTGCCCATGGCGCCGTCGAGAACCAGAATGCGCTCGCGCGCGGCCTTTTCCAGCGCTGCCCGGATTTCCTTGCCGTCGCGTTTGGGCGCTTCTTCCCCGAACAGGTCGTCAAACATCACTTATCTCCAGAATTTGAAGCTGCCAGATCACATAAAGATATCTTTATGTCAATATATAGCGGCTGAATTCGAGCCTTTCAGCGCGCGCCGCAGCTGTCACCTATGTGCTTCATTGTTTGCGCATGATCAAGGACGATGCAAATCAGAATTGTGATGATGGCCTGAGCGCGATATACCTTAATCAATCGACCCACGCCGCATTTCCCGGCGCATCCGCATAGCATGGCCGGCTCCGGCCGCACAAATTGGAGGATTTGCCATGAAGCCGAAGATCAACACGCTGGTTGCACCGCCACGCTGGATCAAGAGGCCCTATCACCGCGAATGGCTGATGCAGCAGGCAAACAACCTCTTCGATTATTTTCAGTATCGCTCCATCAATCCGAAGGGCGGCTTCTACGAATTCGACAAGCACGGCCGCCCGACCGGCGGCGATAATCCGGTGCGCGGCATCCACACCACCACGCGCATGGTCCACTGCATGGCGATCGGCCACCTTCTGGGACGCCCCGGCTGCGACGACCTGATGGACCACGGCATGAACTATCTGTGGGAGCATCATCGCGACAAGAAGAATGGCGGCTATTTCTGGCAGGTCGACAATGACGGCCCGTGCGGCGAGCCGACAAAACAGGCCTACGGCCACGCCTTCGTGCTGCTCGCCGCCTCCTCCGCCAAATTCGCCGGTCATCCGCTGGCCGATGCGATGATCGCGGACGTGACCGAGGTGATCACCACCCGCTTCTGGGAAGAACAGCATGGCGCGGTCGCCGAGGAGTTCGAGACCGACTGGACGCCGGTGCCCGGCTATCGCGGCCAGAACTGCAACATGCACATGACCGAGGCGCTGATGGAAGCCTATGAGGTGACGGGCGACGTCGAATACCTCACCAAGGCCAAGCGCATCGCCGAACTGGTCATAAAAAAGCATGCGGTCGCGTGTGAATATCGCGTCGCCGAACATTTCACCGAGGACTGGAAGGTCGATTACAATTATTCCGGCAACGAGATGTTCCGCCCCTCCGGCACCACGCCCGGCCACTGGCTGGAATGGACCCGGCTTCTGCTCCAGCTTTACACGCTCACCGGCCGCTCACATGAATGGATGCCGAAGGCGGCGCGCGAACTGTTCGTCTCCGCCTTCAAGTTCGGCTGGGATTTCGAAAAACGCGGCATGTTCTACACGCTCGACTGGAACAACCAGCCGAAGAACCGGGCCAAGCTGTGGTGGCCGCATGCAGAAGGCATCGGCGCCACCCACTTCCTCACCGCTCATTTCGGCGAGGACATGCACATGTATGCCTATCGCAAGCAGTGGAGCTTCATCGCCAACCACCTGCTCGACCACGAAAACGGCGGCTGGCATGAGGAATTGTCCGAAGACCTGGTGCCGCAGGCCACGCTGTTTCCCGGCAAGAGCGATATCTATCATGCCCTTCAGGCCTGCCTGATTCCGCTCTACCCCGCCGTCGGCAGCCTGCCGGAGATGATCTTCCGCGACGTCAAGCAGCCCTGATATCGTCATCCGGATTGAACGATTGCGGGACAGAATGATTGCGGGTCTGCCCGGCCCGCTCTATATAACGCCGCATAAATCCCATCGAAGGACGAGACCATGGCAGCGAAAATCTTCATCGACGGCGAACACGGAACCACCGGCCTGCAGATCCGCAGCCGCATGGAAAGCCGCCGCGATGTCGAAATGCTGTCGATCCCGCATGAGGAACGGCGCAACGCCGCCATGCGCGAGGACATGCTGAACAGCGCCGATATCGCGATCCTGTGCCTGCCGGACGACGCCTCGCGGGAGGCCGTCGCCATGCTTTCTGGTAACAACAAGGTGCGCGTCATCGACACCTCCACCGCCTATCGCACCGATCCCGACTGGGCCTATGGCTTCGCCGAGATGGACAAGGCGCAGGCCGAGCGCATCCGCGCCGCCCGCCATGTGGCAAACCCCGGCTGCTACCCGACCGGCGCGATCGGCCTGATCCGGCCGCTGAGGGCCGCCGGCACTCTGCCCGACAGCTACCCGGTCACGATCAACGCGGTCTCCGGCTACACCGGCGGCGGCAAGAACATGATCGCCCAGATGGAGGATGCGAGCCGGGACGACCATATCGACGCGCCGTATTTCCTCTACGGGCTCAACCTCAAGCACAAGCACGTGCCGGAGATGACGACCCACGGCCTGCTGGCCCGCCCGCCGATCTTCTCACCCTCCGTCGGCCGCTTTGCCCAGGGCATGCTGGTGCAGGTGCCGCTTTATCTGGAAGACCTTGAAGGCAGCCAGACTGTCGAGACCATCCACGCGACGCTTGCCGAATACTATGCCGGCCAGGACATCGTTCAGGTGATGCCGCTCGACAAGAGTGGCGCGCTTGCACGCGTCAACGCCGAGGAACTTGCCGGCCAAGACATCATGAAGCTCTATGTCTTCGGCAGCAGCGACCACGTCAATCTGGTGGCCCAGCTCGACAATCTCGGCAAGGGCGCCTCGGGTGCTGCAGTGCAGAACATGGATCTGATGCTCTCGGCGTGAGGTTGCAGGGCACTCGAATCCGGCAGTGGATGCAGCCGCATTCTGCCTTTCCACGTCTCCGAATCTCTCAGGCAACAATCTCCCCCCTTGAGGGGGAGATGCCCCGACAGGGGCAGAGAGGGGTGAACCCTCTCGGCAAATTCGGAGCTTGCGGCTTATAGGGCTTGCGCCCTTTACCCCTCTCTGTCGCTTTCGCGACATCTCCCCCTCAAGGGGGGAGATTATGGCTGCGAGGCCCTCGGCAAAAACAACGTCCTCAAAAACTGAAGCGTCGTCGCAACAATCCCCCCAATATCGTGAACGCTCCGTCGACCGGATCGGCCATCGCCGCCGGTGCTCTGCCTCGCTATATTGTATTTAAGCAACCAACGAGGTTTCCGGCCGTGTCAGACGAAACGCGCTTTCCCGTCCTGTTCATCCCCCATGGTGGCGGTCCGTGGCCGTTCATGTACGACACCGAGGGCCGGCTTCCCGATGACGATCCGTGGAAGGAACTCGAGATTTTCCTGAAGGGGCTCGACGCCGCGATCGGCCGACGTCCGAAGGCGGTTCTGGTGGTTTCCGCACACTGGGAAAAGGTCGACAGGCTCACGGTCTCGACGGCCGCAAAGCCGCCGATGCTGTTCGACTATTACGGCTTTCCGCCCCACACATACCAGCTTGACTACCTCGCCCCCGGCGCGCCTTTCATCGCCGAGCACGTCCGCGACGTGCTGCGCGAGGCCGGCATCGAGACAGCGGCGGATTCCGAACGCGGCTTCGATCACGGCGTATTCATCCCGTTCATGATGATCTATCCGCATGCCGATGTGCCGATCATCATGATGTCGCTCGATCCGGACCTTTCCGCCGAAACCCACTTCCGGATCGGACAGGCTCTGGAAGGGCTGCGGGACGAGGATATTTTGATCGTCGGCTCGGGCCTGTCCTACCACAACATGCGCATGTTCCGCCGCCGGGATGGCGACCACGAACAGGCCGCCGCCCGTTTCGACGACTGGCTGACGGAGGCCGTGGCGATCGAGAACCCGGTAGAGCGGGCGCAGAAGCTGGCGGAGTGGAAAGACAATCCCGATGCGCTCGCCGCCCACGTACCCGACCACGACCATCTGGTGCCGGTGTTCGCCGCGGCGGGCGCGGCTGGTCCCGATGCCGGCGAACGCATCTTTCGCGGCGAATATCTCGGCAAGCCCTATTCGGCCTACCGCTTCGGCTAATGCTGCCTACGCCAGTTCGAAGCGTGGCGCGCTATAGCCCCGCAGATGGGCGGTGACGATGATCAGCACGATGATCGCCATCGCCTGATGCGTGAGCGCGATCGGCAGCGGCATCATCGTCACCAGCGTGATGATGCCGATCACGGCCTGGATTACTATGGCTCCAAGCAGGATCAGCGCGCCGCGGGCATGCTGGGAGAGTTCCAGATCAAGCCCGCGCGCAACGGCGCTGCGCCATTCGATGACGAAATGCGCAAGCGCCAGAAGCAGCAGCACATATCCGCCACAGCGGTGGGCGAACTGCACCGTCTTGGGATTTTCGAAGAAATTGATCCAGCCCGGCTCATGCAACAGCAAACCGCCCGGCACCACCGCGCCATCCATCAGCGGCCAGGTATTATAGGCCATACCGGCATCAAGGCCGGCCACCAGCGCGCCGAGATAGAGCTGCACGAAGGTCGCGACCAGCAGGATCACCGCAAGCCAGTGCGCGCCGCCGACATGCTCATGCTTGCGCGGGGTAAGCCCGCGGCCGATATAGACGCATGAGGCGATGATCAGACAGGCCATGATCAGGTGCACCGCGAGCCGGTACTGGCTGACGTCTGTGCGCTCCGACAGGCCGGACGACACCATCCACCAGCCGATGAAACCCTGAAGCCCGCCAAGCGCCAGAACGCCGACCAACGGCAGCCCCAGCCCCTTGGGCAGACGGCCGGTGATCCAGAACAAAAACAGCGGCACGGCGAAGATCAGTCCCACCGTGCGCGCCAGCAGTCGGTGCGCCCATTCCCACCAGAACAGGCCCTGGAACTCGGCGAGCGACATGCCCTTGTTCAGGAGCTGATATTCCGGGATGCGCTTGTAGAGCTCGAACTCTTCCTGCCACTGAGCCAGATTGAGCGGCGGAATGACGCCATGCAGCGGTTTCCACTCCGTGATCGAAAGCCCGGAATGGGTAAGCCGCGTCGCGCCGCCGACAATCACCAGACAGAACAGCACCAGCACCACGAAATACAGCCACCCCCGCACCATGGCGGCATTGAACCGCAGTTCGTCTGCGCTCCACGTGATGTTTTTACCAAACGCCATCATTCCTGCTCCGCTCGCTTTGCCATTTGCGCCGATCTGGCTTACGGACTTCACACCTGCCGCTCAACGGCATAATCTCGAACACCCATAAGGAGGGTATCGCAGCCGTGCCAGTCAGATTGCGCAAATTCATCGGGACGATCGCAATCGTCACCCTCGTCATCGTCTATGCACTGACTGCCACCATGCTGGCAACCGTCGTGCTCGACGGCCGCTCCGCCGGCGCGGCCCTGATCTATTTCATCCTCACCGGACTTCTGTGGATCATCCCGGCGATGTTCATCATCAAATGGATGGCTGGCCCGCCGGCAAACCGCAAATGAACGCCGCGATAATTATTGCGGATTGCGCGGAACCGCCGAAGATTTGGCACATTGGACATGGTAAGAGAAGATTTGAACTTCACGGAAGGCTTCGATGACGACACCCCACCAAATCCGCGCCGCCCGCGCACTCCTCGGCCTCTCGCACGATCAGGCCGCCGCCATGACCGGCATTGACCGCGACCTTTTGTTGCAGGCGGAAGACGACGCGGCCGAGCGCGATCTCGCCATCGCCGACAAACTGGAAAAGGCCTTCGAGACACAAGGCGTGGTCTTCATCGAGGATGGCGAGGGCGGCTTCGGCCCCGGCGTCCGGCTCAAGCAGCAGATCGGCAAGTGCGGCAGTATTCGGCCGGAGAACTTGAATTCCGCCAACGACGGGTGACAGCGCACGGGCAACAGGGCTCAAGCCCTGTCGCCAAGTAGCCTCCAGCGGGCGGCTTCTGACGTCATAAAGAGGAAGGCGTCCGCCAGCGCCCTCGGCGTGTCGACAAGCCTGTCCCCACGCTCCGCGTCATCCTCGGGCTCGACCCGAGGATCCAGGAAAATACGACGGGCGCCTGCGAAAGAATATTTCTGATCAATGGCTTAAGCCGCCTGGATGCTCGGATCAAGTCCGAGCATGACCCTTGTGGGAAGGCTGTTGAAGACAACAAGCTGCGCGTCACCGTCTATGTCGGCACGCAACGACAATCACGCCGCCGCGTCGCCGTGCTCCCCTTCCCCGATCACCTTCGCGGTCTGCTTGGCCAGAACCACTTCCTCGTCGGTCGGAATGATCCGCACCTCTATCCGGCTTTCGGGGGCGGAGATGATGGCGGCGTTGGCCTGGTTGGCCTCCTCGTCGAGGGTCACCCCGATCCAGGCAAGCCGGTCGCAGATCATCTTGCGCATGACTGCGGAATTCTCGCCGATGCCGGCGGTGAACACCAGTGCGTCCATGCCCTCCATGCTGGCCGCCATCGACGCGATTTCGCGGGTGGCGGAAAACACGTAGAGCGCGATCGCCTGGGCCGCATGCGGCTCGTCGCTTGAAAGCAGGTCGCGCAGGTCCGGCGAAATGCCGGAGACGCCAAGAAGACCGGAATCATAATAGAGCATATGCTTGAGATCGGCGGGGGAAAGCCCCTCGGTCTCGATCAGCGCCAGCACAAGGCCTGGGTCCACCGTGCCGGAGCGCGTGCCCATCATAAGCCCGCCAAGCGGCGTCATCCCCATCGTGGTGTCGACGGCCTTGCCGTTGCGCATGGCGCAGAGGCTGGAGCCGTTTCCGAGATGCGCCACCACGCTACGCTTGCGCGCCAGATAGTCGGAAATCTGGTGAAGTCGCTCCGCGATATAGGTGTAGGACAGCCCGTGAAAGCCGAAGCGGCGATAGCCCTTGTCGCCATAGCGGCGGGGGATCGGATAGCGCGCGGCGCGCTCGTCGATATTGACGTGAAAGGCGGTGTCGAAACAGGCGACCTGCGGCAGGTCGGGCCGGATCTTGCGAAACAGCTTGACCGAGGCGAGATTAGCCGGCTGGTGCAGCGGTCCCATCGGCACCAGCGTTTCCAGATAGTCGAGCACGGCATCGTCCAGCAGCACCGGCGCCGAAAACCGCTCGCCGCCATGCAGCACGCGATGACCGACGGCGCGCAGCGGGTTGTTGACGGTATAGGGGGAAATGATCTCGAAGATGCGCGAGAGCATGTCTTCGCGCATATTGTCTTCCAGTTCCAGGTCGAGATCGGCGATTTCCTTGCCGCTCGCCTCCTTGACCGTCAGATGCGGAGTGGCGTTGAGCCCGTCGAACTGGCCGCGCAGGATCAGAGAAAACTGCTCGCCATGCACTTCGTAAAGACGGAATTTCAGGCTGGAGGAACCGGCGTTCAGCGCCAGAATGCTGCCGTTCATATTGACTTTCCATAATGTGCCGCACACCGCCGCCCGTTCCGGCGGCGGCATGCGTGTTGTCTGGTCCCCGGATCAGCCCCTGGGATAGGGCCATTTCCAGTCGGCGATCTCCGGCATGTCCTCGCCATGCTCACGCACATAATCGTGGTGCTTGGCGCGCATGTCGTTCAGGTAGTTGATCGCCGCGGCGCCCCGTTCGCCGAACCCGCCGGCCCGCTCGATCGCATCGATGGCCAGATGGTAGCGGTCGAGGCGGTTGAGGACAACCATGTCGAACGGCGTCGTCGTGGTCCCCTCTTCCACATAACCGCGCACATGGATGTTGTTGTGGTTGTGGCGGCGATAGGCGAGCCGATGGATCAGCCACGGATAGCCGTGATAGGCGAAGATCACCGGCTTGTTCTCGGTGAAGATCGCGTCGAAATCGGCATCGCGCAATCCGTGCGGATGCTCTTCCTTCGGCTGTAGTGCCATCAGGTCGACGACGTTGACCACCTTGACCTTCATTTCCGGCAGCTTCTGGCGCAGAAGGTCAACGGCGGCCATCATTTCCAGGGTCGGCACGTCGCCGGCGGCGGCCATCACCACATCGGGCTCCTCGCCTTCAGGTACATTGCTCGCCCAGCGCCATTCGCCAAGACCGGCCTCGCAATGCACGATCGCTTCCTCGATCGACAGCCATTGCGGGCTCGGCTGCTTGCCCGCGACCACCACGTTGACGCGGTTATAGGTGCGCAGGATGTGGTCGCCGACCCACAGCAGCGTGTTGGCGTCCGGCGGGAAATAGGTGCGCACCACATCCGCCTTCTTGTTGACGACATGGTCGACGAAGCCCGGGTCCTGATGGCTGAAGCCGTTATGGTCCTGACGCCAGACATGCGAGGTCAGGAGATAGTTCAGCGACGAGATCGGCTTGCGCCATTCCATCGTCCGCGTGGTCTTCAGCCATTTGGCGTGCTGGTTGAACATCGAATCGATGATGTGGATGAAGGCCTCGTAGCACGAGAACAGGCCGTGACGCCCGGTCAGCAGGTAACCTTCCAGCCAGCCCTGGCACAGATGCTCGCTCAGCACTTCCATGACCCGGCCATCGCGGGCGATGCCCTCGTCATATTCGAGGATATCGGCCATCCACACACGGTCGGTCGTGGTGAACACGTCCTGAAGCCGGTTCGAAGCGGTTTCGTCCGGGCCCATCAGGCGGAAATTGCGCTCGTCCTTGTTGAGCTTCATGACCTCCGCAAGCAGCATGCCGAGATGCTTGGTCGCCGAGGCCATCACCTCGCCGGGCTGCTTCACATCAATGGCGAGCGCCCGGAAGTCGGGCATGTTCAGCTCCTTGCGCAACAGGCCGCCATTGGTATGCGGGTTGGCGCTCATCCGGCGGTTGCCTTCCGGCGCGAGCGCCTTCAGTTCCGGCACGAGCCGGCCGTTTTCGTCAAACAGCGTCTCCGGCGCATAACTGCGCATCCATTCTTCCAGTTCCGCGCGATGCTCGCCGTTCTTGCGCGCCTCGGCGATCGGCACCTGATGGGCGCGCCAGAAATCCTCGACCTTCTTGTTGTCCACGAATTTCGGCCCGGTCCAGCCCTTGGGGCTGCGCAGGATGATCATCGGCCAGCGCGGCATCTCGTAGATCGTGCCGTCGGCCCGCGCCGTTTCTTGGATTTCGCGGATGCGGGCGTAGCAATCCTCCATGACCTCGGCCATGCGCTGATGCATATATTCCGGATCGTCGCCCTCGACATAGAAAGGCTCGTAGCCATAGCCGGTGAAAAGATCGGTCAGGTCCGACTTCTTCATGCGCGCGAGCACGGTCGGATTGGCGATCTTGTAGCCGTTCAGATGCAGGATCGGCAGCACCGCGCCGTCAACGATCGGGTTCAGGAACTTGTTCGAATGCCACGAAGCGGCAAGCGGACCGGTCTCGGCCTCGCCATCGCCGACGACGCAGGCGACGATCAGGTCGGGGTTATCATAAGCCGCGCCGAAGGCATGGACCAGCGCGTAGCCGAGCTCGCCGCCCTCATGGATCGATCCGGGCGTTTCCGGCGCCACATGGCTCGGGATGCCGCCGGGGAACGAGAACTGCTTGAACAGTTTCTGCATCCCTTTCTCGTCCTCGGTGACCTCCGGATAGATTTCCGTGTAGGTGCCGTCGAGATAGGCATTGGCGACAAGGCCGGGGCCGCCATGGCCGGGGCCGGCGATATAGATCATGTCCGCATCATGTTCCTTGATGATGCGATTGAGATGAACGTAAATGAAGTTGAGGCCGGGCGTCGTGCCCCAGTGACCGAGCAGGCGCGGCTTCACATGTTCGGCTGCAAGCGGCGCCTTCAGCAGGGGATTGTCCATCAGATAAATCTGACCGACCGACAGGTAGTTGGCCGCCTGCCAGTATCTGTTCATCAGATCGAGCTCGTCCTGCCCGAGAATATTCCGAGTGGCATCAGGCGTAATCTGTTCCATGTCGATTTCCCCTTTCAAGTGGAAGGTCATTCTGAACCGCTATCGGTATCCCGCAACCTCGCCGCCCGCGACATGATATAAGTCAAGTTTTTCTCGCACTGCGGCAAAGCTTTTTAGATCGGATAGCCCGTCAGGCTTGACGCCGCCTTGCGCCGGCAGCCGAAATCCGTCGGGCATTGCTTCCCTTCCAATAGTTTGACAATTGCAAAGCGCCTTTCAACAGCCTACCTCATAAAAGATGTCGCGTGTTTGACGGGGGACAAGAATTTTCCGCCCGGCGCTTCCGGCGATTTCTGCCCGCCGGACCTCGACGGCGACGGCGGCATCTGGCATGTGCAAGGGCATTCGAAGCCGCGCCACGGCGCGCGCCCTGACGGCCCGAAATAGCAAAACGATTGAGGCACAGATGTCCGAGCACAAACCCATTCATGTCATCGGCGGCGGCCTTGCCGGTTCCGAGGCCGCCTGGCAGATCGCCAATGCCGGCATCCCGGTCATCCTGCACGAAATGCGCGGCGTGCGCGAGACCGCCGCCCACAAGACCGACGGGCTTGCCGAACTGGTCTGCTCCAATTCCTTCCGCTCCGACGACGCCACCAGTAATGCCGTGGGCGTGATACATGCGGAAATGCGCCTTGCCGGATCGCTGGTCATGGCCTCGGCGGATACCCACCAGGTGCCGGCCGGCGGCGCGCTGGCGGTCGATCGCGACGGCTTTTCCGCCGCCGTGACCGCGATGCTGACCGACCATCCGCTGGTCACTATCGTGCGCGAGGAGATTGCGGCCTTGCCGCCGGAAGAGTGGGACCAGGCGATCATCGCCACCGGGCCGCTGACCGCGCCGGCGCTCGCCGAAGCCATTCAGGAAAGAACCGGCAGCGAGGCTTTGGCCTTCTTCGACGCGATTGCCCCGATCGTCTATCGCGACACGATCGACATGGATATCTGCTGGTTCCAGTCGCGCTACGACAAGATCGGTCCCGGCGGCACGGGCAAGGACTATATCAACTGCCCGATGGACGAGGCGCAGTACAATGCCTTCATCGACGCGCTGATCGCCGGCGACAAGACCGATTTCCGCGAATGGGAGGGCACGCCCTATTTCGACGGCTGCCTGCCGATCGAGGTGATGGCCGAGCGCGGCCGCGAGACCCTGCGCCACGGGCCGATGAAGCCGATGGGCCTCACCAATGCCCATAACCCCAGTGTCAAGCCCTACGCCGTCGTCCAGCTTCGCCAGGACAATGCGCTCGGCACGCTCTACAACATGGTCGGCTTCCAGACCAAGCTGCGCTATGGCGCGCAGAAAGAGGTGCTGCAGATGATCCCCGGCCTGGCGGAGGCCGAATTCGCGCGGCTCGGCGGCCTCCACCGCAACACCTATCTGAATTCGCCGGTGCTGCTCGACGGCACGCTGGTGCTGAAGGGCCGGCCGGGCCTGCGTTTTGCCGGCCAGATCACCGGCTGCGAGGGCTATGTTGAAAGCGCCGGCATCGGCCTTCTCGCCGGCCGTTTCGCCGCCGCCGAGCGGCTTGGCAGAACGCCGGTCGTCCCGCCGCCGGAAACCGCGCTTGGCGCGCTGCTCGGCCATGTCACCGGCGGGCATCTCGCCCATCAGGAGGAAGGCGGCAAGCGCTCGTTCCAGCCGATGAACGTCAATTTCGGCCTGTTTCCGGAACTCGAACCCGGCGCGCTGATCGATCCCGAGACCGGCAAGAAGCCGCGCGGCAAGGCGAAATCCAGCGTCAAGAAGCAGCTCATGGCAACGCGCGCACTCACTGCCTGCAAGGTGTGGCTTGAGAGCTGAGAGGCAGCCTGCCAGGTCTCAGCGGGCGTTGAGCATCCAAGTGGAAACGTCGGCGGCATCCTGTTCGGTCTGGAACAGGTAATTGCCGCTGAAAAAATCCGCCTCGGGATAATCCACCTGAAGGCCGTTCGCCTCCGGCAGCGCCCTGAGACGATATTCGCTCTGCACCACGATGATCGCCTGGCCCTTGCCGCGCCTTGAGCGGTATATGCCGACCTTGCCATCGGCGAGCCGCAGGAAGAAGGTTTCCATCTCCTTGTCGCCGATCACGGCGGCAACCTTTTCATCGGGATAGCTGCGCCGGAACTCGCTCGCGGCCCACTTATAGGTCTCGTCGACCGAAACGTCCGACGCGGTGGGCTGGCTCTTGGGACGGAGCAGGAAATAATAGGCTGCGACGACGGCTGCAATGGCGATTGCGACCCATATCCAAGTTTCCATGCGCCCATTTCCTCTGCTGCTGCATCACGCGCGCCCTGCCCTCCGGACGGAAATGCTGGATGGTTGAAAGCCTGTGCCCGGAACCGGCAGGAGAACCCAAGGTCGACGCTTCTATATAAATCAAAACTTACGAAACAGCAAAGAGCGCATCATTGCGAACTGCCTCTTCCACTGTGGCGGCTGGATTGAAATATCGAGCACAGTTTCACCCAAACGTTCCGCCTTTACAAGAATGTTCTTGCAGTTCGCCATGGGCAGATAGGCCGGCGCGATTTCCCTTGCGACGGGCCCCTCCGCGTCGAACTTCTCCAGATGGGAGCGACCGAACCCGGCAAAGGCGCGGATCGCGTTGCCCACCCGGTCGCGGTCGCTGGCGATCAGGAATGATTCGCGGTCGAGCCCGGTCGCCGACAGGATTTCGGTCGGAATGAAGACCTGGCCGTTGGCGCGATGCCGGCTCATCAGGAGCAGCGAACCCGCCACCGCCTGCGCCACGCCGGCATGGCCGGCCGCGGTGGACGAAGCGGCGGCCTTTTCGCTGTCGAGCACCAGGCTAGCAAGCTGGATCAGGGCGGAGGCGGTTTCGCCGGCATAGCCCTCGAAATCTGAAAGACTGCCCATCGGATCGTCATAGAGATCGAATATCCGCGCCTCGCTCATGCCGATCAGCGGCGCGGCCGGCAGGCGGTATGCCTCAAGCGTCTGCAGCAGCCGGGCGGCCAGCGGGTTGCGCTGGCTCTCGCCATGACCGCTGCCCTCCAGCAGATCGCGCCAGTATTGCAGGCGCACCTCGCCCGGCAGCGGCTCGCTGATCCGCTCGCGCACGCGCGCCAGTTCGGCATTGAACAGATAGAGCGCCGTCAGCGCCGGCCGGTGTTCCGCCGGCGAAAGCAGCACCGCGAGATAGCGATCGCGATCGGCCTCGCGAAGCTCGGCGAGCAGCGGATCCGGCCCTTGTTTTGCTTCGGCCAATGGTTTCTCCGGTATCAAGGCGAGGTCGCTTGGAACTATACCGCGATCAGCGCCGCGGCCACCGCGCGGGATTCCTCCAGCAGGATATTGTAGGTGCGCACCGCCGCACCCGTATTCATCGGGTCGGCGACAATGCCGCGCGCCTTCAGCGCCTCCTTCAACGGACGCGGGAGCAGCGAAAGGTCGAGGCCCGTGCCGACCAGCAGAACCTCTATTCCGTCCGCCTCGGCCAGCACCCGCTCGAACGTCTCCACCGCCATCTCCTGCGGCGAGGTCACATCCCAGCCGTGGATGCCGGATGGCAGGCACAGAAGCGAGCCGCGATGCGACATGTCGGCAAAGCGGAAGCCGCCATTGCCGTAAGTGTCGATCGGCGCGCGACCGGGAAAATGCGCCTCGCGTATTTCGATGCCGCGCGCCATATCGTCAGATCGTCTCCACCGTGCCCTGCTCCTCGGGCGCGCCCTCGTCCTTCTTGTTGAAGGTGTCGGGGCGCAACTTGAAGGCGATCAGCACGGGGGCCGCGATATAGATCGAGGAGAAGGTGCCGATCGCCACGCCAAACAGCATGGCGAAGGTGAAGGAACGGATCACCTCGCCGCCGAAGACGTAGAGGGCCGCCAGCGCCAGCATCGTCGTCACCGCCGTCAGGATGGTGCGCGACAGCGTGTGGTTGATCGAGATATCGATCAGCTCCGGCAGCGGCATCTTCTGATAGCGCCTCAGATTTTCACGGACGCGGTCATAGACCACCACCGTATCGTTCAGCGAATAGCCGACGATCGTTAGCACCGCCGCGATACTGGTGAGATTGAACTCGACCCCCGTCAGCACGAATACGCCGATGGTCAGTATCACGTCATGCGCTGTCGCGATGATCGCGCCGACGGCGAACTGCCACTCGAAGCGGAACCAGATATACATCAGGATCGCGATCAGCGAGGCGAGCACGCCGATGGTCGCCGAGCGGCTGAGTTCGCCGGAGACAACCGGACCGACCACCTCGACGCGCGAGAAGGTGTAGTCGCTTTCCAGCGCGGAGCGGATCTTGGTGATCGCGCTCTGCTCGGCATTCGCGCCGCCGTCCTGGGCCGGAATGCGGATCAGCACGTCCTTGTCAGAGCCGAAGCCCTGGGCCTGAACCGCGCCGATGTTCAGCTCGTTCAGCGTGGTGCGAATTTCGGAAAGGTTCGCGGGCCCGGACTTCGCCTCAACCTGCACCACCGAACCGCCGGTGAAGTCGATGCCGAGATTCATACCCTTGGTGCCGAAGCCGACGACCGACGCGATGACCAGCACGACCGAGATGATGAAGGTGACCCGGCGGAAGTTCATGAACGAGAAATTGATGCCGTCGAACATGCCGGTGCGGATGCCCTTCGGCAGTTCCTTCGGGCGCTTACGGCGAACCCATTCGGCAATCATCCAGCGCGTCAGATAGAAGGCGCTGAAGATCGTGGTGATGATGCCGATCGCCAGCGTCACCGCGAAGCCGCGCACCGGACCCGAGCCGAGGAAAAACAGGATGACGGCAGCAATCAGCGTCGTCAGGTTGGCGTCAATGATGGTGCCGAAGGCGCGCGAGAAGCCGGCATCCACCGCCTGCACGATGCTGCGGCCATTGCGCCGTTCCTCTCGGATACGCTCGTAGATCAGCACGTTGGAGTCCACCGCCATGCCGATCGTCAGCACGATGCCGGCAATGCCCGGCAATGTCAGCGTTGCCCCGATAACGCTGAGCAGCGCAAGCAGCAGCACGATGTTGAAGAACAGGGCGATATTCGCGACGAGGCCGAACATGCCGTAGAAGGCGACCATGAACACGACCACGGCGGCAGCGCCGATGACCGATGCCATGACGCCGGCGCGGATCGAATCGGCGCCGAGGCTCGGACCGACCGTCCGCTCCTCGACCACCGTCAGCGTTGCCGGCAGCGCGCCGGCGCGCAGCAGAACGGCAAGGTCGTTCGCGCCCTGAACCGTGAAATTGCCCGAAATCTGGCCCGACCCGCCAAGTATCGGCTCATTGATCACCGGCGCGGAAACGATCTGGTCGTCGAGCACGATCGCGAAGGGGCGGCCGACATTCTGCTGGGTCGCCTGGGCGAAGCGCTGGGCGCCGCGCGAATCGAAGCGGAAATTGACCACCGGCTCATTCGTGCGCTGGTCGAAGGCGGCCTTGGCGTCGACCAGGTCCTCGCCCGAGATCAGCGCGCGCTTCTCGATCACATAGGGGACCGGCGGATCGTCCATCGAGTAGAGCACTTCGGTGCCCGCCGGCGGACGTCCTTCGATCGCATCCTGCGCCGAGGTCGTGGTGTCGACCATGTGGAAGGTCAGTTTCGCGGTCTTGTTCAAGAGCGCCTTCAGGCGCTGCGGATCGTCAAGGCCCGGCACCTGCACGATAATGCGGTCGTCGCCCTGTCGCTGGATCAGCGGCTCGGTGGTGCCGAGCTCATCGACGCGGCGGCGGATCACCTCGATCGACTGTTCGACGGCCGAGCGCATGCGGTAATCGATGCCCTGTTCCGTCAGCGTCAGGCGGATGAGGCCGTTGCCGTCATCATCCATCGTGACTTCCTGGAAGGTGCCGCCGTTGAGCGTGCCGGCATTGACATATTCGGCAAGCGGCTCGAGCGCGGTTTCGGCTTCCACATACTGCGCCGGATCGGTGATCCGCACCTGGGCGCTGTCGCCCGTACCGGAAAGTCCGGTATAGCGCACCTGCGCCTCGCGCAGATCGGCGCGCACATCGTCTACCAGCGTGTTCAGCCGGTCGGTAACGATGTCATCCCGATCGACCTGCAGCATGATGTAGGAGCCGCCCTGAAGGTCGAGGCCGAGCGTGATCTTGCTGTCGGGCATCCATCCCGGGAGCTTCGACAATTGCTGGTCGCTGAAGATATTCGGCAAAGCGATGACGATGCCCACCGCAACGACTAGCCAGATGAAGAAGGTCTTCCAACGGGAAAAATACAGCATGAAGGTCTCGGTTCGTCGGTTTCACGAAGCAGGCGGCAACCCGGAAGGTCCCGCCTCTGTTTCGGCGCTCGGGCCGAAGGCATGCAATAGAATTACGGCCGAACCGGGCTTTTTCACGGTTCGGCCGTAATGAAATCAGGACTTGGCGTCTTCGGTCTTCACCGGCTCGCCCTTGACGCGCACGTCGGAGACGTAGGCGCGCATGATGCGGATGCGCACGCCGTCGGCGATCTCGACTTCAAGCTCGTTGTCGTCGATGACCTTGACCACCTTGCCGACAATGCCGCCGCCGGTGACGACCTGATCGCCGCGGCGGATGGCGGCCAGCGTTTCCTGGCGCTTCTTGGCCTGGCGGCGCTGCGGCCGGATCAGCAGGAAATACCAGATCGCCATCAGCGGCACGAACAGGAAGATCATTTCCATGCCGGAACCGAACGGACCTGCGGCGCCTGCCGCCTGGGCGTAAGCCGTGCTAAACATCGTGTTCAAAACTCCTCAAACCAGAACCAGGGCCACGCCCGGCGTCAAGACGGGGCCCACCCCCGCAAACGTGTCGCCGGTATATAGTCGGAGCCCTGTCCAATGCAACAATAGCCTAAGAAACACCGATGCTTTTTGCGCTTTAGTGGCCATTTTGCCCGGGAATCGACCTTGCATCGGCTGCCGAAACCGGAAATCTGGGCGGCAATGACGGATAGCATAGGAGAACGACGTGAACACCGAGACGACAGACAGGCTCCTTGCAGAGGTAACGCGGATCGCCAATGCGCTGGAGCGCCTGTCCGGCCCGCAGCCGCGCGAAAACGATCTCGACGCCGCCGATTGCTTCGTCTGGAAGCCGGAGCAGCTTTACCTCGCGCCGGTCGCAAGCCCCAGCCGCGTCGATCTGTCGCTGATCCGCGGCGTCGATCATGTCCGCGACATCCTGTTTGAAAACACGCTGCGCTTCGCCGAAGGCTTTCCGGCCAACAACGCGCTTTTGTGGGGCGCGCGCGGCATGGGCAAATCCTCGCTGGTGAAGGCGGTTCACGCCGCCATCATCGCCGAACACAAATTGCCGCTCAAGCTGGTGGAACTCTACCGCGAGGATATCGGCACGCTCGGCGACCTGCTCGAGATCATCAAGGCTTCCTCACACCGCTTCCTGCTGTTTTCCGACGACCTCTCCTTCGATCACGACGACGCCGCCTACAAATCGCTGAAGGCGGCGCTTGATGGCGGCGTCGAGGGGCGGCCGGAAAACGTGCTGCTCTACGCCACCTCCAACCGCCGCCATTTGATGCCGCGCGACATGATCGAAAACGAGCGCTCCACCGCGATCAACCCGTCAGAAGCGATCGAGGAAAAGGTCTCGCTGTCGGACCGCTTCGGCCTCTGGCTCGGCTTCCACAAATGCTCGCAGGACGATTATCTGGCGATGATCGACGGCTACGCCGCCCATTTCGGCCTCGAAGGCACCCCTGAAACCCTCCACGCCGAGGCGCTGACCTGGGCCACCACCCGCGGCGGCCGTTCGGGTCGCGTGGCGTGGCAGTTCGTGCAGGATATCGCGGGACGGCAGCGGAAGCGGTTAGGTTAGTGAGCGGATTGGCTGCGAGGACAGCTTGCTCGAAAGAGCAGGCGTGTTGTCTGAAGCAGATCGGCTTGCTCCCAATACTCTCTCCCGCTGGCGGGAGAGATGCCCCGACAGGGGCAGTGAGGGTGGCGCGGCATTTCAAGCCGTGAGGGCGTTCGCGGGGATACTCTCTCCCCTCACTGTCGCTGTCGCGACATCTCTCCCCGCTGGGGCGAGAAGATTGGGTGGCTTTGCGGCAATGATTTCCAGTACCGCAAAGCTTCAGGACTAATTACCGCGTCAGCCGCTTATACGTCACCCGTTTCGGGTTCACGCTTTCCGGCCCAAGCCTTCTGATCTTGTCGGCTTCGTAGTCTTCGAAGTTGCCCTCGAACCATTCCACGTGGCTGTCGCCCTCGAAGGCGAGGATGTGGGTGGCGAGGCGGTCGAGGAACATGCGGTCATGGCTGATGACCACGGCGCAGCCGGCGAAGTTTTCCAGAGCATCCTCGAGCGCGCCGAGCGTCTCGGTGTCGAGGTCGTTGGTCGGTTCGTCGAGAAGAAGAACGTTGGAGCCGGATTTCAGCATCTTGGCGAGATGGACGCGGTTGCGCTGGCCGCCGGAGAGGTTTCCGACCTTCTGCTGCTGGTCGCCGCCCTTGAAGTTGAACGCGCCGCAATAGGCCCGCGAGTTCATCTCGAACTTGCCGAGCTTGATGATGTCATTGCCGCCGGAAATCTCTTCCCAGACATTCTTGTTGCCATCGAGCGAATCGCGGCTCTGGTCGACATAGCCGAGATCGACGGTTTCGCCGATGCGGATATCGCCGGTATCGGGCTTTTCCTGACCGGTGATCAGCTTGAAGAGCGTCGACTTACCAGCGCCGTTCGGGCCGATGACGCCGACAATGCCGCCGGGCGGCAGCTTGAACGACAGGTCCTCGAACAGCACGCGGCCATCATAGGCCTTCGACAGGTTTTCGGCCTCGATCACCACATTGCCGAGACGCTCGCCGACCGGAATGATGATCTGGGCATCGCCCGGGCGACGGTTTTCGGCGGATGCCACGAGTTCGTCATAGGCGCGGATACGGGCCTTCGACTTGGCCTGACGGGCCTTGGGGCTCGAGGCAATCCATTCCTGCTCGCGCGACAGCGCCTTCTGGCGACTGCCCTCCTCGCGGGCTTCCTGCGCAAGGCGCTTGGCCTTGGCCTGCAGATAGGCCGAGTAATTGCCCTCGTAGGGAATGCCGCGGCCGCGGTCGAGCTCGAGGATCCAGCCGGTGACATTGTCGAGGAAGTAGCGGTCATGGGTGACCATCAGGATCGCGCCCGGATATTCGCGCAGGTGCTTTTCCAGCCAGGCGATGGTCTCGGCGTCGAGATGGTTGGTCGGCTCGTCGAGCAGCAGCAGGTCGGGCTGGCGCAGCAAGAGCTGGCAGAGCGCGACGCGGCGCTTTTCACCGCCGGAGAGATTTTCAACATTCGCGTCGCCGGGCGGGCAGCGCAGCGCGTCCATCGCCATCTCGACCTGGTTTTCAAGGTCCCAGAGGTTCTGCGCGTCGATCTCGTCCTGAAGACGCGCCCCCTCGTCCGCCGTCTCGTCGGAATAGTTCATCATCAGTTCGTTGTAGCGGTCGACGATCGCCTTCTTGTGGGCGACGCCTTCCATCACGTTTTCGAACACGGTCTTTGTCGGATCGAGCTGCGGCTCCTGCGGCAGGTAGCCGAGCGTCGCGCCTTCGGCGAGCCAGGCCTCGCCCGTCCATTCCTTGTCGAGGCCGGCCATGATCTTCAGCACGGTCGACTTACCCGCGCCGTTCGGGCCGAGAATGCCGATCTTGGCGTCCGGGTAGAACGACAGGTGGATGTCTTCGAGTATTTTCTTGGCGCCATAGGCCTTCTTGAGCCCGGCCATGTGGTAGATGAACTGTCGTGCCATATCTTTCCTGCTTCCCGTCAATTGGATGCTTGGGCCGCTATGTATGCGAAACCGGCTTAGGAAACAATGCGCCTTCCCGAATTGCCGCCGCCGTCACAAAGACGTCATGAAATGAACAATCAGCCTCGTCAGACGTTTAAGGCTTTAGAATTGAAACGGCATTTGGAAGGAAGCGACAATGGTACTGAAAAAAGCGGCTTTCTATGGCGAACCGGTTGAAGACACCGAGGAATGGAATCCCGACGCCCGCAGGGAGGATGAGATCGCCAGCGAACTGGCCTCCTCCGGCCTGCTCGATGCCAGCGAAGTGCACGTCACCGTCAAGGGCGAGGAGGCCCGGCTCACCGGCGAGGTCTATATGCGCGAGGAAATCGCGGTCGCCGGCAATATCGCGCTTTCCGTCGAGGGCATCAAGCGGGTGCGCAACGCCATCCGCCCGAAACAGCGCCATCTGCGCAGCGCCGGCAAGGAAGACGATGCCCGCGCCCAGAGCCGCACGCTCTGAACTTTACTGCAGACCGGCGGGGTCGACGATCCCGCCGTCGCAACCGATCGAGGTCCTGCCCGCGCCCTGTATAAGGTCTTCCAGCGACGTCCCCGGCGCATATTTGTCGGAGAGGCCGATCGTGATCTCGTCGATCAACTGACGATCTCCATCGGCAACGCAGCTGATCTTGATGCGATTCTTCGCCCCACGCCCGAATGCGCTGTCAAAAGCCTTGGCAATCTCATCGGCGGAGAGTTCGTTGCCGATGTTCGCCTGAAACAGCCTGGCGACCTCCGAACCGTTCAATTGCTCAAGCAGGTCGACAGACGTCTGGAAGTAGTTTTCCGGCGTGAACCTGGTGCAGGTGCCGTGCTTTACCCATTCGTGGCGCTGGAGATTGGATTGCGTCCCCGGCATCACCTTCGCCAGCGTTTTGCGAAGGTCATCGCTCAGCGTGAGCGCCGGCAAGGCGTTCCAGTTGCCGTTTTCATCAGTCGCGCGAACGTCCGCCGTAACGCCGCAATAGTTCTCGCCGAGCGGCCAGAGCCCATGCAGCGAGAAATGGCCGGCATCAAAGCGGCTTTCCGTCTGGCTCTTGCATTCGGGCTTGTCCTGATGGCCTTCGCAGAAGGCAGGCTGCCAGCTGACGGCCAGGATCGCCGCGGTCCCGCGCGCCATCGTCGGCGTCGCCGCACTTGCCATCATCGCTATTGCGATCAATGCTGCCCTGATTTTCATGTCCCCCGATCTCCCCAAGCTGAACCGGCGCAGAATAGCCTGCCGGCTGAACAGTTCTAATACGCGCCGCCGAAAAATGGCCTGGATGTGCACCAGGCCATTCCGGCGGCAAACGGCACCGCGATCAGTCCAGAGCAGCGATCACCGTGAACTCCACGAGGATATGCGGCGCGGCAAGCTCGGCCTGGCTGGTGGCGCGCGCGGGCGTGTTTGCCGGATCGACCCAATCTTTCCAGACCGCGTTCATCTCGGCGAAATTGCCCATATCCTTCAGATAGACCAGCGTCTGCAGGATCTTTGACTTGTCGGTCCCGGCCTCGGCCAGAAGTGCGTCGACCTTGGCAAGGCATTCCTTCGCCTGCGTCGTTACATCGGGACCTTCGCCGGTCTGGCCGGAAAGATAGACCGTGTTGCCGTGGACAACCGCGCCGGACATCAGGGGGCCGGGCTTGATACGTTTTACCGTCATCGCATTCACTTTCTTTTGCATGCAGAAACAAAGGGCGGCCCGACGGGACCGCCCTGATTATCAAAACTCAGCCGCGCAGACGCTTGGCCTCCTCGTAGATCCGGGTCGAGCGCGCACCCGAGCGGCAATAGGCCAGCACCGGCTTTTCCATGTCATCCAGCGCATCGACCATGCCGGTCACGGCGTCGGGCGTGAGCCCCATGCCGCCGACGGGCACATGGGCGAAATAAAGCCCGGCATCCTCGGCCGCCTTCTTGATTTCGGCAACGGCCGGCTGCCCCGGCTCCTCGCCGTCCGGCCGGTTGCAGACGATGGACTTGAACCCCGCCGCCTTGATCTCGGCGATCTGGTCGGGCGTGATCTGCGGGCTTACGGCATAAAATTCATCGATCGGGCGGATATTCATGGCGCTATCCTTGTTGCGTTTGGTCCGCAGAAACTAAGAAGATTCTGACGATTTGCAAGATGGCGGACGACCTGGCTATTCGAAACGAATTTTGAGCGAAAATCGCTTCGAGCCGCCCGGCTCAACCGGCTCCAGCTCGCCGGCTTCGGCAAGTTTGCGCCGCGAGGTCCAGCGGTGGGAAACCGGCTCGATGCCGAGAATATGCGCCGGCGCTTCCTGATTGCGCCAGATCTGCAGATAGGGCAGCGTCGCCGTATCGACGGAAAGCACGAAGGAGCGCCCGCCGAGCGCCGCGATCGGGCCAAGCCGCGTCGTCGACCAGCCGTCCTCGCCGCTTTCCGCCGGCACGCAGAAGATGCCGTGATCGCCCTCGCCGAACCGCCAGGGCAGCGCGCCCTCGGGCAGAGAGGCGCCTTCAAGCCGCACGCCGTCATCGAAATGCTTCGCGCCGAAATTGATGTGATACATCATCATGATCGGCAGCGCCGTCTCGGAGCGGTTGATCACGGTATCGGCAAGGCTCAGTTCGCCGGTCGCAGCATCCAGCGTCCAGCGGCGCTCGATCAGCATATCGCCGCCATTGGCAGTCTTTACAGGAATGGCCGCAATGCATTCGGCGCCCGCCGGACCGGTCTCCAGCGATTTGACGACGGCAGCATTGGCGGAGGCGGAGCCGTGCAGCGGATAGAAACGCCCCTCCTCGCCCTCGACGGGCTCGGGATGACGGATATGCTCGGGCCCGCAGGTGAACAGAAATCCTTCCAGCGAGTGGTCGATGCGCGGATCGCCATCATCTGGAATGGCCCGTTTCGGCGCGATGTCGACGCCCGCCACAACGCAGCCGCCGATATCGAGAACCGATGTCGGATCGAGTTGAAAAGCCGGGCCGTCGGGAATGCTGAAATCGATCATGATACGTCCGTCATAAAACCAAATTTAACCACGTTTGTAAGATAATGAAACCTGCCGGTTCAGCCGACGTTCATTCTCCAGGGCTTTGAATCCATCCCAAAACGAATCCGGCAAGGATTTTGCCGATTATAACGCTCACACGGTCGAAGACATGCGAAAAGCGAGATTGTACACCATTCCCTTCTGTCTGGCGCTGGCGGCGGCATCCGCCGTTACGCCGGCCCAGGCGCATGAGCCGCTCTACAGGGATGGCCGGCAGATTCTGCTGATCGCGCCCGATGGCGCAATGCTCGACTATGTGCCGGAAGCCGGCAGCGTGGTCCTGAGCCGCGATGCCAATGGCCGCCAGATCCTGCTCGATGCCAATGGCAGCCTCGTTGCGACGGAATTCTATGCGGATGAGTACCGCTCGGAAAATGCCGGCTACAATACCAATCAGGGCTTCGACCAGGGTTGGCAGCGCGGCAACAGCTGGGGCGAGCGCCCGTTCGGCACGAACGGCCGGGCCCGCTGGAGCCGGGACTTTGGCAATCAGAACGCCTACCCGCCGCCGCCCGCCAATGATTTTCCTTCAGCGCCGCAGACCGCGACGCCCGACCGGCCGGAAACCGGCGCTCCGGTTGCCAAGACGCCCGCCAAGCCGGATATGAACGTGGTCGCGACCCAGGTGTTTCTCGACCGCAAGGGCTTTTCGCCAGGCGTCATCGACGGGCTGATGGGCGACAATGTCCGGAAAGCGCTGGACGCCTATGCCGAGGCCACCGGCGAAAGGCTCGATCCCGTCGCCGACAGCGAAAAGATCATGCAGGCGCTATCGCTGGAGGGCGGCCTGCCGTTCACCACCTATACCATCACCGCCACGGATGCCGCCGGTCCCTATGTGGCGGCCATCCCGTCCGACTACGCCGAAAAGGCCGAGCTTCCGGAGATGTCCTACACCTCCGTCACCGAAATGCTCGCCGAGAAATTCCATATGGACGAGGGCTTCCTGAAGAAGATGAACCCGGATGCCGACTTCTCCCGGCCCGGCACCACGATCAAGGTCACGAGCGTCGGCAAACCGGACAAGACCAAGGTCACGAAGATCCTCGCCGACAAGGCACGCAAGCAGCTGCGCGCCTATGACGCCGAGGGCGTGCTGGTCGCTGCCTATCCGGCCACGATCGGCTCGGCCGACACCCCCTCGCCCTCCGGCACCGTCTCGGTGGAGCGGATCGCGATCGACCCTAACTACACCTATAATCCGCACAAGAACTTCAAGCAGGGCGACAACAATCAGGTGCTGACGATCAATCCCGGTCCCAACGGGCCCGTCGGCAATGTCTGGATCGCGCTGTCGAAGCCGAGCTACGGCATTCACGGCACGCCCGATCCCGACAAGATCGGCAAGACCTCGAGCCATGGCTGCGTAAGGCTGACCAACTGGGATGCGAATGAACTCGCACACATGGTGTCACCGGGCACAACGGTCGAGTTCATCGACTGAGCCCGTAGCGCTTTGCATGACGGCCTTTGCCATCCGCTTTCTGTGCCCTACATCATCCGCGAAACGAACGGATGACGAGGGACTATGGCCAAACCGGCAGTTTACTGGATCCGCAATGATCTGCGCCTTGCAGACAACCGCGCGCTTGCCGAAGCCTCGGCCGACGGCCGACCGGTGGTGCCGGTCTATATCCGCGAGGACAATGGCAATGGCCCGCTTGGCGCGGCACAGGCCTGGTGGCTGGAGCGCTCGCTGGAGAAACTGTCGGAGCGCTATGACGATCTCGGCGCGCCGCTGGTTTTGCTGAGCGGCGACCCGCTGAAGGTTTTGCGCGCGCTGATCGAGGAAACCGGCGCCGAGACCGTCGTCTGGAACCGGCGCTACAGCACAGAAGGCATTCGCGCCGACAAGACGATAAAAAAGGCGCTGGACGATGACGGGATCACCGTCAAGAGCTTTGCCGGCCAGATCCTGCACGAGCCTTCGAACTTCAAGACCAAGTCGGGCGGTCCCTACAAGGTCTACACCCCGTTCTGGAAGGCGTTTTCGGCGGAACAGCATGTGCCCGATCCTGTCGATGCCCCGAACAGCCTTGGGGGCATATCGAAAAAAATCAAATCCGAGAGTGTGAAGGACTGGAAGCTCTACGAGGCAAAGCCCGACTGGGCGGCAGGTTTTTCCGAGATCTGGGAGCCGGGCGAGGAAGGCGCGATCGAGCGCCTCGACCATTTCATTGACGATGTCGTGCAGGATTACGCCGAAAAGCGCGACCGGCCGGACCGGCAGGCGACCTCGATGCTCTCCCCGCATCTGGCGCTCGGTGAGATTTCGCCAGCGACGGTCTGGCATCGCATCAATGCAGCAAAATCGATATCCGCGGAAAATAGGAAGAAATTCCTGCAGGAACTCGTCTGGCGCGATTTCTGCCATCATCTGCTGTTTCATGCGCCGGACCTTGCAGAGAAGAACTGGAACGGGCGCTTCGATGATTTCGGCTGGAAGGACGACGAGGAAGCGTTTACCGCCTGGACCAAAGGCCAGACCGGCTACCCGATCGTCGACGCCGGCATGCGCCAGCTCGGGCGCGAGGGATACATGCATAACCGCGTGCGCATGATCGCGGCCTCCTTCCTGATCAAGGACTTGATGATCGACTGGCGGCGCGGCGAGAAATGGTTTCGCGATACGCTGGTCGACGCCGATCCCGCCTCCAATGCCGCGAACTGGCAATGGGTCGCGGGTTCGGGCGCGGATGCGGCTCCGTTCTTCCGCATCTTCAACCCGACCCTTCAGGGCGAAAAATTCGATCCGGCCGGCGACTATGTCCGCGCCTATGTGCCGGAGCTGAAGGAAATGCCGAAGAAACACATCCACGCCCCGTTCGACGCGCCTGACGACATGCTGAAGGAAGCGGGCGTAACACTTGGCAAGACCTACCCCAAGCCGCTGGTCGACCACAAGGCAGCGCGCAAACGCGCACTTTCCGCCTTTGAGGCGGTCAAAAACTGAAATCGCTTTGCGCGAGAACACCTCCTCACGCAAACCTAATCCTTGGCAAATAGCCACCCCGGCGGCACAAGTACGGAAAAATTGAAAGCGAGATCATGACCACGCATTCCTCCGTCATCGACCTGATCGGCAACACGCCACTGGTGAAGCTTCGCGCCGCCTCGGAGGCGACGGGCTGCACGATCCTCGGCAAGGCCGAATTCCTCAATCCCGGCCAGTCGGTCAAGGACCGCGCGGCACTCTACATCATCCGTGATGCCGAGAAACGAGGCCTGCTGAAGCCCGGCGGCACGATCGTGGAAGGCACCGCCGGCAATACCGGCATCGGGCTGACCATGGTCGCCAACGCGCTCGGCTACAAGACCGTGATCGTGATCCCCGAGACCCAGGCGCAGGAGAAGAAGGACGCGCTGCGTCTGCTCGGCGCGGAACTGGTCGAGGTGCCGGCCAAACCCTATCGCGATCCGAACAATTACGTAAAACTCTCCGGTCGGCTTGCCGAGAAGCTCGCCAGGGAAAACCCGAACGGCGCGATCTGGGCGAACCAGTTCGACAACGTCGCCAATCGCAATGCCCATATCGAGACCACGGCCGAGGAAATCTGGCGCGACACCGACGGCAAGGTCGACGGTTTCATCTGCGCCGTCGGCTCCGGCGGCACGCTTGCCGGCACGGCGATCGGCCTCAAGGCAAAGAACAAGAACGTCAAGATCGGCATCGCCGACCCGGAAGGGGCAGCGCTTTACGAATTCTATGCCCATGGCGAACTGAAGAGCGAGGGCGGCTCGATCACCGAGGGCATCGGTCAGGGCCGGATCACCGCCAATCTGGAAGGCTTCACCCCGGACTTCGCCTACCGCATTTCCGACAGCGAGGCGCTGCCGCTGATATTCGATCTGGTGACGGATGAGGGCTTGTGCCTCGGCGGCTCATCGGGCATCAATATAGCGGGCGCCATTCGCCTGGCGCGCGAGCTCGGCCCCGGCCACACCATCGTCACCATATTGTGCGACTATGGCAACCGGTATCAGTCGAAGCTTTTCAACCCGGAATTCCTGAAGGATAAAGGGCTGCCGCTGCCGCAATGGCTGACCCGGAAAACGGAGATTTCCGCTCCGTTTGAATAGAAAGTAACCCATGCCTGTTGATGCCCTCTTCCGCAACGATTTCACCCTTAAAAGTTGCGATGCGGTGGTCACGGCAGTGCATGAGGACGGTTCTTTCGAGACCGACCGCACCTGTTTTTACGCAACCTCCGGCGGCCAGCCGGGGGATACCGGCATTGCCCGGCGCACCGATGGTTCGACGATCGCGCTTGCCGTTACCCGACACGGCGAGACCAAGGACATCATCCTGCATGTACCGGCAGACGGCGAGGCGATGCCCGTCGTCGGCGACTGGTTGCGCCTGGAGATCGACTGGCCGCGGCGTCTCAAACTGATGCGCATGCACACCGCCTGCCACCTGCTCTCCGTCGTCTGTCCCTACCCCATTACCGGCGCCTCCGTTGGCGAGGACGAATCGCGCGTCGATTTCGACATGTCTGAGACAATCGACAAGGACGCGGTCACCGCAGCAATGATGAAGCTGGTTGAGGAAAACCACCCGGTCTACGTCCAGTGGATCACGGATGAGGATCTGGCCGCCAATCCCGACATCGTGAAATCGAAGAATGTCCGCCCGCCGATGGGCATGGGCCGGATCTCGCTGATCGCGATCGGCGCGAATGCCAGCGTGGACAGCCAGCCCTGCGGCGGCACCCATGTGCGCACAACCGGCGAGGTCGGCGGCATCCATATCGGCAAGATCGAAAAGAAGGGCCGCGAGAACCGCCGTTTTCGTATACGGTTTGATGCATAGGTCGTCGCATACAGATCATCGCATGAGGAGTGTCGCCAGATGAATTTTATCGTTTCGCCGGAATGGGTCGAGGAAAGGCTGGGCAAGCCCGGCTTCTCCGTCATCGACGCCTCCTGGTACCTGCCGGCCCACAACCGCGATCCGAAGGCCGAATACCTGGCCGGCCACCTGCCGGGCGCGGTGTTTTTCGATCACGATGCGATTGCCGATACCTCCTCCGGCCTGCCGCACACCCTGCCTTCGCCGGAAATCTTTGCCGGCGAGATGGAAGCCCTCGGCGTCGGCAGCGATCACACCATCGTGGTGTATGACGGCCCCGGCTATTTCGCCGCGCCTCGCCTGTGGTGGATGCTCAGGATGATGGGCGCCAGCGACGTCTACGTTCTCGATGGCGGCCTCGACGGCTGGCGCAACGAGGGCCGCGCCCAGGAGAAAGGGGCTCCCTCGCCCGCGCCGGCGAAGTTCAAGCTCGACGCCAAACCGCACCGCGTTACCTCTTTTGAAGACATGCGCGATATCGTTGCCTCCGGAAGCCGGCAGATCGCCGATGCGCGCAGCGCCGCCCGGTTCGAGGCCGTGGAGCCGGAACCGCGCGCGGGCATGCGATCCGGCCATATGCCGGGCGCGAAAAGCCTGCCATCCTCGACATTCGCAAAAAACGGCCGGTTCAAGTCGCCCGAAGAGCTTCGCGCGATGTTTGAAGAGGCCGGCATCGACCTTTCGAAGCCGGTGGTCACCACCTGCGGCTCGGGCGTCACCGCCGCCATCATCACGCTCGCGCTCGAAACCCTCGACCACACGGACAATACGCTTTATGACGGCTCGTGGTCGGAATGGGGCAGCCGCGATGATACGCCCGTCGCGACCGGAAAGGCCTGAGCGCGATGCCGAAAAAAAAGACAACATCGATCCCGGTTCACGTCACCCGGCTTGAAATGACCGCTGCGCCGAAGGCCCATATGCTGGCGCCGTCGAACCTTCATATCGCGCTGATGCGGGTGCCGGAAATTCCGCTTGCCTATTACCGTTTTCTCTATCGCCAAGTCGGCACCCGCTGGGAATGGGTCGACCGGGTGCGCATGAGCGACGAGGATCTGGCCGCCACCATCCACAATGACCGCACAACGGTGACCGTGTTCTATCTCGAGGGCGCGCCGGCCGGCTTTTACGAATACCACCGCGAGGATGACAGCGTTACGCGACTTGTGCATTTCGGCCTGTTCGAACGCGCGCTCGGATTCGGCGTCGGCAAATGGTTCCTGCTGCAGGCGCTGAAGGCGATCTGGGCCGATCAGCCCGAGAAAGTGATCACCGAGACCAACAATCTCGACCACCCGCGCGCGCTCCAGCTCTACCAGCAATTCGGCTTCTCGCCGGTCTCCACCCATGAAAGCGAAATCGCGCCGCTGTCGGATGCCGAACTTCTGGAATTGGCGCGGCGGTTTTAGAATTCGCCACATGAGGCAATAACCCGGCGAGAGCGCCGGGTTATATCTTTCGTTATATCGAAATTCCGCGAAGACTATTCGTAGCGAGCCGTGAACTCCAGGAGGGAGCGGACGATGTCGCTGGCGGCGGCAGGGTCATCATCCAGCTTGCGGGCGATCACCTCGCGCAGGTTCAGCATCGCGACGTCGACGCTTCGCGGCAGTTCGGGGCCGGCTTCGGCCTTGTGACGCTCTTTTCGCTGCTTCATCTTGTCGCCGATCGCCGACAGCGCCTTCAACGCCATGGATGCCTCGAACATGTTTTCGGCGAGATAGGCGCTGCCCTCCTCCGTGATCGCATAGCGCTTCTTGTTTCCGTCCTCGGTGGCCGCCACATAGCCGCCTTCCTCAAGGAAGGAGAGCGTCGGGTAGATCACGCCGGGGCTCGGCGCATAGAAACCGCCGCTCATTTCCTCGATGGCCTTGATGATTTCGTAGCCATGGCGGGGCTCCTCCCCGATCAGGTGGAGAACCAGAAGGCGAATCTGCCCCTGCCCGAGAAAGCGGCCCGGCCTGCCGGGACCGTCGCCGTCGCCGAAACCGAACGGACCGCCGAAGCCGCCCCGACCGAAACCGCCGCCGCCGCGCGCCATCATCATATATTCGCGGAACCCTGCGCGGGGATCGTGCGACCGATGCTCTTCAAATTGTCTCATCATGAGTGCTCCTGCTGTTTACGATATATCTAAAGATATAATTTCTGGAGAAAATTGCAAGATACGATATATCGAAAATTCAATTGAGCCCGAGCGGCTTCTCATCCAGCGGTGAATTCCAATACACTACGGGGAAAATCGGCGTTTACCGCGGACGCCGATTTCTCTATGCAGCGGTCCTGCCGCCCTGGCGCGGGGATGGGATGGCGTCATCGATCATGAAATGCTTTGAAGGGAGATGACCGGCATGAACCTGCAGACCATTGCTGACGATATCGTGCGCGAGCTCCAGCCGCGCGCCGGCGAAGGCCAGGTGGCCGACTACATTCCCGAGCTTGCCAAGGTCGACCCCGATCAGTTCGGCATCGCCATCACCACCATCGACGGCAAGACCTATCTGGCGGGCGACGCCGAGACGCAGTTTTCGATCCAGAGCATTTCCAAGGTATTCATGCTGACGCTGGCGCTCGGCAAGGTCGGCGAGGCGATCTGGAAACGGGTCGGGCGCGAGCCCTCGGGCTCCGCCTTCAATTCCATTGTCCAGCTTGAGCACGAGCACGGCATACCGCGCAATCCTTTCATCAATGCCGGCGCGATCGTGGTGTCCGATATCGTGCTTGCCGGCCACGCGCCCCGCGAGGCGATCGGCGAATTTCTGCGCTTCATGCATTTCATCGCCAATGACGAGACGCTGTCGATCGACGAGAAGGTAGCGCAATCGGAACAGCGCACCGGTTTCCGCAATTTCGCACTTGCCAATTTCATGCGTGGCTTCCGGAACATCCACCACCCGGTCGATCATGTTCTTGGCGTCTATTTTCATCAATGCGCGCTGATGATGAACTGCGTCCAGCTTGCACATGCCGGGCTTTACCTCGCCAATCACGGCACCAATCCGCTGACAGGCTTTTCCGTGGTCTCGCCGCGAAGGGCGCGCCGCATCAACGCGCTGATGCTGACCTGCGGCCATTATGACGGCTCCGGCGATTTCGCCTTCCGGGTCGGTCTTCCCGGCAAGTCCGGCGTCGGCGGCGGCATTCTGGCGGTCGCGCCCGGCAAGGCCTCGATCGCGGTGTGGTCGCCGGGGCTGGATGCCACCGGCAACCCCGCGCTCGGTTCCGTCGCGCTGGAAATGCTGGCGGCGCGCACCGGCTGGTCGGTTTTTGCGGGTTGATCCTTTCGGCGTAAACAGGCATTCCCATGGCAAACCAAGCGCCCGGAGCGATGATGAACGAACTGGCCGACGATACCCTGCCCGATGCCTTCCAGGCATTGTTTGCCGACGCGCCCTCCTCCGTCGGCTTTTCCAAGCTGCGCAAGCGGCTGCTCCGGCAGGTGCGTCAGGCGATCGCCGATTTCGACATGCTGAAGGACCAGAAGCGCTGGCTGGTCGCGCTTTCAGGCGGCAAGGACAGCTATGGCCTGCTCGCCGTACTGCTGGAGCTGAAATGGCGCGGGCTGCTGCCGGTCGACATCCTTGTCTGCAATCTCGATCAGGGCCAGCCGAATTTCCCCAAACATGTCTTGCCCGATTACCTGACGAAGCTCGGCGTTCCGCACAGGATCGAATATCGCGACACCTATTCGATCGTGACCGAGAAGCTCGCGCCGGGCTCCACCTATTGCGCGCTCTGTTCGCGTCTGAGGCGCGGCAATCTCTACCGGATCGCGCGCGAGGAAGGCTGCGACGCGCTGGTGCTCGGCCACCACCGCGAGGATATTCTCGAGACCTTCTTCATGAACCTGTTCCATGGCGGCAAGCTCGCGACCATGCCGGCAAAGCTTTTGAACGACGAGGGCGACCTGATGGTGTTGCGCCCCCTCGCCTATGCCGCCGAGGACGATCTCGCGCGGTTTGCCGAGGCGATGCGGTTTCCGATCATCCCCTGCGATCTCTGCGGCTCGCAGGACGGACTGGAGCGCAACGCCATGAAAGAGATGCTGGCCGACATGGAAGCGCGCATGCCCGGCCGCAAGGACGTGATGCTGCGGGCGCTTGCAAGCGTCAATCCCTCGCATCTGCTCGATCCGTCGCTGTTCGATTTCTCCGCGCTGACCGCCAAACGCTAACCCCGCGTTTTCACGTCTAAGCTTTGTGACAGAACGGCAAAACTTCTCGGCCGCCCGGCGAAAAGCGCCGGTTTTGCGCCGCCACGTCTTGCCGTTTGCCCGTGGCGGTGCCACAAAAGGCCAACCCCGGTTTGCCGCGCACTCCCCGGCGCAGCTGAAGGCTATCCGGGTTTTCGAAATTGCGCATCATTGCCCACGGCAATCCACATGATGCGCCAAAGACAAGAGGTGATGTCTTGGAAAAAGCAGAAATCGGACTGATCGGGCTTGGAGTGATGGGCTCCAACCTCGCCCTCAACATTGCCGAGAAGGGCAACAGGATCGCGGTCTACAACCGCACGGCCGACAAGACGCGCGCATTCTACGCCGGAGCGGGCGAGCTGCAGAAGAACATCGTCCCCACCGAGACGCTTTCGGATTTCGTCGCGGCCATCCGCCCGCCGCGCCCGATCATCATCATGATCAAGGCCGGCGATCCCGTTGATGAGGAAATGGAAAAGCTGCGCCCCTATCTCGGCAAGGGCGACATCATCATCGATGCCGGCAACGCCAATTTCCACGACACCCGCCGCCGCTTCAAGGAACTCGACGGCACCGGCCTGACCTTCATCGGCATGGGCGTGTCGGGCGGCGAGGAAGGCGCGCGTCATGGTCCTTCGATCATGGTCGGCGGCACCGAGGACAGCTACAAGCGCGTCGAGAAGGTGCTGACCTCGATCTCCGCCAAATTCGACAACGACCCCTGCTGCGCATGGCTCGGCCCGGACGGCGCCGGCCATTTCGTCAAGACCATCCATAACGGCATCGAATATGCCGACATGCAGATGATCGCCGAAATCTACGGCATTCTGCGCGATGGCTGCGGCATGGACGCCAACGATATCGCCAACATCTTCGGCGAATGGAACAAGGGGCGGCTGAACTCCTTCCTGATCGAGATCACCGAGAAGGTGCTGCGCGCCAGCGATCCGGAAACCGGCAAGCCGATGCCGGACGTGATCGTCGATGCCGCCGGCCAGAAGGGCACCGGCCGCTGGTCCGCGATCGAGGCCCAGCAGCTTGCCGTGCCCGCCACCGTGATCGAGGCGGCCGTGGCCGCCCGCTGCATCTCCGCCATGCGCGGCGAGCGTGCCGCAGCGGAACCGATGTTCAACAAGGAGGAGCTTTCCTTCGGCATCGAAGCCGGCCCCTGGCTCAACCGCGACCTCGAACTGGCGCTGTTCGCCGCCAAGATCGCGGCTTACGCCCAGGGCTTCGACGTAATGGCCTCGGCCTCCGAGGAATATGGCTGGAACCTGCCGATGCCGGAAATCGCGCGCATCTGGCGCGCCGGCTGCATCATCCGCTCGCAGTTCCTGGACGAGATCACCAAGGCGTTCTCCGACACCCCGGATGTCGCCAATCTGATCGTGACGCCGGCCTTCTCCGAGATGGTCAACGAGTGCATGCCGTCGCTGCGCCGGATCGTATCTGCGGCCACCGCCGCCGGCCTTCCGGTTCCGGGCCTTGCCTCGGCGCTCACCTATTTCGATGCCTATCGCCAGTCGCGCGGCACTGCCAACCTGATTCAGGCGCAGCGCGATTTCTTCGGCGCCCATGGTTTCGACCGTCTCGACGGCCTCGACATCCATCACGGGCCCTGGGGCAGCGGCGCGGTCTGAACCGGCCGCAAGGCATAGCAAATCGGAAAGCCCCGGCGACGGGGCTTTTTTCGTATTCCGGGTTGAGCCTCAGACCGAACGGGTATTCTGCCTGCGATCGGTTTCCGGTCGATAGGTGCACACGCGGTTGCGGCCGCTGTTCTTGGCATCATAGAGCGCCTTGTCGGCATGCTCTATGACATGGAATACCGACAGGGCCGAGGGGGTTGATTCCGCGACGCCGACGCTGACAGTCACGGCGACCGCCTCGGTCGCCGTCTGGAAACGCTCTTCCATGATCTGGATCCTGATATCCTCCGCGATGCGCCTGGCATTACGCAGCGTCGCCTCCTTGACCACCACGCAGAATTCCTCTCCGCCATAGCGCACCACAAGATCGAAGCCGCGCATGCGCCCGCGGACAATCTCGGCAAGCCGTCGCAGAACCACGTCTCCGAAGGCGTGACCGTAAACGTCATTCAGGGATTTGAACCGATCGATATCGATCATCAGAACGGCGAACGGAGGCCGCTCCTCTTCGGTGGCGCGCCGCTGGTCGAACGCCTCGAGCGCCCGCCTGTTCTTGAGCCCCGTGAGCGGATCGCGCTCCGCCTCGCGCTTGTAGGCGCGATATTCAGCCTCGCGCCGCTCCTCCATGGCAAGCAGATAGCCAAGGATCATGGTTCCCAGCAGATTGCGGATGATGAGCGCCGGCGTTGTGGAGGACACCACCGGCACGGGCGCGAATACGCCGGCGACCAGAGTGAGCGAGAGCAAAAGCCCCAAGATGGCAAGACCGAGAGCATCGCGTCGTCCGCCACTGAGGCGCGTGTAGACAAGTCCGATCACCGCGGCGAGCGCAATGCTGACGCAGCCCGCAAGCGCACCGACGCCGCCGATATATATCCGCATTGCGATGGTCACGGCCGAGGCGATCAAGGCGGCTAGCGGACCGCCGAAAAGCGCCGCAAGGGCAACCATGACCGCCCGGATATCCACGATGATGCCCGGCAGCACCTCGAGCGGATCGACCATCGTAACCACGGCCCCGAAGCCGAACAGCAACCCGGTCGCGAGCGATGAACGGACGATCGAAAAGCGCGCATACCGGATCAACCTGTAGGCGAGCACGATGAGGGCCGCCATGCCGACCTTTTCCAGCATGGCGATGACGATTTCCAGATTCTCAAGCATCGCGTCCTGAACCGCCAGGCCTTTCTTCAATCTTCGAAGCCGCGAAAACACAGCCATCGATTTCCAACAACAAGGCCTGCAGCTCGCTGAAGGGCGCCGTCAGAGCAAGGGATGTCCGATATATACCGCTCCGCCGCAAAGTTGGTAGGGTTAACGCTGGACCAGCGCAACTGAAGTTCCTACTTTGTGACCTGTTTTGCTTCATCCGGCCCGACGTGGGAGCCCGGCTGTTGTCAAAATGCACCTGTCGTGGTTTCCGCTTTCAGGACAAACACCGATGTCATCATTCGTCATTCCCTCTCCGCCCGTCGTCGCCCTGCCCGTCAGAGGCAGTGAAAGCACTTTTCCCGTTCGCCGGGTCTATTGCGTGGGTCGCAACTACGCCGCACACGCGGTGGAAATGGGGCATGATCCCAGCCGCGAAGCGCCGTTCTTCTTCCAGAAGAACCCCGACAATCTCGTCGCCCACGGCAAACCCTTTCCCTATCCCGTCCAGTCGCGGAACGTCCACCACGAGGTGGAGTGTTTCGTTGCCCTGAAAAATGGCGGCGCCGATATCGGCGTCGGTGAGGCCCTGGATTGTGTATACGGTTATGGCGTCGCCGTGGATTTCACCCGGCGCGACATTCAGGACGAAGCCAAGGCGAAATCGAGGCCGTGGGAAATGGCCAAGGCCTTCGAGGGGTCCGCGCCCGTCTCCGCAATCGCGCCCGCCGCCGAAATCGGCCATCCCGCGCGCGGCGCGATCAGCCTTGTGCGCAACGGCGCGGTGGTCCAGAACGGCGATCTCTCGCAGATGATCTGGAAGACCGCGGAAATCATCGCCGAGCTTTCCCGTTATGTGCGCCTTGCCGCCGGCGACGTCATCCTCACCGGCACGCCCGCGGGCGTTGGACCGGTCGAGCGCGGTGATCGCATTGCGTGCACCATCGAAGGCGTTGGAGACCTTGCATTCGAGGTAATCTGATATAGTCTCTGTCTGCGTTTGAGAGGAGATAGACGTGCCGCTTTACAACCTCGCCGATAAACGGCCGCAATTGCCGCCTGAAGGCAGATTCTGGATCGCGCCCGACGCGTCGGTGATCGGCGACATCATCGTCGGCGAGGATGTCGGCATCTGGTTTACCGCCGTGCTGCGCGGCGACACCGAGCCGATCACCATCGGCAAGGGCAGCAATATCCAGGACGGCGTCATCATCCATACCGACTTTGGATTCCCGACCACGATCGGCGAAGGCTGCACCGTCGGCCATCGCGTGATCCTGCATGGCTGCACGATCGGCGACAACAGCCTTGTCGGCATGGGGGCCACGATCCTGAACGGCGCAACGATCGGCCGCAACTCGCTGGTCGGCGCAAACGCACTGGTGACCGAGGGCAAATCCTTTCCCGACAACAGCCTGATCGTCGGATCGCCGGCCCGCGCCATTCGCGAACTCGATGACGCCGCGATTGCTGGCCTTCGCCAATCGGCCGAGAACTATATCGCCAACTGGAAACGTTTCAGCCGGGATCTCGCGCCGACGGAGTCTCGGACGCCATGATGCTGCGACGCGTAGCGAGCCTGTCGAGCACGGACCAGTTGCTCGACGAGCAGATCGAGCTCAACCTGAGAAGACGGGGGGTGTTGCTCCGCTTCACGCGCCCGCTCGAAAGCCGTTTCGTGGAGGAGATGCATCGCAGCCGCCACCGCCAGCTCGTCTGGGCAGGCGCGATCGGCATCCTCGTGATCGCAGGTTTTGCGTTTATCGATATGATTTATCGGGAGGAATTGCTGGCCCGCATGACCCTGATCAGATCCGGCGTTGTTCTGGCCTTGCTGTCAGCGCTAACAGTTCTGATCATGCGCGATCTCGACACCCGCCTTCCGGGCTGGATTTCGGTTTTCGGTGTCGCAGTCTCGGCGATCGGCACCGGGCTGATGCTGAAGACGCCCGGCAACCCGATCGTGGAATTCGAACCGTACACTTTTATTCTGCTGGCGATCGTCGGCAATATCGCGTTGCCGCTGCGCACGTCACAGGCCGTGGTTGCCGCATCGGTCAACTTCGCCATCGCCGCCTTCTTCATTCTTCCGCTGCCGACACTGCTGCCGATGGAAAAGGCCTCTCCCCTGATCTTTCTCGGCGTGACAAGCCTGCTCACCTTGCTGGCGAGCTACCGCATCGAGTCGGTCGAGCGGAAAGTGTTCCTCCTCTATCTGCGCGAAAAGGTCTATGCCGACGCGCTCTATGCCAAGTATCGCTCGCTCAACGATATCTCGAACACGGACGCCCTTACGGCGCTCGCCAACCGCCGTCTGTTCGATGATTTTCTGAAACAGAGCTGGACGGCAGCCGGGGAGACGGACCAGCCGCTTGCCATGCTGATGATCGATATCGATCACTTCAAGGGCTATAACGACACCTACGGCCATCCCGCCGGCGACGAATGTCTGAAACGGGTTGCCGCCGCGCTCAAGGCATCGACCCGGTCCGACGAGGATCTTCCGGCGCGCTTCGGCGGCGAGGAGTTTGCCCTTGTGTTGCCGGACAGCGACGAGAATGCGGCCCTTGCCCTCAGCGCCCGCATTCATGACGCCATTGCAGAACTCGCGATTCCACATGCATCGAGCCCGCGCAAGCGGCTGTCGGTCAGTATCGGCATCGCCGTCGAATACCCCGCGACGACCCAACACGATTCGCGCAATCTGCTGATCAGGGCCGATCGGGCGCTTTATGCCGCCAAGCGCGCGGGCCGCAACTGCACGCGGGTCGACCTCTCGATGGATCCCGCTCCGGAATTTGCCGACAATGCCGCAAAGGCCGTCCTGCGAAACTGAGCCCGCATAGACGGCTTCATGCTTCGCCGGCAGCGCAGGCGGCGCATAGCCCCCGCATTTCCACCGTCATCGCGCCGGGCCGAAACCCTTTCGAACGCGCCAGCCGGCCGAGCGCATCCTCGATATCGTGAGCATGGAACTCGATCACCGCGCCGCAGCCCTCGCATATCGCGAAGGCCGTCATACCGTGATGGCTGCAATCCTGATGCGGATGGGCGCAGGCGACATAGGCATTCAGGCTCTCCAGCCGGTGGACCAGCCCGGCCTCGGTGAGTTTTTCAAGCGCGCGATAGACCTGCAGCGGCGCCTTGAAGCCCTGATCGCGCAGCCGGTCCAGAATGGTGTAGGCGCTAATCGGCGCCTCGCTGCCGCTGAGGCAGTCGAACACCAGCGCCTGGTTGCGGGTCAGCTTTTCATCGGGCCTTTTCATATCGTCCCTCGTTTTCATCGCGGCCGCCTTGCCGCTTCGGGCACCAGCGTCACCAGAAATATCAGCATGGCGGCCACCACGATCGACGGACCGGACGGCGTGTCATAATAGAGCGAGGAATATAATCCTGCCACCACGCTCACAACCCCGATCAGCGATGCGAACACCGCCATCATCTCCGGCGTCCGCGCGAACCGACGCGCGGTGGCGGCGGGCACGATCAGCAGCGAGGTGATCAGCATGATGCCGACGATCTTCATCGCGATCGCGATCACCAGCGCCATCAGCAGCATGAAGATGAAGCGCACCGTCTCCGGCCGCATGCCCTCGGCCTGAGCGATCTCCGGCGAAACCGTGGCCGCCAGGAGCGGCCGCCACAGGCCCGCCACGGCCGCGACCACCACCAGCCCGCCAAGCCAGATCGTGGCGATATCGGCGCGCGTCACCGAAAGGATGTCGCCGAACAGGAAGCTGATCAGATCGACCCGGATCCAGGTCAGGAACGAAACGATCACCAGGCCGATCGCCAGCGTCGAATGGGCGAGAATGCCGAGCAGGCTGTCGGTGGAGAGCGCCCGCCGCCGCTCCAGCATGATCAGCATCACCGACACGATGGTCGCGACGACGAACACGCTGAGCGTCAGGTTGACCGTGAACAACAGCGACAGCGCCACGCCGAGCAGGGCCGAATGCGCCATGGTGTCGCCGAAATAGGCCATCTTGCGCCAGATGATGAAGCAGCCGAGCGGGCCCGCCATCAACGCAACGCCGATGCCGGCGACCAGCGCGCGCACGAAGAAATCGTCAAGCATGTTCCTGCGCCTCGTGATGATGGCCGTCATCGGGATGGCAATGTTCGGTGACCGAGCCATCGGCATGGCGCACCTTGCCATCGGGCAGATGGGTGTGGTCGTGATCATGTCGGTAGAGCGCGAGCGCGCCATCGCCACGGGCGCCGAGCAGCGACTGATAGGCCTCGCTGCCGCTCACGGCCTCCGGCGTGCCGGTGCAGCAGACATGGCCGTTGAGGCAGACGACCGTATCGGTTCGCGCCATCACCACATGCAGGTCGTGCGAGATCATCAATATGCCGCAGCCCTGGCGCTCCCGGATGTGCGAGATCAGGGCGTAAAGCGCGATCTCGCCGGCATGGTCGACGCCCTGCACCGGCTCGTCCAGGACCAGCAGATCGGGTTTGCGGGCAATCGCCCGCGCCAGTAGCGCGCGCTGGAACTCGCCGCCGGAAAGGGTCTGGACCTCGGCCTTTGCGAGATGGGCGATACCGACCTCCTCCAGCGCTTCGGCGATCGCATCAGCCGAAAGCGGCCCGGTCAGGGTCATCAACCGCCGCACCGTCAGCGGCAGGGAATGATCGATGGCGAGCTTCTGCGGCACGTAGCCGATGGTCAGGCCGCCGGCGCGCTCGACGCGGCCCTCATCGGGCGCGAGAACCCCGAGCGCCATCCGCGCGCTGGTGGATTTGCCCGCGCCGTTCGGCCCGATCAGAGTGACGATCTCGCCGCGGCGCACGCTGAAGCCCACGCCGCGCACGAGCCACCTTCCATTGCGGTGGAGCCCGGCATTGTCGAGCGAGACCAGCAGGTCATTCGAATGCATTTTTTCAAAACTCCGTCTTGTCCGCGTCTATGGCATACGTTATAGCGTAACGCAATTGATGTAATAACATTACGTCGAACTGCAATCCCCGGGCTACCCGCCTTCGAAAATAATGAGGTTCTCATGAAAACGTCCCGCCTGCTTCTCCTCACGACGGCCGCGATGGCCCTCGCCCAGACCGCAGCGGCAGAAGATGCCCTCAAGGTCGTGACGTCGATCAAGCCGCTCTATTCGCTGACGACCGCGCTGACCGCGGGAACCGCGACCGAAACGACGCTGCTGGTGAAGGGCGCCGCCTCGCCTCACACCTACAACATGACGCCCTCCGAGGCGCGCGCGCTGCAGAATGCCGACGTCGTGTTCTGGATCGGTCCGGCGCTGGAGCATTTTCTCGACAAGCCGCTCGACGCGCTCGGCGGCAATGCCGAGATCGTGGAACTGGAAGACGCCCCTGGCGTGGAGACGCTCGCCCCGCGCGAAGGCGGCGCCTTCGATGCGCATGACCATGATCACGAGGGTCATGAGGAGGACGGGCACGACGACCATGCCGACCATGATCACGAAGCCGATCATGACGACCACCACCACGGAGAAGTCGATCCGCATATGTGGCTCGATCCGATGAATGCGAAGGCCTTTGCCGCCGCCATGGCGGAAACGCTTTCGGAAAACGACCCCGCCAATGCCGAGATCTATGCCGACAATGCCGAAAAGCTCGAGGCCCGGCTTGATGGGCTGTCGGCTGACATTCAAGCGCAGATCGATGCCGTGAACCCCAAGCCCTACGTCGTCTTCCACGACGCCTATCACTATTTCGGCAACCGGTTCGGCGTCGAGGCCGCGGGTTCGATCACGGTCAATCCCGAAGCCCCGCCGAGCGCACAGCGCATCCGCGAAATCCACGACAAGCTGACCGAACTGGGTGCTGCCTGCGTGTTCTCCGAACCGCAATTCCCGCCGAAGATCATCGATACCGTGATCGAAGGAACCGATGCCCGCACCGGCATTCTCGATCCGCTGGGCGCGGGTCTTGAGGACGGGCCGGATCTCTATTTCCTGCTTCTGGAAAACCTCGCGGGCAACCTCACCGACTGCTTTGTGGCCGGGTAATCGACCACAAGGACATCGCCCGGGCGCGCATGGCCGGGCGTTGTGGCCTGCGGGTGAGTAGTGCCCCCGCAGGCCTTTTTTTGTCCGCCGGTCCGGGACCCGGCTATTTCTGCCGCTCCGGCCCCTTACGTTCGGCCGATCGCGCCCAGAGGTTGATGTCGGCCTCGCGAGCATATTTGTCGATTTCGGCAAGCTCGGCTTCAGTGAAATCGGGTTTGTCGAGGGCCTTCACGCAATCGAGCACCTGTTCCGGCCGGCTTGCGCCGATCAGCGCGGTGGTAACCCGCCCGCCGCGCAGCACCCAGGCCAGCGCCATCTGCGCCAGCGTCTGGCCGCGCCGCTCGGCGATCGCGTTCAATGCCCGGATATGATCAAGCGTGTCCTCGCGCAGGAATTCATGGCGTAGCGATTTGCCCTGCGCCGCCCGGCTGTCTTCGGGAATGCCCTTCAGATATTTCGACGTCAGCATGCCCTGGGCCAGCGGCGAGAACACGATCGAGCCGAGCCCGAGTTCCGCAAGCGTATCCAGCAGACCGTCCTCCTCGACCCAGCGATTGATCATCGAATAGCTCGGCTGGTGAATGACGAAGGGCGTCTTCAGTTCTTTCAGTATCTTGTAGGCCTCACGCGTGCGCTCGGAATTGTAGGAAGAAATTCCCACATAGAGCGCCCTGCCCGACCGCACGATCTGGTCGAGCGCCATCATGGTTTCCTCGAGCGGCGTATCCGGATCGAAGCGGTGGGAATAGAAGATATCGACATAGTCGAGGCCAAGCCGTTTCAGGCTCTGGTCGCAGGAGGCGAGAAGGTTCTTGCGGCTGCCCCACTCGCCGTAGGGCCCGTCCCACATGCCATAGCCGGCCTTGGAGGAGATGATCAGCTCGTCGCGCAGACCGGCAAACTCGTTGCGCAGGATATCGCCGAAGGCCTTTTCGGCGGAACCGGGCGGCGGGCCGTAATTATTGGCGAGATCGAAATGGGTGATCCCGGCATCAAAGGCGGTCTGGCAGATCGCAACCTTGCGCGCGCGCTCGGTATCGTCGCCAAAATTGTGCCACAGGCCGAGCGATATCGCCGGCAGCTTGAGCCCGGACGCGCCGCAGCGGTTATATTGCATCGTATCGTAGCGGGTCTTCGAGGGTGTCCAGCGCATCATATCCTCCTGCCTGAAGGGCCGGGACGGCCCGGCCATGAAAAAGGCGGCAGAACGCCGCCTCTTGCGATTCGATTATAGGCAAGCCGGGCGCAAAGCGCCACGCCCTACCGCAACAGCGCCCTCGCCGCCGCCGCATCCAGCGCCGCCGGCTGGGTGCAGGTGGTTGAAAGCGGGACGAACGCGCCGGTCTCCCCGGACTTCAGGATCGCGGCCATGACGTCGACGCCGTGCAGCGCGCGGGCGAGCGAGCAGCGGGCATCGCGGCCTTCGATCAGCGCCACTGCCATATCGGCAAGGCCGGCCGTGCGGTAATTGGCGCGCTCGCCCTGGTTGGGCTTGCCGAAGGGGTGATCCTGGCTGTCGAGTTCGGACGTCTTGCCGTCGCGGCCCGCCGCCTCGACCTTGCCGCCGAAGAAGTTGGGGTCGGGCACGAACAGCGTCCCTTCCGTGCCGTAAAGCTCCATGTTGGAGTGACGGTGCGCCCACACATCCCAGCTTGCGCCAAGCGAGATGGTCGCCCCGCTTTGAAACTCCAGCAGCGCATGGATATTGGTCGGCGTCTTCACCGGGATGATCTCGCCGCGGCGCGGTTCGGAGGTGATGGTGCGGGTCTCGTTGGCCATCGAGGTCAGCGCCGCCACCTGTTTCACCGGGCCGATGAGGTTGATCAGGTTGGCGATGTAATAGGGGCCGAGATCGAGCACGGGGCCGCCGCCGGGCAGGAAGAAGAAATCCGGATTGGGATGCCACATCTCCATGCCAGCGCTCATCACGTGGCAGGTGCCGGAGGTGACCCGCCCGATGCCGCCCTCATCGATATATTTGCGGGCGCGCTGATGGGCGCCACCCAGAAACGTATCCGGCGCGCAGCCGACGGAAAGACCCTTCTCGGCGGCAATGCGGCCGAGTTCCTTGCCCTCGTCGACGGAAAGCACCAGCGGCTTTTCCGAATAGACATGCTTGCCCGCCTCGAGAATCCGCTTCGACATCTCGTAATGCGCGCCCGGAATGGTGAGGTTGACGATGACGTCGAGCTCGTCGTTCTGGAGCAGTTCGTCGACGCTCTGTGCCGTCACGCCGTATTCCTCCGCGCGCGCGGTGGCCGCCGCCGGATTGATGTCGGCGCAGGCGAGCACCTTCAGGCCGCGAAACAGCGGCGCGAGAGAAAAATAGGTCGCGGAAATATTGCCGCATCCGAGGATGCCGACACCAAGTTCGCTGGTCATGAATGCCTCGTTCAGAAAGACTGGAAGGATGCGATCGACCGCTCGATAAGACGGTCGATATCGTTCGGATTGTCGTGCTCGACGATGTAGTGGCGGATCGGCAGCGACTTCAGGACGCCCATCAGCCCTTTCCAGTCGACCGTGCCGTGGCCGACATCGGCCCAGCCGTCCTCATCCTCGTTTTCGCCCGGCTCGGCGATATCCTTGACATGGACGGCGCTGAGGCGATCCTTGAACGTCTCGATCCAGTGCAGCGGATCGGCGCCGCCACGGATGACCCAGGCGATATCAGCCTCCCAGGCAAGCGACGGTCCGCCTTCCATCAGATGCGTCATCGGCACGCTGCCATCTTCAAGGGCTGCAAATTCGAAATCGTGGTTGTGCCAGCCGAACACGAGGCCTGCATCGCGCATGGGCGCGCCGGCCTTTTCCAGCCGCGCCCCGAAATCGCGCCAGCCTTCGGCCGTCGTCGGGCGGTCATCCGGCATCAGGAAGGGGCAGAACACGCTGTCCATCTTCAGCGCCGATGTGATCTCGAGCACGCGCTCGGGATCATTTTCCAGCATGTTGAGGCTGAAGTGACCGGTCGGCATTGTAAGCCCGATCGTCGCCAGATCGGAGGAAAGCCGGTCGAGCGCCGCCTGATCGAGATCGTCGTAAAGCGCGCCATAGCCTTCCACTTCGCTGTAGCCCGCCGCGGCGAGTTTCTTGAAGATCGCCGAAAACGGCTGGTAGTTGCGCGCGCTGTAAAGCTGGAATCCAAGTTTTGTCATCTGTTTCCTCCGGCTGCCGCCATTGCTCCGGCCGGCAGGCCCTTCCTGTTATTCATGCCGCGCGGGGCTGTCCCCTCGCGGCCTTGCTTCAAAGCCGCAATTCGGTCTCCGCGTCGAAGACCGAGGCGAGCGGGATATCAAAGGCGAAGCGGATCTTCTGCCCGACCTTGTAGCGAACATTGCCGTTGACCCTGACCGTGATCAGGTGGCCTGCATGTTTCAGCCACAGCAGGCTGTCGGCGCCCATCGGCTCCTCGAGGTCGACGGTCGCCTCATGCACTTCGAGGTTTTCCTCCGACAGCGCCTTGTCGATGACGATATGTTCCGGCCTGACGCCGAGCGTGACCTTGCCGGATTCCGGCAATTCGCCATTGGCATCATAGCCTTCGAGCGAGAAGTCGACATCATTGGTGCGGAACACCGGCTTGCCGTTCTCGCGGCGCAGCTCGCCATCCATGAAGTTCATCGGCGGCGAACCGATGAAGCCGGCGACGTAGCGGTTGACGGGACGATTATAGATCGTGGTCGGTTCGTCGAGCTGCTGGATCACCCCACCGCGCATGATCGCGATCCGGTCGGCCAGCGTCATCGCCTCGATCTGGTCGTGGGTCACGTAAACCATCGTGTTTTCAAGGGACTGGTGCAGCCGCTTAATCTCGACGCGCAACTCCGACCTGAGCTTTGCGTCGAGGTTCGACAAGGGCTCGTCAAACAGGAACACATCGACATCGCGCACCAGAGCGCGGCCGATCGCGACACGCTGGCGCTGGCCGCCGGAAAGCTCGGCGGGCTTGCGCTTCAGGAGCGGCTCGATCTGCAGGATTTCGGAGGCGCGCTTGACGCGCTTGTCGATCTCTTGTTTCGGCACCTTGGCGACCTGAAGGCCGAAGGAGAGGTTCTTCTCGACCGTCATCTGCGGATAGAGCGCATAGGACTGGAACACCATGCCGATGCCGCGATCCTTCGGCTCAAGCCAGGTGACGTTTTTGTCCTTGATGAAGATCTGCCCACCGGTGACGTCGAGCAGGCCCGCAATGCAGTTCAAAAGCGTGGACTTGCCGCAACCGGACGAGCCGAGCAGCACGAGGAACTCGCCGTCCTGGATATCGAGATCGAGGTTCTTGAGGACGTCCACGGCCCCGAAGGAGAGCGACAGGTCCTTGATGGAAACACTGGTATTCATCATTTACCCTTTCACCGCGCCGGCGGCGATGCCGCGCACGAACAGCGGTCCGGAAACGAAATAGACGGCGAGCGGGACAAGGCCGGTCAGAAGGGTCGCCGCCATGTTGACATTGTACTCCTTCACGCCCTGAACCGCGTTGACGATGTTGTTAAGCTGGACCGTCATCGGATAGTTCTGCTGACCGGCAAAGATCACGCCGAACAGGAAGTCGTTCCAGATGCCGGTGGTCTGGATGATCATGCCGACGACGAAGATCGGCAGCGACATCGGCAGCATGATCTTGAAGAAGATCTGCCAGAACCCCGCGCCATCGACGCGGGCCGCCTTGAACAGCTCTTCCGGCAGCGAGGCGAAATAATTGCGAAACAACAGTGTCAGGATCGGCATGCCGAAAATGGTGTGCACCAGCACGATGCCCGGGAGCGTCGAGAACAGGTGCAGTTCGCGCAGGATGATCACCAGCGGATAGAGCATCACCTGATAGGGAATGAAGGCCCCGAACAGCAGCACGGTGAAGAAGAATTCCGAGCCCTTGAAGCGCCAGTTGGCAAGCGCATAGCCGTTCACCGAGGCGACCGCGATCGAGATGATGATGCCGGGAACGGTGATCTTGACCGAGTTCCAGAAACCGACGCTGATCCCTTCGCAGTAAAGTCCGGTACAGGCGCCGCTCCAGGCCTTGACCCAGGGCTCGAAGGTGATTTCCACCGGCGGGGCGAAGATGTTGCCCATGCGGATTTCCGGCATGCCCTTCAGCGAGGTCACGATCATTACGTAAAGCGGGATCAGATAATAGACAGCGGCGACGAACAGGATGGAATAGAGAATGATCCTGGAGGGGGCGAGCCGGCGTTTCGGGCGCGGACCCGCAGGTCCGTTCAAAGCGATGTCAGCCATGTTGCTACCTCTTCTTGCCTCTGAATTCCATCAATGCCCAGGGCACGAGGATGATGAACACAGTGACCAGCATGACGGTGGATGCCGCCAGCCCCTGCCCGATATTGCCGCGCTGGAACATCAGGTCGTAGACATATTTCGCGGGCACTTCGGAGGCGAAGCCGGGTCCCCCTTGGGTCATGGCCACGACAAGGTCGTAGACCCGGACGATGCCGGAGGCGACGATCACCAGCGTGGTAACGAAAACGCCGCGCATCATCGGGATGACGATGAAGATATAGGTGCGCCATGCCGGGATGCCGTCGATCTTCGAAGCTTTCCAGATTTCGGTGTCGATGCCGCGAAGCCCCGCCAGCATCAGCACCATGACGAGGCCCGTGCCCTGCCACAGGCCGGCGATCACCAGCGCGTAGATCACCGTGTGCTTGTTGCCGAGCAGCGCGAGGTCGCCGCCGGGCAGCCCGAGTTCATCGAGAAATTTCGGCAGGCCAAGGCCGGGATCGAGGATCCATTGCCACACCAGACCGGTCACGATGAAGGAAAGCGCGAAGGGATAGAGAAAGATGGTCCGAAAGGTGTTTTCGAAGCGGATCTTCTGGTCGAGCAGCGTTGCCAGAATGAAGCCCACGACGAAAGAGAAGATCAGGCTCAGCCCGCCATAGATCATCAGGTTGACGATCGCGACATTCCAGCGCGTGGTGTCGAACAGGCGATCATACTGCGCGAAACCGACGAAGTTCTCGCTCGGCAGAAGCCTTGAATCGGTGAATGAATAGATGACCGTCCAGGCGGTGCAACCGATGAAGATGACCACCGCGGTGAGCATCATCGGTATGGCCGCGATCTTGGCGTTCAGATTCTTGAACAGGCCCATCGGACGGCGAGCGACATCAGCCATTGCTGCTCCCCTCACGAGATTGGTGCAGAAAGAAAGGCGGAGCGGTAAACCCGCCCCGCCACTCAACCGGGCAAATTACATTGCCTGTTCGATGATTTCCTGCTGGCGCTCCATCGCTTCGTCGACCGACATGTCGGAGGAGAAGAATTCGAGCGCGAGGTCGGTGATCTGGCCCTGCGTATCGGAGTCGAGCAGCTGCTCGGTCGAGGGCAGCACGTTTTCGGGGTTCGCGAGAATCTCGATACCCTTCTTCATGCAGGCATTGGCGGCTTCCAGATCGACATCGCCGCGCACCGGCAGCGAGCCCTTGACCAGATTGAACTCGACCTGGGTTTCGGGCGAGACCAGCATGGAGGCGAGCTCGAGCTGGGCGGCCGTGATATCCGGGTCATCCGTCTTCGGGAAATAGAAGGCGTCACCGCCGGTATCCAGAACCGGGTTGTTTCCGAGGCCCGGCAGGCAATCATAGTCGACGCCGGCTTCCTGGCCGGCCTGGGCAAACTCGCCCTGCGCCCAGTCACCCATGATCTGGGCCGCGGCATCGCCCTGGATCACCATATTGGTGGCGACATTCCAGTCGCGGCCGGAATAGGCATCATCGACCATGGTGCGGGCTTCAGCAAAGGCTTCCCAGATGGCGCGGTTCTCATCGCTCATCACCGCTTCGGGATCCTTGTCGCCGTTGACGGCGAGGTAATTGTCCACACCGCCGATGGCGACCTGCATCACGTTGCGGATACCGTCGACCTGCCAGGGCTGGCCGGTGGCGAGCGGAATAACACCGGCCTCCTGCAGCTTCGGCGCGGCTTCCACCAGTTCAGCCCAGTTGGTCGGGACCGGAATGCCGTTATCCTCGAACACATGGCGGTTCAGCCACATCCACTGCCAGGAGTGGATGTTGATCGGAACGCAATAGATGCGGCCGTCATATTCGCAGGCTTCGAGAAGCTTGGCCGGGCGGATCTTGCTGGCCCAGTCTTCCTTCTCGGCAAGCTCGGTCAGGTCGAGCATCAGGCCGGCCTTGATGAGCTCCTCGGCATCGCGGCCGGTGTTCATCTGGGTCGCGCCCATGGGGTTGCCGCCGAGAATGCGGCTGACGATGATCGGGTTGGCGGTGGTGCCGGAACCGGCGATGGCGCTGTCGACCCAGGTATTGCCGGTTTCGTTGAAATTGTCGGCAAGAACCTTCACGGCGGCAGCCTCCCCGCCGGAGGTCCACCAATGGGTTACTTCGAGATCGGTCGCGCTGGCGGAAAGCGGCATCGCGACGCCGGCAGCGAGTGCTGCGGTGAGAAGTGCATGTTTCATCTTGTCCTCCCAACTGAAACGTTACCGGAAAACGGTATTCAAATTCCCGGAAGCTGGCAACCTTTTTGTCGAAGTTTTTGTTTCGATGCGACTTTAGTCGGAATCCCCTGCGCTCCGACCGCAAATCGTATTGCAATGCAAATACCCCATTAAACAGTTAATTTTATGGCATTTCTTACAGAAAACCGGCGTCCGTCGCAGCGCTTGTTCGCTAACGCACACAATGCGGTGACCTATGCGTCATGACCCCGCTTACGCCTTGAAAATCAGGGGCTCGAACGCTCAGAAACACTTTTCTGTATCGTTTCAGCTCGTGCCGCGCTACATTGCTGTCATCCCCGTTCCTGGACGGGAGGAGGCCGCTTGAGGCATGGCAGACAGCGCTTTTTTTTGCGCATGGATTGCCGGGAGACGCTATAAGCGTCGGCGACAGGCGGGGCTGTTCAGGGCAAGGCGGAAGAGGTGCAACCTCGAGACACAGACGAGCCGGGGCGCGCGACCAGTTTCGCGCGGCAAAGCACGTTTGCAATCATGTCCGGTTGCCGGCGAATGAGGAGACGCAATGAAACCGACGACAAGCCGCACAGATGGCCGAACAGAGGGCCGCACAGCCGAGACCGCGAACGCCCGACCAACGCTGAAGACCATCGCCTATATGACCGGGCTCGGCGTCACCACCGTTTCGCGTGCGCTGAAGGATGCGCCGGATATCGCAGAGAACACCAAGGAGCGGGTGCGGCTGGTGGCCAAACAGCTCGGCTACATGCCGAATCGCGCCGGCGTCAGGCTTCGGACCGGCAAGACCAATGTCATTGCCCTCATCCTCAACCTTGAAGAGGAAATCATGGGCATGGCCGGCCAGATGATCTTCGGCATCTCGGAAATCCTGGCTGACACGCCCTATCATCTCGTGCTGATGCCGCAGCCGATCCATCACGACCAGATGGCGCCGGTGCGCTACATCCTCGACACCGGCTCGGCCGATGGCGTGATCATCTCGCGCATCGAGCCCGACGATCCCCGCATCAAGCTCATGCGCGAGCGCGGCATGCCGTTTGCCGCCCATGGCCGCACGGAAGGCAGTATCGACTATCCCTTCCATGACTTCGACAACGATGCCTATGCCTTCGATGCCGTTGAAATGCTGGCGGGGCGCGGGCGGCGGCGGATCGTCAGCCTGCAGCCGCCGAGCCATCTGACCTATTACAAATATTTCCGCTCCGGCTTCGAGCGCGGCCTCAGCCAGTTTTCGCTGGAGGAGACGCCGCTGACATCGATCTCGACCGATTCGCCCCTGACCGAGATCCGTAGCGGCATGCTCGCGACGCTGCGCTCCAGCCATCCGCCTGACGCCGTGATCGCCTGCAGCGGCAGCAGCGCGATACCGATCATGGCGGCGCTGAGAGACTGCAACCTGACGCTTGGCCGCGAGGTCGACGTGGTGGCGAAGCAGCCGGCCGATTTCCTGAACTGGATCAACCCGGAACTCATCGCCATGAGCGAGGATTTCAGCCAGGCCGGCCGCGAACTCGCCCGCGCCGTTCTCGCCCGCATCGACAATGCCGGCTCAAAGCCGCGTCAGAGCATCAGCAAGCCGGACTGGTCGAAAGCGCCGGCGGCAAGGGCGCGGGAAAACAGCTAAAACGCGGGGAGATCAGCCGTCTGCAGCCATTCTGGACGGCGAAGGGCGGGTGAGCACGTAGAGCGCGCAACAGGCGAGCACGATCGCGACGCCGGCCTGCAGCCACGGCCATGCGCCGGCAAACAGCAGAACCGAGACCATGCTGCAGCCCATGGCCGCCACGGCAAGCAGCTTGGCCGGCAACGAGATCGCGCCCTCGCGCCGCCAGCGGCCGAGATGAGGGCCGAAATGCGGATGGTTCATCAGCTTTGCCTCAAGCTCCGGCGAGGACCGGGCGAAGGCGGCGGCGGCAACGATCAGGAACGGCACGGTCGGCATCACAGGCAGGACCGCGCCGACAAGGGCAAGCGCCACCATCACCCAGCCAAGCCCGATCAAAAGCCTGCGCTTTACCGTTTTCATGCCTGCCTGCCTTCATCCGATCAGCCACGCTGTGGCTCTACCGCATTGTTTTACCGTGACAACCTTGCCGAATCCATAGCGCCTGGCTGCGGAAAAAAGAACATTGCCCAGCGCGTAGCCAGATCCAACAGTGCCCGGTTTGCGCCTCACATGCTCCGCAATACCGGCGATATTTTGACGCAACCGTTCAAGGGCTGGGCGCGCTCTCCTGACGCACTTCATCCGCCCCATCAATGATCGATTCGATCAGCCGGTCCCAATCGCTCTTCTCCGGCGCTTCGGGAACACCCTCTGCCGGCGCGGCGGAAATTGGCGCGGCCTCTACCGGCTGATCGGGCGCAGTCTCGCCGGCGCCGTCCGGCGATGCCTGATCCGAAGGCTCACCGGCGGCACCCGCCTCGGCGTTGCGGGCGGCTTCTGCGGCGCGGCGCGCCTCCTCTTCCCGGCGCTGCCGTTCCGCCTCTTCCTGACGCTGACGCTCGCGCGCCTCTTCCCGGCCCTGGTAGAGGGCCGCCTCGCGGCGCAGGCGCTGCTTTTCGAGAATGTCGGCCTGCAGGCGTTCCACGCGTTCGCGCTCACGCTCGACCGCCCTCAGCGCCAGATAGTTGTCGATCTCGGTGAGATCAAGCGTCCGGTCCGGTTCGTCGAGCGGACCATTGAAGCCGATCGTGAAGCCGGCGCTCGCCCCCTCCTCGCCCTCATCGCCAAGCTTGAGCGCGACGTCGAGCGCGGCGTTGAGATCGCGCGTGTCCAGATCGGCCTCCATCGCCGCATAGACGCTGGCCTCGGGCAGATCGACCAGCACATTGCGCGCCTGCAGCGTTCCGTCGGTGATCGCAAAGGGGATCGCAATATCGCCCGCCTGAAAGCTGCCGCCGCCGAAGAGCAGCGCGCGGACCTCCTCCTCGATCGCCTCGTTGGTGATCTCGGTGCCCTGAGCGTCTGCCCAGGCGAGAAGCTCGTCCCGGAAACCGAGATCGAGGCCGTTGAAGGTCGGCGATTTGAGCGTGACGATCCCGGAACCGCTGGCCTGCGACTTCAGGCCCCGCGCGGTATCGGCGGTGGTCTCCACCACAAGGCCGAGATCGAACGCGCCGGAGACGACGGGCGTCGTCCCGTCCGCCTGCCAGAGATTGTCCGGCAGGGTGGCGTCGGAAAGATTGAGCTGGGCCTGGAAATAGCCGTTGCCGTCGGTGTTGCCGAGCCGCATGTCGCCGGAAAGCGTGCCGCCCATCAGCCGGCCCGAAAGCCCGTTGAGCGCCATGCCGCCGCCGCGGAAGTCGAGCTTGCCGCCCATGCCGGTCACCGGCTCGGCAAGCCCGATATCGAAGGCGCCCGCCTGCAGGTCCACGCTCGCCTCCGCCGTTCCGAAATAGGCGCGGTCGAAAGGCACATCCGAGAGGTTGCCCTCCGCATCGGTGAAATCGGGCCCGAACACGGCCTCCGTCAGCCACGCCATGTCGAGCCGGTCGAGCGCGAGCGCGCCATCGAGCGAAGCCACCGGCCCGCCCCTTGCGAGCGCAAGCCGGCCGGCAAGGCCGTTATTGTCGAGCGTTCCGTCAATGGCCGAAAGCGTATAGGCCTCGTCGTCGATATCGAGCGCGGCCTTCAGCGACACCGGCACCCCGAAGGCCGTGCCGGGAACGGCAAAGGCGTTCATCGCCAGATAGGGTTCCAGGTCGGGGCTTTCGAGTGAAACCGAATAACGGCCGTTCAGGAAATCGCCCGCCGCGAGGCTCGCCTCGCCGCTGGCGGAGAACCGGGTCTCGCCGCTTGCCGCGCGGAACCCGACGGTCGCCGGCCCCTCGGCATCTGCGCGATCGACGGAGAGCGACAATTGCGCGCCGGCGGGCGCAGGGATCGGCAGCGGCATCATGCCCGCCTGCCCGAACAGCACCGCGGCATCGGGGTTCGAGACCTGAAGCTGGCCGCTGATGCCGCCCTGTCCCAGGAGCGAATCCATCCGCCATGAGCCGGAAATGCGGCTGCCATTGGCGCTGCCCTGGATCACCGCGGCGGCGGCGGTACCGTCCTGGCCGAAGGTCAGGTCCGCCTCCAGGCTGGTATCGCTGTACCAGAGCGCGCTGTCGCCGAGCATGGTCAGCAGCGGGTGATCGCCGGTCCGCTGGCGCAGCATCGCCACGAAATCGGTAATGTCTTCGGCGGCAAGCGTCAGGCGGGCGGAGCCGGTCGGCATGTCCCGCATGGTCTGCGCCTGGCCCGAAAGCGTGATCGCCGCGCCTGCGAGATCCTCGATCTTCAGGCTGTCGATCGTCACCGCGCCGGCCTGATAGGTGAAGTCCGTATCCACAACATTGGCCGCAAGGCCAAGGGCGTTGACCGCGCCGGCGCGCAGCGTGGCGTGGATGCGGTGCTGGCTGAGGCCGGTGTCGATATCCTCGCCAACCATCAGCCCGGCAAGAGCGCGCAGCGCGTTCAGATCGATGACATTGCCTGAGAGGTCGAAATCGAGCGTCGGCGTCGCAGCGCCGTCCGCCTGCCGCGACAGAGTGCCGTCAAGCACAGCATCGCCCGCGACAATCTGCAGGTTTTCGAACGCCTGGGTCTGCGGCGTCAGGATCACATCGGCGGAAAAGCCGGCGCGGTCGAGTTCGCGGATTTCCGGGCTGACCTTGCCCGTCAGCCATTGCGAAAGCCCGCTCGGCTGGCGCGAGGCGACCAGGAGCGAGCCCGAAAAATCCGTGGTCTCGCCGACGGCCAGACGCCCGGAGGCTTCAACCTGCGTGCGGCCGGGCAAGACCGCCGAGCCGTTTTCGACCCGCCAGCCATCGCCATCCGGAGAGGCGTCGAGCACGATCGAGCGGATGGTAGTGTCGCCGGAGACCAGCGCCGGCAGGCGAAAGGTGACCTTGCCCGGCAATTGCGGGATCGGCACATCCTGGATGAAGCCGATCAGCACATCGAGACGCTCGCGCGCGCTTGGCGGCGCGACCCGACCCTTCTTCAGATTGGTGTCGTAATCGGAAAGCCGCTCGACATTGAATTGCTGGCCATTGGCTGTCAGCAGAAAGGTGCCGCCCGGCCGCGTGTCGAAATTGCCTTCGCCCGAGATCACATAGGGATCGACGCGGGTGCCGACCTCCAGCCGGTATTCCGGCACCGAAAACGAGTTGTTTGTCAGCTCGAATTTCCCGGCAACGCGCGGTGGCGGCACGTCCTGTTCGCCGTCGCTCGTCACGGCAAGGCGGAAGTCGCCGGCATAGACCGGCGCCCCGGTCGCAAGCGAGACATCGCCTTCCATGGTCGCAGACAGCGGCCACTCCGCAGGCGTCGCCGACAGTCGCACCCGCACCGACCGGGTTTCGGGGTCGGGCCGGCCGGTGAGGATGCTGAAGCTTCCGGCGCGGCCGTCGAGAACGCCGGTTCCTTCCATGCGCCACGGCCCTTCGATGGCGTTGGCGGAAAGCATGGCGTCGATATCGGTCAGGCTGCGCACCCGCCCGCTCGCCGCGTCGGAAAGGCGGATCTCGCCGTCGCGCACCTCGACATCCTCGAAGATCACGCGGCGGGCGGCAATGGAACTCTCGCCGGTATCGGTCCATGCCAGCGCGCCATCCTCATCGAGCGAAAGATTGAACACCGGATGTTCGAGCTGCATCTTGAAGATGCGCATCTCACCGCTGAGGAAGGGCGCCAGTTCCGCATCCATCGAGAAGGATTCAGCCGTCGCAAGCGGCTGGCCTCCGGCATCGCGGCCAACGCTGACATCGTGCATTGTGATGGCCGGAAACGGCAGGATGCGGACATCGACATCGCCGAGCACCTCGACCTTCTTGCCGACCACCCGGCTCGCCTGCACCTCGAACTCCCGCCGGAAGCTGCTCCAGTCGATGAAATAGGGAGCAACCAGCGCGACACAGAGGACGAAAACCAGAAAAGCGCCAATGATAACCAGTATTCGTGCCAGCAAACCTGCTATTCCTCTGTCACTTGCGTTTGCGGCTCCGGCCGCATTGGCCAGAACCTAGCACAGGGTAGAATGGCAAACCAGTTCAGGCACCGGCTCCGTGCGGGGCGATATGCCCTTTTTCCGCGCGATACCGCAGCGGCTGCAATCAGAATATCTTGCCCGGATTGAAGATATTGTCCGGGTCGAGCGCCTGCTTGATTGCCCGCATCATCGCGACCGCGCCTCCGAGTTCCTTGCCGACAACGCGCTTCTTGCCCTGGCCGACGCCATGCTCGCCGGTGGACGTGCCGCCCATGGCGATCGCGCGCTCGGCAAGGCGAACGGTGAAGGCCTCGATCTTCTCGATCTCGCCGGGCTTGTCCTTGTCGAACAGAACCAGAAGGTGGAAGTTGCCGTCGCCGGCATGGCCCACCACCGGGGCGAGAATCCCCTGCTCCGCGATATCTTCCTGAGTCTCGCGCACGCAATCTGCAAGGCGCGAGATCGGCACGCAGACATCGGTGGAAAAGCCCTCATAGTCCGGCTTCAACGCCCTGCCCGCCCAATAGGCGTTGTGGCGCGCCTTCCACAGACGGTTGCGCTCTTCGGCATTGGCCGTCCAGACGAATTCCGAACCACCGCATTCGGCCGCGATCTCCGCGAACTGCTCCGACTGCATGGCGACCGCCTGCTCGCTGCCGTGAAATTCCAAAAGCAGCAGCGGCGTTTCGGGAAAGTCGAGGCCGGAATAGGCGTTGCAGGCTTTCACCTGCAGGGCGTCCAGCAGCTCGATCCGGGCAACGGGAATACCCATCTGGATGGTCATGATCACCGCATTGCAGGCATCTTCCAGCGTGGCGAAGGAGGAAACGCCGCCGGCGATCTTTTCCGGGATGCCGGCAAGTTTCAGCGTCACCGAGGTGATCACGCCGAGCGTACCCTCCGCGCCGACGAACAACCGCGTCAAGTCGTAGCCCGCCGAGGACTTTCGCGCGCGGCTGGCGGTGGTGATCTCCTCGCCATCCGCCGTCACCGCGGTTACCGCCAGCACCACATCCTTCATCGTGCCGTAGCGCACCGCGTTGGTGCCGGAGGCGCGGGTGGAGGCCATGCCGCCGATCGAGGCGTTGGCGCCCGGATCGATCGGGAAGAACAGGCCGGTGTCTCGCAGATATTCGTTCAGTTCCTCGCGGGTGATGCCGGGCTCGACCGTGCAGTCGAGATCCTCGGCATTGACCGCCAGCACGCGGTTCATGCGCGAAAAATCGATCGAGATGCCGCCCTCCGGCGCGTTCACCTGCCCCTCCAGCGAGGAGCCCGTGCCGAAGGGTATGATCGGCACCTTGTGGGCGGCGCAGGCCTTGACCACCGCCTTCACGTCCTCGGCGCTTTCGGCGAAGAACACGGCGTCGGGAAGCTGCGCCGGCAGATAGGTGGTGGTGTGGGCATGCTGGGCGCGGAAGGCCTCACCGGTCTGCACCTTGTCCGCAAACTGCTGCCTGAGGATGGCGATGACGGTCTGCGCCGCCTCGGGGTTTCTCAGCCGGGTTGTTACGTCCTCGATCGCCATTCTTGCACTCCGCGGGTAAATTGCCGTAGCCTTTCAAACGGCGGTGACTGCTTTTATGACAGCATCGCCACCGGCGTCCAGAGCGCGCTCAGCCACGGAACGACGATGAACCAGATTGCAGACCACACAGCCCGCCTGCTTGGCGTCGAAAGCGTCAAACTCACCTATTTTTCGAGCGGCGACCTTTCCGCGCTGATGCGCGCCGTGACGGACGATGGACAGAGCTACATCGTGAAAACCGGCCCGGCACCGGCGCTGGAAGCAGTGATGCTGCGCCTGATCGCGGCGACCGGCGCGCCCGCGCCCGCCGTGATCGCCGCCGACGATACATTGCTCATCATGGAGGAAGTCGAAGGCCGCAGCGGTTTTTCCGGCGCCGAGGACGATCTGGCGCGCGTCCTGACGGCGCTGCACCGCCCGGTCGACAGAAACTATGGCTTCGGCGCAGACTTTTCTTTCGGCAAGGTTGCCATCCGCAATGACGAGACCCCGTCCTGGGTCGCTTTCTGGCGTAACAACCGACTGCTCAACAGTCTCGCGGATCTGCCATCTCCGCTCGCCCTGCGGGTGGAAAGCCTCGCCGCGAGACTGGGCGATATCATTCCCGACGAACCGCCACCGGCCCTGCTCCATGGCGATCTCTGGTCGGGCAATGTGATGACGTCGGGCGGACGCGTGACCGCGCTGATCGACCCGGCCTGCTATTATGGCGACCGCGAGGTCGATCTGGCGATGGCCCATCTTTTCGGCCATCTCGACGACCGGTTCTACACCCGTTATGGCGCGCTCGATCCGGGCTTCGAGACGCGGCGCGCGGTCTACAGTCTCTGGCCGGCGCTGGTGCATTTCAGGCTTTTCGGGTCGGGCTACAGGACGATGGTCGAAGGTTTTCTGACTGAGGCCGGACATTGAAAACTGTTTTTAGCCAAAACCTTAGCCGCCTTCGCTCACTTGTAAAATCGTTTAGCATCTGATCGAATCACGCAAGGGGCTTGCCATGAGTGCCCGAACATGGCGATAAAGTGACAAAGCTTCGCCAGCGCGAAAACGGATAATGCTGGCGGTTACCTGCTGAAAGCATGATCCTTGCACAGAGTTTGTTTTTGACCCCTGAAACCTTTGCCAGCGCCGCGCGCGCCGCCCTGCCGGATCGCCAGGCTTTGACCGCGCCCGAAGGCACGGAAGGGCATTGAAAGCAAACGTCCGAAATATGCATAACAGGACATTGGAATGACGAGAAAACTCAAAGTCGCCGTCGTCGGCCTGGGCGTCGGTCAAACGCATATCAGCCGCGGTTACCTTCCCAACCCGGAGCGCTTCGAAGTCGCCGCCATATGCGATATCGACGCCAGTCACCTCAACGCGGTCGGCGACCGGTTCGGCATTGAGCGGCGCGAGACCGATTATCTCGAAGTGCTGGGCATGGACGATATCGACGTGATCGACGTCTGCACGCCGCCCGGCACCCACAAGGCCCTGATGCTTGCCGCGCTCAAGGCCGGCAAGCATGTGATCTGCGAAAAGCCGCTGGTCGGCTCGCTTGCCGATATCGATGAACTGCTCGATGCCGAATCGCGCTCCAGCGGCCATGTCATGCCGATCATGCAGTATCGCTATAATGACGGCGCGCAGAAGGCCAAGCATCTGATCGCCACCGGCATTGCCGGCAAGCCCTATGTCGCGACCTGCGAGGTGCACTGGCTGCGCGACGCGCATTATTACGAGCACGACTGGCGGCGACACTGGAACGACGCCCTCGGCGGGGTGCTGATGAACCACGCGATCCACGCCAACGACCTGATGTTCTATCTGCTCGGGCCGGTGCGTTCGCTGTCCGCGCGCATCGCCACCCGCGTCAACCGCGGCATCGAGGTCGAGGATTGCGCCAGCGTGACCGTGGAACTGCATTGCGGCGCGCTCGCCACCACCTCGGCAACGCTCGGTTCCGTCGAGCCGCTGAGCCGCATGCGGCTGTGCTTCGAGAACATGGTGATCGAGACCGACAGTCGGCCCGACTTCACGGCCGAGGACGCGCCGTGGCGCTTTATTCCGGCGAATGACGAAATCGCACGCCGGATCGAAGAGTCGCTCGCCGAGTTCGCTCCGCCGCCCACCGGCTTTGCGGGCCAGATGCAGGGTTTCCACAACGCCATCTGCACCAAGACGCCGCTGCCGCTGACTCTTGCCGACGCGCGCCACAGCCTCGACTTCGCCACGGCGGCATACTGGTCGGCAAAGACCTACAGCCCTGTACCCCTGCCGGTGATGGCGGATCACGCATTTTACCACGGCTGGCAGAACGCAATCTGACACCGCCTTCCGCAAACAAAAAAACCCGAGCGTACGGCTCGGGTTTTTTTCATCGAAATCAAAGACTTTTATTAATAGCTTGCAGCGCGGTCCACGGACTGGCCGGCATTCTGCGTCGCATCGATGGCGTTCGCCGTATCCTGGCCCATGCCCTCGATGGTGTTGCCGCAGGAGGCGAGCAGGCTGCCCATGGCGAGAAGAATGGAAGCGACGATAACCTTACCTTTAAACATTGCGAACTCCTGATTTTTCGTTCGGATATCCCTTAAACGTTCAGAACTCCATCGTGTTCCGGCCAGTGCTTGCGTGAGTGAAACTAATCCCTCCTCTGCACCGAGCACGAAAAGATCTTCACAGTTTCTCCCCAGGTCTTCCCTCCGTTATCCACAATGGAAAACGGAGATTTCCACAGGCGTCGCCATACCCCGCGAAGACGCCCGGTAGCACTTCCAAAAGCCGCATTGCCACCCTACCTTCTTCCGTGCCCAAGCAGAGGAAACCGCCGGTGACCGACCACACGGAAGACAGTGACAAGCTCTCCGCCATTCTCGCCCGCCTTGAACCGGGGCCGGATGGCCGCGTCAGCCTCGATCAGCTCGACGGCGCGCTGGCCGAACGCTCCTTCGGCGCATTTCTGGTGCTGTTTGCGATCCCCAACCTGATACCGCTGCCGCCGGGCGCGACACTGGTGCTCGGCATACCTCTGATCCTCGTCAGCTGGCAGATGATGGCATCGCGTCGCAAACGCGTCTGGCTGCCGGAGCGGATCGCGCAATTCTCGATGGATGGGGCGCGCTTCATGGTGCTGCTGGAGCGGATACTGCCCTGGCTGCGCTGGATCGAAAGCGCGGTGCGTCCGCGGCACTGGTTTCTGAAAACCCGGCGGTCGGAGCGCCTGCTGGGCGCCTTTGCATTCCTGCTTTCGCTGGTGGTGTTCATGCCGATCCCGTTCGGCAACTGGCTGCCGGCCTTCGCGCTGGCCATTATCGGCTTGTCGGATACCGAGCGAGATGGCTATGGCTTGATCATCGGCATCATCACCGGCGTGATATCGATCCTGCTCGCCGCCCTTGTCGTGGTTGCCGCCGGGGCGCTGATTGCGCTGCTTTTCTAAGGGCTTGTCGGGATTCTCTGAGACAGGTCAGGCAACCCGATTGGCAAGTTGCGCCGGCTGCAGGGCATGGCGGATCGCATCCGCCACCGCCTCGATCAATTCACCACGCTGGTCCGAAAACCTCAGCCGGATATCGTAATAGCCGAGTTCGGGAAGCCCCTTATCGGGCCCCAGCACTTCCATATCGTCGGTGACGTAATAGGCCGCCATCGGCGCAACGGCGAGATCGGAGAGAACGGCCGCGCGCTGAACCATGGTGGTCGCGCTCAGATAGGCAACGCGGTAGGGTCGGCCGGCCTCAGCGAGCGTGCGCACCGCCTCATGCCGCCAGCAGCAGCTCTGCTCCCACATCGACACCGGCAACGGCTCCTTGAGATAGGCTGTGCCGCATTTGGCGCCGACCCAGACCAGCCTTTCGCGCATGATCAGCTCGCCATCATCATCCTTGCCCGGAAGGTCGCCGGAGTTCAGCAGGGTAAGGTCGAGCCGCTGTTCGCGCAGGCGCTGGGCAAGACCGTTCGAGTTGTCGATCGTGACATCCACCATCACGCTCGGAAACGCCTCGGCAAAGCGCTTGAGCACGGTCGGCAGTATGCGCTCGCCGATATCGTCGGTCGCGCCCAGCCGCACCACGCCGTGCATATCGGGATGACGGAAACGCGACATCGCCTCATTGGAAAGCGCCAGCATCCGCCTAGCGTAGGACAACAACGTCTCGCCGCTGCGGGTGAGCCGCACGGACCGGGAGTCGCGCACAAACAGAGAGGCTCCGACAACCTCCTCCAGCCGCTTGATCTGCATCGACACGGCCGAAGGCGTTCTGAAGACCCGCTCGGCGGCACCGGAAAAACTGCCAGTCTCCGCGATCGCCACGAAGGTGCGCAGAATGTCGTTGTCGAGAACCGGGAGCGGCGTTTGCAAGCTCAGGGTCATGGCGGCCTCTTGGATCAATATTTTTGACTTATACCATGATTACATTTCGTTTGATTGAATGTCAAATCCGCCTATCTTTGTCTCATGACCCGCACTTGAAGGAGAGAAGTCATGGGATTGTTCATCATATTGCGCCATCTGGTGGCGCCGCTCGCACGATATGCCAACCTGCAGGATCAGCTTGCCCGCAAGCAGCAGCTTGAAGAGAACATCAGGCGGATTCCGCCGCATCTGCGCCAGGATATCTTTTCCGACGACCGCTACTGGCGCCATGACTGAGACGATCTGGACCCACCGGTCGGCCGTATCCATTACGCCTGAAAGGGCATGGCCGACCGGAAAAAACGATCCATTCGAACTGTCGTGCTCTTTCCCGCCGCATTTGTCTGTGTCAATGTCGTAAACAGACTATTGGCGACCCGGCTTCTTGCGGAAATTGTATTTTCTCAAGTGTCGAATCCGGCTCTCAGCGCGGCGGTGTCCATCATGGTAAGATCGTTTGTCTTTTATCTCGTTCCGCAATTCTCGCTGCTGCCCTTTACCAGCGCGATCGAGGCGCTGCGCATCGCGAACAGGATGCTCGGCCACGAGGCCTATCGCTGGCGGATCGCCTCCGACAGCGGGCTGAAGATCTGTTCGTCGAGCGGCATCGCCATCGAGCCGGATACCTCGCTCGCCGACGAGCGCCGCGCCCTGATGGGTGAGAAACGCCCCGATCTGGTGCTGGTCTGTTCCGGCATTGACGTCGAGGACTACTACAACAAATCCTTCGAGGCCTGGCTGCGCGAGCTCAACAATCGCGGCTGCGGCATCGGCGCGATGTGCACGGGCACGCATCTTCTGGCCCGCGCCGGCCTGCTGAAGGGCCGCCGCTGCGCGATCCATTGGGAAAACATGCCGGGCTTTACCGAAACCTGGCCGGAAATCGACGCCCATGCCGATCTGTTCGTGATCGACCGCAACATCTATACCTCGGCCGGCGGCACCGCCTCGCTCGACATGATCCTGCATCTGATCGGCCGGGAATTCGGCGAAGGCCTTGTCAACGCGATCTGCGAACAGGCGCTGACCGACCGGGTGCGCCTGTCCTCCGAGCGCCAGCGCCTGCCGCTCAGCGCCCGTCTAGGCGTCCAGAACGGCAAGGTGCTACAGATCATCGAACTGATGGAAGCCAATCTCGCCGAGCCGCTGTCGCTGATCGAGATCGCCGATGCTGTCGGCCTGTCGCGCCGCCAGATCGAGCGCCTGTATCGTCAGGAAATGGGCCGCTCGCCGGCGCGCTACTATCTCGAAATCCGCCTCGACCGCGCCCGTCGGCTGCTCGCGCAATCGACAATGCCGATCGTCGATGTCGCGGTTGCCTGCGGTTTCGTCTCCGCCTCGCATTTTTCGAAATGCTACCGCGAGATCTACCACTGTTCCCCCCAGCAGGAACGCGCCCAGCGCCGCCAGGCGCGCATGTCTGTGCGCGAAAGCGCGATCGGGGTTGCGGTTTAGGCGCAAGCGCCGCGGCTCACGGCCTTCCCGAAAGAGACAGCCTACCCCCTCAGCAGCAGCGTCACCCAGCCATTGCGCCAATAGGTGCGCTCGTGGCGCACGCCTTGCGTGCGGTAGGCGGCAAGCACCTTCCAGCGCTGCTCGGCGAGAATGCCGGAGAGGATGACCGCGCCGCCCGGCGCCAGATTGCGCTTCACGCCCGGTGCGAGCTTCATCAGCGGGCGGGCGAGAATATTGGCGATGATCAGGTCGAAGGGCGCATATTCGGCAAAGGCAGCATGGTGAAAGCCCGGCGCGGTGACGAAATCGATACCAGAGACAATGCCGTTCGCCCGCGCATTGTCGCGCGCCACGCGCACGGCAACCGGATCGATATCGGTCGCGAGCACCGGGATCGGGCGCAGCTTGCGCACCGCCATGGCCAACACGCCGGTGCCCGTGCCGAGATCGAGCGCGTTCAGCGGCTGTTCGGCCTTCAGTACGGTATCGATCATTTCCAGACAGCCGCTGGTGGTGCCGTGATGGCCGGTTCCGAACGCCTGCCCCGCCTCGATTTCAATGGCGATGTCGCCGGCGCGGCGATGATCGCGGTCGTGAGACCCATGAACCAGAAAGCGCCCCGCACGCACCGGCTTCAGCCCTTCCAGAGATTTGGCGATCCAGTCGATATCCTCGATCTCTTCCTTCTCGATTTCCGGACCGCTCTCGCCAAAGACCGATTTCACCACATCCACGAAGATCGCCCGTAGCGCCTCTTCCTCTTCCGCGTCGAGATAGACCGAGGCCTCCCAGCGGTTGGCCTTCTCGTCGATCTCCATGGTCGCGAGCGCATAGGGCTCCTCGCCCAGCGCCATCGACAGCGCTTCGAGCACCTGGCCCGCGCCGGCTTCATTGGTGGTGACGTAGAGTCTGATCTGGCTCACGGATCGGCCTTTCCTGGAATTCCTGCCATCCGCGATAAGCCCGCCGGCCGGCAATGGCAAGGCTGCGGCCGTCAGTTGATAAGGTTTTCGAGCTTCTTCACCGCCACATCCGGGCTTTCGCCATAGGCAATCGTGCCCTTCAGCACCCCGCCATCATCGAGCAGGAACACCGAGGCGTTGTGGTTCATGGTGTAATCGCCATCCGGCTGGTCGGGATCGAGCGGGACTTTCTCGTAATAGATGCCGAACTTGTCGAGCGCGGCGCGAACCTTGTCGGGATCGCCCGAAATCGCGTCGATCCGGTCGGAGACGTTGGAGAGGTAGCGTTCCATGGTTTCCGGCGTGTCACGCTCGGGATCGACCGACATCCAGTAGGCTTCGATCTTGTCGCCATCGGGATCGACCTCGTGCAACCAGCCGTTCAGCTCGTAAAGCGTTGTGGGGCAGACTTCCGGGCAATGGGTGAAGCCGAAGAACAGCGCGGTCGGCTTGTCGCGCAGCGCCTGTTCGGTGATCGGCTGGCCGTCGCCAGCGGTGAGCTGGAAGGAGGGACCGAAGGGGACATTCATCATCTCCTCATTGGTCTCGCCGATCTCATAAACCAGCCAGATCAGCACCGCGCAGATGACAGCGACGGAAGCCCAGAGCACGCGACGGAAGGTTTTCATGCTTATCCCTTGTTCGGCGCGGCAAGCGCCGCCCTATTCCTCCAGAAGACCGTGCTTGCGGTGCCAGTCCTCGATCGAAAGCTCCGGATAGCCGCCGAAATGAACGTGGCCGGGGCCTTCCGGCACATCCACCCAATTGGCCTTGGAGTCCAGCATGATATGCACGATCTCGGGCGGATGCGGCAAGGGCGTATCCACCGCTGCGGCAATTGGATGCACCAGTTCCGGCCAGCGCGAGTCATAGAGATAGAGCGCGCTGCCGCAATAGCCGCAGAAATGCCGCTCGCCATGGCTTTCGCCGTCATGCATGCGAGCGTGGTAGAAGCGCTTGTGCTCGCTGCCCTTCAGTTCCAGCGTGTCGGCGTCCGCGCCGAGATTGACGGCGTAGCCCCCTGCCCCGGCATGTTTGCGGCAGATGCTGCAATAACAGCGCATATAGGGATAGGGGGTGCGGCTTTCGACGGAATAGGAAACCTTGCCGCACTGGCAGCTTGCCTCGAGTTTCATGGCGCTCTCCTTCTGCTGCTGCTTATTCTGGCGCGCCGTTTTCCCACACCACATCCTGGCCGTAAAGCGGCACGGTCGACATCGACATCTTGGCAGAGCCCTCGGTGATCTCGCGGGTGTGCGCCAGATAGATCAGCGTTTCATTGGCCTTGTCGTAGATGCGCTTGATCACGAGCTGCTTGAAGATCAGCGAGCGCCCTTCCCGGAACACCTCCTCGCCATTCATGTCGAGATCGATGTCGCCGATCTTTATGGGGCCGGTCTGCCGGCAGGCAATCGAGGAATTCGACGGATCCTCGAACCAGTTACCCTTCGACAACCGATCGATGATCGACCGGTCGAAATAGGCGATATGGCAGGTCACGCCGTCCACTTCGGGGTCGTGCAGGGCTTCCACGACGATATCGTTGCCGACCCAGTCGACCCCGACCTCGCCCACCTGCTCCGCATGCGCGGCGCCCGCAAGCAACAGACCCACGCCAAGCGCAAAACCAAACCGCCTCATATCGAAACTCCCTGAAAATCCATGCTCTCAAGATAGGTTTACGGCAGCACGATGCAAGCGGCCATGACGGGAAGACGTGCGAATTACATCTGGCTTTGCCGCTTGCTCCCATTACTCTCTCCCGCTGGCGGGAGAGATGCCCCGAAAGGGGCAGTGAGGGTGGCGCGGCCTTTCAAACTGTGAGAGCGTTCGCGGTGATAGTCTCCCCCCTCACTGTCGCTGTCGCGACATCTCTCCCCTCCGGGGCGAGAAGATTGGGGTGCTATGCGGAGAGGCCTCACAGGCGCCTCTGTCCAAGACGGGGATCACCCGCCGATCAGCGCCAGCCACTCATCCTCATCCATGGTCTCAACGCCGAGCTCCTCCGCCTTCTTCAGCTTGGAGCCCGCCCCCGGCCCCGCAATCACGATATCCGTCTTTTTCGAGACCGAGCCGGACACCTTGGCGCCGAGGCTTTCCGCCTTGGCCTTGGCCTCGTCGCGCGTCATCTTCTCGAGCGTGCCGGTGAAGACAACCGTCTTGCCGGCAACGGGGCTGGAGGTATCGATGCGCTGCTGGTCGTCCTCAGGGGTCACTTCCTCCAGCAGCCGACCAATGACATCGGTATTCTTCTCCTCGGCAAAGAACTCGGCAATAGCGCGGGCGACGACCGTGCCGATGCCGTCGATATTGTTGAGATCGTCCCAGGCCTCGCCCTCTCCGCTTGCCGCCTCGCGCATCGCCTTCTCGAAGGCCACGTAGGAGCCGTAGGAGCGCGCCAGCAGCTTGGCCGTCGTCTCGCCGACATGGCGGATGCCGAGCGCGAAGATGAAGCGGTTGAGCGCGATCGTCCGCCGCTCGTTGATCGACTCGTAGAGATTGGCGACCGAGGTCTTGCCCCAGCCGTTGAAGTTCTCAAGCTTGGTCAGCGCTGCCCCCTGCCGCCGCTCCAGTGTGAAGATGTCGGGCGCGGTGCGGATCGCGAGCGCCTCGTCCTCATGTTCGAAGAAGAAATCGACCTGCTTGGAGCCGAGCCCCTCGATATCGAAGGCATTCCTCGAGACGAAATGCTTCAGGTGCTCGACCGCCTGCGCCCGGCAGGAGAACCCGGCGGTACAGCGCCTGACGGCATCGAGCTTGCCGGTCTTCTCGTTGATCTCGCGCACCGCATGGGCCCCGCAGACCGGGCAGTGATCGGGAAACTGATAGGGCTCGGCATCGTCGGGACGTTTATCCGCAACGATATCGACGATCTGCGGAATGACGTCGCCGGCGCGCTGGACGATAACATAGTCGCCGATGCGGATATCGCGGCCCTCGCGGATCGGCTCGCCGCCGGAGCCCTTGCCGGCGATGTAATCCTCGTTATGCAGCGTCGCATTGGTCACCACCACGCCGCCGACGGTGATCGGCTCCAACCGCGCCACAGGCGTCAGCGCCCCGGTGCGGCCGACCTGGATATCGATGTTGACAAGCCGCGTGATCGCCTGCTCGGCCGGGAACTTGTGCGCCGTTGCCCAGCGCGGCGAGCGCGAGCGGAAGCCGAGTCTCGCCTGCAGGTCCAGCCGGTCGACCTTGTAGACGACGCCGTCGATATCGTAATCGAGATCGCCGCGCTGGACGCCGATCTCGCGGTAGTGATCGATGAGATCATCGATGGAGGAAAGCCGCCGCATCAGCGGGTTGACCGGAAAGCCCCATTTCTCGAAGGTCTCGACCATGCCCATCTGGGTATCGGCCGGCATTTCCGACATTTCGCCCCAGGCATAGGCAAAGAATCTGAGCTTGCGCTTCGCCGTCACCTGCGGGTCGAGCTGGCGCAGCGAGCCGGACGCGGTGTTGCGCGGGTTCACATAGGTGGGCTTGCCCTCCTCCGCGAGTGCTGCGTTGAGCGCGGCGAAATCGCTCTTGGCCATGTAGATTTCGCCGCGCACCTCAACCACCGCCGGCGCGCCCTTCGGCAAACGGTTCGGGATTTCGCCAATGGTGCGGACATTGGCGGTGACATTCTCCCCCGTCGCGCCATCGCCGCGGGTGGCGCCCGAGACGAGCACCCCATCCTCATAGCGCAGCGACATCGACAGCCCGTCGATCTTCGGCTCCGCGGTGAAAGCGATGGAGTTGTCCGGCAGATGCCCGAGGAAACGATAGACCGAGGCGATGAAATCCTGCACGTCCTCGTCGGAAAACACATTGCCGAGGGAGAGCATCGGCACCGCATGCACCACCGGCGCGAACGCCTCCGACGGCGTCGAGCCGACCCGGCGCGACGGGCTGTCTTCGCGGACAAGGTCGGGAAACTGCGCTTCCAGCGCGTCATTGCGCTGCTTCAGCGCGTCATATTCGGCGTCGGTGATCTCCGGCGCATCCTTGCCGTGGTAGGCGACATCGTGGCGGGCGATTTCCTCGGCAAGGCTCGCAAGCTCCGCCGCAGCCTCATCGCGGGACAGTTCCTCGACCGGTTTCTTCGCCATGTCACACTCCTTCGCGGTTCACTCGCTGAATTAGAGCGGAACGGCGCGAAATGGAAGCGGGTTGATGATCAAGGTGCTGCCGCATTCGATGCGCTTCGGTCGAACGCGGCCTCGCTGCCCCAATCTCCCCCCTTGAGGGGGAGATGTCGCGAAAGCGACAGAGAGGGGTAAAGGGCGCACGCCCTAAAAGCCGCAAACACTTTGCTCTTGGAAAGGGTTCACCCCTCTCTGCCCCTGTCGGGGCATCTCCCCCTCAAGGGGGGAGATTGTAGGCTGACAGGTTTGAGAATCAAACGAAGGCCCTTCCCGGCAGCGCGTCCATTCACCCCGAAGTCCGCGCTGTCCCGGGCGTCTCGCCGCTCAACACCGCGGTGTTGAGCAACGCCGTCAGCGGCAGATGGTCCGATGCCACGCGGGCGAGAAGCGAATCATGGGCTGCCAAATCGGCGACCAGGTCGTCGCGGTTGGCGATGATACGGTCGAGCGCGAGAACCGGCCAGCGGGCGGGGAAACTTGCCCTGGGCGGCGGCAGCGCGCCGAAACTGTCCTCAAAGCGGCGCAGCGCCGAACCATTGCCGAGCCGCCACTCGTTCATGTCGCCCATGATTAGCGTCGGGCTTTCCTCACGGTTGCCGAGAAGGCCGATAATGTGGTCCGCCTGCTGGCGGCGCGAGGCGCGGAACAGACCGAGATGAACGGCAACCACGCGCAGGTGGATGCCGCTCTTGAGCTCGATATCGGTCAACAGCGCGCCGCGCGGCTCCAGCCCCGGCAATTTCTCGCGGTGGATGTCACGTACCGCGCCGTCGCGAAACAAAAGCACATTGCCGTGCCAGCCATGGGCCCTGACGCTGGGCTCGGCCGGCACCGCGATCAGGCCCGTTTCGGCCTCGATGCGCTTCAGGTCCAGAAGCCCGGTGCGCTCGCCGAAACGCGTATCAGCTTCCTGAAGCGCAATCAGATCGGCGCCGATCTCGCGGATCACCTCGAAGGTGCGGTCGGGATCGAAACGGCCATCCGTGCCGACGCATTTGTGAACGTTGTAGGTCGCGACCCTCAGCCCCTCGCCCGCCATCGGCACGGCGGAATCCGGCCGTTTGCCGTTTTCACGGAAGGAGCGCAGCACCGCATTGGCAAGGGGAGATTTGATCGGGTTCATGTCTCACACATTTCTGATGAACATGAATATGGGTGTTTTTCAGAGATACGGCAATCCCAGCCACAAAATCCGGTCGCGAAGGCGATAGGGGAACGGCCGCTCCTGCAGTTTGGCGATCGTCACTTCCGTGGAATTGGCTCTGACGGCGCTGATGCGCGCCTGCAGTTCGGCGGCAAACTCTTTGTCGAAGACTTCGAGATCGGTTTCGAAGTTCAGCCGCAGCGAGCGCGAATCGAGATTGGACGAACCGAGATAGGACCAGCGCCCGTCAATCGTCATCAGCTTGGAGTGATTGAACGGCCCGTTATCGCGCCAGATCCGGCAGCCGCCCTCCAGTATCTCCTCGAACTGCGCCGTCATGGCCTTGTCTACAAGGCCGAGATTGTTCTTGCCGGGCACGATGATATCGACGGCGACGCCGCGCTTGGCGGCAGTCGCCAGCGCTGACAGCAGGTCGCGGTCGGGCAGGAAATAGGGCGACATGATCATCACGCTTTCTTCCGCCACCGAAAGCGCGCCGATGATCATGCTGTTGTTGTTGCCGAGATTGCGGTCCGGGCCGGAGGGCACGACGCGGGCGATAACGCCGTCATGGGTATCGGGGGCGGAAACCTTCCAGGCCGGGCCGTCAAGCTTTTCGCGGGTTTCGAAATACCAGTCGGCCGCCGCCACGGTGAAATAATCGCCGGCGGCCGCGCCTCGCAGCATGAAATGGGTATCGTGGGCGGCGTTCGGGCCGGTGAAGGCCGCGCGGATATTCATGCCGCCGGCGAACACGGTTTCGCCGTCGATCACCATGATCTTGCGATGGGTGCGCAGATTGGCATAGGGCAGCCGCATCTTCAAAAGCACAGCACCATTGAATGTCGCGACCCTGATGCCGCGTTCGCGCAGCAGCGACGTGATGCGCGGGCGGGAATAGCGCGCGCCGATGGAATCCACCAGGATCCGCACCTCGACGCCGCGCTTGACCGCCGCATCGAGACTGTCGACGAACCGGCGGCCGATCTGGTCGGAATCGAAAATATAGGTCTCCATCAGGATCGAGCGCTCGGCCTTGTCGATCGCCTCCAGAATGGCGGCGTAGGCGGCGTCGCCGGTTTCCAGCAGGTGGATGACATTGCCATCGGTCGCCGGCATGCCCGTGACGCGGTTGCCGAGGTTCCACATCGCCCCCATGCGCGGGCCGAAGGCGGAAACAATCGCCGCGCGGCCGACATGATGCTCCTTCTCCTCGTTGGCAACGGCATCCGGAATGCTGCCGCGCCGGTCGAGGATCGAGGCCCGGCGCATCCGGTTGATGCCGGCAACGGCATAGATCGCCGCGCCCAGAAGCGGCGACAGCATGATCACGCCGACCCAGCCGATGGCCGCGCGGACCTCATCCTTGGTCATCGCGGCATGGATCGCCGCCGTCGCGCCGAGGAGGAACGAAATCGCCGCCAGAATATGCGGCCAGTAGTGTTCCAGAAAAGTCTCCATCGGCGGCGGTCCCCTTGATTCCTGCGCCACCGGAAAATGGAGGCGGCTATCCTGTCCGTCAACGTCCCTCCTCCAATCGCCCTGTCACGGGGAGATTGGCGGGAGCAATTCCGGGTTCTCTCTCAGCTTATATCAGCAAATGCCGATCAACCATCGCCGGCGAGCAGTTTCGCGGCCGCCGCCCGCGCCTCCGCCGTAACTTTGGCGCCGGCCAGCATGCGGGCGATTTCCTCCTGGCGGGCCTCGGGACCGATCACCTCGACATGGGTGCTGACCGTATCCTTGCCGCGATCGCCCTTGGAGATCAGGAAGTGTCCCTCCGCACGCGCCGCCACCTGCGGCGCGTGGGTGACGGAGAGCACTTGGACGTTCTCGGCAAGCCGCTTCAGCCGTTGGCCGATGGCGTCAGCCACCGCACCGCCGACCCCGGTATCGATCTCGTCGAAGACCAGCGTCGGCGCCGAGCCCTTGTCGGCGAGCGCCACCTTCAGCGCCAGCAGGAAACGCGAGAGTTCGCCGCCGGAGGCGACCTTCATGATCGGTCCCGCCCTTGTGCCCGGATTGGTCTGCACCTCGAAGGAGACGGTATCGATGCCCTCCGCGCCCGCCGCATCTTCATCGGGGGAAACCACGGCGGTGAACCGCGCCCGCTCCAGCTTCAGCGCCGGCAGTTCCGCCATCACCGCGGCGCTCAACTGCTCGCCGGCCACCTGGCGACGCTCCGAAAGCGCGCGGGCGGCAGAGAAATAGGCAGTCTCGGCGGCCGTCACCGCCTCGGTCAGCGCCGCAAGCTTCGCCTCGCCGGCATCGAGCTCGTCGAGATCGGCAACCATGCGTTCGGCCAGAGCCGGAAGTTCCGTGACCGGCACATTGTATTTGCGGGCAGCGCCCCTCAGCGCAAACAGCCGCTCCTCGGTAAGCTCCAGTTCCTTGGGGTCGAAGGCCGCGCGGTTCAGCGCCGCTTCCACCTCCATCTGCGCACTGGAGAGTTTCTCCAGCGCGGCATCCAGAAGCTCGACCGTTTCTTCCAGCAGTCCCGGCGCCTCGTGCGACTTGCGCTCCAGCCGGCGCACCAGCGAGGCGATCATCGGCACCGGCGAGGCATTGCCGTTAAGGAATTCCAGCGCCTCGGCGATGTCGCCCGCGATCCGCTCGGACTTCATCATGTTGGCGCGTTTTTCGGCCAGTTCATCTTCCTCGCCATCGACCGGCGAAAGCTCCTGAAGCTCATCCACGGAGGCGCGCAAATAGTCCGCCTCACGCATCGCCGCCTCGATATGGGCACGATGCTGTTTCAGCTTGCGCTCCGCGTCCCGCCAGCCGCGGTAGAGACCGGCGACGTGCTCCGCGTCAGCCGTCAGTCCGCCGAAGGCATCGAGCAGAACGCGATGGCCGTCGGTATCGATCAGCGCGCGCTCGTCATGCTGTCCGTGGATTTCGACGAGCAGCCGCCCGGTCTGGCGCATCATCTGCACGCTCACCGACTGGTCGTTGATAAACGCGCGGGTGCGGCCATCGGCGGATTGCATGCGCCGGAAGATCAGGTCGCCATCATCGTCGAGACCGTTTTCGCGCAGGTGCAGCCGCACCGGATGATCCATCGGAACGTCGAATACGGCGATCACCTGTCCCGAATCCTGCCCGTGACGCACCAATGCGCCATCGCCGCGCGCACCGAGCGCGAGCGAGAGGCTGTCGAGCAGAATGGATTTTCCCGCGCCGGTCTCGCCGGTCAGCACTGAAAGACCTGCGCCGAGGTCAAGCTCCAGCCGCTCGATCAAAACGATGTCCCGAATGGAAAGCTGGACGAGCATGTTTTTCGCGACCTGGCGGATGCGCCGTTTAGCTCGGCGTGGCGTCCGAAACAGCGGAGCCCCGGCCGGCCGATTTCGGTTCAAGCCCCTTGGAATTCAGGAGCTTATACGCACGCGCATACCACGGGCTGTCGGGATAGTTATGCCCGAGCACCCAGGCCGCGTTCTGCGCCTCGGAGACCACGCCCATGGCGTAGTAGGCTTCCACCAGACGCTCCAGCGCTTCCTCGATCTGGTTGGTGTCGGAATACTCGTCGACCACCTGATTGAAGCGGGAGATCGCGGCGACATAGTCCTTGCGTTCCAGATAGTAGCGGCCGACCTGCATGTCCTTGCCGGCGAGCTGGTCGCGGGCGTAACGGATCTTGGCGCGGGCGTCACCGACGTAATCGGAGTTCGGATAATTGTCGATCACCTTCTGCATCGCGACGATCGTCTGCTCGGCCGCCGTCTGGTCCTGGGTGACGTCGACGATTTCCTTGGAATAGGCAAGGCCGATCAGATACTGCGCATAAGCCGCATCCTTGGAGTTCGGATAAAGCTGGACATAGCGGGTGCCGGATTTGACCGCCGCCTCATATTTGCGCGAACGGTATTCCAGATAGGTCTGCATCAGGAGCGCCTGCCGGGCATAGTCGGAAAGCGGGTTCTGGTCCTGCACCGCCTTGAATTTGCGCAGCGCCTCGCTCACCTTGCCGGCATTGATGTTGGCAAGCGCCTCATCATAGACCTGCTGGGGCGGATCGGCCTCATACTGCAGCGTGGTGATGTCGACATCCTTGTCCCGGGAGCAGCCGCCAAGAACGATACCTGCTCCGACAATTATGGCCGCCGGCAGCGCCGCTGCGCGAAACGCTCCCCGTCTTTTCCGGTTCAAAGTATCAGACATTGCTTGTGCCCCAGTTGCGCGTCATACCGACGCATTTCTGTTTCAACCGACGTTTTACGCATATCCCGCTGCCAAGAGCAATCGCAGGCGCGCGAAAAACGCACAAATTAATGGCGCTTCAATAACGCATTCTTAAGCAGCCCGAAAGGCAGGAAGCGGCCCGAGCGGACAGAGCCAGCAAATGAAAAGGCGGACCGCCGCAAATGCGCCGATCCGCCTGAATACTTTAGCTTTATCCGATAAAACCTCAGGACGCGGGCCCGGCGGCCACCACGTCTTCCTGACGCAGGCGGAAAGGCAGCGCCCCACGCGGCGAAACGATAACGGCAGCGCCGGGCGTTTCGAACAGCTTGCGCACGGCAGCGGCATTCAGCGCGTGGCCACCGCGATAGGAGCGGAAAGCGCCAGCAAAACGCATGCCCATCATTGCCAGGTCGCCAACGGCGTCGAGCGTCTTGTGACGAACGAACTCGTTTTCGTAGCGCAGGCCCTCGGCATTGATGACGCGGTCGTCATCGGAGATCACCACCGAGTTTTCGAGCGACGAACCGAGCGCGAAACCCCGCGCCCACATCGGCTCGACATCACGCATGAAGCCGAAGGTGCGCGCGCCGGAAAGCTCCTTGCGGAACGTGTCGGCGTTCATGTCGCCGGCCCATTTCTGGCGGCCGATGACCGGCGTCTCGAAATCGATCTCGACGTCGAAACGGGTGCCGTCATAGGGCGAGAACTCGGCCCAGCCGGCGCCGTTTTCAACGCGCACCGTCTTGGCGACCTTGATATAGCTGCGCTGCCTGGAAAGCTTGACGATGCCCGCCTCATCCAGAGCGTCGACGAAAACCCGGGAACTGCCGTCCATGATCGGCATTTCCCCGCCGTCCACGGAGATCACGAGGTTGTCGATGCCAAGCGCGTAGATCGCGGCCATCAGGTGCTCGATCGTGGCGATCCACTCGCCCGGATGCGTGCCGAGAACGGTGCAGAGCGCGGTCGGGCCGACATTGTCCGCCACCGCCTTGAAGCTGCTGATGCGCTTGCCGTTCTCATAGCGTTCGAACAGGATGCCCTGATCGGCCTCGCCCGGCTGCAGGACGATGGTCGCAGGCTTGCCCGAATGCACGCCGATCCCCGAAATCCTGACGGAGTTCGAGATGGTCGTCTGCAATCCGAAAATACCTGTCGACATGATCATGTCCCTACTCAACTGAATTGCGACCCTGCCTTATCAACGCCAAATACCGTGTTCAGGTTGCGGGGCGACCTTTAGAGGACGGCGTGCGCATGGCGTGCGGCGAGTCGATGCCTTGCATGTAGTTACGCATACGTCCGCACGATTCCAAATCACTGTTTCTTTCGTAATGTTACGAAACACGTAAAAACCCGGCCGCGCGGGCGACCGGGTTCGTTGTGCGAGAAGGTTTTCAAAAAGACGGTTACCGGTCCCCTAACGAATGGGGACCGATCGAGCTTCAGTTCGCCTGACGACGCAGGAAGGCGGGGATATCGAACTGATCGTCATCCTGACGGGCCGGCTGCGCTTCGGCGCGGCGCGGCGCGTAGGGGTTCTGCTGCGGCTGAGCCTGCTGCGTGGGTTCGCGACGAGCCGCCGGCTCCTCGTGATGGCCCTCGAAGCTTTCATCGCCGCGGCCAAGCGTGTTGGAAAGGCGCTTGAACAGGCCCTTCGGTCCGCGCTCTTCATGCTCCTGACGGCGGCTTGCGCTCATTTCGCCCTGAACCACCGGCGGAAAGTCGGAGACTTCCGGCATGCGGCGCGGCTCGGCCATCTGCGGGCGCGGCTGCTGGGGAGCGGCCTGCGGCGCGGCCTGACGCGGAGCCTGAGCGGAGAAAATCTGGCTCTTCGGCTGCATCTGCGGGGCCTCGGCGCGCGGCTGCGGCTTTGCCTGCTGCGGCTGATGGCTCATCGCCATCTGCAGCTCGCGTTCCATTTCAGCTTCGGCGGAACGGATCGTTTCGGCGATCGGGTCCTGGCGCGGCTGCGGGGCTGCGGGCTGTGCTGGCTGGCTCGGCTGCGGGGCAGCGGAGCGGATTTCCGGCGCGCGGGTTTCGCGGCGCGGTTCCGGCACATCATCGTCGCTGTGGTTGACCGAGCGGTCGATGCCGGTGGCGACGACGGAGACGCGGATGATGCCTTCCAGTTCCTCGTCGAAGGTGGCGCCGAGGATGATGTTGGCGTCCGGATCGACTTCTTCACGGATACGGGTTGCGGCTTCGTCGACTTCGAAGAGCGTGAGGTCACGGCCGCCGGTGATCGAGATCAGCAGGCCCTGCGCACCGCGCATCGAGGTTTCGTCCAGCAGCGGGTTGGCGATTGCGGCTTCGGCGGCCTGCATTGCACGGCCTTCGCCGGATGCCTCGCCCGTGCCCATCATGGCGCGGCCCATCTCGCGCATCACCGAACGGACGTCGGCGAAGTCGAGGTTGATAAGGCCTTCCTTGACCATCAGGTCGGTGATGCAGGCAACGCCCGAATAGAGCACCTGGTCGGCCATCGCGAAGGCGTCGGCGAAGGTGGTCTTGTCATTGGCGATCCGGAACAGGTTCTGGTTCGGAATGACGATCAGCGTATCGACCGACTTCTGCAGCTCCTCGATACCGGCGTCAGCAAGACGCATGCGGCGCTGGCCTTCGAACTGGAACGGCTTGGTGACGACGCCGACGGTCAGGATGCCCTTGTTGCGGGCGGCCTGTGCCACGATCGGAGCAGCACCCGTGCCGGTTCCGCCGCCCATGCCGGCGGTGACGAAGCACATATGGGTATTGTTGAGGTGATCGATGATCTCATCGATGCACTCCTCGGCAGCCGCCCGGCCGACTTCCGGCTGCGAACCTGCGCCGAGACCTTCGGTGACGCCGACGCCGAGCTGGATGACGCGTTCGGCCTTGGTCATGGTCAGCGCCTGGGCATCGGTGTTGGCGACGACGAAGTCGACGCCCTGGAGGCCCGCGGTGATCATGTTGTTGACGGCGTTGCCGCCGCCGCCGCCGACACCGAAAACGGTGATGCGCGGCTTCAGTTCCGTGATATCTGGCTTCTGCAGCGTGATAGTCATGAGTTTCGTTCCTTCTCGCTATGGCCGTACCGCCTAGCCGGCCAATCTCTGGTGTTCGTTAAAAACTTTCCCTGAACCACTGGCCGACGCGTGCTAGGCGTCCGCCGCCCGACGACAGAAAGCCCCGCTGCTCGCTGCCATAGGTTTCGCTTTCCGCAAGCTGCGGATAGATCAGAAGGCCCGCGGCCGTCGAAAACGACGGCCCCTTGGCCGGAAGCGGCAGACCGGAAACGCCCATCGGTCGACCGATGCGCACGTTTCTGCTCAGGATCCGCCGCGACAATTCACTGAGGCCGATCAGCTGGCTTGCGCCGCCGGTCAGCACCACCCGCTTTCCGACAACCGCCGAAAAGCCCGAAAGCTGGATCCGGTCGCGGATCAGTTCCAGCGTTTCCTCGATCCGCGCCCTGACGATCTTCGAAAGCAGCGCCTTGGAGACCTGACGGGGCTGGTCGTGATCATCCTCGCCGATAGAGGGCACCGCGATCATCTCGCGCTCGTCGGCGCTGGAGGTAATCGTCGAGCCGTGCACGCATTTCAACCGCTCGGCGTCTTCCATCCGGGTCGATAGCCCGCGGGCAAGATCGGTCGTCACGTGATGACCGCCGAGGCTAATCGCATCGGTATGAACAAGCCGGCCTTCGGAGAAGACCGAGATCGACGTCGTGCCGGCGCCCATGTCGATCGCGGCACAGCCGAGTTCGACTTCATCGTCCACCAAAGCGGCAAGACCGCTCGCATAAGGCGTCGCCACCATGCGCTCCACGGAGAGATGCGCGCGGTTGACGCAGAGTTCGAGATTGCGCAGCGCCAGCCGTTCGGCCGTCACCACATGCAGGTCGACGCCGAGCGTCTCGCCATACATGCCGAGCGGATCGCGAATGCCGCGCTCGCCATCGAGCGTGAAGCCAGCGGGCAGCGAATGCAGCACCTGCCGCTCCTCGTTGATCGAGCGGCGGGAGACGGCGGACAGGACGCGGCGGAGATCGGAGGAGTCCACGTCCTGCCCGCCAAGGTCGATCGCAGCGGTATAGGTATCGCTCTTCAGGCGACCGGCCGAAACGTTGACGATCAGGCTGTCGATGGTGATGCCGGCCATGCTTTCGGCCGCGTCCACCGCAAGCCGGACCACATGTTCCGCCGCATCAAGATTGACGATCACGCCGCTCTTGATGCCCTGCGAGCGCTGATGGCCGATGCCGATGATCTCGATATTGTGGGTGCGGCCCGGCAGGATCTGGCTTTCCTCACGCGGGGTCAGCCGCGCGATCATGCAGACCACCTTGGAGGAGCCGACATCGAGAACGCTGACGATATGCGTCTTCTTGGCCGAGAGAGGCTTGGCGCGACTGAAGCCGGACGAGCGGAACAGAGTCAAAGTCGCCTCCCCTTGTTCTTGAATGTCTTCTGCAACGCTTCCGTGGCTTCGGCGCGGCGCTCCATGGCGTCGGGCGTCAACTGGATCGCGACCCGGTCGTCGAGACGAAGGTCGACGGCGGCGATTTCGCGCTCGAGGATGGAGCGTTCGGCCTCAAGCTTGCGCAGGCGAACCAGCGCCGCGTCGCTGCCTTTTTCCGGCAGCTTCACGATCATGCCATTGTCGAGATAGAGGTCCCAGCGGCGTTCATCGACGCGCTTGAAAGCGCGCACGCGCTCGGAAAGCTCCGGCCATTCCTGCATCAGGTCCTCAACATCCTTGGCAGCGACATTGCCGCCCTGGCCAAGCACCAGCGGCAAGCGGCGGAACTTCGGCGCGCTCAGCGGACCGATGATGTTGCCGTCGCGTTCGACCATCAGCAGACGACCATCTTCCTGCTGCCACAGCGCATAGGGAACGCGCTCCTTCAGCGAAATCTTGAGCGTCGAGGGATAGACCTTGCGGATATCGGCATCGGCGACCCAGGGGAGATTCAAAAGCTGGCCGCGCGCCATCTGGATATCGACGCCCTGCAGCGAATAGGCGCCCTCAAGGCCGAGGCTCTGCAGGACCACGATTTCCGAGGTCTCGCTGTTGCCCGAAATCTCGATGTCTTCCACGGCAAAACCGGCAACCTGGAACGCGGCGCGGCGCACGAGATCACCCTTGCCGGCCACGATTACGGCGTTGGCGCCGACGGCGGCGAAAAACACCAGCGCGGCGGCGCTGCCGATATGCTTGGGAGCGCCGGTGCGGCCAGTAAAGATACCCGTCGTGGCGCGCACCAGACGGCGAAAAGGACGCGGCAATACGCCCGCGCGGCTGCCCTGAGCCATGCGATCGCTTACCCCGCTATCATCCCTTCCAGTCTTCAACGCAAACACGAAGCGTCCTCCACCATCCAACGGAGAAAAGCACCAAAACTCATACCGGCTTCCGCCGCCATTTCAGGAACCAGAGAGGTGGGGGTCATGCCGGGCTGGGTATTGATTTCCAGCCAGATCAGCCCGTCCTCGCCGCTATCCTCATCGAACCGGAAATCCGAACGGCTGACGCCGCGGCATCCCATGATCTGATGCGCCTGAACGGCCAATGATTGAATCTTTTGGTAAATATTCGGTTTAACTTCCGCCGGCAGAATGTGTTTTGAGCCGCCAGGCTTATATTTTGCGTCGAAATCATAGAATTTCTGACCGACCGGCACGATTTCGGTCACGCAGAGCGGTTTGCCGTCGACCACGCCGCAGGTGAATTCGCGCCCGCGCACGAAGCGCTCGACCATGACCGTCTCGCCATAGGGCCATTCGGCAGACGTGATCGACTGCGGCGGTGCGCTCTGGCCTTCATCGACAATGACGACGCCGAAGGACGAGCCTTCATTGACGGGCTTGACCACATAGGGCGGCGCCATCGGATGCGTCTTGCCGATCTCGGAACGCTGCATCAGCCGGTCTTCCGCCACCGGAATACCGCCGGCGGCAGCAACGCGCTTGGCCTGGATCTTGTTCATGGCAAGCGCCGAGGCCAGCACGCCGGAATGGGTGTAGGGGATTTCCAGATATTCGAGGATGCCCTGAATGGTGCCGTCCTCGCCGAACGGCCCATGCAGCGCATTGAAGGCGACATCGGGCTTCAGCTCGGCAAGCACGCTTGCCACATTGCGGGTGACATCGACGCGGGTGACGCGGAAGCCTTCCGCTTCCAGCGCATCGGCGCAGGGGTTGCCCGAGGCAAGGCTCACCGGCCGCTCGGAGGAAAACCCGCCCATCAATACCGCTACATGCAAGGCACCCATGCCTGTCCCCATCTTTTCCAGCCAAAGCCGGAAAGCACACTCACAATGCCGCTTTTTTAAGGAAAGCGTGATGGGGCCATTAGTGAACGAGGATGGTTAATGAAGCGTTTACTTTGGTTAACCGGGGCAAAAAAATCGATGCGGTGAAACGGGTTAACGGGGCGATGACAGCGCTTGTCATGGGGTCGGGAAAGCGCGTTTTTGCTGGTTTCCTAAGGTCTTTAGAGCCGCAGTCTCACGCTGCGGCGGAGATTTGCTCCACGCACACAACACGGGTCATGCTCGGGCTTGACCCGAGCATCCAGGCCACACGGAGAACGCCGCCTGGATCCTCGTGTCAAGCACGAGGATGACTCAGAAGACTGGGCGCGCGAAGCGCTGATCGAAAGGCGGAAGAAATACGTCCCGAGGGATGCCCCAACGCTGCGACCTTCAACCCTCGTTCCGAATCACGCCTGCGCCGCTAGTTCTCCCGGCAGCTTTGCAGCCCAGTTGGTGATGCTGCCGGCGCCGAGAAGGACGACAAAGTCGCCGGGTTTGGCGATCTTCGCCACGGCGCCCGCAAGCCCCGTTTCGTCGGCCAGATAATGCGCGTCGCGGTGGCCGGCGGACTTCATGCCGCTGACCAGCGTTTCCGCATCGAAGCCCGGGCGTGGGTCCTCGCCGGCGGCATAGACCGGGGCGATGAACACGGTGTCGGCATCGTTGAAGCAATTGGTAAAATCCTCGAACAGGCTTTCGAGGCGGGAATAGCGGTGCGGCTGGTGGATGGCGATGATCCGCCCCTGACAAGCCTCGCGTGCCGCCCTCAGCACCGAACGGATTTCAACCGGATGATGGCCGTAATCGTCGAAGATCTGCGCGCCGTTCCACTCTCCCACCAGCGTGAACCGGCGCTTGACGCCGCCGAAGGCGGCGAGCCCCTTGCGGATGTCCGCCTCGGAAATATGCAGCCGGTCGGCGACCGCGATCGCCGCCGTGGCGTTTGAGACATTGTGGCGGCCGGGCATCGGCAGGGAGAGGTTTTCAAGCTTGACAGATGGACGGCGACGCCGACGGATATCGACGTCGAAGATCGTGCGCGTACCCTCGTTGCGGATATTGGAGAAGCGCACATCGGCCTGGCGGTTCTCGCCATAGGTCACAATCCGGCGGTCCTCGATCTGGCCGACCAGCGTCTGCACTTCGGGATGATCGAGGCACATCACGCCGCAGCCGTAAAACGGCACGCTCTCGACGAATTGCCGGAAGGCAGCGCGCACGCCGTCAAACGTGCCGTAGTGATCGAGATGTTCGGGATCGATATTGGTGACGACCGCGATTTCGGCGGGCAGCTTCAGAAAGGTGCCGTCGGACTCGTCGGCCTCGACCACCATCCACTCGCCCTCGCCCATGCGCGCATTGGTGCCATAGGCGTTGATGATGCCGCCGTTGATGACGGTCGGGTCCAGCCCGCCGGCCTCCAGGAGCGTCGCGACCATGGAGGTGGTCGTGGTCTTGCCGTGGGTACCGCCGATCGCGATCGCATCGCGGAAACGCATAAGCTCGGCGAGCATTTCGGCGCGGCGCACTACGGGCAGATGCTTCTCGCGCGCGGCGACCAATTCCGGATTGGTGCGCTTGATCGCGGAGGAGACAACGACGACTTCGGCATCGCCCAGATTTTCAGCCTTGTGACCGATGAACACGGAAATGCCCTTCTCGCGCAGACGAACGACATTGGCGCTCTCGGCCTGATCGGAGCCCTGCACCTTGTAGCCGAGATTGTTCAGCACTTCGGCAATACCGCTCATGCCGATGCCGCCGATCCCGACAAAATGGACCACGCCGATCGCTTCAGGCATTCTCATCAGTCAATTCCTTCAATCTTCTGTCCCGACGCCAACGCCTCCGCCATATCGGCGAGTTTCTGCGTTGCATCGGGGCGGCCGGCCGCGCGCGCGGCGGCGGCGGCGGTTGCAAGTTTTTCGGGATGCTCGATCGCATCCTTCAGAATGTCCGCGAAGCGCTCCGTCGTCAGTTCGGACTGGCGCACGACTTCTGCGCCGCCCTTGGCCTCGACCAGCGCCGCGTTGGCTGCCTGATCGTGATCGAGCGCATGGGGATAGGGCACATAGATCGCCGGCCGGCCGATCACCGAAAGCTCCGAAACGGTGGAGGCTCCCGAGCGGCAAACCACAAGATGAGCACTGGCAATCCGCTCCGCCATATTGCCGAAGAACGGTGAAATCTCGGCCGGTACACCAAGCGCTTGGAAGCGTTCAGTGACGGCCTCGACATCTTCCGGGCGGGCCTGCTGGGTCACCGTCACGCACCGGCGAAGCTCTTCCGGCAGCGCGGCAATCGCATCCGGCACAGCTTCGGCAAAGAAATGGGCGCCCTGGCTTCCGCCGAAGACCAACAGGTTGAAGGTTTCGCCTTCGCTGCGCGCCGGATAGGACGTCTTCGCCGCTTCCAGCACCGCCGGACGCACCGGGTTTCCGGTCTCGAATATCTTCGCACCTTGCGGCTCGCCGGAGCGGGTCAGGAAACCGCCAGCTATGGCATTGACGCGTGGCGCCAGCATCTTGTTGGCCCGGCCCATCACCGCGTTCTGCTCATGCAGCATTGTCGGGATGCCGCCGCTTGAGGCAGCGTAAACCGGGGGCACCGTCGGGTAGCCGCCAAAGCCGATCACGGCTGCCGGCCGGTATTCTGCAAAAAGCGATCTGGCGATCCGCGACCCCTTGAACAGGGTGAAGCCGGCGCGAATGACGGCAATCGGGTTCTTCGACCCGATCGTCGCGGACGGCACGACATGGATTTTTTCAGCCGGAAAGGTCCCGGCGTAACGCTCGGCGCGGCTGTCTGTAACAAAGTGCACCTTGTGCCCGCGCGCAATCAGTTCATGGGCCAGAGCTTCAGCGGGGAACACGTGACCGCCTGTACCCCCGGCAGCGAGGAAAAACAGTTTGCTCTCCATCATCTACTCCGCAGGTACGCCGCGCGGCCGGCCCGGCTCGAAGAAATGGTCCTGACGCGCGCGCTTGTCGGGGCGGTGGCGGGTGAGCGCCAGCACGAAGCCCGCGCCGATGCAGGTCGCGATCATCGAGGAGCCGCCCGCCGAAATCAGCGGCAGCGTCATGCCCTTGGCCGGCATCAGCTGCAGCGCCACGCCGATATTGATCACCGACTGCATGCCGATCTGCAGCACGAGGCCGGCGACGGCGAAGCGGGCGAAATCGTCGCGCTCGCGATAGGCGTGGCTGAGGCCGCGCAGCACGATGAAGGCGAAGATCGCGACGATGAACATGCAGAACAAGATGCCGAATTCCTCTGCCGCGACCGAGAACACGAAGTCGGTATGGCTGTCCGGCAGCCGCCGCTTGACGATCCCCTCGCCCGGCCCGAGACCGAACAGGCCACCGTTCTGGATTGCCTTGGCGGCAAGCTCCACCTGAAGGTTGTCGCCTTCCCCGGTCAGGAACCGGTCGATACGCGAGGTCACGTGCGGCAGCCAGGTATAGGCCGCCAGAATGCCCGCGACGCCAGCGCCGCCGAGGCCCGCGATCCATATCCACGACATGCCGGCCATGAAGAAGATGCCGCCCCAGACGATGCCCAGAAGCACGGTCTGGCCGAAGTCCGGCTGGGCGATCAGAAGCACGGCGGAGACGATGAACAGCATGCCGGCAAACAGATTGCCCGGGATTTCCGGATAGCGCTGATGCTCGGCAAACAGCCAGGCGCAGACCACCGCGAAGGCGGGTTTGAGGAACTCCGAAGGCTGCACCGAAAAGCCGGCAAGCACGATCCAGCGGCGCGAGCCATTATTGGAGGTGCCGATGAACAGCGCCGCGACCATTGCCAGCAGCGAGCCGATGAGAATGATCACCGCCAGACGGCGGATCATCCGCGGCGAGCAGAAGGACAGAGAGATCATCACCGCCAGCGAAGGGATAAGGAAGATCGCGTGACGGGTGACGAAGTGGAAGCTGTCATAGCCGAGGCGTTCGGCAACGGCGGGCGAAGCGGCAAACGAGAGCATGAAGCCGATGCCCATCAGCACGATGAAGGCTGCCAGCAGCCATCGGTCGATGGTCCAGAACCAGTCTGCGATTGGGCCTCGCTGAACGCGACTGACCATGGATCAGGCCTCCCTGCCGGTTGCTGCAAACGGCTCAATGCCGTCAAGCGCCATCACGGCGCTGACGAAAGCATCGCCGCGTTTTTCGAAATTTCGGTACTGGTCGAAGCTGGCGCAGGCGGGCGACAGCAGCACCACCGGCGTCTCGGCCTTGCTCTTCGCCGCATCGTCCGCCGCCTGTCTGACGGCGTTTTCCAGCGTGCCGCAGATTACCGTGTCCGCAGCGCCCGCCAGCGTGGCCGAAAAGGCCTCCGCCGCCTCGCCGATGAGATAGGCGCGGGCGATCTTGGGAAAGAAGGGCGCGAGGGTGGCAATGCCGCCCTCTTTGGGGCGGCCACCCGCGATCCAGTGGATATGGTCGAAGGTCTTCAGCGCCGGGGCCGAGGCTTCGGCATTGGTGGCCTTGGAATCGTTGACGAAAATCACGGAGCCCAATCGCGCGACCGGCTGCATGCGATGGGCAAGGCCGGGGAAGGTCGCGAGACCTTCGCGGATCTCGGTGTCGGAGAGCCCGACCGCACGGCAGGCCGCGATCGCCGCGGCGGCGTTCTGGCCATTATGCGCGCCGCGCAGAACGGGATGATCGGAAAGGTCTGCGACTACGCCACCATTTTCGACAGAAATAATCGCACCATTATCGAAGGCAAGTCCGCGGCTCAGGTGAGCGCGATCGCTGGAGATTGAAACAACATCGTGTCCGGCCTTTTCAAGCCGTTCCCCGATCGCCGTGCAATAGGTATCGTCGGCGCCAACCACCGCGCGCTTCGCCCCGGCCACCAGCCGCTCCTTGATCGCGGCATAACGGGTCATGTCGCCATGGCGGTCGAGATGGTCGGGCGTCAGGTTGAGCAGCAGACCAACATCAGCATCAAGCGTCGGCGCAAGGTCGATCTGATAGGACGAGCATTCGACCACATAGATGCAGCCTGGCGCGAGCGGCGCGAGATCGAGGACGGCGCGGCCGATATTGCCGCCGACCTCCACATCGCGACCCGCCGCCTTCAGGATATGGCCGATCAGCGCCGTGGTGGTGGATTTACCGTTCGTGCCGGTGATTGCGATCAGCTTTGCCTCGGGACAAGCTGCGCGGCGTTCGCGCGCCAGAAGCTCGACATCGCCGATGATCTCGGTATCCGCCGCCCTTGCCTGCTCCACCACCCAATGCGGTTTGGGATGCGTCAGCGGAACGCCGGGCGCCAGCACCAGCGCCGCGAAACCGCTCCAGACCATGTGCCGCAGATCGGCGATCGGAATGCCCTTTTCTGCGGCCAGCCGGCAAGTCTCGGGGTTGTCGTCGAAGGCTGTGACCTGCGCTCCGCCGGCGACCAGCGCCAGCGCGGTCGCCATGCCCGAACCGCCAAGCCCGAACAGCGCGACATTCCTGCCGGAAAACTGCGAGACCGCGATCATCGACCTACCTGAGCTTCAGCGTTGAAAGGCCGATCAGCGCGAGGCCGAAGGAGATGATCCAGAAGCGGATCACCACCTGGCTTTCGGTCCAGCCGAGCTTTTCGAAATGGTGGTGGATCGGCGCCATCAGGAAGACGCGCCGCTTGGTGCGCCGGAAGACGGCGACCTGAATGATCACCGAGAGCGCTTCCAGCACGAACAGGCCGCAGATGATCGCCATGACGATCTCGTGCTTGGTGGCAACCGCAACCGAGCCGATCAGTCCGCCTAGCGCCAGCGAGCCGGTATCGCCCATGAAGATGGCGGCCGGCGGCGCATTGAACCACAAAAAGCCCATGCAGGCCCCGATCACGGCGGAGAGCAGCACCACCAGTTCGCCCGTGCCCGGCACGTAGTTGATCTGCAGGTAGGTCGCGAAAACGGTGTTGCCGACGACATAGGCGATCAGCGCGAAGGAGCCGGCGGCGATCATCACCGGCACGGTGGCAAGGCCGTCGAGCCCGTCCGTCAGGTTGACGGAGTTGCCGGCGGCGACGATCACGAAGGCGCCGAACGGGATGAAGAACCAGCCGAGGTCGATCACGAAGTCCTTGAAGAAGGGAAAGGTCAACGCCGAGCCGAGCGTCGCGCCGTCAATGCTGGCGAGATTGGCGGCATACATCATGAAGGCAACCGCGACGCCGGCGATCACGAATTCGAAGAACAGCCGGCGGCGGCCGGAAAACCCCTTGTCGGACTGCTTGGTGACCTTGAGATAGTCGTCATAAAAGCCGATCGCCCCGAAGCCGAGCGTCACCAGCAGCGTGGCCACCACATAGGCGTTGGAAAGATCGGCCCACAGCAGCGCGGAACCGATGATGCCGGCCAGGATCATCAGCCCGCCCATGGTCGGCGTGCCGGCCTTCTTGAAATGGGTCTGCGGTCCGTCAGCGCGGATCGGCTGTCCCTTGCCCTGGCGCAATCTCAGCGCGGCGATGATTCGGGGACCGAACAGGAAGACGATCAGTGCCGAGGTGAATACGGCGGCGCCGGAGCGGAATGTGATGTATCGGAACAGATTGAAAAATTGAAACCGGTCCGACAACTCCACGAGCCAAATCAGCATGAACGCCCCTTTCCAGAAAAGGCAGAGCGCGCGCCATCATGCCCTTTCGGGCCACGGCGGGCGCAGTCATTTATTGTTGTTCGCAGCATGTTGAACACCGGTATGCCACGAAATTGTTTACGCCCGGTTTACCCTTCCGCCGGATAGGTCTCGGTCAGCCTTGCGACAATCGCGCCGAATCCCATTCCGTTTGACGACTTTAGCATTATCGTGTCTCCGGCCGCGACAGCGCCAACGGCGAATTCAGCCAATTCGGCGGCGTTGTCGCGATATTCCACAACAATGCTTTCCGGCAAGGCTTCACGCAGCGCCTGCATCTCGTCGCCGGCGAGCCAGACATGGGTAACCCCGGCCGCGACCAGCGGACCGGCGAGCGCCTCATGGGCCTCGCGGGCATAATCGCCGAGTTCCAGCATGTCGCCGAGCACCGCGATCCTGCGGCCGGGCTCGTTTCCAGAGCCCAGAAGCTCCAGCGCCGCCCGCATCGAGGCCGGGTTGGCATTATAGCTTTCATCGATCAGCGTGAAGACGCCATCGGGCGCCTTCAGACGCTGACGCCGTCCCCTGCCCTTCATCTGCTCTACGGTCTCGAACGCGCCGAGCGCGGCATGGACATCCCCGCCGGCCTCAGAGATCGCCGCGAGGGCTGCGAGCGCGTTCTCGGCCATGTGCTGGCCCGGCAGACCAAGGTTGAAGGCGGTCGGCTCCTCCGTGCCAAGCGCTGCGAGAACATGGCCGCGCTCGTTGCGCTTGTCGCTGACGGTGCGGTATTCGAGGAGGCGATAATCGGCCTTGGCATGTTCGCCGAAGGAGACGATGCGCGCGCCATAGCGACGGGCGGTCCGCGCCAGGCTGTCGAAAGCATCGATATCGCGGTTCAGGATCGCCGCTCCGTCGGCTTCAAGGCCTTCGAAAATCTCGGCCTTTGCGGCGATAATCTCCTTGATGCCGGAGAAGTTGCCGATATGGACAGGGGCAACGGTGGTGATTACCGCCACATGCGGGCGCACCATTTTCGTCAGCGGCCGAATTTCGCCGGAATGGTTCATGCCGATCTCGAAAACGCCGAATTCGGTATCGGCCGGCATGCGGGCAAGCGTCAGCGGCACGCCCCAGTGATTGTTGAACGAGGCCACCGCCGCATGAACCTTGCCGGAGGCCTTCAGCCCGGAGGCGAGCATCTCCTTGGTGCTGGTCTTGCCGACCGACCCCGTGACGGCGATGATGCGGGCGTCCGTGCGCGCCCGGGCCGCCATCGCCAGACGGCCCATGGCCTCCAGCACATCATCGACCACAATCATCCCGCAGGTCAGCCTTCCCAGCGCCGGCAGCTTGGCCTCGGCCACCACCAGCAGCGTCGCGCCGTTCTTGGCGGCGAGCCCTGCGAATTTATGGCCATCCACACGGTCGCCGACGATGGCGAAGAACGCTTCGCCGTGGGAGATCGTGCGGCTGTCGATCGAAATGCCCGTAACGCCCTCCGGCAGTTCGCCCACCGGACGCCCGTCCATGGCCTCGACCATTTCGGCTGATGTCCAAAGCAAACTCACGATGCGCGGCCCTCCAATGCCTTCTTGACTTCGGCAAGGTCGGAGAAGGGCCGGGTCACGCCGCCCGCCGTCTGCCCTTCCTCATGCCCCTTGCCGGCTACGATCAATGTATCGCCCGTCTGCAAAAGCGCGACGGCGTGGGCGATCGCCTCGGCCCGGTCGCCAATCTCCTTCGCTGCCGGAGCCGCCACCAGGATTTCCGAGCGGATTTCGGCGGGCACCTCGGAACGCGGATTGTCGTCGGTGACGATCACGATATCGGCAAGCCGGGTGGCGATCGCTCCCATGATCGGACGCTTGCCCCTGTCGCGATCACCACCGCAGCCGAACACAACGATAACCCGGCCGGTGGTGAACGGCCGCACGGCGGTGAGCACCTTTTCCAGCGCATCGGGCTTGTGGGCGTAGTCGATATAGGCGAGCGCGCCGTTTTCGGCCTTGCCGGCAAGCTGAAGCCTTCCGGCAGCGCCTTCCACCTTTTCCAGCGCCAGAAGTGCTGTGCGGGCATCGACGCCCGTTGCAATCGCAAGCCCGGCGGCAACCAGCGCGTTCGAAATCTGGAACTCGCCCGCAAGCGGCAGCCGCACCTCGTAAATTGTGCCGTCACGCAGAATTTCGGCGAACTGGCTGTCGCGCTTCTGCTCGACGCGCTTCAGCGCCAGAAATTCACCCTTGCGTCCGACGGTCAGGACGCGCTGGCCAGCGCCTTCCGCCGCGACAATCGCGCGATCCGACCATTCGTCGTCGGCGTTGATAACGGCCGGCGAGCCGGTCGGCAGAACCCGCTCGAAAAGCTGCATCTTGGCTGCGAAATAATGCTCCACGGTCGGATGATAATCCATGTGGTCGCGGCCGAGATTGGTGAACGCCCCGGCCGAAAGCCGAACGCCGTCCAGCCGATACTGATCGAGCCCGTGGCTGGAGGCTTCCATCGCTGCATGGGTGACGCCATCGCGGGCAAGCTCGGCAAGCAGCGCATGCAGCGCCACCGGATCAGGCGTGGTCAGCGAACCATATTCGGTGCGGCCGGGCGCCGTCACGCCGGTGGTGCCGATCATGGCGGCGGAAAGGCCGGCTTGCGCCCATATCTGACGAGTGAAGGAGGAGACGGATGTCTTGCCGGCCGTACCGGTGACGGCCACCATGGTTTCCGGCTGTGCTTCGTAGAAACGGGCGGCGGCGATCGCGAGAAACGCGCGCGGATTACCGACGGTCAGCACCGGTATTCCCGCGCCCTCGTGAGCCGAGGCGCTGATGGCCGCGACCGCGCCGCGCTCGGCGGCGTCAGCGATGAAGGCAGCGCCATCCGCCTTGCTGCCGGCAATCGCCACGAACAGCGCGCCGGGCGCAGCCTTGCGGCTGTCGGCGGTCAGAGAGGTGATGTCGAGCGCGCCGGCGCTGCCGGCAAGCGCCGCATTCAGTTCGGGAAAGGCCGTTCCGGCAAGAGCGCTCAGTTTCATCATATCAGTCTCTGTTCTGCACCCGGCGGGCCGGATGGCATGGAATCAGTAGGAAGCGAGGAGGGCTGCCCCTTCCGCGCCGAAATCGGGATCAACGCCGAGGATGGGCGCCGTCCGGCGAATGATCTCGCCATTCATCGGCCCGGCGTTCCAGGCGGCCGTGCGTCCGGGGACCCCCTCGACCTTCTTGGCATCGTCAATCGTCACCAGGACGACATATTGCGGGTTGTCCATGGGAAATGCGGCAAGAAAAGCGTTGAAATTGCGATCTTTCGAATATTTCCCATCGATAATCTTCTCCGACGTGCCGGTCTTGCCGCCAACGCGGTAGCCCGGCACCTGGCCGTTGCGGCCCGAGCCGTCCGTACCGTTCAGCCTGAGCAGATAGCGCATCTTGTCGCTGGTTTCCTTGGAGACCACGTGCTTGGCGATCCGGTCGGCCTCCTCGCGGCTGCGCGGCAGGAAGGTCGGCGTCAGAAGCTTGCCGCCATTGACGAGCGCCGCCGCGGCGGCTGCCGTCTGCAGCGAGGTCGTGGTCACGCCCTGGCCGAAGGACACGGTCGCGGAAAAGACCCCGCCCCATTTCTGCGGGCGCTGTGGTGTCCCCGCGCCGCCGATCTCGGTATCCATCTTGTCGAGCAGGCCGAGATTCTCAAGGAAAGTGCGCTGGTAGTCCGGGCCGACGGCGGCGGCGATGCGCGACGCGCCGATATTGGAGGAATAGGTGAAGACTTCGGGATAGGTCAGAATCCGGTTCTGGGCGTGGTCGTCGCGGATGCGCGAGCGGCCGAAGATCAGCGGCGTTTTCGCGTCGACAAGGCTGTTCATGTTGAACTTGCCGGATTCCAGCCCCATCGCCAGCGTGAAAGCCTTGAAGGTCGAGCCCATTTCGTAGACGCCGGTAATCGCGTCGTTCAGCATGCGCGAGTCGGTCGCCGGCGGCGGATTGTTCGGGTCGAAATCGGGCACCGATGCGAGCGCAATGATCTCGCCGGTGTTGACGTCCAGAACAGTGCCGGTGGCGCCGATGGCGTGGAACTTGTCGACGCCTTCCACCAGAACGTCGCGCAGAATGCTCTGCACGCGCAGATCGATCGAGGTCTCGAACGGCTTCAGGTCCATCGCGCCCGACAGACCGAGGCCCATCAGTCCGGAAATGCCGTCGGTCTTGTCCATATAGCGCTCGATGCCGGACAGGCCGCGATTGTCGATATCGACGAGGCCGAGGACGTGAGCCGCCTGCGGGCCGCCGGGATAGAAACGGTGCACTTCCGGGCGGAAGCCGACGCCTGGCACACCGGCGGCCAGAACCTGGCTCTGCTGCTTGGGCGTGATCTGGCGCTTCAGCCAGACGAATTCGCCCTTGGAGTTCAGCAGCCGGTAGGCGCGCTTGGCATCCAAATCGGGAAAGATCGGCAGCAGCGCGTCGAGAACATCGTCGGCGCTGGTGATCATCGAGGGATCCGCATAAAGCGACATCATCCGAACGTCGGTCGCAAGCACCGCGCCGTTGCGGTCCACGATATCCGGCCGGCGCGCCAGCGTCAGCGGCATCGCCGCGCGGGCGACCGCGCCATCATCCTTGGCCAGCGAATAATGCACCAGCCGCCCGCCGATCACGGCATAGACGGCGACAAAGGCGAAGGTAACGAAGCCGACGCGGCTGCGCGCCAGATTGACCCGCTTCTTGGCCGTGCCCTGGAAGACATTGGACTCCGCAGCTTCTGGCTGTGCCTTCGCAACGCGGCGCGCCTTGGGCTTCAGCCTGGGCTTCAGTTTGAGGATGCCGGGAAGCTTGATCATGGTGTCACCGATCCGGTTATGACGATATCCGTGCCGTCGGGGGCATCGCCGGCCATCAGCGGCGGCAGATCCTCTTCGACAGGCTCGGGTGCAATGGGGGGAAGCTGGTCGAGCGTTGCGATCTGCTCCGGTTCGGCCGGATGCAGATCAAGCTCGGCCGCGAAGAACTCGGCAAGCCGCGCCATGCGGGCGGGCTGTGTCAACAGCGCCTCGTCGGCCTTCAACAGGTCGATATTGTTCTGCTCCAGCGCGATCTGGTCATCAAGCGCGCGGACCTCATCATAGGTCGCCTCGACGCTGTATTTGATCGTGTAGGTGACTGTCGCGGTCGCGACCATGACCAGAATGAGGATGAGATCGAGCGGACGAAGCATCAGGCGCCTCCAAGGCGAGAAATGTCAGCAAGGGACGGCAGGCCGAAAGCATCGAGCCCGGTTTCGGGCGCGGGCGCGGACGTGCGGATCGCGGCGCGGAGCTTGGCGGAACGAGCCCGCGGGTTTTCCGCGGCCTCTGCCTCGCTCGCCGCAATCATGGCCTTGCCCGGCTGATCGAAAAGAGCGGGCGCGGGCGCGACTTCGGGCAGGTGGCGCGAGCCACCGGCCTTGCCGAGGCGCGCCGAAATGAACTGCTTGACGATCCGGTCCTCAAGCGAGTGAAAGGTAACCACCGCCAGCACGCCGCCCGGTTTCAGCGCGCGTTCGGCGGCCAGCAATGCGCCGGCCAGTTCGCCGAGTTCGTCATTGACGTAGACACGGAGCGCCTGGAACACGCGGGTTGCCGGGTGGATCTTGTCCTTGGCGCGGCGCGGGGTGACGATCTCGATCAGGCCGGCGAGGTCGCGGGTGGTCGCGAAAGGCTCTTCGGCGCGCTTCTTCTCGATCGCGCGAGCGATGCGGCCAGCGTTCTTCTCTTCGCCGAGAATGCCGAAAATCCGTGTCAGGTCGCCAACTTTGGCGCGATTGATGACGTCGGCGGCGGAAACGCCCTCGCCCGACATGCGCATGTCGAGCGGGCCGTTCTTCTGGAAGGAGAAGCCGCGGTCGGCCTCATCGATCTGCATGGAGGAGACGCCGATATCCAGCACCACGCCGTCGAGCCCGCCTTCAGGCGCAAAGCGATCGAGTGTGGAGAAACGAGCGTGATGCAGAGAGAGGCGCGGGTAGCGCGCGAGAAGATCGTCGGCTGCGGCAATCGCATTCGGATCGCGATCGAGGCCGATGACCTCGGCGCCCTCCTCCAGCAGCGCGCTGGAATAGCCGCCCGCGCCAAACGTGCCGTCGAGAATGATCTTGCCGGGCGCCGGCTTCAACTGAGCCAGCACCTCGGCAAGCATAACCGGAATGTGACGAACCGGTCCGCCATTGGCATCGATTGTGCCAGGATTCCCCGCCATTCCGTTTCCCCGTTTCATCAGGCGCCCGCCCGCCCGCCGAGACGGGCCTTGCGCGCTTGCGCCTGCGCTTCCTGAAATGCCTGCGGCTCCCAAAGCTGGAAGTGATCCGCCCGCCCCACAAATGTGACCTCCGTATCGATGCCGGTGAAATCGCGGATGAAGTCCGTGACCATCAACCGCCCCTCGGCATCGAGTTTCGCGAACACGCCGCCGCCATGGATCAGCAGCGACATACTGTTTGCTTCCGCCGAGAACGGGTCTTCCTGATCGATCTGCCGCTCGAAGCGGTCGAGCAGATCGGGACCGCCGATGCTGATTGCCGGGAAGACGAAATCCTGGAAGCAGTAAAGCTCCGTGATATTCCGCTCCGCCAGCACCGTGCGGAACACCGCAGGCACCGACACCCTTCCCTTGGCGTCGACCTTCTTGGTCGCGTTGGACAGAAACCGGTTCATTACGCGTTACTACCGACGTCTCAAGCAGTCCTTCGCAGACCGCCAACCCAAAGGAATACCCTGGAAAACCAAACCGCCCGCCGGGCGAACTCAGCATGGAAAACAAACACTTGAAGCCATCGCGCTGCCCGGAAGCCGCATCCGCATCGGGCAACGAATTTATGCTTAATGGGATAACATGGGCAGATTTGGGCGTCAATGGGATAAGCCGTTATTAACCGTGTCGACAGCGCTTTCGGAAAGGCTGATTCTATCAGCCGGCCCTTAACGAAAGCTTTCGTCGCCACATGCGAAACGGCGCGCCCAAGCGCCCGTTTTTGAATGAAAAAAGGAAATGACCAGTTGGCCTGTAAGCCGGGTTCTGTATGGCTTTGCGGTTGCCCGCAAAACGTGGCGGCCATTCATCTGGGACAGCGCTTGCGCGCTGCCTCTCGCAACCCACCCGGATGACCGGCCTGGAAACAGGCTGGCGACAAGCGCCGCGTCATCCCTATTCGGTTTTGCTCCCGGTGAGGTTTACCGTGCCGCCATGCGTTGCCGCCGGCGCGGTGGGCTCTTGCCCCACCCTTTCACCCTTACCCGGCAGAAGCCGGGCGGTTTGCTTTCTGTGGCACTGTCTCTGGGGTCGCCCCCGCCGGACTTTCTCCGGCACCGTGTTTCCGTGGAGCCCGGACTTTCCTCACCCTGTCGCCTTTCGGCATTGGCAAAGCGCGGCCGCCCGGCCAACTGGTCGGGCTTCTCTAGTGCGTTTCGTGGAGGAAGGAAAGGGTTTACGAAAACGACGGCGCGAAATCGACCGGGCAGCCCTCGCCCGCAAGCGTGCCCTTGGCCATCAGCACCGCGCCGAGCCGGCCGATCTCGTCCGAACTCTTGGCCGCAGCCCCGCAGCCGGCGGTCAGCACCGCGATCCGGGGCGATGGCGAGAAACCGATCATCGGATAACCGGATGGCGAGTAGCTGGTGACGCAGGTGCCGGTTTCCGACTGCAGCACCTTCAGCTTCGGCATCAGTTCGCAGATGATCCGGGTCAGATGCTCGCGCGTGGCGTTATGCCCCGTGGAGCGGAACCAGGCGCGGATATCCGCCTCGCTTGAAAGCGGCACATCGTCGGGATCGCCGCCGATCTTGATATACCAGCGGCCGTCGGGATAGCGGATCGGCGGCAGCAGATAGATGCCGTCCTCATCGAACTCCGCCTTGTAGATCAGGCTCGGCATGGCCGAAAGCGACCGCGCCTCCTCCTCATCGACCTCGAAATAGGCGATGGTGCGGGCAAAGACGGTGAGATCTATCTTCGCCGGCAAGAGCTTGTCGTTGATGGTGAAGCCGCCGGCGGCCACCAGAACCTTGTCGGCCGTCAGCGTCTCGCCGGCATCGGTGGTGACGCTGACCCGCGCGCCGCCATCGTTCACCTCGGTTACCGTGGCGGCAATCACCTCCGCCCCGGCCTTTCCGGCAAGAAGGGACTGCGCTGCCACCAGCCGGCGCGGCGAGATATAGCCGGCACGGTGCAGCTCGAACACGCCCTCCGTTTTCGGCGCGAAGGCGAAGTAAGGGAATTTCTCCCGAAGCCCCGCCCCTTCAACAATCTCCGCCGACGCGCCGCACTGCCCGGCGGCATCCATGATGGTTTCGACATAGCGCCCGCGCGAGCGTCCCGGCCCGACGATCAGCGCGCCGACCTCGCCGAAGAAATCGATGCCGCTGTCGCGCTCGATATCGCGGTAGCGCGCGATCGACCGGTTGGCGAGCCGTGCCCATACTGGATCGCGGTCAATCGTGCGGGTGATGCGGCCCTCATCGTAATGGCTGGCGAAGACGCCGGTATGCGCGGCCTTGTCCGCCGGCTCATCCGGCCCGATGACGGCGACGCCCTCCTCCATACCCGCCAGATGGCGCGCGGCGGCAGCGCCCATCAGACCGCGTCCGATGATGATTGTCCTGAAATGTCGTGTCATGACCCGCTCTCTGGAAACATGCCGAAGCTTCACCGAGCCGGGCCATCAATGCAAGGGAAAGATTGGCGGAGGGTCCAAGCTATCGCTCAGGGCCCGGCGTCATAGAGCGTGAATTGGGTATCGATCAGCGCTTCGGGCGGGTCTTCGAGATTGGCTTCGTAGATAGGGTCGATGACATAGTGCTTGAGCACGAAACTGCCCTTGTCGAGCGTCCAGCGACCGGCGGAATAGGCATCGCCTAGACCGCGCCATTTCTCGAAGGTGGAGATCGTGTTGGTCTCGGCATCGAACTCCGGATTGACCAGAACGGTGCTGGCCGTAAAGCCGGTGACCTCGGGATCGCGGACCAGCTTGGTATAGGTATCGTCGCCGGGTTCGTAATCGACGGAATAAGCGGGCGTCGCGAAGGATACGATCTCGCCCTCTTCCGGAAAGCCGTCCTCGCGGGCAAAGACATAGGCCACGGCCACGTTATAGGCGCCGATGCCGCAGGTGATCCGGTAAAGCCGCCCCTTCACGTCCTCCACCGTCCCGTCATAGCGGGTCTCCGGCCATGACACGTCGAACGCCTGATCCTCAAGCCCGTCGAAGCGTTCGGCGAGATCGCTCTCGCACTGGCCGGGATGGGCGGCGACGACCATGGCCTTCGCGGTCGCAAGTCCGTCATCGGCGGCCAGGACAGGTCCGGCGGGGATGAAGGCTGCGGCCAGAAGCAGGCGGAGACGCGCGGCACTCATGTCAAGCCGCCCGCTGATCGCGCTCGATCGCCTCATAGGCCGCGTTGATGCGGGCCATGCGGTCATTCGCGGCGGCGTGAAATTCCTTGGGCACGCCGCGCGCGATCAGCCGGTCGGGATGGTTTTCGGCCACCAGCGCGCGGTAGCGGCTGCGGATGGTCTTGAAATCATCATTGCGGGAGACGCCGAGAACGCCGTAGGGGTCGCGGTCGCCCATATCCATATGGCGCGCGCAGATGGTCTGGAAACGGGCCTCGCTGATGCCGAAGATCTCGGCGACATGGGCCAGGAAGTCCAGCTCCTTCTCATGGATGTTGCCATCCGCCTTGGCGATGTGGAACAGGCCGTCAATGACCTCTTCCAGCAGCGGGCAACCTTCCTCGCCATCCGAGCAGAGCCCCTTGAGCTTGCGCGCATAGGCATCGTAACCGGCGATATCCTGCCGAGCGAGATTATAGAGCCGGGCGACGTTGCCACGTTCTTCCTCCGGGATTTCGAAAATCTCGTGGAAAGCGGCAACCTCTTCCATGGTCACGAATCCATCGGCCTTCGCCATCTTCGCCGAGAGCGCGATCAGCGAAACGGAAAACGCCACCTGGCGGCGGGTTTCGGGGTCGCCCTCGAACAGCGTGCGCACGGCTTCGACAACGCCGGTCAGGACGTTGCCGGCGGACTGGCTGACGAAATGGACCAGTTTTTCCCAGAATGACATTCAACAGGCTCCCGGCGGAGCGACCCGCCTTCTCAAGATTCGCAAGATTGGACAAAAACGGCGACGCATGCAAGTCGAACCGAGCGGTTCAATTAGAAATTTTCCGTGATCACGCTGCGACATTTTCGCCCCGCCCCGGGCGCGCTCCCGCACCGCGTCCGCCTTTTCCGATTGCCTGCCCGGCAAGCGGGTGGCTATAGACATTTGCAGGGACGCATGACCGGGAGACTTCGCGCCATGGAACGCAAGAATACATTCAACCTTGGCTATTTTCTGGTGGCCTTCCTGATCGTGATCGGGTTTCAGCTCTGGTTTACGTCGCGCGACGTCGCGCGGATCAGCTATTCCGACATGATCAACTATATCGAAAAGGGCCAGGTCCAGTCGGTCGCGATCGCCGAAAACACGATCGAGGGCAAGTTCAAGACGGCGGTGGACGGTAAGGAATATTTCGTCACCTACCGCGTTCCGCAGGAACTGGCCGTCGATTTCGACAAGTACAAGGTGGATGTCACCGGCGTTCCCGACCATTCGCTTCTGACACAGATCCTCTCCTGGGTTCTGCCGATCGTGATCTTCTTCGCGATCTGGGCATGGTTCTTCCGCAAATTCGCGGAAAAGCAGGGCATGGGCCTTGGCGGCATGATGAATATCGGCAAGTCCAAGGCCAAGATCTATGTCGAGCGCGACACCGGCGTGACCTTCGATGACGTGGCCGGCGCGGACGAGGCCAAGGTGGAACTCAAGGAGGTCGTCTCCTTCCTCACCGAACGCGAGAAATACGGCCGGCTCGGCGCGCATATTCCGAAAGGCCTGCTTTTGGTCGGGCCGCCCGGCACCGGCAAGACGCTGATCGCCAAGGCGGTCGCGGGGGAAGCCGGCGTTACCTTCTTCTCGATCTCGGGCTCGGAATTCGTCGAGATGTTCGTCGGCGTTGGTGCAGCGCGGGTGCGCGACCTGTTCAAGCAGGCGCGCGAAATGGCGCCCTGCATCATCTTCATCGACGAACTGGACGCGCTGGGCCGCGCCCGCAACTCCTTCGGCATGGGCGGCAATGACGAGAAGGAGCAGACGCTAAACCAGCTTCTGGTAGAACTCGACGGTTTCGATCCCGCCGCCGGCATCGTCATCCTGGCCGCCACCAACCGGCCAGAAGTGCTCGACCCGGCGCTGACCCGCGCCGGCCGCTTCGACCGTCAGGTGGTGATGGATCGACCCGATCGGGGAGGACGCGAGGCAATCCTCGCCGTCCACATGAAGAAGATCCGGCTTGCCGAGGATGTCGATGCCGGCCAGGTCGCGGCGCTGACGCCAGGCTTTTCCGGCGCCGATCTCGCCAATCTTGTCAACGAGGCGGCGATCTTTGCGACAAGGCGCGGCGGCGAGAAGGTAACGATGGAGGATTTCACCCAGGCCGTGGAGCGCACGGTGGCCGGCTCCGAACGGCGCGGCAGACTGCTGAACCCGGACGAGCGCGAACGCGTCGCCTTCCACGAAATGGGCCATGCGCTGGCCGCCGCCGCCCTTCCCAAGACCGATCCGGTGCACAAGATCTCGATAATTCCGCGCTCGATCGGCGCGCTCGGCTACACCATGCAGCGCCCGACCGAGGACCGGTTCCTGATCACCGCCGGGGAGTTGCGCGACCGGATGGTGGTGCTGCTCGCCGGGCGCGCGGCGGAAGACATCGTCTACGGCGAGATTTCCACCGGCGCCTCCGACGACCTCGCCCGCGTCACCGACATCGCCCGGCAATATGTGATGAGCTTCGGCATGGACCCCAATATCGGCCAGGCAGCGCTGGAACAAAAGCGCGCGCAATACATGCCCGAAGCCCCCGGCATGGGCGGCGCCAAGGACTATTCCGACGTCACCGCCCGCGAGATCGACCTCGCGATCCGCAAGCTGATCGACGAGGCCTATGACCGCGCCAAGGAGGTGCTCAACCAGCGCCGCAAGGACCTCGACGACGGCGCCCGCATGCTGCTGGAGAAGGAGACCATCACCCCGGACGACTTCCCGCCGCTGGTGCAGCAACCGCTGGCGCAGGCGCGGGTGCTGGACTGAAAATACACCATCATTGTATTCGGGCACCTGGTTTCGCAGAACAGGGCGTGCGCTGACACACTCGGCTCGCTTCCGTTTCCAGGCTCGTCTGCCGCCGTCAAACCGATTTTATTGCTGAACGGTCTTTACACCCCGGCGCGGCTGACGCATCCATGTCGCGAAGTCGAAGCCAGGAAAGAGGTCCGATGTCCCAGCACAAAGTCGCCATGCTCACCGCCGGGGGGCTTGCCCCCTGCCTTTCCTCCGCCGTTGGCGGGCTTATCGAGCGCTATTCGGACATCGCGCCCGACACCCAGATCATCGCCTATCGCTCCGGCTATGCCGGGCTTCTGACCGGCGACAGCATGCCGATCACCCCGAACATCCGCCAGCAGGCCCATCTTCTGCACAAGTTCGGCGGCTCGCCGATCGGCAACAGCCGGGTGAAGCTGACAAACCGCAAGGATTGCGAAAAGCGCGGCCTGGTGCCGGCAGGGGCCGATCCGCTGCAGGTTGCCGCCGAGCAGTTGACCAAGGACGGCATCACCATTCTGCACACGATCGGCGGCGACGACACCAACACGACCGCGGCCGATCTCGCCGCCTATCTCAAGACCAACGGCTATGACCTGACCGTCGTCGGCCTGCCGAAAACGGTGGACAACGACGTCAAGCCGATCCGCCAGACTCTTGGCGCATGGACCGCGGCAGAATACGGCGCGGCCTTCTTCGATAATATTTCTAACGAACAGAGCGCCGCGCCCCGCACCCTGATCATCCACGAGGTGATGGGCCGAAGCTGCGGCTGGCTGACGGCCGCGACCGCCAGAGCCTATCTCGACCGGATCAAGTCGACCGAGTTCGTTGACGGCATGCTGATGAACCGGGCGATGAAGATGATCGACGGCGTCTACCTGCCGGAAACCGCCTTCGACCTGGAACAGGAAGCGGACCGCCTGAAGCAGGTGATGGACGAAAACGGCACCGTGTCGCTGTTCGTTTCGGAAGGCGCCTGCCTGGAAGCGATCGTCGCGGAGCGCGAGGCTTCCGGCGCCGCCATTGCGCGCGATGCCTTCGGCCACGTCAAGCTCGACACCATCAATGTCGGCGACTGGTTCGCCAAGCAGTTCGCCTCGCTGCTCGGCGCCGAGCGCGCCATGGTGCAGAAATCCGGCTACTACGCCCGCTCCGCCCCCGCCAACAACGACGATCTGCGGCTGATCCACTCGATGGTCGACCTTGCCGTGGAAAGCGCGCTCGACGGCGTTTCGGGCGTGACCGGCCATGATGTCGAACGCAGCGGGCAGTTGCGCACCATCGAATTCGACAGGATCAAGGGCGGCGGCAGCTTCGATATCGAAACGCCGTGGTTCGTTTCCGCAATGGAGGAAATCGGGCAGGAAATCTCCCCCGCCGATTGACCTTTTCCGCCGCGAGGTTTTTTATAATCATTGCGGATGGAGGAATGCCCTTGAGTACCGGTATCGTGGCGGCATACGCCGCGCTCGTTTTCCTGCTCTTCTCTCTGCCTTCGGGTCGAATGCTGGATTTCGCCGACAGGCGCTATCAGCGCGGGCTGAAGGCCCTGCCGGCGGTCGGCCTCGGCATCCTGCTCGCCCGCGCCATTTTTTTCGGCATCGGCCTTGCGGCGACCCTCGCCTTCGTGCGTGTGATGCCGAGCGGCATGGCGCTTGCGCGGATCGTCGCATGCGTGGTGATCGTCATCGCGGTGGTGAAGGGTTTTTCCGGCCTCAAACGCCCCTTCCCCGGCGCCGATAACGACAATATCGCAAAATCGCAGCCCTTGCGGAGCATCTGGCAGGGGATGCGCTGTCGCGACGGCGCGGCCCGGGAAACGGCGCTTGCAGCTGCGATGCTGGTGCTGTTCATCGGCGCATCGACTGCCAATCTCGAAACGGCGGAAATGCTCGCGGTCGCCCATCTGGCGGCGAGCATCTCGGCGCTTCTGGTTTACGCCGCCTTCGCGCGCCCGGTCCTTGCACGGCTCAACCAGCGCCAGGATGCCGCGCGGCGCGAGCGCGTCGCCCGGCTGCTGCGGTCCGGCCTGCCACGGGTCTCCGCCCGCTTCCGGAAGGACGCGGCCTGATCGCGTCGGCTGTGGACCAACCGATCATCGTCATCAAAGCTTAGCACAACCGCGCTAGCCCTCTCGAAGACGCGGCGCGTGAAGCCCGCGCGTGGCAGAGGGCGAGAAGCGATGAGCGCAGTCGAATACGGCAGGGGCAAAACCGGGCGGCTCAAATCGGCGCTGCTGCAGCACAAGGCCTTCAGCCGGGAAGGCATCTCGGAACGGCTCTTCGGGCTTTTGTTTTCCGGCCTCGTCTATCCGCAGATCTGGGAAGACCCGGATGTCGACATCGCCGCGATGGACCTTGGTCCCGGCCATCGCATCGTCACCATCGGCTCGGGCGGCTGCAATGTGCTCGCCTATCTCAGCCGCGGCCCCGAACATATCGACGTCGTCGATCTCAATACCCACCATATCGCGCTCAACCGACTTAAGCTCGCCGCCTTCCGGCACCTGCCCGATCATGAGGCGGTGCTGCGCCTGTTTGGCAATGGCGAGAAAGGCAGCGCGCGCGACTACGAAGCCCACATCGCACCGCACCTCGATGCCGAAACCCGGCGCTACTGGGAAGGCCGCGACGGCCGCGGCCGCAAGCGCATCTCGGTGTTCGAGCGCAACATCTACCGCACCGGCCTGCTCGGCAATTTCATCGGCGCCGGTCATCTGGTGGCCCGCCTCCACGGCGTCGATATCACCGAACTGACGCAGGCGCGCTCCATGCGCGAACAGCGCCGGTTCTTCGACGAGCGGATCGCGCCGCTGTTCGACAAGCCGCTGATCCGCTGGACCACGGCCCGGAAATCATCGCTGTTCGGCCTCGGCATTCCGCCCCGGCAATATGAAGAGCTCGCGAAATCGAGCGAGACCGGCACGCTCGCGCCCGTGCTGCGGCAAAGGCTGGAAAAACTCGCCTGCCAGTTCCCGCTCCACGAGAACTACTTCGCCTGGCAGGCCTTTGCCCGCCGCTACCCTGAAAACGGCCCGATGCCGACCTATCTGCAGGCGGCGGCTTTCCCGGCCATCCGCGCCAATGCCGAGCGCGCAACAGTTCATCATGCGAACTTCACCGAGCTGCTTGCGGGAAAACCCGCCGAAAGCGTGGACCGTTATGTCCTGCTCGACGCGCAGGACTGGATGAACGACGCGCAGATCAATGCGTTGTGGAGCGAAATCACCCGCACCGCGCGGCCCGGCGCGCGGGTTATCTTCCGCACCGCCGGCGAGAAAAGCATCATCGAAGGCCGGCTTGGCGCGGAAACCGCCGGGCAATGGACCTATCTGGAGCAGACCTCGCGCGAACTCGGCATGCTCGACCGTTCGGCGATCTATGGCGGTTTCCATATCTACGAAAAAACCCGGAATGGCTGACGTCCCGGTGCGCGACCACGCCGCAGCCATGGACGCGATGTACCGCTATCAGCGGCACGTCTACGACCTCACACGGAAATACTACCTGTTCGGTCGCGACCGGCTGATCGCCGGCCTCAACTGCGCGCCGGACGACACGGTGCTGGAAATCGCCTGCGGCACCGGCCGAAATCTGATCAGCATTGCCAAGCGCTACCCCGGCGCGCGGCTTTACGGCCTCGATATATCGGAGCAGATGCTGGTCACCGCCCGCGCAAAATTCGCGAATGCCGCCAGCCCGCCCGTGCTCGTCGCCGCCGATGCCTGCGATTTCACGCCGGACACATTGGGCGAGACCGGCTTCGACCGCATCGTCATCTCCTATGCCCTGTCGATGATCCCCGACTGGCAGCAGGCCGTGAAGGTTGCAAGGCGCGCCCTCAATCCCGGCGGCTCGCTCCACATCGTCGATTTCGGCCAACAGGAGCGGCTGCCGGCCTGGTTTCGCGCAGGCCTCCGGGCCTGGCTGGCAAAATTTCACGTGACGCCGCGCGCCGATATGGTCGCCATGCTTGAGGCCGAGGCGATCGGTGCTGAACTCCGGTTCGAAACCATCGGGCGCGGCTACGCCTGGCACGCCGTTCTTCGCGCATAAGCAACAATTTCAGTTTTTAATGAAAGCTTAGGTGGTCTAGGTTAGCGTGCGAACCGATTTGACGGGTCCCGTGCGGGCCGAAAGTTTCTGAGGAGACGTCCATGCTTTCAAAATCGATCCGGGCGGTTGTCGTTGCCGCCGGACTGACATCACTTTTCGCCGGCCCCGTTGCCGCCCAGCAATGCGGCGGCGATTTCGGCAGCTTCCTGAGCGGGGTCAAGGCCGAGGCTGTCCAGCGCGGGCTTTCGCCGCAGGCTGCCGACGCCGTGCTTTCCGGCGCTTCTGTCAGCCAGAGCGTGCTGAACCGCGACCGCGCGCAGGGCGTATTCAAGCAGACCTTCCTCGAATTTTCGCAGCGCACCGCCAGCAATTCGCGCCTGCAGACCGGCAAGAAGAAGATGCAGCAATATGCCAGCACCTTCGATCGCGCCCGCCGCGAATTCGGCGTTCCCGCCGGCGTTCTCACCGCCTTCTGGGCGATGGAGACCGATTTCGGCGCCGTCCAGGGCGATTTCAACACCCGCGATGCGCTGGTGACGCTGTCCTATGACTGCCGCCGCCCGGAAATCTTCCGCCCGCAGCTGATCGCGCTGATCGAGATGACCCAGCACGGCGATTTCGATCCGGCGACTGAAACCGGCGCCTGGGCCGGCGAACTCGGCCAGGTGCAGATGCTGCCGGAAGATATCATCCGCTTCGGCGTCGATGGCGATGGCGATGGCCATGTGCGCGTCAAGAAGAGCTCCCCCGACGCGCTTCTGACCGCCGCGAACTATATCCGCAGCCTCGGCTGGCGGCCGGGCGAACCCTGGATCCAGGAAGTGGTGCTGCCGCAGAACCTGCCCTGGGACAAGACCGGCTTCGGCGGCGGGCTGACCGCCGGCCAGTGGTTCAAGCTCGGCGTTCAGCCGCGCGACGGCAATACCCGCTTCGGGAACCTGCCGGCCGCGCTTTTGATGCCGCAGGGCCGATTCGGACCGGCATTCCTCGCCTATCCCAACTTCAACGTATACCTCGAATGGAACCAGTCCTTCATCTACACAACCTCGGTCGCCTTCTTCGCGACCCGGTTCGAGGGCGCCCCGGCCTATAATGCCGGCAATCCCGAACGCGGCCTCAGCGACAGCCAGATGAAGCGTCTCCAGCGCGTGCTGGCGCAAAAAGGCTACGACGTCGGCGATATCGACGGCATTCTGGGTGCTGGCACCCGCAACGCCGTGCGCGCCGAACAGCTCCGCCTCGGCATGCCCGCCGACGGCTGGCCGACCGTCCAGTTCATGCAGCAACTGATGTAAGGTTGCAGGCAGACAAATACGAAAAAGCCGCGCCGGAGCAAATCCGGCGCGGCTTTTGCTTTTGTGCAAACAAAGCGCAAACCGCAACGATGTCCTGACACACGCGACGAGCGGCTGTTTCGTGGCCTGTCCGACAGGCGAACCGGTCATTGACAAGGTCTGCTTGCAGGCTGACAGTCGATCAACGACGACCTCAGCAGAGGCAAGGCGGGAAAACTTCATGAACAACTGGTCCCTGCACTGGCTCGAAGCATCGGGCGATCTCAGCGCGCACCGCGCGGAGATTGTGAAGAATTTTGAGGCTGCCTACCGATCGATATCCGGCCTGTTGCCTCCCCCACGCCTCGACATTCTCATTCAAAGACTGGCCGGAGCGACGATTCCCGAAATGGGCATTGTCGGGCGCGCCTACAGCAGCACGCTGTTCGCAATGACTGTGGACCCGGATAATCCCAATTTCTCCAACAGCCTCGTCGAGGGCGCCCTGCACCGCCAGATCGTGCACGAGGTCCACCATTGCATGCGCATGGCGGGGCCGGGATATGGCTGGACGCTGGGCGAAGCCCTTGTCAGCGAAGGGCTGGCGGGACGGTTCGTCCACACGCTGCTCGATACGCCTCCCGAGCCATGGGAACGCGCGATGTCACGGGAAAGGCTGTTGCACGCCCCCGTCGAACTGAACGCCCTCAAGTCCTCTGAATATGATCATGAAGCATGGTTCTTCGGAGGGGACACGCACCCGCGCTGGCACGGCTATACACTCGGTTATGAGATCGCGGCATGCTGGCAGGAAAATGCGGGCGAGATCGACGCGGCAACCTGGATCAACGTGCCCGCCGAAACGGTGATCGAGGCCGCCGTGAAAGGCGGCCTCGTTGCCGAGCGTCGTTGAGAACTTTTAGCTGCGACGCCTTCTGGCAACGATCAATCTCGGGCATCGCGACGAAAGGTGTCAGTCGATATCCTCGACGCCTTCGCTGTTGCCCTCGATGCGGTGGGCGAGCGCTGCTTCCATGAAGGGCGTCAGCGCGCCGTCGAGAACGTCCGATGGCGATGTGCTCTCAACGCCGGTGCGCAGGTCCTTGACGAGCTGGTAGGGTTGCAGCACGTAGGAGCGGATCTGGTGGCCCCAGCCGATATCGGTCTTGGAGGCCGCTTCCTGGTTGGCCGCGTCCTCCCGCCTTTGCAATTCGGCTTCGTAAAGGCGCGCGCGCAGCATGTCCCACGCCTTGGCGCGGTTCTTGTGCTGGGAGCGTTCCTGCTGGCACTGCACCACGATCCCTGTGGGGATATGGGTAATGCGCACGGCCGAGTCGGTGGTGTTGACGTGCTGACCGCCGGCGCCGGACGAGCGATAGGTATCGATCCGGCAATCGCTCTCATTGACGTCGATCTCGATCGAATCATCGACCACGGGATAGACCCAGACGGAAGAGAACGAGGTGTGACGCCGGGCATTGCTGTCATAGGGCGAAATCCGCACCAGACGGTGCACGCCGGATTCCGTCTTCAGCCAGCCATAGGCATTGTGGCCCTTGACGTGGATGGTCGCGGACTTGATGCCGGCCTCTTCCCCGTCATGAACTTCCAGCACCTCGACCTTGTAGCCCTGCCGCTCGGCCCAGCGGGTGTACATGCGCAAAAGCATGTTGGCCCAGTCCTGGCTTTCCGTGCCGCCCGCGCCCGAATGGACTTCGAGATAGGTGTCGTTGCCATCAGCCTCGCCGGAGAGCATGGCCTCGACCTGACGACGCTCGACATCGGCGAGCATCTTGCGCAGGCCCTGTTCGGCATCGCGCACGACATCCTCGTCGCCCTCTTCCTCGCCGAGCTCGATCAACTCGATATTGTCGGAAAGCTCGTTTTCGACACGGCGGACGGCGGAAATGCCGTCTTCGAGAAGCTGGCGCTCGCGCATCAGTTTCTGCGCTTCAGCGGCATCATTCCAGATATTGGGGTCTTCAGCCTTGTTGTTCAGCCAGTCCAGCCGTTTGATTGCCTGATCCCAGTCAAAGATGCCTCCTCAGCAGGCCAACACCCTGCTTGATATCGTCGACAATACCTTCGATTTCAGCGCGCATGATACTCTCTGTCGTTCCTGAAAATCCGTTTGGCCGGTGAATAAGCGGGCGGCGGGCGGATGTAAACCCCGCCGCCGCCTCAATAGAGGCCGCTGGAACCGGTGGAGATCGCCTTCTGAGCCTGCGGGGATTCACGCAGGATCTGCTCGGGCGACTTGTAGCTGCTCATGTCGATCACGTCGAAGGCTTCCGCCGGGCCGGAGCCGGGCTTGAACGCCTCCATGATGACATTTGGGCCGGAGCCCGACGCCCGCATGCCGGTGGATCGGTTGACCGCGATATTGGTCATGCCTTCCGGCTCGATGAAGTTTTCCTTCGGCAGCGTCTTCAGCGCATTTGTCATGAACTCGTTGAAGATCGGGGCGGCGAGCCCGCCGCCGGTGCCATGGCGCCCAAGCGTGGCGGGCTGGTCGAAACCGATATAGAGGCCGGCCACGAGATTGGGCGTGAAGCCGACGAACCAGGCATCCTTCTCGTCATTGGTGGTGCCGGTCTTGCCGGCGACCGGGCGGTCGAGCTTGACGGCGCTTGCCGCCGTTCCGCGCTGCACCACGCCTTCCATCATCGAGGTGATCTGGTAGGAGGTCATCGGGTCCAGCACCTGCTGGCGGGCGTCCACCAGGATCGGCTCGCCCTGGCCGCTCCAGACCGGCGCGTTGCAGTTTTCGCACTCGCGCTCCTCATGCTTGAAGATGGTCTTGCCGTAACGGTCCTGGATACGGTCGATCAGCGTCGGATTGACCTGCTTGCCGCCATTGGCGATCACCGCATAGGCCGAAACCAGCCGCATCACCGTCGTCTCGCCGGAGCCAAGCGACATGGCCAGCACCGGGTCCATGTGGTCATAGATGCCGAAGCGCTCGGCGTAATCGGCAACGGTCTCCATGCCGAGGTCATTGGCGAGACGCACCGTCATCAGGTTCTTGGATTTCTCGATGCCGGTGCGCAGCGTCTGCGGCCCTGAGAAATCGCCGGAATAGTTCTGCGGCTTCCAGAGCTCGCCGCCCGATTCGAACTCGACCGGCGCATCCATGACCACGGAGGCCGGCGTATAGCCATTGTCGAGCGCCGCGGCATAGACGAACGGCTTGAACGAGGAACCCGGCTGACGCATCGCCTGGGTGGCGCGGTTGAACTGGCTCTTGGAGAAGGAGAAGCCGCCGACCATGGCCAGCACGCGGCCCGTTTCCGGGTCCATGGCCACGAGGCCGCCCTGCACCTTCGGCACCTGGCGGAGGCGATAATTATTGCCCTCGCCCGTCGGCTGGACATAGACGACATCGCCCGGCGACAGCACGCCTTCGGGACTGGTGGCGTTCTTCTTGCCCTTTTCGAGGAAGCGATAGGCCCATTTCATGTCGGCGGCGGGGATGAAGCCGGTATCGCGCGCCTCGGCCACCCTGCCGGCGGCATCGAGCGGCGGACGCAGGCCGATCTCGGCCCCGTCAGCGCTGACGTTAAGCACGACCGCGATCTGCCAGTCCCGCACGTCCCAGAGCGGCGTCATCTTCGCGAGCACCGGGCCCCAGTCCTCGGCTGTCGAGATCTGGTCGATCGGCCCGCGATAGCCGGCCGCCTCGTCATAGCGGATCAGCCCGTCACGCAGCGCCTGCTGCGCATAAAGCTGCATCTGCGGATCGAGCGAGGTGCGCACCGAGAGGCCGCCTTCGTAAAGCATTTCCTCGCCGTATTCGTCCTTCAGCTCGCGTCGCACAGCCTCGGCGAAATACTCATCGCCGACAACGGGCTGGTTCTGATAGCCGGAAACGACGCCGAGCGGCTCGGCGCGGGCGAGGTCCGCCTCCGCGGCGGTAATATAGCCGTTTTCCTCCATGCGGCTGATCACCCAATTGCGACGCTCGATCGCGGCATCGGGATGGCGGTAGGGATCGTAATTGGCCGGTCCCTTCAGAACCGCAGCGAGATAGGCGCTTTCGGCAATCGTCAGGTCCGAGACCGGCTTGTCGAAATAGGTCAGCGCGGCATCGGCGATGCCGAAGGCGTTGCGGCCGAAATAGACCTCGTTCAGGTAGAGTTCGAGGATCGTATCCTTGGAATAGGCCTGTTCGATGCGGAACGAGAGGATCGCTTCCTTGACCTTGCGCTCATAGGTCTGGTCTGAGGACAGAAGGAAGTTCTTGGCGACCTGCTGCGTGATGGTGGAGGCGCCGACGGGACGGCGGCCGGTGCCCATATTCTTCACGTTGGTGAACACCGCGCGGGCCAGACCGACGACATCAATGCCGGGATGGGTGTAGAAATTCTTGTCTTCCGCCGACAGGAAAGCGCCGCGCACCCGCATCGGGATGGCATCGATCGGCAGGAACAGGCGCCGCTCATGGGCGTATTCGGCCATCAGCTCGCCATTGCCGGCATAGACGCGGGTCGTCACCGGCGGGGTATACTGCGCAAGCACCTCGTAGTCCGGAAGGTCCTTCGCCACATTGCCGAGATAGATCCCGATGCCGACGGCAACGACCAGGAAAAGCGCGCAAGCGAGGCCGAAGAGATATCCGATGAACTTGATCACAGTCACGTGTTTTTCATACCTTGTCCTGAACGCGGCGCCGGTGACGCAGCCTTGGCCGCGCCCCGGGTTTCCGGCAGGCTTTGCCGATGCTTTCCCGCATCACCCCGCCTTCGCCGCCGTCGATTTATCGCAGATATCGCCCGCTGGCTCGAATTAAAATACCCCGTCATCCTTTTTACAACGAATGTGCGCTTTTTGCGACGACAGCTTTGATAAACCTCTGTTTATCCTCCGAACTGGCTATGGCATGGCCGATACCATCGGGCTGCGATAGCGTGTGACCGCATCGACCAGCCTGCCGACGAGCTTGTCGCGCCAGACCGGATCGAGCATGCGCTTCTCATCCTCGGGGTTTGACAGGAATCCGATCTCGAGCAGGATCGACGGAATATCCGGTGCTCTCAAGACCATGAAGCCTGCATAGCGGTGCGGGTTGTTGATCAGGCTGATCTGGCCCTCGAAGGAGGCGACAACCTGGTCCGCGAGCGAAATCGAAAAGCTCTGCGTTTCGCGCCGCGTCAGGTCCAGCAGGATGTCGGTCACCTCCTCCGGCTCGACCGAGGCCTCGATCCCCATGATCTCATTGGAAAGGTTTTCGCGCTTGGCGAGCGCCGCCGCCAGACGGTCGGAGGCCCGGTCGGAGAGCGTGTAGACAGTCGCGCCCGAAATATCCGGCTGGTTGAGCGAATCGGCATGCAGCGAGATGAACAGGTCCGCGCCATGCTGGCGGGCCAGTTCGACGCGCCTGGTGAGCGACAGATATATGTCGTCGTCGCGCGTCAGATAGGAATCATAGCCGGGCACCGCCTGCAGCTTGCGGGCGAAGGCGCGGGCGAAATCGAGGGTGATGTCCTTTTCCAGCGTGCGGGTATCCTCGCCGATCGCTCCGGTGTCTATGCCGCCATGGCCGGCATCGATGGCGACCACGAAACTGTCGTCCTCCTCCGGCGCGGCAACATCCTGCCGGGCAAAGGCTGCGGCAGGCGTTTCCTGCCGGCCGGCGAGAAGCTTTTCGAAGACCGCCTCGTCAGCGATCGCGAGGTCGATCACCAGACGGAAGCCGGCGTCGCCTTCCTCGCGCACTTCGGCAAGCGTCATCTGGATCGGCTCGCGCGCCGAGAGCACGATGCGCGACTGACCGGGCCCGGTGACGCCGTAGCGGATATCGCTGATCAGGCCGCGCGCCCCGACCGCGTCATCGGAAAACCCAAAAGCGGTGGCGGGCAGCGTGATCACCAGCCGCGCCGGGTCCTTGAGATAGTGATAGCTGAATTCGGGCTCGCGATCGAAATCCACCACCAGCCGCGCTCGCGCGTCATCGCCAACAAGCAGCGCGTTGTATGCGATCAGCGGCGCGGCGGCATCCTCGTCGGAAGCATGCGCCGAAACGGTTGGCGAAAGCGCGCACGCCAAAGCGAGGACGACAAACAAAGGTCGAAGGACCAGCATTGTCAATCGTGCAAAAACAAGGCTTTGCTGCCTTCCCCTCATGCCACCTCTCACCGGACCTTCCGTGCGAACCCGCTTTCGCCTTCAAGGCCTCCCGTTTAAGGCCAGACGCATGGCAAAAACGTGACGCTTTGCGAAACATATCGACCTTCGCCACAACCTTGCGTCGTAATAAAGCAGATTCGGCAATTTCTCAAATATTACCGTGGATTGGATTTTTCTTGCTATTGCATCAACGAATACATACTAATGTGGCTCAGGTGGACATTTATGACGGGACAATTGCGCGCAAGGGCAGCCGGTTTACCACGATTGGCGCCACATGAAGCGATTGAGCGTCCGCCGTCATTCCACTCACCGGACAGTATATCTTGGCCGGCATACGCTACTCACAAAAGCGTTGCGGCTTAGGAGTCAATGCTTCCCGGGCTTTCCCGGAAGCGATTTCATCGCCCCGAAATCGGGGTTAGGCAATGTTTGTTTCGACTGGCTACATATGAGAACGAAGCGTCAAATTCTTCCATCGGCCCGCGCCCCCTTCGTGGGCGCCGGACTGATTCGAGAAGCAGTCGCCCGCGTTTCGTTGCGACGGTCGGACATTATTTCATCCGGCGTTCCCGCTGGCGACCATTTCCGGACAAGGGCATCGACCCGCTCCGAAGCCGCCAGCCATGCGCGCCGAGGAGCTCACTTTAAATGGCAGATAAAATGCTTATCGACGCGTCTCACGAAGAAGAGACACGCGTCGTTGTCGTCCGCGGAAATCGTATAGAGGAGTTCGATTTCGAATCGCAGCACAAGAAACAGCTGCGCGGCAATATTTACCTTGCGAAGGTCACGCGGGTGGAGCCCTCTCTCCAGGCCGCCTTTGTCGACTATGGCGGAAACCGCCACGGCTTCCTCGCCTTTTCCGAAATTCACCCCGACTACTATCAGATTCCGCTCGCCGATCGCGAAGCCCTGCTGCGCGAAGTCTCCGACAACGATGACGACGACGATACCGACAGCGCCCTGTCGCAGCCGTCGGAAGCTTCCGAAAAGGCCGCCGCCGAGGACGAGAGCAAGCCGAAGCCGCGCACCCGCCGCGGCCGCGCCAAGACTTCCAAGGGCAAAACCGAAGACGCCAAGTCGGAGGACGTGAAAGCCGAAGAGGCCAAGCCGCAGGACGCCAAGTCGGACGAAAGCGCTGAACCCAAGGCCGAAGCGACCGCCGACAGCGAGACCGCCGAAAAGGCCGATGCTGCAGAGGCCGACGCCAAGGCAGCCGATGCGGCAGCCGCCGAGGACGAGGCTGCGAAGAAGCCGAAGCCCCGCCGCCGCCGCAAGCCCGCCGCCAAAAAGGATGCCAAGGCCAGCGACGAGGCCGAAAAACCTGCCGAAACCGAAGCCTCCTCAAACGACAGCGCCTCCGACGAGGGCTCCTCCGGCGACGACTCTTCCGATGACGGCAAGGGCCCGACGCATATGGCCGCCGAGGTCGATGCCGACACGGTTTCCGAAGACGTGGACGATGACGACGACAGCGTCGAATCCGTCGGCGCCGAGGACGCCATGGAGGAAGTGCCGGAGTATAACCACCGGAAGGCCCGCAAGCAGTACCGCATCCAGGAAGTCATCAAGCGCCGCCAGATCCTGCTGGTGCAGGTAGCCAAGGAAGAACGCGGCAACAAGGGCGCGGCGCTGACCACCTATCTGTCGCTTGCCGGCCGCTATTCGGTGCTGATGCCGAACACCGCGCGCGGCGGCGGCATTTCCCGCAAGATCACCAACCCGGCCGATCGCAAGCGCCTGAAGGATGTCGCCAAGGATCTCGAAGTGCCGCAGGGCATGGGCGTGATCCTGCGCACCGCCGGCGCCAACCGCACCAAGGCCGAGGTCAAGCGCGACTTCGAATATCTGATGCGGCTTTGGGAGAACGTCCGCACCAAGACGCTGACATCGACGGCCCCCTGCCTCGTCTACGAGGAAGGCAGCCTGATCAAGCGCTCGATCCGCGACCTTTACAACAAGGATATCAGCGAGATCATCGTCTCCGGCGAGAACGGCTATCGTGAAGCAAAAGACTTCATGAAGATGCTGATGCCGAGCCACGCCAAGGTGGTGCAGCGCTATCGCGACGTCCATCCGATCTATTCGCGCTCCGGCATCGAAGCACAGCTCGACCGGATGCTGCAGCCGCAAGTGACGCTGAAATCCGGCGGCTACCTGATCATCAATCAGACCGAGGCGCTGGTCGCCGTCGACGTCAACTCGGGCCGCTCCACCCGCGAGCACTCGATCGAGGACACCGCGCTTCAGACCAACCTCGAGGCGGCGGAGGAAGTGGCGCGCCAGCTTCGCCTACGCGACCTTGCCGGTCTCGTGGTCATCGACTTCATCGACATGGAAGAAAAGCGCAACAACCGCGCCGTCGAGAAGAAACTGAAGGATTGCCTGAAGCACGACCGCGCGCGCATCCAGGTCGGCCGCATCTCGCATTTCGGCCTTCTGGAAATGTCGCGCCAGCGCATCCGCGCATCGGTGCTGGAATCCACGACCCAGGTCTGCAGCCATTGCGGCGGCACCGGCCATGTGCTTTCGCAGTCCTCCGTCGGGCTGCACGTGCTGCGCGGGGTCGAGGAATATCTGCTGAAGAACACCACGCACAACATCACCGTGCGGACCACGCCCGAAAACGCGCTCTACCTGCTCAACCAGAAGCGCAACACGATCGTGGACTACGAAGCCCGTTTCGGCGTCGAGATCATCATCAAGGCCGACGCCACGCTCACCACCACCCATTTCGAGATTGATCGCGGCGAGCCCGTGGAGACGCCGGTCAAGATCGAAACGCTGCTCGATTTCCCCGATGAGCCCGAAGACGACATCGTCGAAGAGGTCAACGAAACCGAAGACGACGACAAGCCCGAGGCAAGCGCCGACGACGACAATGGCCGCTCGCGCCGCAAGCGTCGCCGGCGCCGCGGCCGCAATGGCCAGCAGAACGATGAGGGCGACAACGAACAGACCGCTGAGGCGAGCGGCGATGACAATCAGTCATCGGCCGGCGACGACGGCGAGCAGGGTTCCGACAAGCCGCGTCGCAAGCGCCGTCGCGGCAAGCGCGGCGGACGCCGCAACCGCAGCGACGAAAACGGGCAGCAGACGGCCGACGGCAACAACGCCGACGCGGCGGAAACATCGGTTGAAGGTCAGTCTGATAATGACCAGGCGGATGATGCGGGCAATCGCCAGCAGGCTGAAGAGGTCGCAGCCGAAGCGGTAGCTTCCGATACGGTCAGCGATGCACCGGCGGCAGAGGCCGAAGCGGAGCAGACCGCATCCGACCAGCCGGCCGAGGTCACCGAGGACGAGGCGATGGCCGAGATCGAAGGCCGCAAGCCGCGCCGTCGCCGCAAGCCCAAGCGCGCCGAGAGCGAATCCCCGGCCGTCGACGCTGACGCGGAAACGGCCACGCAAGCCGTCGAGCAACTGCCCGCCGAGCCGGCCGGCGCCGGCGAGGCCGAAAAGGAAGTGACTGCCGAAGCGGCCGCGGATCTCGACGAGGTGTCGCCGGATGCGGCTTCCGCCGAGGAGACGCCCAAGCGGTCCAACCGCGCCTCCAACGTCACCCATTCCGCCCCGGTGGTAACCTCCGACGGCGCAAAGGCTGAAAACGACGACGAGGAAGCCAAGCCGAAACGCGGCTGGTGGAACCGCCGCGGCTTCTTCTGAGCCAGTTGACATGAATGAACAAAAGGCCGCCGTTTGCGAAAAACGGCGGCCTTATTCTTCTGACCAAGGCGCGGCTTCCGAGTTTGCGATCCTCGCCCACTCCACCCCCACAGGGGTCATGCTCGGGCTTGACCCGAGCATCCATACTGCACAAGCTAGTGATACAATGGTATTTTTAGTTCTGCGCGATCCGGCCTGGATCCTCGGGTCAAGCCCGAGGATGACACAGTCAGGGCGCTGGACTCGCAAAAACCAAAGCCGCCGTGTGCTTGAGGCGGCGGCCGTTTAGTTTGTCTCACGGGCATGAACGCGAAACTGGCCTGCAAAATCCTATTGCGCGGCGGAGTTCTTCAACCCGGCAGCCAGTTGCCGATCCGCTCCACGGCCTCGGCGATCTCGGCCTCGGTGCCCGCGTAGGAGAGCCGCAGATAGCGCCCGCCATTCTCCGGGTCGAAATCGACGCCGGGCGTGACCGCGACATTGGCCTCGTGGAGAATCTGACGGGCGAAGGCGAGGCTGTCATTGGTGTAGCGCGAGACGTCGACATAAGCGTAGAACGCCCCGTCCATCGGCGAGGCGACAGGAAGGCCGATCTCCGGCAGCGCTCTGGTCAGGAAATTGCGGTTGTTGCGGTAGATATCGCAATATCCGTCGAGCTGATCGCGCGCTGTAAGCGCCGCCTCCGCGGCGATCTGGGAAAGATCGGGCGCGCAGATATAGATGTTCTGCGTCATCTGCTCGAACACCCGCACCAGCTTTTCCGGCAGCACCATCCAGCCGATCCGCCACCCGGTCATGCAGTAATATTTCGAGAAGGAGTTGATCACCACCGCCTCGTCGGTGAAGGAAAGCGCGCTCGCCTCCTCGCCCGAAAACACCAGGCCGTGATAGATCTCGTCGGAGATGAAGGCGGTTCCGCGTGCGTGGCACCAGTCGGCAAGCCGCTTCAGCGTCGCCCGGCCGGTCACCGTGCCGGTCGGGTTCGCAGGGCTTGCGAGCAACACGCCGGCAAGCGAGACGCCATGCGCTCTCTCCGCTTCCTCCAGCGCTTCCGGCGTCAGCGTGAACTCGTGCTCGGCATTGGCGTCCACCTCGACCACCTTGAGGTCCAGCGCCTTCAGGATGTTGCGGTAGGCGGGGTAACCGGGCCTTGCGATCGCGACAGCATCGCCGGCATCGAACAGCGCCAGAAATGCGAGATTGAAGCCGGCCGAAGACCCGGTGGTGACCGCGATGCGCGCCGGATCGATGTCGATGCCCATGCGGGCGCGGTAATCCTCGGCGATCGCCATCCGCAGGCTTTCTCGGCCAAAGGCGTCGGTATAGCCGAGACGTCCGTGTTCCAGCGCCGTGCGCGCGGCCGCAAGCGCGGCGTCGGGGGCCGGATGCGAAGGCTGGCCGACAGCCATGGAAATCACCGGACGGCCGGCCTTTTTCAGCCGGTTCGCCTCTGCCAGAACGTCCATGGCCAGGAATGAATCGATGTCGCTGCGCTTCGACGGCATGCCGTTTCCTCTTTCAGATGGTCCGGTTCCGGGATGGACCAATAACCCGGTCCCCGCAATGCCGCAGCGCAAAAAAACGGGATTTTGATCGGCAGGGCGGCAGAATTGAACCCGCCGCTCTGGACAACGCCGCCATTTGCGCACAATTGGTTTCTAAGAGCGATCCGGGCCTGAAAGCGCGGGGCTGCGCACAACCAATGACTGTTTCGCATGTCGGCGAGACGAGGATGCCGGAAGGGGAGAACATGTCTTCAAAGGGACTGACACTGGCGGTCACCGCTATTTTTGCGACAGCAATCGCATCGGCGGCAGCCACCACGGCCGCGATCTACCATTTCGCCCCGAACCAGACCGAGGAAACAGCGGCAGCAGCGCCGGCCGACGATCAGGCCGATTTCGGCCAGCGCGTTCACGATTATCTCATGAGCAACCCGGAAGTGCTGCTCGACGTACAGGTGGCGCTTCAGCGCAAGCAGGCGGATGAGCAGCAGGCCCAGGCCTCTCAGGTGATCGCCCAGAATCAGGACAAGCTCTATCTGCCGGCCTATGACAGCGTGATGGGCAATCCGGATGGCGAGATCACCGTCGTCGAGTTCTTCGACTATAATTGCGGCTATTGCCGCCGCGCGCTTGACGACATGGACGCGATCCTCGCCACCAATGACGATGTCCGCTTCGTGCTGAAGGAAATCCCGGTGCTCGGTCCGGAATCGGAGGCCACCCAGCGCATCTCCTACGCCGTCTTCAAGGCCGCGCCAGAAAAATATGAGGACTTCCACCGCGCGCTGATGGGCTCCGGTTCACGGGCCACCGAAGCGAGCGCCCGCGCAGTTGCGGCCTCCCTTGGCGTCGACGATCAGGCGATCGACCAGGCCATGCAGGAATACCCGGCGGAAGAGGCTCTTCAGGAGCATTTCGGCCTTGCCGGCGCGCTCGGCGTCTCCGGCACGCCGTCGTATATCGTCGGCGATGTGATGCTGCCGGGGGCGGTCGGCGCGGACCGCCTGCAGGAGACCATCGACAATATCCGCGACTGCGGCAAGGGCGTGTGTTCTTGACTATTTTTGGCTGAACAAGCTTAACCACATCCCGGCAACGGTGTGTCTTGGGGCTTTTCCTGTAAGGCTTGAACGTCTATAGGAGAAGGCGAAACCGGAATTGATGTATGACACGCGCGATCTTCGTCCTCAACGGACCAAATCTCAATCTGCTGGGCCAGCGCGAGCCCGGCATTTACGGCGATATGAGCCTTGCAGCGATTGAGAATGAATGCCGCAAACTTGGCGAGGAACTCGGTCTTGCGGTGGACTTTCGCCAGACCAATCATGAGGGCGTGCTTGTCGACTGGCTTCACGAAGCCAATGAGAAGGCGGCCGGCGTCGCCATCAATCCCGGTGCCTACGGGCATACATCCATTGCGCTTCACGACGCGATCCGCGCCATTGCCGTGCCGGTCGTGGAGCTCCATATCTCCAACATTCATGCCCGCGAGGCGTTTCGCCACAAGAGCATGATATCGCCTGCGGTGAAGGGGGTTATCTGTGGTCTCGGACAAGATAGCTACCTTCTGGCGATACGCGCTCTCAAAACCCTCGCGGAATAACAAGAACAAAGGAAAACATCCCATGGCAGATCAGAAGAAGGCTGTTGACGCGAAGCTCGTGCGTGAACTGGCGGTGATCCTCAACGATACCGAACTGACGGAAATCGAGGTCGAGCAGGAGGGCATGCGCATCCGCGTTGCCCGTGAGATCATGGCCGCTCCGCAGCAGATGATGCACTACGCCCCTGCGCCTTCCGCCGCTCCGGCTGCCGCGCCCGCGCCGACCGCTGCCGCAGAGCCGGCCGCCGCTGTCGCCGGCCCCCGGCATGACGATGCCGTCAAGGCCCCCATGGTCGGCACGGTCTATCTCGCCCCCGCCCCCGGCGCCCGCCCCTTCATCGAAGTCGGCGCCAACGTCAAGGAAGGCCAGACGCTGCTGATCATCGAAGCCATGAAGACGATGAACCAGATCCCCGCGCCCAAGAGCGGCAAGATCGTGCAGATCCTCGTCGATGACGCCCAGCCGGTCGAGTTCGACGAAGCGCTCGTCGTCATCGAATAACGGGTGGCAGAGCTTATGTTTTCCAAGATCCTGATCGCCAACCGAGGCGAAATCGCGCTTCGCGTTCTGCGCGCCTGCAAGGAGCTCGGCATCGCGACCGTTGCCGTGCACTCCACGGCCGACGCCGACGCCATGCATGTGCGCCTTGCCGACGAGAGCGTCTGCATCGGCCCGCCGTCCTCGCGCGAGAGCTATCTCAACATTCACCAGATCGTTGCCGCCTGCGAGATCACCGGCGCGGACGCCGTGCATCCGGGCTATGGCTTCCTCTCCGAGAACGCCAAGTTCGCGGAGATTCTCGAAGCCCACGGCATCACCTTCATCGGCCCCACCAGCGAGCATATCCGCATGATGGGCGACAAGATCACCGCGAAGACCACCGCGGAAGATCTCGGCATTCCGGTGGTTCCGGGTTCAGCCGGCTCTGTCGACACCGATGACGAGGCCTTCCAGACAGCCGAGGAAATCGGCTATCCGGTGCTGATCAAAGCGACAGCCGGCGGCGGCGGTCGCGGCATGAAGCTCGCGCGCTCCAGGGACGACCTGATCGAGGCCTACCGCACAGCGCGCGGCGAAGCCGCAGCCGCCTTCGGCAATGATTCCGTCTACATGGAAAAGTACCTCGACAAGCCGCGCCATATCGAAGTGCAGGTCTTCGGCGATGGCGAGGGCGATGCCGTTCACCTCGGCGAACGCGACTGCTCGCTGCAGCGCCGCCACCAGAAGGTCTGGGAAGAGGCGAATTCGCCGGCGCTCAATGTCGAGCAGCGCATGAAGATCGGCGAAATCTGCGCGGAAGCCATGCGCAAGATGAAATATCGCGGCGCGGGCACGATCGAGTTCCTGTATGAAAACGGCGAGTTCTATTTCATCGAGATGAACACCCGCCTTCAGGTCGAGCATCCGATCACCGAAGCGATCACCGGCATCGACCTCGTGCACGAGCAGATCCGGGTTGCCGCCGGCGCCGGGCTTTCGGTCAGCCAGAAGGACATCACCTTCTCCGGCCACGCGATCGAATGCCGCATCAATGCGGAAAACGCGGCGACCTTCCGGCCCTCCCCGGGCACGATCACGCATTTCCACGCCCCCGGCGGGCTTGGCGTGCGCATCGATTCCGGCGTCTATCAGGGCTACAAGATCCCGCCCTATTACGACAGCCTGATCGGCAAGCTGATCGTTCACGGCCGCACGAGGGTGGAATGCATGATGCGGCTGAAGCGTGCACTCGACGAGTTCGTCGTCGATGGCATTGACACGACGCTGCCGCTTTTTCAGGATTTGATCGCCAATCAGGATATCGCCAATGGCGACTATGATATCCACTGGCTGGAACACTATCTGGAAAACAAACCGAAGTAGCTCATGGAAAGAGGCAGCGCAAAAGGCAGCGGCATAACCCCGGAACTGCTTTTGAATGCTTACAGCATCGGCCTCTTCCCCATGTCCGAATCGGCCGAGGATACCGAGCTGTTCTGGGTCGAGCCGGAAGTCCGCGGGATCATCCCGCTGGACGGCCTGCACATCTCCCACAGCCTGCGCAAGCAATTGCGCAGGTCACCCTACGAAATCCGCTTCAACCACGATTTCGATGCCGTGATGGCGGCCTGCGCCATGCCCGCGCCGGATCGCCCGCAGACCTGGATCAACGCCGAAATCCGCTCGCTCTACAACGCGCTGCACCGCATGGGCCACGCCCATTCTGTGGAAGCTTACGAAGATGGCGAGCTCGTCGGTGGGCTTTACGGCGTCTCGCTGAGGGCCGCTTTTTTCGGCGAGAGCATGTTTTCGCGCCGGCCGAATGCCTCGAAGATATGCCTTGTGCATCTGGTGGAGCGGCTGAAGGCCAACCGGTTCCAGCTTCTCGACACGCAATTTACCACCGACCACCTGAAGACGATGGGCGCGATCGATATTTCGAAGGATCGGTATATGACGCTCTTGAACGCGGCGCTGGTGTGGCCGGATCAGCCGTTTCCGTGAGCGAAAATCAGGGCGCTGGCACGTCCGCGCTTGCCACGCAATCCGTCAGCCAGACGTCGTAGATCGGGTCTTCCACGGCGTTGAGCGCCGGCGAATCGGCGAACATCCAGCCGGAGAAGATGCGGCTGACATCGTTCTGCAGCGACACCTTGTCGACCTGTACGAAGGCATCGATGCGCTGCTCCTCGGTATCGTCACGCGAGTAGCAGACCCGCGGGGTCACCTGCAGGCGGCCGAACTGTACGGTCTCGCCGACATAGGCGTCGAAGGTGTAGGTGCGGCCGGTAATCTTGTCGATGCCGCCAAAGACGGCGACGGGATTTTCGACGCGGGCGGCAAGAGCGGGCGTCGCCGCCGCAAGCGCTGCCGCGACCAAGCCGAATGTCGCGACCGCTTTTCCGAAACCCGATTGACGCATCATTCGTTCCTCTTGTGCGGAAAACGCGGCGAAAGCCGCGCTTACCTCATTCTCGACCTCAAAGCTGCGAGCGATTCGATACCGCCCAATTGCGGCAGAAACGCAGTCAGCCGCCGGGCGTCCAGGCGTCGTAGTCGCCGGTAACGCGGTCGCGCTCGCCCTGAACGGCAAGCGAGCCCTTGGGGCGATAGGCATAGGCCGTGCCGGTCTGGTTGGGGTTATGCGGCTTTTCCCATTCGCGCGGCTTGTAGCCCTGCTCGGTCGGCGGCGTGTCGATGCGGTGGTGCATCCAGCCGTGCCAGCCGGGGGGAATGGTGGAGGCGTCGGCATAGCCTTTGTAGATCACCCAGCGGCGCTTCAGGCCATAGGTCGACATGCCGCCTTCATAATAGATGTTGCCGAACTCGTCCTCGCCGACCTTCTTGCCGAAGCGGCGCGTGAACACATCCGTGCCGATGGTCGATCCGTTCCACCAGGTGAACATCTTGGTCAGAAAGCCAGCCATTTTCTTTCCTTCGTCCCGGCCCGGAGGCCATTTTCCGTTAGTCCGTGTATGGCGCGTCATGCCGCTCTTGTCCAGAGCGACGAGAGGTCTCACGCGCTGTGAAGCTTCATTTTGAAACCATGATGCGACTGGCGGAAGCCGAGCCGCTCATAGAAGCGGTGGGCATCTTCCCGTGATGTATTGGACATCAGCTGCACCAGACGGCAACCCTCGATCTTCGCCTCGTCGATCGCCGCTTCGATCATCTTCGCCCCGATGCCGCGGCCGCGCCAGTCGGGATGGGTCTGCACCGCCTCAATGGTCAGCGACGCCCCGCCCCTGCCCGTCAGCGTGCGGATATAGGTTGTCTGGAACGTGCCGACGATCATGTCGTCAAGCTCCGCCACATATAGCGTGTTGCTGGCCGATGCCTTGATCGCCTCGAAGGCATCGCGGTAATCGTCATAGGCTTCGTCCGAGGTGGTGTCGCCATGCCCCCCAAGCGTGTCGGCGGCGAAGATCGAGATCAGCACCGGCAGGTCGTCGAGCCGCGCCTCGCGAATGATGAGGTTTTCCAGATCGGTTGCCGTATCAGACATTGGCAAGGTCCTTTTCCATGCGGATGGCCGGAATACCGGAATTGGGCGCGCCGCATTCATTATGGCGTCCGACCTCGCGCATGCCATGCGCCTCGTAAAAGCGGATCGCCGGCGCGTTCTCCGGAACGACTTCCAGCGCCAGCCGCTTCGCGTTCGGAAAGCAGGTCTCGATCTCGGCAAAAAGCTGTTCGCCGATCCCCTGCCGCTGGAAGCCGGGCAGTACGTAAAGCTGGCTGAGATTAACGATCTCGGCATTATCCTTGTCGGGTGCTGCAAAGGCCATGCCGCCGATCATGACTCCGCTATCGGCCACCAAGAATTCGCCTTGAGGCCGGCGCAGCCGACGCAGCATCGCTTCCGGCGAGAGCCAGCTATCGATGATCTTTTCGACCTTCTCGGGCCCGAGAATCTCGTCATAGGTGACATGCCAGGTCTCGGCCAGCAGGCTGCACACCGCCGGAATATCCGCCTCCATCGCCGTGCGGACAAAGAACATCGGCTTACTCCGTGACGCCCAGCTTTTCCTTGACCAGCGCCTGCACCGCCTGCGGATTGGCCTTGCCCTGCGAGGCCTTCATCACCTGGCCGACGAACCAGCCGGCAAGCGAGGGCTTGTCCTTGACCTTTGCGGCCTGTTCCGGGTTGGCGGCGATGATCTCGTCGACGATCTTCTCGATCGCGCCGGTATCGGTCACCTGCTTCATGCCGCGGTCTTCGACGATCTGCTTCGGGTCGCCGCCCTCGTTCCAGACGATCTCGAACAGGTCCTTGGCGATCTTGCCGGAGATCACGCCTTCCTTCAGCAGGTCGAGAATGGCGCCGAGCTGTTCCGGCGAGACCGGGGTTTCATCAATGCCCTTGCTTGCCTTGTTGAGCGCGCCGAGCAGATCGTTGATCACCCAGTTGGCAGCCGCCTTGGCGTCGCGCCCCTCGGCGAGCTTCTCGTAGTAGTCGGACACCGCCTTGTCGGAGACCAGAACGGAGGCGTCATAGACCGACAGGCCGAGTTTTTCGACGAACCGGGCCTTCTTGTCGTCGGGCAGTTCCGGCAGGTCCTTCGCCAGTTCTTCGATGAAGGCATCGTCGAATTCGAGCGGCAGCAGGTCCGGATCGGGGAAATAGCGATAGTCATGCGCGTCTTCCTTGGAGCGCATCGAGCGGGTCTCACCCTTGACCGGATCGAACAGGCGGGTCTCCTGGTCGATCTCGCCGCCCTCCTCCAGAATATCGATCTGGCGCCGGGCCTCGCTTTCGATCGCCATGCCGACGAAGCGGATCGAGTTGACGTTCTTGATCTCACAGCGCGTACCGAATGCGCCGCCCGGCTTGCGCACGGAGACGTTGACGTCGGCGCGGAGCGAGCCCTCGTCCATATTGCCGTCGCACGTGCCAAGATAACGCACGATGGTCCTGAGCTTGGTGACATAGGCCTTGGCCTCGTCGGCGGAGCGCAGGTCCGGCTTGGAAACGATTTCCATCAGCGCCACGCCGGAACGGTTCAGGTCGACGAAGGAGAATGAGGGATGCTGGTCATGCATCAGCTTGCCGGCGTCCTGCTCCAGATGCAGGCGCTCGATGCCGATCTCGATATCCTCGAAATTGCCCTGTTTGTCGGGGCCAAGCGAAATCGTGATCGTGCCCTCACCGACGATCGGATCCTTGTACTGGGAAATCTGGTAGCCCTGCGGCAGGTCCGGATAGAAATAGTTCTTGCGATCGAAGATCGAGCGCTTGTTGATCTTGGCCTTGAGGCCGAGACCGGTGCGCACGGCCTGTTTCACGCATTCTTCGTTGATGACGGGCAGCATGCCGGGCATGGCCGCATCCACCAGCGAGACATTGGCGTTGGGCGCCTTGCCGAATGTGGTGGACGAACCGGAGAACAGCTTCGCATTGCTGGTGACCTGCGCATGCACCTCAAGACCGATGATGACTTCCCAATCGCCGGTGGCGCCGGGGATCAGGCGTTTGGGATCGGGCGTGCGGGTATCGACAATGGTCATGGTCAGCTCATCGTTCATTCACGGGATATCGTTGGTGAGGTAGAGCAAACTGGGGCAAGACGCAAGCGATTGGGTGGGCCGCAGCCCTTCAAAACCTTGACCTTCGGCCGCAGCGCGACTATCTCGTGTCGGTCAACACGGAGTGTTTATGTCTAACCGTCAGGAATCCCGGTAAGGGCCCTGCCCGCTCTGCCCCTTGGGGCATGATGCGCGCAGCGGCCGAAAACGAAGAGCCCCGCAAGGCAAATGCTTTCGGGAACCGTTTTCACGCGTCTTCAGGACGCCCATCCGGAAATGACGACCATGGACATCTCGCGCGATGAACAGCGCATACTTCATCTGCTCGCCCAGGGCGGCAGGATCGAACTCATCAGAACCGAAAAACGCAAGATCGAGCGGATCGACTGCTACACCCGCGAGGGCTGGCGCTATCCTGGTCTCGACCTGATCTTGTTCCGCAAGCTGAAGGCCAAGCGGGCGATCCGCTCGCGCGGCGGCAGGCCGTACCAGATCACCACACGAGGTCTGGAACTGGTGCGCAGCCAGCCGGACAACCGGTAAATCAGGGGGCGCGGCGCTTCGACGGCGCCGCGCTTCTGCACCGTCGGGCAGTGAACTGCGTCAACCTGCCGCGGTCCCGAAACTATTACACGTCACAAAATTTCTTCAACTTTACCGCTAACTCGGGTATCACAACTTAGAGGAGATACCCGATGAAGCTAAAACCAGTTGCCATTGCCGCGCTCAGTCTCGCGGTGACATTCTCGCCGGTGGTCAACGCTCCGGTGTTTGCCCAAACCCAGGTCGAGGCCAAAAGCCCGCTGACCGAGGAACAGGCAAAGGCGATCGTCTATTCGATCTATGTCATGGCCTATCCGATGGTGCTGATGGATGTCAGCACGGCGATCTCCACCAATGTCGCCGAGCCGGGGGGCGTGAGCGCGCCGATCAACCAGTTCGCCAATCTGGCGGCCTTTCCCGATGCCTCCTTCGACACCGTTGTCCGGCCCAATGCCAACACACTCTATTCCTCGCTCACCTATGATGTTTCGAAGGAGCCGCTTATTATTTCGGTTCCGCCGTCGAAGGGGCGGTACTACCTCTTCCAGATGATGGACGAATGGACCGAGGTCTATGCCGCACCCGGAAGCCGGACCACCGGCGATGACGCCTATACTTTCGCGATCGTCGGTCCCGGCTGGGAGGGCAAACTGCCCGACGGCGTAAGGGCCTATCAAAGCCCCACGGCCAATGGCTGGATGCTCGGACGCATCGAAACCAGGGGCAAGGGCGATTACGACGCGGTTCACGCCTTCCAGAAGGACCTTAAGGCCGTGCCGCTCAGCGCCTGGGGCACCGACTATGTCGCGCCAAAGGGCGTCGTGGACCCCAACCAGGACATGACGTCGCCCGTCAGCCAGATCAAGAAACTCGACGGCGCGGCCTTCTTCCAACGCTTCGCCGAACTGATGAAGAAGAACCCGCCGCATGCCAACGACGATTCCGCCGTCGACCTGATGCGCCAGATCGGACTGGTGCCCGGCGAAAGCTATGACCCCGCCAAGCAGCCGAAGGCTGTGCAGGAAGCCATTGCCGATGCGCCCGCGAAGGTTTTGCCCTTCATCGAGAAGACCTGGGTGCGCTCCGGCGAACTCGTCAACGGCTGGCGCATCAATCTGACCGGGATCGGCAGCTACGGCTCCGACTACATGCATCGCGCCGGCGTCGCCTTTGGCGGGCTTGGCGCCAACAAGCCGGTCGATGCCGTCTATCCCAGCGCCTTCGTGGATGCCGATGGCAATCCTTTCGACAGTTCCAACAACTATGTCCTGCATTTCGACAAGGGCGAGACCCCGCCGGCGCGGGCCTTCTGGTCGGTCACGCTCTACAATCAGGATCAGTTCTTCGCCAAGAACCCGATCAACCGCTACACGCTCGGCAGCAATGACGGCCTCAAGCAAAACCCCGATGGGTCGGTCGATATCTACATCCAGCGCGAATCGCCCGGCAAGGACAAGGAAGCCAATTGGCTGCCAGCGCCCGAGAGCGGCCACTTCAGCCTGACCATGCGCCTCTACTGGCCGGAGCTCGCCGTGCTGAGCGGCGCCTGGAGCCCGCCGGCGGTCGAACTTGCAAATAATTGAGCGCGACGAGAAAGGGCCGCGCCTTTTTCAAAAGGCGTGGCCTTTCTTCATCCTGAAATGACTCGGGTGGGCGCCGCGGTCAGGCCCCGGCAATCTCCGCCCGCAGCGCCGCGCATTCCTCCGCAAGGCTTCCCGTCGAAACCGGCTTTCCCGCGCGCCGGTACCAATAGCCGGCATTGCGGTCATCGCCTTCGATCCTGTGGCAGAGCGCATGGGCGGCATCAAACAGGCTTTCGCCCTCATGCCCCTGGCAAAGCTCATGGGTCGCCTCCCATGCCGGCCCCATTCTGAAGCCGGCAGCCGCAAGCTGCTCCAGCGACTGATCGAGCGCGTTCAGCGCGGATGTCTGCATGATCTCCTCCTCGTGATCTCCCGGGTCCGGTTCAGCCGAGCCCGTTTATTTCCTCCGGGCCCGCGAGCCGTTCGAACAGCGGCCGGCAGAAATGATAGCCCTGCACCAGACGGGCGCCGAGGTCGGCCAGCGTATCCAGTTCCGCCGCGCTCTCAACCCCCTCGCAGACCACCTCGACCGACATATCTCGCGCCATAGCGAGCATATGCCGAACGATAGTCCGTCGCGCTGGGTGGCTGTCGATGTCGCGCACCAGCGCCATATCCAGCTTGATGATCGAAGGCGCGACATCGGCCAGCATGGACAGACCAGAGTGGCCGGCGCCGAAGTCATCGATCGCCGCCTTGAAGCCGAGCTCCTCATAGACCCTGAGGATGGCGTTAAGCCGCTCGGCGTCGATCTGTTCTGTCTCCGTAAATTCGAAGATCAGCCGATCGGCGGGAATGCCGCACCGACGGCTGGCGGAAAGGGTCAGCCGGATGCAGGCTCGGGGATCATAGATTGCACGCGGCATGAAATTCATCGAAAGCCGTGCCTTGGTTTCCATCAAGCCAAGCTTTCCAGAGAGTTCGATCGCCTTGACGCGGCAGAGCTGATCGAAGGCGTAAAGGTTCTTCTGCGTCACCTGGCTCAAGATCGACGAAGCGCTCTCGCCGGCGGTGCCGCGCACGAGCGCTTCATGCGCGAAAATGGATCCGTCGCGGAGGTCAATGATCGGCTGAAATGCCATGGAGAAGTCAAATGCCAAGGCCTCGCCGTCGCGGCAGCCGGTGCAGGTTGCAGGCATTCAAGCTCTCCTGATTGACGCTTTCCCCTTAGACTATTGATTAAACTAGAGCGTATCCAACAGAAAAAAAGCCCGGCCTCCGAAAGGAGCCGGGCTTTGATGAAAGAACAGCCTTTATTCGACTGCAAATTCCAGCGGCTTCGCCTGCTTGATCGCCGGATGGGCGAGCAGCTTGTCGAGGACTTCCTGCTTCGGCTCCTCGTCAACATAGAGCAGCGCGATCGCATCGCCGCCCTGGTTGTCGCGGCCGAGCTGGAAGTTGGCGATATTGACGCCGGCATCGCCAAGCGTCGAGCCCATGAAGCCGATCATGCCGGGCACGTCGGTGTTGGCGATGTAGATCATGTGGCGACCGACATCGGCATCCATGTTGATGCCCTTGATCTGGATGAAGCGCGGCTTGCCATCGGAAAACACCGTGCCGGCGACCGAACGGGTCTGCTTTTCGGTGGTGATCGTCAGCTTGATATAACCGTCGTAAACGCCTGATTTATCACGCTTTGCTTCCTGCAGGATAATGCCCTTGTCCTTCACCATGATCGGCGCCGAAACCATGTTGACATCGGCCACGACCGGACGCAGCAGGCCGGCCAGCATGGCGCTGGTGAGCGCCGTGGTGTTCATGTCGGCGAAGACGCCGTCATAGAGCACTTCGACCTGCTTGATCGGGCTTTCAGTCACCTGGCCGGCAAAGCCGCCCAGCACTTCCGCCAGCTTGATCACAGGCTTCAGGCGCGGGGCCTCATCGGCCGAGATCGACGGCATGTTGATGGCGTTGCTGACGGCGCCCTTGAGGAGATAATCCGACATCTGGTCGGCAACCTGAAGCGCCACGTTTTCCTGCGCTTCCGTGGTCGAGGCGCCGAGATGCGGCGTGCAGACCACGTTTTCGAGGCCGAAGAGCGGGCTCTCGGTCGCGGGCTCGGTTTCGAACACGTCGAAGCCGGCGCCGGCGACATGGCCGGACTTGATGGCTTCGGCGAGCGCCGCCTCATCCACCAGACCACCGCGGGCGCAGTTGATGATGCGTACGCCCTTCTTGGTCTTGGCCAGCGCCTCGGCATTCAGAATGCTGCGGGTCTTGTCGGTCATCGGAACGTGGAGCGTGATGAAATCGGCCTTGGCCAGAAGCTCGTCGAGCTCGACCTTGGTGACGCCCATCTTCTCGGCCTTGTCCTGTGACAGGAAGGGGTCGAAGGCGATGACGTTCATCTTCAGGCCGAGCGCGCGGTTGCAGACGATCGAGCCGATATTGCCAGCGCCGATGACGCCCAGCGTCTTGCCGGTGATCTCGACACCCATGAATTTCGACTTCTCCCACTTGCCGGCCTGGGTCGAGGCATCGGCTGCGGGGATCTGGCGGGCGACGGCCAGCATCAGCGAAATGGCGTGTTCGGCGGTCGTGATCGAGTTGCCGAAGGGCGTGTTCATGACGATGATGCCGCGGCGCGATGCGGCCGGGATATCGACATTGTCGACGCCGATGCCGGCTCGGCCGATGACCTTGAGATTGGTCGCCGCCTCGATCAGCTTCTCGGTCGCCTTGGTGGCCGAGCGGATGGCGAGGCCATCATACTGGCCGATGACTTCGAGCAGTTTTTCCTTGTCCTTGCCGAGCTTCGGCTGGAAATCGACATCAATGCCGCGATCCTTGAAGATCTGGACGGCAGCTTCCGACAGCGCGTCGGATACGAGTACGCGAGGTGCCATGATGGCCTCCTTCAAAAAGAATAATTCTCTGGAATGAACGGCTCGCGCGGGCGATCACTGTCGGCGCGAGCCTCGTCAATTCGTCTCGCTCAGGCGGCGAGCTTGGCCTTTTCAGCCCGGAAGGCCCAGTCGAGCCAGCCCATCAGCGCTTCCATGTCGGCGGTTTCCACAGTGGAACCCGCCCAGATGCGAAGGCCGGATGGCGCATCGCGGTAGGCGCCGATATCGTAGGCGACGTCTTCCTTGTCGAGCGAGGAGACGATCGCCTTGGCGAACGCGGCCTGCCCGGCATCGTCAAGCGCCAGAACGGCGGGATCGACGATCTTGAGGCAGACGGAGGTATTGGAACGCGTTTCCGGCGCTTCCGCCAAGTTCTCGATCCAGTCGTTTTTCTCGACGAAATCGAAGATCACCTTGGCGTTGGCATCGGCCCGCGCCATCAGGCCTTCAAGGCCGCCAACGGTCTTTGCCCATTTCAGCGCATCGAGATAGTCCTCGACGCAGAGCATGGACGGCGTGTTGATGGTTTCGCCGACGAAGATGCCCTCGATCAGCTTGCCGCCCTTGGTCATGCGGAAGATCTTCGGCAGCGGCCATTCCGGCGTGTAGTTTTCCAGCCGCTCGACAGCGCGCGGCGAGAGGATAAGCACGCCATGGCCGCCCTCGCCGCCCAACACCTTCTGCCAGGAGTAGGTGACGACATCGAGCTTGTTGAAGTCGAGGTCCTGCGCAAACACGGCCGAAGTCGCGTCGCAGATCGTCAGGCCCTTGCGGTCAAAGGGGATGAAATCGGCGTTCGGAACGCGTACGCCCGAAGTGGTGCCGTTCCAGGTGAAGACCACGTCATTGTCGAAATTGACAGTGGAAAGGTCGGGGAGCTGGCCATAGGGCGCTTCGATCTTGCGCGCATCCTTGAGCTTGAGCTGCTTGATGACATCGGTCACCCAGCCCGAACCGAACGATTCCCAGGCGAGCATGTCGACACCGCGTTCGCCAAGCAGCGACCACAGCGCCATCTCGACCGCGCCGGTATCCGACGCCGGAACGATGCCGATGCGGTAGTCGCCGGGAACGCCGAGGATTTCGCGGGTAAGGTCGATTGCTTCCTTGAGCTTCGCCTTGCCGATTTTCGCGCGGTGGGAACGGCCAAGCGGCGCATCATTAAGCGCTTCGGGCGTCCAGCCGGGACGCTTCGCACAGGGGCCAGAAGAAAAACGGGGATTGGCCGGACGGGTGTCCGGCTTGGTCATATCAGTCATAGTCTACCCTTTCAGATAGTGGCCTCTCGTTGGGGAGAGGTGTCCCGCCGTCGGATATATGGGAGGCCGGATCGCTTGGCAAGCGGAAAGATTGCCAATCCAAACTCTGGTTTGGGCCTACCCCGCTCCTTATACTGAATATTGTTTCTACCGGGGCGAGGTTTTGACTACCTTATGTTGAGTTTCCTGAAGTGGCAGTGCATATTCCTTGCAAAAGAAAGTGATTAGAAACATGAAGAACGCAGCTATTGCTTTGATTTTCTCCGTCCTTCCTATGTCCGCTAATTCGACCGAAGCGTCCTACAGGTGTGGCGATTTTCACGATGATCGAACGTCGATCACGCCAGCTGAATTAACAACTATTGATAGAGAAACTCTCAACAACCTCTCGATAGGATATGGAATTGTTATCGGAGTTTTTGCAGCCACGCAGAAGGCTGAAGTCACAGACCTAAACGACCAGAAATACATAGAATTTGAAAACCGCGTTCTAGAATTCTGCAATTCGAACCCGACTGCGCGCATAACCGCCGCCGCACTGACTGTCGCAGAATTTATACCGTCTCCTTCTGATTACACCCCCATGTCGCTGATCGACTACAATCTCGATAAAGCGGAACTTGTCGGTCATAAAGTTTCGCTGACTGGGGACCTCGCGATATTTGGAGAGTTTGCGATGCTTCGCGTCGGTATGTTCGACACTACGCCGATTAGTGTCGAAATTGAAAACCTACCTCGCGCTGACAGGAAATTCATTCTCGAGAATTGCAGCCCGCGCTGCAAATTGACAGTCAACGGGACTGTAAAAGACAACATGTTCGATCAGATATTATCTGCAGAGAGCATCAAACAACCCTAAGGCCGCCCGTCTGCCAAGCGATATAGCCTTCGAGCCTTTGGACGAGAATTCGCAAGGCTCATTGCACTCTGAAGTGGCGGAATCAACTCCGACCTAGCCTCACGCGGCGGTGCGCACGCTCGAAATCACGTCGATCAGGCCCGAGACCACGCTTTCGACCTGTGCAGGATCGTCGCCCTCTGCCATGACGCGAATCAGCGGCTCGGTGCCCGAGGGGCGGATCACCAGGCGGCCGCGGCCCTTCAGTTCGGCCTCGGCATCGGCGATCGCCTTTTTGACATTGCCGTCTTCGAGAGGAGCCGCGCCGGCGGTGATGCGGACATTGCGCAGAAGCTGCGGCACGGGGTCGAACTTGCGGCAGACCTCGCTGACCGGCCTGCCCGCGCGCTTGACGGCGGCCAGCACCTGCAGCGCCGCCACCAGCCCATCGCCGGTCGTGCCGAAATCGGACAGCACGATATGACCGGACTGTTCGCCGCCGACATTGTAGCCGTTCTTGCGCATATGCTCGACGACGTAGCGGTCGCCGACCTTGGTGCGCACCAGGTCGAGATTCATGCCGTTCAGATGGCGCTCGAGGCCGAGATTGGACATCACCGTGGCCACCACGCCGCCGCCCTTCAATTCCTTGTCCTCGACCATGTTGCCGGCGATCACGGCCATCACCTGATCGCCATCGATGATGCTGCCCTGCTCATCGACGATGATAACGCGGTCAGCATCGCCATCGAGCGCGATTCCGACATCGGCGCGCACCTCATGCACCTTTTCCTGCAGGGTCTTGGGATAGGTGGAGCCGCATTCCTTGTTGATGTTGAGGCCATTCGGCTCCGTGCCGATCTCGACCACATCGGCGCCGAGTTCCCAGAGCGCCGTCGGGGCCGCCTTGTAGGCCGCGCCATTGGCGCAATCGACCACGACCCTGAGGCCGTGCAGCGTCACATCGCGCGGCAGGGTGCGCTTTACGAATTCGATATAGCGATAGATGTCGCCGTCAACGCGGCTGGCACGACCGATTTCGTTCGAGCGGGCGAGCTGGGCATGGAAATTGTCGCGGTCGATCAGCGCCTCGATCCGCGCCTCGATCTCGTCGGACATCTTGTAGCCGTCGGGCCCGAACAGCTTGATGCCGTTATCGGCGAAGGGGTTGTGCGAGGCCGAGATCATCACGCCGACATCGGCGCGCAGCGAGCGCGTCAGCATAGCAACGGCCGGCGTGGGGATCGGGCCGAGCAGGTAGACATCGAGGCCGGCCGCGGTGAAGCCCGCCACCAGCGCATTTTCCAGCATATAGCCGGAAAGCCGCGTATCCTTGCCGATCACCACGCGATGGGTGTGATCGCCGCGCCGGAAGATCGTGCCGACGGCGATGCCCACGCGCATCGCCAGATCCGGCGTCATCGGGAAAACATTCGACTGTCCGCGAATACCGTCGGTACCAAAATATTTACGTGTCATGGCAATCCTCTTCAGCGCCGCGCGTGCCGCGTCGCTCCAAAACCAAAATACAAACGAGAGTGTCTTCGCAGATTATCGCCCTCAGGGCACTTAAAATAACGTCAACACCGCTAACATGGCGTTACCGAGGCGCGATGGACCAGTTGCCCTGCAAACGCCGTCCGGCCTGCCTTTCCAAACGCCAACAAAAAACCGCCGGCTTTGGGGCCGGCGGTTGAATGGTCAGTTGGTCTGCGGCTCGAACCCGTCACCCTTGCCGTCTGCCGGCGCGGGCGCGTCCTTCTTGGGTCCCATGGAGGGCACCGCGGAACCGCGCGAGGGCGGGGTATCGTCGCCGAGATCGCGGGCGGGCTTCTCGCCCTTCAGGATCGCCTTGATCTCGTCACCGGAGAGCGTCTCGTATTCCAGCAAGCCTTCGGCAAGCTGCACGAAGCCCTCGCGATTTTCGGTCAGGATACGGGTCGCCTCGGCATAGGCCTCGTCGATCAGGCGGCGGACTTCGCTGTCGATCTTCTGGGCGGTCGATTCGGACACATTTTTCGACTGCGAGACCGAATGGCCGAGGAAGACCTCCTGCTGGTTCTCGCCATAGGAAACGTGACCGAGTTCGTCCGAGAAGCCCCATTGCGTTACCATCGCGCGGGCAAGCTTGGTGGCCTGCTCGATATCGGAGGATGCACCGGAGGTGATGTTCTCCTTGCCGAAGGTGATTTCCTCGGCAACGCGGCCGCCCATCATGATGGCGAGGCGGGAGATCATCCACTTGTAGCTCATCGAATAGCGGTCGCCCTCGGGCAACTGCATCACCATGCCGAGCGCGCGGCCGCGCGGAATGATCGTCGCCTTGTGGACGGGGTCTGCCACCGGCACCTTGAGCGCCACGATCGCGTGGCCCGCCTCGTGATAGGCGGTCAGCTTCTTCTCCGCTTCGGTCATCGCGGTGGAACGCCGCTCGGCGCCCATCATGATCTTGTCCTTGGCATCCTCGAATTCGGCCATGGTGACAAGGCGCTTGTTGCGCCTTGCTGCCATCAGCGCCGCCTCGTTGACGAGGTTCATCAGATCCGCGCCGGAGAAGCCCGGCGTGCCGCGGGCAACGACCTTGAGGTCGACATTCGGGGCCAGCGGCGTGTTGCGGGCATGCACCTTCAGAATGCGTTCGCGGCCGACGATATCCGGGTTCGGCACCACGACCTGACGGTCGAAACGGCCGGGACGCAGAAGCGCTGGATCGAGAACGTCGGGCCGGTTGGTGGCGGCGATCAGGATCACGCCCTCATTGGCCTCGAAGCCGTCCATCTCGACCAGCAACTGGTTCAGCGTCTGCTCGCGCTCGTCATTGCCGCCGCCGAGACCGGCGCCGCGATGACGGCCGACCGCATCGATTTCGTCGATGAAGATGATGCAGGGCGCATTCTTCTTGGCCTGTTCGAACATATCGCGGACGCGCGATGCGCCGACGCCGACGAACATTTCAACGAAGTCCGAACCCGAAATGGTGAAGAACGGCACATTGGCCTCACCGGCGACCGAGCGGGCCAGCAGCGTCTTACCGGTACCGGGCGGGCCGACCAGCAGCACGCCGCGCGGAATGCGGCCGCCGAGGCGCTGGAACTTCTGCGGGTCGCGCAGGAATTCGACGATTTCCTCGAGGTCCTGCTTGGCTTCGTCGACGCCGGCGACATCATCAAAGGTGACGCGACCATTGGCCTCGGTCAGAAGCTTGGCCTTGGACTTGCCGAAGCCCATGGCCCCGCGCGAGCCGCCCTGCATCTGGCGCATGAAGAACAGCCAGACGCCGAGGATCAGGAGCATCGGCAGAAGCGTTCCGACATAACTCAGAATGCCACCAGAGCCGTCATTCACCGGCTTGGCATCCACATTCACATTGGCGTTTTCAAGCTTGGTGAGCAGGGAATCGTCGATAACCGGGGCATAGGTGTGGAATGTCTTGCCGCCGCCGCCGGAATAAGTGCCGGTGATGGTGTTGCCGGTAATGGTCACATCCTTGACCTTGCCGGAATCGACATCGCTGACGAACTGCGAATAGGCCACCTGCGTCGCGCCGTTATGCGACGGCGTGGACTGGAACATGCTGAACAGCGCGACCAGCAGCAACGCGATTATGGCCCACAGCGCAATATTGCGTAAGTTTGGGTTCATCAAAATCCCCGAAATCATATGATCGGCACGTTGGTGCCGCTGAGTTACGCCTAACATAGGGTCGACGCCATGTCTTGCCAAGACAAGCGCATCCCAAGTTTAATCTTCCGCGACGAAATAGCCCGGCGCGGGGAAAGGCGAAACCCCGAAGGCCACCGCCAGCCGGTTGGCCAGCGCAAGATCGAAACCGGGCAGATAGCGCTGATAGGGCGACAGGATGCGGCTGATCGCGACCCCATCCGGAAATGCGTCCTCCCCTGCGGAAGGCATGGTCGAACGCGCAAGCTTCGACAGGCGGGGGGGAAGCGCAGCGAAGGCCTCGCCCGGCTCGCCATCAATGCCAGCCGGGCAGATCGCCGCCACTGCGCCGGAGCGGTTTTCAATCCGCCACCGCCCGTCCCAAACCGCTGCTGCCCGCGCGGCCACCTCCAGAAGGTTGAGGTTGCGCCGTTCGCGCAGGATGAACAGGCTTTCCCTGTTGCGTTCGAACAGGCAACCACCGGCCGTCATGCGCGCGCCATGCGGCGCTTCGGCCATCGCCACAATATCGGCAAGGGCGGCCTTCCCCGGCCCGTGGGTTTCGCCGCCGATAATTGCCGTCAGCACATTCAGCAGGTAGCGGGCGGCCTCCCGATTGCGCAAGAGAGGCTCCGCATCGACCTCGGCCACCGTAGCGTCATGAATGCGCGCGCAGGCTTCGAAAAGGCTGGCCGCAGCTTCAGAGAGACGGGCGCGCATATGTCCGGCCATGGCAGCCTCAGCGCCCGGCGCCGCGATCGCGCCTTCCAGAGATTGCCGCACCCGAACGCGTTCATAGCGGGCGTTGTCATTGGAGGGATCATCGATCCACGCAATCCCACGCGCGACCAGCAGGTCACGGATCGCCCGGCGGGAAACGGACAGAAATGGACGCGCCACCCAGGCGTGTCCCATCAAAAGCGTTTCCGCCGCCATGCCGGAAACCGGCGGGTCGGGGTTGCGAGCCTTGCGCATCTCTAAGGTCTCGGCTTGATCGTCGAGCGTGTGGGCCACCGCGATAACATCCGCGCCGATCCGGGCGGCGTGGTCGGCGAGCAGGCGGTAGCGGGCATCGCGGGCAGCGGCCAAAACCCCCGTCGCCGGCTTTTCGCCGCGCCAGGGAAGCGTTTCATGTCCGATCATCCGAGAGGCGCAGAAGCGCGCGACCGTTGCCGCTTCATCGGCCGATTGCGCGCGCAGGCCGTGATCGACCGTGGCGGCCGAAATGCGGATGTCGCGGCGGGAAAGTTGGTCGGCGGCTTCGACAAGCGCGACCAGCAGCCCGAGCGAATCGCTGCCGCCCGATACCGCGACCAGAACATGACAGTCAGGCTTGAGACGACTTACAAAGCTGCGGGCGGCATCGAGGGCGGGTCGCCCTCTGGAAAACTCATCTGATCCGGCTGACACCAGGGTCAGCATCCATTGGCCTTGATCTCGGCCTGGGCTTTGGTCAGCACGGCCTGGGCGGCGTTCGGATAACGCGTCGGCACTTCGGCGAAGGTCGCGCAGGCGGCGTCCTTGTTGTCCATTCCGGCGAGCGACTGGCCGAGCTTCAGCAGCATTTCCGGCGCCTTGGCGGAATCGCCATAGGCCTTGTATGCGTTCAGGAATGTCTTGGCGGCTTCGTTGTATTTCTGCTGCGCCAGCATCGATTCCCCGAGCCAGAAGCTGGCATCGGGAATGAGTGGGCTGTCGGGATAGCTCAGCACGAACTCGCCGAAAGCCTCCTCGGCCTGCTGGTAATCGCCGGAGAGAATGAGATCATAGGCGAGCTTGTAGAAATCGGCATCGGACCCGCCGCCTTCGGCCGCTTCCGGCAGATCGGCCGGCACATCGGCGGTCGCCGACGGTTCCGGGTTCGGAGGCGGCGCATCCATCGTGGCCGTCGCGTCATCGCCAATGTCGGCGGCATTGCCAGTGCCGCCAGACGGCGGCGTCGCCATGCCGCTTTCAAGATCCTGCAGACGGAACTCCATATCCTCCTGCATCTTGCGGATCTTTTCTTCCATCTGCAGCATCTGAAAGCCGAGATCCTCGACCTGGCCCGTCAGGTTGCGCACCTGCTCCTCAAGCTGCTGGATCCTGAGGGACGGATCCGTGGCCTGCACCTGCACCACCTGCGTGTGCTGTCCGGCCGCCTTGCCGAATGCGGGAAAGACCGCAGCATTGGCGCTTCCTCCCAGCATCGCCGAGCCGGCCAGAAGACAAATCATCGCTTTTTTCATCATCGCATGTCCCAAACCTTTTGCCTCAAACCTTCGCACACTGTGTTTCTGGCCATATTTAGATCAAAACGCGCATTGTTGCACGGCGGACATAAAAAAACCGGCGCGAGGCCGGTTTTTCAAGTCTGCTTTCGGATCGATCAGCTTCCCGCGCCCGTCAGCACGGTGACGGTGCGGCGGTTCTGCGACCAGCAGGAAATGTTGTCGCAGACGGCGACCGGGCGTTCCTTGCCGTAGGAAATCGTCGAAAGGCGATTGGCCGGGATGCCGCGCGACACGAGGTAATTCTTGGTGGCCGTGGCGCGGCGGGCGCCGAGCGCGAGGTTGTATTCGCGTGTGCCGCGCTCATCGGCATGGCCTTCGATGCGGATCGCGTAGTTCTGGTAACGCTGCAGCCACTGGGCCTGCTTGTCGAGCGTCTGGGCCGCGATCGGGGTGATCGATGCCGAATCGGTTTCGAAATAGACCGTGTCGCCGACATTCAGATCGAAGTCCTGAACGCTGCCCGGGGAAGCGATGCCCGAGGATGCGCCGGCGCCGCCGGCCATGCCGTTGCCAGGCAGGTTGTTCTTGTTGTCCTTGGCGCAGCCGGCCAGCGCAAGAACCGCGCAAAGCGCGACCATGGCGGGCTTTACCCTGAATTTGTTCGCATTGCCTTCAACCCCAAACGTGGCTCGGCTCATTACCGCTCTCCTTAAGAAGCGTTCAAAACATGGACCGGATGCCCGGTCGATAACGCGGAAAAACAACTCAAAACTATGGACGGTACGCAGACCGCCGACCTTGCCGCAAAGAGCTAGCAAATCACTGTTAACGTCCCCTCAACGGAAATGGTTAAGGAAACGTCAAAGGCAAGCCCGCATTTGCGGCGCGGGCGACCTTTGCCCCTCACGCCCTACTCCAGCAGCGGCGACCAGGCCGGGTCGGATGCGAAATCCGGCGTCTGGATACGCTGTTCATTGTAACCCGTCAGGTCGATCGAATAAAGGTGCGGGCCGCCCTCGCCGGCATTCTGGCGGAAGAACATCAGCACCCGGCCGTTCGGAGACCATGTCGGCCCCTCATTGTGGAAGCCGGTAGTCAGAATGCGCTCGCCGCTGCCGTCGGGCTTCATCACCCCGATCGAGAACTTGCCGCCGGACTGTTTGGTGAACGCGATCAGGTCTCCGCGCGGCGACCAGACCGGCGTCGAATAGCTGCCATCGCCGAAGGATATCCGCTGCTGGTTGGAGCCGTCGGCATTCATGACGTAGAGCTGCTGACGTCCGCCGCGATCGCTTTCGAACACGATCCGGTTACCGTCCGGGGAATAGGACGGCGAGGTGTCGATCGCGCCGGTATTCGTCAGCCGCGTGGTCGAGCGGGTGCGCAGGTCCATCGTGTAGATATTGGCATTGCCGTCCTGCTGCAGGCTCATGATGATGCGCTGACCGTCCGGCGAGAACCGCGGCGCAAACGTCATGCCGGGGAAGTTGCCGACCACCTCGCGCTGCCCGGTCTCTAGCTGAAGCAGATAGACGCGCGGCTGGTCGTTTTCATAGGACATGTAGGTGACCTCCTGCCGGTTCGGCGAGAACCGGGGGGTGAGGACCATATACTGTCCGTCCGTCAGCATGCGGACGTTGAAGCCGTCCTGATCCATGATCGCGAGGCGACGCTTGCGGTCGGTCTTCGGCCCGCTTTCGGAGACGAAAACGATGCGGCTGTCGAAATAGCCCTGCTCGCCGGTCAGCGCCTGGTAGATCGAATCGGCGATGATATGGGCGACGCGCCGCCAATTGTCGGGCTGGGTGAAGAACTGCTGGCCAATGATCTGCTGGCCGGCATAGGTGTCCCACAGCCGGAATTCGGATCGCAGCCTGCCATCGGGCTCGCGGGTGACGCGGCCGACCACCAGCGCCTCGGCGTTGATGACCTGCCAGTCTTCGAAACGCGGGGTCTGGTCGGGATTGCTGATCTGCTCGATGAACGCGGAACTGTCGACCGGCTTGAACAGCCCGGAACGCTTAAGATCGGCGGCGATGACACCGGAAATGTCGGCGCCGAGACCATCATCGGACATGAAGTTGGTGATCGCGATCGGCAGCGGCTGCACATTGCCGCTGGAGATATCGATTTCCACCAGAGCGTTGGCAGGCGTCACGAACAGGACGGCGATGCCAGCCCACGCGACGGAGAGAAATACGAGACAATTTTTAAGCATGACAGGACTGGCCTTTCAGCGTTGATTGCTCCGGTTCGCCGGGGATCGCCCTCAGGCGGCACCGAATGAAGTGTTAAAGCATCTGACTCGGGTCAAAGTTCACGATGACCTCGCTCCAGGCGTCATATTTTTCCCGCGGGAGCCCGCTGAAGGGCGAGGCCTTCAGCACCGCGCGCCGTGCGCCCCCGGCGAGAATCCGCCGCGCGCTCTCGCTGCCGCCGGTGGCAGTCACCTCGGGCGCGCCCACGATCGCCCCGGAGGGATCGAGTTTCATCTGGATGCGTATGCGCACATCGTCGGCGCCGTCAAGGCCAGCGAGGATGGACCAGTTGCGCTGGATTTGCCCGCGCAGCGCGTCAAGCTCGCTCTGGCTGAGCGTCGAGCCGCCGGTTGTGCGGGTCGCGCCCGCGGCCGCTGGCGCCTCGGAACGCTGCGCGCCGCCGCCGGTGGCTTCCGTGCGGTTGAGAAGCGCTGCGATCTCATCGACGTTGAAATCGTCTTCCTCGGCCGTCGTGGACGCCGTCGTTTGGCTGTCGGTCCGCGGCGCCTCGGCTGTGCGGGTTTCGCGCAGCACCGGCTCCGGCGGCCTCCGGGTCGGAAGCGGCGCCTGGTCGGGGAAGGCGAGCTCCGGTTCCGGCGGCGTCTCGGCGGCCGGCTCGCTGGCTTCAGGCTCCGGCGTAGGCTCGGGGGCCGGCGCGGGTTCAGGCGCAGGCGTCGGCTCCGGGGTCGGCGCGGGCGTTGGCTCCGGTGCGGGGGTGGGCTCTGGCGCAGGCGCGGGCTCGGGCCGTTCGGCCGGTTGCGGCGTCGGCGGCGGAGGCTCGGAAGCGGGCTCCTCGACGGGCGCGGGTTCCGGCGTCGGCTCGGCGGCCGGCGTCGGCACCGCGGCCTGTTCCTGCGCGATATCGTCCGGCGTCGCGTTGGTGTCGGTTTCGAGGTCGATATCGTTTTCGCCGACATTCTGGGCCTCGGCAACCTCCTGCGGCCGCCTTGTCGGCACGGGGGCGGCGATATCGGCAAGCTCCGCCGTCTTGTCGCCTTCCTGCACCTGGGTAATGTCTTCCACCGGTATCAGCGTCACCGGCAGCGCTTCGACATCGGCCACCTCAAGCGATGAAGGCGCGCCAAGCACAAACACTGCCCAGCCGAGGACCAGACAGTGCAACAGGAATGAAATGGCAAGGCTGCGCTTCATGGGCTAAGATCAGCTATCCTGTTCCTGCAGGGTTACAAGACCGATATTCTTGAAGCCTGCGGCGGAAATGCGGGCCATCACCTTCATGACCGTGCCGTAATCGGCATTGGCGTCGCCGCGCACATAGATGCGCTCATTGTAGCCGGTGGTGGCGATCGCCTCGAGCTTCGGCACGACCTCATCGATCGGGATCTCGGTTTCCTGCAGGAAAATCTGGCCTTCCGGATTGACCGAGATCGTGATCGGCTGGGTATCCGAATTCATCGCCTGCGCCTGGGTTTCCGGCAGGTCGATCGGCACGCCGACCGTCATCATCGGGGCCGCGACCATGAAGATGATCAACAGCACCAGCATGACGTCGACCAGCGGCGTGACGTTGATTTCGCTGACGGGCGCGCGCTTGCCACGCCTGCGGCCTCGGCCTCCGGCCCTTCCGCCTGATCCTATGGACATTGCCATTGGTTGGTTCTCCCCTCGCTATTCGGCAGCCGGACGCGACTGCAGCTTTTCGTCGATCTGACGCGACAGGATGGATGAGAACTCGTCGGCAAAGCCTTCCATGCGGCCTTCAAGCTTGCCGGAATCGGCGGAGAACTTGTTGTAGGCGACAACGGCCGGAATAGCCGCGACAAGGCCGATGGCCGTTGCCAGCAGCGCCTCGGCGATACCAGGCGCGACAACGGCAAGATTGGTCGATTTCGATCCGGCGATCGCCTGGAACGAGGTCATGATGCCGACAACGGTACCGAAAAGACCGATGAAGGGCGCTGCGGAACCGACGCTTGCCAGAAAGCCGAGGCGGGCCTCGAGCTTTTCGGATTCGCGCTGGATGGCGACGTCCATCGCCTTTTCGACGCGCATCTGCAGGCCCATGGGGGCACGCGCGCCGCGCTCGAAGGATTTTTTCCATTCGCGCATTGCCGAAACGAACACGGCTGCCATGCCGCTGGTCTTGCGATCGGAGAGATTGCTGTAAAGCTTTTCGAGCGAGGTGCCCGACCAGAACGCATCCTCGAACTGGTTATAGGCGCGGCGTTCCTTGTTGTAGGCGATGATCTTCTCGATCACGATCGCCCAGGTCCATACCGACGCGGCAATCAGCCCCAGCATCACGATCTTGACGACGAATCCCGCCTGCCAGAAGAGCGCCAGAAGGCCGACATCGGCGTGCGTAGCTTCCAACCCAAGCTGTTCCATATGACGAAGTCCTTGAATAGATGGGCCCGGCAAGCCGGGCAAAATGGTTAGAGCCGCCTGCGAGACGCTGGTTTGTTCAACTCGGAATTTAAGTGGATTCGCATCTTTGCTTCCTGTCCTTGAAAATCATGGTGAAAGCTAGGCAACTCGGCTTAAAATTCCGCTTTTCGCAGAATACCCGAACATGGTTAACGCCCGGTTACGATTTTATCGCCAGCCCCTGAAGGCAAGGCTTTGCCCGCACCAGACGTCTCCCGCGGCGGCGCGAATTCCTTCACATAATACTCATGTTTTAGCAAGCCCAGTTTCCGGGGGCTTTCGGCTTATTGCGCCAGTTTACTTCGACTGACCTTCAAGCAGCGTGGCGGCCAGATCGTCTGGCATGCGGCGCGCGCGCCCGGCCTTGTTGATCACCACCACGGTCACGGTCGCCGTTGTCAGCAATTGCCCATTTGCGTGGATTGCCTGTTCCAGCACCATGCGCGCGCCCGTCGCCTTGACGGTTTTCGTCGTGATCTCGAGGATATCATCCATCCGCGCCGGACGCACGAATTTCAGATCCATGTGATGAACCGCGAAGGCGAGACCTTCCTCATCGATCGTGTGCAGCGCCCGCTGCTCCACGCCAAGGCAGCGCAGAAGATCGGTGCGCCCGCGTTCGAAGAAATGCAGGTAGCGCGCGTGGTAGACGACGCCGGAAAAATCCGTGTCCTCGTAATAGACCCGCTGCCGCAGGTGATGCGCTCCGTTTTCCAGCCAGCCACTGAGACCGTGGTTCTCGGTTTCGGTCATGTCCGCCTCATCCATCAATTTTTGGCCATAACTAGGCCTAAACATAGCGCCTCGCAACACGGGGCGGAGGCGGATTGTTTCACTTCCCGCGACAGATTGCGTAAAAAAACCATTGCATTTATGTCATATTGATTGCGTTTAACGCACAAGATGAATCGCTGAAATGGATCGGAGAGGCTCAATGAAGATCGCAGTTATGGGCGGAGACGGGTTTGTCGGTTGGCCGACGTCGCTGCATTTGTCGGATGCCGGACACGAAGTTCACATCGTTGACAACCTGTCGCGCCGCTGGATCGACACCGAGCTTGGCGTCCAGTCGCTGACGCCGATGGACTCGATCCAGGAACGCACCCGCATCTGGCATGCCGAGACCGGCCGCCGCATCCACTTCCATCTCATCGACCTGGCCAAGGACTATGAAATCCTGAAGCAGTGGCTCGCAGAGGAGCGCCCGGACGCGATCATTCATTTCGCAGAACAGCGCGCTGCGCCCTATTCGATGAAGACCGACCGCCACAAGAACTACACGGTCGACAACAACGTCAACGCCACCCACAACCTCCTGAACGCGCTGGTCGAGATCGACCTCGATGCCCATGTCGTCCATCTCGGCACGATGGGCGTCTACGGCTATTCGACGGTGGGTGCTGCGATCCCGGAAGGCTATCTGCCGGTCGATATCACCACCAATTCCGGCGACAAGGTCTCGCAGGAAATCCTCTACCCGTCGAACCCCGGCTCGATCTACCACATGACAAAGTGCCTGGATCAGTTGCTGTTCGCCTTCTATGCCAAGAATGACGGGCTTCGGATCACCGACCTGCATCAGGGCATCGTCTGGGGCACGCACACGGAGCAGACCAAGCGCCACGAGCAGCTCATCAACCGCTTCGATTATGACGGCGATTACGGCACGGTGCTGAACCGCTTCCTGATCCAGGCCGCGATCGGCTACCCGCTGACCGTCCACGGCGTCGGCGGCCAGACCCGCGCTTTCATCCACATCCAGGATTCCGTGCGCTGCATCGAGCTCGCGCTCAACAATCCGCCGGAGAAGAATGCCCGCGTCGAAATCTTCAACCAGATGACCGAGACCCACCGGGTGCGCGATCTGGCCAAGATGATCTCCGACATGTCCGGCGTCGAGATCGCCTGGCTGCCGAACCCGCGCAAGGAAGCGCCGGAAAACGACCTGATCGTCAAGAACGACAAGTTCCTCGAGCTCGGCCTCAACCCGACCACGCTCAAGGAAGGCCTGCTCGGCGAGATCGTCGATATTGCGAAGAAATACGCCTATCGCGTTGATCGCAAACGCGTTCCGGCCGTCTCTGCCTGGACCAAGGATATTGCGACCAAGATCAACCGCGATCCGGAAGGCAAGTCGCTGAAGTCGGTCTCGTAAGGCCATGAGCGATCCCGAAAACGACGGCGTCCACCGCAGCGTGGACGCCAAATATCCGTTCGCCTTCGTCACGCTGGTGACCAACAACGACTACGCCATGGGTGCCCTGGCGCTGGCGCGGTCGATCTTCCTGACCGGCACGCCGGCCGATGTCGTGGTGCTGCATACCGGCGGCGCGCCGGAGGAAGGCCTCAAGCATCTCGCCGATCTCGGCTGCCGGCTCGTCGGCGTCGACCACCTACCGCTGTCGGATGAATTCAACGAGCGCCATGCGCGCAAGAACATCCATGGCGAGGCACCGTTCACCAAGGGCCGCAAGCCCGGCTTCCACACCCCGCTCGACAATTTCTGCAAGCTGCGGCTCTGGCAACTTGTCGAATATCACGCGGCGATCTTCATCGATGCCGATGCGCTGGTGTTGAAGAACATCGACAAGCTGTTCTTCTATCCCGAGTTTTCGGCCGCGCCGAATGTCTATGAAAGCCTCGCCGATTTTCACCGGATGAATTCCGGCGTGTTCGTCGCCCGGCCGGACGTCGAGACCTTCGCCGCCATGCTGGCCGCGCTCGACCAGCCGGAGGCCTTCTGGAAGCGCACCGACCAGACCTTCCTGCAGCAATTCTTCCCCGACTGGCATGGCCTGCCGGTGTTCATGAACATGCTGCAATATGTCTGGTTCAACATGCCGGACCTGTGGAACTGGCCGGATATCGGCGTTCTGCACTACCAGTACGAAAAGCCGTGGGAAGACGACCATCCGCGTGCCGAACAGTTGAAGCCGCTGATCGACCTGTGGTGGGCCTATTTCGATGGCGACGGCATTCCCGATATCGCCACGCTCGAAAATCCGATTAAGCCGGCATGACGCACATTCTCGTCAGCGGCGGGACGGGCCTTGTCGGGCGCTACATCGTCGAGGCGTGCCTTGCGGCCGGCCATGATGTGACCGTGGCCGGCAGAAACGCGCCGGCGCCGGACCTGTTCGCCGCGCCGGTGAGGTTCATGCCGCTGGAACTCGGCGGAGCGGTCTCCGAGGACTTTTTCACAGGCATCGACGTCTTCATCCACGCAGCCTTCTCCCACGCGCCCGGGCGCTATCGCGGCGGCGAAGGCGACGATCCGGCGGGCTTTCTGAAAGCCAATGTCGAAGGCAGCATCGCGCTTTTCGAGGCGGCATGCCGCGCCGGCGTCAAGCATGCCTTTTTCCTGTCGAGCCGCGCGGTGTTTGACGGCTATCCGCCCGGCACGCCGCTGCCGGAAACCAAACCGCCCCAGCCGCAAAGCCTCTACGGCAAGGCGAAATGGGACGTTGAGCAGGTGCTTTCCGCCCTCGCCCGCCCTGGCTTCATCCCCGTCAGCCTCCGCGCCACCGGCGTTTACGGCGACCTTATGCCGAACAAATGGGAAGATCTGTTTGAGCGCTATGCCAGCGGCGAGGAGATCGCCGCCCGCGCGGGCAGCGAGGTTCACGGCCGCGATCTCGCCGGCGCGATCCTGACACTGCTCGACGCGCCGATCCCGAAGATTTCCGGCAAGGCCTTCCATGTGTCCGACATCGTCACCGACACCCATACCATCCTCGCGCCGCTGAAGGCGGCGCTGCAATCCGCCCATCCCCTGCCGCCGCGCGCCGACCAGAGCGCGGTCAGCGCCATGACGACGACGCGGCTCAACGCGCTCGGCTGGCGCAGCGGCGGAATGCCGCTCCTTTCCGCCACGCTTCAGACACTTGTGACGCGTTTTATCGAAGCCCGCAACGAAGGGTGATTTGATCTCAGGCGCGAACAGGTTTATGTGCGGCGCGCCCGCTCTTTTTTACAGGATTCCCAAATGGCCCGTTACGACCTCATCATCTTCGACTGCGACGGCGTTCTGGTCGATTCCGAAATTCTTGCTGCCGAAGTCGAGGCGCGGCTTCTGAGCGATGCCGGTTATCCGATCACCGCCGGCGAGATCGGCGAGCGCTTTTCCGGCATGACCTGGCGCAACATTCTGCTGGCGGTCGAAAGCGAAGCCAATATTCCGCTGTCCGCCGCCCTTCTCGACCTGGCAATCGTCAAGCTCGATGAGCGGATCAAGCGGGAACTGCAGCCAATCCCCGGCGTGCGCGAGGCCGTCGCCCAGCTTTCCGAGCCGCGCTGCATCTGCTCCAACTCAACGCCGGAACGCGTCCGCATGATGCTGAGGAAGACCGGACAGCTCGATATCTTCGAGCCCAATATCTTTTCCGCCGAAACCCTCGGCCCCGACCGGGTGAAGCCGAAGCCCGACATCTTCCTCCATGGCGCGGAGAAAATGGGCGCGAACCCGAAGAACACGCTGGTGATCGAGGATTCTGTGCATGGCGTCACCGCCGCCAAAGCCGCCGGCATGCGCGTCGTCGGCTTCACCGGCGCCTCGCACACCACGCCGACCCACGCGGACAAGCTGACCGAAGCCGGCGCCGAAACGGTGATCCACCGCATGCAGGACCTACCTGCCGTGGCAACCGCACTGCTGGAATGGACCGACGCGATCTGAGCGCGCTCGTGGTGAACGCGGCTGAGTGCGTTTTTTAAGGAAGCTCAGGCGCTCGCGGATTATCGGATCCTCTGGACCTCTCAGCCACAATCTCCCCCCTTGAGGGGGAGATGTCGCGAAAGCGACAGAGAGGGGTAAAGGGGGTAGGCCCTAGAAGCCGCAAGCTCCGAACCTATCGAAAGGGTTCACCCCTCTCTGCCCCTGTCGGGGCATCTCTCCCTCAAGGGGAGAGATTGGGGTTGCCAACGCCTCACTCAAAACCCGGCGGCAAGTGCATTTAACCACGCCTGCCAGATAACCTAACCGCAGCATCGCCGGCTCAAAGCGTGGCGGCGATCCAGCTTACGATTTCGGATTGTACCTTGGAAAAGGCATCGTCGAGCGCGGCCACGAGAACGCCGCTGGCTGCGCTGGAACTGACGGGCACGCTTGCCGTGAACAGCCTCTGCGCCCGCACCACGCCGGTTCGGTCATCCAGCAGCTTGACCGAGAGCTCGACATTGGCGGAGCCCGGTCCCGCGGCGTTGATCGCGAATTCGCGCACCTCAACCACGACCTGATAGTCGATCGCAAGCCCCTGCCCCGGCATGCCGACGCCGGCAAACAGGCCGGTGTTCTCAAGGCCTGCCACAAGCTGCGCTTGGATTACCACGGGAAGCTGGTCGCTCCACTGGGCGCCTGCGAGATAACGCAGTTCCGCGCCGCCGAGACGCACGACGATGCCGCGATTGTTGAGCACCTGGATTGCGGACGGCGTCGGCACCAGAAGCTGGGAGCGCAGCGCCTTCTGGCTCTCGAAGGTCACCATGGGCTGTGCGGACAGATCGAAGGTGTCGGGCGCCGGGCGCAACGCGCAGCCGCTCAGCCCTGCCGCCAGCAGACCGAGCGCGAGAAGCGGTCTCACTCCGGTTTTATCGATCGCGGCAAAAAGCATCTATCCAAACTTCCCCGGGCTTGCCGAATTGGTATCTGTCAGAATTAAGGCATACGCTGGCGATTGCAAAGACCTGACATATTTGTTTTTTCAGTGGCTTGCCGGATTGCAACCATAGCCCGCATCCGCCCGCGCTGCTCGCCGGGCGCTTAGTAACGCTTGCGCCCGTCATAGGTCTTCACGCTGTCGGACCCGAAGATGAATTGCTGCGGGTCGTTGCTGATCGACTCGATCGTGCGGTTCAGATTGTCAACCGTGCGGCGGGTATCGCTGACGAGACCGCGCACATCCCTGAGGCCGGAGCCCGAGAAGTTCTCGATATTCGCCGCGATCGGCCCGATCCGGGCATTCAGGGTCTCGGCCGCCTGCTTCACCGCGACAAGCGTATCGCGTGCCTGATCCGACAGCGATTCGACGTTGTCGGAACCGAGCAGGTCGTCGACCTTCACCAGGATTTCGTTCACCCGCGTGGACGCCTGGTTAAGCTTGATCGACATGTTGGAGACGTTCTCGATCGCGGTGTCGATGCTCTGGGTCTTGGCATTGATCGAGTCCGCGACATCCTTGACGGAAGCGACCGCGGACTTGGCATCCGCCATGACAACCGAGAAATCATCGATCGAGCTGCCGACCTTTTCAGGATCGATCGTTGTGACGATCGCATCGACCTGCTTGAAGACATCCTGCGCCGTTTTCCCGAACGTGGCGTAGCTTTCGATTGCGTCGCCGAATTGCGTAATGACCTCATCCAGGTTCTTCGAGGCAACGGCAACGTTGGACGTGATCGTCTCGGCGTTGTTGACGATCTTGCCGACCTCCTCCGGATTGACCGCCTTGATCAGCACGTCAAGCGAGGCCACCGTCTTGTCGAGGCGTCCGGCGAGCCCGTCGACGGTATCGGACATCCTGCCGATGGATTCGAGGAACTCCCCGATCTGGTCGGAATTGTCGGCCAGCGCGCCGGTGAATGTGTCGACGTTCTTGACCGTCTGGGTCAGCGGCGTGCTGACATCATCCACCAGTGTCTGCACCTGGCCGACGGTGTCGTCGAGACGCTTCATGATCCGGTCTGCAGTGGTCAGCAGGTTGGAGAGGCCCGATTTGTCGGCGGTCAGCTCCGCCGGCTCGTCCGTGCGAAGCGATTCCTGCAGGATATTGTCCCCCTGCTCGCCATTGGCCGAAAGTTCGATATAGCCCGTGCCGGTCAGGCCCTGGAGTTCCAGCTTGGCATTGGTGCTCTTGTAGACCGGCGTGGTCGCCTTCACCTGGGTCCGCGCCATGGTGTAGCGGGAGTCGGCGGGATCGATCTCCAGCGACTTGATCGAGCCCACCTGGATGCCGTTGAAGCGCACAGCGGAACCGACGCTGAGACCGTTGGCGGAGCCGGGAATGCGCACGATAAGGTCGGCGACGGGGCCCTGGCGACCATATTCCTGCATCCAGAAGATAAACCCGGCCCCGGCGGCCAGCACCAGCAAGACGAAGAAGCCGACAACGGTATAATTTGCTTTGGTTTCCATATTGCCCGTCCGCGCTATTGGCTATTCTGGCCGGCGCCGAAAATGGCGCGGGATCGTTTGCCCCTGAAATAGTTCTGAACCCAGGGGTCGTCAAAGTCGAGGAGCTTGTCCAGCGTTCCCTCGACAAGAACTCTCTTCTTGCCCAGCACCGCGATCCTGTCGCAAACGGCGTGCAGGCTGTCGAGGTCATGGGTCACCATATAGACCGTCAGGCCCAAAGTGTCACGCAGCCGGGCGATCAGCTCGTCGAACTCCGCCGCGCCGATCGGATCGAGGCCCGATGTCGGCTCGTCCAGAAAGACGAGGTCCGGATCGAGCGCCAGCGCGCGGGCAAGGGCGGCGCGCTTGATCATTCCGCCCGAAAGCTCGGAAGGGTAGCGTTCGGCCGCCTCCGGCCTCAACCCGACCATTTCGATCTTCAGCCGCGCCAGGTCATCCATCAGCTTCTTGGGCAGATCGAGATATTCGCGCATCGGCACCTGCACATTCTCAAGCACGGTCAGGCCCGAAAACAGCGCGCCGTGCTGGAACAGCACGCCGATGCGCATGTCGATCGCCAGCCGCTCCTCGTAGCTCAGCTCGTCGAAATCCTTGCCGAAAATATTGATCGTTCCCGCCTGCCGCTGATTAAGCCGCAAGACGGTGCGCATCAGCACGGATTTGCCCGTGCCCGATCCACCGACGAAACCGAGGATTTCGCCGCGATAGACATCGAGGTCCAGGTTTTCGAGGACGGTCGGCCCGCCGAACCCCACAGTGAGGTCGCGCACACTGAGCACCCTGTCCTTGTCGCCCTGCGGTTGCTGTTCGATATCCACCTCGGCTCCTCAGTAATCGATCGCGGCGTAGAAGATCGCGAAGATGCCGTCGGCGAGAATGACGACGAAGATCGACTTGACCACGGAAGCCGTGACCTTGTGGCCGAGCGATTCCGCACTTCCGCCGACCTTCATGCCCTCAAGCGCGGCAACGATCGAAATGATCACGGCCATCACCGGGGCCTTGGCCAGACCGGAAATCAGGTCGGGTAGGTCGATCGCCTCCTGCAGCCGCTGCAGGAAGGTTTCATAGGTGATGCCGGCATAGAGATCGACCACCACCGCGGCGCCGACGAGTGCGGCAAAATTGGCCAGAATCGTGAGCAGCGGCAGGGCGATGAGCAGCGCCAGCATGCGCGGAAAGACCAGCACCGCGATCGGATCGAACCCCATGACCCTGAGCGCATCGATTTCCTCGCGCATGCGCATGGCGCCAATTTCGGCGGTGATCGCGCTGCCCGAGCGGCCGGCGATCATGATCGCGGTCAACAGCACGCCGATCTCGCGCAGCTGCAGGATGCCGACCAGATCGACCACGAACAGTTCTGCGCCGAAATAGCTGAGCTGGAATGCCCCCTGCTGGGCTATGATCGCGCCGACCAGAAACGACATCAGCGCGATGATCGGCACCGCGCGCACGCCCATATTGTCGATCTGGGCGGTGATCGCGGCCATGTTGACGCCGCCGCGTTTCGAAAATAGTTCGCCGAGTCCGACGAAAAGTGCGCCGAAGAAACCGACGCCGGTATAGATGTCACGACCGGCAGCCACCGCGGAAATGCCGACCGGCTCCAGCACGTATTGTACGATCGATCGTTGTCTGGCCGGCGCTTTTTCCGGCTCCGGCAGTTCCTCCGGAATGGCCTCGAGCAGTTCGCCGAGCCGGTCCGTCATGCCGTGCATCTCGACGTCGAGACCGGCTTCGCCGCATTTGGCCTCGGCCTCGCGAATCAGCCAGGCACCCGCGGTGTCGATAACCCCGACGCCGGAGAGTTCGAATGTAACGGATCCGCCGCCGGCGCCTTTCAGCTTGCCGCCAAGGCCGTCGAGTTCGCCGTAGAGCGCTGCGGCGTTGTGAACGGTCCAGTCGCCTTCAAATGACAGCGTCGCCGGCTGTTCGCCGGACTTGAAGGTGAGAGAGGCTGTGGAATTATCCGCTTTCTGCAAAAGCCATTATCCAGTTTCGTGCGCTCTTGGAACGGGTGGACGCCGCGATCCGGGCAACCGGACAGCGCGCCCCGCGACCTTCGAAGCCGGCGCGCGGGCCATGGCGCAACCCTGCAAATAACATTTGCTAGGCTTTTCACGGCCTGTCGGAGATTGCAAGTCTTTTCAATGGCGAGGAGAAGCGTTTGCTGAAGCTTACGCCGCGTGATCCCTGTCGCGGGCGGCCAGAAGCAAGGGCACGGGATCAGCCTCGACCGGTTCGGCCGCGACGGGAGCCTCTGCCGTTTCGATCTTCTGCCAGGAGATCAGTTCGAACGTGCCGTCGAAATGCTCGGCCACCGCCGTGCAGCTTTCCACCCAGTCGCCGGTATTGATATACCGCAGCCCGTCCATATCCTCGATCACGGCGTGATGGATATGACCGCAGATGACGCCATCGACCTCGTTGCGCCGCGCCTCCTCGACCACCACGCGCTGGAACTCGCCGATGAAGTTGACCGCGTGTTTGACCTGCAGCTTGGCCCAGGCCGAAAACGACCAGTAGGGCAACCCCAGCTTGCGGCGGAAGAAGGCGAGAACCTGGTTGATGGCGATCGCCGCATCATAGGCCCAGTCGCCGAGATAGGCGACGACGCGGGCATGGCGCACGACCACATCGAATTCATCGCCATGGATGACGAGATACTTCTTGCCGTCGCCGGCCTCGAAGATCATCCGCTCCGCGACCTCGACGCCGCCGAAATGGGTGCCGGGGAAGTTGCGCAGAAACTCGTCGTGATTGCCGGGAATATAGATGATGCGCGCACCCTTGCGGGCCTTACGCAGCATTTTCTGGATGACATCGTTGAAGACCTGAGGCCAGTACCAGTTCCGCTTCAGCCGCCAGCCATCGATGATATCGCCCACGAGGACGATGGTGTCGGCTTCGTGATGACGCATGAAATCGAGCAGGAAATCCGCCTTCGCGGCCTTGGAGCCGAGATGAACATCAGAAATGAACAGTGTTCTGAATTGCCTGGGTTCCATGCCTTCGACCCGCCCTGCGTGTGTTACCGTCACAGGAGTTAAAAGCAGAGTCGTATTTCAACTTGATGACATGCCGTTTTTGGCGGGGATTCAAGCCGGCTGATAGCGCACATAGGCGAAGGCATCGCCCTTGGGCGACCAGTTCGGCGAATTCATCGTGCCCTGCCCGCCGAAAAGCTCGAACAGGGTTTCGAGATTGCCGCCATCCATGTCCATCATCCGCACCCGCACCTGGCAGTCGCGCGGGTGGTCGAAGACGTCCGGATCGTAGGAGATCAGGATGACGCGGTCATTGGTCGGGCATGGATGGGCAAACCAGTTGCCGTAATCATCGCCGGTGATCTGCTCAAGGCCCGTGCCATCGGGATGCATGCGCCAGATCTGCATCAGCCCGGTGCGTGAGGAATTGAAATAGATCCATTCTCCGTCGAAGGAGTAGTCCGGTCCGTCATTGCGGCCCTCGCCATGGGTCAGCCGCAGCTCCTCGCCGCCTTCCGCCGCGATCGTGTAGATATCGAAGACATCGTCGCGGATGCCGCAATAGGCAAAGCGCGCGCCATCCGGCGACCAGCCGTGCCAGTAGGAGGGCAGGTTTTCGGTCACGAGTTTCGGCGTGCCGCCGGCGGCCGCAACCGTGTAGATCGCCGATTTGCCGAATTCGCATTTGTCGGAAATCGCGATGGTCGCGCCATCGGGCGAGATGCCGTGATCATTGTTGCACTGGACAGCGAAGCCGGTGTCGATGCGCTCAGGCGCCGGCTGTCCGCCAAGCGGCAGGCGATACATGATGCCGTCGCTGTTGACCATCAGATGGCCGCCATCCGGCGACCAGTTCGGCGCCTCGATCAGTGCGTCGGACTGGAACACCACGCGCGCCTGCCGGCTTGCGATATCATAGATTTCAACCGAACTGCGCATGGCACGCCTTACCTGTCACGGAAACGGTTGGTGATCGGATAGCGCCGGTCGCGGCCGAAATTCTTCTTGGTGATCTTCACGCCCGGCGCGGACTGGCGGCGCTTGTATTCGGCGATATAGAGCAGGTGCTCGATGCGGTGCACGGTTTCCACATCATGGCCGCGCGCCACGATCGCATCGACCGACATCTCCTTCTCCACCAGGCATTCCAGAATATCGTCCAGCGCCGGATAGGGCGGCAGCGAATCCTGGTCGGTCTGGTTGGGGCGCAGCTCCGCGGAAGGCTTCTTGTCGATGATGTTTTGCGGGATCACATCGCGCTCCGGCCCCAGCATGCCCTCCGGCTTCTCGCCGTTGCGCCAGGCAGAAACGCCATAGACCTGCATCTTGTAGAGATCCTTGATCGGGTTGAAGCCGCCATTCATGTCGCCGTAAAGGGTGGCGTATCCGACCGACATTTCCGACTTGTTGCCGGTGGTCACCACCATCGCGCCGAACTTGTTGGAGATCGCCATCAGGATGGTGCCGCGCGTGCGGCTTTGCAGGTTCTCCTCGGTGATCCCCTCTTCCGTGCCCTCGAACATATCGGCAAGCGCCGACATGAAGCCGGTGACGGGCTCCTCGATCGGGACGATGTCGTAGCGGCAGCCGAGCGCTTTCGCGCAATCGGCGGCGTCCTTGAGCGACTCGTCCGAGGTGTAGCGATAGGGCAGCATCACGCAGTGCACCCGCTCCGCGCCCAGCGCATCGACGGCGATCGCCGCGCACAACGCCGAATCAATGCCGCCGGAAAGACCGAGCACCACGCTCTTGAAGCCGTTCTTGTTGACGTAATCGGCAAAGCCCAGCACGCAGGCGTGATAATCCGAGGCCTCGCCCACGGGCAATGCCGCCATCTCGCCGGTCTCGATTATCCAGCCATCAGCGCCGCGCCGCCATTCGGAAAGCGCGACCTCCTCGGCAAATTGCGGCATCTGGAATGCGAGCGAGCGGTCTGCATTGAAGCCGAAGCTGCCGCCGTCATAGACCAGCTCATCCTGACCACCGAGCGTGTTGAGATAGACCAGCGGCAGGCCGGTCTCGATCACCTGGCGCAGCGCCACCTGATGGCGGACATCGACCTTGCCGCGATAATAGGGCGAGCCGTTGGGCGACAGCAGCAGTTCCGCGCCCGATTCGGCGAGCGTCTCGCAGACGCCAAGCTCGCCCCAGATATCCTCGCAGATCGGAATGCCGATCCGAACCCCGCGAAAATTCACCGGCCCCGGCATTTCGCCCGGCACGAAGACCCGCTTCTCGTCGAATTCGCCATAGTTCGGCAGGTCCACCTTGTCGCGGATCGCGATGATCTGGCCAGCGTCGAGCACCGCAACGGAGTTGTGCCGTCCGGCCTCGCCCTGTCGCGGAAAGCCGACAATCACGCCCGGACCGCCATCGGCGGTGTCCTTCGCAAGCGCCTCAACCGCCTTCTCGCAGGCAGCGAGGAAGGCCGGCTTCATCACGAGGTCTTCGGGCTGATAGCCGGAGATGAACAGCTCCGTCGACATGATGAGGTCCGCGCCCTTGTCGGCCGCCGTCCGCCGCGCCGCGCGCAACTTCTCCAGATTGCCGGCGATATCGCCGACCGTCGGGTTGAGCTGGGCGAGTGCGATTGTGATGCTGTCCATGGCAAATCCACCTTTCAGGTCTGCACGGATGGACACCATGTTTTCGGGGAAAAATCAAACCGGAAAAGGTTCAGAGGCTCAAAACAGAAAGCTGAAGTGTTGCTCTCCTTCAATCTCCCCCCTTGAGGGGGAGATGCCCCGACAGGGGCAGAGAGGGGTGAAACCTCTCCGAGAGCACAGAGACTGCGGCTTTTAGGGCTTGCGCCCTTTACCCCTCTCTGTCGCTTTCGCGACATCTCCCCCTCAAGGGGGGAGATTGTTGGGGGGCTATGCGGCTATGCGCCTTAAAAGCCGATCGCCATCACTCGTTGATCGCGAGCTTCTTTTCCTCATACGCGTTCTTCATCCGCTCGGCGAGCAGGAAGGCGAGTTCCAGTGCCTGGTCGGCGTTGAGGCGCGGGTCGCAATGGGTGTGGTAGCGGTCGTGCAGGTCCTCGCCGGTCAGCGCCCAGGCGCCGCCGGTGCATTCCGTCACGTCCTTGCCGGTCATCTCGATATGGATGCCGCCGGGGTAGCTGCCCTCGGCGCGGTGGATCTGGAAGAAGCTCTCGACCTCCGACAGGATCCGCTCGAACGGCCGGGTCTTGTAGGAGTTGAGCGTGATCGTGTTGCCGTGCATCGGGTCGCAGGACCAGACCACCTTCTTGCCCTCGCGCTCGACGGCGCGGATCAGGCGCGGCAGATGGTCGGCGACCTTGTCGTGGCCGAAGCGGCAGATCAGCGTCAGACGACCGGCCTCGTTTTCCGGGTTCACCGTATCGATCAGCCGCAGCAGGTCATCCTCGGCAAGCGAAGGGCCGCATTTGAGGCCGAGCGGGTTCTTGATGCCGCGGGCATATTCGATGTGAGCGTGGTCGGCCTGGCGGGTGCGGTCGCCGATCCAGATCATGTGGCCCGACGTCGCGTACCAGTCGCCCGAGGTCGAATCAACACGGGTCAGCGCCTCTTCATAGCCGAGCAGCAGCGCCTCGTGGCTGGTGAAGAAATCGGTCTCCGACAGCGCGTGGTTGTTTTCCGCGCGAATGCCGATCGCGCGCATGAACGACATCGTTTCCGAAAGCCGGTCGGCGAGCTTCTGGTAGCGTTCGCCCTGCGGGCTATCCTTTACGAAGCCGAGCATCCACTGGTGGACATTTTCCAGATTGGCGTAGCCGCCCATGGAGAAGGCGCGCAGCAGGTTCAGTGTCGCGGCCGACTGGCGGTAGGCCATCAGCTGGCGCTGCGGATCGGGAATACGGGCTTCCTCGGTGAAATCAATGCCGTTGATGATGTCGCCGCGATAGCTCGGCAGCGTCACCCCGTTGATCGTCTCGTTCGGGCTGGAGCGCGGCTTGGCGAACTGGCCGGCGATGCGGCCGACCTTGACCACCGGCTGCTGCGCGCCGAAGGTCAGCACCACGGCCATCTGCAGGAAGGCGCGGAAGAAGTCGCGGATCGTGTCGGCGCCATGTTCGGCGAAGCTTTCGGCGCAGTCGCCGCCCTGGAGCAGAAAACCGCGGCCTTCGGCCACCTCGCCAAGCGCCTTCTTAAGACGGCGCGCCTCGCCGGCAAACACCAGCGGCGGATAGCTCGCGAGTGCTGCCTCGGCCTCGGCCAGTTTTGCCTCGTCCGGATATTCCGGCACCTGAAGGATCGGCTTGTGACGCCAACTTCCGGGGGTCCAGTTCTTCGCGCTGCTCATTTCAATCACCTGTCCTTGCTCGCCCGACCTTTTGCCGGACATGCCTCTCTCCCGATTTTTGGCGCGCTTATAGCCCCTTCTGGCTCTATTGTATACCCGCGCGATCATCCCCAGTGCGGCCCACAAGCCGAGCAGCGTTGCCTTTCAAAAACTTGGCCATCCGCTCAATGACCAGACGGACCTCGCGGCGATGCCGGTCGTCATCATGGGCGACGATAAAGAGCGGATGCGTCAGAGGCTCAATCACATCCCCTTCCCGCTCCAGTTCCAGGAGACTATCGCCGACCCAGACCGGCAGCACCGCCTTGCCGGCGCCCGACATGACGAGACGCGGCAACAGATGCCGGTCCTCGGTCCAGGTCATGATCGCGCCTTCAAAATTCTCGAAGACGTAGCGGTCGCGCGGCTCGGTTGCGGCCGCCGTTCCTATCGAAATCCATGGAAGATCTTCCGTTCCCGCAGCCTTTGGCCGATAAACCGCATAAGCCATGTCCACCGTCGGCAAAACCGCAACATTGCCACTTTCCGGTCGTTTCGCCACTACGACGACATCGGCTGCCCGGAATGTAAGATCGCCGGACGCACCTTCCGAACTGCAACAGACGCGGAATTGGTCGCCCCTCGTCCGTAACTCGCCAAGATTGTCGGCGATGAGCGGCGAGAGCCAGCAATCGGTGGCGATGGTGACGAAAGGCAGGGCGAAAGCCTCTGAATGCCAGTCGGTGATATCACGCGCGACCTCGCGCATCCTCTGCACCCGCTTCAGCAGTTCTCGACCATCATGGGCAAGCTCGTAGCCGCGCTGCGAGCGCAGGAACAGCGAACGCCCGAGGGTGCGTTCCAGCGTCAGCATGCGCCGTCCGATTGTCGGCGCGGAAATACCGGTGCGCGCGGCGGCGCCGCTCAGCCCGCCGGCCTCCGCCACCACATGGAAAAGCTGCAGATCGTCCCAGCTCGCCTCGGCCATCGGCTGTCTCCGTTGTCAAACGGCCATCTTATACCGCCCCGCCCCGCAAGCGCGAACCGTTCACGGATGAAACATGCCTTTCATCTGCGGCTCTACAGCCGCCCTCCTGCCGCCCCTAGCTTCCAGTCAAGCAGAAATGGAGAAAACCATGCTCGACTGGTTTGCCGTCGTCAGACACCCGAGAAAGAGGCCCCGCCATCCGCTCGCCGACCCATTGGAGGGCGAGGAATGGCGGGGCCACCAATGGATGGCGCGCCTGATCAGCCGCCTGCTCAAAGGGCGGTTCTAAACCCGCTCGCCGTTCTTCAAGCGGTAGGTCGGCTGGTACATAGTCACCAGTTCCTCCGATGCCGTCGGGTGGACGGCCATGGTGCGGTCGAAATCGTCCTTGGTGCAACCGCCCTTCAGCGCGATACCGATCAGCTGCGCCATTTCGCCGGCCTCATGGCCGAGGATATGGGCGCCGACCACCTTGCGGTCGGCGGCGTTGACGATGAGCTTCATCACGGTGCGCTCGTCGCGGCCCGACAGCGTCGCCTTCATCGGCCGGAACTTGGCGAGGTAGACCTCGAGTTCCTCGTAGCGTTCGGCCGCAACATGTTCCGGCAGGCCGACCGTGCCGATTTCCGGCTGCGAGAACACCGCCGTTGCGATCAGGTCGTGATCCGGCTTGGTCGGGTTGTCCTTGTATTCCGTCTCGATGAAGCACATCGCCTCGTGGATCGCGACTGGGGTGAGTTGAACGCGGTCGGTGACATCGCCCAGCGCCCAGATATAGTCGACATTGGTGCGCGAATAGTCGTCCACCATGATCGCGCCCTTGGCGTCCAGTTCGACGCCAACGGATTCAAGGCCGAGCCCCTTGGTGTTCGGCTGCCGGCCGAGCGCCATCATCACCTTGTCGACGTTGAAGACGTGGCCGTTATGGGTCTGGGCCTTGAGCCGGCCATCGGCCGCCTGGGCGACATCGACAATCGTGTCGCGGCAGATGACCTGGATGCCCTTCTTCTCCATCGCCTCGCGCAGATTGACGCGCATGTCCATATCGAAGCCGCGCAGGATTTCCGGGCCGCGATAGATCAGCGTGGTCTCGACGCCGAGCCCGGCGAAGATATTGGCGAATTCAACCGCGATATAGCCCCCGCCGGTGATCGCGATCGACTTCGGCAGTTCCTCCAGATGGAAGGCCTCGTTGGAGGAGATGCAGAGTTCGGAACCCGGCATTTCCGGATGCGGATTTGGGTGGCCACCGACGGCGACCAGGATCTTCTCCGCAGTCACTTCTTGCCCGGAGGACAAGAGCCGGATGCGATGATCGCCGGCGATCTCCGCCCGCGTCTCAAGAATCTCGGCACCGTTGGTTTCCAGCCCCTTGCGGTATAGCCCTTCGAGACGGGTAATTTCCCTGTCCTTGGCGGCAATCAGCGCCGGCCAGGAGAAACTGCGCTCACCGACGGTCCAGCCATAGCCGGCCGCGTCCTCGAAATGCTCGGGATATTGCGAGGCATAGACGAACAGCTTTTTCGGCACGCAGCCGCGAATGACGCAGGTCCCGCCGAACCGGTATTCCTCGGCGATTGCCACCCTCTTGCCCATCGCCGCTGCAAGGCGGGCAGCGCGCACACCGCCGGAGCCGCCGCCGATCACAAACAGGTCGAAGTCATAGCGCGTCATGGGAGGGCTCCTTGCGGTGGGGTATTCCGGGAAAATCGATTTTGGCTGAATATGGCGACTTTCCGCCAAAAATAAAGCCCGCCGGGGTCGGCGGGCTGTTATGCAACGGGCGAATGGCCCTTTTACTGCGCGGGCAGTGCCGGAACCTCGGTCGCCTCGACGGGCGTGCCGCCATCGGCTTCGATGCGCCGGTTCAGCTCTGCCTGGGCCTGCTGGGAGAGATCGCGGGCAATACCGCGGGCCCAGATATCGCCGGCTTGGCCGAGTTCGCGCGCGGCGATCGGGCCATACTGGATGAACTTCTTGCCGACATCGGAGTTGTAGAATTCGGCAAGCTGGTTGAGCTCTTCCGCGGTGAAGATGTTGGCGTAGATCTGCGCGCCTTCCTTCTCGAGATCGGCGCGGCGCGGGGCCAGCGCGATCGCCGTATCGGTGACGACCTCGTCGATCAGCGAGTGATAGTTCGGGTACACCTGCGTCAACTGCGACTGAACGAGATCCGCCTGATTCGGCAGGATTTCGTCGAACTGGTTGTTGATGCCCAGGGCCTGGAGCGCGGCTTTGGCGGCGGCCTCATGCTCAGGCGAAATGTCCTGCGCAGAAGCAACCGAAAAGGCGCCAAGTCCCATAATCGTCGCGGCGATGGCCACGGAAAGGCCGAACCTGGATTTCATTTTCATAAAGGACTCCTGTCTACTCAGTTGCTTTGAGTGTACGTACACCGCCGTCGGATGCAACGATGGCGAGTGTCGCGATGTCAATGAACAGCCCGTGCTCCACAACGCCGGCGATGGCGTTGAGCGCGTCTGACAATGCCTGTGCATCGTGAATGCGGCCAAATGATGCATCGATAATATAGTGTCCGCCATCGGTCATATAGGGCCCGTCGCCCGATTGGCGAAGGTCGAGCGACCCAGAAAGATTGAGCCGCGACGCGGCGCGTTCGATGGCAAGGCGGGTCGCGCCGAGCCCGAACGGCATGACCTCGATGGGCAGCGGAAAGGCGCCGAGGCAATCCACGACCTTGGTCTCGTCGGCAATCACGATCATCGCTTTCGAGGACGAGGCCACGATCTTTTCGCGCAACAGCGCGCCGCCGCCGCCCTTGATGAGATTGAGCGCCGGATCGATCTCGTCGGCGCCGTCGATCGTGAGATCGAGCTCCGGCGTTTCGTCGAGCGAATTCAGCGTGATGCCCAGTTCCAAGCACTGGCGCGCCGTCGCCTCGGAGGTCGGAACTCCGATGACGTTGAACCCGTTGGCAACCTTTTCGCCGAGGAGCGCGATGAATTCCCGCGCCGTGCTGCCGGTTCCGATGCCGAGCCGCATACCGTCCTCGACATATTCAAGCGCGGTTTCCGCAGCCTTTATCTTCAATTGACGCGCATCCATGCGTCACATGCTCCTTTTGGCTAACGGTAAGGTGTTTACACGCCACGCGCGTCAAACAAAAGACCTTTTGCGCCGAGGCCGCGCAAATGCTTGGCATGCTTGCTGCCGGCGGTTATGAACCGGGCCGGGAAGCGGACGGCGAGCGTCGTCTGCCGGAAAATGAAGGATCGCCCCCAATGCCCGCACCGCTCGCCATATTCGACCTCGACGGCACGCTGATCGATACAGCGCCCGATCTGATCGCAAGCCTGAACCACGCCATCGCGCCTGCGGGGCTCGCCCCCTACGGCATCGAGGACACGAAGATACTGGTCGGCCGCGGCGTAAGAGTGATGATCGAAAGGGCCTTCGAACATCGCGACCGATCGCTCGACGAGGATACGTTCGATGCCTGTTTCGAACGCTTCAGCGAACACTATCGCGCCGGCATTCCCGGCGAAAGCCGCCCCTACCCCGGCATCGTCGCGGCGCTCGACCGGCTGAAATCCACGGGCTTTGACCTTGCGGTATGCACCAACAAGCGCGAATCGTTCACCATGCCGCTGCTCGAAGCACTCGGTCTCACCGGTTATTTCACCGCGATCACCGGCGGCGACACCTTCGCCTTCCGCAAGCCCGATCCCCGTCACATCACGGAGACCATCGCCCGCGCCGGGGGCGACGTCGCCAATGCGGTCATGGTCGGCGACAGTTCCAATGATATCGATTCGGCAAAGGGCGCCGGCGTTGCAACCATCGCCGTCACCTTCGGCTATGCCGACCGCCCGGTCGCCGAAATGGCCGCCGACCGGATGATAAGCGACTATGCGGCGCTGACGTCGGAACTGGCGCTCGCGGTGATCGCACGGCGATAACCGCAGCCCACTGGAACGTAAAAGGCGCGCCCGCAAAACGGACGCGCCTTGTTTGATTTAGGGCCCTGGCAGCGGTCAGCTACCGAGGCGGGCCTTGCTTTCGGCTTCCATGGCCCGCTTCAGATACATGTCGCGGTCATAGACATCGTCGTAATACTGGACCTTGCCGGTATCATCCGGCCATGCGGTGAAATAGGCGACATAGACCGGGAATTTCTCCGGAACGTCGACCGGGGTGTTCTTTCCGGTCGCGATATAGTCGTCAATATCCGTCTCCGGCACGCCGAGAACGGCGGCGGCCATCTTGTTGGGGTCGGAGAGACGCACGCAGCCATGGCTCAACGCCCGCATGTCGCGCTCGAAATAGCTCTTCTGCGGCGTATCATGCATGTAGATCGCATGATCGTTCGGGAACAGGATCTTGAGCTGGCCAAGCGCGTTGCGCTCGCCCGGCGGCTGACGCACATCGACCATCGGGGCGGACGCCCAGTTGACGGAAGACGACGAGACCCGGCGGCCATTATAGCTGACCTCGTAACCGATCTGATCGAAATAGCTGGGGTTGGCGCGCAGCTTCGGCAGGTATTCGTTGACGACGATCGAGCGCGGAATGCCCCAATACGGGTTGAATTCGACCGTTTCGATCTCGTCCTTGAAGAAATAGGTCTGGTTGGTGGGGTTGCCCACCACGACGCCCATGTCGAAGCTTTCGCCGTTATCGTCATGATAATAGACGCGGTAGGCCGGCTGATTGATGAAGACATAGCGCGGACCGAAATCATCCGGCAGCCAGCGCAGACGCTCCATGGCATCGAGCACCTTCTGGGTGCGGTCGTCATTGGTTTCGACGTCGAAGGCCCTCACCGTGTTGGGGCCGACAACGCCGTCGACATAGAGGCCCGCCGACTTCTGGAATTCCTTCACCAGGGTCACCAGCTCGGGCGTGTATTCCTCGCTGACGCCGTCATAGGCCGCGAAGATTTCCGCGTGGTCCACCTTGAACTCGGGCGAAGCCTTGCGTTCGATCGCCTTGACCACGCTCGGGACATTCTGGTTGGTCTGGCCCGGACGGATGAACACGCTGCCGGTGAAAACGATCGGCTCGACCACGTTTTCGGTGTTGCGCAGTTCGGCGAGCTCCGCCTTCAGGTCCTGGAAAAACTGGTTCTGCGGATTGTAGCTTTCGATGAACTCGGCGACATCAACCGTTCCGGGGAGGCTGTCGATCGCCTCGCCGAGATCGACCTGGGTGCGCTTCAGGTCGTGGAACTCGGAAATCCGGTTCGGATCGACGCGGCCGCGCTTGGCGTCCTGCATGTAGGCAAGCACCTTGGCGGAAAGGGCGAGTTCGAACTGCATCAGGGCAGCCTTTTCCTCGTCCTCGTTCTCCGCTGCGAGCAGATCCGGCAGTTGGACCCGGTAGTTGTCGGGTTCGAGGCCGAAGACGTCGGCATTGCCGAGCGTCCTCATGGCCGCGCGGGCCTTCTGCGAAACCTTGCCGTCCTCTACCCAGATCAGTTCGCCGCCATTGGAATAATAGTCCTCGATCGCCGAAGCGACATCATCAATGGCCTTGACCTGGGCATCGGCGAGATACTGGCGCGGATCATCTTCAGCGATCGCGACCGTGGTTTCCGTTTCGACGGCGTCGGTCATCGAGCCCTGATCGAGCGCGGCGACTTCCGTCGTCGTCTCTTCCATATCGGCATCATCGGGGGTGATCGAGCCGGTGACCACCGGATCGCGAATTTCGCCGATATCGATCATGCGGACAGGATCGGCGCGATAGGCGTAATATTTCGGCGGGGCGACCTTGGGGGCGGAGTAGGTGCGCTGAACCTGCTTTTTCTGCTGCACCTGAGGCTGCTGCTCTACGACCGGCGCGCGCTGCGATTCTTTCTGTCGGCCGCGCAGGATGTCCATCAGCGTCAGGGCGTTGGCCGCACTCGGCACGAAGGCGGCAGAAACCGCCACGGCCAGAGCCACAGATGAAACGCGAACTGAGAGTTTGTTGCGCAATGTTCTACCCCATTTTGCAAGTCAACGATTTCATTGACATCCTATCCGCAAGCTCTTTAGCGAGCCAATAACATTTGCGCTATCTGTGCGCAAACCTTCTGGTTGTGTCATGAAAAAACAACACTTTGGTCCGCTTGCCGATCGATTGCCGTTCCGGATCAGCCTATCAAGCGCCTGTTAACAGGGGCTTAAACGCGAACGATTTCTGTGTGCGTTGCAACATGCGCGCCATCCATAAAGTCACAGACTCCAACGCAGAGATATCGCCCCGGTTCCGTGACGGAGAACACGGCGTCGTCATTGGTCCGGCCGCAGGCCGGGTTCGCGGCGCCGACCCTGCATTTTTTCAGTTTTGGTTGGCAATCGGCGATACTAATCGAATAAGTTTTCGCCGATTATTGACAGAACTGCTCGGCGCGCGCGATTGCATATCCCGATTTTCGCAAGGACGATCGCCCACCGGGGCAATGGCAGGAGTAGAAACACCATGACCGCAACCCGCACAGAAACCGACACATTCGGCCCGATCGAAGTCGCCGCCGACCGCTACTGGGGCGCACAGGCCCAGCGTTCGCTCGGCAATTTCAAGATCGGCTGGGAAAAGCAGCCGCTTTCGGTGGTCCGCGCGCTCGGCATCGTCAAGCAGGCGGCCGCCAGGGCCAATATGGCGCTCGACCGGCTGCCCGCCGAAATGGGCAACGCCATCGTCGAAGCCGCCCAGGAAGTTATCGACGGCAAGCTTAACGACCACTTCCCGCTGGTTGTCTGGCAGACGGGTTCGGGCACGCAGTCGAACATGAATGCCAACGAGGTGATCTCCAACCGCGCAATCGAACTTCTCGGCGGCGAGATGGGCTCCAAGAAGCCGGTCCACCCCAACGACCACTGCAATATGAGCCAGTCGTCGAACGACACCTATCCGACGGCGATGCACATCGCCTGCGCCGAGCAGATCGTGCATCACCTGCTGCCGAACCTGAAGCATCTTCACGATGCGCTCGCCGCCAAGGAGAAGGAATTCGCCGATATCATCAAGATCGGCCGCACCCATACCCAGGATGCGACGCCGCTGACGCTCGGCCAGGAGTTCTCCGGCTACACCGCGCAGATCGCCTCCGCCATCGAGCGTATCGAGTTGACGCTGCCGGGCCTTTACCAGCTCGCCCAGGGCGGCACCGCCGTCGGCACGGGCCTCAACGCGCCGATCGGCTTTGCCGAGAAGGTGGCCGAGGAAGTCGCCGGCATCACCGGCCTGCCCTTCGTCACCGCGCCGAACAAGTTCGAGGTGCTCGCTGCCCACGACGCGATGGTGTTCTCGCACGGCGCCATCAATGCGGCGGCCATGGCCTGCTTCAAGATCGCCAACGATATCCGCTACCTCGCCTCCGGTCCGCGCTCGGGCCTCGGCGAATTGTCGCTGCCGGAAAACGAGCCCGGTTCCTCGATCATGCCCGGCAAGGTCAACCCGACCCAGAACGAGGCAATGACCCAGGTCTGCGCCCATATCGCCGGCAATCAGGCCGCGATCGGCTTTGCCGGCAGCCAGGGACAGTTCGAACTCAACGTCTACAACCCGATGATGGCCTATAATTTCCTGCAGTCGGTCCAGCTTCTGGGCGATGCCGCCCGCTCCTTCACCGACCATTGCGTCGTCGGCATCCAGGCGCGCGAGGAAAACATCAAGGCCGGCGTCGAGCGCTCGCTGATGCTGGTGACGGCGCTCGCCCCGAAGATCGGTTACGACAACGCCGCCAAGATCGCCAAGACCGCTCACAAGAACAACACCACGCTGCGCGAGGAAGCGCTGGCGACCGGGCTTGTGACCGGCGAGGAATATGACGAGATCGTCCGCCCCGAGCTGATGATCTCGCCGAAGTGAGATTATCGTTTTCGTACATTAAAAGAGCGGCCGGCCTGCCCGGCCGCTCTTTTTTACACTGACGCCGCTCCGGCGCGCAGCAGATGGCGGAAACGCAGCGCCAGCAGCACCGCCGCAGCCCCCAGCCCCAGCATGAAGCCGACCCAGATGCCGACGCCTTCGAGACCGAAGGGAAACGCCAGCAGCCATGCAAGCGGCAGGCCGACGACCCAGTAAGCGATCAGCACCAGAAACATCGGCACCCGCGTATCCTTGAGGCCGCGTAGCAGACCGTTGATCGTCGCCTGCCCGCCGTCGAGCAATTGAAACAGCGCCGCGACGAACACCAGCGGCACAGCATAGGCAAGAACCTCCGGCGCATTCGGCAAATCGGTATCCATGAACAGCGAGACGAGTGGCGCGGGCGCGAGCGCGAAGGTCAGGCCGCTGACGACGGCAAAGCAGATCGCGATCGCCATCACCGTGATCGAAGCGCGGATGACATTGGCCCTGTCGCCGGCGCCGTGGAACATGCCGACGCGTACCGTCCCCGCCTGGGAAAGGCCGAGCGGAACCATGAAGGCGATCGAGGCCAGTTGCAGCACGATGCCGTGGGCGGCAAGCGGGATCGCCCCGATCTGTCCCATCAGCACCGAGGACACGGTAAACATCGACACCTCTGCCAGAACGGAAATCCCGATTGGCAGGCCAAGCAGAACCACCTCTTTCAGCGCTTGCCAGTCCGGCTTCCAGAAGCGGACGAAAAGCTCATAGCGGGCCAGCATCGCCTCACGGCCGATATAGGCAACCAGATAGAAGAAGCCGAAGGCCTGACCGACGAATGTCGCGATCGCCGCGCCGCGAATGCCGATTTGCGGCATCCCGAAACCGCCCAGCACCAGCGCGTAGGCAACCACGGCGTTAACGACCAGCGTCAGCAGCGAAACCCACAGAACCACCCGCGCCCGCCCCGTGGCGCTGACCAGCGAACGCAGGACCTGGAACAGAAGCGCCGGGAACAGCGCAATGCCGACGACGTGAAGATATTGCGCCGCCTTGGCCGCGACATCCGGTTCCTGACCGAGCGTCAGAAGGATCGGCTCGGACCAGAAGAACAAGGGCAGAGCCAGCGCGCCGTAAATGATCGAAGCCCACATGCCCATGCGCATGGACCGGCGCACGGCAACCTCGTCGCCCCGGCCATAGGCCTGCGCAACCATGGGCATAACCGCAATGGCAAGCCCCATGCCGAAGATGAAGATCGTGAAATAATACTGCGTGGCAAGAACCGCGGCCGCCAGATCCAGCGCGCTCAATTGCCCGAGAATGAAGATATCGGTGGCATTGATGCCCTGCTGGGCCAGTTGCGCACCGATGAGGGGGATGCCGAGGGTAAGGGTTTCCTTGAGGTGGGAGAACCACGAATGGCCGGCTGCTTGCGCAGTAGGCATTGTGACAGACATGAAATTCACCAGAAGCTGACGCGCCGGGGCCATGCAATATCGGGGCCCCGGCGGCGAAAATTCCTTAGCTTCTTTTTTCGGCAATTGCCACCCTTATGGGCAGACCATGATGGCGGAGTCCGATCAAGAGATCGTGTCAGATTGGTGTTAGTGCTGCCCCGCCCTCCCGCATCATGCACGGGCCCCTTCCGAGGATTACGACCGTAAAAAGCGGAGGTTTGTCGGCGAGCCAATCCGATTACGAGATCGGGTTGCCGCCATAGCGATAGGCGCCGCCGCGTTGCAGCGCGTGACGATAGGCCGGGCGGGCGTGGATCTTCACCAGATAATCCAGCACGGCCTGCGGGCGCTCCTCGAACGGGATCCGATCCATGCCGACTTCGACCGGGAAGCTCATCATGATATCGGCGGCGGTGAAACTGGCGCCGGCAAACCAGCCGTCGCGCTGCAGCTCCTCGTCCCAGAAGGCACCGTGGGTCTTCAGTTGCGGGTCTGTGAGTTTCGTTGTCACCGCCTTGGAAATCATGTTCATCAGCGGCTTCAGCAGGCGGGGCCCCTGCTCAGGGATCTTCTGGAACACCAGCTTCATCACCAGAAGCGGCATGGCCGAGCCTTCCGAATAATGCAGCCAGTAGCGATAGCGCAGCGCCTCATCCGTGCCCGGCTCCGGCCTGAGGCCCTTGCCTTCGCCGTAGCGGTCGATCAGATATTCGACGATCGCGCCGCTTTCGGCGATGACCCGGCCGTCGTCTTCTATAATGGGCGACTTGCCGAGCGGGTGGATCTGCTTCAGTTCACGCGGCGCGCTCATATCCTCGGCCCGCTTGTAGCGCTTGATCTCATAGTCGACCCCGAGCTCCTCAAGAAGCCAGAGAATGCGATGGGCGCGGGAGTCTTCCAGATAATGAACGAGCATGAAACCACCTTCGAATGTTGATCGAACCGAACGGTTCGATTTAGATATGCACTCCTTTATACGTGTTGACAAGCCCGGTCAGATTGCCGTGATCGCGATTGCGCCGAAATAAAGAAAGAGGATGCCCGCGCTCTCGAATCCGATACGGCCGGGGCCGGCCTTCTGGCGCACGATAAGGCCGAGCAGCAGGATCGCCGTTGCCGACAGGCCAACGGCAAGCCAGATCAGATCATCCTTTCCGATCGCGTGATAGAGCGAGCCGTCGCGATAGGCGAGGTCCGAAAGCGTCAGGAACAGGGTATCAAACGTGTTGCCGCCGATAATGCCCCCGACGGCAAGCTGCAGCGCGCCGCGCCTGACGGCCGCAAGCGTCGTCACCAGTTCCGGCAGCGATGTCACCACCGCCGTCATCAGGGCGCCGACAAGCGAGGCGGACAATCCGTAGCGGTCGGTGATCACGCCCGCGAGCTGGGAAATCACATAGCCGGCAATGCCCATCAGCAGCATCAGCCCGATGAACACCGCGAAAATGCCGACATTGCCGCGGGCATCGCTTTCTTCTTCCTCGGGCTGATCCGTGCGCGTTTCATGCGTGCCGACCGGCTTCCACATCGGCTCGTCGCGAACGCGCTTGGATGCGACGACGCCGGCGATATAGACGCCGAACAGGGCAAGCGAGACCGGGCTGACGGCAAACAGCGTGATTTCCGGAGTGGCATAGGCAAGAAGCGGCATGCTGAGCAGCAGCACGAGCAGCGCGCCCTGAAACAGGTTGGAAAGATCGGCCGCCGCATGCTCGAGGTTCACGCGTCGGTAGATCATGTCCGCAAGCGCCAGAAACGCCGTCTGCGCGGCAATGCCGCCGACTGCGTTTGAAAAGCTGAGCGACGCCCGACCATCGAGCGCCGAGGTCACCGACACGACCGTGCCCGAGAGCGACGTCGCCGCGCCCAGCAGCAGCCCGCCGATCAGCGCCTCGCCAAGCCCGGTGCGGTCGGCAATCCTGTCGGCCACGTCGGTGATCCTGACGCCGCAGCCAAGAATGACCGCGCCGGCCATTACAAAGAGAACGATCAGCCAGATCAAAGTCAGGTTTTCAAAATTCATAAAAGTCTCCGGTTTGAAAAGCTAACGCGCCACCCTCCCCTTTGTTCAACCCGTGCTGGCAGCGAGCGAACCCGGTCTGATCTCTTTACAGTTGAAGATGTTCCCTATACGTTCCTAACGAGCATGACTGGAGGAGGCGGCTTATGGCGACGCAGGAAGAAAAATATCACCGGTTCATGACGCTGCATGCACGCGAACGTGCCTTTGTCATGCCCAATCCATGGGATGCCGGATCGGCGCGCCTGCTGGCACAGCTCGGCTTCGAGGGGCTTGCGACCACCAGCGCGGGACTTGCCTTTTCGCTCGGCCGCCGCGATTCGGCTGCGGACCTGTCGCGCGACGACATTCTTGCGAACGCCAAGGCCATCGTGGAGGCCACCGACCTGCCGGTTTCCGCCGACCTTGAAAACGGCTTCGGGGATTTGCCCGAGGACTGCGCGCTGACGATCCGGCTCGCCATCGAGGCCGGCCTTGTCGGCGGCTCGATCGAGGATGCCACGGGCCGGCCCGACGATCCGATCTATGATTTCGACGCCGCTGTCGAGCGCGTGCGCGGGGCCGTCGAAGCGAAGGCTGGAAAGCCGTTTGTGCTGACCGCGCGTTCGGAGAATTTCCTCTGGGGCCGTCCCGATCTCGCCGACACGATCCGCAGGCTCCAGGCCTTTTCCGAGTCCGGCGCGGATGTACTTTATGCGCCCGGATTGCCGGATATCGAGGCGATCGCCACGGTCTGCCGCGCCCTCGACAAGCCGGTCAACGTGGTGATGGGGCTTCAGGGCGAGAACTATTCCGTGTCCGCACTGGAACGCGTCGGCGTCAGGCGCATCAGCGTCGGCGGCTCGTTTGCCCGGGCCGCGCTCGCCGGCCTCAAACAGGCGGCAGAAGAGGTTTTGAATGAGGGGACGTTCAATTACGAAAGGATAGAAGGCAGCGAGGCGGAAAGGCTGACCGCCCCGCAAGGGCGGTGACGCCGGCGGGCGTCACCGGGTGAGAGGTTCGCGCTCAGGCATGCGACGTCTTGCTGGCCCTGCGAAAAATCTCGCCATGGCCTGCCTTGCGCTGGGCATCATCCGCGCCGAAAATCCTGCCGCCGACGATCCGGTAAAGAATAGCAAGTCCTGCAGCCGCGAACACGATCTGGAATGCGATAAGAGGCAGATATTCAAACATGGTTTTGTCTCCGGTTTGGAGTAATAACGCAGCATGTAAACGAAAAGTTCACACTTAAGTGCATCGAAGCGCGAAAAACTTGGTTGATTGCGGTTCACGCGGTGCATTTTCGGGGTTCCGTTGCCATGGCAATTTCCCTATAAGGCCCACCTAGCCTACATGATTTCACGTCCCGTACCCGGCCCGGTCAACCGCGCCGGTTTTTGATGCAGGGATGATAAAAAGAAACGACGGATACCGCCCATGCCCAAGCGCCAAGACCTCAAATCCATCCTCATCATCGGCGCGGGGCCGATCGTCATCGGCCAGGCCTGCGAGTTCGACTATTCCGGCGCGCAGGCCTGCAAGGCACTGAAGGAAGAGGGTTACCGGGTCATTCTGGTGAACTCCAACCCGGCCACGATCATGACCGACCCGGAACTGGCCGACGCCACCTATGTCGAGCCGATCACCCCGGAAGTCGTCGCCAAGATCATCGCCAAGGAACGTCCCGACGCGCTGCTGCCGACCATGGGCGGCCAGACCGCGCTCAACACCGCGTTGTCGCTGCGCCGCATGGGCGTGCTGGAGCGTTACAATGTCGAGATGATCGGCGCCAAGCCGGACGCGATCGACAAGGCCGAGGATCGCGCGCTGTTTCGCGAGGCGATGGCGAAGATCGGTCTCGAAACCCCGAAATCCATGCTGGCGAACGCCACCGAGATCAAGGACCAGCATCGCCAGGAGCATGAAGCCAAGCGCGCCGAGCTGAAGAAGACGCTTTCCGGCGATGCGCTGGATGCCGCGCTCGACGAGCTCGAAAACCAGTGGAACCTCGGCAATACCGACCGCAAGCAGCGCTACATGGCGCACGCGATGGCGATCGCAGCCCAGGCGCTCGACACGATCGGCCTGCCGGCAATCATCCGCCCGTCCTTCACGCTTGGCGGCACCGGCGGCGGCATTGCCTATAACCGCTCCGAATTCTTCGAGATCGTCGAACGCGGTCTCGATGCCTCGCCGACTACCGAAGTGCTGATCGAGGAATCCGTGCTCGGCTGGAAGGAATACGAGATGGAAGTGGTCCGCGACAAGGCGGATAACTGCATCATCATTTGCTCGATCGAGAACGTCGATCCGATGGGCGTGCACACCGGCGATTCGATCACCGTCGCCCCGGCGCTCACGCTGACCGACAAGGAATACCAGATCATGCGCAACGCCTCGCTGGCGGTTCTGCGCGAGATCGGCGTTGAGACCGGCGGCTCGAACGTGCAGTTCGCCGTCAATCCGGCCGATGGCCGCCTTGTCGTCATCGAGATGAACCCGCGCGTTTCGCGCTCCTCGGCGCTGGCATCGAAGGCGACCGGCTTCCCGATCGCCAAGGTCGCCGCCAAGCTTGCCATCGGTTACACGCTGGACGAGCTCGAAAACGACATCACCGGCGGCGCGACGCCGGCCTCGTTCGAACCCTCGATCGATTATGTCGTGACCAAGATCCCGCGCTTTGCCTTCGAAAAGTTCCCCGGCGCGGAAAACACGCTGACTACGGCGATGAAGTCCGTTGGCGAGGTCATGGCCATCGGCCGCACATTCCCGGAATCGCTGCAGAAGGCGCTGCGCGGTCTGGAACGCGGCCTGACCGGCCTCGACGAGATCGAAATTCCCGGCATCGAGAACGGCGAGCCGAGCAACGCCATCCGCGCCGCGATCGGCACCGGCACGCCGGACCGCCTGCGCATGGTCGCCCAGGCGATGCGTCTCGGCGTCAGCCAGAGCGAGATCCACGAGCATTCGAAGATCGACCCGTGGTTCCTCGATCAGCTGCGCGCGATCGTCGACATGGAAGAGCGCGTGCGCGAGCACGGCCTGCCGCAGGATGCCGAAAACCTGCGCATGCTGAAGGCCATGGGCTTTTCCGACCAGCGTCTGGCAAGCCTCACCCACGGCCGCCCGAAGGAAGTCGCCCAGCTTCGCAACAAGCTCGGCGTGCGCCCGGTCTACAAGCGCATCGACACCTGCGCCGCCGAGTTCGCCTCGCCGACCGCCTACATGTATTCGACCTACGAAACGCCCTTCGATGGGGCCACGCGCTCAGAGGCCGGCATTTCGGATGCCAAGAAGGTCGTTATCCTCGGCGGCGGTCCGAACCGTATCGGTCAGGGCATCGAGTTCGACTATTGCTGCTGCCATGCCGCCTTCGCGCTGAAGGAAGCGGGTTACGAGTCGATCATGGTCAACTGCAACCCGGAAACGGTTTCGACCGACTACGACACCTCCGACCGGCTCTATTTCGAGCCGCTGACGGCGGAAGACGTCATCGAAATCATGCGCGCGGAACAGGAAAAGGGCACGCTTGCCGGCGTCATCGTCCAGTTCGGCGGCCAGACGCCGTTGAAGCTCGCCGAAGCGCTGGAAAAGAACGGCATCCCAATCCTCGGCACCGCGCCGGACATGATCGACCTTGCCGAGGACCGTGACCGGTTCCAGAAACTGCTGATCAAGCTCGATCTCAACCAGCCGAACAACGGCATCGCGTATTCGGTCGAGCAGGCCCGCCTGGTGGCAGCCGAGATCGGCTACCCGCTGGTGGTGCGTCCGTCTTATGTTCTCGGCGGCCGCGCCATGGAGATCGTCCACAACGAGGCCGGGCTTTCGCATTACCTGCTGGAAGTCGTGCCGGAACTCGTCACCGAAGACATCAAGCAGCGCTACCCGAACGACAAGACCGGGCAGATCAACACCATGCTCGGCAAGAACCCGCTGCTGTTCGACAGCTATCTGACGAACGCCACCGAGGTCGACGTCGATTGCCTCTGCGACGGCAATGACGTGTTCATCGCCGGCATCATGGAGCATATCGAAGAGGCCGGCATCCACTCGGGCGACAGCGCCTGCTCGCTGCCGCCGCATTCGCTTTCGCCCGAGGTGCTGGACGAGCTCGAAGAGCAGTCCCGCGCCCTCGCCTTGGCGCTCAACGTCAAGGGCCTGATGAACGTGCAGTTCGCCATCAAGGACGGCACGGTCTATATCCTCGAGGTGAACCCGCGCGCCTCGCGCACCGTGCCCTTCGTGGCGAAGACCATCGGCGCGCCGATCGCCAAGATCGCCGCCCGCGTGATGGCCGGCGAGAAGCTTTTCGATGTGATCGACTCCTATGGCGAGCGGCCGAACCCGCGCAAGCTGAACCATATCGCGGTCAAGGAAGCGGTCTTCCCCTTCGCCAAATTCCCGGGCGTCGACACCCTGCTCGGCCCGGAAATGCGCTCGACCGGCGAGGTCATCGGCCTCGACAAGGATTTCGCGATCGCCTTCGCCAAGTCGCAGCTCGGCGCCAGCGTCGACCTGCCGCGCGATGGCTGCGTCTTCGTGTCGGTGCGCGCGGAAGACAAGGAGCGGGTTCTGCCCGCCGTCCGGCTTCTGGTGGAGCAGGGCTTCACCGTGATGGCGACCGGCGGCACCCGTGATTTCCTGGAGGAGAACGGCATTTCCGCCACCAAGATCAACAAGGTGCGCGAGGGCCGGCCGCATATCGAGGATGCGATCCGCAACCGTCAGGTCCAGCTGGTGTTCAACACCACCAGCAACGACAAGACGATCTCGGATTCGAAGTCGCTGCGCCGCGCCGCGCTCACCCAGAAGGTGCCCTATTACACCACCATGGCCGGTGCCATGGCCGCCGCCCAAGCGATCAAGGCGCTGAAACAGGGCCAGCTCGAAGTGCGCCCGTTGCAAAGCTACGCCTGAGCCTCGCATCAGTCTTAGACGCCTATGAAGGGCAGGCCCGGCGCCTGCCCTTTTCTTTGGGCTTGACGCAAAGGCTTACCTTCTTTATTTATCCATTAGATTAATTAACCGATTGGATAAATACAGAATGTCCGATCCGCTGAGCCAGACGCTCTCCGCCCTCGCCGATCCCACCCGCCGCGCGATCCTCGCCCGGCTGTCCAAGGGCGAAGCGACGGTGAATGAACTGGCCGAGCCATTCAACATGTCGCTGCCGGCGGTTTCCAAGCATCTGAAGGTGCTGGAGCGCGCCGGGCTGATCTCCCGCGGCCGGGAGGCGCAGACGCGGCCCTGCCGGATAGAGCCCGAGACGTTGAAGGCGGTCGATGGCTGGCTTTCGGACTACCGGACGCTGTGGGAACAGCGGCTCGACCGGCTGGAAGCCCATCTTGCGAAAATTCAGAAGGAGGAAACGCCATGAGCGAGGAAATGCCCAACGCAAGCCTCGAAATCCACAACGAAAGACGCTTTCCCCAGGACCGCGATACGCTGTTTTCAGCGGTAGCCGATCCGGCAAAGCTTGCCCGATGGTGGGGGCCGCACGGGTTCGAAAACCGCATCACGGCGTTCGATTTTCGCCCCGGCGGCCGCTGGCGGATCGTCATGACCGCCTCGAACGGCGATGAATTCGACAACCACTGGAGCTTTCTGGCGATCGAGGACGGGCGCTTGGTCCGTGCCCGCCATTACCTGCCGATGCATGATTTTATCCTCGAAATGCGGTTCGAGGATCACGCCGACGGAAGCCGCCTTGTCTGGAGAATGGAATTCGAGCCGACCGAGGAAAACCAGGCCATGGCGCACTTCCTCAAGGCGGCCAACGACCAGAATCTCGACCGCCTCGCACAGTTTCTGCAAGGAGAAGACCAATGACCGCTGAACTTGATCCCGCAAAAATCATCCGTCTGGAGCGCGTCATGGACGCCCCGCGCGAACTGGTGTTCAAGGCGCTGTCCGATGAGAAGCACCTGGACCAGTGGTGGGGGCCGGAAGGGTTCGTCAACGAGACCCACGCGATGGACTTTTCCGTCGGCGGGCTGTGGCACTACACGATGCACGGCCCCGACGGCAAGGACTGGCCCAACTGGATCCGCTATACGGAGATCAGCCCTCCGGCCCGCATTGCCTACGACCATGGCGGCGAACTCGGCGAGCCCGCCCATTTCCGCGGCCTGATCCTGCTCGAGGATGAAGGCGGAAAGACCCGCGTTTCGCTGACCCTGATCTTCGAGACTGCTGAAGCTCGCGATGCGACCGTCGAGTTCGGCGCCGTCGAAGGTGGCCGGCAGACGCTGGCAAAGCTCGATGCCTATGCCAGCCGCCTGCACGGCTAAATCGGTGCGTTTGCTCTAGTCAGCAATGATGTTATGCGCCGGGCCATAGGGGAAGCCGGTGATATTCTCGGCGCCGTCGTCGCCCACGACCAGTATATCGTGCTCGCGATAGCCGCCCGCCCCGGGCGTGCCCTCCGGCACGAACAACATCGGTTCCATCGAGATCACCATGCCGGGCGCAAGCACGGTCTCGATATCCTCGCGTAGTTCCAGCCCGGCCTCGCGGCCGTAATAGTGGCTGAGCAGGCCGAAGGAGTGGCCATAGCCGAAGGAGCGGTATTGCAGCACGCCGGCCTCGGCGAAGAAGCGGTTCACCTCCTCACAGATCGCGGCGCACGAGATGCCGGGGCGGATCAGCGACATGCCGAGTTCATGGGCGGCGACATTCGTCTCCCAGAGCTTCAGCGATGCTGCATCCGGCTCCCCGAGAAACAGCGTGCGTTCCAGCGCGGTGTAATAGCCCGAAATCATCGGGAAGGCGTTGAGGCTGAGAATATCGCCCTGCCGAAGACGCCGCGCGGTCACCGGATTATGCGCGCCGTCGGTGTTCAGCCCCGACTGGAACCAGACCCAGGTGTCGCGATATTCCGCATCCGGAAAAGCCTCGGCAATGGCAAGCTCCATCGCATCGCGCCCCGCCATGGCCACATCGATCTCGCGCGCGCCTTCGCGGATTGCCTCGCGGATCGCCGCTCCGCCGATATCGGCGACCCGCGCACCCGCGCGAATCAGCGCGATCTCCTCCGCCGACTTCAGCATCCGCAGCGTCATGACATCCGGCGCAAGATCGATGACTTCGCGGGCGCCGATCGCGGTTTCAAGCGCCGAACGGGCGGCAAGCGTCATGTGATCGCCCTCGATGCCGATCCGGTCATGTCCCTTGAGAAGGCAGGCAGCCGTGCGCCAGAAATTGTCGCGCTTCCAGTCGGTGTAGATGATGTTGTCGCCATGGCTGCGCCGCCAGGGCTGGCCGGCATCGATATTGGCCGAGATCGTGGTGCAGCGGTCAGCTGTCACCACGCAGCCGAAGGGCCTTCCGAAGGAGCAGTACAGAAAACCGGAATAGTAGGCGATGTTGTGCATGGAGGTGAACAGCACGGCCGTCACCCCACGCGCCTCCATTCTGGTCCTCAGAAGCACGAGGCGGCGGTCATACTCCGCCGCGCTGAAGGGCAGCGGCACCTTGTCGCCGTTCTCGCAAACGAAGCTTTCGGGGCGGGCCGACAGTTCGGGCATTGGGGTCATGGAGCAAGTTCCTCATCCGTAAAACCGGACGGGATTCGCCCCTGCCCGGTTCGAAGCGTTCGTCAAAACGCTCAAACGTCCGGGCGTGCAGGACCATCATCATGGTTGGTTGCGGCCCTCCCCTTGCGCGCGACGCCATCGGCGCGGAGGTCCGCTCAGGAAGTCTAGCGCTCGCCTCAAAACTTGGCAATGCCGCTTAAGGCCGTTTGCCTCCAGTCCTGCTATTGTCATGATCGGCGGCTACGATCGCTATGCTGATACAGGCTTGACCAGGACATTATAGGTTGATATCAACTTAAACAACAGACCACACAGCACCGGTTTCCGGCGACAGGGAGAACAGCACATGGCGAGCGAATTTATCTGGTACGATCTGATGGCGACGGATGCCGAGGCCGCGAAGGCCTTCTATCAGGATGTCGTCGGCTGGAAGGCCCAGGATGCAGGCCATCCCGACGTGTCCTACACGCTGCTCGGCATCGAAGGCTATGAGAGCCATGTCAGCGGCCTGATGCAGCTGACCGAGGACATGTGCGCGCAGAACATTCCGCCGCACTGGATGGGCTATGTCGATGTCGAGGACGTCGACGCCAAGGCAGCCGAGTTCAAGGCCGCTGGCGGCAATGTGCTGATGGAACCGCATGACATTCAGGGGGTCGGCCGGTTTGCGGTGGTGAGCGATCCGCAAGGCGCGGCGATCAGCGTCTTCACGCCGATCCCGCCGGAAGGCGGCATGCCGGAATTTCCGCCGCGCGGCACGCCCGGCACCGTTGCCTGGCGCGAGCTCTACACAAGCAACCCCGAAGCCGCCGTTACCTTCTACGGCAAGATGTTCGGCTGGAAGCCGTCGCAGGAGGTCGATATGGGGGCGATGGGCAAGTACCACCTCTTCGCCGGCGATAGCGACGATCTCGGCGGCATGATGCGGATGCCCGACGGCATGCCCACGCCGGCCTGGAGCTATTATTTCCAGGTCGATGGCCTGAATGCCGCGATCGAGCGGGTGAAGGCCGGCGGCGGTCAGTTGCTCAACGGTCCGATGGATGTGCCGGACGGCGCGGTCGTCGCCCAGTTTCTCGATCCGCAGGGTGCATATTTCTGCCTCGTGTCGATGAAACGCTGAAACCTTGGCGCCAACCGCAATCCAGCTTGCGCCGGACACCCCTCCGGCGCTTTTTTTCGCGCGGGCCGATCAACTGAAAACCGGTTTGCCGTACCGCGCGCAAAAAACAGAGTAATAGTATCCGTCGGCGATTCGCGGCAACGCGGATACACCGTGACCATTCCGAATCCGGAGCAATGAATCATGACCGAAACCGTCAAGGCGACCCGCCGCGAATGGGTGGGCCTCGTGGTCCTCTCTGTCGCCTGTCTGGTCTATTCGATGGACCTTTCGGTGCTGTTCCTCGCCATTCCCTCGATCGTGCGCGAATTGGAGCCATCCGCGCCGCAGCTTCTGTGGATGAACGATATCTACGGCTTCATGGTCGCGGGCTTCCTGGTGACCATGGGCGCGCTCGGCGACCGGATCGGCCGGCGCAAGCTGCTCCTGATCGGCGCGGCCGCCTTCGCCCTGACCTCGATCCTCGCCGCCATGGCCCAGACGGCCAGCATGCTGATCTTCGCCCGCGCGCTGCTCGGCATTGCCGGCGCCACGGTCGCGCCCTCGACGCTGTCCTTGATCATGAACATGTTTCGCGACGAGAGCGAACGCAACCGCGCGATCGGCGTGTGGGGCACGGCCTTTGCGCTCGGCGGTCTCGTCGGCCCGCTGATCGGCGGGGTGCTGCTTCATTTCTTTCACTGGGGCTCGGTGTTTCTGGTCAACGTGCCGATCATGCTGGCGCTTCTGGCGAGCGGTCCCTTTCTGCTGCCGGAATACCGTTCAGGCGAGAGCCCCCGGCTCGATCTGACGAGCGTTTTCCTGTCACTGGCGACCGTGCTGCCGGTGATCTACGGCTTCAAGCAGATCGCCGCCCACGGCTTTCACGCGACCGATCTGCTGCCGGTGGCCGCGGGAATTGCCTTCGGCGTTCTGTTCGTCCGGCGGCAGAACCGGATTGCCGAGCCGCTGATCGACCTCAGACTGTTCCGCCGTCCGGCCTTTACGGTCTCTATGCTGGTCAATATGGCGGTCGTGTTCTTCATGTTCTCGATCTTCCTGCTGCAGGCCCAGTTCTTCCAGCTCGTGCTGGGCATGAGCCCGCTGGAGGCAGCACTCTGGAGCGCCCTGCCCGGCGTATTCTTCACCGTGATGTCGCTGCAGGCGTGGCGAGTGACCAACCGCCTCGGGCCGATCCCGACGGTCGTCACGGGGCTTGCGATCAACGCCGTTGGCGCGGCGGCCATTGGTCTCGCCGCCTGGTATCAGAGCCTGGCCGGCATGCTGATCGCCAATGTCGTTATGGGCCTCGGCTTCATTCCCGCGATCCTGACCACGACCGGGCTGATCATCGGCTCGGCGCCGCCGGAGCGCGGCGGGGTCGCCTCGGCGATGTCGGAAACCTGCGCCGAGTTCGGCGGTGCGCTCGGCGTCGGCCTGCTGGGAAGCCTGGCGACCGTTATCTACCGCTTCGCCATGCAGCCCGTTGACCTCTCCGCTCTCCCGCCATCCGCCGCCTTCGACGCCGGCCAGACGCTTGCCGGCGCGGTGGATGCCGCCCGCGAGCTCGGCATCAGCGATGCTCCCTGGCTCACTGCTGCGCGTGATGCCTATTGCGCCAGCTTCGCCGCTTGCGCGCTCGTTGCGCTGCTCGCCTTGCTCGCCCTGTCATTTTCCGCAAACAGGGTCTATCGCAAAGAGCCGCCGCGTCCGGTGGAAGGGCACTGAACGGCCTCTGCCACAGCCCCGGCCACGCCGCTCCCGATCACCGTGGCTGGATGGGTGAGACGATTTGTCTGGAATTCGCGCCGCCGCATCTGTTATAAGGCCCGTTAGCTATGAAACTGGTTCCGGGGTCACGCTTCGGAACCTGTTTCTTTTTGTGTTGCAAATCGGCCGGGAACTTCCCAAGTGAACGGCTGTTCGCCCCACGAAAACAAAGAACATGCACGGACGCGACGGAGCCCGTCTCTGCCGCGTCGAACGACAGACCAAAGGACAGTAATATGGTCGAAAAAGTACCGATGACGAAGGTCGGGGCTGCCAAGCTCAGCGAAGAGCTGCGCTGGCGCCAGCAGGAGGAACGTCCGCGGATCATCCAGGCAATCGCGGAAGCGCGCGCCCATGGCGACCTTTCCGAAAACGCCGAATATCACGCCGCCAAGGAAGCCCAGAGCTACAATGAGGGCCGCATCAGCGAGCTCGAGGACGTGACCACGCGTGCGGAGATCTTCGATCCCGCCAAGATGTCGGGCGACAAGGTCCGTTTCGGCGCGACGGTCAAGCTCGTGGACGAGGACACCGAGGAAGAAAAAGTCTACCAGATCGTCGGCGATCTCGAAGCCGATGTGAAGGAAGGTCGCATCTCGATCTCCTCCCCGATCTCGCGCGCCCTGATCGGCAAGGAAGTCGGCGATTCGATCGAGGTGAACGCGCCGGGCGGAGCCCGCGCCTACGAGATTCTGGAAGTCATCTGGAAGTAATACCAAGGACGTCTCGCATGGAATGATCCGCCATGGCGACCAAAGTCAAATTCCTAAGCCGCTCTCCGCCGGACTTGCCGGGCAACCCCCGGTTTGCCCGGCAATTGCCAACGGGCTGGGCCGCGCGCAAAGAGCTCGACTTCATTTTCGACATCGAGGCCAGGAATTACGACTGGCTGGTCGTCTATGACGACCTGCCCCGCTTTGTCGGCATGAATGAGGAGCCGCTTGCCTGCCCGCCGGAAAACACGGTGCTGATCACCTCGGAGCCAAGTGGCATCAAGGTTTACGGCCGGTCTTTCGTGCGCCAGTTCGGCCATGTCCTGACCAGCCAGGAACCGGTGGCGCTGCGCCACCCCGACCGTATCTGGCACCAGGCTGGACTGATCTGGTACTACGGCATGGACGAGGACCATCACCGCTATCTGCCCGTCGACAAGATCGTGAACCGCGTTCCCGAAAAGACCGAAACGATCGCGACCGTCTGCTCCAGCAAGCGCCAGAGCCACACGCTTCACCGGCTGCGCTATGATTTCACGGAATATGCCGCCAAGCACATACCCGAGCTTCAGGTTTTCGGGCATGGCCGCCGGCATATGGATGACAAGGCCGAAGCCATCGACAGGTTCCGCTACCATCTGGCGATCGAGAACCACGTCGCCCCGCACCACATCACCGAGAAGCTATCGGACCCGTTTCTCGGCCTTTCGCTGCCTTTCTATTTCGGCGCCCCCAATGTCTTCGATTACTTCCCCGAAGACAGCGTCATCCCGGTGGACATCCGCAAACCGGCCGAAGCGGTCGAGATCATGCGAGCGGCCATCGTCTCCAACGAATATGAGAAGCGTCTGCCGGCGATCCTTGAGGCCAGGCGTCGCGTGATCGAGGACTACAATCTGTTTGCGCTGATCGCCGGGATCGTGCGCAGCGACAAGCCGGTACGTTACGTCCCCCCTGTCACCGCGATCGGCAGCCAGCGCGCCGCGCGCAAGGCCGCCCCGGTCTCGGGCATCATCGATTTCGCCTTCCGCACCGGCTTGCAACTCAAGAACCGCATCGCCAACCTGCGCTCGCCCGACTGGAGCAGCCCCAAGGCGGGTTAAGTTCTCAGCCAGGCCGATGCGCCGAGCACGATACCGAACAACGCCGAGCATACCATCGCCAGAAGCGCCACATTGCGATAGCTGGTCTCCGAGCCGCGCCGGAAGAAATAGGCGCCGAGCGCGGAGCCGCCGGCGCAGAGCGGCGCGGAAAAAAGTCCGAGCAGGACGACGTGGAGGTGAAGCGCGCCCTTGAAGGCCGCCGTCGCCAGCGCGAACACCGCCAGAATCGCGAACAGGATGATCATCGAGGCCCGCTTGGTCCGCGCCGGCACCTCTCGCGCGAGAAAATACGCCACGACCGGCGGACCAGGCGCTGCGGCAAGACCGCTGAACAGGCCGGCGAAAAACCCGACCGCAGTGGTGGAGACTGCACCCGGCCGGGGTCCAAGCGAGAACCTGAAGAACAGCGCCGCGGCAGCCCCGGCCGTGATCGAGCCGATCACGATCTGCGCCAGCCAGAGGGGCACGACGGAAATAAACAGCAGTCCCACCGGTGTCCCGAAGATGGCGGCGAGCGTCAGCAGGCCGACGGCGCGGCGATCGGCATGGCCGATGCATTCCGGCAAATCGATCAGAGTCAGCGTGATCTGCACCACCAGCACGGCGAGCACCGCATCGGCCGGCGGCACCAGCAGCACCAGAAACGGCATGGCGACCAGCGCCATGCCGAATCCGGCCAGACCGCGCAGGAAAGCGCCCATCGCCAGACAGGCGGCAAAGCCGGCGAACACCGGAAAGGAAATGGCAAGGTCGGGCATGCGCCCTCACCTCATGCCGGGATGAGGGGCGACGCCGCGCGTGGTCGCACGTCTCATTTCTGCGCGCCCGCCTGGCAGGCGGTCACCGCGATCATGTCGAGCACATCCTCAGCCGAGCAGCCGCGCGAGAGATCATTGGCCGGCTTGTCCAGCCCCTGCAGCACCGGGCCGATGGCCGACGCCCCGCCGATGCGCTGGGCGATCTTGTAGCCGATATTGCCGGCCTGTAGATCGGGAAAGATGAAGATATTGGCCTCACCGCCGAGCGGCTCGGCAGCCCCCTTGGATTTGGCGATCTCGGGAACGAAGGCGGCATCGAATTGCAGCGCGCCGTCGACCGCGAGATCCGGGCGGTTGAGCTGCACCAGCTTCACGGCCTGCTCGACCTTGTCGACCATGGGATGTGAGGCGCTGCCGCGGGTGGCGAAGGACAGCATAGCCACGCGCGGCGTATCCCCGGTGAGCATGGTGTAGGAGCCGGCCGCCGCGATCGCGATCTTGCTGAGTTCCGCCGCATCCGGATCGATGACCAAGCCACAATCTGAAAACAGGAAGGCGCCCTTCTTGGGATGGTGGTCGGCCTCCAGCATCATCAGGAAGAAGCTGGAGACCAGCCGGGTGCCGGGCGCCGCGCCGATCACCTGGATCGCGGTGCGAACCACATCGGCGGTCGAGCATGCCGCGCCAGAGACCGTGCCGTCCGCATGCCCGGCCTTCACCATCAGGGCTGCGAAAACATAAGGATTGCGCGCCGCCGTGTCGGCATCCTCCTCGGTGACACCCTTGTGCTTGCGCAGCGTGAAATAGAGCTTCGAGAGTTCGGGCAGGAGGTCTGAGCTTTCCGGAGAAACCACCTCTATGGCTTCAGGGCAGGTTATGCCGATCTCAGCGCAAAGCTTGTCGATGTCGCTCTTTACGCCGACCAGAATAATGCGGGCCACGCCCATCTCGGCCGCCTTGCAGGCTGCCTCCAGCACGCGCCGGTCATTCGATTCCGGCAGAATGATCGTCTTCTTCAGCCGCTTTGCGTTGGCGAAAATCTTCTCTAGCTGGTTCATGTTCTCACCCTGCGGGTCTGATTGCGCTGATCGGGACGACGGGCCCATAAAAAGCATTTCAGGGGCGATTGGCAAGATCGCTCCCTGCCTCATTTTCAGCCGCCAAAGCGGGAAGACGCTGCCTCCCCGCTCCGCGACGAGCCGCGGCTCACACGGCTTGCTTGCGCATGTCCGCCGGGTTGATGCCTGCGACCGAGACCGGCTTCTTCATCGCATCGCGACGGAAGGGCTCGCCGAGTTCCTGGTTCAGCACCACCTCGATGAAGGTCGTTTTCTTTTCCTTCATCTGGCGCTCGACGGCCTTGTCGAGTTCTGTGGAAAGCTGCTCCATCGAGGTCACCTGAACGCCTTCGACGCCGCAGGCCTTGGCGATATCGGCGTAGCGGACGTCGAGCGAGAGTTCGGTGCCCACGAAATTGTCGTCAAACCACAGCGTGGTGTTGCGCTTTTCCGCGCCCCACTGGTAGTTGCGGAAGATCACCATGGTGATCGCCGGCCAGTTGTCGCGCTTCAGCGACACCATCTCGTTCATGGAGATGCCGAAGGCGCCGTCGCCCGCAAAGCCGACGACCGGTGTATTCGGCTGGCCGATCTTGGCGCCGACGATCGCCGGGAAGCCGTAGCCGCAGGGGCCGAACAGGCCGGGCGCCAGATATTTGCGGCCTTCCTCAAAGGTCGGATAAGCGTTGCCGATCGCGCAGTTATTGCCGATATCCGATGTTATGATCGCATTCTTCGGCAGCGTCTTCTGGATCGCGCGCCATGCCATGCGCGGGCTCATCCGCTCCGGCTCGCGGTCGCGGGCGCGTTCGTTCCAGCTAGTGCCCGGATCGTCCTGTTCGTGGTCAAGCGAGGTCAGCTCCTGAGCCCAGGCCGATTTGGTCTTGGCGATCAGCGCCTTGCGGTCATCGCGATCAATATCGCCCGCATTGTCGGTGAGCTTTTCCAGAATGCTTGTCGCGACCTTCTTCGAATCGCCGACGATACCGACCGTGACCGGCTTGGTGAGGCCGATTCGGTCCGGGTTGATGTCGACCTGAATGATCGCCGCATCCTTCGGCCAGTAATCGATGCCGTAACCCGGCAGCGTCGAGAACGGGTTGAGGCGGGTGCCGAGCGCCAGCACGACATCGGCCTTGGCGATCAGCTCCATACCGGCCTTGGAGCCGTTGTAGCCGAGCGGGCCGGCAAACAGCGGATGGTTGCCGGGGAAGGCATCATTATGCTGGTAGCCGACGCAGACCGGTGCATCCAGCCGTTCGGCAAGCGCCTTGGAGGCTTCGATCGCGCCGCCGAGTACCACACCCGCGCCGTTGAGGATCACGGGGAATTTGGCTTCGCTGAGAAGCTTCGCTGCACGGTCGATCGCCTGTTCACCGCCGGAGGGACGTTCGAACTCGACGATGGCCGGCAGTTCGATATCGATGACCTGGGTCCAGAAATCGCGCGGAATGTTGATCTGCGCCGGGCCACAGGCGCGCTTGGCCTTCAGGATCACGCGGTTCAAGACTTCGGCGATGCGTGAGGCGTCACGCACTTCTTCCTGATAGGCGACCATGTCCTTGAACAGCGCCATCTGTTCCACTTCCTGGAAACCGCCCTGCCCCATGGTCTTGTTGGCGGCCTGCGGGGTGACGACCAGAAGAGGCGTGTGGTTCCAGTAGGCGGTCTTGACCGGGGTTACCAGCGAGGTGATGCCCGGCCCGTTCTGGGCAACGACCATCGACATCTTGCCCGAAGCGCGGCTGTAGCCGTCGGCCATCATCCCGGCATTGCATTCATGGGCACAGTCCCAGAACTCAATGCCGGCCTGCGGAAACAGGTCGGAAATCGGCATCATGGCCGAGCCGATGATCCCGAAGGCGTGTTCGATGCCATGCATCTGAAGAACTTTGACGAAAGCCTCTTCGGTGGTCATTTTCATGGGTGGTCTCCTCTACGAAATTGTATTCGGTGTCATGCGGTCCGGCGGCTATCTTCGCGCACGAGATCGCTGCATTTCTCGCCGATCATGATCGCCGGCGCATTGGTGTTGCCGGAAACGATCTCCGGCATGATCGAACAATCGGCGACGCGAAGCCCGGCGACGCCGCGCACTCTGAGACGCTCGTCGACGACCGCGCGCTCGTCCTGGCCCATGCGGCATGTGCCGGTCGGGTGATAGATCGAGGCGGTATAGTTGCGCGCCCAATCGAGCGTGCCCTCGTAATCATCCATGGCAAGATCGGCGGTGGGCCTGAATTCCTCGGCGATCTTCGATTTCAGCGGCGCGTGGCGGGCGATCCTGCGGGCGATCTTCACGCCCTCAACAATGGTGCGCCGGTCGGTCTCGGTCGACAGGTAATGCGGGAAGATCTTCGGATAGGTGCGCGGATCCGGCCCGTTGAGCACGATCTCGCCCCGGCTTTCCGGGCGCAACTGGCAGACCGACATGGTGAAGGCGGAAAACGGATGCACGCCCTCGCCGGGATTGTCGGCCGACCACGGTTGAACATGGAACTGGATATCTGGCGTCTCCACATGATCGCCAGTGCGCATGAAGCCGGTGGCAAGGCTTGCGGCCATCGCCATGGGCCCCGCGCGGAACATTGCGTATTTCAGCGCAATCCGGGCCTGGTTGAACAGCGAGCGGACCTCGTCGTTCAGCGTCGGTTCGTTACACTTGAAAACCAGCCGGGCCTGAAGGTGATCCTGCAGGTTGCGCCCGACATCCGGCGTGTGCTGAACCACCTCGATGCCGTTTTGCTTCAACTGGTCGCCATCGCCGATGCCGGATAGCATCAAGAGTTGCGGCGAGTTGATGGTGCCGGACGACAGGATCACCTCCCGACGGCAGGTCACCAGCGCATCGCGCGTTCCGCCCGCCAGATAGCTGACGCCCGTCGCCCTGCCATTTTCGATCTCGACCTTCTTCACCAGCGCGCCGGTGACGATCTTAAGGTTGGGGCGGTTCTTGACCGGATTGAGGAAGGCGACGGCGGCGCTGCAGCGCCGGCCCTTGCGGGCGGTGAGCTGAAAATAGCCGACGCCCTCCTGGGTCTCGCCATTATAATCCGGGTTAAAGGGGTAGCCCGCCGCGGGGGGGGGGGGGGGGGGGGCCGCCCCCCCCCCCCCCCCCCCCCCCCCCCCCCCCCCCACGGCTCCAGTCCGGCCCGTCAGTCGCGAACGCCGCCTTCGTCGTCCAGTCTCATTCTCTTCATCTGCCGCAGACGGCCAAGGAAGATCGGCAGGACGAAGCCGACGATGGCGATGACCCACAGCGTGATCGACAGGGGTGAGCTGACGAGCGTCAAGTAGTCGCCATTGGCGATATTCACGGCGCGGCGGAAGTTCACCTCCATCTCGTTTCCGAGAAGCGTGCCGAGAATGACCGGGACGAGCGGCACGTCCAGCTTGCGCAGGACCCAGCCCATGATGCCGAAGCCTACCATGACGAGCAGGTCGAAGCTTGAGCCGGATATGCCGTAGATCCCGACGAAGGAGATCATGGCGACGATCGGCATGAGGATGCGCGGCGGCACCAGCAGCAGGCGCGTGAAGAACCCGACCATGGGTATGTTCATGGCGAGCAGCATGAAGTTGGCGATAAACAGCGCTGCAATCAGGCCCCAGACAACGTCCGGGTTCTGCGTGAACAGCAGAGGACCGGGGGTGATGTTGAGCGCCAGCAGAACCGCCAGCAGAACCGCGGTTGTTCCGGAGCCCGGGACGCCCAGCGCCAGCATCGGCACCAGCGCGCCACCGGCGGCCGCGTTGTTACCTGCTTCCGGCGCAGCCACGCCGCGCGGATCGCCCTTGCCAAACGTGCCCTTGCGGTCGACCAGCCGCTTTTCCATCGAATAGGAGATAAACGATCCGAGCGAGGCGCCTGCGCCCGGCAAGACGCCGGCTATGAAGCCGAGCCCGGTGGTGCGCAACATGGTCGGCGTGCAAGAACGGATCAGGTTCCACGACGGTGTGATCCGGCCGATTTTCATCTTTGGCTTAGCGGAGATGTCGCTATCGGTGCCCCGATGTTCCAGGAAGACGAAGACCTCCGACAAGGCGAACAGGCCGACGATGGCGACGAGGAAGTCGATCCCGTCATAGAGATGCACCTCGCCGAAGGTAAAGCGGGGGACGCCGGTCTGGGTGTCGACGCCGATCATCGCCAGCCCGAGTCCCAGCGCCGCCGCAAACGCGGATTTCGCCTGATTTGTCGACGAGATGCCGCCGAGTGTCGCGAAAGCCAGCGTGAACAGCGCAAAATATTCTGCCGGGCCGAAAAGCAGCGCCACCTTGACCAGCTGCGGCGCCAGAAGGACGAGGCCCCATGTGGCGAAAAACGAACCCACGAAGGAGGCGATGCCGGACAGCGCCAGCGCCTCGCCGGCCCGGCCTTGCTGGGCCATCGGATAACCGTCGAGACAGGTCATCATCGCCGGCTCGTCGCCGGGAATGTTCAGCAGGATCGAGGAGATGCGGCCGCCATACATGGCGCCGTAATAGACCGAGGTCAGCAAGATCAGCGACGGCGTGGCACCGAGGCCGAGCGTGAATGCGAGCGGAATAAGAATGGCGACGCCGTTCGACGGTCCCAGACCGGGAAGCGCCCCCATGATCGTGCCGAGAAAGCAGCCGAGCAGCGCAAGCGCGAGGTTCTGCCAGGTCAGGGCGACGACGAAGCCGTCGGCGAGGGAAGAAATCGTGTCCATCGGTTCCTCCTCAGAAGCCGAACGGGCCGCGGGCCAGGGAAAGACCGAGAACCAGGTGGAAGATAATGTAGATGCCGACCGATGTGGCGATGCCGATGATGAGACTTTCAATCGGGCGCGAGCCGAGACGCCAGGTCAGGTAGGCCGCGGCGACTGCCGTGGCGACCACGAATCCGGCAACCGGCAGCAGCTCGGCATAGGCGGCGAGAACCAGCACGGCCAGGCCGATCTCCGCAAGACGTCCGGCGCGCGGCCAGTGCGGCTCGGGGTCCGGCTTGACCAGGAAGTAGACCGAGGAAATACCCATCACGGCAGCGATGATGTAGGGAAAGACTTTCGGGCCGACGGCGTCGGTCAGGAAGCTTTCCTGGATGATCGAGGCCTGCCAGGCGAAGAAGATGGCGATAACGAAGCCGATCCCGCCAAAAATGCGATCGCTCATTCTATCCTCACAATAAACATTGATACTGTCAGGCCCCCGCAGCGGCGTGCGAGGGCGGTTTTCCGGTATTGCTGACGGTTATTGCAGGATGCCGATCTGTTTCGACAGGTCGGTGATGTTCTGCACCGATTCAGCCACGAACTGCTGGAATTCCTCGCCCTGCAGGTCGAGAGGGGCGAGCCCGTTCCTTTCCATCACGGCTTTCCATTCATCGGAGCTGTAGAGCGTGCCCACTGCCTCGACCCAGTAGTTGTAGGCTGCGTCGCTCATCTTGCCCGGGCCGTAAAAACCGCGCCAGTTGGCGCCGATCGCGTCGATGCCCTGTTCCTTTGCCGTCGGGAATTCGGCGAATTCGCCGCTGAGGCGTTCGGGGGCCAGGACGGCAAGCACCTTGATGTCGCCGGATTCGACGAAGCCCTTGGCTTCGGACAGATCGCCGGTAAAGGCCTGAAGCGAACCGGCAAGGAGCTGCGTGACGGCTTCACCGCCACCGGCAAACGCGATGTACTTGACCTTGCGCACGTCCTCGATGCCGGCCTTCTGCGCAGCGATCAGCACCTTGAGGTGATCCCAGCCGCCCACGGCCGAACCGCCGCCGATCGCGACCGAGGTCGGATCTTCCTTGATCTGATCCATCAGCTGCGGAAGCGTGTCGATGTCGCTGTCGGCAGCGACCGCAATGACGCCGTAGTCGGCGCCGACGGCGCCGATCCAGCGCACCTGGTCCATCGTGTTGCCCGGAAACGCGTTCTGCGCGAGGCGCGTGGCCGTCGCGGATGAGGCAGCGACAATGAGGTCGTTGTCGTCATCCCGCTTGTTCACGACTTCAGCAAAAGCCACGCCGCCACCGCCGCCTGAAAGGTTCACAACCTGCATGGTGGACGGGATGATATCGAGATCCTGCATGGTCTTGCCCACCTGCCGGCAGGTGAAGTCCCAGCCGCCGCCGGGATTGGCGGGAGCGATACATTCGGGATTTTCGGGTGTGAAATCCTGCGCGGTCGCCACGAAGGGTGCAAGGGTCAGTGCGGCGGCAACCAGTAGGCTGCGCCCGGGAATCAAAAAGTTCATGATTTCTCCTCCAAAAAGCATACCCGGACATCGTTTATGTCTGCCCGATCGTCTCACCCTACCAGCACAAGCTGTCATCAACCTGTCATTGCTGGCCAGTGAGACTTTCGCCCCGGTGGAGGCGGGTATAGTGTAACTCCGGGAGGAGCAGCGAAACGAAATGCGGGTACTGATCGTGGAGGATGCGGCGGATGTCGCCGAGGCCATAGCGGCGAGCCTGGCGCGGGCGGGCTTTGTCTGCGACATCGCTGCCGACATCGCGCACGCTTCGGCCTTCCTCAAGGCGCAGGCTTTCGACGTGCTCGTGCTCGACATCAACCTGCCGGACGGAGACGGTCGCGGTTTCCTGCGTAGCCTGCGCCGTGGCGGCAACCACACGCCTGTGCTGATGCTGACGGCGCGCTTCGACGTTTCGTCCCGCGTCGGCGCGCTGGATGAGGGGGCGGACGATTATCTGGTCAAGCCTTTCGACCTGCGCGAACTGGAGGCGCGACTGCGGGTGCTGACGCGCCGCAATCGCGGCCTGGCCGACAGCCAGCTTTCGCTGGGCCGGCTCGTGATCGACACGGCCGGACAGACCGTGCGATGCGACGGCGACCTCGTCAGCATGACCCGCCGCGAAATGGCGCTCCTCAATCTTCTCGCGGCCCATCGCGGTCAGATCATGTCGAAGGAACGTCTTTTCGATGGTCTGTTTTCGCTCGACAACGCGGATGTCGGCCTGAATACGGTGGAACTTTACATCGCCCGGTTGCGCAAAAAGCTGGCGGGAGCCGGCGTTGCGATAGAGACGCATCGCGGTCTTGGATACCGGCTGGATGTCGGGGATGCGTAAGGCGGCCGGTTTGCGCGGAACACTGTCACTCAAGAGCCGTGTCGCGCTCGCAATGGCCGCTGTCCTGGCCGTGGGCGGTGCGATGGTACTGGTGGCAGCACTTGCCTATGGTCGCCAGGCCGCGCGCGAGGCCTATGATCGGCTGCTCGTCGGCGCGGCGAGCGACATCGCGGAATCCATCACGGTCCGCGACGGCGCAGCACTGGTCGATATGCCGGTCTCGGCGTTCGAACTGCTGGCACTCGCGCCCGATGACCGGATCAGCTACCGCATCGTCGGTCCGGACGGTCAGACGATAACCGGTTACGATACCGCGCCCTTGCCCCGGGAGGAGGGCGATCTCGTATTCTATGACGGGGCGTTCGGGAGCGAGAAAGCGCGCTATGTCGGTCTTGTGCGCCGGTTTGCGGAACGCAGTTTTTCAGGACCGGTGCAGGTCATCGTTGGTCAGACATTGAAGGCGCGCACGGAACTGGCCCGTGATATCGCGCAGAACGCGCTCATCGTTCTGGGCGCGGCCGGCGCGGCCATGGCGTTCTTTGCGTGGCTGGTGATGCGCTCCGCGCTTCTGCCTCTGCCGCGTATCGGCTTCGCGCTCAGGCGACGTGACCCGACAGACCTGACCCCCATCGATCTGTCGGCTCCGTCCGAGGTCGCAACGCTCGTCGAGTCGCTGAACGGATTCATGGCGCGTCTCGACCATCAGATGACAACCAACCGAAACCTGATCGGCGATGCCGCGCACCAGCTTCGCACCCCCGTTGCCGCCATCCGTGCGCAAGCCCAGTTGGCAGCGGAAGAACCCGATGCCGCGCGCCGGGAAAAAATGGTGGCCCGCATTCATGAGCGCGCCGTGAGCCTCAGTCACCTGCTGGACCAGATGCTGAACCACGCAATGATCATACATCGCGCGGATACGGCCCCCCGCGCGCTCGTTGATCTCCGCGATGTCGCGATCGAGGCCTTCGAGGCGAACGAGCCGGGTGCTTTCGGGAAAGAGTATGCGGTCTCCCTTGACCTTCCGGATTCTCCTGTGACGGTCCGCGGCGACATGATGTCGCTTGCCGAGGCGGCCAAGAACCTGCTCGGCAATGCCCTCAATCACGGCCGTCCGCCGGTGCGAATCGGCGTGCGCAGCGGCGATCGCGCGATCCTTTTCGTCTATGACCGGGGCGATGGTCCGCCCGCGGAGATTCTTGACGAGCCTGGTAAGCGTTTTGCCGGCGATCAAAGCAAGGCAAGCGGTGGTCTCGGGCTGGCGATTGCGCATGCGGTCGCCGCAAGCCACGCCGGATGGATAACGTTTCATGCCATCGACGGCGGCTTCGAGGCCGCCCTCGACCTGCCCAAAGACGGATAACGACATGCGCTATCTCGCTTGTATTCTTTTCCTCGTCTGGTCTTCTCCTGCCGCAGCGCAGGAACTGTCCGAATCATTCGGTCCGCCCACCGCAAAACCGCTCATCATACACTCGACCACGGATCTTACGGTCATGAAGCCGGTGCTCGAGGGCTACCTGGCGGGAAAGCCGAACCTCAGGATCGAATACGAACAGTGGGGCTCCAACGATCTCTACGAGCTTGCGGCCAGGGACTGCGCCGAGGCAAGTGCCGGCGCCGACATCGTCATCAGCTCTGCGGTCGACCAGATGGTGCGGCTGGTCAATGACGGCTGCGCCGCGACTTACCGCTCCGAACTGACCGCATCGCTTCCAACCGAACTCAGATGGCGCGACCAGCTCTGGGGTATCTCGCGCGAGCCCGCGGTGATGGTCTACAATGCCGAGCTTGTGCCCGCCATGGACGTCCCGCGATCGCGTTTCGACCTTCTCGATCTGCTTCGCCCCGAAAACAGCCGCTACCGTGGACGATTGGCGACCTATGATATCGAGACATCCGGGCTCGGCTATCTCCTGGCCTTTGCCGATTCGCTCGAGGCGACCACCTTCGGCGGCCTCATGGAATCCTTCGGCCGCAGCGGCGCGGTCGCGACCTGCTGTTCCGCCGAAATCATCGATGCGGTGATCGAGGGCAAGTACCTCATCGCCTACAATATTCTTGGGTCCTATGCGCTGGCACGCGCCGAGAAAGACCCGCGGCTCGGCATCGTCGCGCCCAGCGACTACACGCTCATGCTTTCACGCGGCGCGATGATACCGCGTGACGCCGCCTCGAAGCAGCTCGCCGCAGAATTTCTCGATTACCTTCTTTCGCGCGCTGGCCGCGAAGCGCTCGAGAAGGCGCTGCTCCTGGTCCGGCTGGACGATGACGATGGTTCGCCGCTCGAACTACCGGAAACCGCGCAGTCCAACGAACGCCTGATCCCGCTTTCTCCGACGCTTCTGATCGCGCTCGACAGGCAGAAGCGGTATATTTTCCGCGAACGCTGGCGCGCGGCGTTTCCACGCGAAGAGTGAAAGTTCACCTCCGTTTTCGACACGTTCTCACCAAGCTCGCCAATTGTGGTATTTCCCGATACCGGAGCGCCCGCTCTTATAGAGAAGTCAGTTTCGGATGCATTGTGGTAGCCGCACTTCGCTATCGACAAGCCAGACCCGTGGGTCGATGTCGAAGATGGCGTCGATCCGCATTTCGTGCTGCTGTACGATCTTGCCACGGAAAACACGTGCCAAAGCTCTCCATGGGCATGTCCGACGATTACGAGATCGCGGTTACCTTCGGCGCGACCGACGTGCGCGTCGACCCCTTCGTCCGTGGCTTCACTTCGGCGTTAGTCTGTTTGCCCCGTCGAGGCGGATCACTTCGCCGTTGAGGTAATCGTTTTCGACCGCGAAGACGACAGCATGGGAGAATTCCGCCGGATCGCCAAGGCGGGCGGGAAAAGGGATCGTTGCGGCGATCGATGTCTGCGCCTCGTCCGGCAGGTTGTGGAGCAGCGGGGTGAGGAAAACGCCGGGCGCCAGCGTGTTGACCCGAACGCCGAAACGGGCGAATTCGCGCGCCAGCGGCAAGGTCATCGAGACGATGCCGCCCTTGGAAGCAGCATAGGCCGCCTGGCCGATCTGGCCCTCGAAGGCGGCGATCGAGGCGGTGTTGACGATCACGCCACGGCTCTCGCCAACCGGTTCTGCAAGCGACATGCGGTGGACCGACAGCCTGACCACATTGAACGTGCCCATCAGGTTGATCCTGAGCGTACGCTCGAAATCGGCCATCGGCATCGGCCCGTCGCGGCCGACCGCGCGCCCGGCCGTGCCGATGCCGGCGCAACTGACAGCGATCCTGACCGTGCCATGGGCCGCCTCGGCGGCATCGAGCGCAGCCGTGACGTCGGCTTCGCTGGAAACATCGCCGACGGCTGCAATCCCGCCGATTTCGGCGGCGACCTTCTCGGCCGCCTCACCATTTATGTCCAGCACCGTGACCCTGGCGCCTTTTCCCGCAAGCGCACGCGCCGTTGCCGCACCGAGCCCCGAACCTGCACCGGTCACCAGCGCGGCCATGCCTTCAACCTTCATCGTCAGCCCGCCTTTCTGCCTTGCGGCTTGCCCGCGATGATCACCTCGGGTCCGTCCGCATAAAGGGCCTCGACCAGCTCCGCGCGGTTGGCGAGCACCGCCCGCTGGTTGACCGAGCCCTTGTCGGTCACTTCGCCCTTGTCCATGCGAAGCGGCGCGGTCAGCAGCATGGCGCGGGCGATCCGGTTGGAGGAGCCGGTGGCGTGTCCGGCGAAATCCGTCAGAAGCTCGCCAAGCCGGGAAAGCACCGTCGGATGCTTATAAAGGGCCGCATCATCCATTTCGGCCCCGCCGTCCACCAGACGCTCGATTGCCGGGCGGAAGGGCACGAGCAGCGCGCCGAGTTCGAACTGGCCCTCGCCGGCAATCACCGCATCACGGATCAGCCCGCCCATGGCATCGACCAGCTTTGCCCGCATCGCTCCAACGGCAACCCAGGTGCCGGTCTGCAGCTTGAAGTTTTCTGCCGTGCGCCCGTCGAAGAAATAGCCGCGGGCCGGATCGCCGGGGACGGCGGGGCGCAGCGCGTCGCCCATATTGTAGAAGCCTTCCTCGTCGAAGGCCTTTTCGGTCAGGTCCGGCCGCCGCCAGTAGCCGGGCGTGACGTTCGGTCCCTTGAAGCGCACTTCCATCTTGCCGCCAACGGGCACCAGCTTCATGGTGACTTCGCGCGCCGGCACGCCGCAATTGCCCGGCTCGTCCTGCGGTTCGGTGCAGAACATGGCGAACGGCCCGGTTTCGGTGGAGCCGAGGCCGGAGCCCATCAGCGTGTGGGCACCGGTGGAGCGCTCGGAAAGCGCGTTGAGGTGATGCCAGGTGTGGCTTGCCATGCCCGCGCCGGCATACATGATCATCTTGAGATTGCGGAAAAAACTGTCGCGCAGGACCTCATCCTTTTCCATCGCCTCGCACAGCACCTCATAGCCGGCCGGCACATTGAAATACCATGTGGGCGAAATCTCGCGCAGATTGCGGATTGTCTCGGCCATGCCTTTGGGCGTGGGCTTGCCGGCGTCGATATAATAGGTGCCGCCATTATAGAGCGCGATGTTGAATACCTTGTTGCCGCTGGCGACGTGGTTCCAGGGCGCCCAGTCGACCAGAACGGGCGGCTCGTCGCCGAGAAAGCGGTAGCAGTCGAGCACCTGCGCCATGTTGGCGCACATCATTCGCTGGGTCTGGATCACCGCCTTCGGCGTGCCGGTGGTGCCGGAGGTGAACAGGAATTTGGCGATCGTGTCCGGTCCCGTGGCGGCAAAGGCATCGTCGGCCGCGGGCGATGGGGCGGTCGCAATCACCTCATCCCAGGCGAAATGATTGCGGCCGGGAACAGTGCCGCCCGCCAGTATGAGCGGCACGGCAGGATCGATGACTTCGGTGATCGCGGCGGCGAAGCGGTCCGCCTCCTTCGCGAAGATCGCGCCTGGCGTCACCGCGCCCGCTATATCCTTCAGTTTTGCGCGCCCCTCGGGAATGAGCGAATAGGCTGGCGCCACGGCTGCTGAAGGTATGCCGACATATTGGGCGGAAAGCGCGATGACGGCATGTTCGAGTGAGTTTTCCGACAGGATCATCAGCGGTCGCTCGGCTGAGAGATCATGGTCAAGCAGAAAGGTTCCGACGCGGCGCATCAGGTCGCGCAACCGGGCGAAAGTGATCGTGCGCCATGCGCCGCTGTCGTCGCGCTCGGCCATCCACACGCGTTCCGGCGCGGTTTCGGCAAAGTGCAGGATGCGGTCGCCGAGGCGGGCGGGATAGGAACCCAGCTTGTCTTCCTGCCAGATGACTTGGCTGCCGTCGGCGCGTTCCTCCACCCGGATGCGCGGCTCCCAGACCCGCACCGGGCGTATCTTCTCCATGCCTGCCATGGATCCTCCTCCAATTCTCGAGCGCCCCCTCGGTCCGGGCCGCGAAATCCTCTCGGGTCGTCCTTGTCCGGCCCCTCCCTTCAGGTCGGACAATTGCAAGATATACAGTTTATTGATGTATTATTTACAAGGAAATTATTTTCTCGTATAGAGAAAACTGGAATGTTCGAAAGGAAGTTTATGGTGACCACAGGGCAAGAGGCCGACCTTGTAACCTATGAAATGCGCGGAGAGGTTGCGCTTCTCGGGCTCAATCGTCCGGAAAAACGCAACGCGATCAGCGACAGGGTCGTCGAGGCACTCGCCAGCGCAATCGAGCGGGCGCGAAGCGAGGCCAAGGCCGGCGTGATTTTCGGCAATGGCAGGCATTTCTGCGCCGGACTGGACCTTTCCGAACATGTGAAGAAATCCGCTTTCGAAGGCGTACACAGTTCGCGCCGCTGGCATGAGGTATTCGGCCGAATCGAATTCGGTCCGATCCCGTGGTTCTGCGCCCTGCACGGCGCCGTGGTCGGCGGCGGGCTGGAGCTTGCGTCTGCCGCGCAGATCCGCATTGCCGACGAGACCACCTTCTTCGCCCTGCCGGAAGGCCAGCGCGGCATCTTTGTCGGAGGCGGCGGCTCGGTGCGCACCGCGCGGCTGATGGGCGTGGCGCGAATGACGGACCTGATGCTGACGGGCCGTTCGATCGATGCCGAGACCGGAGAACGCTGGAACCTTGTCCAATATGTCGTCCCGGCTGGAAAATCGGTTGAAAAGGCGCTGGAACTTGCCAAAAGGGCAGCCTCCAACGCGGAACTCTCCAATTACGCCGTCATCAACGCGCTGCCGCGCATGCGCGAGATGAGCCGCGACGACGGCCTTTTGATGGAAAGCTTCATTTCATCTTTCACCGCCACATCGCCCGAAGCGGAGGAACGGTTGACCGCCTTCCTCGAAAAGCGCGCCGCCAAGGTGGCAGCGCCCGGTGGAGCCTGACATGGGAGAAGAACCACGTCTTTCTCCGCAGATCACCGACGATGTCCAGCTCGGCGAGCTTAATGATTCGCTCGGCTTTCTGCTGCGCGTGGCGCAGGTGCGTGTCTATGACCAGTTCTATGAGCGTTTCGGCGCCGACGATCTCAGGCCGGGCGAGTTTTCCATGCTCTGGGTCATTCACCTCAACCCTGACATCAAGCAGGGCATTCTGGCGCAAATGCTCAGGATCAAGCCGGCCCATATGACCAAGACGGTTCGGCGTTTCGAGGATCAGGGCCTGATCGAACGGGAGATTCCCGATCACGACCGCCGCTCCGTGCTGCTCCGGCTGACAGCGAAGGGCGAGGATTTTGTCGCCGCCAACTGTCGCAATTTCTTCGGCGAGGACGCCTATAACACCCACGATCTGAGCGCCGGGGAGGCCGCCACGCTCGCGCGCCTGCTCAGGCGCTATGTCGGGCTGGAGGGGAGGGAGGACTTATGAATTTCGACGATCTCATCGCCTTCGACGTCCATGTCCATGCCGAGGAACCCTGCTGCACCCACCGCGATGACGGCTATATGGAGTTCCAGGCCGGCATGGCGAAGTATTTCAAGAACCCTGCCGGCCGCCACGGCATGCTGCCGACGGTGGAGGAGACCGCCGCCTATTTTCGCGGACGCAGGATCGGCTGCATCATCTTTCCCGTCGATGCCGAGCGCGAGACCGGTTTTCGCCGTTACTCCAACCATGAAGTGGCGGAGATTGCGGCGAAGAACGCCGATATCATGGTGCCCTTCGCCTCTATCGACCCGGCCAAGGGCAAGCTCGGCATTCGCGAGGCGAGGAGCCTGATGCGCGACCACGGCGTGCGCGGCTTCAAGTTCCACCCGACCTATCAGGGCTTTTTTCCCAATGACCGGTCGGCCTACGGTCTCTACGAGGTGATAGAGGAAGAGGGCGGCATCGCGCTGTTTCACACCGGCCAGACCGGCGTCGGCTCCGGCATGCGCGGCGGTATGGGCATGCGGCTGAAATATTCCAATCCCATGTATCTGGACGACGTGGCGGTGGATTTTCCCGACCTGAAGATCATTGCCGCCCATCCGTCCTTCCCCTGGCAGGAAGAGGCGCTCGCCGTCGCCCAGCACAAGCCCAATGTCTATATAGACCTGTCGGGCTGGAGCCCGAAATATTTCCCGCCGATCCTGGTGAAATACGCCAATTCGCTGCTGAAGCACAAACTGCTGTTCGGCTCCGACTGGCCCGCCATCACGCCGGATCGCTGGCTTGCCGATTTTGAGAAAATCGAGATCAAGGACGAGGTTCGTCCGCTGCTTCTGAAGGAGAATGCGAGGAAGCTTCTGGCGATGTAACTGACGAAACGTGGCATTCGGATTTTTTGGGAGGAGAATTCATGAATCGCATACAGAAATTCGCAGCATTGGCCGCCGTCGCGATGATGGCCGCCGGAACCACCGCATCGGCGCGCGAACTGCGCCTTGCACCGGGAGGGCCGCCGGCTCACCCGGCCTATTACATGTATGAGCATTTCGCCGAAAACATCGCCGAAAACTCCGGCGGCGCCATGACCGGGCTGATCCTGGGGCCGGAAGTCGTGTCTCTGCCGCAGATGAAGGACGCGCTGCAGACCGGGTTGGTGGACGCCGGCAATGTCCTGCCGCTTTATTTCCCGGCCGACATGGAAGTCACCGGCATTGCCGGCGATCTGGCGCTGATCGGCCGCAACCCGCATGCCATGGCCATGGCGATGACCGAATATGGCATGACCTGCGAACCCTGCCAGAAAGAGTTCAAGAAGCTCGGCATGGTCTTCCTCGGGGCCGGTTCGTCCAATGTCTACAATCTGATCACCACCAAACCCGTACGCACCGCCGATGACCTGAAGGGCATGCGGCTTCGCACCGGCGGCGCGCCCTATTCGCGCTGGGCGGAGAATTTCGGCGCAACGCCGGTCAATATCGGCGTCGGCGACACATTCGAGGCGATGAGCCAGGGCACGATCGACGGCACCATGGCGTCGACTGTCGACCTCTTGTCGTTCCGGCTGATCGATATCGCCAAAGAGGTCACCATTGTCCCGATCGGCACCTACCACGTAACCTCGAACTTCACGGTGGGCCTCAACACCTGGCGCGCGTTTTCCGACGAGGAGCGTGAGGAAATCGGCATGGCAGCCGCTCGGGCCAATTTCGACCTGACCGACCGCTGGGCGTTCCAACTACCGTCTGCTGCGGAAGAGGCGCTGGCCAAGACCGATATCGAGGTGATCGAGCCCGATCCGGCCTTCCTCGAAGCCTCCGAGGCCTTTGCCGCCCAGGATGTGAAGGACCGCACGGCGCTTTCGGGCGAAGAGGCGGTCTACTTTACCGAACTGGTGGAGAAATGGACCGCGATTGCCGAGGAAGTCGGCAATGATCCCGATGCGCTGGCCGAGCGCATGATCGATGAAGTCTGGAGCAAGATCGACTTTTCAACCTACGGGATGTGAGGCCTGACGACAATTCGGGGCGCGGCGGCCGGAAGACCGGCGCGCTCCATGAATGCGTATGAACAGCCATTCCTGTCCAGCTCTGGAGCCTCTTGATGACCGCACTCCTTCGGCTCGCCGCCGTGGTCGCGCGTATCCTGGCCTTCATCGGCGCCGCCGGCGTCGTGTTGATGATGATCCATATCAGCCTCGATGTGGCGCTGCGCAATCTGTTTCGCATCTCGCTCCCCGTCACGACCGAGATGGTGGCGCGCTACTACATGGTGGCAACCGCCTTTCTGCCGCTGTCCTGGCTGGAGCTGCGCCGTGAGATGGTATCCGTCGAACTGTTTGAATTCGCCATGACGCGTGCCGTTCGCCGCGTCTCCGATGCGGCGGTCTGTCTTCTGTCAGCGGCCGTTTATGCGAGTCTTGCCTGGACCACCTGGAATTCGGCGCTCTCCAATTTCCGTTCCGGCACCTATGTGGAGCTCGCCTCGATGAAAATGCCGGTCTGGCACAGTTATTTCCTGCCGCCGGCAGGCTTTGCCATTGCCGCCGCGACCTGCCTGCTTCTGGCCTTCCATGACCTTCAGCCGGCGGCATCGGAGGATGCGGCATGAACCCCGAAGTCGGATTTGTCGGCATTGGCGTTCTCATCGTCCTGCTTCTTCTGCGCGTGCCGGTGGCCATGGCGCTGATTGCCGTTTCCTTTGGCGGCATCACTGCGCTTCTCGGCGTCACGCCGGCCTTCGGCATCCTGTCGAACACGCCCTATTCCTTCGTCGCCAGCTGGACGATGTCGGCGGTGCCGATGTTTCTGCTGATGGGGTTTGTCGCCTTTCACTCAGGCCTGACCGGCGGGTTGTTTGCTGCCGCCAAGGTGGTGCTGCGCCGCCTGCCGGGCGGGCTGGCGGTCTCGTCGATCTTTGCCTGTTCCGGTTTTGCCGCCGTTTCCGGCTCCTCGCTTGCCTGCGCCGCGGCCATGGGGAGAATTGCCATTCCGGAAATGGTCGCAGCCGGCTATCGCCCCTCGATCGCGGCTGGCTCGATTGCCGCCGGCGGCACGATCGGCGCGCTGATCCCGCCTTCGATCCTGATGATCATCTACGGCGTCTTCGCCGAGACCTCGGTTACCCAGGTCTTCATCGGTGGCATCGGCATCGGTGTCCTCACCGCCATCGGCTATTGCCTCGTCATCATCGGCATCAGCCTTTTCCGTCCGGACCTCGTGCCGTCCCGTGATACGTCGCCGGTCAGCGCGGAAGGCCGCGCAGCCATCCTTCAGGTGATCCCGCTCACCGTTCTGGTGCTGTTGATTTTCGGCGGCATGTTCTCGGGGCTTTTCACGGCAACGGAAGCCGGGGCGGTCGGTGCGCTCGGCACCATCCTGCTTGCCGCCGTCACCGGGCGGCTGACGAAATGGAGCTTTACCCATTCGCTGATCGATACGGTGACCTCCACCGGCGCGCTGTTCATCATCGGCGTGGGGGCTGCGATGTTCACCCGCTTTCTCGGGGTCAGCGGCTTGTCGCACTTCCTCTCGTCGTTCGTTGCCGATGCCGATCTCGGCTATTTCAAGCTGATGCTGATCATCGTCCTGATCTATCTGGCGCTCGGCACCTTCATGGAGCCCTTCGGCGCCATGCTGACGACGCTGCCGATATTCCTGCCGATCCTGCGCGCCGAGGGCATCAGCCTTGTCTGGTTCGGCGTCGTGGTGGTGAAGATGCTGGAGATCGGCATGATCACGCCACCAGTCGGCATGAACGTCTTCGTCATCAAGAACGTTGCCGGCAAATATGTCTCGATCGCGCAGGTCTTTGCCGGCGTCCTGCCCTTCATCGTCATGGATCTGTTCGTAATCGCGCTGGTGATAGCCGTACCGTCGGTGGTGATGTTTCTGCCGGATCTTTTGAAGTGAGCGCCGGGCTATGCCGATGGGCCGGCTTTGCGAAAGTCGTTGCCCGCCGCCTGTTCCAGTGCCGCCACGAACCGACGCTGTTCGGCCGTCGGCGTCACATTGGTGCGCATCGAAACGCCGACCGGGCCGCCAAGCAGATCGTCATCAATGGCAAGGGTGGCCAGCGTTCCGCCTTCAAGCTCGTCGCGCACCACGCCCTCGGAGATGAACCAGATCGTGTCGGAATCGAGCACCACCCGCCGCCCGAAGGCGAGCGCCACGCTCTCGAAGGCGGGCTCCGGCTGGGCGAGGCCAAGCGCATGGAGATAGGCGGTCACCAGCGGCGCGATCACAGCGCCCGGCGGCGGCAGCATCAGAGGATAGTTTCTCAGGCTCTCGGCATCGGGCATTTTTCCGTCGAGCGGATGGTCGCGGCGCACCACCGCAACGATCCGCTCCGAATAGAGCTGGCGGAAGGACAGCCCCTCCATCAGCGCCGCCGAGGCCATGCGGCCGACAACCATGTCGAGCGCGCCTTCGCGCAATTGGGAGAGAAGCAGCCAGTTGGGGCCGGTGGTGACCCGCAGCATGCATTCGGGTGCGGTTTGGCGAAGCGTCAGGGCCGCCTGCGGCACCAGCGACGTCGAGGCGGTCGGCAACGCGCCGACAACAAGGCGAGTGCGCTGCGGGCGCCCCTCGCGCACCAGATCCTGGGCGCGGGTCAGGTTTGCAAGCGCCTGCCCGCCATATTGCTGAAAGATCTTGCCCGCACGCGTCAGCGTCAGCCGGCGGCCGGAGCGGTCGAACAGCTCGACGCCGAGGATTTCCTCCAGCTCGCGGATGGTTTTCGAAACGGCTGGCTGGCTGATGTGAAGCGCGTTTGCCGCACCGCTCAGCGATCCGCGCCGCGCGGTTTCCAGAAAACAGCGCAGATGGCGCATGCGCAGACGAGGATTGAGCATCATTTAACCTATAGGTTATGCTATTTTCCCTTGAATATAATTTTTTATGCCTCTCGGCTATGGCAAAACAGGCTGGGAGGAACCGCATGATCATTCAATCGGATGGCACCGCACTTCATGTGCGCCAGGACGGACCGCAAGACGGACACGCCGTTTTGTTCATCAATTCGCTGGGAACCGACCTCAGGGTCTGGGACCGGCTCCTGCCGCACCTGCCCAAGGGGCTTCGGCTCGTGCGCCATGACAAGCGCGGCCACGGGCTCTCCGGTCTCGGTCCCGCCGGAGCCAGCCTTTCCATCGAAACTCTTGCCGATGATGTGATCGCCATTTGTGAGACGTTGCAGCTTGAAGATGTCACGCTGGTCGGTCTTTCGATCGGCGGACTGATCGCGCAGGCGGTCGCGTTCAAGCGTCCGGATCTGGTTCGCGCCATGGTGCTGATGGATACGGCGATGCGGATCGGAAGCGCCGAAATGTGGGGCGAGCGCATCGCAGCCCTAGAAGCTGGCGGCATAGCCTCTATTTCCGACGCCGTTCTGGCGCGCTGGTTTGCGCCGGAGTTACTTGCTTCGCCGGAAGCCGCCATGTGGCGCGCCATGCTGGAGCGGACCCCGCTTGACGGCTACATCGCGTGCTGCAGGGCGCTGGCCGGCGCCGACTACACGGCACGCGCGGTGGAGGTGAAATGTCCGGTGCTTGCGCTCTGCGGCGCGCTCGATGGTTCCACCCCGCCCGATCTCGTGCGCGAGACCGCTGTCGCTTATAACGCACCGTTTCACCTGATCGACGACGCCGGCCATCTGCCGCCGGTGGAACAGCCGGAGGCCGTTGCCGCCCTTCTGTCCGGTTTCCTGCGACAGACGGCCGATCATGCCGATGGCGGACGCCATGCGGCCGGCATGCAGGTTCGTCGCGCGGTTCTGGGTGATGTCCATGTGGACCGCGCGGAGGCAGCCAAGACACCGCTCGACGATGCCTTTCAAACACTGATTACCGAAAGCGCCTGGGGCACGGTCTGGGCGTCTGATGCGATCACCCGCCGGGAGCGTTCGATGCTGACGCTGGCGCTTCTCGCCGCCACAGGCAATTTCGAGGAAATCCCGATGCATATCCGCGCGACTGCCCGCACGGGCGCCAGCCGGCAGGACGTGGTGGAAGCCTTTCAGCATGTCGCGATCTATGCCGGCGTGCCGCGCGCCAATCATGCCTTGAAACTTGCGAAGGCGGCCTTTGCCGCAATGGAGGAGAATGACGATGACTGATCTGGGACCCCTGATCCCGCGAAACCGGATGGTTCATCCCCCGGCCTATACGCCGGGCTACAAGACCTCGGTCGCCCGCTCGCCGAACCTGCCGCTCCTGTCGCTGGAAAGCGGCCCCTCGGAGGAGACCGGCCCGGTTTTTGGCCATAACCAGCTTGGGCCGCTGGACAACAATCTGATTCTCAACTGGACGAAGGGCGAGGCGCCGGCCGTCGGCGAGCGCATTCTGGTCTATGGCCGCATCATGGATGAACGCGGCAAGCCGGTGCCCGAAACGCTGATCGAGATCTGGCAGGCGAACGCCGGCGGGCGCTACCGCCACAAGAAGGATACCTATTTCGCACCACTTGATCCGAATTTTGGCGGCTGCGGGCGTACGATCACCGATGCCGAGGGCAATTACCAGTTCCTCACCATCCGGCCCGGCGCCTATCCCTGGCCCAATGGCGGCAATGACTGGCGGCCGATGCATATCCACGTTTCGGTCTACGGCCACAGCTTCGGCCAGCGGCTGATCACCCAGATGTATTTCGAGGGCGATCCGCTGATCCCGCTCTGTCCGATTGCCAATACCGTTCGTCAGCGCGGCGATCTCGACGGGCTCGTCGCACCGCTCGACATGAACATGTCGCGGCCGCACGATTTCCTGGCCTACAAGTTCGACATCGTGCTGCGCGGCCGTCGCCAGACCATGTTCGAAAACAAGATGGAGGGCATGTGATATGGTCCAGAAACTTCAAAACCTGCAGGAAACGGCATCCCAGACCGCTGGTCCATATGTCCATATCGGCCTGATGCCGACCTATGCCGGCAATCCGGGATCCTATGAGCGGGAGATCGGCGAAAGCGCCATTTCGGAAGGAGCAAAAGGCGAGATCATCGAGATACGCGGCCAGGTGTTCGACGGAACGGGCAACGCGATCCGCGATGCCATGCTGGAGAGCTGGCAGCCGGATGCCGCCGGCATTTTCCCCGGCCAGCCGGGTGCGGATCCCGCTGTTTCCGGCCTCTGCCGCTTTGCCGCCGATGCAGACAGCGGCGAATTCGTGCTGAAGACGGTCAAGCCCGGCGCCTTCAAGGGCAGAGGCGGTTCGCACAACGCGCCGCATATCTCGCTGTGGATCGTCGCGCGCGGCATCAATATCGGCCTCAACACCCGTGTCTATTTCGATGATGAGGACAATGCCGATGATCGTATCCTCAAGGCCGTCGAATTGAAGCACCGGGTGCCGACGCTGATCGCGAAGAAGACCGGCGACGGGCAATATCGCTTCGACATCCACCTTCAGGGCGAAGGCGAAACGGTGTTCCTGGATATCTGACAGGGACGTCACGTCGATTTTGCGGCCGTTTCGGGTTGACAGAGGCGTCTTCTCTCTGTCGTCATCGGGCTGACCCGAGGGTTTAGCCCCTTTCCGCGGGAGAGACGTTGGCGATCGTCCCGCATCCCGTTTTTCAAGGAGCTTCACGCGTGGCCCTATCGGCATTCGATCATCCCTGGCTCGGCGGCTACTTCGGCGATCCGGAGACCGCCGCGATCTGGTCGCCGGAACGGCAGCTGCGGCATATGCTGGCATTCGAGGCAGCCTGGAGCCGGGCGGGTGGCGCCTGCGGGTTCTTCGATGCAGCAGAGGCGGCGAGGGCGGCCGCGGCGATCGAGGACGCCGATATCGCACCCGAGGCGCTCAGGGCTGGCATGGCAGCCGATGGCGTGCCGGTGCCGGCATTGCTTGCCATCCTGCGAGAGAGCGTGCCGGCGGCGGCTCTCCACACCGGCGCGACCTCTCAGGATGTGGTCGACACCGCCCTTGCCCTGACCCTGCGAGAGACAACCACGCTTTTTCTTGACCGTCTCAAAGCCTTGGCCGCGGCCCTCGACGCGCTTGAGCGCGCTTTCGGCGACGCCGTTATCATGGGACGGACGCGCATGCAGGCGGCAACCGAAATCGCCGCGCGCGAGCGGATCGCGACTTGGCGGCTGCCGCTTGACGCGCATGCCGATCGTCTGGAGGCACTCAGACCCTGCGTCGAAAAGGTGCAGATCGGCGGCGCCGCCGGCAACCGCGCCGCCCTTGGCAGCAACGCGGTTGCCATGGTCACCGCCGTCGCCGAGGAGCTTCGGCTTCACCCCAGCGAGAAAGCCTGGCACGCCATGCGCGAGGGGGTCGCCGATTATGCCTCGACGCTCTCGCTGATCACGGGGACGCTCGGCAAGATGGGGCAGGATGTGGCGCTGATGGCCCAGCAGGGCATTGACGAGATCGCCCTTTCCGGCGGCGGCGGGTCGTCCGCCATGCCGCACAAGAACAATCCGGTCCTGGCCGAACTCCTGGTCACGCTTGCCCGCTTCAACGCGGTGCAGGTCTCCGGCCTGCATCACGCCCTTGTCCATGAACAGGAGCGGTCGGGCGCGGCCTGGAACCTCGAATGGATGATCCTGCCGCAGATGGCGCTTGCAACCGGCCGGTCGCTTGCAGCGGCGCTCGAACTTTGCGGCAAAGTTGAGCGGATCGGCAGAGGGTGAGGGCGGCAGCGCGGTTTTGCCTCAGAAGGTCGGTTCACTCAGCGCAGGAAGCCATGACCGGTTTGAAACCCGGGGGCGCGAAGAAAGGGGGCCAGGGCGACGCGCGGCGTTGTCGCCGGAGGAAACTTGCGCCGCCCTCTATTGCTCAGGCCTTGACGGTCAGGCCATGTGGATCGACTTGGTCTCCAGATAGTTGGCCAGTCCCTCAAGGCCGCCCTCGCGGCCCATGCCCGATTGCTTGAACCCGCCGAAGGGCATGCGCGGATCGACGATCACGCCGTTAACGGTGATATTGCCGGCCCGCACCTGCCGGGCAAGATGGAAGGCGCGCTCCGGATCGCCGGCATAGATCGAGGCGTTGAGGCCGTAGACGCTGTCATTGGCCTTGCGGATCGCATCGGCCTCGCCGTCATAGGCAATGATCGAGACGACCGGGCCGAAGATCTCCTCCTGGGCGATGCGCATCGAGGGGTCGACATCGACAAAGACGGTCGGCTCGACGAAATAGCCCTTGTCGAGGCCGGCCGGTCGACCGCCGCCGCAGGCAAGCGTCGCGCCCTCGCTGCGACCGAGATCGATGTAATTGGTCACCCGGGCATATTGCTCGGCCTTGGCCAGCGGGCCCATCAGCGTTGCCGGGTCCATCGGATCGCCGACGGTGACGCCCTTGAGCGCGCCGACATAAAGATCGACAAATTCCTGCTTGCGGGATTCGGGCACCAGAATGCGGGTGAGCGAGAAGCAGACCTGCCCGGTGATCGGCATGGTGTAGACCATCAGCGAGGGGAGTGCTGCGGCGAAATCCGCATCCTCCATCAGAACCGCCGCTGATTTGCCGCCGAGTTCCAGGCTGACGCGGGCCAGACGTTCGGAGCATGCGGCTGCGATCTTCTTGCCGGCGGCGGTGGAGCCGGTAAAGGCCACCTTGTCGATGCCGGGATGGCGCACGAGATGATCACCCCCTTCGCGGCCCGCTGGCACAAGGTTGAAGACGCCGCGCGGAAGGCCCGCCTTCTCGATGCATTCAGCCAAGATATAGGCTTCCAGCGGCGTTTCCGGCGAGGGCTTGGCCACCATGGTGCAGCCGGCGGCGAGCGCTGCGGAGACCTTGTAGGTCAGAAGCACCAGCGGCGCGTTCCACGGCGTGATCGCGCCGACGACGCCGACCGGTTCCTGCACCACGCGGGTGACCCCGCCGTCGAGCCGGTCGCGCGGATCGACGAAGGGATAGGTCTCTATGATATCGGCGTAATTGTCGAAGAGCAGCGGGCTCTGGCCGGCGAGTTTCTTCGTCAGCGAGATCGGCGCGCCCATCTGCCATGTCCAGTCATGGGCGACATCGTCCAGCCGTTCGCGCAGATGTTCGGCGACCTTGCGCAGATAGCGGGCCCGCTCCGCCGGCGCCATATGCGGCCAGGGGCCGTTGTCAAAGGCTTCGCGCGCGGCTGCAACCGCATGGTCGATATCCGCCGCCGAGGCTTCCGGATAGGTCATCACGACCTCCTCGGTGACCGGCGAGACAATATCGATCTTTGCCGACGACAAGGGTGCAACCCATGCGCCGTCGATGAAGAACTTGTCCGGCACGCGTGATGCCGCCTGTTTTACGTCCTGTGCAATATTCATTGGTCCTCTCCTCCCTTGTTCAGACCATGATGTGCCATTCTACAACCCTGGAGCGCGTTTGGCCCGCAAAACCTGCAACGCATAAGGGATAGGCTGTCAGCCGCCAAGGTCTTCCGGTTCGGCAAGGCTGTGGCGGCGGCAGGCTGCGGTCAGCGCGCTTGACCATGCCCCACCGCGCCGCGCAGCCTTGCCGCAAAGGTCTTTCCGTCAATGATCTTTGCGGTCACCTTCTCCTCCCTGGGTGTGTGTTTACACAGCCGGCAGGCGGGGACTCATCGGGTCGCCGATCCGCCCGGCCTGAAACGTATCGGGCAGGGGCGTCAGCTCGATTTCTGCGACAATGCCCGCCTTGCGGAAGGGATCGCCCTCCGCGAAGGCCTCCGCATCGGCGCGGGTTTTTGCTTCCAATATGCCGAAATTGCCGCAGGAGCGGCCGTCCTCGCCGAGGAGTGCTGAGCCGATCAGCACCGAGACCAGGCCGTTGCCGCCGGAGGACACCCATTCGCGGTGCTGCGGGCGGATTTTTTCGCGCAACTCATGGACATCCGGATTGTTCAGGCAGCGCATCAGGAAAAACGCCATCACGCATTCTCCAGCACGACCATGCCGGCGCCGGTCAGCGAGGCGGGGGCGTAATAATGCCGGTGCTTCATTTCCACGTGCGGGTTCATGGCCGCGCGCATCACCAGCCACATGATCAGTTCCGCCCCTTCCGAGCCGAACTGGTCGACATAGTCCTTGCGGCTCATGTTCCGGTATTTCTCGTAGTCATTGGCGATGCCGTCGAGCCAGGCCTCGTCGGCCTCGCGGTTGATAAAGCCTGCGCGACTGCCCTGAAGCTGGTGGGAAAGCCCGCCCGTGCCCATGATCACCACGCGCTCATCGCCGGGAAAACTCTCGATCGCCCGGCGCAGCACCTTCCCCATTTCCCAGCAGCGCTGCGGGGTGGGGATTGGGTACTGGATGGTGTTGACCCAGATCGGCACCACCTTGACCGGCCAGTGTTCGGGGCGGCCGAAGAACAGTTCCAGCGGCACCTGAAGCCCATGGTCGACCTCGATCTCGCGGCAGACCAGCGGGTCGAAATGGTTTTCCACCATCGTGTCGACGATATGCCATGAGAGATCGGCGGCGCCTTCGAAGTCGGGCACGTCGCGCGGTCCCCAGCCCTCGTCCACCGGCTTGTAACTATCTGCCACGCCGATGGCGAAGGTCGGCACGCGGTCGAGGAAGAATGTGTTGCCATGATCGTTGAAGATCACGACCGCAACGTCGGGCTTCTTGTCCGCCATCCACTTCTTGCCCGGAATATAGCCGTCGAAGAAGGGCTTCCAGTCGGGCGTTTCGGCAAGGCCCTTGTCGAGCGCCACGCCGATGGAGGGTACGTGGCTGGTGCCAACGCCGCCAATGATTTCGGCCATTACATCTTCCCCAGTCTTGACTTGAGAAATTCGTCCTGGCTCATGCCGGCCTGGGCTGCGCCGATTTCGGCCATGCTCGCCGGATCGACCGCCGCGATCTTCAGGATGAAGAACAGATTGCCGCCAAGCGCCACCATCTTGTGCCAGTCGCGGCTCATCACCGCCTGTTTCTCCGCCTCGCCGAGGCCGAAACTGTCGAGAAAGGCTTCCTCGTCGGCCCTGAAGGCCGCGCGGTTTTCCGGCTTGCCGAGCGCCATCGCCATCTTGTTCATTCGGTAGCCGTTTTTCGAACGCTCACGCTCGAAGAGCGGCGTTTCGGGAATTTCGAGCACGTCAGACATTGAGCTCCTCCTTATGCTGATCGAGCCAGCCGGTAATGGCGGCAACCGTTTCCGCCGGGCGCTCCACGGGCATGAAATGCCCGGCGCCGTCGATGATCTGAAGTTCGGAGACCGCGAGCTTGTCGGCGATCTCGCGATGCTGTTTTTCCGGCGACCAGCTATCCTGCGCGCCGGTGATCAGGAGAACCGGACAGGTGATGTCGGCGATGTAGTCCATCGCGTTCGGGCGCTCCATGATGGCGCGGATCTGGCGGGCGTGAATATCCGGTCCGGCTTTGATCACCATGTCGGTCAGGTCGTCGACGAGCGCCGGGTCCGGCGGAATGCCTTCAGCGAGCATCGGCGGCAGCCATTCGGCGGCAAGGGCCGCCATGTCCTCGTAGCCGCGGGCGATCTTGGCGAGCCGCTTGGGCGCCTCGTTCTCTCCCATGCCGTCATGTCCGGTATTGGCCAGTACGAGGCCGCGCACGCGCTCCGGCGCCTGGCGCGCCAATTCCATGGCAACACGCCCGCCCAGGGAATGGCCGACGGGGATCAGCGGCCCTTCGCTCTCGCGCAGAAGCCGGGCCGCCATGTCCTGGATGGTCGGGTCGCGGGTGATGTCGACGTTGGCCACGGACAGCCATTCCGGCGCGGCCTGGGCAACAGCGCGCCAGACGCGGGCGTCGGAAACCAGGCCGGGAATGAGAAGCAATGTGGTCATGAGTGGCCCTCCCAGCGCCATCGTGAATACATTTTCTGTAGCGATAGCGAAAAATTCGGGAAAAATCAACCAAAAACCGCTTTTAATGTATACATTGCTTTAATCGAAAGGCGCTTGAAGCGGGCTGCTAAGTCGGATGATCTTGCTCTGGTCTGTTCTATGTATACATTAGGCATTCATGGCCCGGTCCATCGGGTCGCATCAGGTCGGGAGGTAAGGATGGACAGGCAGACGACGGCAAAGACGCACACGATGCGGGCGCTGGTGGAACTGCGCAAGCGGATCCTGGACGGAGCCATTCCGGGCGGCACGCGGCTGTTCGAGGTGGCGCTCGCCGAGGATCTTCAGATCTCGCGCACGCCGGTGCGCGAGGCGATGTCGCGGCTGGCGGAGGAAGGGCTTCTGGAGCGCGCCCGCAGCGGCGGTTTTCTTGTGCGCAGCTTCGCCTATGCCGATGTGCTGGACACGATCGAACTGCGCGGTGTGCTGGAGGGTACCGCCGCGCGGCTTGCTGCCGAACGCGGGGTGAGCGAGAGGGCGCTGAAGGAAATTTCCACAATCGTGAGGGCGCTCGACGGCTGTGTCGGCGTGTCGCCGGATGACGTTGATTTCGATAGCTATTCGGAATTGAACGGCGAATTTCATAATGCGCTGGCCACCCTGCCGCGCTCGGCCACGCTGGAGCGCGAACTGGCCCGCGCCAAGCAATTGCCGTTTGCCTCGCCCTCTGCCTTCCTGCCGGACAAGACCAAGCTTTCCGATTTTCGCAGGTCGCTGCAGGTGGCTCAGGAGCAGCACCGTGAAATCGTCACTGCGATCGCCCAGCGCCAGGGCTCGCGGGCGGAAGCGCTGGCACGCGAACATGCATGTGCCGCGCGGCGGAACCTGGAATACATCTTCTCCAAGGAGCGCAATCGCGTCACCACCGTGCCGGGCCTTGCGCTTGTTGCGCCTGACGACACGATCCTACCCTAAGATCATCGCTATCAATGCGAGAAATTTGCAGGCGGAGAAGTTTTCCGCTTGCATTCTTCAGGTCGCCTTGCAAATGTATGTATACATTATTGATGCTTTGGGAGGAGTTGAAAAGTGGCAGGTCAAAACCTATCGACTGTAATGAAGGGGTTCTCGAATCCTGTTGAGCTTTTGCGGAATTCGCGAGCAGGTATCTATGTATACCCTGTCGTGGCGCCGGAGTTTTCAAACTGGCGCAGCGAACAGATGGCGTGGCGCAACACCGCCGTCCTGTTCGACCAGACCCATCATATGGACGAACTGATCGTCGAGGGCCCGGACGCCGAGGCGTTTCTCGCCTATGTCGGGATCAATGGCTTTTCCAATTTCGATCTCAACCGGGCCAAGCATTTCGTGCCGGTCACGCCGGCCGGTCACGTCATCGGCGACATGATCATCTTCCGCGAACGCGAGGACAAATTCGTCCTGGTCGGCCGCCAGCCGACCGCCAACTGGACCAAGTTCCAGGCCGCCATCGGCAAGTGGAACGTGCGGCTCGTTCACGATCCGCGTTCGGATTCGCGCCCCGAGGGCGAGCGCGTGCTGCGCACCCATTACCGTTTCCAGATCCAGGGGCCGGATGCCAACAAGATCCTCGACGCCATCAATGGCGGGCCGGTTCCCGAAATCAAGTTCTTCCATGTCGACTGGATCAATGTCGGCTCGAAGCGGGTGCAGGCGCTGCGTCACGGCATGGCCGGCGCGCCGGGCCTGGAAATCTGGGGTCCCTATTCCGACAAGGCCTATGTCCTTTCGACCATTCTGGAAGCCGCCGCAAAAACCGGCGTCGATCTGCGCCGCGTCGGCTCGCGCGCCTATTCCACCAACACGCTGGAATCGGGCTGGATTCCCTCGCCTCTGCCGGGCATCTACTCGGGCGACGGCATGATGGCGGACTATCGCGACTGGCTGGGCGCTGACGCCTATGAGGCGGTCGGCTCCATCGGCGGTTCCTTCGTCTCCGACAATGTCGAGGACTACTATACCAACCCCTTCGAGCTCGGTTACGGCTTCTATATCGGCTGGAAGAAGGATGATTTCATCGGCAAGGACGCGCTCGCCAAACTCAAGGACGCGCCGAGCAACCGCAAGAAGGTTACCTTCGAGTGGAACCCGGAAGACGTCGTGAAGGTCATCGCTTCCAGTTTCGAGGAGGGCACGCCCTACAAGTGGATCGATTTCCCGCAGCCCAACTATGCGTCGTCCACGGCCGATATGGTCATGCAGGGCGACAGGATGGTCGGCATGTCGATGTTTAACGGCTATTCCTACAACGAGCGCAGGGTTCTTTCGCTCGGCGTCGTAAGCCAGGATGTCAATGTCGGCGATGTGCTGACGCTGAAATGGGGCGAGCCGGAAGCGACGCAGAAAACCTCGGTGGAGCCGCACAGGCAGGCGGAAATCCGCGTGCGCGTCTCGCCAACGCCCTATGCCGCAGAAGCCCGAGAAAACTATGCCGACAGCTGGCGTACCAAGGCAGGCAGCTGACGCCTTTCTCGTGAAAATCGGCGCCGCCTGCGCTAGGGCGGCTGCCGGCAATAGGGACGCCGCACGGCGCCATGGCGGTTGTTGTCCGCCGCCGGTGGCGGAAACGGCGCAAATCGCGGTTACGGGATTAGGCCGAGGAGGGCCTGTCCGGTCGCGTTTTCCGCAGTGCCGCCCAAGATCGACGCATTATCGCCAAGCGTCCGGCCTTCTTCGCCCGGGCGTAACGAAGAGGAGTTCGGGAGTGTGCCGCAGCCAAGCGGGCTCGCTTAATCTACCAAGTCATGAAACCTGGGGAGGAGAATCATGATCTACAGGTCACTGCGCAGTCTTGCCGTATCCGCCGCGCTTTTCGTCGGCGTCGCCACGGCCTCTTCGGCGGAAGAACTGTCTTTCGCCCATTTCGTTCCACCGCAGCATACCTTGACCGGCTCGGTCATCGAGCCGTTACAGCAGGGCCTCGCCAACGAGGTCGGTGACGAACTGACCATTCGCGTCTATCCGGGCGGCGAACTCGGCAAGGGGCCGCTGGAACAGTATGTCCGCGTGCTTCAGGGCGTTGCCGACATCGTCTGGGGCCTGCCGGGATATACCTCGTCGCAGTTCCCGAAAACCATGATCGCCGAAATGCCGGGCGTGATCGAACTGGGAACACCCGGCTATCCGGCGATCTGGCGCTCGATGGACATGATCAAGGATGAGTTTCCCGGCACCAAGCCGCTGGCGCTGTGGACCTCGGAGCCAAACATTTTCATCATGAAGGACAAGGATATCCGCACGCCCGATGACCTGAAGGGGCTGAAGATCCGCGCCGCTGGCTCGACCACGGCCGCCGTTCTGGAAGCGCTCGGCGCCACTCCGGTGCAGATGCCGGCCGGCGAGATTTACAATGCGCTGCAGACCGCTCTGATCGACGGCGTCGTCACCGGTGCTTCCGCCGTCACCGACTTCAAGCTTTCCGAAGTCGCCGACAGCTACACGATCGGCGCGCCGCTCGGCCGCCTCACCTTCTATGTGGTCATGAGCCAGGCGCGCTATGACGGCCTTTCCGACGAGCAGAAGGCGGCGATCGACAAATATGCCGGCGAATATCTCTCCGAAAGCGCGGAGACGGCGTGGAACCGCGTTGCCGAAGAGACCATTGCCGGCCTTGAGGCCGATCCGGACAAGACCGTGATCACGCTCGATGCCGGTGAGGCGGCAGCCTTTGGCGCGATCACCATTCCGGTGACCGAGGAGATCGTTACCGAGCTTGGCGCTGAGGATGTTCTTGCCTCGATGCGTGGTGAATAAGACCATGCTCGCCACCCTCCGCAGGCTCGCGGACGGGCTGATTTCGCTCTCCGCCCTTGCTGGCACGCTTGGGCTGATCTTCGTGACGCTGATCGTGCTTGCGGACGTGATTGGACGGGCATTCGGCGCGCCGCTTCGCGGCGCGCAGGACTTCTATCAGATGGGCATGGTCATCATCGTCTTCGGCGGCATGGCGCTGTGCGACAAGCTCGGCGGCCATGTCGCGGTCGATGTCTTCGAGGATCATTTCCCTGATGCCTTTAATCACTGGCTCAACATCTTCGCCGCGCTTCTCGGCGCGGTGATCTTCGTCGGCATCGCCTATACCGTCTACGATTCATCGAAACTGTCGCAGATGCTCAAGCTTGCCACCAATATCGTGCGCATGCCCAAATGGTATTTCCAGTGGGCCTTGTCGATCATGGCGCTGATCACCGCCTTCGGCATGGCGCTGCGCGCTGTCGAGCTTGTGCTGTCCGGGCCGTCTCGCGATGCCGGGCGGGAGGTCGGCGAATGAGCGGAGAACTGGTGGGCCTGATCGGCCTTGCCGTCCTGTTTGTGCTGCTGGTGATCCGCGTGCCGGTGGCGCTGGCGATGTTTTCGGTCGGCTTCGCCGGCATCTGGGCGCTCAAGGATCTGAAGGCGGCGATGAGCCTGATGGCCTCGGAAAGCTTCACGCTCGCCTCCTCGGCCGAACTGGTGGTAGTGCCGTTATTCATCCTGATGGGCAATGTCGCCTCGGTGACGGGCATGAGCGGCAGACTTTACGACGCGGCCTACGCTATCGTCGGTCGGTTTCGCGGCGGGCTGGCTTCGGCGACAGTGCTCGGCTGCGCCGGGTTTGCCGCACTTTCCGGCTCTTCGGTCGCCTCGGCGCTGACCATGGGCAAGGTCTCCATGGCCGAGATGGACCGCTTCAACTACGACAACCGGCTTTCGACCGGGGTGGTCGCCGCCGGCGGCACGCTCGGCATCCTGATCCCGCCCTCGACCGGTTTCGTGATCTACGCGATCCTGACGCAGCAGTCGATCGGCCGGCTGTTTCTGGCGGGTGTCCTGCCGGGCATCCTGCTGCTTTCGATGTTCATTGCCACGATCACCATATTGTGCTGGCTTAGGCCCGGCTTCGGTCCCGCCGGCCCGCGCACGACGATGGGTGAAAAGACCAGGAAACTCGTCGGTGCGTTTCCGGTGCTGCTGGTCGTGATCCTGACGATCGGCGGCATTTATGCCGGGATCTTCTCGCCGGTGGAGGCGTCGGCAGTCGGCGCCGGGCTGATCATCGTCATCGGCGCAGCGACGGGCAAGCTCTCGCCTAAAGCCTTCTGGATGGCGGCCAAGGATTCGGTGGTAACCACGGCAGCGGTCATGCTGATCCTGATTTCCGCCCATATCCTCAACCCGTTCCTGGCGCTCACCCATATTCCCGATCTGGTCGGCACCTTTCTTTCGGGTCTGGAGGTCGGACCGATCACGGTTCTGGCGCTGATCCTGCTGACCTATCTGATCCTCGGCTGCTTTCTCGAAGGCTTTGCCATGCTGGTGCTGACCATGCCGATCTATTTTCCGGTGATCTCGCAATTGGGAATCGATCCGATCTGGTTCGGCGTGCTGGTGGTGCTGACGCTGGAGATGGGCCTGATTTCGCCGCCGGTGGGCGTCAATGTTTTCATCGTCAAATCGGTGGCGCGCAATGTGCCGCTCGCCCGCATCTTCGCCGGGGTCACCCCGTTCTGGTTTGCGATGCTGGCAACGCTGGTGGTGCTGATTGCCTTCCCGCAGATCACGCTGATCCTGCCGAATACGATGATGAACTAGCAGCGCCGACAGGGCGCGACCGGCAATGCCGTGAAAAGATAAACGATGCTTTTGACTGCCGGCGCCGGATGCGACGGCGGCAGAGGACGTGTGCGCCTGAAAACGGCCAATGAGTCCGCGTTGCGACAAATGAATAGCTGATCGAGTCCCGTCCGAAAAGGGCGGAGATACCAGACTGTCTGAGGGGGTGGAATTATGCGCCCCGATCCGGAGGAGAACCTTGCGATGAAATCCTATGTCCTGACCATCAAATGCGCGAACCGTCCCGGCATTGTTGCCGCTGTCGCCACACTGCTTGCCCGCGCCGACGGCGACATCACCGAGGCGCGACAGTTCGACGACGCCACAAGCGACACATTCTTCATGCGCGTTGTCGTGGCCTATCCCGGAAATGAGGTTGCGCTGCGTGCCGAGATGGAAAACATCGCCGCAGAATACGGCATGACCTGGGAATTATGGGACATGGCGCGGCGGCCGAAAGTGGCGATGATGGTTTCGAAATTCGACCATTGTCTCGGTGACCTGCTCTATCGCAACCGGATCGGTGAACTGGATATGGAAGTGGTGGCGATTGCCTCCAACCATCCCAAGGAAGCGCTGAACCTCACCTTGATGGGCGATATTCCCTATCACCACCTGCCGATCACGAAGCACACCAAGCCCGAGCAGGAAGCCAGGATCAAGGCGCTGGTCACCGAAACCGGGGCGGAGCTGGTGGTTCTCGCCCGCTACATGCAGATCCTGTCCAACGATCTATCCGCCTTTCTGTCGGGGCGATGCATCAACATTCATCATTCCTTCCTGCCGGGTTTCAAGGGAGCGAAGCCCTATCACCAGGCTTTTGAGCGCGGCGTAAAAATGATCGGCGCGACGTCGCATTATGTGACGGAGGATCTCGATGAAGGTCCGATCATCGCCCAGGACGTCGAGGCGGTCTCCCACGCCGACACGCCGGAGGATCTTGTCCGCAAGGGCCGCGACATCGAGCGACGGGTGCTCGCCAGGGCCGTGACGTTGCATCTCCAGCGCCGCGTGATGCTGAACGGGAAAAAGACGGTTGTTTTCGAAAAATAGCACCTGTCCTCGGCAGGTGCCCTCCGGCGGGAAGCCGGGATGTGCAGGATGCGTGCGAAGCGATGGGATCTCAGTCGCCGTCAACGGCGCGGTGGCCGTCGCAATTGCCAAAGCAATGATTCTTTCGCGTGCATACCGTCCGGTGAAGACCGCCGAAAGAATCTGCGAAAAGCTTGCCAAAAGACCACTTAATGTATACATTTGATTCATCCCAACCTGGAGGAGGGTTTGCGGAATGATTAGATTTCCGGGTCGACGGGGGAAAGGTGACGCCTATGCATGGAGCGCCATTTCGCCTTTATTGGAAGGTTTCTCGATAGAGGTCATGCCGCGTACGGCAGCCAAGGTGGATGATTTCAAGGCGCTCCTGCCAGCCGGAACACGTGTATACATAGCTCATATTGAAGGCACGCCGATCGAAGACATGGTTGCCACCGCAAAGCGGCTGGCCGAGGACGGCTTTCCGGTGATGCCGCATTTCCCGGCCCGCCTCATCAAGGACCGCGCGACACTTGAAGACTGGATCAACCGTTATCAGGGTGAATCCGGTGTCGATCAGGCGCTGCTCCTGGCGGGTGGCGCTGCCGCGCCCATCGGCGACTATCATTCATCGATGCAGTTGATGGAAGCCGGGTTGTTCGACAAGGCGGGCTTCAAGCGGCTTCATGTCGCTGGCCACCCGGAGGGCAACAAGGATATCGATCCCGACGGGTCGACCGGCAATGTCGATGCGGCGCTTCGCTGGAAGCAGGACTTTGCCGAGCGGACCGGCGCCGAGATGGCGATCGTCACCCAATTTGCGTTTGAGGCGGAGCCGGTGCTTGCCTGGATCGAGCGGTTGCGCGCTCATGGTGTTGATCTTCCGGTTCATGCCGGCATTGCCGGCCCCGCCAGGCTTCAAACGCTGATCAAGTTCGCGATCGCCTGCGGCGTCGGTCCCTCGCTCAAGGTGCTGCAGCGTCGGGCCATGGACGTCACCAAACTGGTGACGCCTTACGAGCCGACGGAGGTCCTTGCCGGTTTCGCCCGTGCGGCGAAGCGGGACAGCAGCTCCGCTGTGGCGCAGGTCCATTTCTTTCCGCTCGGCGGCATTGGCGCCTGCGCCAACTGGGCGACGCGTCACATGGCGCCAGCGCCTGCCTCGGCTGCCATCTGACCCCGCTCTACGGCGGCCGGTTCGCGGGAAGCCTTCAGCGATCGACGCAGTAGCGGTCAGCCTCACATTTCACCGAATGCATAACCCGACCGGTCTGTTCACGCGCAAGCGACAGGCCGGGTTTCTCGTCTGTGCGCGGCCCTTGAGGAAAGCTGAATATGGCTTGGGCAAATCTACCAATTCGCGCAGAATGTATACGCAGATGGTCAATAGACTTATTCCAAATCGGAAATAATCGGTGATTTTTTTCGAAAATAACGCAAATTATATTTATTTTCTGCGTATACTGAGCTAAAGTCTAAAAGTGATCAGAGCACTATTTTGTATCAACGTATACATTCTGATCGTTCTCTTCCGCCTGTTTCCTCGTCTGTGATGTCGGGAAAGTGGTAGGTCTGCGGAGGAGCAAGATCGCGACGGCATGGGAACATCGCGTCCCGAAGAGGAGTGCTGCGTGGTCAGGGAGCAATTCCAGCCGGTGAATGAGCCGGCTGCACATGCCCGTTTGGTGCTTGCATCATGGTTTTCGGTTCCGGCGGACGCTGCGTCTCGGCGTCACGGTCCTGCAGGGAAGGGGTGCGGGCGGCAATGCGCCCGGCAGAACTGTTTGCCCGTCAGGGTAACCAGCCCGACCGGCTGGAAGAACCGGTGTGCGCTCATGGTGGACGTTGAGGACGGAGGAGGTCCGGGCGGCCGCGATACTCATCTCAGAGGGAGGAGAACAGATGAAATTCAATGCGATTGTCAGGTCCGCCATGGCGGCGGCATCCGTGGCTGCGATCACGCTGGCGGGCGCCGCGCCCGGTTACGCCGATCCGATCGACCTTGAAGGCGAGACGGTGACGCTGGTGCACAACGTCGCGCCCGGCGGCGCAACCGCCATCAGCGCCCAGGTGCTGGCCGATGCATGGTCAAAGACGATGGCGGGTGACCCGACCATGGTGGTGCAGTCGGTCTCCGGCGGCGCGCTGACCAAGGGTATCGACTATGTCATGGACGCCCGACCCGACGGCAAGACGCTCGGCTATCTCGCATGGCAGGGCACGACCCGCATTCTCGATCCTGAAGTGCTGCAAATCCCGTTCCAGGATTTCGGCGTGATCGCAGGCATCGGCGGATCCAATTTTCTGTTTCACGTCAAAAGCGATGTCGGCGACGGGCTTGAAAACCGCGATGATCTTGTCAATCTCGATAGCGTCACCGTCGGCGTCTATTCGCCGCGCATGACCCAGGGCATGCAGACGGCCGCGGCGCTCGATCTTCTCGGCGTCGACTGGAAGTTCGTCTCGGGCATGCTTGGCGACGGACCTCTTTATGCGGCCCAGCAGCGCGGCGAGATCGACGCCTACCCCGCGACCACCACGCAGTATATCGCCGAACTCGGCGACGGCCCGATCGCCAGCGGCGAGACGATGGCGATATGGCAGATGGGGCCGCTCGAAGCGGATGGTTCGATGAAGCTCGATCCAGCCCTCGAAGGCGTGCCGACCCTCGGCGAATACATCGAAAAGGCGACCGGGAAACCGCCGGAAGGACCGCTCTGGGACCTGATCATGTATCACGCGCAGTCGTCGGCGCCGGTCAACTGGATCATCGTCGCTCCGCCCGGCACGCCGCAGGACCATCTCGACATGCTGCGCGCGAGCTTCGATGAAGCGACCGCCTCGCCGGAGTATCTGGAAGCGGCCACCAAAGTCTATGGCTCGCCGCCGAACATCGTCCATTGGCAGGAGATGACCAAGATCATTTCCGATGTCCAGAACACCTCCGAGGACATCAAGGACACGATGCGCCAGCTGGTCGAGCGGATCGAGCAGTAGCAGGCAGACCGAGGGGCGGCGCAGGCATCGCCGCCCGGAGAATCGGAGCCTGGCAAGGAGCACCGGCGGTCGATCGCGTATTGATGCGATCGCCCCTGCCGTCGGCGATCGCATCGCCGCCAGCGCAATGCGCTCAAGGCCAGGCCTCCCGGTCTCCCAACGGTTCTGCCGGATTGTTTTTGTGACCTTTTTGGAGATTGGCGCTCGCCGTTCGCGGTGGAGCACAATCTGAAGAGGTGTTTGTCATCGGCTTGCCGCATGTGGCGAAGCGATGATCAGCCAAGCTGACCTGGAGCTGGAACTTCATGTTCGAACAATTCATGACGGGACTATCGCTGGTTCTGTCTTTTCCCGGCTTTCTCTATCTGCTGGCGGGCATCGCCGTCGGGTTGTGGCTCGGTGTCGTGCCGGGGCTCGGCGGGGTCACCGGCATGGTGGTGCTGCTGCCGCTCACCTTCGGCATGGACCCGGCCGCAGGCCTTGCCATGCTGCTGGGCATGTTCGCGGTGGTCTCCACCTCCGATACGATCACATCGGTCATGCTGGGCATTCCCGGCACCATCGCCAGCCAGGCGACCGTAATCGACGGCAATGCCATGGCCAAGCGTGGCCTGGCGCAGACCGCCTTCGGCGCCGCCTTCGTCAGCTCGGCCTTTGGCGGCGTGCTCGGCGGTCTGGCCATGGCCGCCTCCTTGCCTTTCGCACTGGCGATCATTCTTGCCTTTGGCTCGCCGGAGTTCTTTCTGCTTTCAGTGCTCGGCCTTCTGATGGTCGGGGCCGTCAGCGGCAATGCGGTCTCCAAGGGTCTGGGAGCGGCGGTTCTCGGACTGATGCTTTCCCAGATCGGCTATCCGGTCGCAAGCTCCATGCCGCGCTATTTCTTTGGCGAACGCTCCCTGCTTGACGGCCTGCCGCTCGTTCCGGTCATTCTCGGCCTCTTCGGCCTGCCGGAAATGATGGACCTTGCCGCGCGACGCACCGCGATTGCCCATCTCAATGACGAACATACGCCCGATGACAGCATTTTCAGCGGCGTTCGCGCGGCGATCCGCAATCGCTGGCTGGTGATCCGCTGTTCGCTGCTGGGTGTTTATGTCGGCATGCTGCCGGCCATCGGCTCGTCCGTGGTCGACTGGCTTGCTTATGGCCACGCCACGCAGAGCTGCAAGACCGATCCGCAATTCGGCAAGGGCGATGTGCGCGGCGTGATCGCGCCGGAAGCGGCCAATAATGCCGTGCTCGGCGGTTCGCTGATCCCGACCCTTGCCTTCGGCATTCCCGGCAGCGGCGCCATGGCGGTGCTTCTGGGCGCGCTGACCATCCACGGCTTCTCGCCGGGCCGCAACATGCTGAGCGACAATCTCGACATTACCTTCTCGATGGTGTGGACGATCATCATCGCCAATATCATCGGCGCCGCCGCGCTGATGATGTGGGGCCGCCAGGTGGCGCGCGCGGCCTTCGTCGACGGCAATTTCATCGTGCCGGCGGTGATCCTTTTCATCTTCATGGGTTCCTGGGTCTGGCAGCCGGGCATGTTTACCTGGATCACGCTTTTGGGCGTTGGCCTGCTCGGTTACATCATGAAGGCGGCGGGCTGGCCGCGCCCGCCATTCATTCTCGGCTTCGTGCTCGGACCTGTCCTCGAAAACGCCATGTCGATCACCTGGCAAAGCTATACGGTGATGGAGGTGGTCACACGCCCGACGGTAATCGGTCTCGTCATCGTGCTGGCGCTGGTCTTCTTCTTCGCCTTGCGCTCGACCCGCCGCGGGCTCGCTGCCCACGCGATCGAGGATACGCAGGAGAGCAAGGCGAGCCTCATCCTGTCATCGTCGCTGGCGCTTTTGCTCGTCGCGCTCTTCGCCGTGGCGGTCTATATGGCGCGCGACTGGAAGCTATTGGCCAAGGTCTCGCCGATGGCCTTTGGCCTGGCGGGCATCGTCATCATGGGCTTTGTGCTGTTCCAGGACCGCAACCGGCTTCAGGTGATTGCCGCCGCGCGGCGGGCGGGCGATGCGCTGGCCGGCGGAACCACGCGGCAATTCATCGCCGCGCATCGGCGTCAGATCATCACCTTCCTGGCGATCGCGCTGATGGCGGTGCTGACGCCATGGGTCGGCACCTATGCCGCGATCCTCGGCTTTGCGGCGGTCTATACCGCGCTTTGGGGCCGGTTCCGGTGGTGGGTGGTTGCCCTCTACACGGCGGGCCTCGGGGCGGTGCTCTACTTTCTTTACGACCGCCTTCTGCATGCCCCGTTCGAATTACCGTTCTTCATGTGATGAGGAGAGAGAAACATGCTCACAGAGCCTGATGCTGAGACAAGACCCGATCCCGCCGTTGGCATCGGCGCCATCGACTGCGACGTGCATCCGCGCAGTCCCGGACAGAAAGATCTGCTTCCCTTCGTCGACAGCTACTGGAAGGACATGATGCCCTATCGCGATATCGGGCATATGGAATTGATGTCCTATCCGTTCTCGACCAGGCCGTTCAGGGCCGAAGGACCAGATGGCGGGGTCGCAAGCCCCGCGCGGCTGGCGGAAGCCCATCTCGACCCGATGGGCCTGTCGGCGGCGATCCTCAATGTCGTCAACGGCGTACAGGCGCTGTTCGATCCCTATATGCAGGCGATGATGTGCCAGGCGACCAATCGCTGGCTGGCGGCGGAGTGGCTGGATCGCGATCCGCGTCTGCGCGCCGCGCTGCTGGTGCCCTTCCGTCATCCGGAAGAGGCGGTTGCGGAAATCAAACGCTATGCCGATGACCGCCGCTTCGTCCAGATCCTGGCGATCTGCATGGGCGACGCGCCGCTTGGCCAGCGCCAGTTCTGGCCGATCTACAAGGCGGCCTCGGACGCCGGCTTTGCCCTTTCGATCCATCCGGGCAGCAATTATCGCCACGCGCCGACGCAATCCGGCTTCATGTCCCACCTTGTCGAGGAACAGGTCAACTGGTCGCAGGGCTTTGCAAGTCAGGCCGCGAGCCTTCTGAGCGAGGGCGTTCTGAGCGAATTTCCGGACATGAAGGTGGTGATGAGCGAAAGCGGGATCTCCTGGCTCTTCGGCGTCTCGTGGCGCATGGCCAAAGACTGGCGCGGCTGCCGCGTCGAGGTGCCGTGGCTGAAGGAGGGTCCGGACAAGATCATGGAGCGGCAGTTGCGCTTCACCCTGCAGCCCTTCGATCTTCCGGTCGATCCGGAGGAAGTTTCGGCCGTCGTCGAATGCATCGGCGGGCCGGAGCTGCTGCTCTATTCCACCGATTTTCCGCATGATCATGGCCCGACCGCCGCCAGATGGCCGGACGGGCTTTCCGCCGATCTCGCCAATGCCATCTGCCGCGAGAATGTTCTTGCCACCTATCCGAGACTGGAGGTCTGACATGACTGTTGCCGAACTGGAGAGGCCTGACACGGCCAAGACGAAACTCGGAATTATCGACTGTGACATCCACCCCGCAATGACCGACAGGACCGAGCTGTCGCGCTTCATGCCGCTGCGCTGGCGCGAGCATGTGCGCGATTTCGGCATGCGGTCGGGCGGTTCACTCGTCGGCATGCTGCAATATCCGCGTCTCAACCATGGCGGCATGCGCCAGGACGCCTATCCGCCGGAGGGCGGGCCGCCGGCCTCCAGCCTTGCCTTCCTGCAAGAGCAGTTGCTGGACGAACTCAATGTCGAATTCGGCCTGTTGCAGGCGCTGAATCCCGGGCCGTCACTGCAGAACCTCGAATTGAGCGCTGCCGTCTGCGCGGCCATCAACGACTGGCAGGTCGACAAATGGCTCGCCCCGGAACCGCGTCTGAAGGGCGGTATTTCCATTGCCCAGGAAGATGGCGAAGCCGCCGTGCGCGAAATCGAGGAGCGGCTGAAGGACAAGCGTTTTGCCCAGCTGCAATTCGTGCCGCGCAGCCTGGAGCCCGCCGGCCGAAAGCGCTACTGGCCGATCTTTGAGATCGCCGAGGCGCATGACCTGCCGATTGCCGTCCACCCGGCGGCCACCGGCTGGCACGCCAATACCGGCGCCGGTTGGGCGTCCTTTTATGTCGAGGAGCATTACGCCTTCTCCCATTCGGTCCAGACCGTCCTGATTTCGATGATCTTCGAGGGCGTGTTCGAGCGTTTCCCGAAGCTCAAACTGGTGCTGGTGGAGGGCGGTTTCGCCTGGCTGCCGTCGCTGATGTGGCGCATGGACCGCGAATGGGAGCGCATGCGCGATGAGGTGCCGCATGTGAAGCGCCGCCCGTCCGATTACATTCGCCGCAATGTCTGGATCACCACGCAGCCGATCGAGGAGCCGCCGAATGTGCGGCATATGAACAATCTCCTCAACTGGATCGGGGCGGACCGGCTGATGTTCTCGACCGATTATCCGCACTGGGATTTCGACCATCCGGACCGGGCCTTCCGTGTCGGACTGAGCGAAGAGGCAAAGCGCGGCATCATGCGCGACAACGCGATCGCCGTTTACGGACTGGGTTGAGGAGAGGCCATGACCGATCACATCATCTGCAAGGCCGATGAAATTCCCGAGGGCAAGGCCAGACGGGTCGAGGTCGCCGGGCGCGTCATCGCCATCTTCAATCTCGGCGACCGCTTTGCCGCCATCACCAACAAGTGCCCGCATGAGGGCGCGGAACTGTGTCACGGCCGGGTCGCCGCGCTTGTGAATGCCGATGGCCCAGGCGCCTATCGCACAGAGGACGAGAAGATCATGGTTCGCTGCCCTTGGCACGGCTGGGAATTTGATCTTGAGAACGGCCGTTCCTACTGCGACCCGAGCCGGATGCGGGTGAAGATCTTCGACGTCAAGGTGACGCCCGGCGAGAGCCTGGCGGAAGGGCCGTATCGCGCCGAGGTGTTCGAGGTCCGCACAGAGGATGATTATGTCGTCCTCACCATCTGAAAGCGCGCGCCTGCCGGCATTGCCGCTTGAAGGCGGGTGCCAGTGCGGGGCGCTCAGATACCGGGTTAGCCGGGCGCCACTCACCTTCTACCTCTGCCATTGCGCAAGTTGCCAGCGCCAGTCCGGCAGCGCGTTCGGCGAAAGCCTGATGTTTTTCTGCGAGGACCTGACGCTCGAGGGCACACCGCAGGAGCGCTGGACCACCGGCGGTTCGGGCGTGCCGATCCGCCAGACCTTTTGCGGGACGTGCGGCGTGCGGCTGACCCATCAGCGCAAGGACAGCCCGGTTCTGGTGGTCAAGCCCGGCACGCTCGACGATCCGTCCTGGCTTTTTCCGGCGGCGGAGATCTTCACCGCCTCCCGCCAGCCATGGCTCTCGCCACTGTCCGGCGTGGCGCAATATCCGGAAGGACCGGACATGGACCGGCTGAAGCACGACTGGGCGCGGTGGATGGCCGGGCACGAGGAGGAAGGCCGATGAGTGGTATCGTGGTTGTGGGTGCGGGCCAGGCGGGGCTGTCGCTGGTGGCAAAGCTCAGGGCCGAGGGCTATTACGGCGCATTGACGCTTCTGGGTGAAGAGGTCTGGCCGCCCTATCAGCGCCCGCCGCTTTCGAAGAAATTCCTGCTGGGGGAATTGCCGCGCGAGCGCCTATCTCTGCGCTCTCCGGAATTTTACGGCGAGCACGACATCGATCTGAAGCTCGGCGCCCGTGTCGAGGCGATCGACCGCGACGCCGGACAGGTGCGGTTTGGCGATCAGGTTCTTGCCTATGACAGGCTGGTGCTGGCGACCGGCGCTTGTCCCCGGCGCCTGCCGGCGGCGATTGGCGGCGGCCTTGAAAATGTCTTCACCCTGCGCGGCATCGACGATGTGGAAGCCATGACGCCCCGCTTCAAACCCGGCGCGCGGCTTCTGGTGGTCGGCGGCGGCTATATCGGTCTGGAGGCGGCCGCCATTGCCGCGCGTTCCGGGCTTGAGGTGACGCTGATCGAAAGCGCGCCGCGCATACTCGGCCGCGTCGCGGCAAAGGAAACGGCGGATTATTTTCGCAGGCTCCACCGCCAAAACGGCGTTGATCTGCGCGAGGGGACCGGACTTCGCCGCCTTGTCGGCGGTCCGGCGGTCAGGGCTGCGGAGCTGGCCGACGGCACGACGCTCGATGTCGATCTGGTGATTGTCGGCATCGGCGTGGAACCGGCTGCAGCGCTTGCGCAGCAGGCGGGACTGATGGTTGACAACGGCATTGCCACGGACGCTTACGGCCGCACGACGGACCCGAATATTTTTGCCGCCGGCGACTGCGCCAGCTTTCCCCATGGCGGCGGCCGGATTCGGCTGGAAAGCATGCAGAATGCCATTGAACATGCCGAATGCGTTGCGAAGAACCTGCTTGGCGCTGAAACGCCCTACCGGGCGCAGCCATGGTTCTGGTCGGATCAGTATGACGTCAAGCTGCAGATTGCAGGCCTCAATGCGGGTTATGACCGCGTGGTGGTGCGAAAGGGCGAGCGCGAAGGCGCGGTCTCGCACTGGTATTATGCCGGCAGGCGCTTCATCGCCATCGACGCGATCAACGATCCGCGCGCCTACATGACTGGAAGGCGTCTGCTGGCCGCCGGCGCAAGCCCCGACCCGGCACATCTTTCCGCGGCCGACCTGAAATCGTTCGCCGCCGCCTGATATTCTGAGAGGAGAAACCCGGAAGTGGTGAAGATCATCTATATCGAACACGCCGGAAAGCGCCACGCGCTTGACGTCGCTGCGGGCCAGAGCGTCATGGAGGGCGCGCGCGATAATGGCGTCGAGGGCATTGTTGCCGAATGTGGAGGATGCTGTTCCTGCTCCACCTGCCACGTCTATGTGGCCGCCGACTGGTTCGACCGGCTGCCGCCGATCGAGCCGATGGAAGAGGATATGCTCGATTTCGCGCCGGACATGGAGCCGGGCCGGTCGCGACTGTCCTGCCAATTGAGAGTTACCGAAGAGCTTGACGGACTGACCGTCGAGGTTCCCGCCGAACAGGCCTGAACGTCAGGCCGTGCCGGAAAGCGAAAGCGCCGTTTCGCGCAGAAGCTTCAGGAACAGCGCCTGGGCGGCGGTCGGCAGGAAACCCGCGCGCAGCGTCAGCCCGATGGGCCGTTCGCTGCCCGGAAGCTCGAAGGGCAGGGCGACCATCAGCCCATGGCCGATTTCGGCTTCCGCCTGGCGCTTCGAGACGCAGCCGAGATGATCGCTCTTTTCCAGAAGTTCGCGCATCAGGATCACCGAGCGCGTCTCCACCAGTCGCGAGGGGACTGCAAGATCGGCGTCTTCGAAAATGCGGTTGAAATGGCTGCGGATCGGCGTGCCCTCCGGCGCGACGACAAAGGGGTAGCGGGCAAGCGCCTCGAAGGTCGGTTGTAACAGCGTGCCGTCCTTCCTCTCGCGCAGAAGCGGATGCCCGGGCCCGGCGACCAGAACCACGCTGTCGGTAAACAGTTCCTCCTGCACGATATCGCCGATCGGCGCCGGATCACGCAGCGCGCCGATCAGGAAATCCGTCTCGCCGCGCCTGAGCCCGGCAAGCAGGTCGTCGTAATCGCCTTCCAGCACATCGACCGGGATCGCGCGGCCGAGCGCGCGAAAGGCGACGATCGCGTCCGGCAGAACGCAGGCGCGCGACAGCGGCATGGCGCCGACGACGATCCGGCCGGTTTCCCGTTTCATTGCCTCCGCCAGATCGGCATCGGCCTGGGCCAGTTCGGCGAAGGCAAGCCGGGCGGCCTGGGCAAGCGCGGACGCCGCGCGGGTGGCGACGATGCCGAAGGACGTGCGCTCGAATAGCGGTCGGGCCGCCTCGCTCTCAAGCTGGCTGACGGCGCGGTGAACCGTCGGCTGGGCAAGGCCGAGCCGCTTGGCGGCCAGCGTGAAATTCTGCGTTTCGGTGACGGCGATCAGGGCCAGCAGCTGCGCGCGCGTGACCGTGATCTTGAGGCGCGGCGCGACATCGGTGAGCGCGGGATCGAGATAGGCGAAAGCGCGCCTGACGCGACGGGCAAGCGTCTCCCCGGCCTCGGTGGCATAGAGACCCTGCGGCGTGCGCGCAAAAAGCGTCGCCCCGGCCAGACTTGCGATCTTGCCCAGCGCCTGGGTTACGGCCGGTTGCGAGACGAAACACATCTCGGCCGCCCGGGTGACCGAATGCGTTTCGGTGACCGCCAGAAAGACCCTGAGGTGACGAAGATTATAAGGCAAGGGCGTCTCCGCGTCGTGTTCGGCGGATTTATAGCATGCACGACGCAAGTGGCGATCGGAAAGGCCGGTTTGTGTCGCCCTTCACTCTTCCCGGTCGTCCTTTTCCATCGCCGCAAGGATCAGGGCGACGCGTTCAGCGAGCCCGTCGTCCTTCTTCGTCTCCATGCTAAGAGCTCCGATTTCCGCCTGCCAGGCAACCGTTGCCGCGCTCATGCGCGGCTCGAGCCCGAGATCGCTGACGGTTGCCGCGACCTCGCGCATTTCCGCCGCACGCCGCGTTCCGTGCACCATCATCCGCTCCAGGCAATAGGCGGCCTTTCTTGGCCAGTCGATCTGCGGATCGGAGGCGGAAAGCGAGGCGAGCACCTCAGCGCTGACGCCTGCCTTTTCAGCGGCGAGAAAGCATTCCGCCATCAGCGCCTCCGTGCCCTTGATCATCACCGAGCGGATCATCTTCACCGACGAAGCGTCGCCGATCTCAGGGCCGGTCACTCGTCCGTTCATACCAAGGCCTGCCATTGCCTCCGCGCCTTGTATCGCGTGCGGACCCGAGACGAGGCACGGCGTTTCGTGGCGTTTCGGGTGGATCGGGCTCATGATTGCGACATCGACGTAGTGCGCGCCGGCGGCATCGATCAACGCCGCGTTGCGGCGCTTGGTTTCCGGTGAACAGGAATTGCCGTCGAGATAGAGCGTGCCGGGCCTGATATGGTCGGCCGCCGTCTTGGCGGCGGAAAACGCGTTGTCAGCGGTGACCAGACTGAAGACGATATCGCTTCGCTGCAGCAGAGCGGCGGAAGACGGGGCGCAGAAGACGCCGCGCTCGCCGCAGGCCTCGGTGATTGCTTCTGCCGTGTCGTCGCGCAGCGTCTTGATATCGAAGGCGGCAAGGGTCGTGGCGATGCCTGCCGCCGTCCAGCCGTCCGCGATTGCGCGTGCGGCCTCGCCGAAACCGATAAATCCGATGGCTGTCATGGCTCTTCCTCCGCTGGTGTCCGCCCTTTCCGCAAACCGGAACCGACATCTAGAACCGGATGGCCGGGCAAAGACCATTCAAAAGCCCGGCGCGGCTATAAGTATTAGCTATAGAGCGAGGGTACGCTCAAGCCATTCGAATATTTCTGGCGCAGGTCTATAGCAATTTCTTATGCCTGCGCCGCAATCCGAAATTGTCATTGCAGGCTCTCCGGCGTGAGATGGGAAACAACGGAGTAACGGAGGAAACCATGCCGGAAACCAACAAGACCGCGCTCGTGATCAGCGCCCATGCCGCCGATTTCGTCTGGCGCTGCGGCGGGGCGATCGCGCTTCACGCTGCCAAGGGCTATGACGTCACGGTGCTGTGCCTGTCCTTCGGCGAGCGCGGCGAAAGCGCGAAACTGTGGAAGCAGGAGGGCATGACCCTCGACAAGGTAAAGGCGGAGCGCCGCAAGGAGGCCGAACAGGCGGCCGAGGCCCTTGGCGTCCACGATCTCGTCTGCCTCGATCTCGGCGACTATCCGCTGGAGCTTACCCGTGAGGACAAGAACAGGGTGGTCGAGGTCATCCGCAAGGTGCAGCCCGCCTTCATGCTGTCGCACTCGCAATATGACCCCTACAACACCGACCATATGTACGCCACGCAGGTGGCGCTCGAATGCCGGATGATCGCACAGGCCTGGGGGCATAACCCCGGAGAGAAGGTGCTGGGCGCGCCGCAGCTCTATCTGTTCGAGCCGCACCAGACCGAGCAGATGGGCTGGAAGCCGGATACGTTTCTCGACATCACGCCGGTTTGGGAGAAGAAGCGGGCGGCGATCGAATGCATGGCGGGTCAGGAGCACCTCTGGGAATATTACACCCGCGTTGCCATCAACCGCGCCAATCATTTCAAGCGCAATTCCGGCGGCCAGGCATCGGGGCGCGACTGCAAATATGCCGAGGGGTTCCAGTCGATCTTTCCGCGCACGGTCGACGAGCTCTGAGGTCGCGCGGCGGACTGGAAACGCCTTCAGATGAACAATCAAGGGGAGGAACAGGAATGACGACGCAGCCGACAAATCCGAGCTTCGACATCGCCCATCTCGGGCATGTGGAAGTGCTGACCAACAAGTTCGAGGAAAGCCTCGATTTCTTTACCCGGATCTACGGGCTGAAGCTTTCCGGGCAGGATGAGCATTCGGCCTATCTCAGGGCCTGGGACGATTACGAATATGCGACGCTGAAGCTCACGAAATCCGAGACGACGGGCGTTGCCCATATCGGCTATCGCGCCGCCTCGCCGGAAGCGCTGGAACGCCGGGTCGCGGCGATCGAGGCCTCCGATTTCAAGGTGATCGGCTGGAATGACGGCGATCTGAGCCACGGTCGGGCCTTCCGTTTCGAGGACCCCTTCGGCCATCAATTCGAGATCTATTACGACACCAACTGGTACGAGCCGCAGGAAGACGCGGAGAAGGCGGCGCTGAAGAATACGGCATCTGCCTTTACCGGCATGCCGCCGCGCCGCCTCGACCATATCAACCTGCTTGCGGAAGACGTCACCGAGTTCCGGCGCTTCATGATCACCTGCCTCGGCGCGCGGGTGACGGAATATATCCTTCTCGACAATGGCCGGATCGGCGGTTGCTGGTTCACGATCAACAACAAGAGCTATGATCTCGCCTGCACCGAAGAGCATGGCGGCGGCAATGGCCGGCTGCATCACGTGACCTATGCCACCGACCAGCGCGAGGACATTCTGCGCGCCGCCGATATTTTTCTGCAGAACGGCGTCCACATCGAGACCGGGCCGCACAAGCACGCCATTCAGGGCACGTTCTTCCTGTATGTGTGGGAGCCGGCAGGCAACCGCGTCGAACTGGCCAATGCCGGGTCGCGGCTTGTGCTCGCGCCCGATTGGCAGCCGGTCTGCTGGACCGAGGCCGACCGCAAGAAGGGCCAGGCCTGGGGACTGAAGACTATCGAGAGCTTCCACACCCACGGCACGCCGCCGGTCGCCGGCAAGGAGTGAAGGATGAGCACGGACAATCTCAAACTGGCGCCCGGAACCCCCGGCTATGTGATCCAGAACGTGCCGCGCGCCGACGGCGCCATCATCGACGCACTGGGCAAGGCGGGCGTTGCGACGGTGCATGAGGCGCAGGGTCGCATCGGCTGTCTCTCCGCCGATCTGCGACCGATCTATCGCGGCGCGCAGATTGCCGGCTCCGCCGTCACCATTTCCGCCCCGCCCGGCGACAACTGGATGATCCATGTGGCGATCGAACAGCTTCAGCCGGGCGACATTCTTGTGCTCGCCCCGACAAGCCCCTGCGACAACGGCTATTTCGGCGATCTTCTGGCAACCTCGGCAAAGGTGCGCGGCTGCCGCGGCCTGATCATTGATGCGGGCGTGCGCGACACGAAGGACCTCGAGGCGATGGATTTTCCCGTCTGGTCCAAGGCCGTCAGCGCTCAGGGCACGGTCAAGGAAACGCTCGGCTCGGTCAACGTGCCGGTCATCTGCGGCGGGCAGTTGATCGAGGCGGGCGATATCATCGTCGCCGATGATGACGGCGTCGCGGTCGTCAGGCGGGCGGATGCCGAAAAGGTGCTGGCGGCGGCTCAAAAGCGTCTTGAAAACGAGGAGATGAAGCGCAAGCGGCTGGCCGCCGGCGAGCTCGGTCTCGACATATACGACATGCGGCCGCGTCTTGCCGAAAAGGGTCTGAAATATGTCTGAGGATGGCATCCCGTGCCTTTGGATGCGTGGCGGCTCGTCCAAGGGGGCCTATTTTCTGGCCTCCGACCTGCCGGACGGTCCGGCCGCACGCGACGATCTGCTGCTGCGGATCATGGGCTCGCCCGATCCGCGCCAGATCGACGGCATCGGCGGTGCCGATCCGCTGACCTCGAAGGTTGCGATCCTGTCGCCGCCGTCGCGCGACGATGCCGATATCGATTATCTGTTCCTGCAGGTCTTCGTCGACAAGCCGCTGGTGAGCGACAAGCAGGGCTGCGGCAATATCCTGGCCGGCGTCGGTCCGGCGGCGATCGAGCGCGGGCTTGTGCCGGTGATGGGCGATGAGACCGAGGTCAGGATCCATATGGTCAACACCGGCGAGATTGCGGTGGCGCGGATCGAAACGCCCGGCGGAAAGGTCAATTACGCGGGCGATGCCGAAATCGCGGGCGTGCCGGGCGGCCATGCGGCGATCCCGCTTCTGTTCAGGAATATTGCCGGCTCCATGTGCGGCGCGCTTTTGCCAACCGGCAATGCGGCGGACGAGATCGACGGCGTGAAGGCGACGCTGATCGACAATGGCATGCCCTGTGTCATCTTGCGGGCAGAGGATTTCGGCCTGACGGGCAAGGAAGAGCCGGAGGCGCTGGAAAAGGACACGGAACTGAAGAAACGGCTGGAGGCGATCCGGCTGAAGGCCGGGCCGATGATGGCGCTTGGCGACGTGACGGAGGCCTCGGTGCCGAAGATGACGCTGGTCTCGGCGCCGGAAAATGGCGGCTCGATTGCCACGCGTTCCTTCATTCCCCACCGCGTCCATGCCGCCATCGGCGTGTTCGCCGCCATCTCGGTGGCAACGGCGACGCGTATCGAAGGTTCGGTAGCCGTAGATCTGGCGTGTCAGCCCGATGACGGCAATTATCTGATCGAGCATCCGACCGGCGTGCTGGATGTGTTTCTCGACATAGGCCCCGAGGGCGACATCCTCGGCGCGGGCAATCGACGCACGGCCCGCAAGCTGTTTGACGGACGGGTGTTTGCGCGGGAAGCGTGAAGAGCGCTCGTCAAAGACCGCGCCGCGCCACCCGCCAATCCTGTTCCGTAAAAGAAAAGATCCGCATTGTGCTGTTTCGGAACGAAGACAGCAAGGCTGACGGATGGTAGATATCGTGCATGGAGAAAAAGCACGACATTCCGGTTTTCAGCCTGTTCGGAGAGACGGCCCCCTTTCCCGATGTCGTGCATTGCGAGCGCTTTCGCGATCGCGCGCCGCTGCATGACTGGCACATCGGCGCGCACCGCCACGGCCAGATGGCGCAGGTCTTCATCATGCATCGCGGCGAGGCGGTGATCCGCATCGACGGTGAGGTCACGCGTCTCGGCGATGGCAGGTTTCAGTATATCGCGCCGCAGGTGGTGCATTCGCTGAGCATTGCCGGCGGCTCCGACGGGCATGTGATCTCGATGCCGGCCTTCGTCCTGGCAGGCCTCGCTGCGGCTTCCGCCGAGCTCGGCGAACGGTTCGCACGCCCCTTTGCCGGCGCCGCCGATACGACCTCGCTTGCGATCCTGCGCCAGCTTACCGAGTGCTTTCGCTCCGCTAGGCCTTATCGCAAGGCGATGCTGGTTGGGCTCACCGAGGCTTTTCTTGCCGCGATCGCGGCGGCACAGGCGGGCGGGCGCGATACGGCCGGCTCGCCCTACGACCGGCAGCGCCAACGCCTCGATGCGCTGATTGCCGAGCATCTTGGCGAGCGCTGGCGCCCGCAGGATTACGCCCGGGCGCTTTCCATCACCACCGGCCATCTGAGCCGGATCTGCCGGGAGACCGTCGGGCAGAGCGCGACCGATTATATCGAAAATGCCGTGCTCGCAGAGGCCTGCCGGCTGCTCGCCTTCACGCGCGAACCGGTGGCGGAGATCGGCTTCCGGCTCGGCTACCGCGATCCCTCCTATTTCTCGCGCCGCTTCAGGGCATTGCAGGGCGTGACGCCGAGCGACTATCGCGAGCGCTTTTCCACGCGGGTCGAGTGAGGCTTCGCCTCTCGGCTTGCGGTCGGTGAACCGGCATCCACCTCACCTGGCATGGCGTGTCTTCAAAGTCGGACCGGAAGCGGGGCGCGAAGCACGTGGCGTTTCAGCGCCGCCATGGCGGGATCATCAGTGGCGGCAGCGATTCGGCACCAGATCGCCCGGTAGAAAAGTTCGGCGGTCAGCATGGCGAAGTCGTGAGCTTCGGCGGCGGGATCGTGGCCCGCAAGCAGCCGCTCGCGCCGGTCCTGCCAAGCGGCGAGCAGCGAAACGATATCGGACTGCGGGCCAGCAAGCTCGCCGATCAGCGCGGCAAAGGCATCCGCTCCTGCGCCGCCCTCAAGGCGCAGGCCGCGCGTTGCCGTGGTCAGTGCGTGAATGCCGTTGGCCCCTTCATAGATGGCGGTGATGCGGGCATCGCGCCAGACCTGCGACAGGCCGTATTCCGTCAGATAGCCATAGCCGCCGAGCACCTGAATACCGAGATCGGCGGCCCGGATGCCGGCCTCGGAGGCAAACAGCTTGCACACGGGCGTGAGGAAGTCAACGAGCGCCGGGCGGGCGCCAAGCGCCATTTCCACCAGCGCCACATGGCACATGGCGCGGCTGCCGAGGGCGAGCGCCCGTTGTTCATTGAGCATCCGGCGCACGTCGGCATGGTCCGAGAGCATGGCCGGGCTGCCGTCTGCCTTGCGGCCCTGCTGGCGCTCGCCGGCATAGGCCGTTGCAATGGCCGAGGCGCGCGCGGCATGGGCGACGCCCTGCAGCGAAACATCGATGCGGGCGTGGTTCATCACCGTGAACATCGCCTTCAGGCCTTCGCCCTCGACGCCGATCAGTTCGGCCGGTGTGCCGTCGAACACCATCTGGCAGGTGGGTGAGGCATGGAGGCCGAGCTTCTCTTCGATCCGCGTGATCCTGATCGTGTCGCCGGCGCTCTGTCTGTCGCAGAGGAACAGCGACAGGCCCTTTACGCCGTCAGCGGCAGCGCCCGTGCGCGCGAGGACGAGATGCAGAATGTTGTCGGAGATGTCCTGGTCTCCGCCCGAGATGAATATCTTTTCGCCGTCCAGCCGAAAGGCCGCGCCGTCCCTGCGCCCCACGGTGCGGATGCGGGAGAGATCGGAGCCGGCGCCGGGCTCGGTGAGGCACATGGTCGAAAGCGCCTCGCCGGAGGCAAGCCGAGGGATCCACGCTTGCTGCTGCGTTTCGGTCCCGAAGTGGAGGAGCGTCTCAGCAGCGCCGGGCACGAGGCCCGTCACCATCTGCAGCGCATGGTTGGCGCCCGAAAAGATTTCCGAGACGGCGGACGCGATAACAGGCGAAAGCCCCATGCCGCCGAATTCTTCCGGTGCGGTGAGCCCCTGCCAGCCGCCGTCCGCCAGCTGGCGAAAGGCATCGGCGAAGCCTTCCGGCATCTTCACCCGGCCATTCTCCAGCCGGCAGCCCTCGGCATCGCCCGTGGCGTTGATCGGGGCGATCACGCCTTCGGCGAAATCGGCAAAATGGCCGATGATCTCGCTGGCCAGCGCGTTGTCCCAGTCGGGAAGACGGTCGGCGCCAGCGACATCGCGCAGCGAGAACAGGATATCGTCAACGGGGGCCGAAAACGGGATCATTTCAGGCCTCCACGCCCAGAAGCCGCATGGCGTTTTCCTTCAGGATCAGCGGCCGCACCTCGTCGCGGAAGGCCGCCTTGTCGAAGGCGTCGAGCCATTTCTCCGGCGCGATCATCGGCCAGTCGGAACCGAACAGCATCTTCTTCTTCAAAAGCGTGTTGGCGTAGCGCACCAGGATTTCGGGGAAATATTTCGGGCTCCAGCCGGAGAGATCGATATAGACATTCGGCTTGTGCTGGGCGACCGCCAGCGATTCTTCCTGCCAGGGGAAGGAGGGATGGGCGAGAATGATCGGCATATCGGGAAAATCGACCGCGACATCGTCGATATACATTGGATCGGAATATTTCAGCCGCATGCCGTTGCCGCCTTTCATACCCGAGCCGACGCCGGTCTGGCCGGTGTGGAACAGCGCCGGCTTGCCGGTCTCGGCAATCGCTTCATAAAGTGGATAGGCCATCCGGTCATTGGGGTAGAAGCCCTGCATGGTGGGATGGAACTTGAAGCCCTGGACGCCGTGGTTTTCCACCAGATCGCGGGCCTCGCGCGCGCCGAGCTTGCCCTTGGCCGGATCGATCGAGGCGAAGGGGATCAGGATATCGCTCTCCTTGGCGCAGGCCTCGGCCACCTCGTAATTGTTGTAGCGGCGATAGCCGGTCTCGCGTTCGGCATCGACGGGGAAGATCACCGCGGCGATGTTCATCTTGCGGTAATGCGCGGCGGTTTCCGGAATGGTCGGCGGATGCGACCAGGGCGCGTTGAAATATTTCGCCATCGCCGACTGCAGCTCGTCATAGCCGTCATCGGCGTGGCAGCCGCAGCTTTCCTCGGCGTGGGTATGGAAATCGATGGCGCGTACCTTGGAAAAATCAACCATGTCTTTGTCCTTCAGACCCGGATCAGGGCCGGATCCTGATTATCATAAAGCCGTTCCAGAAGCTCGGCCCGGCGGGTGATGATCTTGCGGGTGTTGAGCGACCCCTTGTCGGTGACCTCGCCATCCTTCAGGCTCGGCGGCTCGGCGAGAATAATGGCGCGGGCGATGCGCCGGGCCGAGCCGGTGGCCTTGCGCGCCAGAAGCCGAAGCTCCCAGTGGATCGCGGCCTGCAGATGGGCGTCGATGACCGCGCCCTCCGATGTGTTGCCGTCATGCACGGCGTCCGGATGGGGAAAGATGAAGAGGCCGATCTCGCCGCGATCATGGCCGCAGACGACGACATCGCGTACCCGGCCCTTCAGCGCCTCCAGCGCGTCGAGCCGCAGGCGGCCGGCCTGTACCCAGGTCCCGGTCATCAGCTTGAAATCCTCCGAGACACGGCCGTCGAAATAAAGCCCCCGATCGTAGTCCTCGGGGTCAACGAAGCGCAGCGCATCGCCGGTGATGAGAAAGCCTTCCTCGTCGAAGCTTTCGGCGGTCTTTTCCGGGTCGCCGAAATAGCCGGGCATGACATTGATGCCCTTGACCCGCAGTTCGCAGCGCATGTCCTCATCGGGCATCAGCTTGATCTCGGTTCCCGGAAGCGGCACGCCAATTACGCCGGACCGGCCGATCTGTTCGTGCAGCATGATGGCAGCTGGCGCGGTCTCGGTCATACCCCAGGAGGCGATCATCAGCGGCAGGCGGCCCTGTACCTCCATCGCCATATCCTCAAGTCTGGTCCAGATATCCTGCGGCAGCGAGGCGCCGGCGTAAAACAGCATGTCGAGATCGCCGAAGAAGGCTTCGCGCAGCGCAAGATCCTTCTCCATGGCGTGGACCAGCATGGAAAAACCAACCGGCACGTTGAAGGCGAGATTGCCCGGATGCATCTTGGTGTTCTCGATGCTGGTGGCGATGTCGCGCGCCGTCGGCTTGCCGTGGTCGATATAGAGGCTGCCGCCATGGGCGAGCATCATGTTGACATTGTGCGAGCCGCCGAAGACGTGGTTCCAGGGCAACCAGTCGCAGATCACCGGCGGACGCTCCTTGATGAAGGGCAGCACCGAGGCCATCTGGCTCTGGTTGGCGCACATCATGCGTTGCGTGGTCATCACCGCCTTGGGATTGGAGGTGGAGCCCGAGGTGAAGAGCAGTTTCGCCAGCGTGTCAGGTCCGACCTTCGCATGGGCGGCTTCAAGGTCCACGCCCGGATCGCCTTTCATCAGGTCGGAAAAGGCAATGACGGGGCGCGGCGCGCCTTCGGTCGTCACCGCGACGACCGGAATATCATCGAACTCCGGATGGGAGAGGGCGGCGGCAAACTTGCCCGCATCATCGACAAAGGCGAGCGCCGGGTTGATCTTGGCGATCGCGTAGGCGAGCCGTCCATGGGCCTCCTCGATCAGCGAATATTGTTCGGCGAGCGGCGCAGTTGGAATGCCGGCATATTGCGCGGCAAAGGACAGAAGCGCGTGGTTGACGCCATTGCCGGACATGATCAGGATCGGCCGTTCCGGCCCGAGTCCCATCGCCAGAAGCCCGGCGGCGAGCGCGCGCACGATCTCCAGCACTTCGCGGTATCCATGCTCGCGCCAGCCGCTACCCGACCTTTCGGCCAGGAAAACACGGTTCGGCGCTTCTTTCGCCCATTTTTCAAGCCATTCGCCGGTGTGGTTGACGACGGGGTCGAGCGGCACGTTGGACTTGGCGATCAGCGCGCCATCCGCGCGCTTTTCGATGTTGACCGAATGCGCGACGAGCGTCAGTTCCTTTGCGCGAACGTCCATGTCTGTTCCTCCCGAGGTTTCCGGGCGCAAGGCCGCGGCAAACCTCTCCTTTCAAACGGTTCGGCGAGAGCGAAAAGCCTCCTCCGGCTTTTCGTCGTCTTGTGTTGCGGGTCGTCTTTTCGGGCGACCACTGTTTTCGTCTAAAGCGCGCGGCTCACACGCTGGAGCAGGCTCAGCAGAAGCGTGCGCTCCTCTTCATTCAGAACAGGCCCGAACAGGGCCGTCTCATGCGCCTCGACCACGGCGCGTGCCCTTTCCCAAAGCCTGCGCCCTTTCGGCGTGGCGCGCAGGGCATAGGTTCGCCGGTCGCCGGGTACGCGGTTGCGCGAAATCAGATCGTCGCCCTCCAGCGCATCGACCAGAACCACCATGCCGGAGCGCTCCAGCTTCAGGACCTGGGCAAGCTGCGACTGGGAAATGTCGGGGTTTTCGACAACAACCGAGAGTGCGGAAAAGGTGGCGACCTTTAGGCCGAGCGGTTCCAATACGCGGTGCATGTCTTCCCGCACTACGAGGAAACTCCGCTTCATGTTGTAGCCGATGAATTGGCGCAGCAGTTCATCGGTCGCGACCGAGGCATTGCGATCGGCCTCTGCGGGGGCGGTCTTTTCGGGTCTGATCATGTCTGTCCTTTCTCAGCCCGCGACGAGGTCAACGAGCCAGAAGCTGAGCGCCGGAAACGCGATCAGCAAGATGATGCGCAGGAGTTCCGACAGGATGAAGGGGATCGTCCCGCCGAAGATGGTCTTGAGCGGTATGTGTTTTGCCATGGACGAGATGACGAAAAGGTTCATGCCGACCGGCGGCGTGATCATGCCCATCTCGACCACCACCAGCGTGATGATGCCGAACCACAGCGCCGTGTGCTCCGGCGTCATGCCGAAATCGAGCGCCATGATGGTGGGGAAGAAAACGGGCACGGTGAGCAGGATCATCGACAGGCTGTCCATCACGCAACCCATGATCAGGTAGAAAACCACGATTGCCAGCATCACGGTCATTGGCGGCAGGCCGGACTGTGCGAACCAAGCGGCAATATCCGTGGGCATGCGGCTCAGCGCCAGCGCCACGTTGAAGATATCGGCGCCGAAGACGATGGCGAAGATCATGGCTGAAGCGGCGGCGGTGTCGATCAGCGAGCCGATCAGGTCACGGAAGGTGAGGCCGCCCGTCAGCACGCCGACCAGAAGCGTTAGCACCACGCCCACCGACGCGCCTTCTGCCGGTGTGAAAAAGCCGCCATAGATGCCGCCGAGCACAACTATGAAAATGCCGACAATGTGCCAGATGCCGAGCACGGCGCGGAAGCGTTCTCGATAGGGCACGGGCTCGTGGTTCGGCCCCTGTTCGGGAAAGAGCCGGACAACGATGGCAATGGCGATGAAGAAGCCAATGACCGCGATCGTCGCCGGAATGGTTGCCGCCAGGAAAAGCTTGACGATGTTCTGCTCGGTCAAAAGCGCGTAGATGATCAGCACTACAGACGGCGGGATGAGGATGCCGAGCGTTCCGCCGGCGGCCAGCGAGCCGGCCGAAAGCGCGCCCGAATAGCCGTGCTTGCGCATTTCCGGCAGCGCCACGCGGGCCATGGTGGAGGCGGTGGCGAGCGACGAACCGGAGATCGAGCCGAACATGGCGCAGCCGGCAACGGCCGCCATGGCGAGGCCGCCGCGGAAATGACCGATCCAGGCGTTGGATGCGCCGAAAAGTTTTGCGGAAATGCCGCTTCGGGTGGCGATATGGCCCATCAGGATGAAAAGCGGCACGATCGCCAGCTCGTAGGACATGAACTTGTCGACCCAGGCGGTGTCGAGATAGAAGATCAGGCTCGAGGCGCCGCCGAGCAGGATATAGCCCGCCGCGCCGACAGCGCCCATGGCAAGGGCGATCGGCATTCTGAGGAAGATCAGCGCCAGCAGGATGACGATCATGCCAAGCGCAATGGCCATCGGTTCCATCACGCGCCCTCCGTCATGGGATCGCGTGCGCGGGCATTGACCAGATCGTCAATGCCGGTGATGAAGGCGACGAGCGCCGAAAGCCCGGTTCCGGTAACAGCGGGCACATAGACCAGCCACACAGGAAAACCGAGCAGCATGGTGCGGTCGCCATAGCCGTAGATTGTCTCGAGGCCATGGATGAGCCGCCAGCAGATGATCGACCAGCCGATACCGAACAGCACGGTCCAGAACCCGTCGAGACGGCGCTGGCCGGCGGCGGGAAGCCAGTTGGTGAACAGATCCACCATCACATGGCCTTTGGTAAATTGACAGTAGGGCAGGAACAGCGAGGCGCAGGCCGCGCAGACGAGTTCGACGGCTTCGAAATCACCGCGAATGCCGCCAAAGCCGAAAATGCGCATCAGCACGGAAAGCGTGACCATCAGCGCGGCCGCGAAGGCGGCAAGCCCGCCCGCGCCAGCGGCGACGAGGCAAAGCCGGTAGAGCCAGACGAAGCGGGGGCGCGATGCCCCCCGCTTGCCGGGACTGGATGGGATTTGCTCCGCCATCAATCAGCCCTGATCCAGAAGGTCGTTGGCGCGCTTGAGAATGGCCGCGCCGTCATAGCCCTTGTCGTCGAGCTTCTTCTGCCAGTTGGTCGCAATCGGTTCGGAAACCTTGCGCCATTCGGCGATCACGTCCGCGGGAATCTCGACGATCTCGTTGCCATGATCCCTGACGACGTTTTCGCCGGCGGCCTCGGCCTGGTCGAAGGAGATGCCGAGGCGCTTCGACAATTCCGGGCCGGAATGGGCATCGAGAACCTTGCGGGCGTCCTCGGGCATGGCCTCATAGGCGCGCTCGTTCATCACCAGCGAGAAGGTGTTGGTGTAGATGCCGCGTGCGCCGGGGGCGGGCATGGCGGAGTAGCTGGTCAGTTCCTGCAGTTTGAAGGCCGGAACTACCTCGAAGGGCAGGCAGCAACCGTCGATGACACCGTTCGAAAGGCCGACAACCATTTCCGTGACGGGGAAGAACACCACTTCCGAGCCAAGTTCCGTCAGCATTTCGCCCGTTGACTGGTTGGGCGCGCGAAGGCGCATTCCGGCCATGTCTGCGGTTGAGGTAATCCCCTTGTCGCGGGTGTGCAGCTTGCCGCCGGCATGGGTATGGAAGGCAAGCGGCTTCATGCCCTTGTATTCGTCCTGTCCGAATTCGCGCATCAGCGTGTCCATCGCCACAGAGGTCTTTTCCGCGTCCGTGACCATGAAGGGCAGCGCCATGGTCTCGGCAACCGGGAAACGGTCCGGTGTGTAGACCGGCAGCGTCCAGGCGATATCGACGATGCCCTGGCGGGCCTGATCGGCAAGCTGCGGCGCCTTGCCGCCAAGCTGCATGGCCGGGAAAATCTGCACCTCGATCGCCCCGTTGGAGGCCTCGGCGAGTTCCTTGGCCCAGGGCTCGAACACTTGTCTCTGCACCGGCGCCATGGCCGGCAGGAAGTGGTGCAGTTTCAGCGTCACCTCGGCTGCGTGCGCGTGGCGCAGGAAAGCGGGGGCGGCAAGCGCCGTACCCAATGCGGCAAGCGCCGTGCGGCGGGTCATTTTCAAACGATCAGTCATGACGGTTCTCCTCCCTTAAGACTGACTGGACGATATACGCGTGGTTCTCCCCCGCCTCTCTCCTTGCGGGCGAAAGAGCCGACCTAACGAAAGACCGGCGCGCGCTTTTGCAGAAAAGCGTTGAGGCCTTCCTCGGCATCCGCGCTCGTCTGCGATACGGCCGCGCACAGGCTTTCGGCAAAGAGCCCGTCCGCGCGCGGCATGTCTGAGATCCGGCTGATTGCCTGGATCATCATGTAGTTGGAAAGCTGGGCGTTCTTCGCGATCTTCGCCGCAAGCTCGCGCGCCAGCGCCATTGCCTCGCCCTCGCCGACGCTGTAATGGGTCAATCCCAGCGTCAGGCCTTCCTCGGCATTGTACTTGCGGCCCGTCAGCATCATCTCGCGCATCCGGTCGGGGCCGAGAATGCGGCCGACGCCGACCGTCGCGCCGCCGCCGACGAAGATGCCGCGCATGCCTTCCGGCAGCTGGAAGATTGTCGAGGGCTCGGCGATGCGCACATGGGTGGCGGATGCGAGCTCCAGCCCGCCGCCGATGACCGCGCCGAACATGGCGGAGACGACCGGCAGGCCGGAAAACTGGATGCGCTCCATCACCCGGTGCCAGTTGCGCGAATGATACATCGTGCCTTCCGCATCGCGGGCAACGTGTTCTGCAAGATCGAGGCCCGAGCAATAGTGACCACCGGCGCCGGTCAGGATGATGACGCGGATGCCCTGCGGCGGTTTGCTGAAGAAGGCGTCCAGCGCATCCAGCAGGGCGTCGCACATGGCATTGCGCTTTTCCGGCCGGTTCATGGTCAGCGTCGCGATCGGTCCGTCGACCTCGATGGTCAGGATTTCGGTGCTCGCGGAATGGGTGTTCATCATGCGTCCTGTCGTCTCTCTTGTGGCCTTATTTCGGCGGCATCCGCGCCGCGGCGTCGAGGCGGATCACCGAGCCGTTCAGCATCGGGTTTTCGATGATCTGCTCCACCAGCCGGGCATATTCATCAGGCAGGCCCATTCGGCTCGGGAAGGGCACGCTGGCGAGGATTTCGGCGCGAATATCATCCGGCAGGCCTGCGCTCATGCCCGTCTCGAAAAGGCCAGGCGCGATGCTCATGACGCGGATGCCGAAGCGCGCAAGCTCGCGGGCGGCCGGCAGCGTCATCGCGGCGACCCCGCCCTTGGAGGCGGAATAGGCCGCCTGACCGATCTGGCCGTCCTCATAGGCGACAGAGGCGGTGTTGACGATCACGCCGCGCGCGCCATCCTCGTCAAGCGGCGCGGCTGCGGCCATGGCGCGTGCCGCAATGTTCATCACGGTATAGGTGCCGACGAGATTGACCCTCACCGTCCGCTCGAACAGGTCGATGGTCAGCGAACCGTTGCGCGGCAGGATACGTGTCGCCGTGCCGATCCCGGCGCAGGAGACCACGATGCGCGGCGCGCCGAGCGTGCGGCTCACCGTGTCGAAGACCGCGGCAATGGCCGAGGCATCCGTCACGTCCGCGCCGAGGCCGATCCCGCCGATCGCCTCGGCGGTCCGCTCGGCGGCCTCCGCCGAAAGGTCGATGACGGCCACCTTCGCGCCGCGGGCGGAAAGCCGCTTTGCCGTCGCTTCGCCAAGGCCGCTCGCGGCCCCCGTGACCAGCGCCACTTCACCTTCGATCTTCATGAAATCTCCTCAACTCCCACCAGAAGTAGAGCGCGACTTAATTGTTTTGTCAATGAACAGTTTTTTATATCGCATATTTTTTTGATATTCGGCAAAATGCACGATTACTACCATTCATTGCCGATATCGTGCATTCCCCCTGCCCCGGTCGCGGCGCTAGCTTCCTGCGACAAGACGGAGGAGGTCTTTCATGAAAACGCAAGTTGCCATCATCGGCGGAGGGCCGTCGGGTCTGCTGCTGTCCCAGCTTTTGAACCGGCAGGGCATTGAAACCATCATTCTGGAGCGCGCCAGCCGCGACCATGTTCTGGCCCGCATCCGCGCCGGCATTCTCGAATGGGGCGCGGTCGAGCTTCTGCGCGAGGCCGGCGTCGGCAAGCGGATGGACGCCGAGGGTATCCCCCATGATGGCTGCGTGCTGTCGGACAATGATCTTCAGGTGCGCATCGATTTCGCCGGCCTGACAGGGCACAAGGTCATGGTCTACGGCCAGACCGAGGTGACCGCAGACCTCTACGAGGCTCAGGATGCGATGGGGACGCCGATATTTCACGGCGTGGAGGACGTCACGATCGGCGATCTCGGCGAGGCGCAGTCGACCGTGAGCTTCACCCATCAGGGCGAGCGCAAGACAATCACCTGTTCCTATGTCGCCGGCTGCGATGGCTTCCATGGCGTTTCGCGCCGCACCATCCCGGAGGAAAAGCGCCAGGAATTCGAGCGTGTCTACCCGTTCGGCTGGCTCGGCATCCTGTCGCGCACCCCGCCGGTCCACGACGAACTGATCTACGCCAATTCCGATCGCGGTTTCGCACTCGCCTCCATGCGCAGCAGGACGCTCAGCCGCTACTATGTGCAGGTGCCGCTCTCCGACAAGGTCGGGGATTGGTCTGACGATGCCTTCTGGAGTGAGCTGAAGCGCCGCCTGCCGAGCGAAGTCTCTGCACGATTGGTGACAGGAAATTCGATCGAGAAGAGCATTGCGCCTTTGCGGTCCTTCGTTTCCGAGCCGCTTCGCTGGGGCAATCTCTTCCTTGTCGGTGATGCCGCGCACATCGTTCCGCCCACCGGCGCCAAGGGGCTCAACCTTGCTGCTTCGGATGTCTGGTATCTCTTCCATGCGCTCGTCGAGCGGTTCGGTTCCGGTTCTTCGTCGGGCATAGACGCCTATTCCGGCCGGGCGCTGCAACGCATCTGGAAGGCCATGCGCTTCAGCTGGCAGATGACCATGCTGCTGCACCGCTTCGACGACGAGGACAGCTTCGCCGGCCAGATGCGCAAGGCGAGTCTTTTGCACCTGTCGCAATCGGAAACCGCGCGCCGGGAGCTTGCCGAAAACTATATCGGCCTGCCTTACTGAGCTTGTCCACCCGTTTCAGGCCTACTGCCTTGAGCCGTCTTCTGCGGTGACGTACGGCCATTGAACGGGACATGTGTTTTCTCTCGATTGTCCAATATTGTCGACGATGGTGAAGAGACGCCATGAAGCAAGCATTGGCCGTGCGGCGCGCGGCCAAGGATTGCAGCCGCTTTCAGACGTGGTCGTTCCATGGCATGAGGGCGTCGATTTTACTGCTTGGCCAGTCGTTGGCGATGCGCACGAGGATCTGGGTAAACCAGGCATTCGGATCGACATTGTTCATTTTTGCCGTCTGTAGAAGTGTGGCGATCGGTGCCCAGCTCTTTCCGCCGCCGCCGCCGCCGCCGCCGGCAAACAGTGAGTTCTACCGCGTTATGGCCTGCGGCCGGATTGCCCGTTCAACGATGTTGGAGTCGAGCTCGATGTGGCCATCGGTCAGGAAGCGCTCAAAGATGGCGCGGCGAGCGGTCGCATAGCGGATCGCCCCGGCGAGCTTCGATTTTCCGGATACCCGTGGCAGGGTCTTGTGCCAGAGATCGAAGAGCTCGCCGGAGGCTGTGTGAGGGACAAGGCTCGTGAGCTTTCAGCAAAGGATCAGTGTTAAAACCGGCCAGATTTACGAGGCTGATGTCGCTGGAGGAAACGACTGGTTAAGGTTTCTTTTCTATCACTTCTGCTGAGTGACAGCCCCCAGATTGGTCTCCATCAGCATGCCCTTTTCGCGTTCTCCAAGCCTTCAATCGAAACCTGCCGGATCGCTGCGGACGGACAGCGATCAGACGAGCGGTGACGACCGAATCACGGAACCGTCGCGGCGCAATCCGGATGCGGCGATCCTCGATCCCGACCGGCTTCCGACCTGGCAGCGCCCCTTCGTGCTGGGACCGAATGTGCGCTTCACCCGCACGCCGCACCGGAAACATCCCGAATCGCCAGCGACAGCCGCAAAGCCCACGGAGCTTGAGGAGTTGCCGCCGCAATCGCCCGCCGCAGCGCTACAGGATCGCATTGCCGAAGAACTGCCCGCCGAACGGGGGGAGGGGGCTCTACAATATCCCACCCCGGAGCCGTTCCGGGATGAACCGCCGGTGCTGGTGGATTTCCTGTTCCACCCGCTCGGCGTGCAGCAGGATGACGCAGCGCAGCCGGACTTGCTCGAGCCCGAAACCGATCCAGTGCCTGACGCGCAAACGGCGACGACCGAACAGACTTCAGCAAACAATGACGAAAGCCCAGTGAACATTCCGCAAGTCCCCTCGATCTCTGAAATGCATGATGCCCCAACCGCAGCACCGGCGGATGAAACCCGCCAGGCACAGGCCGGGGCAGCGGCGCTCGCCTTCATTCCCGACGGGCTCGCCTTCGAGATGATGGAACTCGGGCTGTTCGACGATGCAACGCCGGCGCCCAAGGCCGTGGCGCCTGCGGAAGAAGACCCTGCCGATGAGGCGGGTGCGCAAGACGGCTTCATGCCTTGGACCGCCGCCTCCGATGCGGTGGAAACCGCCGCCGATGAGCCGACGGCAAGCGCGGAGGAGAGGCCTTCGCCGGTCGCGCTTTACCGGCAGGTTCTGCTCCACAGCCCGACCCGGCGCGCGGCAGACGATTACTTTGAGGCAGAGCCCGCCCAGACGCAGGAGGCACCTGTCGAGGCGAGCGATGCCATCGATGAAGCCGACCTGACGGACGAACATGACGAGGCCTTCGCCGAGATAGAAGAGGATGCGTGGGAAGACGAAGCGGAAGCCGACATTGCCGATTTCGGCGAGGCGCAACCGCACCAGACCGTACCGGAGGAGAACGAGGCGTCGGACAATGTCGCCGGGCCCCTGAACGTTCTGGCGAAGCACGAACAGACCGACTTCCTGTTCCCCTCGATCGAGCTCTTACAGGCGCCGCTTGCAGACGAGACCAGCGATCTGAGCCAGGAAGTGCTGGAACAGAGCGCCGGACTGCTGGAAAGCATTCTGGAGGATTTCGGCGTCAAGGGCGAGATCATCGATGTCCGCCCCGGCCCCGTCGTCACGCTCTACGAATTCGAGCCGGCGCCGGGCGTCAAGTCGTCGCGGGTGATCAACCTTTCGGACGATATCGCACGCTCCATGTCGGCGCTTTCGGCGCGCGTCGCGGTCATTCCCGGCCGCAATGTGATCGGCATCGAGCTGCCGAACGAGGAACGCGAGACAGTCTATCTGAGAGAGCTTCTCGAAAACCGCCTCTACATGACCACGGATTTCCGCCTGCCGCTCTGCCTCGGCAAGAATATCGGCGGCGAGCCGGTGGTCGCGGAACTTGCGAAAATGCCGCATCTGCTCGTGGCCGGCACCACCGGTTCGGGCAAGTCGGTCGCCATCAACACCATGATCCTGTCGCTGCTCTATCACCTCCGGCCGGAAGAATGCCGCCTGATCATGGTCGACCCGAAAATGCTGGAACTGTCTGTCTATGACGGTATTCCGCATCTTCTCACCCCGGTCGTGACCGATCCGAAAAAGGCGGTTCTGGCGCTGAAATGGGCCGTGCGCGAAATGGAAGACCGCTATCGCAAGATGTCGCGGCTCGGCGTGCGCAATATCGACGGCTTCAACAAGCGCGTCGCCGAGGCGCGCACGACCGGCGAAACCATCATGGTTTCGGTGCCCACCGGCTTTGACCGCACCACCGGCGAGCAGATTTTCGAGGAGCAGGAACTCGATCTCTCGGCGCTGCCCTACATCGTCGTCATCGTCGACGAGATGGCCGATCTGATGATGGTCGCCGGCAAGGAGATCGAAGGCACGATCCAGCGCCTGGCGCAGATGGCGCGCGCGGCCGGCATCCATCTGATCATGGCCACCCAGCGGCCCTCGGTCGATGTCATCACCGGCACGATCAAGGCCAATTTCCCGACCCGCATCTCCTTCCAGGTGACCTCGAAGATCGACAGTCGCACCATCCTTGGCGAGCAGGGCGCGGAATACCTGCTGGGGCAGGGGGATATGCTGCACATGAAGGGCGGCGGGCGGATCGCCCGCGTGCATGGCCCGTTCGTTTCCGATCACGAGGTGGAAAAGGTCGTCGCCCATCTGAAGACGCAGGGCACGCCCACCTATCTCGGCAGCGTCGTCGTCGACGAGGAAGAGGAAGACGAGGGCGAAGAGGATACCGCCGTCTTCGATGCCACTGATATGGGCAGCGAGGATGACGACGCCGATGATCTCTTCGCCAAGGCCGTGAAGATCGTCCAGCGCGACAAGAAGTGCTCGACATCCTATATCCAGCGCCGCCTGTCGATCGGCTACAACCGCGCCGCCTCGCTGGTGGAGCGCATGGAAAAGGAAGGCCTCGTCGGCCCCGCCAACCATGTCGGCAAGCGCGAGATCCTCGATTCGGCCGCGCCGGGCTGATCCATGGAATCGGCATTGGGCTGATATCGCAAACGTTGCGGTATCGGGGCTCGCTATGTGATGAAGGTTCGGTTTATCCGAAGAGCGGATGCGGGCTTAATTCGTGTAGCCGCAGGCGGCGAAATAGCGCCGGACGCTGGTTTGCACGTGATGGTGGAGGATCTCGGTGGCGTCCGTGGGGATATGGCCAAAGGGGAATCCGTTGAAATATTGGGATACCAACGTTTCCGTCAGTCCGGCCTTCAAGAGGTTGTTGAACAGGTGCGAGAGGGCGGCGGCAACCGCACTATCTCCCCAATAATAGCGGATGCGGTCGCTGTAGCTGAATTGTCGCAGCCGCTTCATCTCGACCTGGCTGCCCTTGTAATAGTCCTGCCAGTGGCCGGGTTGGGCAGCCATCCGTTCCTCGATTATTTCCCTGATCCGGCTTGGCGATGGCGGATCGATGAGCTCTTCGATCCCGGCCAGCGCGAAGATCGCCTCGCGGAAACGGAAGGTAAGTTCCGGGCCGACTTTCAGAAAGAAGAAATGCTGTTCGACGAGCTGGGCAAGCGCCTCGTCCGGCTGGTAGTCGGTCGAATGCGCTTCGAAGGTCAGGCCGGGAAAATCGAGGATCGCGGCGCTGAGGTTCTTGGAGGCGAGCGGATCAAAACGATAGAGCGCGCTGTGCCCGAAATCGACGCCCGGCTGGGTCACCACCGAAGCGATGCGCTTCCAGGCTGAATGCAACCCCCGCGCCTCAAAGGCGGCCCGATGGGTTTCGATGGTTTTTTCAAGCCGCGCGACCGACGTCACGTCGAGTGCGTCCGGCTCGGTCGTTTCGCCGCCCGGCACGGGAACCTCCGTGCCGATCACATAGATCAGTTCGGAAGGGTCGGCGGCGGCGTCTTCGGCGACGGCGCAAAGATCGGCGGCGCGTTCGGCGACAAGCTCGAAGCTCGGATGCGCCTCGCCGCCGAGCGCCATGCTGGCGTCGAGATGGATTTTGCGAAAGCCGCTCGCGACATAGCCGCGCACCAGATCGCGCGCCTTGGCCATGGCGCTTTCCGGGCTCTGCCGGAGCCAGGGATTGGGTCCGAGATGATCGCCGCCGATGAGCAGGTCATCACGATCGGCGCCGGCGTTATCGGCAAGCGCGTGTAGCCAGTCGATGAAATTGGCGGGCGTCATGCCGGTATATCCGCCGTCCTGGTTGACCTGATTGCAGGTCGCCTCGATCACGGTCGGAAACCGCGTTTGTGCCGTTACGGAAAGGATCGCCTTCAGGACATGTTCGTTGGCGGTGCAGAAGCTTGGCAGGCCAGTCGGCTTGCCGCCGCGATTGGCTTCGATCAGTGCTTGAAGGTTCATGTTTTCCGGTCCTTTTCGCTCTCTGCGTTCAAAAAGGCGCGGATTTCCTGCGGCGTGGAATTGCCTTCCATCGGTCCCCTGCGCGTGACCGCGATCGCCCCGGCTGCATTGGCCATCCGTCCCGCTTCTTCCAGCGGCCGGCCCTGAAGCAGCAACGCCATCAGCGTGCCGCAGAAACCGTCTCCGGCTCCGGTGGGGTCGACCTCCTCGACCGCGTGCGGGACATAGAGGTGGCGCTCGCCGCGACCGGCCAGCAAGGCGCCCTCCGCGCCCTTCTTGACTGTCACGATTTCCGCCTGCATCGCCAGCAGCCTGTCGATCGCCGCCTCCGTGGAAAGGCCAGGAAACAGGAAATCCAGGTCGCTGACGCTCGGCATCAGGAAATGGCTGCGGGCAAGAAGGCTCTCGAGCGCCTCGCGGCTTTCGCGATCGCGCATCAGTTCGGGCCTTGCATTGGGGTCGAGCGAGAGCCTGCCGCCGCGGGCAAGCACCGATTCCGTTGCCTGCATGATCGCCCTGCGCAGCGGGGCCGAGCCCAGCGAGGAGGCGGAAACGTGCAGGACGATCTCGCCTTCGGGCAGCATGGCTTCGTCGAAGCGGACCGCATCCGCGGCCGTTCCGGCCAGATGGAAAATGAAAGTTCGCGTTCCGTCATCATAGTAGGAGACGAAGGCGGTTCCGGTCGTCAGCGTTTCGCTTTCGCCGATGTAACGGGTGTCGACGCCGTCCGCCTCAAGCCGCGCCTTCAGGGTGCGGCCAAACCCGTCGCGGCCGACCGCGCCGATCATGCGGGTCGGCGCGCCCATGCGGGCGGCCTGATCGAGAAAGATCGCGGGCGCCCCGCTTGGAAACGGGCCGTCGAAGGTGGTGATCCTTTCGAGACCGCACCCCTTCTCACGCGATACGAACTCGACCAGCAATTCGCCGATCGTCAGCAGGGTCGGAATTGTGTTCACGTCGGTCTCCTGTAAGGATACAACGTTTCCTAACGTCAAATTTTACGCGCGTCAATTTTTGGGGTGAATGCTTGTCGAAGAAGCGCCGGATCAAAACCATGGAAGAGCTGGCCAAGACCATCGAGGTATCTAGACCGACCTTGTCGCGCTTTTTCCGCGACCCGGAAAGCGTGCGCCCCGGCACGGCCGCCAAAATCCGCGCACGGCTTGCGGATGTCGATTATGTCCCGAATTTCTTTGCGACCCGGATGAACCGGCAGTCCACGGGTCTGATCGGGGTCGTCATTCCGCATTACAACGATCTTTTCTACACCAGTCTGCTGCAGGCGATCGAAGACGCGGCGCTTGCGGCCGGCGGGACGATCATCACCCAATGTTCGCATGGTTCGCCCGAGCGGGAAGCGCGCGCGGTCGACCGCCTGCTGTCGATGAATGTCGATGGCGCGCTCGTGGCGCCGCTGGGCGGGGAGGTGTCTGCGACCGCCATCGCGCGTCTTGCCGAAATGCTGCCGACGATCATGCTCGATGCCCGCCTCGACGGAGACGCGCCGCCGCTGGATTTCGTCGGCACCGACAATTTCGCGACGTTGGATCTGATGGTTGATTACCTCTGCCGCACCGGGGAGCCGCCGGTGTTTTTCGCCATGCCACAATTGAACTCCAACAGCGTCGAGCGGGAGGCGGCCTTTCGCGCAGCCATGGAAAGGCGCGGGCTGAAGGCCGTCAGCGTCCCTGTCCCTTCGGAGAAATCAGAGTGTTTCGGATGGGATTTCGAAGCTTTTGCCTTTGATGCCATGAGCGATCATTTTGCCAGCGGACGATATCGAACGGCAACGATCCTGTGCGCCAATGACCGGCTCGCCTTTGGCGCCTCGCGCGCGGCCCATCTTTTCGGCCTGTGGGATCAGCGCGGCGGTGAAAGATTGCGCATCGCTGGCCATGACGATCATCCGCTGAGCCAGTACATCTCGCCGCCACTGACCACGGTCGCGCAGAATGTCGAAGGCATTGCGGAGCGCGCAATGGCGCTGCTTGAACGCCGGGCCGGTAACCCGCATTCGTCTTTCGAGACAAGCGTCCTTCCGGGAACCCTCAAGGTACGCCAGTCGGCGTGAATTATTTGTTTGCGCGTGTGAAATATCGTAGAGCGGACAGGGCCTGACCAAGTCTGTTTTCATACCTGCAGTTCAGCGTCCTAGGACGCGGCGCGCCTGCAATCGATAACGAGGAGCGAGACACGGTTTGCGATCAGAGGTTTCGCGGCTCGCGCAAGGCGTGCTTTACCGTGTGCCGACCAGACCATAGGGTCGGCGCATGCGGTATCTTGATATTGAATTTTCAGAGGATTTCCTGACGGCTGATCGTGACGGGGACGGTGCGCGGCTGACATTCACGCGGCAGGAAAGAATGCTGCTGCAACATTTTACGGCCAATAACGGACGCCTGCTCAGCCGCAATGACCTGCTCTCTGTTCTCGGCGGGCAAAGCGAGACCATCAGCGACCGTCATGTCGATTTCCTGATCAACCAGCTTCGGCGCAAGCTCAAGGACGCGCCGCGCACGCCCCGCTTCATCCGAACACAGTATGGCGAAGGTTATGTCTGGATTGCGCCGCACTCGCCGGCGAATGCGGAGAACCCGGATGCGTTTCTGATTGTCGGACCGATCCGCGGCCTGAAGCGCGGCGGCGCGGAGGCGGGGCGCTATCTCGCAGAGCTCCATCAGGAGCTTCAGACGGCCCTCGGTTCCGACAGGACGGTGATTGTCGCGGCGTCCGACAGGGTCGAGACGCGCCATTTCAGCATCGAGGTGGTTTTTCATCGTCACGACGATGTTCTTCACGCCGCGCTTCTTCTAAGGCATGCCGGCCAGTTTATCGGCATGAAACGGGTCGATCATCGCACAGGCAGCAATGCGATCGGGATAGAGGACATCATGCAGGCCATCTGGTCGCATCTCGCCCTGCCGCCGCAAAGCGGCGGGCTGCCCGATGACCTGCCGCCATGGATCCGCCAGCACGACGCGGCGCTGACGCTCAGCGGCAACCCCGACAAGGTCAGTTGGCGGGACAATGCGCGCATGCTCGAGCGCGCCATGGCGGAAAGCCCGCATGATCAACGGCTGGACGTGATGTGGGCACTCAATCTCTATGCCCGCCTGCTGCAGAGCATGAGTGAACCGGATCAATGGCTTTCCCATGAGGAGTGGCAGGCGATCGAGCGGGAGATTGAAGAGACAAGCCTGTCCGTTCTGGGCGCGCTGCCAAAGATGCCCGAAATGGGTCTGGCCGTCGCCAAGCTGCTTCTGTTCGTCAACATTGAGCATACGGTGCTCGCCGAAAATCTGGTTGATCAGGCGCTCCAACATGGTTCTGCCTTTGCCACCGCGGCGGCCCTGCGGGGGGAGATCGCGGCGGTCGAGGGCGACATCGACGCCGCTTGCCAGCTCTACGACGAGGCGCTGGAACTCGCCGAGCCGGGCACGGAGTTTTTCATCTATCTGATGCTGCTGAAGGCTGGTGCGCTGCGCGCCGGAAACAGGCGGGAGGCGTTGCAGGCGCTCGCAGAGCGTCTGCGCATGACAGCGCCGCTTGCGCATGCCCGCCTGGGTCTGCTGCTCGCGCCCGAACTGAACGAAGCTCATATGAGCCGGACGGTCGCGGGGGCCGAACTGACATTTGCAGTCGCGGCGCACATGCTTCAGCTGCTCTACAATGTCTTCGGCCGCCGCTTCAAGAACATCGAGCACCGCCGAAACATCATGAACGCGCCGATCGCGGCGTTTTCGGCCGCCTTTGGCGAAGATGTCGTCAGCGAGAGCATCAGATCCGGCATATCCGATCCGGCCTAAGCCCGGCGTGGCCGCGATAGACTGCAGCGTTTGTGCGGGGCGGGTGACGACCATGACGCCGACGGTGGAGACTTGCTAAAAGTCAAGAAAATCGCCGTTTCAAATACTGAACAAACATTGTTATGAGATGACCGGACCGTTCTGTTTCGCGCAGGCGGACGGAGCGGAGACAGGTCGGTTCTTCGGCCTGGTCAGCACCGCTGGTCGCCTCAATGCGTCGAAACGCGTTTTGTGACAGGTCATGATTGGACGTGCATATGCCCATACCCCCTGCCTTTCCTCGCCTCCGTCTCTCCGGCCGGTTCGGAACGATCGCCGTCTCGGCGATGCTGGCCTCGACTTTGCTGGCGACCGGCGCACGCGCGGACGATCGTCCGACGCGACCTGCCGAAGAAAGCGGGGCCGTTGATGATCAATCGTCGGAGGCGGTAAGGGCCGCGCTGCAGGAGGCCACCGCCTTTGGCCGAAAATCGCTTCTTGCCAGTATCGTCGAAAACGCCCGGTTGACGCCAGAACGCGCCGATCTGATCGAGACGGAGGCGCGGAGGCTTCGGCCCGATCTTGGCGCATCGATCGCCAGGGCAGCCGCATCCGGTCGTCACCTCGCAAGCCTGTTTCCCGAGGCTTCGGTGTCCGGAGGGGCCCGGACGCAACCTCCGGCATCCTCCCCGGCCGCGCGCGCCACGCCGTATCCCGGGGGCAATCCCGACATTCCGAAAGGCGCGCTCAGTGAATATCAACGCAATTATTCGCTCGATGCCATGCATGCCGATGCCGCGCTGGCAAAGGGCTACACCGGCAAGGGCGTTGTCGTCGGCGTGATTGACACAGGAATCGCCATCAGCCCCAACGGGACTGTTCACCCTGAATTCGAAGGGCGCGTCGATTCTCGTTCAAAGAGCTACCTCTACTGGTTTGACACCAGTGTCGAGGGCGAGCACCTGACCCAGGAACAGTTTGAGGCCGCTTTCGAACAAGGTCCGGACGACCCCTATGATATCGATGGTCACGGAACCCATGTCTCCGGGATTATTGGCGCAGGTCGCAACGGTTTCGGCATGGAGGGGGTTGCCTCTCAGGCAACCATTCTCTCCGTTGGAGCGATACCGGGAGGCGATGGCGAAGTCTTCGTCGACGGCGAGGATTTCGACATCGATGATTTGCAGTATTGCGGGCCATCCCTGTTGAATGGAACCTGCGAGCCCATCACCGGTTCACGCGTTCCCGATACGGTAGGGTTTGAATATCTGTCGCAGTTTTCGGATGTGAAGGTTATCAATGGCAGCTTCGGCTCCAATGCCGAACCGGATCAGAAAACCTGGGACATCCCTGTCGGGCAACAAGCTCAGTTCATGGCAGACGCCAGGGCCATGAGGCAAAGCCTTGATGCCGGTCAGGTGATCGTCATGTCTGCGGGCAACGAATTCCTTGAGGCTCCGGTACTTGCGGAAAATCCTTTCAGCAATGGCCTATTCCCCTTCATTCAGCCGAAAAATGAAGCGGCTACGAACGCGTCGGGCAGCCTGGTCTATGATGATCATGGCAGCGGGCTTGACCTCAGTTTCACGTCCGCCGAAGCACTGGCGGCTGCAGAAAAACAGGATGGTATTGCCCGCGGGCGGGTCGTCGTCGTCGTCGCGCTCGATGCCTATAATCAGATCGCCAGCTATTCCAACAGATGCGGCGTTGCAAAAGAGTGGTGCATTGCCGCGCCGGGCGGTGATCAGCCATCAGGAGCGGACAGCGGTATTTATTCGACCGTCCCTGAAGATCTGGTTCCCAGCGGTTATGATTCCCACTCAGGCACCTCGATGGCAGCGCCGAATGTGTCGGGCGCCGTCGCTGTCCTGACCGAGGCCTATCCGAGCTTCACCCCGGCGGAAATCGTCGAAATCCTGTTCATGACCGCCGAGGATCTGGGCGCTGCGGGGATTGACGCGGTCTATGGTTGGGGGCTGGTGCGGCTTGACCGCGCGCTTTCGGTCGGCCCGGTCGGCATGACCGGCGAAGGCGTCTACACGGTCGGCGCGGACGATTCCGACACGACCTGGATCGTCTCGTTTGCGAGCGACGGCAGCCTGGAGAAGCAGGGCGGCGGCACGCTTTCCATCCTCAACGCCGCAACCTTCAGACAGGGCGCGGGCGTCGAAGGTGGATTGCTGGCGGTTGACGGCTCGCTGACGACGCCGGACCTGCATGTTGGCAGGAACGGCACGCTTGGCGGTACCGGGCGCGTTGCAGCCGATGTGAATGTCGACGGCACGCTTGCGCCCGGCCAGTCGCCCGGCACGATGACCATTGCCGGCAGTGTGAGCCTTCAGCCGACTGCAACCATGGAAATCGATGTCGATGGCACGGGGACAGAAAACGGGGCCGGCAATTACGACCGTCTTCTCGTGGCCGGCGCGGGCAATGATTTCGCCGCCAACGGCACCCTTCAGCCAAGGTTGCGCGGCATTTCCGGCGCCGCCACCAATGCCTTCACGCCAATGCCCGGCGAACTCTTCACCTTTGTTCAGGTCGCAGACGGCAGCGTCACGGGCAGTTTTTCTGGCCTGGACCAGCCGGATGCGGGTCTTGCCCCGGGCACGCGCTTCGATGTGCTCTACGCGGCGGATGCGCTTTCCCTGGCCGCCACGCCGGAGCGCTATGCCGATCTTTCCGTCTTCGGCATCTCCGCCACGCAAAACGAAAGAGCATTGGGCACCGCGATCGACATGAGCCGGCCCGCGGCGGGGGTGCGCCCCGATCCCGCCTATAATGACAGTTTCAACACGCTGTATGCCGCCGAAATCGACGCGCTGGCCGGCGGGCTCTCGTCGCTGACGGGCCAGATCCATGCCGAGATGGGCGCCAGCGCCGTGCGCGCCATCGGCCGCTTTGCCGACCGGATCGGCGAGCGCCAGATGGGCCTTGCCACCGGTTGGCTCTCCGAGACGGGGACGCCCTATGGCGCCGGCGAGGTCTGGGTCAGCGGCAACCATGCCCATACGGACGTGGGCTCATCCGGCGCAGTCTCCGGCTATGACGTCAACGTCAATAATGGCGCGTTCGGTATCGACTGGAATTTCGGGCATACCGTTGCCGGCGTCGCGGGCTCCTATGAATATGCCGACGTCTCCGCAGATACGAACGGCGCCGGCAATATCGGCACCTATCAGGCCGCGGCCTATGCCACGTTTGCAACCGGCGGTCCGACTGTGGCCGTGCGCGGCGGGCTTTCCTATGGCGACCTTTCAACCAGCCGGCTGACCACGCTCGGCAATTATGCTGCTATGGCCAACGCCTCGGGCCACGGCATGGGCGGCTTTGCCGAAGTCAGTGCCTTTCAGGATTTCGAGATGGAGGCGTTGACCCTGACGCCATCCGCCACGCTGGGCTATCGCGGTTTCCATCGCGATGCCATGACCGAGACGGGCAGTCTTTTCGCGCTGTCATTGCCGGATGAAACCTTCTCCGAAACGCAGACCACGCTGGCCCTGTCCGCCTCGCATCGCTTTGCGTTCGACAATGGGCTGAAACTGGAGCCGGTGTTGAGCGCAGGCTGGCGCCATGACTTCGGCGATCTGGACCGGTCCTCGAGCCTTGCCATCTTCGGGAGCGGCTTCGATGCATCCGGCGCGGATATCGGGCGCAACGCCTTTGTCGGCCGCGTTTCCGTCAATGCGATCGCGTCGGATCGTTTCACCTTCGGGGCAAGCTACGAGGCCGAGCTCCGGGACAATCTCACCAGCCAGATCTTTTCCGCCAATGCCAGCCTCAAATTCTAGTAGCCACGCTCAGATTCAAAACAGGGGACATAGTTTCATGAAACGCGCTCGTTCTCACCTCACGTCGTTATTGCTCGCCGGGGCAGGTCTCCTGGTCGTTGCAGGCCTGACCGGCTGCGAGGTTTCAGACGGCTCCATGCCGGCGGTTTCGACCACGCCGGACTATCAGACGGCCGCGGCCGCGCAAAAGGAGATGAAGGATCCGGTTGTCGGGAAATGGAAAATGTATCCGGCAGTCGGCCCGACCAAACGCAACTGCTCGATCGAATTCAAGGCGAGCGCCTTCAACGCGCACAAGGGCCGCGTCAGCACATTTGCCTGCAACCTTGTCGAGGGCCTCGGCAGCATCAACGGCGTCAGCCGCATCAATGGCTGGGAACGCAAGGGCCGCACGATCATCCTGTCGGGCATCGCAACGCCCAATATCGGCTCATTCGACCTGCCGATCGACTCCTACCGCGACCGCGTCTACGGCAGCACCAAGGACGACATCCGCTTTGTGATGGTTCGAGATTGAGTTCGATTGCCGCGTGGGTCCAGTTGCGATCTCGATTCACGGTGCTATGAAGGATTGGGGATAGCACGCTGCTTGGTAGAGCGCGGTAACGGAGACCCGATGAAGCCGTCTGAGATCATCAATCCCAAGCCACGCCTGAGCATAGCATATCCTCTGGTTTCTCGCATTGCTGGCCGGCATACGACCCGCGAAGGGGGGGTGGAAGAGATGCTTCTTACCCCTTTGCGCGCCTGTCGCCTGAGGCGTTCCAGCATGCAGCTCACCGAGGAAATCCGCGCCGAGGTGATCGCCGCGGCGAGCCAGGGATAGGCGCATGGCCGAGGACAAGGAAAGCCGTCCGCTGGCGCTGCATGCCCGCATCGAACGGGAGGTCGAGGACAGGATTCTGTCCGGCGAATGGCCGCCCGGCACCCGCATCCCGTTCGAGCATGAACTGACGGCGCATTACGGCTGCTCGCGCATGACGGTCAACAAGGCGCTGTCGCAGCTTGTAAAGAAGGGGCTGATCGAGCGCCGGCGCAAGTCGGGCTCCTATGTGCGTCAGCCGGAAGTGCTTTCCGCCGTCATGGAAATCCACCAGCTCGAGCGCGAGGTGCGCGCACTTGGCCTTGCCTATGCCTTCCGGCTGATCGAGGCCACGGAGCGCAGCGCGGGCGAGGCCGATCGCAAGCGGCTGCTGCTGTCGGCGCCGGCGGCGGTGATGCATATCCGCGGCATCCACAGCGCCGGCAGCCGCCCCTTCTGTCTCGAAGATCGCCTGATCAGCCTTGCCGAGGTGCCGCAGGCGCGGGAGGCGGATTTTTCGAAGTATCCTCCGGGGTCATGGCTCCTGGAGCAGGTGCCGTGGAGCGCCGCCGAACATCGCATCAATGCCGTCGGCGCGGGGCGCGCCGAGGCCGAACTGCTCGATCTGCGCGAAGGCGCGCCCTGCCTGGTGATTGCGCGGCGGACCTGGAATGCAAGCGGGTCGATCACCCAGGTCAATCTCACCTATCCCGGCGACATGCACACGCTTGTCGCCGAGTTCTCGCCGTCGGGCCGGGCGGGGTAGCGCCCGACCGGGGAAGGCGGGGCCGATCTCAGTGCGCGGCCGACATGTCGCCCAGCACGGTCTTGTCGGCGACCGTGGAATCCGGGTTGAGCGTGTAGACCATCGGGACGCCGGTCGCGAGATTGAGCTTCAGGATTTCCTCCTTGCTCATCCTGTCGAGGATCATGATCAGCGCGCGCAGCGAATTTCCATGGGCGGCGACCAGCACCTTTTCGCCGCGCAGAACGCGCGGCAGGATGTCAGTCAGGTAATAGGGCCAGACCCGTGCGCCGGTGTCCTTCAGGCTTTCGCCGCCGGGCGGCGGCACGTCGTAGGACCGGCGCCAGATATGGACCTGTTCCTCGCCCCATTTCTTGCGGGCGTCATCCTTGTTGAGGCCGGCGAGATCGCCATAATCGCGCTCGTTGATCGCCTCGTCCTTGATGGTTTCAAGGTCGGACTGTCCGATCTCGTCGAGAATGATCTGGCAGGTGTTCTGGGCGCGGATGAGGTTCGAGGTGAAGGCGATGTCGAACTTGATCCCTGTTTCGGCCAGCGCCTTTGCGCCGGCAAGGGCCTCGGCTCTGCCCTGATCGGTGAGATCAGGGTCCTTCCAGCCGGTGAAAAGGTTCTTCAGGTTCCATTCGCTTTGGCCGTGACGGACCAGAACCAGCGTTCCGCTCATTTAATCAGTTCCTTCGTTGCTATTTGGAAAGCCCGAGCACGTCGAGCATGGAATAAAGACCGGGTTTTTCCCCGCGCGCCCAAAGCGCCGCCTCGACCGCGCCGCGGGCGAAGATGCTGCGGTCGGTGGCCTTGTGCGACAGGCTCACGGTCTCGCCCTCGCCGGCAAGCAGCACGGAGTGCTCGCCCACAACCGAGCCGCCGCGCAGCGTGGCAAAGCCGATCGTGCCTTCTTCGCGCGCGCCGGTATGGCCGTCGCGCACCTTCACCGCCTTGTCCTTCAGCGAGACGCCGCGCCCTTCGGCGGCGGCCTCGCCCAGCAGAAGGGCGGTGCCGGATGGCGCGTCGACCTTGTGGCGGTGATGCATTTCCAGCACCTCGATATCCCAGCCCCTGGCCGACAATGCCGCGGCCGCCTCTTTCACAAGAACGCCGAGAAGATTGACGCCGAGGCTCATATTGCCGGATTTGACGATCCGGGCGTGGCGGCTTGCCGCCTTCACCTTTGCCTCGTCCTCCTCCGACATGCCGGTGGTGCCGATGATGTGGACGATCCGCGCCTGGGCGGCCAGCTCGGCATATTCGACGGAGGCGGCGGGTACTGTGAAATCAAGCACGCCATCGGCATTGACAAAGGCCTTCAGCGGATCGTCGGTGATCGCAACGCCAAGCTCGCCGACGCCGGCAAGCACGCCGGCATCCTTGCCAAGCGCCGGACTGTCGGGCCGGTCGATCGCGGCGTGCAGCACGGCGCCTTCGGTTTCGCAGATGACGCGGATGAGGGTCTGACCCATCCGTCCGCTGGCGCCCACGACGACAAGCTTCATTGCCGGAGAATTCATATGTCTTCCTGGTATTTTCGATTTACGGCGACCCCGCCGCAGGTGAACGCAGCGGGGCAGGCAGACCTTATTGCAAGCGCTCCATGAAGGAAAGATCGGCGTCGGCGAAATCGGTCTGGCTGCTTTGGTTGCGCCTATACCCGCCAGCGCCGTCCATCGAGGGCGAGGCCGAAGCGGGTGGGGGTGCGGGCAAAGCTGGAAAGGCCGGCAAGGGCTGCGAGCGGATGGGTCACAACATAGGTCGGGATCGCTTCCAGCAGCCTGGTGTGCGGGGCCTTGTCCTCGAAGGCGGCGCGGAATTCCGGCTTTTTCAGCGCCGGCAGGATCTTCTGCGAGATGCCGCCGGCGAGATAGACCCCGCCGCGGGCCATGAAAACCATCGCCATGTCGCCGGCAAGGCGGCCGAGATAGGTGGAAAACAGCGAGAGCGTTTCCACCGCCTGCGGGTCGGTGCCGTCGAGGCCGTGCTGGCTGACATCCTTCGGTTCATAGGGTTTCGGTTCGATGCCGTCGGCGGCGCAGATGGCGTTATAGAGGTTCACCATGCCGCGGCCGCACAGTATCTGCTCGCCGGCCACCCGGCCCTCGATGGTCTTGATGTGCGGAAAGATTTCGTAATCGCGCGCGGTGCGCGGGCCGACATCGATATGCCCGCCTTCGCCCGGAACCGGGATCCAGCGCTCCTCGGCATGGACGAGGCCCGCGACCCCGAGCCCGGTGCCGGGGCCGAGCACGACCCGCGAGGCCAGCATCTTGTCCGGCCGGTCGCCGATCGGTTCGCGAAACTCGTCCGGCATGTTGGCGATCGCCAGCGCCTGGGCCTCGAAATCATTGATGACGATCACGTCGACGAGGCCAAGATGGGCGATCATGTCGTGCGGCTTCACCACCCAGTCGCAATTCGTCAGCGGAATTTCATCGCCCCGGATCGGGCCGGCAACCGCGAGGATCGCGCTTCTCGGCTGCAGCGATGACTTGTCCATAACCGCCGCCTGGATCGCATCGTTGATCGTGGCGAAATCGGCGGTGTGCACGATCGGGAAGTCGCGCGGCTCGGCATAGGGATCGACCAGCAGCGAGAAGCGGGCATTGGTGCCGCCGATATCGCCGATCAGGATGGGGAAGGCGAGCGGTTGTTCGAGCGGTATTCTGGCCATGGTGTCTCCCCTTGCGATCGGCAAAGCGCTTCTGCTTCTGGCGGTTCCGGACGGTGCGGCGATATCAACCCGAAAGTAAGATCCGCAAGCCGGTTTGGCGTTTCCTACATCAGTTCAAACCGCTTTGAAAGGGACGGCTCACCCTCTCGGCCTTTGCGTCGGCACGGGGCCGATCTCGGGCCATGGCGCCAGCGGCGGCAGTGGGATTACCGGCGTCAGCGCGGCCTGCGGCAGTTCGGCCGGCGCCGGCGCATCGAGCACGGCCGTGCAGGCCGCCGGCAGGTCGGACATGATGGTGTAGCTCGGCCGGGTCGGCTTCGGCGGCGGTTTTGCGGGTTTCTCGGGCGGTTTTTCAGGCTTTGCGGGCGCCCAGGGCTCGTCGGAAAGCCACCAGGCAAGGTTCGCGCCGCAGCCGTCATCGGCCATATCCACACGGTTCTGCGGATCGCAATCGGGCGAGCCGGGGCGGCAGAACAGGCGGATATGGAAATGGTAGTGATGGCCGTAATAGGGCCGCACCTTGGCAAGGTTGGTGCGCTCGCCCTTCCAGTCGTCGCAGAGCGCCTTCTTGATGCCCGGATGGACGAAGATGCGCTGCACCTCCGGATAGCTCGCCGCTCGCATGATCAGGCGCTCGTGGGCCGGGGTGAATTTCTCCGGATCGACAAACAGCGTACCGTCGTTCTTCAGCACGGATTGAGCGGAGATGTCCTCCCGCTCGCGTAGCGTCAGCCGCCGGTCGGGCATCGGGTTCAGCCAGATATCGGCATCGAGCCCCACCTGATGGGAGGCATGGCCGGACAGCATCGGCCCGCCGCGCGGCTGCGAAATGTCGCCGACCAAGAGCCCCGGCCAGCCGTCATATTGCGCGGCCTCGCGCGACAGTTTCTTGATCAGCGCGATCGTGTCGGGGTGGCCGAAGCGGCGGTTGCGTGAAAGCCGCATCGCCTGCCATGTCGGCCCGTCGATCGGCAGCGCCTCGGCCCCGGCAAGGCAGCCCTTGGTATAAAAGCCTATCGATTGCGGCTTACCGGCGCTCGGCGCGGCTTCCGACGCGAACAGCACCTTGGCGGGCGGCGGAAAGTCCTCGGCAACGGCGGAAGATGTCGTCATCGCAAGGGCGAGGACCCCGGACAGGGTTTTGATCCACCGCATGCTGTTGCTCCCTCCATGCCGCGCGTTCCGGCCGAAACGGCAGGCGCAAAACCCGCTGCCACCATGTTTTCACGAAATGGCCACTTGTGCACCCATGCCGATATTTGCTTATTCTTGTTGCTGAAACGAGAAAAGCAAGCACGCAGAAGGCAAAAACCATGTGGATAAAGGCTGCTCGGGCGATCGTGTTCGCCGTCGCGGGGCTTTCAGCCCCCGCTGTCCTGGCTGAGGACAATGGCGGCGGCGACTGGCATTATGCCAGCGCGCTGACCGGGAGCCCGCAATATGCCGCGGATTTCGCGCATTTCGATTATGCCAATCCGGATGCGCCGAAGGGCGGCGAGCTGAAGCTTTCGGCGACCGGCACGTTCGATTCGCTCAATCCCGTGCCCTATGGCGGCAATAAGGCGATCGGTCTCGGACTGGTGTTCGAAACGCTGATGACCTCGTCTCAGGACGAGATCAATGCGATGTACGGCCTTCTGGCCGATGCCTTCCGCTATCCCGAAGATATTTCGTCGGTCACATACAGGCTGAACCCGGAAGCGAAATTCTCCGACGGCGAGCCGGTAACGGCGGAAGACGTCGTCTTCTCCTTCGACAGCTTCAAGAAGCTGAACGCCCAATATGCCAATTACTACCGCCATGTGACCAGCGCCGAAGCGACCGGCGAGCGCGAGGTGACCTTCCATTTCGACGAGACGGGAAACCGCGAACTGCCGCAGATCGTCGGGCAGCTTCTCGTCCTGCCCAAACACTGGTTCGAGGATGAGGACGGCAATGTCGTCCATGATATCTCCGCCAGCACACTGGAGAAGATCGTGGGCTCCGGCCCCTATGTGGTCGACACGGTCAATCCGGGATCGTCGATCACCTATCGCCTGAACGACGACTATTGGGGCAAGGATCTCAACGTCAATGTCGGGCGCAACAATTTCGGCACGGTGAAATATCTCTATTTCGCCGACCTCGATGTCGCCTTCGAGGCCTTCCGCGCTGGCACGTTCGATTTCTGGGTCGAGACCCGGGCTAAACGCTGGGCGACCGGCTATAATTTTCCGGCGGTCAAGGATGGCGATGTCACCCGCGAGGCGGTGCCTAACCCGCTGCGCACCGCCGGCATCATGCAGGCGCTGGTGCCCAACAACCGCCGCGCGCCATTCGATGACAAGCGCGTGCGCGAGGCGTTGATCTATGCCTTCGATTTCGAGACGATCAACAAGAACCAGTTGAGCGACGCCTATGCGCGCGACAATTCCTTCTGGTTCGGGACCGATCTGGCCTCATCCGGCCTGCCCAAGGGCGAGGAGTTGCAGATCCTTGATTCGGTGCGCGATCTGGTGCCGCCGGAGGTGTTCAACAAGGCCAACAAGCTGCCGGTCGGCGGCACGCAGGAGCAATCGCGCGCCAATCTGCAGAAGGCGTTCGGGCTTCTGCGCGAAGCCGGATTTGAAAGGCAGGGCGGCAAGCTGGTGAACAGCGAAACCGGCGAACCCTTCGCCTTCGAAATCCTGCTCGACAATCCTTCGCTTCAGGTTGTCGTGCTGCCCTATGTCGAAAACCTGCGCAAGCTCGGCATCGACGCCACGGTCCGCGTAGTCGACACCTCGCAGTACCAGAACCGGGTGAACGATTTCGATTACGACATGATATGGGAGCTGTGGGCCCAGTCGCTGAGCCCGGGCAACGAGCAGTTCAACTATTGGGGTTCGCAATCGGCCGACCAGCCGGGCTCGGAAAACTATGCCGGCATTTCCGATCCGGGCGTCGACGCGCTGATCCAGAAGATCGTGTTCGCCGATGACCGCGACACGCTGGTCGCCGCCACCAAGGCGCTCGATCGGGTGCTGCTCGCCAATGACTATATCATTCCGCTCTATTATTCGCGCGACTACCGCATCGCCTACTGGGACCGGATCACCCACGGCGAATTCCCCGAATACGGCCTCGACTTCCCCGCCGGCTGGTGGTCGACGGAGGCGGAATGAGGGTGCGGCTTGGCGGCGAGGGCGTGGCGGTTACTTTGCGTAGAACTATCCACGACCTCCAGACAATCTCCCCCCTTGAGGGGGAGATGCCCCGACAGGGGCAGAGAGGGGTGAACCGTTTCGGCAAATTCGGAGCGGGCGGTTTACGCCCATTACCCCTCTCTGTCGCGTTCGCGACATCTCCCCCTCAAGGGGGGAGATTGAGGGGGGCTATGCGGTCAGGCTCTGTCAGAGGACACGCCTGATGGGCTCCTACATCCTTCGCCGCATCCTGTTGATGATCCCGACGCTGATCGGGATCATGACGATATCGTTCATCATCGTGCAGTTCGCGCCGGGCGGGCCGGTGGAACAGGTGATCGCCGAGATCAACGGGCAGGGCGGCGGCGCGGAAAGCCGGATTTCCGGTGGCTCCGATGCCGGCATGTCGATGGACAGTTTCGACAGTTCCTCCTCCTCCAGCTATCGCGGGGCGCAGGGGCTCGATCCTGAGTTGATCGCCGATCTCGAGCGCCAGTTCGGCTTCGACAAGCCGCCGCTGACCCGTTACCTGCTGATGATGCGGGATTTCGCGACCTTCAATTTCGGCGACAGCTTCTTTCGCAATTCCTCCGTCATCGACCTCATCATCGACAAGCTGCCGGTGTCGATTTCGCTCGGCGTGTGGGTGCTGATCCTGTCCTACGGCATTTCGATCCCGCTCGGCATCCGCAAGGCGGTGAAGGACGGTTCGCGCTTCGATGTCTGGACTTCCGGCGTGATCGTGATCGGCTATGCCATTCCGGGCTTCCTGCTCGGCATCCTGCTGATCATCCTGTTTGCCGGCGGCTCCTTCTTCGACTGGTTTCCGCTGCGCGGCCTGGTCTCCGACAATTTCGCGCAACTGCCCTTGTGGCGGAAGCCGCTCGACTATTTCTGGCATCTGGCGCTGCCGCTGATCGCGCTGTCGGTGTCGTCGTTTGCCACCACCACGCTTTTGACCAAGAACTCGTTCATCGACGAGATCGGCAAGCAATATGTCGTCACCGCCCGCGCCAAGGGGCTGACCGAGAACAGGGTGCTTTACGGCCACGTGTTCCGCAACGCGATGCTGATCGTGATCGCGGGCTTCCCGGGCTCGTTCATCCTGGCCTTCTTCACCGGCTCGCTCCTGATCGAGAACGTGTTCTCGCTCGATGGTCTCGGCCGGCTCGGCTATCTGTCGCTGGTCAATCGCGACTATCCGGTGGTGTTCGCCACGCTTTATATCTTCTCGCTGCTCGGGCTGGTGATCGGGCTCATCTCCGACCTGATCTACACCTGGATCGATCCGCGCATCGACTTCGAAAAGAGGGATGTGTGAGATGAGCGAACTCGCATCCCCCGATGTGGCGGCAAACGTGCCGAAATCAGGCATCCTGTCGCCGATGAACCTCCGTCGCTGGCAGAACTTCAAGGCGAACCGGCGCGGTTTCTGGTCGCTCTGGATTTTCCTGTTCCTGTTCATCATCAGCCTTGGCGCGGAATTCGTCGCCAACGACAAGCCGCTGATCGCCTCCTATAACGGCGAAATCCTGTTTCCGGTGCTTGTCGATTATCCCGAGGAGAAATTCGGGGGCTTTCTTGCCGTCACCGATTACCGCTCGGGCTTCATTCGCGACGAGATCGAGGCCAATGGCTGGATGATCTGGCCGCCGGTGCGCTATTCCTATCGCACGATCAACGCCAATGTGCCCTATTCCGCGCCAACGCCGCCCTTTTGGCTGATGAGCAAGGAGGAGCGCTGCGCGGGCTACCCGCAGGGCGTCGATGATCCGGCCTGCGTGCTCGGAAATATGAACTGGCTCGGCACCGACGATCTTGCGCGCGACGTTTTGGCGCGGGTGATCTACGGGTTCCGCATATCGGTGCTGTTCGGCCTGCTGCTCACCGGATTCTCGGCCGTCATCGGCGTCAGTGCCGGCGCGGTGCAGGGCTATTTCGGCGGCTGGGTCGATCTTTTGATGCAGCGCTTCATCGAGATCTGGTCGTCGCTGCCGACGCTCTACATTCTTCTCATCATCGCCGCGATCCTGCCGCCCGGCTTCTGGGTGCTGCTCGGCGTCATGCTGGTATTCTCCTGGGTCAGTTTCGTGGCGGTGGTGCGCGCGGAATTCTTAAGGGCGCGCAATTTCGAATATGTCCGTGCCGCCCGCGCGCTCGGCGTCGGCAATGGCACGATCATGTTCCGCCACCTGCTGCCGAACGCGATGGTGGCGACCTTGACCTTCGTGCCGTTCATCCTGTCGGGCGCGATCGTGACGCTGACCTCGCTCGATTTCCTGGGCTTCGGCATGCCGCCGGGCTCGCCCTCGCTCGGCGAGCTTGTCAACCAGGGCAAGAGCAATCTGCAGGCCCCCTGGCTCGGCATCACCGCCTTCATGACGCTGTCGATCATGCTGTCGCTGCTGGTGTTCGTCGGCGAGGCGGTGCGCGATGCGTTTGATCCGAGGAAGACGTTCCAATGAGCAAGACGCCTCTTCTTTCCGTCAAGGACCTTTCCGTCGCCTTCCGCCAGGGCGGGGCGGACAGCCTTGCCGTCGACCGGGTGTCGTTCGACATCATGCCGGGCGAGGTGGTGGCGCTGGTCGGCGAATCGGGCTCCGGCAAATCGGTAACTGCAGCTTCCGTGCTGAGGCTGCTGCCCTATCCGGCGGCCAGCCATCCGAGCGGTGAGATCCTGTTTGCGGGTCGTGACCTCCTGAAAGCCGATGACAGGACCCTGCGCGAAGTGCGCGGCGGCGATATCACCCAGATCTTCCAGGAGCCGATGACCTCGCTCAACCCGCTCCACACGGTCGAGCGCCAGGTGGGCGAGACGCTGGCGCTGCATGCCGGGATGACGGGCGCTGCGGCGCGCAAGCGGATATTGGAGCTCCTGAACGAGGTCGGCATTCGCGAGGCGGAAAAGCGGCTTGGCGCCTTCCCGCATGAGCTTTCCGGCGGACAGCGCCAGCGCGTGATGATCGCGATGGCGCTCGCCAACCGTCCGAAACTGCTGATCGCCGACGAGCCGACGACCGCGCTTGATGTGACGGTGCAGGCGCAGATCCTGAAACTCCTGAAGTCGCTTCAGCGCGACCATGGCATGTCGATGCTGTTCATCACCCATGATCTCGGCATCGTGCGTAAATTCGCCGATCGCGTCTGCGTCATGACCAAGGGCAAGATCGTCGAACACGGCCCCGTTGCCGAGATTTTCGATGACCCGCAGCATGACTACACAAAACACCTGCTCGCCGCCGAGCCGAAGGGCACGCCGCCGGCGCATGATCCGGCGCGCGAAGTGGTGATGGAGGCGGACAATCTGAAGGTCTGGTTCCCGGTCAAGACCGGGCTGTTGCGCAAGACCGTCGATCACGTCAAGGCCGTCAACGGCATTTCGCTGAAGCTGAGGGCCGGCGAGACGCTCGGCGTCGTCGGCGAGAGCGGGTCGGGCAAGACTACGCTCGGTCTGGCGCTGACGCGGATGATCTCGTCCGAAGGCCGGATCGCCTTCGTCGGCAAGGATATCGACGCCTACAGTTTCAAGGCGATGAAGCCGCTGCGCGAGCAGATGCAGATTGTGTTTCAGGACCCCTATGGCTCGCTATCGCCGCGCATGTCGATCGGCGAGATCATCGCCGAGGGGCTGAAGATCCACGAGTGCGGGCTTTCCGCCGCCGAGCGCGAAGCCCGCGTCGGCGCGGCGCTGGAGGAAGTGGGGCTCGACGCCGCCACCCGCTGGCGCTATCCGCACGAGTTCTCCGGCGGCCAGCGCCAGCGCGTCGCGATTGCCCGCGCCATGGTGCTCAAACCACGCTTCGTGATGCTCGACGAGCCGACCTCCGCGCTCGACATGAGCGTGCAGGCGCAGGTGGTCGACCTGCTTTCCGCGCTGCAGAAGAAGCACAATCTCGCCTATCTGTTCATCAGCCACGACCTGAAAGTGGTGCGCGCGCTGGCGAACGAGATCATCGTCATGCGGCTTGGCGAGGTGGTGGAGCGCGGACCGGCGAAGGACGTTTTCGAAAATCCGCAGGCCGAATATACCAGGGCGCTGCTGGCCGCCGCCTTCGATATCGAGCCGGTCGAGGCCGACTGACCTTTCTGCCGGCTCCGTCGTTTTCCCCCTCAACTACGTCAAATTGCGTATGTGGGGTTTTCCCGCCCTCAACGATAGTTGGTCGAGGCGCCGTTCTCGCGGCGTCGCGAATTCCAAAAGCCGTTCAGGCGATAGTCGTTGAGGGGAACAAAACGATGAATTTCACAAAGGGATTGACCAGCGCCGCGCTTCTCGCCGCGCTCACCACCGCCGGCATGGGCGGCATGGCCTATGCCCAGGAAGACACGATCAAGGTCGGCATCCTGCATTCGCTGTCCGGCACGATGGCGATTTCGGAAACCACGCTGAAAGACGCCATGCTGATGCTGATCGAGCAGCAGAATGAGAAGGGCGGTCTTCTGGGCAAGCAGCTCGAGGCCGTGGTTGTCGATCCGGCATCGGACTGGCCGCTCTTCGCAGAAAAGGCGCGCGAGCTGATCGAGGGCGACAATGTTGCCGCCGTGTTCGGTTGCTGGACTTCGGTGTCGCGCAAATCGGTTCTGCCGGTGTTCGAGGAACTCGACAACATCCTGTTCTACCCCGTCCAGTATGAGGGCGAGGAAAGCCAGCGCAACGTCTTCTATACGGGTGCCGCGCCCAACCAGCAGGCCATTCCCGCCGTCGACTACCTGATGGAAAATGACGGCGTCGAGCGCTGGGTGCTGGCCGGCACCGACTATGTCTATCCGCGCACCACCAACAAGATCCTCGAAGCCTATCTCAAGGATCACGGCGTTGCCGAAGAAGACATCATGATCAACTACACGCCGTTCGGCTTCTCCGACTGGCAGACGATCGTCTCCGACATCAAGAATTTCGGTTCGGAAGGCAAGAAGACCGCCGTCGTCTCCACCATCAACGGCGACGCCAATGTGCCGTTCTACAAGGAACTCGCCAATCAGGGCATCTCGGCCTCCGATATTCCGGTGGTCGCCTTCTCGGTCGGCGAGGAAGAGCTTGCCGGTCTCGATACCGGCCCGCTGGTCGGCCATCTGGCCGCCTGGAACTACTTCCAGTCCGTCGATACCGACGCCAATTACGACTTCATCGACGCATGGCACGCCTTCACCGGCGATGATGCCCGCGTGACCAACGACCCGATGGAAGCCCATTACATCGGCTTCAACATGTGGGTGAAGGCGGTTGAAAAGGCCGGCACCACCGATCCGGATGCCGTCATCGACGCGCTGGTCGGCATCTCCGTTCCGAACCTTTCCGGCGGCTATTCGGCGATGATGCCGAACCACCACATCACCAAGCCGGTGCTGATCGGCGAGATCCAGGATGATGGTCAGTTCGACATCGTCTACGAAACGCCCGGCCTCGTCGCCGGCGATGCATGGTCCGATTTCCTGCCGGACTCGAAGAACCTGATTGCCGACTGGCGCGCTCCGATGTCGTGCGGCAACTTCAATGTCGAGACCGGGAAATGCGGCGGCATGTCCGAGTAAACTGAGCTCGACGCCGGGCGCGATCAGACCGATCGCGCCCGGTCAACAGGGGGGCGGCCGGATATTGCGAGGCCGTCGATAATGGGGGCGCATGTGTCCAAGATATTCCAGATGCACTGTTTCAGAGCATTCGTTTTAGTAGCCATTTTGTTTCTGACATGTGCGCCCCTTTCTTCTTTTGCCCAGACCGACCTTGCCGGCGCGATCGACCGGTTCGGTTCCTCCCGCAGCTTCGGTCAGACTGAAACCCTGGTCAACGAACTGGCCGCCACCGGCGATGATGCCGCGGTGCCCGCGCTGAAGGCGCTTGCAGCCGGCGACCTCTACGCCCGCAAGAGCGACGGCAAGGTTTTCATCACACGCAAGGGCTCCTCAAGCCGCAATCTTCTGCTGATCGATCCGGTGACCGGCGAGGAGGCCGGCGAAGTCTCCAAGCGCGACCTCGACAAGGTCAAGGTCAACAACAATCTCCGCTCCACCATCGATGCCGCCCTTGCCGGCATGACGCTGATGAGCCCGAAGCGAGACACAAGGCTTTCGGCCGCGCAGTCGCTGCTGAAGGCGCCAAGCGAGGACAATCTGATCCTGATCGAGCAGGCGCTTGAGAAGGAAGAGGACGGCGAGATCGCGACAGTTCTTTCGCAGGCGCGGGCCGTCTCGGTGCTGAATTCCGATCGCAGCCCGGAGGAAAAGGCCGAAGCCATTTCCGATATTGCCGATATCGGCGGGCGCGAGGCGATCTCCATTTTGCTGTCGGCGCGTTCCAGCGTCGGCCCCGATCTGCAGGATGAGATCGATGCCGCGCAGGCGAAGATAGAAAAGCGCCTTGCCTTCTGGGATGTGGCCCAGAATGTCTGGTACGGTCTGTCGCTCGGCTCCGTGCTGCTGCTTGCTGCCATCGGTCTTGCGATCACCTTCGGCGTGATGGGCGTCATCAACATGGCCCATGGCGAAATGGTGATGATCGGGGCCTATTCCACCTTCGTCGTCCAGCAGGTGATCCGCACGTCCTATCCGCACCTTTTCGACTGGTCGCTGGCAATCGCGCTTCCGGTCGCCTTCATCGTCACCGCCGCCGTCGGCCTCGTGATCGAGCGCGGCGTGATCCGCTTTCTCTATGGCCGCCCGCTGGAAACGCTGCTTGCCACCTGGGGCGTATCGCTGATCCTGCAGCAGGCGGTGCGCACCATTTTCGGTCCCACCAACCGCGAGGTCGGCAATCCGTCCTGGATGTCCGGTTCCTTCGATGTCGGGGGACTGATGATCACATGGTCTAGGCTCTGGATCGTGCTGTTCTCGCTTGCGGTGTTCGCGGCCCTCCTGGTGCTGATGAAGCGCTCGGCCTTCGGCCTGCAGATGCGGGCTGTCACCCAGAACCGGCGCATGGCCGCCTCCATGGGCATCCGCACGCCTTGGGTTGATGCCTTCACCTTCGCGCTCGGATCGGGCGTTGCCGGCCTTGCCGGCGTAGCGCTGTCGCAGATCGACAATGTCTCCCCCAACCTCGGCCAGTCCTACATCATCGACAGTTTCATGGTCGTGGTCTTCGGCGGGGTCGGCAATCTTTGGGGCACGTTTGTGGGCGCCTTCTCGCTCGGCATTCTCAACAAGTTCCTGGAACCCTATGCGGGCGCGGTGCTCGGCAAGATCCTGGTTCTGGTCTTCATCATCCTGTTCATCCAGAAACGGCCGCGCGGGCTGTTCGCACTCAAGGGAAGGGCGGTGGAAGCATGATCACGGCCTATCTTTTCCGCTCGCTCGACCGCAAGGTCTCGATCGCGATCATCATCCTCTTTGCGGTCGCCCTTCTGGTGCCGTTCGCAAACCTCATAATTCCGGCCGACAGCGCCTTTCACCTGCCGACCTATCTGGTCTCGCTGTTCGGCAAGTATCTTTGCTATGCGCTGCTCGCGCTGTCGCTCGATCTGGTCTGGGGCTTCTGCGGCATTCTCTCGCTTGGCCATGGCGCGTTCTTCGCGCTCGGCGGCTATGCGATGGGCATGTATCTGATGCGCCAGATCGGGCCGCGCGGCGTCTATGGAGACCCGATCCTGCCGGATTTCATGGTGTTTTTGAACTATCAATCGCTGCCCTGGTTCTGGCATGGCTTCGACATGTTCTGGTTCGCGATGCTGATGGTGCTGCTGGTCCCCGGTGCGCTGGCCTTCGTGTTCGGCTGGTTCGCCTTCCGCTCGCGCGTCAACGGCGTCTATCTCTCGATCATCACCCAGGCGATGACCTATGCGCTGCTCTTGGCCTTTTTCCGCAACGACATGGGCTTCGGCGGCAATAACGGGCTGACGGATTTCAAGGATATTCTCGGCTTTTCGGTGCAGGCCGATACCACCCGGGCCGCGCTGTTCGCCGCTTCGGCCATCTTCCTCGCCATCGGCCTCTTCATTACCTCGGCGATCGTGCGCTCCAAGGCCGGCAAGGTGCTGGTTGGCGTGCGCGATGCCGAAAGCCGGGTGCGGTTCCTCGGCTACCGGGTGGAGAACTACAAGCTCTTCACCTTCGTCGCCTCCGCCATGATGGCGGGCGTTGCCGGCGCGCTCTACGTGCCGCAGGTCGGCATCATCAACCCCGGCGAATTCGCGCCCGCGAACTCCATCGAAGTGGTGATATGGACGGCGGTCGGCGGCCGTGCGACGCTGATCGGGCCGATCATCGGGGCGATCCTCGTCAATGGCGGCAAGACCATCTTCACCGGGCTTTTCCCCGCCTTCTGGCTGTTCGCGCTCGGCGGCCTGTTCGTCGCCGTCACCCTGTTCCTGCCGAAGGGGATTGTCGGCACGCTTGCGCCCCGGTTTTCGAAGAAGCCAGGTCCGGACGCCAGGGAGCGGATCGAACACTCGGAAGAGGCCGAAGCCGGCATTGACGGCATTGCAGAGGAGCCGGCCCGATGAGCCCTCATGAAAAACGCGCCAAGAGCCTGCTCTATCTCGACAATGTCTCGGTGTCGTTCGATGGCTTCAAGGCGCTGAACAGCCTGTCCTTCGTCATCGATCCGGGTGAGCTTCGCGCCGTGATCGGCCCGAACGGCGCGGGCAAGACCACGATGATGGACATCATCACCGGCAAGACGCGGCCGGACGAGGGCGAGGTGTTCTTCTCCGACACGATCGACCTCACCCGCCGCGATGAGGCCGATATCGCCCAGCTCGGCATCGGCCGCAAGTTCCAGAAGCCGACCGTATTCGAAAGCCACACGGTATGGGACAATCTGGAACTGGCGCTGAACCGCAAACGGGGCGTGTTTTCGACCCTGTTTTACAGCCTTACCGGCGAAGACCGCGACCGCATCGAGGAAATCCTCGAGACGATCCGTATGACGGCGCGCCGTGATGAACTCGCGGCCAATCTCTCCCACGGCCAGAAGCAGTGGCTCGAGATCGGCATGCTTTTGGCGCAGGAGCCGAAGCTGCTGCTCGTCGACGAACCCGTCGCCGGCATGACCGATGCCGAAACCGTGGAAACCGCCCGGCTTTTGCGGGAGATCGCGAAGACCCGCGCCGTCGTCGTCGTCGAGCACGACATGGGCTTCGTCCGCGACCTCGGCGTCAAGGTCACCTGCCTCGCCGAAGGCTCCGTGCTCGCCGAGGGGTCGATCGATTTCGTGTCGAACGACCCGAAGGTGATCGAGAATTATCTCGGGAGGTGAGGGGATGATTTTAGCACTGACGCAGCGTCAACCCCCGACAATCTCCCCCCTTGAGGGGGAGATGCCCCGACAGGGGCATAGAGGGGTGAAACTTATCCGAGAGCACGGCGTTTGCGGCTTATGTCCGATACCCCTCTCTGTCGCTTTCGCGACATCTCCCCCTCAAGGGGGGAGATTGAGGCTGGCAGACCTCGCCTCTCCACGTGCTCAAGCAAGGGCGGCTGGCCCTGACCTCCGTCGAAAGGCCCATCCCCATGCTGACCATTGAAAACGTAAACCTCCACTATGGCGCTGCGCAGGCGTTGCGGAATGTCTCGCTGACGGCGGAAATGGGCAAGATCACCTGCGTGCTGGGGCGCAATGGCGTTGGCAAGTCCTCGCTGCTGCGGGCCGTTACCGGCCAGCATCCGATATCGGGCGGTACGATCAGTTTCGGCGGTGACAAGCTTGATGGGCTCGCGCCTTACGCCCGCGCCAAGCGCGGCGTCGGCTATGTGCCGCAGGGCCGGGAAATCTTTCCGCTGCTGACCGTTAGGGAAAATCTCGAGACCGGGTTCGCGCCTCTGCAGCGCGCCGACCGCAACATTCCCGACGAGATTTTCTCGCTGTTTCCTGTGCTGCAGACCATGCTGTCGCGGCGCGGCGGTGATCTTTCCGGCGGTCAGCAGCAACAGCTCGCCATCGGCCGCGCCATGGTGACCCGGCCGCAGATCCTGGTGCTGGACGAGCCGACCGAAGGCATCCAGCCCTCGATCATCAAGGATATCGGCCGCGCCATCCGCTACCTGCGCGACAGCACCGGCATGGCCATTCTGCTGGTCGAGCAATATCTCGATTTCTGCCGCGAACTTGCCGACAAGGTCTATATTATGGACCGCGGCGTGATCGTTCACGAGGGCGCGGCCGAGACGCTCGACACGCCCGAGGCGCGGCGGCACCTGACGGTGTGATGCTTCAATGCGCAAATGAGGAGAATTTGTGCTCTTTTGCGGAAGCCGCCCGTGATCTCGCGCGTCTGACCTTCTGTCAAAGCCGGGCAAGGCAGAGGGAATTCTGAAAGGACCAGCCCCCGGCTATCGATGCGGCACGAAACTTGCGTTTAGCCGATCGACAGCAGCATGATAAGAAGGACAGGCAATGGGCTGGAACCATGAACTGTGCGGGCAAACCGCAGGATCGGCGAGTGCGCGCGCCAGCCAGCCTGTGGTGGCGCGTGAGGCGGCGCGACTTCGGGAGTGGGCATGGACGGCGGGATGGAACTGTTGATGCCGGGCCTCACCACGGGGGCGCAGCGAACATCGGGCGCGGGACGCGTGAGCGCGAAATCGGCCGGCGGCAAATCGCGTCTTGATGTCTTCTATCAGGAGGGCGCGGCCAAGATCCGCATTCCCGAAAGCTTCGACGGCGCGATGGAGGCTGTGCTGATCAACACCTCCGGCGGGTTGACCGGCGGCGACCGGCTGCAATGGGAACTGGAGGCGGGTGACGGCACGGCGCTGACGGCCACCACCCAGGCCTGCGAGAAAATCTACCGCTCCGACAGCGGCCCGGCGGCGATCGATACCGAGATCAGGGTTGGCGACAATGCCCGTCTCGACTGGCTGCCGCAGGAAACCATTCTGTTCGACGACGCCTCGCTCAACCGCAGGCTCGATGTCGATCTTGCCGAAACGGCCGAGTTTCTTGCGATCGAGGCCGTGCTGCTTGGCCGCAAGGCCATGGGCGAGGCGGTGCGCTGCGGCAATTTCCGCGATCGCTGGCGGGTGCGCCGTTCGGGCACGCTGATCCATGCCGAGGACGTGCGCATGACCGGCGATATCGAGAACCTGGTGGCGCAGACGGCGGTGCTCGGCGGCGACGTCGCCTTCGCCACACTGCTCTACTGCGGCCCGCAGGCCGAGGCGCTGATGCCGAAAGTGCGCAAAGCGCTGGGCGAGGCTTCTGCCGGGGCCAGCGAGTGGAACGGCAAGCTCGTCGCCCGCATTGTCGCCGCCGACGGCTATAGTTTGCGAAAAAGCCTGATTCCCGCGCTCAAGGTCTTGCGGGACGGGCAGAATCTGCCGAAAGTCTGGCATCTGTGAGTTGCAACGGAATGAGAGAACCGCATGAACCTGACGCCGCGTGAAAAAGACAAACTGCTTGTTTCGATGGCCGCCATGGTCGCAAGGCGGCGGCTGGAGCGCGGGGTGAAGCTGAACTATCCCGAGGCGATCGCGCTGATTTCCGATTTCGTCGTCGAGGGCGCGCGCGACGGCCGTCCGGTGGCCGAACTGATGGAGGCCGGCGCCCATGTCATCACCCGCGAACAGGTGATGGAGGGCGTCCCGGAGATGATCCACGACATCCAGGTGGAAGCCACCTTCCCCGACGGCACCAAGCTGGTGACCGTGCACGAACCGATCCGGTGAGGAGGAGACCAACATGATCCCCGGCGAACTGATTACTGCAGACGGCGAGATTGAAATCAATGCCGGTCTTCCGACCGTGACGCTGACAGTTTCCAACACCGGCGACCGGCCGGTGCAGGTCGGCAGCCATTACCATTTCTTCGAGACCAATCCGGGCCTTGCCTTCGAGCGCGACAAGGCGCGCGGCATGCGGCTCGATATTCCCGCCGGCACGGCGGTGCGGTTCGAGCCCGGCCAGACGCGCGATGTCACGCTGGTGCCGTTTGCGGGCAACCGCACGGTTTACGGGTTCCGACAGGACATTATGGGGAAGCTTTGATCATGGCCGTTCAGCATTATCACGGAAGCTGCCAGTGCGGCGCGGTCGACTTCGATGTCGATATCGAACTCGGCCACACCATCACCTGCAATTGCTCGCGCTGCAAGCGGCTCGGCTCGGTGCTGGCCTTTGCGCCGCGCGAAGACTTCACGTTGAACAGCGGCGAGGACAACCTGACCGAATACCTGTTCAACAAGCATCAGATCCATCACCTTTTCTGCAAGACCTGCGGCATCGAGAGCTTTGCCTATGCCACCGGCCCCGACGGAGCCGAGATGGTGGCGGTCAACGCCAATTGCCTCGACGGGGTCGATCCCCGCAGCCTCAGCTCACAGCATTACGACGGCGCGGCCGTATAAACTTTCCGCCCAGGAGGAACTTCATGCCTTTCAAGATGTCCCGCGCCTCTTATGCGTCCATGTTCGGCCCGACCACCGGCGACAGGGTGCGGCTTGCCGATACCGAGCTTTTCGTCGAGGTCGAGAAGGACTTCACCCATTACGGCGACGAGGTGAAGTTCGGCGGCGGCAAGGTGATCCGCGACGGCATGGGCCAGAGCCAGGCGTCGCGCGCGGAAGGGGCGGTCGACACGGTGATGACCAATGCGCTGATCATCGATCACTGGGGCATCGTGAAAGCCGATATCGGCATCAAGGACGGTCGCATCGCCGGCATCGGCAAGGCGGGCAATCCGGATACACAGGCCGGCGTCGACATCATCATCGGCTCGGGAACCGAGTCGATTTCGGCGGAAGGCAAGATCGTCACCGCCGGGGGCATGGACGCGCATATCCACTTCATCTGCCCGCAGCAAATCGAGGAAGCGTTGATGGCGGGGCTGACCTGCATGCTCGGCGGCGGAACCGGCCCGGCCTACGGCACCTTCGCCACCACCTGCACGCCCGGCCCCTGGCATATCGAACGGATGATCCAGGCGGCGGATGCCTTCCCGATGAACCTTGCGTTTTCGGGAAAGGGCAACGCCTCGCTGCCGGGCGCGCTGGAAGAACAGGTGCTGGGCGGCGCGGCGGCGCTGAAGCTGCATGAGGACTGGGGCACCACGCCGGCTGCCATCGACAACTGCCTATCAGTTGCCGACAAATACGACGTCCAGGTAATGATCCACACCGACACGCTGAATGAATCGGGCTTCGTCGAGGACACGGTAAACGCTTTCAAGGGCCGCACCATCCATGCCTTCCACACCGAGGGCGCCGGCGGCGGCCATGCGCCGGACATCATCAAGATCTGCGGCCTTTCGAACGTTATTCCGTCCTCGACCAATCCGACCCGGCCCTACACGGTCAACACCATCGCCGAGCATCTCGACATGCTGATGGTATGCCACCATTTGTCGCCATCGATCCCGGAGGACATCGCCTTTGCCGAAAGCCGCATCCGCAAGGAGACCATCGCGGCGGAGGATATCCTGCACGATATCGGTGCGTTCTCGATCATCTCGTCGGACAGCCAGGCCATGGGCCGCGTCGGCGAAGTCATCATCCGCACCTGGCAGACCGCCGACAAGATGAAGCGCCAGCGCGGCCGCCTGCCGCAGGAAACCGGCGAGAACGACAATTTCCGGGCGAAGCGCTATATCGCCAAATATACGATCAACCCGGCGATTGCCCACGGGCTTTCCCACGAGATTGGCTCGGTCGAGGTGGGCAAGCGTGCCGATCTGGTGATGTGGGACCCGGCGCTGTTCGGCGTCAAACCGGAGATGATCATCATCGGCGGCACGATCGCGGCGGCCCAGATGGGCGACCCCAACGCCTCGATCCCGACGCCGCAGCCGATGCATTACCGCTACATGTTCGGGGCCTACGGCAAGTCGCGCACCAATTCCTCCGTCACCTTCGTGTCGGAAGCCTCGCTCGATGGCGGTCTCGCCCACAAGCTCGGCGTCTCCAAGCAGCTCCTGCCGGTAAAGAACACCCGCGGCGGCATCTCCAAGGCCTCGATGGTCCACAATTCCGCCACGCCGGAGATCTCCGTCGATCCGGAAACCTACGAGGTCCGCGCCGATGGCGAGGTGCTGACCTGCGAACCGGCCGACGTGCTTCCGATGGCGCAGCGTTACTTCCTGTTCTGAACGGGGGGCGTCGCTCAGGCGACGACTTTCGAAACCAGATCCGGGTATTGCGCTATCACGCGGACATAGGCGACGGCGAAGTCGGGTGCGGTGACGCGCGCCTGCTCCCAATCGCGAAGCGTGCCCACGGGAACGCGAAATCTGCTGGCGAATTCCGTTTGCGATAGTCCGAGCGCCGTCCTCGTCCGGCGGATCAGGCGAGCGCGTTGGCCGCGATCCTCCGCTGAAGCGCTTACATCGAAGTCTTCGGCGTCAGTCGGGTCAGCTCTCAAGACGATAGGATCGTTCTTCACCCTTGTTACTCCTTCTTACCGATATGAAGCGCGGCATATCGTCCCGCCAAACGAATACGCCGGTAAAACAACGCCCGTCGACCATGCCGATGACCTTGAACCGTTCCTCACCATCTATTGGGCGGATCGACGGTATGATCAGGTGCTCTAAATCATCGAATATACGGTCCCCGAATGCGAGCGGCAGACCGTGCTTCTTCCTGTTGATGGCGTCCTTGGCAGGGTCGAAGCGCTGAACCATGCGAGGATTATACGGAAATTCCGTAATCTCTGCAACCGACGCAGCCACCCATGCGCCCAGCGCATACCCGCTATGCGTTCACCCCTAATAGGGCTTGCCGGCCTTTGATTCCCTGTCTGGAATCGTTAAATTCGCCCTACGCCACAAGCAACAAAATTCCCAAGACTGAGCAAGGAGATCACCATGATCGGCCGTAAAGTTCCGAACGTCACCTTCCGCACCCGCGTCCGCGATGAAAGCATCGAGGGGCCGAATCCGTTCCGTTGGCAGGACATGACCTCGGACGATTATTTCAAGGGCAAGCGCGTCGTGCTGTTCTCGCTGCCGGGGGCTTTCACGCCGACCTGCTCGACCTATCAGCTTCCCGATTTCGAAAAGCTGTTTCCAGAGTTTCAGGCCCAGGGCATCGACGACATCTACTGCATGTCGGTCAATGACGCCTTCGTCATGAACGCCTGGGCCAAGGGGCAGAATCTCCAGCACGTCAAGGTCATTCCGGACGGCTCCGGCGAGTTCACCCGCAAGATGGGCATGCTCGTCAACAAGGACAATCTCGGCTTCGGCATGCGCTCCTGGCGTTATGCCGCCATCATCAATGATGGCGTCGTCGAGCAGTGGTTCGAGGAAGAGGGCTTCTCCGACCTGTGCGAGACCGACCCCTACAGCGTGTCCTCGCCGCAGAACATTCTCGAAAACCTGAAGCGCGAAGCCAAGGCCGCCTGAGGCCTTTCGGACCGCTTTAATGGAAAGCGAGGGCGGTCGGCAACGACCGCCCTTTTTCTTGCGCGGCGTGTCCCGGGTGCTGCGATGCACGCGCTTGCCAAGCGTCGCAATCTTGTTATGAAGGAAGGAACGCCCGGCATCGTTACAGACCGGGTCGATCAAGGGGAAAGCATGCAGCGCGTTACCAGTTTCATTCCCGCGGGCGAGGCCAGCGGCGCGGTCGCCGGCCGCGTCGAGTTGACGCATGACGGGCGGCATCTCCGCCGCAAGGCGCTGAAGCTTGAAGACGGTTCAAGCGTGATGCTCGACCTGAAGGAGGCGGTCCTGTTTGCCACCGGCGATCGGCTGGTGTTGGAGGACGGAAGCACGATCGAGATCGTCGCCGCGCCGGAGGAACTCTATGAAATCCATGCCCATGATAAACTGCACCTGATCCAGCTTGCCTGGCATCTCGGCAATCGTCATCTGCCGGCCCAGATCGAGGAAGGACGGATCCTGATCCTGCGCGATCACGTGATCCGCCAGATGCTGGAAGGCCTCGGCGCGCATGTGCATGAGGTTGTCGAGCCGTTCCAGCCGGTGCGCGGCGCTTATCACAGTGGACATTCTCACGGAGACCACCACCATCACGGCCATCACCACGATTGACGGCGGCGCCGTTTCGGGCGCCGCGCTTTTAAGGCTGCTGTCCTGGCTGTCGCCGGCCTTTCCGCTGGGCGGGTTTTCCTATTCCGGCGGGCTCGAACGCGCGGCGCATGACCGGCTGCTGAAAGACGCGGATGACGTCGCCGCGTGGCTCGCCGTCTCGCTCCGCCACGGGTTTTTGTGGAACGACGCCGTGCTGTTGTGCGAGGCCCATCGCGCGGCGGGCGATCCGGAGCGGCTTGCCGCGACGGCCGCTCTTGCCGGAGCGCTTGCCGGTTCGCGCGAACGCTATGCCGAAACACTGGCGCTGGGCGCTGCCTTTGTCGCTGCCGCCGGCGCGTGGTCCGCGCCCGGTGACGAAGCCCTGCCGTCCGAGACGCCGCTGCCGGTTGCCTTCGGCGCTATTGCCGCATCACACGGCATCGGCCTGGAAGTGGCCTGTCAGGGCTATCTCCATGCCCAGGTGTCGCAGTATATTTCGGCCGCGATCCGGCTGTCGCTTGCGGGTCAGGTGGCCGGGCTTGCCGTGCTTTCCGGGCTCGAGCAGCCGATACTCGACCAGGCGGCGCGGGCGGCGGTGTCCACGCCGGATGATCTCGGCGGCTGCGCCTTCAGCGCCGATATCGCCGCGCTACGCCATGAGACCCAGCATTCACGGCTGTTCCGGTCGTAACGTAAGAGGTAGACGATGAAATCCGAAAACGGACCCCTCAGGGTCGGCATTGGCGGTCCGGTCGGCTCCGGCAAGACCGCGCTCACCGAAAAACTGTGCAAGGCGATGGGCCGCGACTATTCCGTCGCGGTTGTGACCAACGACATCTATACCCGCGAGGACGCCGATGCGCTGGTGCGCATGCAGGCGCTCACCTCCGACCGGATCGTCGGCGTGGAAACCGGCGGCTGCCCCCATACCGCCATCCGCGAGGATGCGACGATCAACCTTCAGGCGATCGCCGAACTCAACAAGCGCATTCCCGATCTCGATATCATCTTCATCGAATCGGGCGGCGACAATCTTGCGGCCACCTTCTCTCCGGATCTTGCCGACATCACGCTCTATGTGATTTCGGTCTGCCAGGGCGAGGAAATCCCGCGAAAGGGCGGGCCGGGCATCACCCGGTCGGACATGCTGGTGATCAACAAGAAGGATCTGGCGCCCTATGTCGAGGTCGACCTTGACGTCATGGCGCGCGACTCCGAGCGCATGCGCAATGGCGGCCCGACCGTGTTCACCGACCTGAAGCGCGGTGATGGCGTCGAAGCGGTTGCCGCCTTTCTGCGAGAGGCAGGGGGGCTCTAAAGCCGCTTCAGCGCCTCGATATCGGTGATCTCGATCGTGCGGCCGTGAACGTTGACGCCGAGGGACTTGAGCGCGCCGAAGGCCCGCGACAGGGCCTCAGGCGCAAGGCCGAGCTTGCCGGCAAGCAGGCTCTTGCGGCAGGCGAGCCGGAAGGTGGCGGGTTCGGAATCTTCCGGACACTGGTCAAGCAGGTAGTGCGCCACGCGCTGCAGCGCCGTGTTGAGCCGGTCGTCGGCCACGCAATCGACAGCTTCGCGCAATTGCGTCGACAGGGAGACGGCGAGCACGCGCGCCAGGCTGCCATCGTCAGTGTTGGCAATCTCCCGCACCTTTGCGAGGTCATAGCACACCAGCGTGGCATTTTCGGCGGCCTGGGCGCTGTAGCGGCAGGCATCGCCGCCGAAGACCATTTCATCTCCGAACGTGTGGCCCGGCCCGCAGATCCGGATATCCGCCTCACGGCCCTCATGGTTTTGCCTGAACAGTCGGACAAAGCCGGTCACGACGCTGTAGAAATGCTGCGCGGGATCGCCTTCCAGAAACAGCAGGTCGGGCGGCGCGACGTTGACGAAGGTGGCGCATTCCATCAGTCTGTTAACCGTCGTCATGTCCGCCGCGGCCGTCAGGCCGGTTGCAATGAACTGTGCTTTCCTGCGTTCGCTCACATTGATGGTCGTGTTCACTGTCCCGCCTCCCATGGCGTGGCTATGATGGTGTGTCTGCACAAAACGGCTCCTTCGCATCTCGCCCACCGCGTTCCGGTCCGAAAGAAAGCGGCCGTTATCGTCAAATTATTATGACGGCGATGCAAAAGGTTTGATTTCAATCAACCAAGCGCGCCGCCGGGCTGAAGAAGGCGCGAGGGGACCGCGGGCCTGATGCTGTGCGTGCCGCCGGGGGAGAAAGAGGGCTTCAGACGAAAAAGGCCGGCGCAATCGGCCGGCCTTTGTTCATTGGTGTGGCAGGCGCGTTTATGCCATGCCGCGCTTGGAAAGATTGTCGCGATCGCTTTCCAGGGTCTCCACCCGCTCCTCGAGTCTTGCGAGCTTTGCCCGGTTGGCCTCGCTCATCCGTCCGGCGGTTTCGGCGGTGTAGACCACGTCGTTGGGGTCCGCCTTGCCGATGAACCGGCCGAAGACCCAGCGCAGAAGCCGTGCCAGATCATCCATGATCATGAAGAAGGCCGGCACCACCAGCAACGACAGCGCGGTCGACATGATGATGCCGCCGATCACCGCGATTGCCATCGGCGCGCGGAAGGACGAGCCTTCGCCAACGCCCAGCGCCGCCGGCAGCATGCCCGCCGACATCGCGATCGAGGTCATGATGATCGGGCGCGCGCGCTTGCGGCCTGCTTCCACCAAAGCCTGCCGCCGGTCGAGCCCGTGCCAGATCGCTTCCTTGGCGAAGTCCACCAGCAGGATCGCGTTCTTGGTGACGATGCCCATTAGCATCAAGAGCCCGATCAGCACCGGCATCGAGATCGGGTTGTTGGTGACGATCAGGGCGATCGCCACGCCGCCCAATGCCAGTGGCAGCGAGAACAGGATGGTGAACGGCTGGATCACATCCTTGAACAGCAGGATCAGCACCGCCAGCACCAGGAACAGGCCGAGCATCATGGCGTTGATGAAGCTCTGCTGCATTTCGGCGAGGATCTTGGCGTCGCCGCTTTCGGCGAGCGTTACGCTTGCGGGAAGATCGGTGTTCTCGACGATCTCGCGGAACCGCGCGGTCGCCGGATCGAGTGCCACCCCCGGCGGCAGGTTGGCCCCGATCGAGACCACGCGGTGGCGGTCATAGCGCTGCACCGTGCTGACGCCCTCGGAATAGTCTACATCGGCGACCACCGACAGCGGCACCATTTCGCCGGATGCGGTTTTGATCTTCAGCGCACGGATGGCGGCAAGGTCCCGCCTGAGTTCCAGATCGGTGCGCACCCGCACGGGGATCAGGCGGTTGTCGAGCGAAATCTTGGCCAGATTGGCGTCGACATCGCCGACGGTCGCCACGCGTACCGTTTCGGAAATCTGCGCCGGGGTGATGCCGAGACGGGCGGCGATTTCCTTCTTGGGCCGGATTTTCAGTTCCGGTCGCGGCAGAGCGCCTTCGGAGGAAACCTTGTCCAGCATCGGTTCGGACCTGAGCCTGGCCTCCAGTATGGCGACGGCCTCCTGCAGCTCCTCCTCATTGTCGGAGAGGAAGTTGAACTCGATATCGCGCTGTCCGCGGTCGTTGAGCTTGGTGATCCGAAGGTCGGGAATATCGGCAAGCCCGGCCAGGATTTCCTGTTCGATCTGCCATTGCGGGATTTCACGACCCGATGGCGGAATTTTCGGCAGATACTGCCCGATCAGCGGCAAGCCGCCGAGCATGTCGTTGACCAAAGCTTCGGGCAGCGAATGCGCCAGCTTGCCGAGCGTGACGGTGATGGTGGCCCGGCGATATTCGAGATCGCCCAGCGGCGAGGAACCGCCCAGCACGGTCACGTCCTCCACGCCGTCATAGCCTTCGATCCGCTCCGCGATCAGGTCGGTCATCTCCTCGGTGTCGGAAAGCCGCGCATTCGGCGGCAGTTCGACGGAGAGCACGATGCGCGAGGCATCTTCGGGCGGCAGGAAGCTGCCTGGAATGCGTGCCATGAAGAACAGCGATACGGCGAGAATACCGACAGCCGCTACCAGCGTGGCATAGCGCCACTTTGTGGTCCAGCGCACGGCGGCGGTATAGCCGCGCATGATCCGGCCGTCATTGTGCTCGGCGTCTTCCTTGTGCTTGTGCTTGGAGGGCTTCAGCATATAGGCCGCCATCACCGGGGTGATCAGGCGGGCGACCACCAGCGAGAAGAACACGGCGAATGCCACCGTCAGGCCGAACTGGATGAAGTATTGGCCCGGAATACCCGGCATGAACGACACCGGCGCGAACACCGCGATGATGGTGAAGCTCGTGGCGATCACCGCAAGGCCGATTTCATCGGCCGCCTCGAGCGCCGCGCGATAGGGCGTCTTGCCCATATTGATGTGGCGCTCGATGTTCTCGACCTCCACGATCGCATCATCGACGAGAATGCCGGTCGCCAGCGTCAGCGAGATCAGGCTCACCAGATTGAGCGAGAAGCCGAGCATGTCCATGATCCAGAAGGTCGGGATCACCGACAGCGGCAGGGCGACGGCGGCAATCAGCGTTGCCCGCCAGTTGTGCAGGAACAGAAACACCACGATGATGGCGAGCAGCGCGCCTTCGTACAGCGTGTCCATCGCGGCGGTGTAGTTGCCCTTGGTGAAATAGACGGCGTCATCGATCAGCGAGATCGAGACCTCCGGATTTTCCGCGCGCACCTCGTCCAGCGCCTCGGCCACCGCGTCGGCAACCGTCACTTCGCTCGCGCCCTTGGAGCGGAACACGCCGAAGGAGACCACCGGTTCGCCGCCGTGACGCGCGAAGGTGCGCGGCTCCTCATAGGTGTCCGTGACCGTGCCAAGGTCAGAAAGCCGGGCATACCGGCCGCCGCCAAGCGCGATCGTGGTGTTGGCGAGATCGGAAACGCTGCGGCTGTCGCCAAGCGTGCGGATCGCCTGTTCCGAGCCGCCGACCTGGCCGCGGCCCGAGCCGACATCCGCATTGGTCTGGCGCAGCTGCGCGTTCACCTCGGATGCGGTGATGCCGTAGCTTGCCAGTTTGTCGGCGTCGAGCGAGACCTGGATTTCGCGGTCCGCGCCGCCGTAGCGGTCGACCCGGCCGACGCCCTTGATGCCTTGCAGCGCGCGCTCCACCTTGTCGTCGACGAACCAGGAGAGTTCCTCCAGCGACATGTTGGGAGATGAGACGGCGAAGGTCTGGATCGCCTGGCCTTCAACGTCGATCTTGCGCACCACGGGGTCTTCGGCGGTGGCCGGCAGGTCGGAGCGGATATTGTCGATCGCGTCCTTGACGTCGCGCAGCGCCTCGTCGGGGCTGACTTCCATGCGGAACAGTACCGAGGTTGTCGAGATGCCGTCCGTCACCGTCGAGTTCAACTCGTCAACGCCGGTGACGCTCGCGATCGCGTCCTCGATCTTCTTGGTCACCTGCATTTCGAGCTCGGCCGGGGCCGCGCCGGACTGGGCCACGGTTACGGCCACGACAGGGACGTCGATATTCGGAAAGCGCGTGACGGCCATATCCTTGAAGGCCTGCAGGCCGAGGAACAGCAACAGACCCATCGCCAGAAGCGGCGCTACGGGATTTCGGATCGCCCAGGCTGAAAAATTCATCGCTCAGATCCTCAGTTGGACGCGGTGGCGGAGGCGGGCACCGGGTTGATGCGGTCGCCGGCGCGCACATAGGCGCCTGCCTTGGCCACCACCTGGTCGCCTTCGGAAAGCCCGCTTGTGATCTGAACGGTTTCGCCGTCCTGAATGCCGGTCTCAACCTCGACCACTTCCACAATGCCATCCTTGACGCGGCGCACCGTGGCGCTGCCCTGGCTGATATTGACTGCGGTCAGCGGCAGGGCGAGATCTTCCGCCTGCTTGGTGATGATTTCGGCGCTGGCATACATGCCGGCCCGCGCGCTTTCCGGGTTGTCGATGCTGATGAACACATCGGCAAGCCGGGTGGCGTCGTCGACGATCGGCGAGACCAGTCGCACCGTGCCCATGATCGGCCGGCTGGCGCCGACGAGCTCGATTTCCGCCTTCTGGCCGGCTTCGACCTTCATCACCGAATCTTCCGGAACCTGGGCCACGAGCTCGATCGCGCCATCCTCGATGATGGTGAACATCGGACTGGCGGAGCCGCTGGCGATTGCGCCGATCCGGGCGTTCTTGTCGGAGATCACGCCCGCGACCGGCGCCTTGATATTGGTGCGCTCCAGGCGCAGCGCGATATCCTCGATCTGTGCCTCCGTGACCGCGATTTCTGCGTTGGCGACCGCGATGGCCTCGCGGGCGGCAGCCGCGCTGGCATCGGCACGCAGGGCTTCGGTTTCGGCCTGCTCCAGTGCAGAGGTCGAGACCGAGCCGTTATCGGCGAGCCTCTTGGTACGCTCGAACTGGCGGCGCGCATCGGTCTGGGCGGCTTCGCTTGCGGTCAACTGGGCCTTCAACTGAGCAAGGCTCGCCTCGGCCCTGGCTTTGTTCGCCTGAAGGCTACTCCGTTCCAGCTCCAGCATGTCGGTGCGCAGGGTGGCAAGCACCGCACCGGCCTCGACCCGGTCGCCGATCTCGGCCTTTATGGTTTCGATCGAAAGCCCCTCCACCAGCGGCTGCACGAAAACTTCCTCGACCGGGCGGATGGTGCCGGTTGCCAGCACAATCTCGGTGAGCGGCTTTACCGTTGCATCGGTTACCACGATGGCGGGAAGGGAGACGGCCGGCTCGGTGGTCGCAGCGGCATCCGCAGCAAGGGCGGGTGCGGCGGCAAGTGCGAAAAGCACGGCGGTCGCGGCGGCAAGGCGGGTCGGTTTCGGCATGTAAAGTACCCCAGTCGGCCGGGAGGAGGCCGGTTCCTCGTGAGCTGTCGTTCCGTCGGAATGGCGGATTTCCAAGCTTGTTTACGTGTCGCGCCGGGCGGTCGGATTGCCGCCATGGCAAAATCTCAATATGGCAATCGCGAGAGCGGCCCTTGGGGCTTGCGTCGTCGCGTCGTGCGGCAGTTCGTCATCAACCCGGCATTTTTCAAGATGGCCTCGCGCTTTAAGCCGCATTAATTGAACCGGGTGGTTCGATTTAAAGCCGATCTGGTGCAAAAATGCAATACGCGCGACATCGAACCGATGCCGCGCGTATAAATTTAGCTGCCTGTATGGGCTTAGTTGGAAAGCGCCTCGTCGGTGATTTCCAGCGTATAGGCGCCTTCCGGCTCTTTGGTGATGACCGGGTCGGAACCGCCGCCGAGCAGAACCTCGACGGTGCGCTGGTAGTCGGCCGGGTCAAGCGCGCCGTTGGAGCCGGCGGTCAGCTTGGCGACTTCGCGCATCATCCGCTTCTGGTGCTTTTCGGTCTGGGCGCCGGTGTCGTCATAGTCGAGCACGATTTCGGCGGCTTCGTCCGGGTTTTCCTCGGCCCATTTCCAGCCCTTCATCGAGGCGCGGACGAACTTGACCATGTCTTCCTTGAACTTCGGATCGGCAAGGTCGTCTTCCAGCACGTAGAGGCCATCCTCCAGCGTCGCCACGCCTTCATCCTCATATTTGAAGGTGTTGAGCTGGTCCTCGGAAATGCCGGCATCCACGACCTGCCAGTATTCATTGTAGGTCATGGTGGAAATGCAGGCCGCCTGCTTCTGCAACAGCGGGTCGACGTTGAAGCCCTGCTTCAGCACCGTCACGCCATCCTCGCCGCCATCGGTCGGAATGCCGAGATGGGCCATCCACGACAGGAACGGATATTCATTGCCGTAGAACCAGACGCCGAGCGTCTTGCCGGGGAAATCCTCCGGGCTCATCACGTTGTTTTCCTTGAGACACGTCAGCATCATGCCGGAGGACTTGTAGGGCTGGGCGATGTTGACGAGCGGCACGCCCTTTTCGCGTGTTGCAAGCGCCGAAGGCATCCAGTCGACGATCACATCGGCGCCGCCGCCGGCCAGCACCTGTGCCGGGGCGATATCCGGGCCGCCGGGCTTGATGGTGACGTCGAGTCCTTCTTCCTCGTAGAAGCCCTTTTCCAGCGCGACATAGTAGCCCGCGAACTGGGCCTGCGTGACCCATTTGAGCTGCAGCGTGATTTCATCGGCGGAGAAGGCCTGCGACGCTCCAAGCATCATGCCGCCTGCGGCAAGCGCCGCGATAAAAGTCGATTTCATGGTTACGTTCCCCTATTTTGGCTTGTTGCATCACGACCGCCCCGAACGGACGGAGGGATGCCAGAAGGTGACGGCGCGCTGAATGAGCGCCACCGCCCCGTAGAACGCGGAGCCGGCAACCGCCGCCACCGCAATTTCGGCCCAGACCATGTCGATATTGGCCCGGCCCACTTCCGTGGAAATCCGGAAACCCATACCGACGGTGGGTGTGCCGAAAAATTCTGCCACAATAGCGCCGATCAGCGCCAGCGTGGAATTGATCTTCAACGCGTTGAATATGAATGGCCATGCGGCCGGCAGGCGCAGCTTGATCAGCGTCTGCGACCACGTGGCGGCATAGGTGCGCATCAGGTCGCGCTCCATGTCGCTGGCTGAAGCCAGCCCCTGAATGGTGTTGACAAGCATCGGAAAGAAGGTCGCAACCACCACCACGGCGGCCTTGGACGGCCAGTCGAAGCCGAACCACATCACCATGATCGGCGCGATGCCGACGATCGGCAGCGCCGAGACGAAATTGCCGAAGGGCAGCAGGCCCCGTTTCAGGAAGGGCGAGCGGTCGATCAGGATCGCCACGATGAAACCGGAGCCGCAGCCGAGCGCATAACCGATCAGCACCGCCTTCAGGAAGGTCTGGCGGAAATCGGCCCAGAGGATAGGCAGCGAGTTGGTGAGACGCACCCAGACATCGGAGGGCGCCGGCAGCAGGATCGGCGGTATGTCGAAGGCGATGACGACGCCTTCCCATATGATCAGGATCGCGAGGCCGAAGATGACCGGCACGGCAAACCATGCCAGCCGGTTCAGCACGCGATTGGAAAACTTCTGCCGCACCAGCCATTCGTTGAAAGCCCAGCCGCAGATCCAGAAGGCGAGCGCAAACCAGACGAAACCGCTCATGGCTTGACCCCCATGCGCTTCAGCACCGCAGCCTGCGCCACGCCGACAACCGCCACCAGGATAGAGGCAAGGATCGCCGCCATGAACAGCGCCGACCAGATCTGCACCGTCTGGCCGTAATAGGAGCCGGAGAGAAGCCGCGCGCCAAGCCCCGCCACGGCACCCGTCGGAAGTTCGGCGATGATCGCGCCGACCAGCGAGATCGCGATCGCGATCTTCAGCGAAGTGAACAGATAGGGCACGGCCGATGGCAGGCGCAGCTTCCAAAGCACCTGCCGGTCATTGGCGTTATAGGTGCGCATCAGGTCGAGCTGCAGCTGGTCGGGCGAGCGAAGCCCGGAGACCATGCCGACGGCGACCGGGAAGAACGAAAGATAGGTGGAAATCAGCGCCTTCGGCAAAAGCCCGGTGATGCCGATCGCATTCAGCACCACGATCAGCATCGGCGCGATCGCGATGATCGGGATCGTCTGGCTGGCAATGATCCACGGCATCATCGAGCGCTCCATCGTGCGGTTATGGACGATGGCGATCGCCAGAATGATGCCGAAACCCGAGCCGATGGCAAAGCCCAGCAGCGTGGAGGACAGCGTGATCCAGGCATGATAGACGAGGCTGCGCTTGGACGTGATCTTCTTGTTCGCTGTCGTATCCCAAAGCTCCGCCGCCACCTGATGCGGCGACGGCAGCACCGGCCGCTCCAGCGTGTAGGACTGTTTCACGACCTCGGAAAACGATATGTCGTGTCCCGCGCGCCGCGCCTGATCGGTGACGAACTGCTTGTTCATGACGACGACGAACACGCACCAGATGGCCAGTATGGCCAACACAACGGTGGCAACGGGAAGGACGCGCTCACGCAGCATGGCGGTGTCCTTTCCGGCCCTGCGCCGCCAATCGGGAAGCCGCAGCGCCGGCAAAACCCACCCCCCAATCTCTCCCCTTGAGGGAGAGATGTCGCGAAAGCGACAGAGAGGGGTGAACCCTGTCCGATCGGCTCAGAATGCGCGGCTGCCGCTGCACCCCTCTCTGCCCCTGTCGGGGTATCTCCCCCTCAAGGGGGGAGATTGTTTGGAGGTTGCCGCGTTCTTCAGCCTTCCCCCATTCTCTCCCGTCGTCCCGGCTCAAGGCCGGGGTGACGGTAGGTGGGTGCAGCAGGCATTTACTCATAAAGATGCCCCCGAGGTTCGCTTTGTTCAGGCCAGCCGTAAAGAATATCCGGAAGAGCTTCTTCATTGTCGCCATCGGTGCGGCGAAGCTCGGCAAAACCTTCCCGTTCATAGAAGCGTTGTGCTGCGACATTGGCCTGAAAAGTCCAGAGTCTCAGTCCTGTGGGCCGGTCCGTCTTGGCCCTTTCGAGAAGTGCCTTGCCGACGCCGCGCCCGCGTGCATTGGCGGCGACATAGAGTGCGGTGATGTAGTCATCATCGGAAAGAGCTGAAAATCCCAGAACTACGGCGTGATCTTCCGCGACGGACACGGTGCGTTCGACGAAGATCGTTTCGCGGTAGTGGCGGGCGACGTCGGCATGGTCGTGCACACGCGGCATCCACGGCGTCTCATCAATCCAGTCATTGAGAATGGCAGCACAGGCTGCCATATCTCTAATTTCGGCAGGGCGAAGCGTAAACTCACTCATAACTATGCCCCGCCCGTAGCCCCTCGCGCACACGATGCGCAATCTTCAAAAACTCCGGGCTTTCGCGAATATCGAGCGGGCGCTCCTTCGGCAGCGGGCTTTCGATCACGTCCGTCACGCGGCCGGGGCGGGGGCTCATCACCACGATCTTGGTTGAGAGATAGACGGCTTCGGGAATCGAGTGTGTCACGAAGCAGATGGTCTTGTCGGTCCGCGCCCAGAGCTTCAGAAGCTGCTCGTTCAGATGGTCGCGGACGATCTCGTCAAGCGCGCCGAAGGGCTCGTCCATCAACAGCAGATCGGCGTCGAAGGCGAGTGCGCGGGCGATCGAGGCGCGCTGCTGCATGCCGCCGGAAAGCTGCCATGGGAATTTTTTCCCAAAATTGGAAAGATCCACCAGCTCCAGCACGCGTTCAATGCGCCGGTTCTGGTCGGCCTTCGTATAGCCCATGATCTCCAGCGGCAAGGCGATGTTCTTCTCGATCGTACGCCACGGATAAAGCGCGGCGGCTTGAAACACATAGCCATAGGCGCGGTCGAGCCGGGCGTTTTCCGGCGTGGTGCCGTTGACGGTGATCTCGCCGGCGGTCTTCTTTTCCAGATCGGCGATCACGCGCAGAAACGTCGTCTTGCCGCAGCCCGACGGGCCGATGAAGGAAACGAAATCGCCCTTCTTCACATCAAGGTTGACGTCCTTCAGCGCATGCACCGGGCCATCATTGGTGTTGAAGGTGAGACAGAGGTCTTTCGCCGTGACGACGGATGTTTTTTCACTCATGAGGCGCTCCGGGTTTCGGCAAATCGGCGGGCGGCAATCGGGAACAGGTGCCTGCGGGTCAGTGCCGCGCGCTCGACATCGATCGGGCCATCGACCGGCAGCCATTTACACTCCTCGATCTCGGCCTGCGGTATGACCTCGGGTTCGGCAAGCCAGGAAAAGGCCTCCGCCTCAACGAACATGTCCGCTTCATTGGCGGCCTGTTCGCGGTAGCAGCCCTCGTAACGGAAGTTATCCGGCTCGGCTTCGAGCGCCAGTTCCTCGCGCAATTCGCGCAGTAGCGCCTCAAGCGGGGTTTCATCGGCATCAATCTTGCCGCCCGGCTGCATGAAGGCTGTGGTGCCGCGCTTGCGCACGGTGAGCATCTCACCCTGGCTGTTGATGATCAGCGCGACGGCGATGCGGATATCGGGGCTCATGCGCGCCGCTCCCATGCAAGCACGCCGGCCAGACCGATCAGCACGCCGCCGGCCACGGCCTCGATCCACAGCACCACCCGTCGGGTGATCACCCTGGCCAGCGCCGAAAAGGCCAGCGCATAGATCACCAGGATCGGCAGTTCGAGGAGCACCGATACGCTGCCGAACACCAGCATCTGCAAGGCCACCGGCCCGGCAGGGTCGATGAACTGCGGCAGGATGGCGACGAAGAAGGCGAGGTTTTTCGGATTCGCCGCCTGCACGCTGATGCCCTTCCAGTAGAGCTTCAGCGGGGGCGCGGCGATCCGGGGGGAGGCCTCGGTTGCAAGCGCAAGCGGGATATCGCCCCTCTCGCCGCTGCGCCAAGCGCGCCACAGCGGCAGGATCATTCCAAGGCCGAGCCATGCCAGATAGGCCGCGCCGACGATCTTCAGCACGTAAAACAGCGTGGCGCTGGCGAGGATCAGCGAGGCAACGCCCGCCGCCGACAGCGCGAAGTAGACCGCATTGGTAGTGAGGATGCCGGCGGCCGCCGCCTGCGAGCGCCAGAATCCCTGCCGCATCGACAGCCCGACCACCAGCAGCACGGCCGGGCCGGGCGAAAGACAGAGCAGGAATTCGGTCGCGGCAAACGCCGCCACGTTTGACCAGTCCATGGCTCAGACCCCGGAGCGCGGAATGCCGGAGCGTTCCACCTTGCGCGGCGCGACCAGTTCCTTCCAGGTGGAAAGCGCTGTGTTGACGGCAGTGAAGGGCTCGCGGGCGACGAACTTGCCGTGACCTTCCTCGGTCTTCACCGTGCTTTCTTCGATCACCACCTTGCCCCGCGAAAGCGTGAAGCGCGGCAAGCCCTTCACATGCTTGCCTTCGAACACGTTGTAATCGATGGCCGATTGCTGGCTGCCGGCGGAGATCGTCTTCTCGCGGGCAGGGTCCCAGACCACGATATCGGCGTCCGATCCCACCAGGATCGCGCCCTTCTTCGGGTAGATGTTGAGGATTTTCGCGATGTTGGTGGAGGTGACGGCGACGAATTCGTTCATCGTCAGCCGGCCCGTTGCCACACCATAGGTCCACAGCATCGGCAGCCGGTCCTCCAGCCCGCCGGTGCCGTTCGGGATCTTGGTGAAATCGCCGATGCCGGTGCGCTTCTGCTCGGTGGTGAAGGCGCAGTGGTCGGTGGCCACGCAGGAGAGCGAACCCGCCTGCAGCCCCGCCCAGAGACTGTCCTGATGCTGCTTGTTGCGGAATGGCGGCGACATCACCCGGCGGGCGGAATGGTCCCAGTCCTTGTCGAAATATTCGCTTTCGTCCAGCGTCAGATGCTGGATCAACGGCTCGCCATAGACCCGCATGCCCTTCTGGCGGGCGCGACGGATCGCCTCGTGGCTCTGTTCGCAGGAGGTGTGCACCACATAGAGCGGCACGCCGGCCATGTCGGCGATCATGATCGCGCGGTTGGTGGCCTCGCCCTCCACTTCGGGGGGGCGCGAATAGGCGTGGCCTTCCGGCCCGTCATTGCCCTCGGCCAGCAGCTTCGCCTGCATGCTGGCCACCACATCGCCGTTTTCGGCATGCACCAGCGGGAGCGCGCCCAGTTCGGCGCAGCGCTGGAACGAGGCATACATCTCGTCGTCATTCACCATCAGCGCGCCCTTGTAGGCCATGAAGTGCTTGAAGGTGTTGATGCCCTTTTCCTTGACGATGGTTTCCATCTCCTCGAACACCTGTTTGTCCCACCAGGTGATCGCCATGTGGAAGGAATAGTCGCAGTTCGCCAGCGTCGATTTATTGTCCCAGCGTTGCAGGGCATCGAGCAGCGACTGGCCGGGATCGGGCAGACAGAAATCGACAACCATCGTGGTGCCGCCGGCAAGGCCCGCGCGGGTGCCGCTTTCGAAATTGTCGCTGGAATAGGTGCCCATGAACGGCATTTCGAGATGGACATGCGGATCGATGCCGCCCGGCATGACATAGCAGCCCGCCGCATCCAGCGTCTCATCGCCGGAAAGATCGGGACCGATGTCGGTGATTACGCCGCCCTCGATCTTCACATCGGCCTTGTAGGTGAGGTCCGCGGTCACGACCGTGCCGCCCTTGATGACTGTGCTCATAACTGTTCCCTTCATGCTTTCCACGGGCGGTTTTCCGCTTCTCGTTATTTCTGTTCACTTGATCCGCCATTTTGGTCGCGGCGGAATGTTTTCTTCAAGTCCTCTCGGAGTGCCCGACGGATTCGGCCTGTTCACGCCGCGGCTTTTTGCTGGCCCGGTTAGCTTTTGCGGACCCGTCTCGGCGGTGACTGATGAGACCGGCTTGGCGCCGATGAAGCCGCGGGAGCGGAGCGGAGGCTTTTGCGTGGACTTCAATGGATCTGCTCCGTAGCGTGTGAGAAGCGGGTGGCGTCGCAGGCTTCCGTCAGGCGGTCTTCGAGAATGGCGACGATGGTTTCGAGCACGTCGTCTCTTTCTCTGAGTACCTCTTCGTTCCAGAATCGGATAACTGAAAAGCCTGCCTTGTTAATATAACGCGTCCTCTCCGTATCTCTCATACTTTCAGCATGTTGCGCGCCATCCAGCTCGACGACAAGCGCTTTTTCCCGACAGGCGAAATCGGCGATGTAGGGGCCGATCGGATACTGCCTGACAAACTTGAAACCGTTCAGATTGCGATTCCGCAGCTCGCGCCACAGCAGCTTTTCGGCATCCGTTTCGTTACGGCGCAGCGTTCGGGCAAACTGGGTTCGCGTGCTTGGCATGAGCCACCCTCATCCGGCCTTCGGCCACCTTCTCCCCTCAGGGGAGAAGGGGCGGCGCTTCGCGTCTTGGACAGTGATTGCGATGTTATTCAGAAAGCGCCCCACGCTCCCCCTCTCCCCGTGGGGAGAGGGTGGCGCGAATGCGCCGGGTGAGGGTGCGGCACCTGCCGTCATTCCACAATCTCCGCCGTCTTCAACACCGCCCTCAGCAGCACATCCGCCCCGGCGACCGCCCATTCCTTCGAAATTTCCTCGGCCTCGTTATGCGACAGCCCGTCGACGCAAGGGCACATGACCATGGTGGCGGGCGCGACTTTGGCGGCCCAGCAGGCGTCGTGGCCGGCGCCGGAGACGATGTCCATATGGCTGTAGCCGAGCTCGATGGCGGCCTCGCGGACATTGCCAACCAGTTCGGGATCGAAGGTGACGGGATCGAAATGGCCGACGGCTTCCACCGAACAGCCGACGCCGAGCGCCGCGCAGATTTCGGCCGCCTGCTTCTCGATCTTGGCCCGCATGCCATCAAGCTTGTCCTGGTCGACGGTGCGGATATCGACGGTGAAGGTTATGGTGCCAGGCAGCACGTTGCGGGAATTCGGCTTGAACACCATCTGGCCGACGCCGCCGACGGCATTGGGTTGGGCGTTCATCGCCACCTTCTGCACCATCTCCAGAATGCGCGCCATGGCGAGCCCGGCATTGACGCGCATCGCCATCGGCGTCGAGCCGGTATGGGCCTCCTTGCCGGTCAGCGTGAATTCCAGCCACCACAGGCCCTGACAGTGGGTGACGACGCCGATCTGCTTTTCCTCGGCCTCCAGGATCGGGCCCTGCTCGATATGGTATTCGTAATAGGCGTGCATCTTGCGCGCGCCGACCTCTTCATCGCCGACCCAGTCGATCCGCTTCAGTTCGTCGCCGAAGCTTTTTCCCTCGTGGTCCTTGCGGCGATAGGCATAGTCGAGGGTCAGCTCACCGGCGAACACGCCAGACGCCATCATCGCCGGCGCAAAGCGCGCGCCCTCCTCATTGGTCCAGTTGGTCACCACGATCGGGTGCCTGGTCTTGATGTCGAGATCGTTCAGCGTACGCACCAGTTCCAGAGCCGACAGCACGCCGAGCACGCCGTCATATTTGCCGCCGGTCGGCTGGGTGTCGAGATGGCTGCCAACATAGACCGGCAACGCATCCGGGTCGGTGCCGGCGCGGGTCATGAACATGGTGCCCATCTTGTCGACGCCCATGGTAAGCCCGGCTTGGTCGCACCATGCCTTGAACAGCGCGCGACCCTCGGCATCGGCATCGGTCAGCGTCTGGCGGTTGTTGCCGCCGGCAATGCCGGGGCCGATCTTCGCCATCTCCATCAGCGCGTCCCAAAGGCGGTCGCCATTGATCCGCATGTTTTCGCCTGCCGCCATTTTCTGCTCCCCTGGCTCTGTTCCCATTTGCGCCCTTGCGGCGTCTGTGGTGTTTTTGACCGGTTGGTAAACTTACAGCTTCCATCGCAAGGCTCAAGAGATCAATATGAAATTCGGCGGCAAATTTGGAAGAAATTGCCTAAGTTTTTGGCGTGAATTGATTTTGGGCAGAAACAGTCTATGGAATGCTGGGCGGAACGAGAAGAAAGCGGGCGAAAATGACGGCACGGGCGGCGAAGACGCAGCGGCGCACACGCATCCAGGTTGCGAAGGAAGAAGTGATTCTCGAAGCGGCCCTCGACGTGTTTTCGGCAAACGGTTTCCGCGGCGCAACCGTAGACCAGATCGCAGAAGTCGCCGGCATGTCCAAGCCCAACGTACTCTATTACTTCCGTTCCAAGGAAGCGATGTTTTCAGCGCTGATCGAAAGCGTGATGGACATCTGGCTCGATCCGCTGCGCGTTTTCGACGTCGACAAGGATCCGGAGGCGGAGCTGCGCTCCTATATCCGCCGCAAGCTGGAAATGGCCCGGGATTTTCCCCGCGAAAGCCGGCTGTTCGCCAATGAGGTGATCCAGGGCGCGCCCAATACGGAGGCGTTTCTGAAAGGCGAGTTGAAGGATCTGGTCGATGAGAAGGCCAAGGTCATCCGCGCCTGGCAGAAGGCCGGGAAGCTGCGCAAGGTTGACCCCTATCACCTGATCTTCTCGATCTGGGCGACGACCCAGCATTATGCCGATTTCGATGTCCAGGTGCGGGCGGTGCTCGGCGAGGGGCTGGCGGGCGAAGGCCGGTTCGAGGATGCGGCGCGCTATCTCGAAACCCTGTTCGTCAACGGGCTGATCGTGCGGTGAACGCGACCGTCAATCCATTTCGGGCGGGTCGGCGCTGAGGTCAAAATGGTCCACCCATCTGCGCTCGCGCGCGAAGCGTTCGAAGGCCTGGTTGTCGAGCGGCGGGGCGAAGAAGAAACCCTGAAACGCGTCGACGCCGAGGTCGCGCAGGATCCTTGCGTGTTCCAGCGTCTCGACGCCCTCGGCGATCACCTCGATGCCGAGCGCCTGGCCGATCTCGACAATCGAGGCGACCAGCCGGCGCTGGCTCTGGCCGGTGGTGATCGGGAAGACGAGCTGGCGGTCGATCTTCAGGCGCTTCGGCTCAAGCGCGAGCAGGCTCAGGATCGAGGCATAGCCGGTGCCGAAATCGTCGATCTCGACATCGACGCCGAGGGCCTTGATCTGGGCGACGCTGGTTTCCAGGCTGGTGCCCTGCTCATCGAAGGAGATCGATTCAAGCAGTTCGAGGCATAGCGATCCGGGTTTCGGAGCGATCTTCCGAATGCTGTCCAGCAGCCCGGGATCCACAAGGCGCTGGGCGGAGATGTTGACGGAAACATGCGGCACGGCGATGCCCATCTCACACCACGCCCTGTGCTGGGCGGCGGCCTTGTTCAGCACTACCGCATCGATGCGCGCAATCGAGCCGGTGGTCTCCGCCGTGGGGATGAAGTGACCCGGCGCCAGCATGCCGCGCTCGGGATGGCGCCAGCGCACCAGCGCCTCGGCGCCTTCAATTTCCAGCGTATGGGCTGAAATCTGCGGCTGATAGAAAACCTGGAACTGGTCGTTTTCCAGCGCCACCAGCAGTTCGTCGGCGACCTTCTTGTTGGTGATCGCGATGTTGCGCAGCGCGGCGTCGAAAACCACGGCCTGATTGCGGCCCATGCGCTTGGCTTCGTAGAGCGCGATCCCGCCATTGACCAGCACCTCGCGCATCGAGCTCGCCTCGTCATCCATCCAGGCAATGCCGACGCTCGCCGAAACGCGCACCTGATGCTCGCCATATTGCAGCGGTTTTCCAAGCGCGCGGATGATGTCCTGGGCGCGGCGGGAGAATTTTTCGACATCGCCGCTCCAATGCGTGACCAGCGTGAATTCGTCGCCGCCGACACGGGCCAGAAAGTCCCTCGGTCCGGCGATGGAACGCAGCATGTTCGCCGCATGGCGCAGCATTGCGTCGCCGGCGCTGTGGCCGAGCGTATCGTTGATTTCCTTGAACCGGTCGAGATCGATATGCAGCACGGCGTAGGGTGGCTCGACCGGCGCTTTCTCCTCGCCCTTCACAAACGCGGCTTCGAGGAAGCTTCGGTTGGGAAGCCCGGTCAGTCCGTCATGAAGTGCGTTGTGGCGCAGAACCGCCTGGGCGCGTTCCAGTTCCCGGTTCTTTTCCTGGGTCTGGGCATTCGCGCGCTTGATGTCCTCATGCAGCCTTATATCCTCGGTAATGTCCCAGTTGACGCCGACGACATGCGCTCGGCCGTCAATATCATTGTAGAACCCGCCGAATACCTGAAGGTGGCGCACGGACCCATCGTCGAGAACGATGCGGAAATCGCTGCGGAAATTCTGCTGCTCCGCCAGAAAATGCTCCAGCCTCTCGAATTCAAGCTGCCGGTCTTCCGGGTGCAGGTGGCGGGACCAGATTTCGACGCCGTTCATGCCGCTGTCGGGGCGCTCGCCGTAAAGCGCGTACATCCGCTCGTCCCAGATCGCTTCCCCGGTTTCGACATCCATGTCCCAGACGCCGATGCGCGAAGCCTCGAGCGCGAACTGCATGCGCTGCGACAACTGCTGCAGCTCCGCCTCGCGGGCCCGAAGTGCTGCGATGTTGCGGTTGCGTTCGCGCATCAGCTTGGCGATGCCGAGCACGAAGGCGATGATCAAAATGCCGACCGCGTCGATCAGCAGATGGCGAACCAGCCGCTGGCCGAACGGTTCTTGCCAACCCTCGCGCGGAATGGCCGCGACTGTCCAGTGGGTATTGGCGAGCTCGACGGTCTGCGTGACGGGGTCTCCGGCGAAGATGGCCTCGCCGCCGGAAAGGATCTGCGTTGGTCGTCCGTCGGCGCCGTCCTTGCCGACGGCGATTGCAAGCTCGGGATGGGCGGCGGCCACGGTATCGCCCAAAAGCAGGCGGTCCAGGTTGACAAGCGATGTGAGGATGCCCCAAGCCTCGTTATCGGGGCCGTCATAGAGCGGGTAGTAGACCACCAGCGCGTTGCCGCCCTGCACCAGTTCTATGGGGCCGTCGACCACCGGCTTGCGGGTCAGCAACGCCTTGTTGATTGCGACCATCTGTTCGGGCCGGTCGGTATAGCTGAGGCCGATTGCCTCTCGGTTTTCGGAAAAGGGAAACACCATTTCAATGGTCATGTCGCGGGCGAGCGCGAGGCTTTCCAGTGCCGAATCCTGTTCCAGCAGCTTGTCTGCGAGATCCTCGAACCGGCGCGGCGAAATCTCCGGCTCGAGCGAAATTGCGAGGCCAAGACCTTCCACCAGCTTCAGGTTCTCGCGGATTCCGCTCGTTACCCTCGCGCTTGAAAGCGCAATCTTCTCAGCCGTCTGCAGACGGAGGTTTCGGGTGAAGTTCGAATCCAGCTCGTGGTTGGTGAAATACATCGAGGCAAGCACCAGCACCGTGGCCGAAAGGGCCAGTATGTCGCTCGGAATGATGCCCCACCGTCTGGCCGCCTTCGCCGGTCCTGCCATGCCGTCCTGTCCGTTATCCCTGGCGATAAACATCGCAAAAATCTAATGAATAAGAGCGGATTATAGACGATGAAATTTAAAAAATACTATATAGACCGAATATTGTTTATAATTAACTATAATATTATTGGTATCTATTTTAGCTTATTTAATTATAACTAAAATAAAAAAGCCGCGGGAAAATGGCCCCGCGGCTTCAAATGTCGGCGATGCTTTGACCCTTGCTATTACTCGGCTGCTTTCGCCGCCATCGGGTTGTTGGGGTGCGTGGTCCAGTTGGCGTAGTCGGCCGATACACGCTCGCCGGTGCGCTGGTCCTTCTCGCCGGGCGCGAGCGTCACCATGTCGATGCAGTTTTCGACCGGACACACATTGACGCAGAGATTGCAGCCGACGCAGTCTTCCTCTTTCACCATGAAATGGCGTTCGCCGTCGACCATCGCCGTGATCGCCTGGTGCGAGGTGTCCTCGCAGGCGATGTGACAGCGGCCGCATTTGATGCAGGCGTCCTGGTCGATGCGGGCCTTGGTGATGGAATTGAGGTTGAGATACTGCCAGTCGGTGACGTTGGGCACCGCGCGACCGGAAAGCTCGTCAAGAGTCCGAAAGCCCTTGGTGTCCATATATGCCGAAAGCCCCGAAATCATTTCCTTGACGATCTTGAAGCCATAGGTCATCGCCGCGGTGCAGACCTGCACATTGCCGGCGCCGAGCACCATGAACTCCGCCGCATCCCGCCATGTCGTCACGCCGCCGATGCCGGAGATCGGCAGGCCGGCGGTTTCCGGGTCGCGGGCGATTTCGGCCACCATGTTGAGCGCGATCGGCTTGACTGCCGGGCCGCAATAGCCGCCATGGGTGCCCTTGCCGCCGACCGTCGGGTTGGGCGCGAAAGTGTCGAGGTCGACGGAGACGATGGAGTTGATCGTGTTGATCAGCGACACGGCATCGGTGCCCCCACGATGGGCCGCGCGGGCGGAGTGACGGATATCGGTGATGTTCGGCGTCAGCTTGGTGATCACCGGCATGCGGGTATATTGCTTGCACCAGCGCACCACCATCTCGACATATTCCGGCACCTGTCCGACGGCGGCGCCCATGCCGCGCTCGGACATGCCGTGGGGACAGCCGAAATTGAGTTCGATGCCGTCCGCGCCGGTCTCTTCGACCAGCGGCAGGATCGCCTTCCAGCTTTCCTCCTCGCAGGGCACCATGATCGACACCACGATGGCGCGATCCGGCCAGCGCATCTTCACTTCCTTGATCTCGCGCAGGTTCAGATAGAGATCGCGGTCGGTGATCAGTTCGATATTGTTGAGGCCGAGAAGTCGGCGGTCGGCGCCCCAGATCGCGCCATAGCGCGGGCCGTTGACGTTGACGACCGGCGGGCCTTCCTCGCCGAGCGTCTTCCACACCACGCCGCCCCAGCCCTCACGGAAGGCGCGTTCGACATTATAGGCCTTGTCCGTTGGCGGTGCGGAGGCGAGCCAGAACGGATTGGGCGATTTGATGCCGACGAAATTGTTGGAAAGATCAGCCATTGTCTTCTCTCCTCAGGCCACGGCCGTCACAAGCGGCGCTTCGCCCGCAAGAACGTGATTGATGGAAATCGCGGCATCGCGGCCTTGCGCGACCGAGGTCACCGTCAGGTCCTCGCCCTTCTTGACGCAGTCGCCGCCGGCCCAGACATCGGGTAGCGAGGTGCGGCCCTCGGCATCGATGGCGATACGGCCGTTTTCGAGTTTCAGGCCCTCCAGATGCTCGGTGACAAACGTCTGGCCGATCGCCTTCAGCACGTGGTCGGCGGCAATCACGCCGGTCTCGCCGGTGGGTACCAGCTTGCCGTCCCTGATCTCGGTGTGCTCGAACAGCACGCCGGCGACCTTGCCGTCCTCGCCGAGAATTTCCTTCGGCGCCAGATAGTGGCGGATGAAGACGCCGCGCGAGGCCGCAAGCTCCTGCTCGAATTTCGAGGCGCCCATAGCATCCGCGCCGCGCCGGTAACAGAGCGTCACTTCTTCCGCGCCGAGCAGCTTCGACTGCACGGCAGCGTCGATGGCGGTCATGCCGCCGCCGAGCACCACGACGTGGCTGCCGACGGCGATCTCGGCGAGATCGTCGGCCTGCCGGATCGCCGCGATGAAATCGACGGCGTTTTCGCAGCCTGCAAGGTTTTCGCCCGGGATGCCGAGTTCGTTGACGCCGCCGAGGCCGATGCCGAGGAAGACGGCATCATAATCGCGGCGCAGCTCGCCGAGCGTATAATCGCGGCCGAGCATCTGCCCGCCGCGGATCTCGATACCGCCGATCTCCAGCAGATATTCGATTTCCTTCTGGGCGAAATCGTCGACCGTCTTGTAGGCGGCGAGACCATATTCATTGAGCCCGCCGGCTTTGTCCTTTGCTTCCAGTACAATGACATCGTGACCGGCCATGGCGAGACGATGGGCGCAGGCAAGGCCTGCGGGGCCCGCGCCGACGACGGCAACGCGCTTTCCGGTCTCGTGGGCTCGGGTATAGAACTGCCGGTTCTCGGCCATCGCCGCATCGGTGGCATAGCGCTGCAACAGGCCGATCTCGACGGGCTTTTCCTCCGCCGTGTTGCGCACACAGGCTTCCTCGCACAGCGTCTCGGTGGGACAGACCCGGGCGCACATGCCGCCGAAAATATTCTGGTCGAGGATGGTCTTCGCAGCGCCAAGCGGATTGTCGGTCGATATCTGGCGGATGAACAGCGGGATATCGATCGCGGTGGGACAGGCCGTCATGCACGGCGCGTCATAGCAGAAATAACAGCGATCCGCCTCGACAGCCGCCTCATGCCGGTCGAGCGGAGGGTGCAGGTCGGAAAAATTGCCCTTGTATGAATCGGGCGCAAGTCGCCCGCCCTTCAGGGCCGGGTTCAATTCTCGCATAGCAATGTTCCCCAATTTTTGGTTGTTGGGGAAATGCTACCGCGAAAATAAATATTTATCAAACGGTAAAAGTTTGGGTGCGTGGGCGCTTCCCTCGGTCCGCTGTTCAGCTTTGATGTTGATCATTGCATTGGAAACATGGTGTCTGTCGGCTTCGCAAAAACTGCCGGAAGCCCGTCATGACCAAATCGCCGCTGCTGATCGACCTCAAATTCTCCGACCGCGCCGCCGTCATCGCCGCGCTGAAGCGCCATTTCGTCGATCGCGAGGTTATCGATCTCGGCGCGGCGGAGAATGCCGGGCGCGATCTTTCCGATTGCCGCTACGCGATCCTGTGGCAGCCGGACGCGGACCTGTTTTCCCGCGCGAAGAACCTCGATGTGCTGTTTTCCGGCGGGGCGGGCGTCGACAAGGTTCTGGCGCTGGAAGGCCTGCCGGATGCGCCGCTGGTGCGCTTCGTCGACCCGTCGTTGACACGCCGCATGAGCGAATATGTCGTGCTGCAGTGCCTCTTTCACCTGCGTCAGGTCACCGCCTATCACGCCAGCCAGAAGGTCCGGCGCTGGCAGCCGCTGCCGCAGCCGGAAGCAGGCGCGGTGACCGTCGGGATCATGGGGCTCGGCGAACTCGGGCGCGATGCGGCGGCGAAGCTGAAGATGATGGGCTTCAACGTGATCGGCTGGTCGCGGACGGCCAAGAGCATTGAAGGGATCGAAACCTTTGACGAGGCGGGCCGCGATGCCTTCCTCGCCAGGACCGATATCCTGGTCGGCCTGCTGCCGCTGACGGCTGAGACCACGGGCCTTTACAATCTGGCGCTGTTCGAAAAGCTGAGAAGCGACGGTCCGCTCGGCGCGCCGGTGTTCATCAATGCCGGCCGCGGCGGCTCGCAGGTGGAAGCCGATATCGTTACGGCGCTCGATCGCGGCCTTCTCGGCGGCGCCTCGCTCGATGTGTTCGAGACCGAGCCGCTTCCCGCCGAAAGCCCGCTCTGGGATCGCGAAAACGTCGTGATCACCCCGCATGTGGCGGCAGACAGCGATATCGGCGCGCTGTTTGCCCATGTCGAGCGCCAGATTGCGCGCTATGAGGCGGGAGAGCCGCTCGAGCATGTCGTTGGTCGCGAGCGGGGCTACTGAGAAACGGAACAATCGGCGCGGCCTTGACGTTTTTCCTTCAGCTGAACCCGTAAGCGGCAGGCAAGGAGGAAGTCATGGCAACGCATTTCGATCCCAAGGAAGTCCGCCCCGTCAAATATCCGGGTGAGGAAGACTATCCGCAGAACAAAGAAGACAATGGCGGCGTGTCGCCGACCGAAAGCCGGCACCTCAATCGCGGGCAGACCGTGATCATGATCCTGATCGCGATCATGGTCGGCGTCGTCCTGATATGGGGCGGCGCGGAATGGCTTTTCGATACGCCGGCAGTGGAGTGATTGATGACTGACCCGAACTACACGAATAAGACCGATGAACGCGATACCGGCAAGTCCGAACTGTCGCCGAACGAGGCGCGCCAGTCCGAAAGGGGCCGTGGCGTGATCTATGTCCTCGGCGGCGGCCTCGTGCTGGCCATGATAGTCTGGGGGGTGATGGAGCTGTTTGCGCCGAAGGGCGGAAGTCCCGAGGTCGAGACCGTGACCGAGGATGCCGAACAGGTCGCCCCTGCTGCGGACTAGGAGGCCGTTAGTTTAAACGCGCCCTTTAAACTCGGGTTGAGCAAAAGCGCCGCCGCGCTCTGGATTTCCGATAACAGAGCGGCTAAATCATGGGCCCTGAGGGGCGCATTACCGCCCTTCACGCGAATGACGCCTGAAGGGAGCGGGAGGCGATGGCCAAGACCGATATTGCCACACGGGTCTATGATCACAGCTGGAAGCTCGACCCGATCATCCGCAGCCTTCTGGATACCGATTTCTATAAATTGCTGATGCTGCAGATGATCTGGAAGCTCTATCCGGACGTCAACGCCACCTTCTCGCTGATCAACCGCACAGCCTCCGTCCGCCTTGCCGACGAGATCGACGAGGGGGAACTGCGCGCCCAGCTCGACCATGCGCGCGAGATTAAACTCACCAAGAAGGAAATGATCTGGCTTGCGGGCAACAGTTTTTACGGCCGCTCGCAGATTTTCGAGCCTGAATTCCTGACCTGGCTCGCCAATTTCCGCTTGCCCGAATATGAGCTGACGCGCCATGACGGCCAGTATCAGCTGACCTTTCATGGCCGCTGGATGGAAACCACGATGTGGGAGATACCGGCGCTCTGCATCATCAATGAGTTGCGTTCGCGCGCGGCGCTGAAGGGCATCGGCCTGTTCACGCTGGACGTGACCTATGCCCGCGCCAAGGCCAAGATGTGGTCGAAGGTCGAGCGGCTGGCGGCGCTCGACGGGCTCAGAATATCCGATTTCGGCACCCGCCGCCGGCATTCCTTCCTGTGGCAGCGCTGGTGCGTGGAAGCGCTGAAGGAAGGCATCGGCCCGGCCTTTACCGGCACCTCCAATGTGCTGCTCGCCATGGATACCGATCTGGAAGCCGTGGGCACCAACGCTCACGAACTGCCGATGGTGGCGGCCGCCCTTGCCGAAACCGACGAGCAACTCGCCGCGGCCCCCTACAAGGTAATGCAGGACTGGAACAAGCTCTATGGCGGCAACCTGCTGATCGCGCTGCCGGATGCCTATGGCACGGCGGCCTTCCTGCGTAATGCGCCGGAATGGGTTGCCGACTGGACCGGCTTCCGCCCTGACAGCGCGCCGCCGATCGAGGGTGGCGAGAAGATCATCGCCTGGTGGAAGAAGATGGGCCGCGATTCGCGCGAGAAAATCCTGATCTTCTCCGACGGGCTGGACGTCGATGCCATCATCGAGACCTACAAGCATTTCGAGGGCAGGGTGCGCATGAGCTTCGGCTGGGGCACCAATCTCACCAATGATTTCATCGGCTGCGCGCCGCATCGCGTCGGCGGGCTGAAGCCGATCTCGATCGTCTGCAAGGTCTCCGATGCCAATGGTCGTCCGGCGGTGAAGCTTTCCGACAATCCGCAGAAGGCGACCGGCGATCCGGCGGAGGTCGAGCGCTACCTGAAGTTCTTCGGCTCCGAGGACATGGTCGATCATCCGGTGATGGTCTGACATGCATATCCGCGAAGGCAGGGCAGAGGATCTCGACGCGCTCTACGCGATCGCGCTTGTAACCGGCGACAATGGCCGAGATGCGAGCGCGCTCTACGACGATCCGCAGATGATCGGCCATATCTATTCCGCGCCCTATCTCAGGGTCGATGGCGGCTTCTGCTTCGTGGCCGAGGATGAGGCGGGCGTCTGCGGTTATGTTGTGGGCACCGCCGATACCGAGGCCTTCGCGCGGACGCTGGAGGCAGACTGGTGGCCGGCGCTCAGGAAGCGCTACCCGGAGCCGGCTGCGCAAAGCAGCGCGCAGTGGTCGCCGGATGAATGGCGCGCCCATCTGTTTCACCACCCGGAAATGCCGCCGCCGGTAGTGGTCGAGGCCTATCCGGCGCATCTGCACATGAACCTCCTGGAGCGCGCCCGCGGCCATGGGCTCGGGCGTCAGCTTCTCGGCGCGGCGTTAAGGCGGCTTGCGGAACTTGGGGCCAGTCATGTTCATGTCGGGGCCGGCTGGACCGAGGCCGGCGGAGCCGCATTCTGGCAGGCTTCGGGGTTTGAGGTGCTGGACGAGAGCGAGCGCGGCGTCGTCTATCTCGGCCGCGCCGTCCCTCCGCTCGATGGGCCGATACGGTAGGATTCGCCGGGGGAAGGCGGTCTTCTCAAAAGCGTTTTCCCGTCGCCGGTCGCGGCGTTGCGAAACGATCCGACACCTTTGGCTCTGTCATGCGTTCTCTCCTCATAAAGGGAGAACACATGTTTTTTGAAAGCTGGAACGGCATTATCCGCGTCCTCGTGGTCGGCGGAGCCTCCTATATTGCGCTGGTGCTGATGTTGCGGATCAGCGGCCAACGCACGTTGAGCAAGCTCAACGCCTTCGATCTTGTCGTTACCGTCGCGCTCGGCTCGGTTCTGGCAACGGTCATGCTCAGCAAATCGGTGCCGCTGGCGGAAGGCGTTCTGGCGCTTGCCGTGCTGATCTTCCTGCAGTTCGCCATCACCTGGCTCTCCGTCAGGTCGCCGGTAGTAAGCAGGCTCGTCAAAAGCGAGCCGGCGCTGGTCTTCCGCGACGGGGTCTTCCTCGAAAAGGCGATGAAGCGTGAACGACTGACAGAAGACGAGGTGCGCGCAGCCATCCGCTCCTCCGGCACGGCGGAGCCTGCGGCCATTTCCGCGGTGATCCTGGAAACGGATGGGTCGCTCAGCGTCGTGAAGCGCCCCGAGGACCCTCAACTGGCCGGCGTTCCCGGCACCGAAAGCCTGTAGGTCGTCCACGCAGGTTTGTCCGCAGAAATCCGCATTCCGCCGCATTGACTTGGCTTGTCGCAGACCCGTAAATAGGTCCCGGATCAGGTTCCGTTCGCAAGAACGGATGAAAAGGGAACGCGGTTCAAAACCGCGGCTGCCCCCGCAACTGTAACCGTTGAGCCATTTCCACCACGTCACTGGGCACATGTCCGGGAAGACGGAAATTGAGGCGATGACGCGGAAGCCAGGAGACCTGCCCGATCCGGTCACCCATGCTTGAACACGGGGTTCTTGTTCAGGCGCGGTCGTCCGTCGCGGTGACATTCGAAAACGATGTTGCCGTGGATGGATGGTCGGGCCAAACCGATTTCCCATTCCCCACGGTGCTTTTTTGCCGGCCGCGGCCGGCCCGAATGGGGATTTGACATGAGAGAATTCATTGCTGCCGGCATGGCCGTCGCCGTGCTTGCTTCGGCCGGAGAGGGGCTGGCGCAGGATGCCGGCGCCACGACGGTTCTGGAACCCATCTATGTGACGACGCCCTTGCGCCGTCCCTCCACGATCGTGCAGTCGACCTCGACGGTCACCGTGGTCACCGAGGAGGATATCGAGCGCTCCGCCGCCGTCGATCTTCCCTCGCTGCTGAGAAGCTATCCGGGCGTCAACGTCACCACCAATGGCGGCATGGGCGCAAACGCGGGCATCACCCTGCGCGGCACCAATACCGGCCAGACGCTGGTGCTGGTCGACGGCATGCGGGTCGCCTCCGCCACCGGCGGCTCCACCGCCATCGCTAATATTCCGCTTGCAAGCATTGCCCGCGTCGAGATCGTCGAGGGCGCGCATTCGGCCCAGTGGGGCGCGGATGCCATCGGCGGCGTGGTCAACATCATCACCAAGGATGGCAGCTTCTGTGAGAACGGCGCCGCGACCTGCTCCAGCGTGGAAACCGGGGTGACCTACCCATGGGGCGGCTTCGGCACGCTTTCGACCCGCGGCGTCACAGGGTCCGGGGTCGACTTCAATGTCGGCCTCTCGGTGATCGGCACGGAAGGCTATGATTTCACCACGCCGTCCAACTCCGTCCATGAGCCGGGCCGCGACGGGTTCCTTCAAGGCAGCTTCAACTATTCGGTCGGCAAGGATTTCGCCTGGGGCCGGGTCTATTCGCAAGGCTTCTACGCCCGCTCCAATCCGCATTTCGACAGCGCGCCCTATGCCGACTGGATGACCGGCGACATGGTCTACGGGGCCAATCAGTCGATCCAGACGAATGCCGCCTTCAAGCTCGGCGCGGAATTCGACCACGCCGACGACTGGTCGTCGGTCTTCGAGATTTATTCCGCCTTCGACTATCAGAAGAATTTCCGCGACGATCATCCGGAAGCCGATACCCACTACGACACCAACCGTTTCGGCATTTCCGGTTCGACCACCAAGGAAGTTATCGCAGGCGACGCGCTGAACATCTTCACCCTCGGCTTCGACGCCTATCGCGAAACTGTCGATTCCTCCGTCGATTACACCGAGACCGGACGCAATGTCGGTGCGTTCTACGGCCAGTACAGCCTGGAGCTTGATGCTCTGACGGTGAATGCCGGCCTGCGCTATGACGCCGACGAGCAGTTCGGCGGCGCGCTGACCTATAATGCCGGCCTCGGCTACGAGCTGGTCGAAGGGCTGACGGCGCGCGCCTCGTTCTCCACCGGTTTCAACGCGCCGACCTTCAACGACCTCTACTGGGCGTTCGACGGCTCCTATGTCGGCAACCCCTATCTCGACCCGGAAACCTCGAAGAACTGGGAAGCCGGTCTGAACTGGGATTCCGGCGCGGGTAGCGTGGTCGACCTCGTCTACTACGAGAACTACATCGACGACATGATCGTCTTCGTCTCCGATCCGGTCACCTATATCGGCACCATGGAGAACATCGAGGAGGCCAAGGTCAGCGGCGTGCGCGCGACCTATTCGCAGATGCTTCTCGACGACCGGCTCGGTCTTGATTTCGGTCTCGAATACCGCCTGCCGAAGAACGAGACCGATGACGAGTATATCGCCAACCAGAACCGGCTGAAGCTGACGGCGGCGGCAAGCTGGCAGGCGACCGAGCGTCTCAATCTCAACGCGGACATCGAATATGTCGGCAGCCGCTGGACCAATGCTTCGAACTTCAATCCGCAGCTCGGCGACTATACGGTGGTCGATATTTCCGCCAATTATGCCGTGGATGACTTGTCAAACGTCAAATTCGCGGTCGAAAATCTCTTCGACGAGGACTACCAGACAATTCCCGGATATAACGCGCCCGGCACCACCGTGACGCTTTCCTACCGAAGGACCTTCTAAATGCCGCACCCGGCGCACGCCAAACGCAATGCTTTCAGCGTCTTCGCAGCGTGCGCCGGGTTTCTTCTTTTCTTCTCCGGTCCGGTCTCGTCAGCGCCGCAACGCGTAGTCTCGATCAACCTGTGCACCGACCAGATGGCGATGCTCGTTGCCGGGGAGGGGCAGTTGCTTTCGGTGTCCAGGCTTGCGGCCGATCCCGCCATCTCGGCGATGGCAGAGCAGGCTGAAGACTACTTGCTGAACGACGGGCTGGCGGAGCAAGTGTTCCTGATGAAGCCCGATCTTGTGCTCGCCGGCAGCTATACGACGCGGGAGACGGTCGATCTTCTGAAGCGGCTCGGGATCGCGGTGGCGGAATTCCAGCCCGAGGCATCGCTCGATGATGTGCGACACAATCTGGAGCGCATCGGCGTGCTGCTTGACAGGAAGCAGGCCGCGGCGGATGTGATCGCCGCGATGGATGAAGGCCTCGCCGGTCTCGCCGGCACGCTGCACGGCGAGCGCACGGCAGCATTTTATTACGCCAATGGTTATACCTCGGGCAAAAACACACTCGCCGGCGACATGATCGCCCAGCTCGGTCTTGTCAACATCGCCTCGGAGGCCGGGGTCGACAGCCTTGGCCGGCTGCCGCTGGAGCGGCTGGTCATGGCCGCGCCGGATGTGATCGTCGGCGGCGACGCGGATTACGACGCCCCGGCGCTTGCCCAGGCCGGGTTCAGGCATCCAGCCTTCGTGGCCGCCACCGAGCGGAGCGACTATGTCGACCTGCCGAGCCGTTACACCATCTGCGGCGGGCCGTTCAATGTCGCGGGTATTGCCCTGCTCGCCGAACGACTTGGCGGAGGCGGAGCGGATGAATGAGCGCCGGCGCTATTGGCGGCTGATGGTCGGTCTCGGCGTTCTCGTGCTGGCGCTGTTTACCGCCTCGCTTGTCATCGGGCCGGCGGGCATCGGGTTTCGCCAGAGTGTCGCCGGCCTGTTCGGGCGCGATGCCGCGTCCATCGTTCTGATCATGCAGGAAATCCGGCTGCCGCGCGCCATTCTGGGTCTGATGATCGGGGCCACGCTCGGTCTTTCCGGCGCGGTGCTGCAGGGCTATCTGCGCAATCCGCTGGCCGAACCCGGTCTTCTCGGCGTCTCGGCCTCGGCCTCGCTCGGCGCGGTGATCGCGATCTATACCGGCCTTTCGGCGCTGTTTTCGCTGGCGCTGCCGCTGCTGGCACTGATCTTCGCCTTCGCCTCGGTACTGCTGGTGCGGTTTCTGGCCGGCGGCGGGGCGCGCAGCCTGACGATCATTCTCGCCGGCGTCGCCGTGACCAGCTTTGCCGGCGCCATGACCTCGCTGGCGCTCAATCTTTCGCCCAATCCCTTTGCGGCGATGGAAATCATGTTCTGGATGCTGGGTTCGCTCGCCGACCGCTCCATGCTGCAGGTATGGCTGTCGGCGCCGTTCATGCTGGCCGGCTGGGTGCTTCTCTTCGGCTGCGGCCGCGCGCTCGACATGCTGACGCTCGGGCATGAGGCCGCAGCCAGTCTCGGCATGTCGCCGAAGCGCACCGAGCGCATGGTGATCTGGGGCGTGGCGGCAAGCGTCGGCGCGGCGACCGCCGTTTCCGGCGCGATCGGTTTCGTCGGGCTGGTGGTGCCGCATATCCTGCGACCGCTCGTCGGCTCGGTGCCCTCAAGGCTGCTGCCGGCAAGCGCGCTCGGGGGAGCGGTGGTGCTCCTGGCCGCCGACGTCGCGGTAAGGTTGGTGGCGCCGGAGCGGGATCTCAAGATCGGCGTGGTGACGGCGCTGATCGGCGCGCCGTTCTTCCTCTGGCTGATCTACAAGACGCGGCGGGAACTGGTCTGATGCTGCTGCGCGCCGAAAACCTCACCGTTGAAAGAGGCGGCCGCGCCATCGTGAATGGCGTCGATCTCCAGATCAGGCGCGGCGAACTGGTTGGCCTGATCGGCCCCAACGGCGCGGGCAAGACAACGCTTCTGAAGGCGCTGATCGGCGTGACGGCGGCTTCCGGCGCGGTGTTCCTGCAGGATAGTCCGCTGGAGGGCCTCAGCGCGAATGAGCGCGCACGCCGTGTCGCCTTCCTGCCGCAGGACCACGAAATCGCCTGGCCGGTGAGGGTGCGCGAGGTGGTGGCGCTTGGCCGCCAGCCGTGGATCCAGAACAGTTGTTTCGGCGACTATGCCCGCGGCCAGGTCATCGCGGGAGCCATGGCGCGCATGGGCGTTGACGCCCTTGCCGAACGCACCGCCGACACGCTTTCCGGCGGCGAGCGCGCCCGCGTGCTGATCGCCCGCGCTTTGGCGCAGATGACCCCGCTCTTGATCGCCGATGAACCGGTCGCAGGGCTCGACCCCGCCCACCAGATCGGCCTGATGGAAGTGTTCGTCTCGCTGTTGCGCGAGGGCCGTTCGGTGTTTGTCTCGCTGCACGATCTAGGCCTTGCGGCGCGCTGGTGCACCCGGCTGATCATGATGGATGGCGGCGGCGTGGTGGCGGATGGAACGCCCGCAGCGGTGCTGACGGCGGAAAACCTGCGCCGGGTCTATGGCATCGAGGCCTATTTCGGCAAAGCCGATGGCGGTCCGGTGATCATGCCGACCCGTCTTTCGCCGAAATAGCGTTGCGGAGCAGGCGGCGTCCCGTTCCTGCCGAAAGCGCCATTGCGCGAAGGCGGCGATTTCGCTAAGAAACCGCAGTTTTCCCGGCATGCGTCGAAATCTGGCTGTTGCGAGCCGGCGCTTTGACCTGACGGCGAACGCGGCATGGATGAGGCGTCCGGTTCCGGACGCCCTGGGATTTTGAGTTTTGGAAAGTCTTCAATGGCCCGCATCGTCATGAAATTCGGCGGCACGTCTGTCGCCAATATCGAACGTATCCGCAATGTGGCGCGCCATGTGAAACGGGAAGTCGATGCCGGCCACGAGGTCGCCGTCGTGGTCTCCGCCATGGCCGGCAAGACCAACGAACTGGTGGAGTGGACGCGCGAGGCCTCGCCGATGCACGATGCCCGCGAATATGACGTCGTCGTCTCCTCTGGCGAGCAGGTGACCTCCGGGCTTCTGGCGATCGTGCTGCAGGCGATGGGCGTCAACGCCCGTTCCTGGCAGGGCTGGCAGTTGCCGATCAAGACCGACGGCACCCATGGCGCGGCCCGCATCGTCGATATCGACGGTTCGGACATCATCAAGCGCATGGGCGAGGGCCAGGTCGCCGTCTGCGCCGGCTTCCAGGGCATTGGCCCGGATAACCGGGTCGCGACCCTTGGTCGCGGCGGCTCGGATACCTCCGCCGTCGCCATCGCCGCCGCCGTCAAGGCCGACCGCTGCGATATCTACACCGATGTCGATGGCGTCTATACCACCGATCCGCGCATCGAGCCGAAGGCCAGGCGCCTGAAGAAGGTGGCGTTCGAGGAAATGCTGGAAATGGCCTCGCTTGGCGCCAAGGTGCTGCAGGTTCGCTCGGTGGAGCTTGCCATGGTTCACAAGGTGCGCACATTTGTGCGTTCAAGCTTCGATGCGCCGGACGCCCCCGGCATGGGCGATTTCGACAATCCGCCCGGTACCCTGATTTGCGACGAGGATGAGATTTTGGAACAGGAAGTCGTAACCGGCATCGCGTATGCCAAGGACGAGGCTCAGATTTCGCTGCGTCGCGTCGAAGACCGCCCCGGCGTTGCGGCCGCCATCTTCGGCCCGCTCGCCGATGCCCATGTCAATGTCGACATGATCGTGCAGAACATCTCGGAAGAGGGCACCCATACCGACATGACCTTCACCGTGCCGGCCTCGGATGTCGAGAAAGCCAAGGCCGCGCTTGCCGCCAAGCAGTCGGAAATCGGCTATGACGTGATTCAGAGCGAAACCGAGCTTGCCAAGATTTCGGTGATCGGCATCGGCATGCGCTCCCATTCCGGCGTTGCCGCCTCGGCCTTCAAGGCCCTGTCGCAGAAGGGAATCAACATCAAGGCGATCACCACATCCGAGATCAAGATCTCGATCCTGATCGACGGCGCCTATGCCGAGCTTGCAGTCAGGACTTTGCATTCCTGCTACGGTCTCGATAAATAGACCCTAAAAAGGGTGGTCGGTGAGTCCCGGTCACCCATGGAAGCCGAACGGACTTCCGCCACCGGGGACAGACTGTGATGAACCACCAGGCATCGAGCCCGCGCATCTTGCTGAAGCGGCTGAGGGAACTGATGGCGGAGCCATTGGAGCCGCAGGACCGCCTCGACCGCATCGTCGGCCAGATCGCCGACAATATGGTGGCGGCGGTGTGCTCGGTCTATGTGCTGCGCGCCGACAGCGTGCTCGAGCTTTACGCCACGCAAGGCCTGAAGCGCGATGCCGTCCACCTCGCCAGTCTGCGCATGGGGCAGGGCCTCGTCGGTACGATCGCGGCGTCCGCCCGACCGCTGAACCTTTCCGACGCCCAGTCGCATCCCGCCTTCCGTTACCTGCCGGAGACCGGCGAGGAAATCTATCACTCCTTCCTCGGCGTACCGATCCTGCGCGCCGGCCGCACGCTCGGCGTTCTGGTTGTCCAGAACACCGACGAGCATGCCTATAGCGAGGAGGAGGTTGAGGCGCTGCAGACGGCGGCGATGCTGCTTGCCGAACTGATCGCTTCCGGCGACCTGAAGAAGATCACCCGCCCCGGCATGGAGCTCGATCTCACCCGCTCCGTATCGCTGTCGGGCGATGCCTATGGCGAGGGGATCGCGCTTGGCCACGCCGTGCTGCACGAGCCGCGCATCGTCATCAACAATCTCGTCAACGAGGACAGCGACGCCGAAATCGCGCGGCTGCGCGCGGCGGTGGAGAAACTGCGTTTCTCGATCGACGAGCTGTTGCAGCGCAACGACGTGCCCTCGGAAGGCGAGCATCGCGAGGTGCTGGAAACCTACCGGATGTTTGCCCATGACCGCGGCTGGGTCCGCCGGCTGGAAGAGGCGATCACGCTGGGGCTCACGGCCGAGGGCGCTGTCGAAAAGGTGCAGAGCGACACCAAGGCGCGGATGATCCGGCTGACCGACCCGTTCATGCGCGACCGGATGCACGATCTCGACGACCTTGCCAACAGGCTTCTGAGACAGTTGACCGGCGGGGTTATCGACCGCGACGGCGAGAACTTTCCCGAAGACGCGATTGTCGTGGCGCGGGTGATGGGCGCGGCCGAGCTTCTGGATTATCCGCGCGAAAAGCTGCGCGGCCTGGTGCTGGAGGACGGGGCCGCCACCAGCCATGTGATCATCGTCGCGCGCGCCATGGGCATTCCGGTGATCGGTCAGGCGACCGGCGTTGCCGCCCAGGTCGAAAACGGCGACGCCATCATCGTCGATGGCGATGACGGCGAGGTGCATGTGCGCCCGCTCGATGCGCTTGTCGTTGCCTATGAGGAAAAGGTCCGGCTTCGCGCCCGCCGCCAGGAGCAGTTCCGCGCGCTGCGCGCCGTCGAGCCGGTCTCGGCCGATGGCGTGCGCTTCAGGCTGATGATGAATGCCGGCCTGCTGGTGGATCTGCCGCAGCTTGATGATTCGGGCGCGGAGGGCATTGGCCTGTTCCGCACCGAGCTGCAGTTCATGATCGCCTCGCGCATGCCGAAGGCCGCCGAGCAGGAAGCGTTCTATCGTCAGGTGCTCGACCATGCCGGCGACCGCCCGGTAACCTTCCGCACGCTCGATATCGGCTCCGACAAGATGGTCTCCTTCTTCCGCGCCCAGGAGGAGGAAAACCCGGCCATGGGCTGGCGCGCCATCCGGCTTGCGCTCGACCGGCCCTATCTCCTGCGCATGCAGATGCGCGCGCTGATGAAGGCGACGGCGGGCGAGACGCTGCGCGTCATGGTGCCGATGGTTTCCGAAGTGGGCGAGCTGCGCGAGACGCGGGCGCTGATGGCCAAGGAAGTCCAGCATCTCGTCAAATTCGGCCATCAGGTGCCGAAAAAGATCGAGCTTGGCGCCATGCTGGAAGTGCCGGCGCTGCTTTACGAGATCGACGAACTGATGGCCGAGGTCGATTTCGTCTCGGTGGGCTCCAACGACCTCTACCAGTTCTTCATGGCGATCGACCGCGGCAATGCCCGCGTTTCCGACCGCTACGACACGATCAGCAAACCGTTTCTCCGGATGCTGCGCGATATCGTGCGCGCGGGCGAGCGCAACAATGTGTCGGTAACGCTGTGCGGCGAATATGCCAGCAAGCCGATTTCGGCGCTGGCGCTGTTTGCGATCGGCTACCGCGCCGTTTCGATGTCGCCGACGGCGATCGGGCCGGTGAAGGCGATGCTGCTCGGGCTCGATATCGGCGCCGTCAGCGCCGAGATCAATGCCGCGCTCGACGATCCCGGCAACGGCACCCCCGTGCGCGCACTGCTTGAACGCTTTGCGAACGACCACAATATTCCGCTATAGACGGCATTAAGCGGTCGGCGCGCGAGCGCTCCATAAGAAAATCACCATAACCAGCGGAGTGATCCCGGCGTGGCAAGGCTACCCAAAGACAAGATGCGCGAACTGGAACGGCGGTTCTCCGAGGTCGAGGCCCGGATGTCGTCCGGTCCCGATGCGGAAACCTATGTGAAGCTCGCCTCCGAATATGCCGAGCTGGAACCGGTGGTGAAGAAGATCCGCGATTATCAGGCCGCCGAAAGCGAGCTTGCCGATCTGGAAACCTTGCTTGCCGACAAGGCGACCGACCGCGAGATGCGCGAACTTGCCGAAATGGAAATGCCCGATCTCGAGGAGAAGATCGAGGCGCTGTCGGGCGAAATCCAGATCCTGCTGCTGCCGCGTGATGCCGCCGATGAAAAGAGCGCCGTGCTCGAAATCCGCGCGGGCACCGGCGGTTCCGAGGCGGCGCTGTTTGCCGGCGACCTGTTCCGCATGTATGAGCGCTACGCTTCTTCCAAGGGCTGGAAGGTGGAGGTGCTTTCGGCGAGCGAGGGCGATGCCGGCGGCTACAAGGAAATCATCGCCTCGGTCAGCGGCAGGGGCGTGTTCTCGCGGCTGAAATTCGAATCCGGCGTTCATCGGGTGCAACGGGTGCCCGAAACCGAAGCCGGCGGTCGCATCCACACTTCCGCCGCCACCGTTGCCGTGCTGCCGGAGGCCGAGGAGATCGATGTCGATGTGCGCCAGGAAGATATCCGCATCGACACGATGCGCTCTTCGGGCGCCGGCGGCCAGCACGTCAACACCACCGATTCGGCCGTGCGCATCACCCACATCCCGACCGGCATCGTCGTCACCTCATCGGAAAAATCCCAGCACCAGAACCGGGCCAAGGCCATGCAGGTGCTGCGCGCCAAGCTCTACGACATGGAGCGCCAGCGCGCCGATGACGCCCGTTCCGCCGACCGCAAGAGCCAGGTCGGCTCCGGCGACCGGTCGGAGCGCATCCGCACCTATAATTTCCCGCAGGGCCGGGTCACCGATCACCGCATCAACCTCACGCTCTACAAGCTCGACGCGGTGATTGCCGGCGATCTCGACGAGGTCGTGGATGCGCTGGTGGCCGATTACCAGGCCGGCCAGCTTGCCATGCTCGGCGTCGAGGCGCATTGAGGTGACGCTTTCGGAACTCTACCGCCAGACCGTCGACGCCTTCGCGGCGGCGGGGCTCGATGTGCCGCAGGAAGACGCCCGCCATCTGGTGAGCGGCGTGCTCGGTCTGACGCTGACCAAGATGGTGACCGAAGGCGCGCGGGTGATCGATGCCATCGAGATGCAGGCGGTTGCCGAAGCGGTCGAGCGCCGCAAGAACCGCGAGCCGGTTTACCGCATCCTCGGGGCGCGTGAATTCTACGGGCTCGATTTCCTGCTGTCGCCGGAGACGCTGGAGCCACGGCCGGATACCGAAATCCTGGTTGAACACTGCCTGCCATTTCTGAAGCGTCGTATCGCCGAGACCGGGCGGGCGCGTTTTGTCGATCTGGGCACCGGAACCGGGGCGATCGCGATCACGCTGCTGAGCCAGTGTCCCGAAGCCGAAGGCGTTGCAACGGATATTTCCGAGGGCGCCCTTGAAACGGCGCGCGGCAATGCCTTGATTAATGGTGTGGCCGACCGGCTTGCCCTTAAGCAGGGCTCGTGGTTTGACGCAATTGACGGCCGTTTTGACATGATCGTGTCAAATCCGCCTTATATCGTTTCCGATGAGATCGCGTCGCTTCAGCCCGAAGTTCGCGACTTTGATCCGCTGGCAGCCCTTGATGGCGGCGAAAGCGGCCTGGATGCCTATCGGGCGATCGCCGCCGGCGCTGGCGACCATCTCGCCGAAGGCGGGATCGTGGCGCTCGAAATCGGAGCCGAACAGAAGGTGTCGGTGACCAAGGTGTTTACCGAGGCCGGTTTCAAACTCTCGGTTGCAGCGAAGGACCTCGGCGGAAACGATCGCGCGTTGATCTTCATCAGGGCCGAATGAGGCCGGAGATGGAGGCGGCGGCTTTTTGGCCGCCGGCGATAGACCTGTCTAAATATTTGAAACTGCGCGGCGTTCCTGTCGCGAAAGATTGCGATTTTCCGGCTAAAACGCCCGGATTTTTTTGAAATCAGCTAAAGAAAGGGCTTGGAATTTCTCCACAGGCGGGCTAGGTTGCAGCCACGCAAAACGGCGACTGAAACAAACAGCGATTCGTCGCTTGGCCTCAGTCTACAGGTTTTCCGTCCAGTGTTGGTTCATTGCGACTTACCGTCTTTTGCGTGATTCAGGTCCTTAAATTCCACGAATGGCAGCGCTGAGATGCCCTGCCGGATGGACTATGCCGCCGTGTGTTCATGACACCGCCCGGCAAAGGGCGTAGCTCGACCATAAACAGAAATTCAGGTGAAGTTTTCATGAGGTCAGGACAGCAGAATAAACGCGGACGCGGGCGCGGCGGCAATAATAACAATTTTAACCGCAAGGGCGCCAATCCGCTGACCCGGACCTATGACAGCGCCGGTCCCGATGTGAAGGTCCGCGGCACCGCCCAGCATGTGGCGGAGAAATACATGACGCTGGCGCGCGACGCCCAAAGCGCCGGCGACCGCGTCATGGCTGAAAACTACCTTCAGCATGCCGAGCACTATAACCGGATCATCGCCGCCGCCCAGGCGCAGATGCAGGATCGCCACCAGCGCGACGACCGCTCCGACAATGATGATAATGACGATAACGCCGCCCAGGCCAACGGCAACCGCGCCGATGATCGCAATGACGGCAATGATCGTAACGACCGCGGCGAGCGCAATGACCGCAACGAGCGCAATGACCGTCGCAACAATCGCCGCCAGGAGCAGGCCGTCGATGCCGATGGGCCGCAGCCGGTGATCGAAGGCACGCCCGCCGAAGTGATGGCCGAGGACGCCAACGGCCAGCCGGTCGACAAGCCGCGTCGCCGCGCCTCGACCGCCGCCCGTCCGCGCCGCACCAAGCGCGCCGCTGCTGAAACCGCGGCGGAAGGCGAAGCGCCGGCAACCGAGGACAAGGCGCCTGCCGCCGAAGCGGCCCCGGAAGGCGAAGCCCCCAAGAAGCCCGCCCGCCGCCGTCGCACGCCGAAGGCCGAAGCCGGCGACAATGACGGCAACCGCGACGCCAAGGCGCTGGCCGACGCTGCTTCGGAGTAAGTAGTGACTGCGTCGCAGCAAGGTTTTGCCGGCCGGCGAGGCTAGGTCCTATCAGCTCCCAATCTCCCCCCTTGAGGGGGAGATGTCGCGAAAGCGACAGGGAGGGGTAGCGGCATGAGCCGCAAGCTCCGAATTTGAGGAGAGGGTTCACCCCTCTCTGCCCCTGTCGGGGCATCTCTCCCTCAAGGGGAGAGATTGTTTGTTGCGAAGCCTCCGATTAGATCGACCGAATCGAACGAGGCTGGCGCGTTACATAGATTAAAGCCGGCCCCGGCCGGTGGCGGAGATGAATGGCATTGGTGATTGCAATCGACGGGCCGGCGGCGGCCGGCAAGGGGACGCTGGCGCGCAAGCTCGCCGCCCATTACGGTCTGCCGCATCTCGATACCGGCCTCACCTATCGCGCCACCGCCAAAGCCCTCATCGATGCCGGCAAGCCGCTCGATGACGAGACGATTGCCGCCGAAATGGCGGGCGCGATCGATCTTGCCGGCCTCGACCGCGCGGTGCTTTCCGCACACGAAATCGGCGAGGCGGCCTCAAAGGTGGCGGCGATGCCCCGGGTCCGCACGGCGCTCGTTGCCGCCCAGCGCCGCTTTGCCGAAACCGGCGCCGGCGCGGTGCTTGACGGTCGCGACATCGGCACGGTGGTCTGCCCCGGTGCGACAGTGAAGCTTTATGTGACCGCCGATCCCGAACTGCGTGCCAGACGCCGCTATGACGAGATTGTCGCCGGCGGCGGGACGGCAGATTTCGCCGAAATCTTCGAGGACGTGAAGCGCCGCGATGCGCGCGACATGGGCCGCGAGGACAGTCCGCTGAGACCAGCGGACGATGCGCACTTGCTTGATACGTCCAAAATGGGTATAGAGGCCGCGTTTCAAGCCGCGCGCGCGATTATCGACGGGCAGCTTGACCGGAATAACTGAAATTGGCGGGTTTTCCCGCATATAGAGGTTTTCACAGCATCCACGCGCCGGAATGCTCTTTGCCATAAGGGAAAGAGGGGTGCTTTGACTACCTGATATCAACACCAGCCACCGGCGCATCCGTGTCAGGCTTTTTGAGCCGACACGTTCCAGGAGTTTCTATGACTGCACAAACCCCCACGCGCGACGATTTCGCCGCAATGCTGGAAGAATCCTTCGGCGCCAACAATGATCTGGCCGAAGGCTATGTCGCCAAGGGCCTCGTCACGGGCATCGAAAAGGATGTCGCCATCATCGATGTCGGCCTCAAGGTCGAAGGCCGCGTGCCGCTGAAGGAATTCGGCGCCAAGGGCAAGGAAGGCGAACTGAAGGTCGGCGACGAAGTCGAAGTCTATGTCGAGCGCATCGAGAACGCGCTGGGCGAGGCCGTCCTGTCGCGCGAAAAGGCGCGCCGCGAGGAATCGTGGATCAAGCTCGAAGCCAAGTTCGAGGCCGGCGAGCGCGTTGAAGGTCTGATCTTCAACCAGGTCAAGGGTGGCTTCACCGTCGATCTCGACGGCGCCATCGCCTTCCTGCCGCGTTCGCAGGTGGATATCCGTCCGATCCGCGACGTTTCCCCGCTGATGCACACGCCGCAGCCGTTCGAAATCCTGAAGATGGACAAGCGCCGCGGCAACATCGTCGTTTCGCGCCGGACCGTTCTTGAGGAAAGCCGTGCGGAACAGCGTTCGGAAATCGTTCAGAACCTCGAAGAGGGCCAGGTTGTCGAGGGTGTCGTCAAGAACATCACCGATTACGGTGCTTTCGTGGATCTCGGCGGCATCGACGGCCTGCTTCACGTCACCGATATGGCATGGCGTCGCGTCAACCACCCGACCGAGCTTCTGACCATCGGCCAGAACGTCAAGGTTCAGATCATCCGCATCAACCAGGAAACGCATCGCATTTCGCTGGGCATGAAGCAGCTTGAAGCTGACCCGTGGGATGGCATTTCGGCGAAGTATCCGGAAGGCAAGAAGATTTCCGGTACCGTCACGAACATCACCGATTACGGCGCGTTCGTCGAGCTGGAGCCGGGCATCGAAGGCCTGATCCACATCTCGGAAATGTCCTGGACCAAGAAGAACGTACACCCCGGCAAGATCCTGTCGACCACGCAGGACGTCGATGTCGTCGTTCTCGAAGTCGATCCGGCCAAGCGCCGCATCTCGCTCGGTCTCAAGCAGACGCTCGAGAATCCGTGGGAAGCCTTCTCCTTCTCCAACCCGCCCGGCACCGAAGTCGAAGGCGAGATCAAGAACAAGACCGAGTTCGGCCTGTTCATCGGTCTCGAAGGCGATGTCGACGGCATGGTGCACCTTTCCGATCTCGACTGGAACCGTCCGGGCGAGCAGGTCATCGAGGAATACAACAAGGGCGATATCGTCAAGGCTGTCGTTCTCGATGTGGACATCGAAAAGGAACGCATCTCGCTCGGCATCAAGCAGCTTGGCAAGGATGCGCTGACGGAAGCAGCCGCTTCCGGCGACCTGCGCAAGGGTGCAGTCGTTTCCTGCGAAGTCATCGGCACCAATGACGGCGGCGTGGAAGTGAAGCTCGTCAACCACGACGACATTACCGCCTTCATCCGCCGTTCGGATCTGGCCCGCGACCGCGACGACCAGCGCCCCGAGCGTTTCTCGGTCGGCCAGGTCTTCGACGCCCGCGTCACCAACTTCTCCAAGCGCGACCGCAAGGTCATGCTGTCGATCAAGGCGCTGGAAATCGCCGAGGAGAAGGAAGCCGTGGCTCAGTTCGGTTCGTCCGACTCGGGCGCTTCGCTTGGCGACATTCTGGGCGCTGCGCTCAAGAACCGCGACGACCAGTAAGCCTCGCTTGCTTCACGAATAGAAAAACCGCCGGGTGGCAGCGCCCGGCGGTTTTTTGTTTTGTACCATCCGGCCTTTGGCCACCTTCTCCCCCACGGGGAGAAGGGGAAGACGGCATTGCCCGATCTTGTTGCTTGCACGGAAAACGCTGAAGTGCTCCTCCTCGCCCAGAAGGGGAGAGGGGCGCTCGTATGCAACTGGTGAGGGGGAGCGGCGGTTGCCAAATATGCGTGCGCCGTTTTATCTGCCCGTCATTTGCCCATGACGCTTGAACTCCCGCAGCACCTTCCCGATTTTGATAGAGCAGACGAAGGAACCCCGATGGCCACCAGGAAACCGATATTGCCGGGCACGAGCAGCAGGCCGCTTGATCCCGATCTGGACGCCCTGCAGTACGAGATCATGCAGGAGACGGCGCAGGCGCTGGGGCGGATCGGCGGACGGCTGGAGGAGGCGCTGGCGGCGCTCAGACGCCACGACGAGACGCCGGGCTCCAATCAGGACCGCGATGAACTGGTGCAGGCAGCGGCCGACCGCGCTTTCGCGCTGTTCATCCAGCGCGATTATCTGGGGCTGCGCACCGATCACCATCTGAAATCGACCTATGACATACCGCGCGAGGTGATGCTCAGGATCGGGGTGATGAAGAAGCGGGAGAAGGACGGCGACACGTGAGCATTGCGCAGGCTTCGAGCCGGCGATCAGGCGCGCGCTACGCAAACAAAAACGCCCCGGTTTTTGCCGGGGCGTTTGAGGACAGGGGGGTGTCTTAAGTAGCGGAGTGATGGAGGCGTTCAATCTCGTCTTTCAGGTGAAGTTTCCTGCGTTTGATCGATGCGATTTCCTGGTCGGGGCTGGACGGCGAAGCCATTACGTCGTGAAGCTTCCTCTCAAGTTCCGAATGCTTTTCCTCGAGAGCGGCAAGATGCGTCTGAACTGTCATTGCACACGTCCTTCCTTTGGTTTCGCGCCGCCGGATGCGGCGCCTCGTCATCAAAGTGCAATGTAAGAATGCCATGATCGAAGACGTTTGTCGAAGGCGGAAATGTGATTTTGTGAGGGCATTTTGCCCCAGGCCGGCAGGATCTCCCCGGCGCCTTGCTTTTCACCGAAAACGATTGATGCTAGAGCGTGTTTCGCCCGAAACGACGCATGGTCGGCGCGTGCCACATTCGTCGAATTTGTTGAAACAATGGAATGCCGATGAGCCCGATCAAGAATCCGCCTGTCGCCATCGTCATGGGGTCCCAGTCAGACTGGGAAACGATGAAGAACGCCGCCGACATTCTCGATATTCTCGACGTCGATTACGACGCGCGGATCGTCTCCGCCCACCGCACGCCGGACCGCATGTATGAATTCGCCCGCAGCGCCCGCGCCGAAGGCTTCCAGATCATCATTGCCGGCGCCGGCGGGGCAGCGCATCTGCCGGGCATGATGGCGGCGCTGACGCCGTTGCCGGTTTTCGGCGTGCCGGTGCAGTCGCGCGCGCTCTCCGGCCAGGACAGCCTGTTGTCGATCGTGCAGATGCCGGCGGGCATTCCGGTTGGAACGCTCGCCATCGGCAAGGCCGGCGCTGTCAATGCGGCGCTTCTGGCGGCAGCCGTTCTGGCGCTGGCCGATCCGGAGCTTGCAGGTCGGCTCGATGAATATCGCGTGCGCCAGGCGGCAAGCGTTGCCGAATACCCCATCGACAAGGACGAATGAGTTTCATGAAGACCATCGGTATCATCGGCGGCGGCCAGCTTGGCCGCATGCTGGCCATGGCGGCCGCCCGGCTTTCGATCCGCACCGTCATTCTGGAGCCGCAGGAAGATTGCCCGGCCGCCCAGGTCGCGAACCGTCATATCGTGGCAGGTTATGATGACGAGGCGGCGTTGCCCGAGCTCGCTCGGGCCTGCGAAACCATCACCTATGAATTCGAGAATGTGCCGGAGAAAAGCGCCGCGCTTCTCTCCGCCGAACGGCCTGTCTATCCGCCGGCCCGCGCGCTGTCCGTGTCGCAGGATCGGCTCACCGAAAAGACCTTCCTCAACGACAGCGGCATCGCCACCGCCGGTTTCCGGGCGGTTGATACCGCTGAGGACCTTGCGGACGCGCTTGAGGCGTTCGGTGGACGCGGCGTGTTGAAGACCCGCCGCTTCGGCTATGACGGCAAGGGGCAGTGGGTGTTTGACGGCAGCGACAATGATCCGGAGGCCGCTTTCGCAGCGCTCAATGGCGCGCCCGCGATCTTTGAGGAGTGGATCGATTTCGACCGCGAAATCTCTGTGATCGCCGCGCGCGGCATGGACGGCACGATCGTCTGTTTCGATCCGGCCGAGAATGTCCACCGCGAGGGCATTCTGCGGACCTCCACCGTTCCGGCCAGCGTTTCGCCGGACATTGCGGCGGCTGCCCGCGCTGCTGCAGAGCGGCTGCTGATCGGACTCGATTATGTCGGGGTTCTGGGGCTGGAACTGTTCGTCGCGCGCGACGGCAGGCTGATTGCCAATGAATTCGCCCCGCGCGTTCATAATTCCGGCCACTGGACCGAGGCGGCCTGCGTCATCTCGCAGTTCGAGCAGCATATCCGCGCCGTTTGCGGCCTGCCGCTGATCGACCCGTCACGTCACAGCGATTGCGTGATGCATAACATCATCGGCGACGACATGGAGCGGATTCCGGAGTGGATGACGACCGAAGGCGCGCTCGTTCATCTCTATGGCAAGGCCGAAAGCCGTGCCGGGCGGAAAATGGGTCATGTCACCGTGCTGGAAAAGCGTCGCGACGGTTGACTTGGCGGCGATCATTCGCTAGGTAGCGGCCACTGTCCGGCGCGCTTTTTTGTAAGGCGCGCCTTTGAATATCAATTCTGACCGCCTTTACTGATCAGTCGAGAGCGGCACAAACAGCGGATCGAAAACATGAAGATCAAGAATTCGCTCAAGGCGCTCAAGTCCCGTCATCGGGAAAACCGTCTGGTGCGCCGCAAGGGCCGGGTATACATCATCAACAAACAGAACCCGCGCTTCAAGGCCCGTCAGGGCTGAGATATTAAGCGCATTATCTGTTTGAATTTTCGCCATGACGGGATACCATTCCCGTCATGCGCTTTTTTGTGTCCGCCATTCTGATCCTCGCCGCCCTGGCCATTGCCGGCCCGCTGCCGGCGCTTGCGCAGGGCAATGCCGCGGAGGATCAGGTTTCAGAAATGCCCGACGTGGTTGTCGAGGCCGATCCGCTGGACAGGCTTTATGATCGGCTGAAACGCACAAGCGATGCCCGGCAGGCGGCGGATCTCGCCCGCCAGATCGACGAATATCTCGATCGCTCGCCAAGCCCCACGGTTTCCCTGCTGATCGAATGGTCGGATGATTCGGAGAATAACGGCCGCACCGCCGCCGCGCTCGATTTCCTGTCGGAGGCGATCGCGCTGAGGCCGGACGAGGCAGCCCCCTACCGCAAGCGCGCCGTGCTCCATTACACCCATGGCGATCTCGAACGCGCCATGGACGATATCCGCACATCGCTGTCCTTGGAGCCGCGCGATTTCGGCGCGCTCGGTCTGATGGCGACCATTCTCGACAGGACCGGGCGGCAGGAGGCCGCAGTCGCGGTCTGGCGGCGCTATCTCGAATTCTATCCCGCCGACCGCGATGTCGCGGCCTTTGTCGAAAGCACGCTGAACGAGCGGGCGGGCAAGCGGATTTAGGTGTCGGTTTTATCGCCGTCATCGTCGTGCGTTGATCGCATGGTGGCTTGCGCGAGCCCCTGGATCGGATATTCCGACATATCGCCTTGAACGCCTCGCTTCGGAAACCGTTGCAGATTTTAGCGCGCGCGCGTTTCAGTCAGTTTCTGTGCGCAAATGAGACACCCTGCAACCCGGCAAATGTTCACAATAAGCTGATGCCGAACACCAATGGCGGGTCGGCTTGAGGGGCGTCGATGGTCACAGTCTTGTCAGGTATCTGGGCCCTGCTGGTCGGCATTGTCCTGATCATGCTCGGCAACGGCATGCAATTCACCCTCATCGGCCTGAGGGGCGGTTTGGAGGGTTTTTCTGCGACGGCGCTCGCGGTCGTGACATCCGGCTATTTTGTCGGCTTTCTTTCGGGCGCCCGCTATACGCCGTCATTGATCCGCAATGTCGGGCATGTGCGGGTCTTCGCAGCGCTTGGCAGCTTCATGTCGGCCGGGCTCATCACCTTTCCCCTGATCGTTGAGCCGTGGGCGTGGACCTTGCTGCGCATCCTCGTTGGCTTCTGCATGTCGGGCATCTACGTTACGGCGGAAAGCTGGCTCAACGATGCCTCGACCAACGAGACGCGCGGCAAGGTGCTGTCGGCCTACATGATTGCACAGACGCTCGGCATTATCGGCGCGCAGGGGCTGTTGACGCTTGGCGACGCGCGAACCTCCGTGCTTTTCATCGGGGCTTCGATCCTCGTCTCGATCTCATTTGCGCCCGTGCTTCTAACCGTTGGGCGAGCGCCGCGGACGGAGGTCACGCGACCGATGCCCTTGCGTGAGCTCTATCGCCAATCGCCGCTTGGCACAGTCGGCATATTCTTTCTTGGAAGCGCCTATGCGACGCAGTCGGGCATGGGCGCCGTCTTCGGCGCGCTGATCGGCATGACGGCGGACCAGATATCGCTGTTCGTGGCAATGCTGTTTGCGGGCGCTCTCGCGCTGCAGTATCCGATTGGCTGGATTTCGGATCGTGTTGATCGGCGCACATTGATCTTCGGAGCGTCGGTCGTTGCTGCTGCGGCGTGCCTTTGCGGTTGGTTGGCGGGCGGCGGATTATGGCCGCTGATGGCCTCCGCCTTCGTCGCGGGTGGAATGACGACGCCTCTTTACGCGCTCTTCCTGGCCTACACCAATGATTACCTTGCGCCTGAAGATATGCCGGCTGCGTCGGGCGGTCTGGTCTTCACGTTCGGGCTCGGCGCCATTATCGGCCCGCTTGCCACCGGCTGGGCGATGGAACGGGCCGGACCGTTCAGCTTCTGGCTCGTTCTCAGCGTGACATTCGCTGGAATCGCGCTTTACGCGCTCTATCGAATGACACAGCGGCCCGCTATTCCTGCCAGCCAGACCGAAAGCTATCTCGGCGTTACGCCAACCGCGACGCCGGTTGCCGTCGAAGCTGCCAGCGCCTGGGCTGCTGAACAGGCTGAAAGCGAAGGCGAGTGAACACGACCCGCCGCCAACGCCGTTTCGCGCAACCGCCAGGCCTCGGTCCGGAACGCTCTATCGGCCGCAAGCGGCAAACAGCCGGGGCAGAACCTCTTCCGATCCGGCAAGGTCGAAGGCGAGTTCATTGGCCTTGCCGTCAGCGCCGGTGACTTCGAAGACCACTTCACCGCTTTCGGCGAAATCCTTCAGGATGGTATAGGCATCGTCATCGTAGAGGGCGGCGCGCGTGCCCTCCATGGCGTTGACCCAGCCTTCCTCATAGTGGCGATCGCTGTCGACCGTGTAGTTGACGTCGATAAAGCCGTCATCGGCGATCGCGAAGGCGCCCGGTTCACTCGAAACATCATAGTCGAGCGCGACGATGAGCGTGCCGTCGAGGCACTCGCCGGAAAGCGTCCAGTGTTTGTGTTCCCTCATCAGCTGATACGCATTGGATGCGACCATCAGCATATTGATGTCGTCATAGGCCTTGCCCTCGTCGCCATACGACCACCAGCCGATCATTTCCTTATATCCGTTTTCGGAGGCGAGCTGACCGTAGACGCCGGAGTAGTCGATTTCCGGATGGTCCGGATCGGCCCAGTCCTGCGCCATTGCGGAGGAGGCAGACAGAAGGATGACGAGGGGAAGGTATTTCAGGTGCATGCAATTTCTCTGTAGGTCATGGATTCGGGTATGCGCTCGCCTATCTAGGGAAAATACAGCATGATTTCAATGCAATAGGGTATCCAACGGGGAAGCGTGAAATGCCCTTGAGGCTGCAGGCCCACACGCGCCGCGCGGACCCATGCCGACCGCTTGCAGCCGTCAGAAATGCATGACGTGGCGCAGCACGCGGTAGAGCAGATGCACCGCGAGTAGTGCGGCGCCGGCGGCCAGGACGAGGTGGGAGAGCGGGCTCAGAAGGCTGCCCTCGATGGTGCCCGCAACGTCGGGATATTGATAAAGCAAGATGCGGATGGTGAGGCCCGCAAGCCCGACCACCACCAGCACAAGGCCGGCAAGTTTCATGATCCGATCTCCTGTCGTGAAGGAATAGAGATCGGTCTTTGGATGGCGGTATCGCCGCAATTGTCGTCACAAAAGACCGAAACAGCGAGGCGGCATGCGCGCCGCCTCTTTCAATTCTTTATAATGTGCTTTTGTGGCGATTTGAGGCCGATCTACTTTTCCTGCGATAGCGACACTGAAATCGCGTCGACCGGCGGCGCTTCAGAGATCAGTCCATTTTCCGCCATGAACGCGCCGAAACGCTTGTAGCGTGCGGCATCGGAGGCCGCGGGACGCTTGGCGAAGCGGACGACGGATTCGGCGAAGGCCTGGCGGTTCAGCTCATCGTCGAGATCGGGATAGGCCTTGGCAAAGCTCTCCCATGCTTCCTCCGGATGGTTGACGATGAAGACCGTCGCCTTTTCGACAGCTTCGAGGAAGCGCGGCAGGCGGTCATCATCAAGCATCTCGCTGCGGGTCACGTAGATCAGCTCGTCATAGACCGGCACGCCATGCTCTTCCGGAAAGAACGCCTTGCCTTCGTGGCCGGCGATCCGCATCTGCGGCAGTTCGATATTGCGGAACGAGCCGATGGTGGCATCGACCTGTCCGGACAGCAGCGACTGGGTCAGCGCGAAATTGACGTTGATCAGGGTGATGTCGTCCCTGGAAAGGCCCGCGTTTTCCAGCATCGTGGCCACCACAGCGTCCTCGATGCCTGCCACCGAGAAGCCGATCTTCTTGCCCTTCAGATCGGCGACGGATTTGATCGGCCCGTCTTTCAACACCGTCAGCGTGTTGAGTGGGGTCGAGACCAGCGTGCCGAAGCGGACGATATCGATGCCGGCCTCGTGGTCGAGATAGAGATTGGGCTGGTAGTGAATGCCGATATCGACCTTGCCGGTCGCCACCATGCGCGGCACCATGGACGGGTCGGACGGCGGCAGCAGTTCCACATCGAGACCTTGGTCGGCGAAGTAGCCGTTCTCCTGGGCTACCACCAGCGGCCCGTGGTCGGGGTTCACATACCATTCAAGGATCACATCGAGTTTGTCGGCGGCGCTCGCCAGCCCGGGAGCCAGGGCAAGAGCGGCGGCGAATGCGAGTTTCTTCAGCATGTCATTCTCCTGTTTATCTGAACCGGTCGCTCAATCCTCATGCGACCAGCGGGTGAAGAAGGGAGCGGCGAGATCCACCGCCTTTCGAAACAGCACGGCCTCGAGTGCCAGGATCAGCATGGCGGCGAACACGGTGTCGCTCTGCATGCGGGCATTGGCCTGGACCATGAGAAAGCCGAGCCCTCCGGCAGACCCCACCCACTCGCCGACGACCGCGCCGAGCGGCGCGAGCGGGGCCGCGATCCTGAGGCCGGAAAACAGATGCGGCAGGGCCAGCGGCAGGCGGATATGGCGCAGCATTTCGAAATGATCCGCGCCATCGAGCTTCGCCGCGGCCACGACCTCCGGATCGGTGCGGCGCAGCCCGTCAGCGAAGCTGGAGGCGACGGGGAAGAAAACGATGATGGTCGTCATCACCACCTTGGAGGCGATGCCGAAGCCGAACCAGAGCACCAGCATCGGCGCGATCACAAACACGGGGAAAGATTGCAGCACCACCAGAACAGGCCAGATGAACCGTCCGATGCGGGGAAAGGCGGCAATGAAAATCGCCGCCATCGCGCCGAAGACCGCGCCCATGGCAAAGCCCGCCAGGATTTCCCTGAGCGTTACCAGCGCCTCTTCAAGCAGCATCGCGTGGGCGGTCTGGAATTTTGCCAGTACCGCAAGCGGCGGCGGCAGGATATAGCGCGGCAACTCGCCGAAGACGATGATCGACTGCCAGAGCACAAGAAGCCCGGACATGATCGCGAAAAAGGTGAGTGCCGCCGAAAGGGTACGCTTCACTCCCGCTCTCCCCGGCTAAACCGGGCAGCGAAGGCGTCAATAGAGGCTGATTTTCTGGGCGTGTCGCTCAAGACCAAACTCCGTTCCTACGCCGGCATAACCCGGATCAGGTTCAAGGGTTCGGCCATCGGCCATCTCAGTGTCACGGACACACCCCTCGGATGCGTCTTCTATGCCGCGCGGCGGCGCGCCGGTCAAGAGGCTCGGCGGCGAAGTCGGGAACGCCGCTAATATAAACGCCAAGGTCCAAAAGGATTTGACAACGGATGCCGTTTCGACTTTCAACTTTTGGTATAAGGCCGTTTGCGGTTTTCAGCGACGGTTCAGAAACGGGGTCATAAGAGGGGAAGGCGGCAGCTGCCGTCCAAGCGGAGGAAAACCCATGCTCATCGCCATCGTCATTGTGGCAGCGCTGTTCGGCATGCTCTTCGGTTTCGACCAGGGCGTGATTTCCGGCGCTCTGCCGTTCATCAAGCAGGATTTCACGGTTTCGGCCTTCATGGAGGGCGTCATCACCTCGGCCGTGCCGCTCGGCGCGGTGGCGGGCACCGTGCTTGCCATGGTCACCACCGATCGCTACGGGCGTAAGCCGATGCTGATCCTGGGCGCGTTGATCTTTCTGGTCGGCTCGCTGATTTCCGCGCTTGCCTTCAACCAGTATGTTCTGACACTTGCCCGCCTTCTGATCGGCGTCGGCATCGGCGCTTCGGCGATGACCGCGCCGATGTTTCTGGCGGAAGTCGCGCCGGCGCGCATTCGCGGCACCATCGTCTCGGCCTTCCAGTTGATGATCACCATCGGCATCATGGTGTCCTACATGTCGGACGCGGCCTTTGGCGGTTCGGGCGACTGGCGCTGGATGATCGGCGTCGGCGTGTTCCCGTCGATCGTGGCGCTGATCGGCATCCTGCTGTCGCCGGAAACGCCGCGCTGGCTGACGCTCAACGCCAATGCCGACAAGGCGCGTGACATCATCGCGAAGCTGCAGCCGGAATCCTCGCCCGCCGAGGTCGACGAGATCATCGCCGAGATCAAGGAGAGTGCCAAGGACGAGGAGGCGACGCCTGCCTGGAGCACGTTCCTGAAGCGCGGGATCCTGCCGGTGACGAGCTTCGCCATGATCGTGTTCGTGCTGCAGCAGCTTTCCGGCATCAACGCGATCATCTATTACGCCCCGGAAATCTTCAAGAATGCCGGCTTTTCCGGCACCACGACCGATCTTCTGGCGACCGTCGGCATCGGCGTCGTCAATGTCGCGCTGACCGTCGTCGCGATGTATCTGGTGGAGAGCATGGGCCGGCGCAAGCTCTTGATCCTCGGCTTCATCGGAACCGCGGCGTCGATGGCGCTGGTGACCGTGGCGACGATGATGGATGTCGCGGCAACCCCCTATCTTGCCATGATCGGCATTTTCACCTTCATCGCCTTCTTCGCCGTCAGTCTCGGCCCGTTGCCCTGGCTCTATATGGCGGAGCTGTTTCCGCTGCGGCTCAGGTCGCGCGGCATGGCGCTCGCCTCCGTCGCCAACTGGTTCTTCAACTTCCTGGTGGCGCTTGTGTTTCCGGATCTGCTGGCGGGCATCGGCATCGTCGGGACCTTCGCGATTTTCACCTTCTTCTGCATCGTCGGCATCGTCTACGCGATCGCTGCGGCACCCGAGACCAAGGGCATTACGCTGGAGGAAATCGAGGCGCGCACTATCGGCGCGTGAGGCCGGCAGCGCCGCCCCTCCAAACGAAGCGATCCTCGCCCTGGCCTTCGCTGAGGGCGAGGCGCAGCGGAGATGACGCACCGGCAGGGCCAGACTGGCGCTTACCGCCAGTCGGAATAGGAATGTTTTCCGCCCCGGTAATCCGTGACCTCGTATTCCGTCTCTCCGGTTTGCTCCAGATAGCAAGGGCCGATCGGCGCCTTGCCGGCTCCGCCCGGAATATCGAGCACATAGGTCGGCAGGCAAAGCCCGGAGATCGCGCCCTGCAACGCCCGCATCAGTGCCTGTCCGCGCGCGATCGGCACGGCGAAATGGGCGACGCCCTTGGCCATGTCGAGATGGTGGAGGTAATACGGCTTGACCCTGTTGGCGAGGAGCGTCCTGAACAGGGTCGCCAGCGTTTCGGCATCGTCGTTGATGCCCTTCAAGAGCACGGTCTGGGCAAACAGCGGAATGCCGCCATCGGCAAGCCGGGCGAGCCCGCTGCGCACCGCCTCGGTCAGCTCGCGCGGATGATTGACGTGGATGACGATATTGACCGTCTTGCGGGCCTGCTTCAGCGCCGCGACAAGGCCGTCGGTGATGCGCTCGGGCGTGACCAGCGGGGCGCGGGTGTGGATGCGGATCACGGCCACATGCTCGACTTCGCCAAGCGCCTTCATCAGCGCGGAAAGCCGGCGGTCGGACAGCACCAGCGGATCGCCGCCCGACAGGATCACCTCCCAGATTTCGCTATGCGCGCGGATATAGTCGAGCGCTGCGGCAAGCTCGTCCCGGTCAAGCGCGGCCTCCGGCTCGCCCACGGTCTCGCGGCGGAAGCAGAAGCGGCAATAGACCTGGCAGGCATGGGTCGGCTTCAAGAGCACCCGGTCGGGATAGCGGTGGGTAACGCCCTTTGCCCGCTCGAAAGCGCCATCGCCGATCGGGTCCTCCATCTCGCCGTCATAGGCTTCAAGCTCGCGGCGATCCGGCACGAACTGGCGCGCCAGCGGATCATCGGCGGCCACCGTGTCGATCGCCGACAGGATATGGGCCGGAATGCGGATGCGGAAATCCTCGGCAACCCGCGCGATATCGCCCGCCGCTTCCGCTGGCACGAGCCCGCGCGCCACCAGCGCATCGGTGTCGGTTATCGCGGTTTTCGCTTTGCTCTCGGACATGGTCGCCCCGTCGCCGGTTTCGTTCGGGGCGTTCTAGACGGTTTCCGCCGTCAAGCAAAGTCATCGGCGACCGGTGCGGCGGCAAGCGCGGCCTCGTTGAGAGGCGCGAGAATGCCCACGATTTCTTCCCTGAGCCAGGAATGCTCGGCATCGCGGGTATCGCGGCTACGCCAGTAGAGGTAAAGGTCGATCAGTGGCATTTCGAAAGGCAGGCGATAGACTGAAAGACCGATTTCCGGTTGCAACGCTTGCGCAAGGCTCGCGGGCAAGACGCCGATAATGTCGCTATTGCCAACGACGCGGGCGACGGCGAAATATCCAGGAAGCGTGAAGCGAACATGGCGAGCCCTCCCGATTCGGGAGAGCGCTACATCCTCGAAATGCGTGAAGTCGCGAGTGGCGGAGAAAATTGCCTGCGGCATTTCGCAGAATAGAGACAGCGGCATGGTGGCGCCCGGTTCTAGGGTCTGAAGTCCGGGATGATTGTGCCGTGCCACCACGACGTTGCGGGCAGAGAACAGGAACCGCCTTTCGATCCAGCCCGGCACCTCCGCGGCAATTGAGACGATCATGTCGAAGCCGTTTCCCGTCAGCAGTCCGGCAAGCTGGTCCGGCGCGGACGGCAGCATTTTCAAACGCATGTCGGGCGCGGCGCGGGTCATCCGGTCTACGAGGGCGGGCATCAGAAGCTCGGCGAAAAAATCCGACGCGCCGAGCAGAAAGCTTCGCTGACTTCGGTTGGGGTCGAAACCATCACGGCCAGCGAAGGCTTGTTCCAGGCCGTCCAGCGCTGATCTCACAGGTTCGCGCAAGCCGAGCGCATAAGGCGTTGCCACCAAACTGTTGCCTTCGCGCTCAAAAAGCGCATCGCCGGTAAGATCGCGCAACCGCTTCAGCGCGGAGCTTACCGCGGGCTGACTGAGACCGATAGCGGTACCCGCCCTGGTGGTATTGGGCTCGTCCAGCAGTGCGTCCAGTACCCGTAGCAGGTTGAGGTCGAGGTTTCTGAAATTCATGCTGTCGATAGGTCCTATCTAAACAATAGATTTCATTAATATCGGGTTTTCGGCGATATGTCAGCTGCGCTCCGGCCGGGTGCAATTGTTGAAATCCAGACAGGAAAAAATCATGAACACCTATCTTGCAATGCACTCGCCCGGCACGACCGTGACCTGGCTCAATACGATCTATACAGTGCTTCTGACGCCCGCCGAATCCGGCGGCGGAATTGGAATGTTTTCAGCGATCGTTCCGCCCAACTCCGGCCCGCCGCGCCATGTCCATCGCAATGAGGACGAGATCATTCATCTGATCGATGGAGGTGTGGAATTCTGGCTGGAGGGCGCTACGCGACGCTGCAGCAATGGCGAAACCGTTTTCATACCCCGTGGCCGGGAGCACGCATTTCACGTTCACGGCCCGCAACCGGCGCAATTCTTGACCGCCGTGACCCCAGGCGGCTTCGAAAGCTTCTTCGCAAGCGCCTCCGTCAAGGGACTGGTGCCGCACCTGCATCGCGCCGAGCTTGGTGCGCTCGCCGCGGGCTTCGGTTGCGCCTTCACCGGGCCACCGTTGCAAAGTCCGGTCATGCGGGCGATGGCAGGCTGACAGCCGCCGGCGGTTCGCGGGTTTGCCGGAGCTTTCGGAAGTGTTAATCATTCCATGGCTTTGGCATTGCCTTTCCGCAATCCGCTTTCCGCCGCGCGCTTGTCATTTTCCCGGATTTGCCCCACCATCCGGAGATGACAAAATGGCGCCCGAATCCCCGGCTTATCAAGCGGCCGGCCTATCTCTCCATTGCCGAACAGATCGCGGCCGCCGTGCGCAACGGCCTGCTCATCGACGGCATGCGCCTGCCGCCGCAGCGAGAGATGGCGGCCGATCTCAAGGTGTCGGTGCAGACCGTGAGCCGCGCCTATGAGGAGTTGACGCGGCGCGGCATGGTGGTCGGCGAGGTCGGGCGCGGGTCCTATATCAAAGCGGAACCTGTGGTCCCCGAGCGGCCCTACCTCACCGAGGGCGGCAGCGGCGTCATCGACCTTTCGATCCTGAAGCCGGTCTGCGAGAGCCGCAGCCTCGCCAAGTTCCGCGCAGCCTTTGCCGATCTCGGCGTAACCATGCCGCCGGAACTGGCGTTTTCGATGATGCCCAACGCGCTGTTCCAGCGCTACCGCATGGCCGGCGTCAACTGGCTGGCCGCATGCGGGCTGAAGGCGCCAGCCCACGGCATTACGGTCACCAACGGCTCCAGCGATGCGATGACGGCGGCGTTCATGAGCGTCGTGCCGGCCGGCGGGTCGCTCGCGGTGGAGGCGTTGACGCACCCGATGGTGCGCCCGCTCGCCGGCTATCTCGGCATCGATCTCGAGGGCGTGGAAGTGGATGGCGAGGGCATCGTGCCGGCCGCGCTGGAGGCCGTTGCCGGCCGCAAGCGTCTGCGGGCGATCTTCCTCCAGCCATCGGCCGCTGGGCCGCAGGCGCTGGTGATGAGCGCGCCGCGCCGCCGCGCGATCGCGGCGATTGCCCGCAGGCTCGATCTCGCCATCATCGAAAACGATGTGCTGGGACCGCTCGTCGAAAACCGCCCGCCGCCCGTCGCCGCCTTCGCGCCGGAGCGCACGGTCTACATGACCGACCTGTCGAAGAACACGATCCCCGGCCTGCGCTGCGGCTTCGTGGCCGCGCCGGATCGCTTTGCCGCCGCCGTTTCCAACCGATATCTCGCGGCGAACTGGGTGGCGACCCCGGTGATGGCGGAGATCGCCAGCCGCTGGATCCTCGATGGCACCGCGATCGAACTCGTCAACTGGCAACGCCAGGCGCTGATGCGCCGCCGGGCGATCGCGGAAAAAGCGCTCGCCGGCATCGCCTGCCGCATGACGCCCGGCGCGCTGCATGTCTGGATACCACTGCCGGAGGGCCTCACAGAGGCGGCGATGGTCGAGCGCGCGAAAAGCCGGGGCGTCGCTGTCGCTTCCGGGTCGAGCTTTCATGTCGGCCGCGCCGCCGCGCCGCCGGCGATCCGGGTGGCGCTCGCCGCCTCGAGCGAACTCGAACTCACTTCGTCCCTGGCGCTGGTCGCGGCGATCCTGAAGGGCGAGCGGCAACTGCCCAAAGCGGTGATGGTGTAAGGCGATGGCCGGAGCCCCCTTGAAGCCCCTATTCACCCATGGAAGCCGCGACACGGCGGCCGACCGACCCCTTGCCGAAGAGATGGCCGTGGCGATGAGCTATGGCGGCTCGACCCATGCGGTGATGATGGCAACGCCGGATGATCTCGTCGATTTCGCCTATGGCTTCAGCCTGACGGAAGGCATCGTCAGCGATCCTCGGGAGATCGAGGCGGTTGATATCGTTGCCTTCGACAAGGGCATCGACGTGCAGATCACGCTGCGGGCGGATCGCTCCGAGGCGCTCGCCGCCCGCCGTCGTTCCATGGCGGGGCCTGTCGGCTGCGGGCTTTGCGGGCTGGAGAGCATAGAGGCCGCGGTGCGGGCCGTGCCGAAAATCGCCGCCCCGGGTTTTCGCCTGCGGGCCGACGCTGTGAATGCCGCCGTGGTGGCGCTGTCGCGCGCGCAACCGCTGTTTGCCGCCACCCGCGCGGTGCATGGCGCGGGCTTCTATCGTCCGGGCGAGGGCATGCTGACGGTGCGGGAAGATGTCGGCCGCCACAACGCGCTCGACAAGCTGATCGGCGCCCTGGCGCGCGAGGGTATTGATGCAAGGGCGGGCGCGATTGTCGTCAGCAGCCGGCTCTCGGTGGAAATGGTGCAGAAGGCGGCGATTGCCGGCAGCCCGGTGCTGATCGCGATCTCCGCGCCGACGGCGCTCGCCGTCGAGACGGCGGAAGCCGCCGGCCTGACGCTGATCGCCACGGCGCGCGGCGACGGCTTCAGCGTCTACAGCCGCGCCGAGCGGATCGTCGTGGCGGGCCGCGATGAAGAATGAGCTTGCGGAAGTTATGGCGGCGGTATCGGACAGTCCGCTTATCAGGCCGCTTCTGGAAAACTGGCGCCTGATCGATCTACCGGATTGCTGGCTGGTGGCCGGCGCGCTGGCGCAGACGGTCTGGAACCGCCGCTTCGCCATGGACCCGACGCACGGCATCGCGGATATCGATATCGTCTATTTCGACCCCAGCGACCTGTCGGAGCGGGCGGAAGCCCGCCATGCCGCCCGTATCCGCGCGGCGTTTTCCGCTCTGCCGGCCTGGATCGACGTCAAGAACCAGGCCCGGGTGCACCTTTGGTATGGCGACCGCTTCGGCTTCGACATCGAAGCATATGATAGCGTCTCGGAGGCGATCACGACCTTTCCGACCACGGCCACCGCCTTCGGCATCAGACCGACGGCCCAAGGCTTCGAATGCGATGCGCCCTTCGGTCTCGCCGATCTCCTCAACGCCGTCGTCCGCCCGAACAAGACGCAAGTCTCCCGCGAAGCCTATGAGAACAAGGTCGAGCGCTGGAAGACGCTGTGGCCGGACCTGACGGTGATCGGCTGGGACGGGTGAGAGGGCTGGCAGCCATCGATAGCCTGAGACCTCGGCAAAGCCGAACACGCAAGGTTGATTCCGGTTCGCCTTAATGGAGCGCATGGCACCTCAATGGCCACCTTGCGCCCCCAACACGACCATCCCGCCTACTCGGCCCATTCGCCGCCGCGCATCACCGGCGTGGCGTTGCCGGCGGCGTCGATGCCGTCGATGTCGATCCGGTCTGAGCCGATCATCCAGTCGATATGGATCAGCGATGAATTGCCGCCGCGCGCGGCGATCTCGTCGGGCGAAAGCTTGTCGCCGTTGAGGAAGCATTTCGAATAGCACTGGCCGAGCGCGATATGGCACGAGGCGTTTTCATCAAACAGCGTGTTGTAGAACAGGATCCCGCTGGCCGAAATTGGCGAGGAATGCGGCACCAGCGCCACTTCGCCCAGGCGGCGCGCGCCCTCGTCGGTGTCGAGCACCCTGTTCAGCACCGCTTCACCCTTGGCGGCCGACGCCTTGACGATCCGGCCCTCGCTGAATTCGACGCGGATGTCGTCGATCAGCGTGCCCTGATGCGACAGCGGCTTGGTGGAGGAGACATGACCCTCCACCCGCAGACGGTGCGGCGTGGTGAACACTTCCTCCGTCGGAATGTTGGGGTTGCAGACAATGCCGTTCTTCGCCATCGACGCGCCGCCAGACCACTCGTGCTCATCGGCAAGGCCGATGGTGAGGTCTGTGCCGGGGCCGGTGTAGCGGAGCGCCGAAAACCGTTTGGCGTTCAGCCATGCGGAGCGGGCATGGAGATTGTCATTATGCTCGCGCCACGCGCCCACCGGGTCGGGCTGGTCGACGCGCGAGGCGGCAAAGATCGCCTTGGCCAGTTTGGCGACGGCCATGCCGTCCGGATCGTCGGGGAATACCGTCTTCGCCCAGGCGAGCGTCGGGTAGGAAACGATGTTCCAGTTGATGTCGAAACCGGCGATCTTTTCCAGCGCCGGCTTGTAGGCGGTCGACATGGCGCGGTTGGCGCGCGCCACCTTGTCGGCGTCCTGGGCAGCGAGCAGCATCGGGTCGTCGCCAGCGATCGCAAGCCTTGCGGCGCCATTGGCAAAGGCCTGGCCCATGCCCTCGTAGAGCCAGTTCGCCGCCTTGTCGAAGCTTGCGTCATGGCCATGCTCGAAGCGTTCCAGCGTTGCCTGGGGATCGTTGAAAAGCGTCGTCACCACGCCGGCGCCGGCCTGATAGGCATGGCGGCTGATCAGCCGCGTCAGCGGCTGCGCCTCGATTGGCGCGGTCATGACCAGATCCTGCCCCTCGGCAAGGTTGAGCCCGACCTTGACGGCGACCTCGGCGAGCTTCTCGAGTTTTTCCAGATCGATGGGATGGGGAAGCCGGGGTTGAGCGTTCATGGTCGCCTCGCTAACTGATTGGTGTGTCGTGACACTATCTAGTTTGTTTTCAGGCGAAATTGAAGCGCCCCGGCCTTCCCGAACTCACCTAATACGAGAATACGCAGTTCATGTCGCGCATGATTGCTCCTTCAGGTTGTGATGATCTGCCTGATAGCCTATTACTGGTGCGGGGATTTACGGGGAGAAGACCGATGCGTTCTTTGCAAGCCGCTTGTCTGTTTCTGCTCGCGGCGTCTTTGCCGGCACAGGCAACAGAAAATTGGTCTTTCGCGGACCACCCTCACCCGGATTTTACCGATGAATACAGCGCGGAAGAGGATGCTGTGATCGCCGACCTTGAGGCGATGGGGGCGGGATTCGATAATTGCTCAGCCCAAATCGTTTTTGAGTACCTGATCTACAACCGGCGCTATCCCGAATTCGCTTTCACCCACGATTTCAACGAAGGTCTGGAACTGTGGAAGCAGCACGTGCTTGAGACCAACCGCGCGGCCTCTTCGTTCTGTATCGTTATCGAGGTCACCGAAGAACTGCGCGAACTCTATTCCTACGATTTTGCCACACCGACCGAAGGTTTGTTTTGCGGCAAGCCTGGCCGACATCCCCGCAACTCGGCCGAAGACCGGATCATGGCGCTTCTCGACAGGCTCGTCAGCTATGCCGAGACCGGCAACTACTTCGCTCTTCCTGCCTTGAGTGAGGTCGAAGACTGGTCCGATATCCGGCTTAATCCGGATGTCCGCTACTTTGTTGAGGCCCGGCATGCGCGCCGATACGGCAATGAACCGGCGCCGATCCTGCGTGATACCGTGATCGCTCTTCAGGGTGAGGAACGGCTCGCCTTCGTGGAGGACGCGACTGCGCGAAACGATCTCGCCGGCGTGATCGCAACCAGCCCGGATTGTTCCGCCTTCACGCCGGAGGCGCGCGCCGCCAAACGGGAGGCGGCACGGGGAAATCCGATCTGAGGGTTACGCGATCACGCTTGCCGTTTTAGCACCCAGCGCCTTCACCGCGTCCGCCGGCGCGAGCTTGACCTGCAGTCCGCGCTGGCCGCCATTCATCACCACATAGGGCTCGGAAAGCGCCTTCTCCTCGAATACTGTCGGCACGCGTTTTCGCTGTCCGAAGGGCGAGATGCCGCCGACGTGGTAGCCGGAAAGCCGTTCGGCGGTCCTGGCGTCCAGCATCTCGGCATGCTTGCCGGAAAAGGCGGCGGCGAGCTTCTTCATCGAGACCTCGGCATTGGAAGGCACCACGGCGCAGACCGGCTTGCCGTCGACATTGGCCATCAGCGTCTTCAGCACCCGGTCGGGGGGCTCGCCGATCGCCGCAGCCGCCTGCAACCCGACCTTGAAGGCATTGGGGTCGTAATCATATTGCTGGATCGTGTAACTGACGCCGGCCTTGTCGAGAAACCGGGTCGCCTGCGTGGTCTTCGCCATCGCCTACCTCTTGCCGAAAACGGCTTCGTAGCTTTCTGGTTTGAAGCCGAGCGTGATCGCGCCGTCCTTTTCCAGTACCGGCCGCTTGATCATCGAGGGCTGGGCCAGCATCAGCTCGATTGCCTTTTCGCGGGTAAGGTCGGCCTTTTCCGCCTCCGGCAGCTTGCGAAAGGTCATGCCGGCGCGGTTCAGCACCTTGTCCCAGCCCGCCGCGTCGCACCAGTGCTCCAGATGCGCGCGGTCGATCCCGGCCTTCTTGTAATCGTGAAAATCATAGGCGATGGAATGCTCATCAAGCCAGGTCCAGGCCTTCCTCATCGTGTCGCAATTCCTGATTCCGTAAAGCGTGACCGGCATGGCGTCTCTCCTGTTTGCCATTCGCTTTAGCAAGCTGGCGGAGATGAGAAAAGCCCGGCGAGGGGCCGGGCTTTTCGGACAAGATCGCTGTAAGGCCCAGCCGGGCCTATTCGTTGATCAGCCGCTTCAGCAGCTCCACTTCCTGCGAAAGCTTGTGATCCTTCTCCAGAAGGTCCTCGATCTTGCGCACGGCATGCAGCACGGTGGTGTGGTCACGTCCGCCGAAACGGCGGCCGATTTCCGGGAAGGAGCGCGGCGTCATCGTCTTGGCGAGAAACATCGCGATCTGGCGCGGTTTGACGATCACCCGCGTGCGGCGGTTGGAAACGAGTTCCTGCCGGGTAACGCAATAATGACGGGCGACGACGCGCTGGATATCCTCGATGCGCACCCGCTTCGGCTCGCCGGTGCCAACCAGATGCACCAGAAGTTCGTCAACGCGCTCGATCGAAAGGTCGGGCTCGAAGGAGCGGCGGAACAGCAACTGGTTGAAGGCGCCCTCAAGCTCGCGCCCGCTCGCCGTCACCTTGCTGGCGACATGTTCGAGCACTTCCGGCGCGATATCGATAGACGGGTCTTCCTGCTGCGCCAGTTCAAGCCGGCGCTTCAGCATTTCAAGCCGCATCGTGTAGTCCGGGCCATTCATTTCCAGCGAGACGCCGCCGGTGAGCCGCGAACGCACACGCGGGTCGAGCGACTCCAGCTCCCACGGCGCGCGGTCGGCGGCGACCACCACCTGCTTGGCGCTGTCGAGCAGCGTGTTGATAAGGTGGCAGAACTCGTGCTGGATCATCTTGCCCTGCAGGAACTGCATGTCGTCGATCACCAGAAGGTCGATATTGCGCAGCGAATCCTTCAGCGTCAACGCGTCATTGTCGCGGATCGCGGTGGCGAACTTCCACATGAAGTATTCTGCGGTCAGATAGACCACGCGCTGCTTGTCCGGGGAGGCAAGCGCGGCGTTGGCGATCGCCTGCAGAAGATGGGTCTTGCCGAGGCCGACCGAGGAATGGATGAACAGCGGGTTGAAGCGCACCGCCGCCATGCCGGATTCGGCGATGGTCTTGGCGGCGGCGAAGGCAACCCGATTGGACGCGCCCTCGACGAAGCTGTCGAAGGTGAAGAAGGGGTCGAGCGGCGAGCCGAAGACGGTCTGGCCGGACGTGCTGGCGCCGCGCGCCTGCGGCGTTTCCGGATCGGGCATCAGCGGCTGGCCGGCAGGTGCGCGGTTCAGCGGACGCACGACCGGCGCCGGGTTGGCCGCGACCGGTTTCGGCTGCTCGTTTGCAACTGCGGGGCGCGGCGCGCGGGTCGCGGACCGGACCAGAACCTCGATCTTCAGAACCTGCGGGCGCTCGACGCGGGCAATCTCGGTCATCAGATCGAGATAGTGGTTGTTGATCCAGGATTTCAGAAAGGCGGTGGGCACCGAGAAACGGACCACGCTCTTGTCTGAGGAATGCAGCTTCAGCCGGCCGAACCAGCTGGCATAGACGTCGCCGCCGACATGGGCCTTCAGCGCGGTGCAGAAGCGTTCGAAGAAGATATCGTCCCCGTTGGAATTCATGGCAGCCGTCGCCGGTTTCGCATCATTTTCACCGGCCTCGGTTTCGCCCGCATTGTCCTCGGTGCGAGAGGCTACCATTCTCATTCTCATCGTTGCCGCCTTTCAAACGTCATCACCCTGGCGCGCGCTTGTTTTTTATGTCGCCCGCTGCCTGTTTTGCCCTGCTGCCGGTGTCTTTCCGGCATGCGTCGAAGTCCGGCTCTCAGCCGGAATTGGGACTTTCCGCCGCTTGCCCGCGCCCCGATCCTCGTATCGGAAAATGCAGGCTGCAAAATGTCCGGAGTTTCTATGCCTTGAAGTTCTGAGCGCCCTCCCTGCCTCGTGGGTCGTCTACAAAAGACACACAGGAACGAACCCGGACTTCTGGCGAAAACCGGATAACAACCTGCGATTGTTGGAAAAACGGCGCCAAAAAATAGTCGCCGCTCCCAGCTTCGGGAAGACAACGCATCCTGTGTCGAACACGCCCCTCCCGAAAAATCCGGGAGCTCATTCCGTCTGCTGTCGGAGGTCATTTAGGCAAGAACGACCGACAATTTCAACAAGGATTTTTTGCCGATTCGACGCTTCCAGCATTGACTCTTACGCGTGAGTTTGGGTGCCGACGGAGGGGCTCAGAAGAATCGCTTTTGAATCAATTAGATTCACATATGTCTGAAATCGGATGGACGAAAATGCCGTAAAAAATAAATTTTTCAGATGTCATCATTACGTGGCGCGCGGCGGCCCAAAATTGGTAAAAATGTGGCAATCCTCGCGTAAGCCATTGAGAAGGTTCAAAATTCTTGGTCATTTTTGTGACATCTATTCGTAATGTTCGCGTCACAATAGCCAAGTGTATGAACTCAAAACGAAAAACCCGGCGCGAGGCCGGGTTGTTCAAAAAGTCTGCAATTTTTGTTCGGCTCAGGCCGAAATTGCCTTCACGCGCTGCGCCAGACGCGAGACCTTGCGCGAGGCGGTGTTGCGGTGAAGAACACCCTTGCTGGCGGCGCGCGCCAGTTCCGGCTCGGCTACGGCGAGAGCGGCCTTCGCCTGCTCCAGATCACCGGCGAGGATCGCTTCTTCAACCTTGCGAACGTAACCGCGTACGCGGGTGCGGCGGGACTTGTTGACGGCTGTACGGCGGGCCATCTTGCGCGTCGCCTTTTTCGCCGAAGTTGTATTGGCCATATAAGTCTCTCTTCGAATTCTGACGCTAGCTCCGACACATGCGGTTGCCGTGTCCGGCTGGAAGCGCTTTTGTGACGGGAGCAATTGATGAAGCTCATCGAGCTTTCAAATACTGTGGGCGGGCATATAAAGCCAATCCGGCTGCCCGTCAATGCTTAAATCCCGCAAAATCGGGGCGAAAGCCGGCAAACGGGTCGATTCACGGTCGCCGCCGGCCATTGCCATTGCCGCAAAGGCCCTTACACTTGTTGAGGCCGGGATCAAGCCACAGGAGCCGCCATGCGCGTCACCGTCTTTTCTGCCAAACCCTATGACGAGGAATTTCTGAAAGCGGCCAATGAGGGCCGGCACGAACTGATCTTCACCGAGGCCGGGCTTCACGCTCCGACAGCCAAGCTTGCTGCCGGCTCGAAGGCGATCTGCGCCTTCGTCAACGATGATCTCGGCGCATCGGCGCTTTCGGTCCTGAAGGATGTGGGCGTTGAGCTGGTGGCGCTCCGGTGCGCCGGCTTCAACCGGCTCGATCTCGCCGCGGCCGACCGGCTCGGCATCGCCGCGGCCCGGGTGCCGTCCTATTCGCCCTACGCGATCGCCGAACACACGCTGGCGCTGGTGCTGACGCTGAACCGCAAGATCCACCGCGCCTATAACCGGGTACGCGAGGGCAATTTCGCGCTCAACGGCCTGCTCGGTTTCGACCTTCACGGCAAGACGATCGGCGTGGTCGGCACGGGCGGCATCGGCCGCAATGTCATCCGCGCCTTTTCCGGCTTCGGCTGCGAAATCCTGGCCTTCGATCCGTTTCCCAATGACGAGGCGGTGGCGCTCGGCGCGCGCTATGTGGACAAGGACGAGCTTCTCGAAAAGTCCGAAATCCTCACGCTGCATTGCCCGCTGACGCCGGAAACCCGCCATTTCATCGATGAGGATGCGATCGCGGCGATGAAGCGCTGCTGCATGCTGGTCAACACCAGCCGCGGCGGGGTGGTGGATACGCTCGCCGTGATCGAGGGTCTGAAATCCGGCAAGATCGGCGCGCTCGCCCTCGATGTCTATGAGGAGGAGGACGACCTGTTCTTCCGCGACCTGTCCTCCACGGTCATCCGCGACGATATCTTTGCCCGCCTTCTGACCTTTCCCAACGTGCTGATCACCGGCCATCAGGGTTTCTTCACCCAGGAGGCGCTTTTCAACATCGCCCACACCACGATCGGCAATATCACCGCCTTCGAGGAGAGTGGCGCCGCGCTCCACCCGATCGGCAAAAGGTGAGGGGGCGATAAAACACGCGACCGCGGCTTTTTCCGGGCTCATTTTCGCCGGCGGCGCGTTTACCCATTAACGCCGTCTGACGGCGTTCGCGCAGAGAATCGGGAGAAGACCGCGAAAGGAGCGCTCACATGTCCAAAACCGTCGCAGAGATCGTCGTCGACACGCTGGAAAAGGCGGGCGCGCAGCGCATTTACGGCATACCCGGCGATACCATCAACCATTTCACGGACGCCGTGTCCCGGTCCGATCTTCGATGGGTCCACGTCCGGCATGAGGAGGCGGGCGCCTTTGCCGCCGGCGGCGAGGCCTATATGACGGGCGAACTCGCGGTCTGCGCCGGCACCTGCGGCCCCGGCTCGCTGCATTTCGTCAACGGTATCTATGAAAGCCACCGCAACGGCGCGCCGGTGGTGCTGATCGCCTCCGAGGTCGACCGCCCGCAAAAGGGCTTCGATTTCCCGCAGGATGTCGATCAGAAGAAGATCTACGAGCAGCATTCGGTGTTCTGCGAGCATATCTCGCATCCGGCCCAGGCGCGGCGGATCGTCGCGATGGCGGCGCAGGCGGCGCTCACCAACGGCGGCGTGGCGGTGGTGATCGTCAGCGGTGACATGTTTCAGGAAAGCGATGACGATGCGGCGGACTGGCGGGTGCACCGGCCCCGGCCCATAGCGCGCCCGAATGATGAGGAACTGGCAGAGCTTGCCGAACTGGTCGATCAGGCGAAACGGGTGACCATCTATGCCGGCATCGGCGCGCGCGATGCCCGCGAGGCGGTGGTGGCGCTCTGCCGCAAGGTCAAGGCGCCGATGGTGCACACCACCCGCGCCAAGGAATGGCTGGAGCCGGGCAACCCCTTCAATGTCGGCGTCAACGGCATTCTCGGCAACCGCGCGGGTCTTAACGCACTTGAAAAGGCCGATCTGGTGATCTCGGTCGGCTGCGACTTCGCCTATACCCAGTTCTATCCCGACCGGAAGATCGTGCAGATCGACATCGACCCGACCCACCTTGGCCGGCGCGCGCCGATCCATATGGGCCTTGTCGGCGATGCCCGCACGACGCTGGAGGCACTGCTGCCGAAGGTGCAGGAGAAAACAGACGAGAAGCATCTCAACCGACACCTCAAGGAATGGCAGGAGGATCTGGGCGAGTACGATGAGGCGGGCGACGAGCCGGACCCGAGCCTGATCCATCCGCAATTTGTCGCCAATCTCCTGAATGCCAAGGCCGCCGGCGATGCGATTTTCATCTCCGATGTCGGCACGCCGATGGTTTGGATGCTGCGCCATCTGAAGGCCAATGGCAGCCGCCGGTTTCTCAACAGCCTGCTGCACGGCACGATGGCCAGCGCGATGCCGCAGGCGATCGGCGCCAAGCTCGCCTATCCCGACCGGCAGGTGATCGCCATGTGCGGCGATGGCGGATTGTCGATGTTGATGGGCGATATCCTGACGCTGGTTCAGGAAGACGTGCCGATAAAACTCCTTGTGTTCAACAATTCCTCGCTCGGCTTTGTCGAGATGGAGCAGCGGGTCGAGGGGCTGGTCGACCATTTCACGACGCTCGAGAATCCGGATTTCTCAAAGGTTGCCGAGGCCTGCGGCATTGCGGGCTTCCGCGCGGACAATGCGGAGCAGCTCGGATCGGCGATGGACGCCTGGCTTGCCGCCCCCGGCCCGGCGCTGCTTGACGTTAAGGTCAACCGCATGGAGCTGGTCATGCCGCCCAAGGTCGAGGTCTCCCAGGTTGCCTCCACCGCGATGTTCGGCGTGAAGGCGGTGTTCGACGGCCGGATGAAGGAAGTGGTGTCCCTGCTCAGAAGCAATTTTCTGAAGTAGTGCCGCCGCCCGCCCGCTCACCCTTTCTGGCAGGCCGGGCAATAGAAGGTGGAGCGGCCGGTCTGGACGGCGCGGGCGATGGTGCCGTCGCAATCCTCGTGCCGGCAGGGTGCGCCGGTGCGATCATAGACGGAGAAGGAATGCTGGAAATAGCCGAGCGTGCCGTCGGTCTTGCGATGGTCCCGAAGTGTGGAGCCGCCGGCTTCGATCGCTTCCGCGATCACATCGCGGATCGCCGGCACGAGCCGTTTCAGCCCGTCGCGCGGCCTGCCCGCGGGCGTCACCAGATGGCCGGCGGCGCGGAACGGCGAAAGCCGCGTCCGCCACAGCGCCTCGCAGACATAGATATTGCCGAGACCCGCGATATTGCGCTGGTCGAGCAGGGCGGCCTTCAGGCTCTGGCTCTTGCCGGCAAAGCGGGTCGCCAGATAATCGGCGTCGAGGCTGTTGCCGGTCGGCTCCGGGCCGAGGCCCTTGAAGCTTGCATCCGCCTCGAGTCCGGCGCGCGGAACGAGTTTCATGAAGCCGAAGCGGCGCGGGTCGTTGTAGATCACGCGGGCCCGGCCGTCGCTCAGATGAAAGACGACATGGTCGTGAATGGCGGCGGCGCTGCGCGGCAGGTGGAAATCGCCGGGCGTTTCGACTGTGCTTTCTTCTTCCACGCGGTAGGAACCGGACATGCCGAGATGGGCGACGATGGTCATGCCGTCATCAAGGTCGATCAGCAGGTATTTCGCCCGCCGACCAAGCGCGACAATTCGTCTGCCCTTCACGGCCGCGGCGAAATCCTTCGGGAACGGAAACCGGAGATCGGCCCGGCGCAGTTCCAGCTTCTCGATGATCCGGCCTTCCATGGCGGGGGCCAGCCCGCGGCGCACGGTTTCGACTTCCGGCAGTTCCGGCATGATGTTTTTAAGCCTTTGGCGTTTCGCTTTTGCGGGTTTCGGTTTATAGCCGCAACGGTGTCTGTTGTGTATCGCTGCAGCAGAGCCAATATTGGGCCCGATATAGCGATTCAGCGCGTGCTGACAAAGCCGAAACGGGCAGACGGAAGATTTTCAAGCGTGAGGTGCGTAAAATGACGGACAGCCGGACCACCGCCAATGGCGGCATGGAGACCTCTTTCGGCTTCAAGAATGTCGCCGATGGCGACAAGCAGCCTCTGGTCAACGATGTCTTCCACAAGGTCGCCAAGCGCTACGACATCATGAACGATGTGATGTCGGCGGGTCTGCACCGGGCCTGGAAGGCCGGCATGGTTGGCGCGCTGAACCCGCCCGCCTATCCCGATTATCACGTGCTCGATGTCGCCGGCGGCACGGGCGATATCGCCTTCCGCATCGTCGATGCGTCGAAGGGGCTGGCGCGCGCCACCGTGCTCGATATCAACGGCTCCATGCTGGCTGTCGGCGAGGAGCGGGCCCAGAAGAAGGGCATCGCCGAAAACCTCACCTTCGTCGAGGCCAATGCCGAGGACCTGCCGTTTGAGGACAAGACCTTCGACGCCTATACGATTGCCTTCGGCATCCGCAACGTCCCGCATATCGACAAGGCGCTTTCGGAAGCCTACCGGGTGCTCAAGCGCGGCGGTCGCCTGCTGGTGCTGGAATTTTCCGAAGTCGAGGCGCCGATCCTCGACAAGGTCTATGATCTCTGGTCGTTCCACGCCATTCCGCGCGTCGGTAAGGCGATCGCCGGCGACGGCGAACCCTATCGCTATCTTGTCGAATCGATCCGCAAATTCCCGAACCAGAAGGATTTTGCAAAGATGATCGAGCGCGCCGGCTTCTCGCGGGTCAAGTTCACCAATTATTCCGGCGGTATCGCTGCCCTTCATTCCGGCTGGAAACTTTAGGCATTCATCATGGGCGCGCTTCGATCCTACTTCAACCTTCTCGGCGTCGGCTGGGTGCTCGCGCGCGAAGGCGTGATTAACGCGCTGCCTTCGGAAGGCCTGCCGCCCTATGCCCGGCTGGTGAAGACGCTGCTTGTGCCGTTCGCCCGGCCCGGCGCGCGCAAGAAGGCGCGCTCCGACAGGCTCGGCAAGGCCATCTCGCGGCTCGGCCCCTCCTATGTGAAGATGGGCCAGTTCCTGGCGACCCGGCCGGATGTCGTCGGCGCGGGCTTCGCCGAGGATCTGGCGCAGCTGCAGGACCGGATGCCGTTCTTTCCGGTCGAGGCGTCGAAGGCCACCATTCGCGGTTCGCTCGGGCGTTCCGTCGACGAACTCTACGTGGAGTTCGGCGATCCGATCGCCGCCGCCTCGATTGCGCAGGTGCATCCGGCGACGGTCGCGACGCCGGAGGGCGAGAAGAAGGTCGCTGTCAAGGTGATCCGCCCCGGCATCCGCCACCGCTTCAACGAGGATCTCGGCGCGATGTATCTGGTCGCGCGCATGCAGGAGCGTTTCATCCGCTCCAGCCGGCGGCTCAGGCCCGTGGACGTCACCCGCACGCTGGAACAGACCACCAAGATCGAGATGGATCTGCGACTGGAAGCAGCCGCGATCTCGGAGATGACGGAAAACACCGCCCATGACGAGGGCTTCCGCCTGCCCGCCGTCGACTGGGAGCGCACCGGCCGCGATGTCGTCACCATGGAATGGATCGACGGCGTCAAGATGTCGGATGTTGAGGGGTTGAAGGCGGCGGGCCATGACCTGGAAAAGCTGGCGGTGACGCTGATCCAGTCCTTCCTGCGCCATACCCTCAGGGATGGCTTCTTCCATGCCGATATGCATCCCGGCAATCTGTTCGTCGACAAGGACGGCATGATCGTCGCCGTCGACATGGGCATTGTCGGAAGGCTTGGTAAGAAGGAACGGCGGGTGCTCGCCGAAATCCTCTACGGCTTCATCACCCGCGACTATATGCGCGTGGCCGAAGCCCATTTCGAGGCCGGCTATGTGCCCGCGCACCACAACAAGGCCTCGTTCGCCCAGGCGATCCGCGCCATCGGCGAGCCGATCCACGGCCAGTCGGCCGAGACGATCTCGATGGGAAAGCTCTTGACGCTGCTGTTCGAGATCACCGAAATCTTCGACATGACCACGCAGACGCAGCTCATCAATTTGCAGAAGACCATGGTCGTGGTCGAGGGCGTGTCGCGCATGCTCGATCCGCATTTCAACATGTGGAAGGCGTCCGAGCCGGTCGTGTCGAAATGGATCGAGCATAATCTTGGTCCCCGCCGGGTGCTGACCGATATGCGCGAGGGCATGCAGGCGGTGCTGAAGATCGCCGAGGCGATCCCGGACATCGCCGACAAGACCGAGAAATTCCACAACGAAGTCATCGCCATGAGCGAAAACGGCCTGCGCTTCGACGAGCGCACCTCCGAAGCGATCGGCCGCGCCGAGGCCCGCCACACCCGCTCGGGCCGCGTGGCGCTGTGGCTGATCGCGGCAGTACTGGTGTACCTCGCCGTGGTGGCGTCTGTGGCGGTGTTTTGATGGGTGTTGGCGTTGATGGCGCGTTGGCGGGTGAAAGCCAGCGAGAGCCGCATAGCCCCCTTCAATCTCCCCCCTTGAGGGGGAGATGTCGCGAAGCGACAGAGAGGGGTATAGGGCGGAACAACGGACTCCGAATTCAACGGCTTGCGGTTCACCCCTCTCTGCCCCTTTCGGGGCATCTCCCCCTCAAGGGGGGAGATTGGGGGCCGTGTGGTCAAAGCCTTCACCAAACCTCATCCAAGGGAGCATAACCATGCGCATTGGCGGACGTCTTCAGGGCGCGATCGAGGTTCTTTCCGAGGTGGAGGAGCGCAAGCGGCCAATCGCGAATGCTCTGAAGGATTGGGGCACGGCGCATCGGTTCGCCGGCTCCGGCGACCGGGCGGCGATCGGCAATATCGTCTATGACGCGCTCAGGATGAAGCTGTCGCACGCCTTTCTGATGGATGATGACAGCCCGGCGGCGCTGGCGCATGCCGTGCTTTATCGGCAATGGGGTTTTACCCCGGAAAGCCTCGCCGAAAAGCTCGACGGCGACAAGTTCGCGCCGGAGCCGCTCTCGGAGGCGGCGCTTGCCGCTTTCGTCAGCCGCAACCTTGCCGACGCCCCGGACCATGTCCGCGCCGACCTGCCGGAATGGATACTCCCGGCCTTCAAGGAAAATTTCGGTGAGAGCTGGCTGGCCGAGGCCGAGGCGCTGAACCGCCGCCCCTCGCTCGATCTGCGCGTCAACACGCTGAAGGCCGATCGCGAGAAGGTGAAGAAGGCGCTGGCCCGGGCAGGGGCCTATCTGACCGCGATCGCGCCTTACGGCCTGCGCATTCCGCCCGGCAGCGGCGGCGACCGGCTGCCCAATGTCACCGCCGAACTCGCCTTCCAGAAGGGCTGGTTCGAGGTGCAGGACGAGGGGTCGCAGATTGTCGCGCGGCTGGTGGACGCCCATGCCGGACAGCAGGTGCTGGATTATTGCGCCGGCGGCGGCGGCAAGACGCTGGCGCTTGCAGCCGATATGGACAATGCCGGCCAGGTGCATGCCTATGACGCCGATCGCACCAGGCTTGCGCCGATCATCGAGCGGCTGCGCCGCGCCGGAACCCGCAACGTGCAGGTCCATGACGATGCCGCCGCGCTGGAGGGGCTGACCTTCGATCGCGTGCTGATCGACGCGCCCTGCACGGGCACCGGCACATGGCGGCGCCGGCCCGATATCAAATGGCGGCTGTCGGAAAAGAACCTCGAGGAACGCATGGCCCAGCAGGACGAGGTGCTGGCCACGGCCTCCCGTTTCGTCAAGCCCGGCGGGTTGCTGGTCTATGTCACCTGCTCGCTGCTTCCGGCCGAGAATCAGACCCGGATCGTGGCCTTTCTCGAAGGGCATGCCGACTTCGAAGCCCTCGATATCGCGACGCTCTGGCAGGCGCGCTTCCCGGCATCGACGAAGCAGCCGCATTTCACCGAGGGACGGTTCGCGACGTTGTCGCCGGCGGCAACCGAGACCGACGGCTTCTTCTGCGCGGTGCTGCGCAAACAGGGCTGAACGGGCTGAAAATTGACGATGCGCAAGCCAGTGCGCAGCGCCCGGGCGGCGCGCGATTTTCTATAACTGGATTATTTGACACAAGTTTCTTTTTCCTTCATGTAGGCAGCACTCACAGTGTCATTGAAGGAGAGGGACCCCATGATGCACACGAACCGAACGCGCGCCCTTCTGGCGGGCTTTGCCGCCTCGACCATGCTCGCAGCCCCGACTTTTGCCGATGACGTTACACCCGAAGCGGTGGTCAAGCACTATGCCGATGTCGCCCTTGCGAAATACCAGGATTCGCTGACGACGGCGAAGGCGCTGGACGAGGCCATTCAGGCCTTTGTCGAAAACCCGAGCGAAGAAACCCAGAACGCCGCCAAGGACGCCTGGATCGCAGCCCGCATCCCCTATCAGCTCACTGAAGTCTACCGTTTCGGCAATCCGACCGTTGACGACTGGGAAGGCAAGGTCAATGCATGGCCGCTGGACGAGGGCCTGATCGACTATGTCGACGCCTCCTACGGCATGGAAAGCGACGAGAACTCGCTCTACACCGCCAATGTGATTGCCAATCCCGAGATCAAGATCAACGGCGAGACGGTCGACGCCACCGAAATCACGCCCGATCTGCTCGCCAACACGCTGCACGAAGCCGGCGAGATCGAGGCCAATGTCGCCACCGGCTACCACGCCATCGAATTCCTGCTCTGGGGCCAGGACCTCAACGGCACGGATGCCGGCGCGGGCGATCGCTCCTACACGGATTATCTTTCCGGCGATGACTGCACCAACGGCAATTGCGACCGCCGCGCGGCCTATCTCACGGCAGCCTCCGAACTTCTGATTTCCGACCTTGAAGACATTGTCGCGGCCTGGGAACAGGGCGGCGAAGCTTATAGCTACGTCACCGAAGACCCGACCACCGGCATTGCCGCGATCCTGACGGGCATGGGTTCGCTCTCCTATGGTGAACTAGCCGGCGAGCGCATGAAGCTCGGCCTGCTGCTGCACGATCCGGAAGAAGAGCATGATTGCTTCTCCGACAACACCCACGCCTCGCATCTGAATGACGCAATCGGCATTCTGCAGGCCTATACCGGCGATTACACCCGCGTCGACGGCACGGAAATGACCGGCGCTTCGGTCTCCGATCTGGTGGCCGCCAAGGACCCGGCGCTGGACGAGGAACTGACGGCGAAGCTGCTTGCGACCGTCGCCGCGATGGAGGCGATGGCCACCCGCGCGGAAACCGTCGAGGCCTATGACCAGATGATCGGCGAAGGCAATGACGAGGGCAACGCCGTGGTTCAGGCCGCAATCGACGGCCTGATCGACCAGACGCCGTCCATCGAACGCGCGATTGCCGCGCTCGATCTCGGCCAGATCGAGCTGGAAGGCTCCGACAGCCTTGACGCGCCGGAGGCGGTGTTCCAGTAGGAGCGGGTTTAGGGTGGAGCCCGATGGCGCTCGGCGCAACACGCCATGCTGCTAATCGCGGCTCCTACCCCGCATTCTGCGTCATCCTCGGGCTTGACCCGAGGATCCATAACCACGCAAGTCGCGAGCCGTGACTTGTATAGCAGAATGACAGGCCTCACGAATTGCCGTTCGCGCCAGTCGCGCGGATGGGTGCCTTGGATCCTCGGGTCAAGCCCGAGGATGACGCTGAGAGAAAAGGCGAGACAGGTGCATTAAGCGAGAGCTTCGGTTAGAAGTCGGCGAAAATGTCCGCCTCGCAACACATAAAGGACGGCCGGTACGACCGTGATGGCATGATGAAACGGCATATTCCTGCAATGACGACAGCGGCTCTGGCCGCTTCTTTGTGTTTTACGACGACCTTCGCCGCCGACTGGACCCCGCCCGCCGAGCGCACCGATCTTGATGCCAAGGACAAGGCGCGGGTCGAGAAGGTCACACAGCCGACAGACGACTTTTCAAAGCCGGAAGCCTTTGAAGTCATGCAGGGCGGCGCCGCCACCAGCACGGCGAGCGTCAACCGCGACAGTTTCTCGCATTCCTCCGCCAACATCACCTTTGCCGAGGAAGAAACCTTCAAGCTCGGCAATGCGCTGTTTCGCAAGTTTTGGGTGTCGTCGCCATCCTCGACCCAGGCGTCGGATGGTCTCGGGCCGCTGTTCAACGCGCGCTCCTGCCAGAGCTGCCATCTGAAGGATGGCCGCGGGCATCCGCCGGAGGGCGACAGCGACGCGACCTCGATGTTCCTGCGCCTGGCGCGGCCCGCCCGCACGCCGGAAGAGCAGGCGCGCATCGACAATTACGAGACCATCAATTTCCCCGACGAAATCTATGGCGGACAGCTTCAGGATTTCGCCGTGCCCGGCCTTTCCGCCGAAGGGCGGATGACGATCGATTATCGGGAAGAAGAGGTTACGCTCGGCGATGGCACGGTGGTGTCGCTCCGCCATCCGACCTATGGCGTGGCGGACCTCGCCTATGGGCCGCTTGGCGAGGACACCACGCTCTCGCCGCGCATTGCCAACCCGATGATCGGCCTTGGTCTGGTGCAGGCGATCGAGCCCGCCGACATTCTCGACTTTGCCGATCCCGATGATGCTGATGGCGACGGGGTTTCGGGCCGTCCCAACATCGTCAGCGATACCGTGACCGGCGAGGTCAAGCTTGGACGATTCGGTTGGAAGGCGCAGAACGCGACGATCCACGATCAGTCCGTCGGCGCGATGAGCGGCGATATCGGCGTTTCCTCACCGGATGCGCCCAACCCCTACGGCGATTGCTCCGAGGCGGAAGCCGCATGCCTCGCCATGCCCACCGGCGTTCAGCCGCGCCTTGGCGATACCGAAGCGCCCGATCCGGTGATGGAGCTGATCACCTTCTATGCGGAAAACCTCGCCGTTCCCGCGCGCCGCGATGTGGATGATCCTGAAGTTCTGCGCGGCAAGCAGGTATTCTACGAGGCCGGCTGCACCGCCTGCCACACGCCCAAATTCGTCACCAGCCGCAATGCGGAAAATCCGGCCCATCGCTTCCAGCTGATCTGGCCCTATTCCGATTTCCTGCTGCATGATATGGGCGAGGGGCTTGCCGACGGCCAGCAGGTGGCGATGGCGAATGGCCGCGAATGGCGCACCGCCCCGCTCTGGGGTAGCGGCCTGACGGAAGTGGTTAACGACCATTCCTTCTTCCTGCATGACGGCCGCGCCCGCAACCGCACCGAGGCGATCCTGTGGCACGGCGGGGAAGCGCAAACCGCGCGCGACAATTTCGCCAATGCCGCGAAAGAGGATCGCGACGCGCTGATCAAATTCCTGGAGTCGCTGTGAAACAGTTTATCGCCGCAACACTTGTCATTCTTTCAGCCGGCAGCGCCGCCGCCATGAACCGGGACGCCGTGCCCGGCGTGCTGGAACAGGCGGTGGATGGCTTCATCCGCCCCGGCTACCAGAATTTCGCGGTCGCCACCGGGACGTTGTCAGAAGCCGTCGAGGCCTTTTGCGCAGCGCCGGGCGAGACCAGCTATCAGGCCGCAACGGCGGCTTTTGACGACACCGTCGCGGCATGGTCCGCAATCGAGATCGTGCGCACCGGCCCGGTGCTGGAGGACCATCGTTTCGAGCGCATCCTCTATTATCCCGACCGCAAGAGCATCGGCCTGAAACAGGTGCAGGCCGCGATCATCGGAGAGGATGAAACTGCGCTCGATCCCGACTATCTGCCGCAGAAGAGCGTGGCGATGCAGGGCCTGCTCGCGCTCGAATTCGTGCTGTTCGGCACGCAATACGAAACCATGTTCGAGGCTCCCGATACTTATCGTTGCCGCTATGGCGAGGCGATCGCGACCAATATGGATCGCGTCGCCGGCGAATTGACGGCCGCCTGGGAGGCCGAAGACGGCGTTGCCGATGCCTGGAAGCATCCCGGCCCCGACAATCCGCTGTTTCGCACCGATGACGAGGCGTTGACCGCGCTGCTCGGCATTCTGGTCCATGGCGCGGAGACGGTGCGCGACCAGCGCATCGAGTATTTCTACCGCGGCGAGGACGGGCCGAATTTCGCCACCCGCGCGATCTATTGGCGCTCCGAAAACACATGGCCCTCGGTGCTCGCCAATCTCGATGCGCTGCAGTCGCTCATGAACGATTCCGGCATGGAGGACCTGCTGGACGAGGATGTCCGCTCGATCGTGTCCTCGATCAACTTCCTGTTCTCCTCGCTCGATGGCGTGGTGGAGGGTATGAACCCGGATATCGAGGTCGTGCTCGATGACCCGGATCAACGTGCGAAGCTCGATTACATCATCCTGAACCTCAAGGACGTGATCCTGCGGCTGAACGACCGTTACGGAGGCGCAATCGGGCTTGGCGCGGGCTTCTCCTTCTCCGACGGAGACTGACATGCCCGCCCGTTCGGCCCTGATCGATCGCCGCAGTTTCGTCAAGGCCGCAGGCAGCCTCTTCCTGGCCGGGCTTTCCGCCCCCGCCGCCTTCGCGCTGGAACGCGCCGACGCGGTTTACGCCACCGGCATCAGGACGCCGGACGGCCGGTTCGCGCTGGCGTTGATGGGCGAGGATGGCGCGTTCATATCCGAGGTCGCGCTGCCAGACAGAATTCACGGTCTCACCGTATCGCCTGCCACAGGCACGGTGGCGGCGTTTGCCCGCAGGCCCGGCACCTTCATTCTGGTGTTGTCGCCATCGGGCGGCGAGACGATCGTCAATGCCGTCTCCGACCGGCATTTCTACGGCCACGGGGTATTTTCGCCGGATGGCCGGTTTCTCTATGCCAGCGAAAACGATTTCGAAAACCGACGCGGCATGATCGGCATCTATGATGCCCGGCAGGATTATATCCGGATCGGCGAATACCCGACCTATGGCGTCGGCCCGCACGACCTTTCGATGACGCCGGATGGACGATATCTCATCGCCGCCAATGGCGGGATCGAAACCCATCCGGATTTCGGCCGCACAAAGCTGAACCTCGATCACATGGAGCCGTCGCTGGCGCTGATCGATGCCGCCACGGGGGCGCTTGTCGAAAAGCACGCGCTGCCCGCAGCCCTCAGCCAGCTCTCCACCCGGCACCTTGCACTTGGGGCGGAAGGCCGCATCTGGTTTGCCTGCCAGTTCGAGGGGCCGCGCAACGAGACGCCGCCGCTGGTCGGCCATATCGCCCCCGGCGAAGCCCTGTCCTTCACGCCGCTGCCGGAGGATGTCACGATCGGTCTCGGCAATTATGTCGGCGCGATCGCCGCCAACCCGCGCGACGGGCTGATCGGACTGACCTCGCCCAGGGGGCTGGCGGTGACGCTGGAGGAGGCGACCGGCAGGGTGGTCTCGACCGGAAAGCTTGAAAATGCCGCCGGCATAGCCGATGCCGCGCATGGCTTCGCCGTCGGCACCTATGATGGCATTTTCGCAGGCAGCCGCCACGACGTGGCCTTCGATCAGCATGCCGTGCGCCTCTCTGGCAATTCGGCTTGACGATCCTATCTATACCGCCATGAAAAACACCAGAGCCATCCACGCGATCTTCATTATCGGCGTCCTTGCCGCCGGTCTCTTGGCCGGCTTCCTCAATATGCCGGGCGAATGGTATGCCTCGCTCGCCAAACCGTCTTTCAATCCGCCGGATTGGCTGTTCGGCCCGGTCTGGACGGTGCTCTATGTTTTCATCGGCTGGGCCGGCGCCCGCAGCTTCCTGCGGCGTGGGGAGAATGGTCGGGCCTTCGGCCTCTGGGTCGTGCAGTTCGTGCTGAACATCGCCTGGATGCCGGTCTTCTTCGGCGCGCAAATGATGGTCCCGGCGCTGATCATCATATTGGTGCTGCTGCTCGCCATCCTCGCCTTCATCGGCGCCACGCGCCATACCGATCGCCTCTCGGCCACCCTGTTCGCCCCCTACGCCCTCTGGGTCGCCTTCGCGACCCTGCTCAACGCCGCGCTGATCTACCTCAACTGAGCTTGCCGGAGTCGCCGCGGCGTGGCAGGTTTGCCCCATTGACAAGGCGGTTTCCGGTAAAGGCAGGGCATTGGCAGATTTCGAACATGGCGATTTTCACGGGCGGATCGTGAACAGTTTCGCGAGCCAGGGCGCGATGGAGATGCTTGGCGCGGAGCTGACGCGGATCAGCCATGGCGTCGTCGAAATCGAACTGCCCTTCGATGCCAAGCTCACCCAGCAGCATGGCATTCTCCACGCCGGCGTCATCGCGACCGGGCTTGAGACCGCCTGCACCTATGCCGCCTACACCATGATCGATACCGATGCCGCGCTTTTGACCATCGAGTTCAAGGTCAATCTGATGTCGCCGGGCAGGGGCGGGCGGTTTCTGTTTCGCGGCGAAGTCACCAAGCCCGGTACCAATATCATCGTCACCGATGGCAGGGGGTATGCGATCGGTGATGGCCCCGCAAAGCTGATTGCCTCCATGTCCGGCACCTGCATGGTGCTGCGCGACCGGGAAGGATTTCAGGGCTGATGCGGATTGAATTGATCGCGGGCAAGCGCGTGCTGTTCGTCATGGCCGCCGCCGCCGAATATGGCGACAGGCTGAAGAGCCGGATCGCGCCGCTGATGACCGGCGTCGGCCCGGTGGAGGCGGCGGTGCAGCTGACGAGAACGCTCGGCGCGCTGGAGAGCGGCGGCGGTCTGCCCGACCTCGTGGTCTCGCTCGGCTCCGCCGGTTCGGCCACGCTGGAGCAGACGGAAATCTACCAGGCGTCATCGGTCTCCTATCGCGACATGGACGCCTCGCCGCTCGGTTTCGAGAAGGGCCACACGCCGTTTCTCGACCTGCCGGCTGAGGTGGCGCTGCCATTCCTCATTCCGGGCCTGCCGCAGGCGCGGCTTTCCACCGGCGGCAACATCGTGTCCGGTTCGGCCTATCTTGCGATCGACGCCGACATGGTGGACATGGAAACCTTCGCGCTTCTGCGCGCCTGTCACGCCTTCGATCTGCCGCTGGTCGCGCTGCGCGGCATCTCGGATGGCAAGGCCGAACTGAAGCAGGTCGATGACTGGACGCAATATCTGCACATAATCGATGAAAAACTGGCTGAGGCCATCGATCGGCTGGAAAGCGCCATTGAAACGGGCGCGATTCCCCTATAAGGCCGGTTTTTAGCTTTCACCGACAGGAAGGCCCCAGCCGTGACCCCAGAAATCTCCCATCCCGATTCCGTCCTGATCATCGATTTCGGCAGCCAGGTGACGCAGCTGATCGCGCGCCGCGTGCGCGAGACCGGCGTCTATTGCGAGATCGTACCGTTCCAGAAGGCGGAGGAAGGGTTCGAGCGGCTGCAGCCGAAGGGCGTGATCTTCTCCGGTGGCCCGGATTCGGTGACGCGCGACGGTTCGCCCCGCGCGCCGCAGGCGGTGTTCGACAGTGGCGTGCCGATCCTCGCCATCTGCTATGGCCAGCAGACCATGTGCGTCCAGCTTGGCGGCGCGGTCGAGGGCGGCCACGCGGCGGAATTCGGCCGGGCCGATGTCGAGATCCTCAAGGCCTCGCCGCTGTTCGAGGGCATCTGGGAGGTCGGTCATAAATATCCGGTGTGGATGAGCCATGGCGACCGCGTCACCCGCGCGCCTGAGGGCTTCGAGATCATCGGGGTCTCGCCGCACGCTCCGTTCGCGATCTGCGTGAACGAGGAAAAACGCTATTACACCACCATGTTCCACCCGGAAGTGGTGCATACGCCCGATGGCGGCAAGCTGCTTGCCAATTTCGTGCACAAGATTGTCGGGCTCAAATCCGATTGGTCCATGGCGGCCTATCGCGCCGAGATGGTGCAGAAGATCCGCGATCAGGTCGGCGACAGCAAGGTCATCTGCGCGCTGTCCGGCGGCGTCGACTCGTCCGTTGCAGCCCTTCTGATCCATGAGGCGGTCGGCGACCAGCTCACCTGCATCCTCGTGGACCATGGGCTGATGCGCAAGAACGAGGCGGCGGAAGTGGTCGCGATGTTCCGCGAGCACTACAATCTCCACCTCATCCACGTCGATGCTGTCGACAAGTTCGTGGGCGAGCTGGAAGGCGTTGCCGATCCGGAAACCAAGCGCAAGATCATCGGCCGGCTGTTCATCGAGACCTTCGAGGACGAGGCGAAGAAGCTCGGCGGCGCCGATTTCCTCGGGCAGGGGACGCTCTATCCGGATGTCATCGAAAGCGTGTCCTTCTCCGGCGGTCCCTCGGTCACCATCAAGTCGCACCACAATGTCGGCGGCCTGCCCGAGCGCATGAACATGCAGCTTGTCGAGCCGCTGCGCGAACTGTTCAAGGACGAAGTCCGCGTGCTCGGCAAGGAACTCGGCCTGCCCGATTCATTCATCGGCCGCCATCCCTTCCCGGGGCCGGGCCTTGCGATCCGCTGCCCCGGCGGCGTGACCAAGGAAAAGCTCGACATCCTGCGCGAGGCAGACGCGATCTATCTCGACGAAATCCGGAAAAACGGCCTCTATGATGTCATCTGGCAGGCTTTTGCCGTGCTGCTCCCGGTCCAGACCGTGGGCGTGATGGGCGATGGCCGCACCTATGAATATGTCTGCGCGCTGCGCGCCGTGACCTCCGTCGATGGCATGACGGCCGATTTCTACCACTACGACATGAACTTTCTCGGCAAGGCCGCGACCCGCATCATCAACGAGGTCCGCGGCATCAACCGCGTCGTCTACGACGTAACGTCAAAGCCGCCGGGCACGATCGAGTGGGAATGATACTGTCCGTATCCGGGGGTGTCTTCGACTAGGCCGGATCCACTTCATGCCGTTGAGACAATAATGCGGCTTGCGCTGGTCCGCCCGACGAACGCGCGTGATGGCGGGGCGTCGTGCCCGTCACGCGTTTGAAGGCCGTTCTGAACGCGCTTTCCGATTCATAGCCGAGCGAAAGGGCAATCGCGCCGATCGGTTCGCCGTGCTCCAGGCTGCGTTCGGCGAGGCGCATTCGCCAGCGCGTGAGATATTCGATCGGACTTTCACCGACCAGTTGCCGAAACCGCGCCGCAAAGCTGGCGCGCGACATGCCGGCCTCAGTGGCAAGCGTTTCCACCGTCCAGCGCCGCGACGGATCCCTATGGATCGCCTTGATGGCCGCACCGATCCGTTGGTCCGTCAGCGCGAACAGCCAGCCGGTCCCCTTGTTCTCGTTGAGATAGAGGCGGAGCGCCTGGATGAAGATCATCGAGGCGAGCTGCTGCGCGATGAAAATGCCGCCCGGTTTGAGATCGGTCAGTTCCTCTCGCATCCGCTCGAAGGCCCAGCGCAGCGTTTCAGCCTCGCCGCGCAAATGGACGATTGGCGGCAGCATGCCGAGCAAAATCTCGGCCTGCGGGCCCGCGAGCGCAAAATGGCCGCCGAGCACGGTCACGCCTGAGCCGTCATTGAGCTGCACCAGCGCGCCTTCTTCGGCGCCGAGAAAGTGGCGGCGCCAATCGTCCGGCGGCAGGCTCAGGTCGCTGGCGATCTGAAACGGCTGGCCGCGCGGCAGCATGAAGCAATCGCCCTTCTGCAGAAACACAGGCGCGCCCCCGCCTTCCACAGCGATCCAGCACGCGCCGGCGGTGACGGCGTAGCATTTGATGGCCTCATGGGCGTCAAAGCCAACCGACCATTTGCCGCCGGCCTCGAAGCCGCCCACGAGATAGCTCCGCAGTCGCAGGAAGGAGATGATATCGGATAACGGGTCCATTCTGGATGATCTCCAACAAAAGCCGGATTTTGACGCATAGTTCGTCTGAAGTCGACGGCCTATGATGCTTTCGCGATTCAGCGTTCATGTGCACGAGGAGATCGAGTTTGACCTTTGAGATATTGGCGCTGGTGATGACGGTCGCCTGTTGCGCTCTCGGCATCCGCTTCATCGTCTTCGGTGGCGGCGTTCTCAGGGAGTGGGGGCTCGAAAGCACGGCTGGCGCGCTGATCCTGTTTCGCCGGATGGGCCTGATGTATCTGGGCATCGCCTTGATGTTCTTCCTTGGCAGGACGGCCGCCCCTTCGGAAATCCGCTCAGCGGTGTGCCTTGTCATGGGCGGAACGGCCCTGCTGCTTGCGGGTCTGGGCATGTTCGAATTTTCGGCGCGGCGTGCCGGCGCGGGCATCTTTCGTTCGGCCATCGCGGAGGCGGTGCTTGGGGCCGCCTTTTTCTGGGTTTGGTGGGCGGGATGATGTCGGGTGTCTCGCTGCCAACTGATTTCAAGCTTGAGAAAATTGACGAGAACCCATCATGAAGCGCATCCAGTATTTCAAGTATGGCAACCCGGAAGAGCTTTCACTCGCCGATGTGGATCAGCCGAAACCCGGACGCGGCCAGATTCTGGTCCGCGTCAAGGCCGCGTCCGTCAACCCGATGGACTGGAAGATCCGCCGCGGCGAAATGAAAATGCTCTCCGGTTCGCGCTTTCCGCGCGGTCTGGGCCATGACTTTTCCGGTGTGGTCGATGCGGTCGGACCCGATGTCGAGCGATTCAAGGCGGGTGATGAAGTTTTCGGTGCCGCCTCGATCCGGCAAGCCGGCGCTTTCGCGGAATATGTCGTGGCGGACGAGAAAAACGTTGCGCTGAAGCCGACCACTATCACGTTCGAGCAGGCGGCAACCCTGACGGTTGTCGGTTCGGCAGCCTGGATCGGGCTGATCGCAAAGGCGAAACTGAGTGCGGGGCAGTCCGTTCTTGTCACCGGGTGTCTGGGCGGCGTGGGGCGTTCGGCGGTGCAGATCGCACGCATGCAAGGCGCAATCGTCACCGGCAGTTGTCGCGCCTCCGGGCGCGCGGAGGCTAAGGCGCTGGGCGTGAGCGAGGTGATCGACTACAACGCCTTCGAGGTCGGGGCCTATCGACGCCGGTTCGATGTCATTTTCGATACCGCAGGCGCGCTGTCGCTGCGCCAGTGTGGCGCAATGCTCCGGAAGGGCGGCCTGTCACTGCACATCGTTCCGACGCCCGCCAAGATGATTGGCTGCCTGCTTTCACCGCGCCATCACATCGTGATCGCCAATCCAACCCCCGAAAGTTTCGCGGGCATTTCCCAAGCGGCAGCGCAGGGCAGGCTCGCCCCGGTGATCGGTCGTGTCGTGCCGCTGTCCGAAGCAATCCCGGCGATCATCGCGCTTGAGAAGACGGGCAACCCCAAGGGGAAGCTGGTGATTACTCCCATGGCGTAGGGCTGGAAAGCAGCCACCATCCGGGTAGAAGCGCTCTATCTCTTTGTTCTGGCGAATTTTCGCCGTCGTCAGCTGTTTCTACCTGACTACGAAACACTCTACTCAGGCTTATGTGAGGGACCCGCAGCGCCTTGCGGACCGGCGGCGCGATAGCGCAGCCCGTCAACCAGCAGCGCGACCAGTCGGCGCGCGGCGGCTGGATTGCCATCGCTTGACGGCATGCAGAGGCTCGCGACCGCGCGCAGAAGGTCATACGGGTTTGCGTCGGGGCGTATTTCTCCGGCGGCGACGGCGGCATCGAGCAGTCTTTGCAGCGCAGGCTCGAACCGGCTGTCGAAATAGGCGGGCAGAGCCTCGAATGCCGGATCGCCCGAATGGAGCGCGGCGGCCAGACCGCGCTTGGCAACGATGAAGTCGACATAGCGCTGCATCCAGCGGTCGAGCGCCTCTGCGGGCGGATAGGCTTCGGCGAGAGAGGCCGCGGCGTCCGCGCAGGCGTCGACCTCACTGCGAAACACCGCCGCAATCAGGTCGGAGCGCTGCGGAAAATTGCGGTAGATGGTCCCGACCCCGACGCCCGCCTTTTCCGCGATCTCGCGCATCGGCGCCTCGACCCCCGATGTGGCGAACACGTCCCGCGCGGTGCGCACCAGTGTCTCGATATTGCGCTGCGCATCCGCGCGCACGCTCCGTCCCGACGATCTGCCAGCCATGGATTCCTGAAATTCTCCGATACGAGCTTGTTAAACGGAACAATGTTCCGTATATAGGCGGAAGACTGTTCCGCTTAATACGCCGCCGGGCTTCAAAAAGCCAGTAGAGAAACCAGGGTACTTATTCGAGGGATATGAAATGCGCATTTTTCTGACCGGCGCGACCGGTTTCATCGGTTCGGCGATCGTGCCCAACTTGCTCAACGACGGACACGAAGTCCTGGGACTTGCGCGGTCGGAACCGTCAGCCGAAGTCTTGCGGCAAGCCGGTTGCGATGTCCTGAAAGGCGATCTGCGTGACCTGGAGAGCCTGCGCCTTGGCGCGGAGCAAGCCGATGCCGTTATCCATACGGCCTTCGATCATGATTTCTCCCGCATGGCGGAAAACTGCGAGATGGACCGCCTCGCGATCGAGGCGATGGGCAGCGCCCTTGCCGGATCGAACAAGAGGTTCATCGTCACATCAGGACTGCCGCCCCTCGTGGGCCAGGTTTCGACGGAGACCGATATCCTGCCGCCCGGCGCTCACGGCATGCCGCGCGTATCGGAGCAGGTCGCCATGGCTTTGACAGACAGCGGCATCAGCGTGTCGGTGATCAGGATGCCGCAGGTCCACGACCGGAACCGGCAGGGATTTGCCTCCTACCTGATGGATCATGCGCGCAATCACGGCGTCTCGGCCTATGTCGGCGACGGACAAAACCGCTGGCCGGCGGTTCATCGGCTTGATGCCGCCCGGCTTTACAGCCTCGTCCTCGACAATGGCGCGAGCGGCGAGCGCTACCATGCCGTGAGCGAAGAAGGCGTGACAGTCCGCGACGTCGCCGAAGCGATCGGCAAACGGCTGGATGTGCCGGTGAGGTCGCTTTCGGAAGAAGACTCGGCATCCCACTTCGGCTGGCTTGATCGGATTGCGCGGATGGACGTCCCGGCCTCCAGCGTCCTGACAAGACAAAAGCTGCAATGGCAACCCCTGCAGAAGGCCGGTCTCATCCAGGATATTCTGGACTCGGTCTGAACGAGGGTCTGTCACCCAAAACATCATTCCCGCGAATGGAGACCAAGATCATGTCCGAACCAACCGTAAAACCGGACAGGCCGCCGGTACCGATGGCAACCCCGATCCTTTCCTTCAGTCCGGTGACCTTCGAGGTCCCGGGCCGCCAGGCGCCGCTTGAAATGCGGGTCGTCGTCCCTGCCACGGGCGACAAGCTGCCGGTGATCCTGCTGTCTCACGGCCACGGCTCGTCCAATTTTATCGCCTCGATGCGAGGCTATGGCCCGCTGGTCGATTTTTATGCCTCCCATGGCTTCGTGGTGATCGTTCCAACGCACCAGAACTCCAGGACTCTCGGCCTCGATACGAGCGGTCCCGAGGGACCGCTGTTCTGGAAATCGCGCCCGAGGGACATGCGCTTCATCATCGATCATCTCGATGAGATCGAAACCGCCGTCCCCGGCCTTGCGGGACGTATCGACAGGAATCGCATCGCCGCGGTTGGGCATTCCCTGGGCGGGCACACCGTCGCCATGCTGGCCGGCATGCGCGTGAAGGATCCCGAAAGCGGTGAAGACGTGGACCTTTCCGAGCCACGAATAAAGGCGGCCGTCCTGTTCTCGCCGCCGGGCAGCGGAAGCGGTGCGTCCGCAAAGATAGCCGAACGCTATCCGGCCCTGGTCAACAGCGACTTCAGCTTCATGACGACGCCTTGTCTGGTGGTGACGGGCGACAAGGACATCAACCCGATGTTCTCCGAGCGCCCAGACTGGCGGGCAGATGCCTACCGGCTTGCTCCGGGCCCCAAATCGCTCCTGACCGTGAGGGATGCCGGGCACATTTTCGGCGGCATATCGGGCTATGACGCTGCGGAAACCTCGGACGAAAGCCCTGAACGCGTTGCCGCCATCCAGCGCATCACCTGGGCCTATCTCAGAACCGCGCTCTATCCGGATGATCCGGCCTGGAGCACGATCACGAGCGAAACTGAAACCGGCTCAGAGGGGCGGATCGAGAGCAAATAGACAGAGGCTTAAAAGCCGATTTCCGAGGGCGGGCGATTGCGCCGCCGGAATGATTTGTCCGCCATGAACCTGTGGTCCGGCACCAGCGTTCGGCCAAAGCGTCTTGCCGGAGCGTGCAGCCCTTTTATCCCCGTAATGCTGCTGCAATCTCGGTAGGCAAGACTGCCGCTGCGCACAACCCGGAGAAGCGATGAGGCTCCTGCTGATAGAAGATGAAAGGGAGTTGGCGAATGCGCTGGCGGCGGCGCTGGGCAAGCAAGGCATTGTCATCGACCATGCCGTGTATCTCGCGGATGCATTCGAGCTCACGCTTCAAAACACATACGACGCCATTCTGCTGGACCGGCGCTTGCCCGATGGCGAAGGCCTGACCTTCATTCCGAAGCTGAGGCGGGCCGGGATTGATACGCCCGTCATCGTGCTGACGGCCAGAAACGAACCGATGGAGCGCGTCGAGGGGCTGGACCTCGGCGCGGACGATTACCTCGGAAAGCCGTTTCTCATCGAGGAACTGATGGCGCGGGTGCGCGCCCTGCTCAGGCGCCCGCAAACCCTGGAGGAACAGACTATCCGGGTCGGGCGATTGCACATCGACCCGCTGCATCTCGATGTAATGGCTGGCGCCGTGCCGCTCGATCTTCCCCGGCGTGAACTTCTGGTCCTTCAGGCGCTCGCCAGACGGAAGGGAAAGACCGTTCTTCGCTCAACGCTCGAGGAGGCGGTCTACAATTACGAGGAGGAAATACAATCCAACGCTCTTGATGCCCATATTTCGAGGCTGCGAAAGCGGCTGGCGGATGCCGGAGCCGGGGTGACGATCCACAATATCCGGGGCGTCGGCTATCTTCTGAGGGAGGAATGATGCGCGCCGGACGCCAATCCAGTCCCTCGCTCAGGTGGCGATTGAGCTGGCAGCTCAGCCTCGTGATCACGGCGGTGATTGCCGTCGTCATCGTCGGGCTTTCCGTCTATGCAACGATGGTGCTTTCGCCGAATGTCGCCGTGGAACAAGCGGTCAAATCCGCCGTGGCGGAGGCGATCGAGCGCGACCGTGAAGGCGATCTCAGGCTTAAAGAGACCCGGGCCCTTCGTTCATTGATCGCGCGCAACGACGGGCTCTGGTTCGTGGTCGCCACAACCAACGGCGATTCCGTCTCCCATGGAACAGTCCCCGCAAATTACGCCGCCATCGCGCCGCTCGTGAGCCTGTTCCATTCAGCGGATATTCGCGGGGCAAGCGGTGTACGTGAAATCGCTTCGATCGAGGACGTCGAGACGCCGATCGGCGACGTCAGGATCCTGTTTGGCGGTACCGCCGGCAAAGGCTGGCCTGTTCTTGCGATCCTCGCGGAGGCCTATCCGATCTACCTCTCGCTGCTTGCAATCGCGCTGCCGGCCATCTTTCTTGCGGTTCCCCGCATCGTCGGGCGTGCGATCGCGCGCGTCAGCGACGTCGCTGACATGGCATCGCAGATCGAGCTGCAGCAGCGTGGGGACCGGCTTCCGGTCGCCGGCATTCCCAAGGAGGTTGCGCCTCTCGTGGTAGCGTTCAACGGCGCGCTCGAGCGTATCGAAAACGAGTTCGGGAAACGCCAGCGCTTCTTGATCGACGCGGCGCATGAACTCAGGACGCCGATCGCCATCATGCAGACGCGCATCGAGGGCCTGTCCGACGGGCCGGAGCGCAGGCGATTGCTGGATGATGTCGCGCGCCTGGCGGATATGGCGGAGCAGCTTCTCGATTTCGAGCGCGGCGGCCAGACGATCGATCTCGCCGAAACGGTGGATCTCGTCGATATCGCGCGCATAGCGGTGGCGGATCTCGCACCGCTCGCCATCGCGGCGGGGTACGAGATTTCGTTTCATGGCGGCGACATGCCCGTCGAGCGCAAAGGCGACATCGCCGCCCTGCGCCGCGCGATCGGCAATCTCATCCGCAACGCCATCGAGCACGGCGGCGGCCATGGGACAATCACGGTTTCAGCGTCGGCGGACGGCGAAATCAGCGTGAGCGATGAAGGCCCCGGCATAGCGGCGGATCATCAGGACCTGGTGTTCGAGCCTTTCTATCGCGTGGTTCCGAACAGCCGGGGAGCAGGCCTTGGACTAAGCCTGGTAAAGCAGATTACCGAAAGACATGGCGGGCATGTCAGTATCGAAAGCAGCTCCAGCGGCACCAGGGTAACAATGCGGCTTTAGGCTTTAAGAGCGGTCCTCAGGTCCCGAAAAGAGAATATTTCGCTGACGGGGGCATCCGTCGGCATCCATGGCGCGGCCCGTAATGTCCCCGCAATTCTTCCGTTCCATCTTTGCTCGCGAACCATCGCCGCAGCCTGCGGCCGCATTGAAACGAGAGCAGATTTCATGAGAACCGACAATCGCACATCACGGGCAAGAGGCCGCTCGACTTCGCTGACGGCCGCGTTGCTTGCGCCCATCTCGATCGCAGCTTCCGCCACCCCTTACCGGAGGCAGTGCTCATGACCTGGGATCCGAGCGCGGAATGGACGGGTTATGCCGCACCGACATCGTTCGATGACTACGCGAAGCGCTACGAGCGCTTCTTCAGGATGCGGCGCGAGGGCGGCATCATCGAGCTGCGCATGCACACCGACGACGGTCCCTACAGACATACCCACGCCGCCCACAACGCCTGGGCCCGCGTCTGGCAGGATGTCGGCAACGATCCCGAGAACCAGGTGCTGATCCTGACCGGCACGGGCGACCAATGGATGATGGGCGATCCGAAAGGACTCAATCCGAAACCGGCGGCGGAGCTGGACCCGGACCACATCTACCAGCGGATGATGGACGGGTGGAAGCATATCGAAAACTTCATCTACGGCATCGACATGCCCACCATCGCGGCCGTCAACGGTCCCGGCGTCCACACGGAATTCGCGCTTTTGTCCGACGTCACCTTTTCAGCGCCGGACGCGGATTTCATGGACCCCCACTTCTGGTTGGGAAGCCCCCCGGGCGACGGGCAGGGCATGGCGCTGCAAGCCCTGATGGGGCCAAAGCGCGCCGCCTATTCTATCTACGCGTCGAAATCCATTCCGGCGCCAGAGGCCCTCGAGCACGGACTCATCAACGAGATCTTTCCGCGGGACGCGCTTCTCGACAGGGCCTGGGACCTCGCCCGCTACATGATGAAACGGCCGCGCTACACGCGCTGGGCGACCCATAACATCCTGTCGCGACATTGGAAGAAGGCGATCTCGGAAGATTTCGGATTCCACATGGCGCATCAGATGCTGGCAAATGTGGCGAGCCAATCGGTTGTCCCGGATCCGGCGCTGCTGGCCGATCCCCGCAACCCCTTTTGACCAGACATTGGGGGTGTCCTGCCGAGCAGCCGAAGCCGCCCGCTTTGATTGCCCGGCAGGGCGCACCCTTTCCCGGAGTGAGCATGACTGCCGATCACGAAGATCCCATCGCCGTGCAAAGACGCGGACAGTTCCCATTGACACGCCGTGCACTGCTCGCTGCTTCGTTGGCAACAATTGCCGCAGCCCCGGTCTCGAAAGCCTTTGGCGGCAGCGTGCAACCCGTGACGGGGCCGATCAACCCTGAATGCGCCTACGTCTATGCCTATGTCTACGTCCTGGGGTAGGCCGGCATGAGCATTATCGGTCCTTGCCGATCCCAACCGTGTGCAACGGCGCAGGATATCCAATCGACTGCACATCTTCCGCTTGCGGACGGGGAGGTGCGTCACACCAACCAACCTCCCGACAAACGAACCGCAGTCGGCATCAGAGCGCATCGACTGACCAAGAGATACGGCAATAAGCTCGTGGTGAAGGACCTGTCATTCACCGCGGAGCCGGGTGTCATTACCGGCTTCCTCGGCCCCAACGGAGCGGGCAAGAGCACGACCTTGCGGATGCTGCTCGGGTTGACCGAACCAACCTCGGGCGAAATTACGATCGCCGGTCATCATATCGCCCGGTTGAATGATCCGGCGCGGACCATCGGCGCATTGCTGGATGCGCGGGCGACGCATCCGCATCGTACCGCATTCAACCACCTGCTCGCCTTCGCACACGCTGCGGACCTCGGCAAGGCGCGGGTTCGCGAAGTCATGGACCTTGTGGGCCTCACGAGCGCCGCCCACCACCGGGTGGGAACCTTCTCGCTCGGGATGAGCCAACGGCTGGGCATTGCGACGGCTTTGCTCGGCGATCCAGGCATTCTGGTCCTTGACGAGCCGCTCAACGGTCTCGATCCGGAAGGAATCCGCTGGATGCGAACCTTGCTGCGAACTCTGGCGAATGACGGACGCACCATCCTGTTTTCGAGCCATCTGATGTCGGAAATGGAACTGACGGCGGACAGGTTGGTCGTCATCACACAAGGTCAGTTGATCGCGGACTGCACGCTGGCGGAGTTCATCCGGCTTCATGCGCCGGGCGCTGTCGCGGTTCGGACCCCTTCGCGAACCCAGCTTGCAACGGCTCTGGGCCGCGCCGGCATTGCTTGCGAAGACGACTCGACATCGAGCCTTCTCATCACCGGCGTCGACGCGAAGACCGTCGGCGGGATCGCCGCCCGGGAGGCGATTGTCCTCGAAGAACTGACCCAGGTCCGCGGTTCGCTGGAAGATGTCTTCCTTCGCCTCACGCGCGACGCGCGCGATGATAAGGGCCATGTCGCATGAGCATCCTGCGCTCCGAATGGACAAAGCTCTCCAGCGTCAGAACCACATGGTTGCTGGTGGCAAGCGCGATGCTCGCAAGCGTGTTGCTGGGGCTTCTCGGCGTGTCCGACCTGATCGGCGCACGGCCGACAGACTTGCCCGAATACTGGGATCCGACGGCAGAGAGCCTGAAGGGCTTGCTGTTCGCTCAGCTCCTGGTCGGCATGCTGGGGGCGCTAACCATCACGTCTGAATATGAGACCGGAATGATCGCGACCAGTCTCGCCATCGTCCCGTCAACACCCCGCCTTCTGATAGCGAAGGCGGCGGTGGTGTCTGCCATCGGGCTTGGCACCGGACTTGCCACGGCGCTGATCAGCTTCACGGCGGTGCAAATGGCGCTCGGCGATGCCGGTCTTCCGATCGCGAGCATAGGCGGTTCGGGTGTCGCCCGGGCGCTCGTCGGAGCCGCGCTTTACGTCGCGCTCATCGCCGTCATCGGGCTTTCTGTTGGCGTCCTTACGCGGTCGACCGCCGTGAGCCTGGCGGCCCTTGTCGGCATCACCCTGCTCACGCCAGCCATCGCACCGTCCATACCGGGCCCGATCGGCGATTGGTTCGCGCGGTATTGGCCGATTACGGCCGGCCAGAAGGCCTATACGGTCATCCAGCTACCCGATGACGTTTCACCATGGCTTGGATTGGGACTCCTCACGGCGGCAACGCTCGCGCTTGGGATTGCCAGCATCCTGGCATTCGTCTTGCGGGATGCCTGACTGGTCATAGAACATAATTCGGTGGGCGGTATCCCCCAACAACGCGCGCTTGAACCTCCATCCGCCCATGCCAACGGCAGAATCGCCGCCGTTCGAACAGCCTGTAATGCTGCGGCAATCCTGCGCCCGCAACCTTCCGCCAGCATTTGTGACGGAGGCTATGAAGCGTGCGCAACGTTCCATCAATCTTCTCGTTCCGAGGATTTGCCGAATCGCTCCGGACGTTTCGGTTCAGAGGTCTCAGTCTCGCCTTGCCGGTGATTGTTGCGATATCCGGATGTGCCTCGGTGCCTCTGAAGAACGCCGGAACGCTGACCTCCTACAGCAATCTCGGCGCTTCCAAGGGAACGCTGTCAAAGAAGCGAATTTACGTGGATGGCAAAGGTCTGGCCGCGGTGAAGTCCGCCAGCATCGTACCGACCAGCTACGCATCTGGCGCCGCATCCCGTGTCGAATCACAAGCCGACCGTGCACTGGTGTCCAATGCATTGGATCGGGCACTCTGCGTCGCGCTGAGCGACAAATATAAGATGCTTCCAGCCGGCCAGCCGGCGGATATCACGATCCGGTCCGTCATCACCAACGTTGTTCCGACGAACAAGGTGGCGGCGGGCATTGCAAGTGTCGTGACCGTGGGCGGCGGATTCGCCATACCCGGCGATGTTCCCTTTCTCGGCGTGCCACGCCTGCCCATCGGCCTGGGCGGGCTGGCGGTTGAAGCGGAGGCGGTTGACAGCGGCGGCGTCCAGCGCGCGGCGATCGTCTGGGCGCGCGGGGCAAATTCGTTCCAGGACAATCCTCGCGTTTCAGAGGTGGGCGACGCCTATGGCCTCGCATCCAGGTTCGCGAATGACTTTTCCGACATGCTGATCGCCGGCAAGGAGCCGAAGATGTGGGACATTTCCCTTCCAACGAGGCACGGCGTGCAATCCTGGCTGGGCGGAAAACCCAAATACCCCGCCTGTGATGCCTTTGGCCGGGCGCCCGGAGTGATGGGCGCCATTGCGGCCAATTACGGGCTGCCACCGGAATGGACCGACAAGAAGCCCAAGCCGCGCATCACGCCCTGATGCCTTCCTACCGATAACCAGGAGATTGCCCCCCATGATCCAACCCGAAGGGCGCTTCCAACCAAACACCAGCTTCAAGCAGAATGCGAGACCTGCGCCACGTGCGGGCCGTCGTTTTCCTTGGTGCCGAGCGATCATCGTAGCCTTGAGCGTGCTCATCTCGCAGCAGGCCGCCACGGCCGCCGCGCCATCGGCTGCGGTCAAAGAAACGTGCGGAGCGGAAATCCGTTCGATCTGTCTACGGCCATGGCGACTTACACCTGATGCCATATCGGCATGCGTCGAGGAGAACAGCTCGAAACTGTCTCCCGTTTGTCAGGACTTTTGGGTCACCGCCAGCATGTGCCAGTCAGAAATGAGAGAAGTCTGCGGTGGGCTAAACCCATTCACAATCAAGAGCTGCCTGAAAAACAGGAAGCACGCGTTCTCGCAAGTATGTCAGGATACCCTGAACGCAGAATAGGGATCTTGATTTCACTGTGCTGATGAGAGCGCGGAGTTGGTTCTGTGCCAGACGTTGCATTTGATCTTCACCATCTCCAATACGCGATGCCGGCTGCCGGGCATGGGCGCTTTCGCCGGCCTTTGAAGCAGGCGAGACATCTGCGATTCGAAAGCTATTTCGGGACGTTCGGCACATCATTGGGTACGTTCAGGCGATACACGGCCTCCTTTTCCCCTTAATCAGAAGATCGATCCGTCCGGGTTAGTGAAACGTGTCGCTTCCGGACAATCCATCGCTTCAAGGCAGTGGCTCATGCGTCCGTGCTCAACGCAGGTTTGCTTGATGCGCCACGTCCTTAAATGTTAGCGATTGCTATCGAATCTGCTTGTATTTCTGTGCGCTTAATGTCATCTCGCTAAATCAGGAATCAGCTTATTAGCTTTATTGGGGGGCTACATGACATTGTCGAGAGAGAACCTGCGCGGCGGGCGTATGACCAAGGTCGCGGGCAAGGCAGCGAGCTACGCGCCGCGCGCAACCGCATCGGTGATAGCGCTCAGCATGCTGGCGCTTTCGTCAGGTGCGGCTTATTTCAGCGCGGGTGCTTCGACTGCATTTGCGGCGAATGAGTGCGGATCGGTGAGTGGCGCCAATGCGGTGATCGATTGTACCGGCAATAAGCCGGTCGGCATCACCTATAATAACCTGCAGGGTGCGACTGTTACGCTCAATGATCCCGGCATGAAAATCGGCGATGCTTGGTATAATTTTAGCTTCACTGGCGTGAGGCTCACCTCGAGCGGCGGCAATGCGCTTACCCTCAACGCCGACAGCTACGATAGGATTTACTGGCCGGTCGTGCTTCAAGGCGATGGTGCGGTAGCCGCAAACTTTTCCGGCGGCGAGGTGCGGGGTGGGCTCCTTGCGACAGCCAATATTGTCGTCACGCTTGCGCCAGGCGGCACTGCCGATCATATCGGTACGGTCAACCTTGACGGTACGACGGTAAGCATCGGGTCAGCGCTGACGCCCGGCACCAGCGCCGTTATCGTGAACGGCAATGCCGATGGTTCTGAAATGGCGGCGACGATCACCGGCGGTTCATCCGTCAGCATCGGCGGCAACAATGCGTTCGGCGTACGCCTGACGGGTAGCGGCGTGGGCAATACCGGTTCGGTCACCGTTGATGGCGCAAGCCAGATCACGGCGTCCAACAGCGTCAACCAGGACCTCGGCAATCTGGGCGTTTATAAGGCAACCGCGATCAGCGTCGAAACGTCCGGTGCTTCCAGCTTTGGTTATGTGTCCTTGTCGGACGATGCCGACGTGACCGCCTCGGCCGGCAATACAACACTCGCGAGTCTCCGTGCGACTTCGACGGGCGTTTCCAACACGGCCGGTGACGGCGGCGTCAAAACCATCATTGACAACGCAACGCTGACCTCATTGGCGACTTCGGTAGAGACCTCCACAGCTTTTGGTATCGACAACCAGAGCATCGGTGGTGTGGCCGAGGCCACAATCAAAGGCGCGGGATCAGTTTCCGCAACAGCTGAAACTGTTACGGTTCTTGGCAGTGGCTTGCAGGCTTCTGCAACTGCGATCCGCAACGCGTCGGATACACAGAATGCGTTCGTTTTTGTTACCGAAGATGGAGATGTGATCTCCGAAGCTACCATTGAATCGGGCAATGCCACTGCCTCCGGCGTCATCAATAGCGGCGGCCCTGAGGCAACGACTGTTCTGGACGAAAGCGGGATTACCGCGACGGCAAGTGGCACCGGCGTTGTGCAAGCCACAGCGGTTGACAACACCGCTACCACGGGTCGCGCCGGCGTCGGTGCTGATGCCAGCACGATTATGGCCTCCGTCACCAGCACCAACAGCTACGCGGTCTCAACCGCAATCGAAAACCGGGCCGAAACCGAAGCGCGGATCCGCATTCGCGGCGGCAGCGTCATCACCAGCAGGGCGACGGGCGCGGCGAGCGCCGGTCTTGGCGGGTTTGCCGCCAGTTCGACCGGCGTTCTCAACGCTTCGACGGCGGGCGACGCTTCCACCGTCATCGACGATATGTCGAGCGTTGCCGCCGGGGCGTTCAGCACCTCGCAGAACACCAACGCTCTTGCGGTCAACACCTTCACGTCGCTTGGAGAGGCGCGCACCGCGCTGGACAATGGATCGACTGCGGTTGCCCTGGCTGAAAGCGAGCTTGATGCCACCGCGCTTGCGGTTCGCAACTTCTCCTATAATGGCGGCGGCCGGGTCGAGCTTGACAATGGCAGCACGATCACTGCCACGGCGGACAGCGTTGACGGCAGCGCCACGGCGACCGGGATCATGGCCGTCGCGGTCGGCGACGACGCCATTGTTCGCCTGCTGGGCGCAAGCGATGTTTCCGTCGACGTCAGCGGCAGCGATGTTTACGCCTATGGCATCATGAACACCCTGAGCGGGGCCGGCACGGCCGGTGTTGAAATCGATGCGGGCAGCGTGGTCGATGTCGGAACCGTCGATGAGGCGGGAACGACCGCCTACGTGACCGGCGTCAGCAACGCTGCCAAGGACCCGCTTGGCCTGGCCTACGCTGCGATCAAGGGGCTGGTTTCGGGTACGGCTGAAGCCTCAGGCGCTGCCGAAGTGTTTGGCGTCGTCAACGCTGCCGCGGGCGGCGAGGCCGTGATCGAACTTTCGGAATCGGCGGAAGTGATCGCGGAAGGCACGAGCAAGAATGACATCGCCACGGCCGTCGCGATAGAAAACACCAACACCGCCGGCCTGGCCAAGGGCGTGGTTGCGGGTGCCGGCAGGGTCACTGCCTTTGCCGAAGGTGCGCTCGATGCCAATGCGGCCGGGTTCAGCAATGTCTCGGGTTCCGGCTTTGCGGGCCTTGCCCTTGCTGAGGCGGGCAGCGTCAGCGCAACCGCGATCAGCGGTACGGCATCTGCCGAGGCAAGGGCTCTCAACAACTTTGCCAATGACGGCGACGCGTTTGTCGAACTGCTCGATGCCAGCCTCGCTTCGGCCGAGGCCAAAGGCCAAATTGCCACGGCGCGCACCGTGGCCAACGAAGTGCATGGCGCTGGCGAAGCCTTTCTTGATCTTGGTGTCGGCAGCACGCTGCTAGCGAAGGCGTCGGCGAGCGATGAGGCGCGGGCGGTGGCTGCGACCAACTTCGCCCACAGCGCCGGTGGCTCGGCAACCGCTATGCTGGGCGGCCTGATTTCCGCCGATGCCGAGGGCACCGGTGATGTTATTGCCGGCGGAGTGTGGAACAGCTCCCGCCTCGGCGACGCCGACATGATCGTGTTGGGGACGGGCGACGTCAAGGTCGGTATTATCGGGGCTCTTGATGCCTCTGCCACAGGGCTGCGCAACATGACCGAAGAGGGCAGGGCGCAACTGCTCGTGGAGGAGGGCGCTTCGATCAGTGCGATCACCGCTGCGAGTTTCTATGCAGAATCGATCGGCATCGAAAATGCTGCCGTGGGCGATGGAACGGCCCACTCCATCCTTGGCGGCGTCGCCTCGGTAATAGCGGGTAGCATCAGCGGTGATGCAGAAGGAACGGGCCTCAGCACCGAGACCGATGGCGCCGGCGACGCTGTCACGGAAGTCAAGTCGACGGCTTCGGTCAACTCGACGGTGGGGGCCGACAATGGATTTGCAAGCTCGATCGGGGTGGGCAGCCAGGCCCATGGCACCGGCGATGCCTACGCCACGTCCGAAGCCGGCTCCTACATCCAGACGATTGCAGATGGCGGCCCTGTTGCCACGGCCATCGGCATCGGCGCGCTTGCGGAAAACGGCAATGCGACGGTTGTGACCGCTGGCGATATCGCGCTCGAGGCTAGCTCCTCCGGGGATATCTTCGCGGCCGCAGCTCTCGCCCAGGTCAACAATGGCGGCATGGCCAGCCTGACGATGAACGGCGGTTCGGTTTCCGCGACCGCTTCCGGCGCGGCGATCGGCCTCGGCACGTTCACGCTTGGTTCGGACGCAACCTACGCCGTCAACGCGCTTGGCGGTTCGGTGGCGGCCGATATCGGCATCAAGACCGAGTCCGAAGCCGGCCAGACCGGCACGGTGATGATCGGCTCCGATGCCGCGATCACGGCTTCCGGCGGTCATGACGGCATGGCGCTTGTCGATCTGGACGGCGCGGTCACCGTGACCACGACCGGTACGGTTGTCGGTACGGCATGGCTTGGCGCCGGCGATGACGCCTTCAACCTTGCGGGCGGCTCCTGGACCGGCGATATCCAGGGCGAGGACGGCAATGATGCCTTCAACTGGACCGGCGGCGCGCTCAACAGCGGCTTCTACGGCGGCGCCGGCAACGATACGGCCTATCTCGGCGGCGGCGCGATCTATGATGGCACCGAGGTGTTTGATGGCGGCGCCGGCGTTGATGCGCTGACCTTTAACGGCGTTTCGGCGACGACGGCGGGCTCGCTGATCGCCAACTGGGAAACCTTCAGCCTCGATAACACCATGCTGACGCTGACGGGCGGGGCGATCACCGTCGGTTCGACCGCGGACGCATCGCAGGGGATCTACCTCAATAACTCCACGCTCCAGGTCAACCAGAGCACCGCCTTTAACGGCAACATGTTCCTGAACCCCGGCTCGACGCTGTCGTCGGTTAACGGGGCGACGGGCGATGCCATGACGGTGACCGGCAACCTCACCGGCGGCGGCACGCTGGCGATCGATGTCGATCTGGCCAATGCGATCGGCGACTCGCTCACGGTCAACGGCGCCAATCTCGGCGGCGTCACCACGCTGTCGCTGAACGAGCTGTCGACTGGCTATGCCTCGGGCAAGGCAATCGAGATCATCACGCTTGACGGCGGCGAGCAGGGCACCTTCGTGCTGCCCGGCTATAATGTCTCGGGCGCCTATGCCTACGCTCTAAGCGAGGTCGGCAACCAGTACTTCCTGACTGGCGATTTCTCCAATGCGACGCCGGTCTACGAGGCTCTGCCCGAGCTGATGCTCACGCTGAACCGCCCCGACTCGCTGCAGGATCGCGTCGGCGAGCGCTACTGGAACCTCGGGGATGTTGCCGATCCGGGCTATGTCTGGGCTGATTTCACCGGCGGTCGCGAGCATTATGACGGCACCGAAGGCACGCTGAACGCCTCTTACAATGCCGATATCTACCGGCTTCGCATGGGCGTGGACGCGCAGTTCGGCGAGACCGAAAGCGGCTTTGCGGTTGGCGGCCTGGTATTCCAGTATGCCAACGCCTCGGCCGATGTCAGCTCGCGCGTCGGCGGCGGCGATGTCGTCACCCAGCTCTTCGGCATGGGCGCGACGATGACCTGGTACGGCACTAACGGCTTCTATCTCGACGGTCAGGCCTTCGGCAATGTCATCAACAATGACATCACGATCGCCGGCATGCCGACGCTCAGCATGCAGCAGTCCTATGGCTATTCGCTGTCGGCTGAGACCGGATACCGCTTCGACGTGGCGCCGGGCTGGGCGGTCACCCCGCAGGCGCAGCTCACCTGGGGTTCGGTCAACTTCGATGATTTCACCGGCGTCTACAATGAAGACGTATCGCTGGTGAACGGCGACAGTCTTGCTGCCCGCATGGGTCTGCAGACCGATTACCGCACCGACTGGACCACCGCTACGGGTGAAGCCCGGAGCGCCTCGTTCCACGGCATCGCCAATGTGTATTACGACTTCACTAACGACCCGAGCGAAGTCCGGGTCTCGGGCGTCAACATGTCGACGGATGACGGCGACTGGACGGGCGAGATCGGCATTGGCGGCAGCTATACCTGGCTGAACGGTAAGCTCGGCATCAATGGCGACGTAACGGCCTCGACCGGGCTGGAAAACTTCGGCGACAGCTACGGCCTCACCGGCAAGGTCAGCTTCCAGATGCAGTGGTAAGCAGCCGACCGTTACCAAAACAAAACCCCCGGACCCTCACGGTTCCGGGGGTTTTTCATTTTAGTCAGAGAACAGAACGGTGTCCCGTCTCAGTAGCCTGCATGCTGTTCGGCGCAATGTCGGGCTCCCCGCCTGCAACGGTCGCCGCCACCGGCGCCATGGCAATCCCGCTCCTGACCAAGCAGGGCTCTCGAAGAGTTGCCATGCTGTACCCGCTTCCAGTTGAAGGTCTGAAGCTGGGCCGCCATCATTGTCAGACTACTCGGCGCTGCAATTCCAGGTGAAGCGCGAGAAGTCGGTGTCCCAGCTCATCATCGGCACGAATTCATAGCCCTGGAGGCAGTCGCTTGCGGCATAGCGGCGGTTTTCGACGAGCAGGAAGACATCGGGCTGGAGATCGACGATCTTGTGCTGCAGCTCCTTGTAGATGTCGTTCTGCTTGTCGACCTCCGTGGTGGTGCGGGCCTCATCGATCAGCGTGTCGATTTCCGGGTTCTGTAGCCACTCCATCGACGCCCAGGTTCCGGCGGCCTCCGAGTCATACTGGACGTAGAACACGCTGTCGGGTGAGGGGTAGCTCGGGCCGTTGAAGACCTGGGTCGTGTTCGGGGTGGTGTCCGGCTCACTGGCAAGCTCGGTGATCCGGTTCCACGGTTCTGGGCGGACATCGAGCGTGATGCCGATCTGTTCGAGATTGGCCTGCATCAGCAGCGCGATGTCTTCCTCGAAGGAGAGGCCGGCCACATAGGAATGGGTCAGCGTGATGTCCTGCCCGGCATATTTCGACTTGGCCAGTTCTTCCTTGGCCTTTTCGAGATTGTATTCGGGTGCGGGCAGGTCATCGGGATAGGCATCGGCAAAGGCCGGCGCCATCGGGCCTGACAGCGGCGAGCCGGGATAGATCGCTTCGCGGATCGTGTCGTAATCCGTTGCATAGGCGATTGCCCGGCGGACATGGATATCGTCGGTCGGCGGCAGCTTGGTGTTCATCTTGATGTAGAGGGCGGTCGCCGTCGGCGTCTCGATGATCTTGTAGCCATCCATCGCGCCGATTGCGTTGTAGGTCTCGGATGCCTGAGCGTTCGACGACATGCCAAGTTCGCCCTTGGTCGCGAGCGCCTTCACGGTTGCTTCGTCATTGGTGATGACGAAGCGGATTTCGTCGATCGGGCGGCCGCGGTCCCAACCGGCATGGTAGTCGTCGTAGCGGGCAACCACCATTTGCGAACCGCGATTCCAGTCAGCGAGCATATAGGGACCGGCGCCGATGCTGTGGTTGGCGATATAGTCGCTCGCCCATTCCTCATCGCTGTTGGCCTTTGCCGCGTCCTCGTTGACGACGAGAATGAGCGGGGTGGTGGTCAGGAACGGGGCGTAGACCTTGGTCAGGCCAATTTCCACCGTCTGGCTGTCGACGGCCTTCAGCTTTTCGGGATCGATCAGCTTGGAAAACAGATAGGACGGGCCTTCGTTGATGGAGAGCAGCCGCTTCAGCGTGTACACGACATCGGAAGCCTCGACCGGCGAACCATCCTGGAAGGTGGCGCCGTCCTTCAGCTTGAACGTGTAGGTGAGATTGTCGTCGGAAACGGTCCAGCTTTCGGCGAGCTGGGGAATGATGGAGCCGTCGCCGGCCACCGTCGTCAGCCCGTCATAGAGGTTCACGGCCGCCATGTATTCGGTGTAGTCGTTGATGCGGGCCGGGTCGATGGTGCCGAACACCTGGGTGGCGTTCACCACGATCGAGACCTTGTCGTCTTGAGCGCGGGCTGGCGTCAGGGCCGTCGTTGCCGTGGCCGCCAAAGCCAGCCCCGCGATTGCAAGCATTTTCCGTGTCATTACAAGTTCCTCTCTCTTATGAGCTTTATTCAGTCCTGGTTTAAGCTTTTGTTATTGTTGATCTCTTCGACAGGCGCGTAAGCATGGTCGTAGCCGAAATAGGAAGGCCCGACGAGGCTCAGCCCCGCATGGCTGCGCCATTTCGGATCGGCCGGCAGGCCGGTGATTTCGATCAACAGGCCGTAGCGCATCTGTTCGGTGGTGACCGGCATGCCGGCATCGGCGTCGAGCGCGCAGATCAGGTCCGGCGTCGTCGCCAGAACGGCGCCGGTGTCATCGCGGGCGACGAGAAACTCGTTCTGGAAATCGATGCTGAACTGGCGTCCGGCAAAGGCGTCCGTGCCCTTGATGATGGCGCGGCCGCGGGCAAAGCCGCCGACCGTCTTGCGCTCGATATCGCTCACCCGGCCGGTGAACAGGTGATGACCTGAAAACCGCTTGCGGAGCGCCGCGCCCGGGTGGCGATGGGCCTTACGTTCGGCCATCAGCGTCTCGCCGATCTCGCGGATCATCGTCATCGTGCCGGGCAGGATGCTGTCGCGCATCTGCTCGCCGGTCATCGAATAGGCGGCGACCAGCGCCGCGCCGCCCATCTGCACGGCGTCGGCGCGGGCCAGCCGCTCGGTCCAGAGGTTGTCGACGGCGTTGATCAGGACGGAATTGCCCTTGTCATCGGCCAGCACCAGCGGCGTCGCGCTGATGCCCGACATGGTGAAGGAGACCATTTGCAGTTCGGGAAAGGCGCGGCCCATGCCATCGCCGTCGATCAGCGGCAGGCCGGTCGCCGCCGCCACGGCGAAGGGGATCGTCGAGTTGAGCCCGCCCGCTTCCACGCACATCAGCGCGGTCGCCTTTTTGCCGAGATAGGTTTCGAGCTGGTCGAGCGCCGCCATGATCTCCGCGCCGCTCGGAAGCTTTTCCAGCATCACGGTCGGCGCGCCCATCATGAACACCGGCACGCAGAGGTCGTCGTCGCCGACATCGGCCGGATCGATCAGCGTCACCGGACCGTTTTCGGTGAGCGCCGCGCGCGCCATCAGTTTGCCGATATAGGGATCGCCGCCGCCGCCGGTTCCGAGAAAGGCACCGCCGAGCGCGATGGCGTCGAGGTCGTCGGCCGTTATCAGTGTCTTCGCCATATCCTCAGCCTCCCGCGACCGGTCTGTAGACGATGTCGGGAAAGCCGAAGGCCTTCGGTCCGACGACTTCGAGCGCTGCCGGCGACTGCAAGAGCGGATGGCAGGGCAAGGCGAGGATCGCCACGCGCTGGCCGTAGCGCAGCATTTCGGTGGTGATGGCGTGGCCGCTGTCTATGTCGAGCACGACGATCAGGTCGGGAACGGAGACTTCTACCTCGCCCTCATGGGTGAAGACCAGATTCTCGTTCTGGATCAGGACCGATGCGTCCTCGCCGTGGTGGCTGTCGATGCCGGAGAGCATGGCTTCGCCAACCACGAAGCCGCCGCGCAGGTGGCGTTTCAGATCGGTGATTTTGCCCGAGAACACATGCCGGCCGTTCTCCCGTTCGCAGATGGCAGCAATCGGATCGCTGTGCCGGCGCTTGGCGTCGATGACCGCACGGCCGAGCGAGACCGCCTGGGTGTAGGAGTTCGGGATCGCGAACTTCTTCAGGAACGACCCGGCCATCGGCGCGGCGGCCAGGTCCGAACCGCCGCCCTGGGCCACCACGCAGGCCCGCGCCATGCGCTCGTGAAAGAGTTCCGTCACGGCATGCTTGAAGATCACGATATTGCCGTGCACGTCGCACATCACGCTCGGCGTTGAGGTGTGGCCGTAGATCGAATAGGTGGTCATCTGCATTTCGGGAAAGGCGCGGCCCATGCCGTCGCAATCGACCACCGGAAGGCCGGTCATTCCGCCGACGATCAGCGGTTCCATGGCATTGGAGCCTCCGATTTCCTCGCAGACGATCAGGTCGACCGGAAAACCCTGCATCTCCTCGATCGCCCGCACGCAACGCAGGCCCTCGCGGCCCTCGCGGATGCGCTCATAGCCGACCACCGGCGCGCCGATGCCGCCGAGCGAAACACAACAGGCCTCGTCCGGCACCTTGTCCAGCGGCAGCACGGAGAGGGTAAACCCGTCGTCGATCGCCTGACGCGCCCTGAGCTTGCCGACATAGGGGTTGCCGCCGCCGCCCGTGCCGAGAATGGCCGAGCCGATTTCCAGCGCCTCGATATCCTCGCGATCCAGAACCCAGATGTCGGCGGGATCATATTCGAATTTCGAGCGTGTGACGGTCTCAGGCATTCATGCCTCCCATCTCTCCGACGACCTTGACGTGAATGCGCGTCGCATTGCCCGGCAAATAGGCGAGCGGCACGTCCTCGCGCTCAATCACCTCGATCGTGCCAGCGACGGCGCCTGCGGCGATGGCCTTTTCGGTCGCCTCCTTCTCGGCCTCGGCGAGGCAGAGCTCGCGGGTCAGGCCGTTTTCGAGCGCATAGACGCGGTCGACCTCGCCGGAGATCTGGGCGATGGCCGCACCGACGGCATTGGCGACGGCGAAGTTTTCCGGGCGGATGACCTCGAGATCGCCGAGCCGGTCCGGCATCAGGATCGAACCGCCGCCCACCGCGATCACCGGGATCGGTTCGGGCGACATGCGGCTGCGCTCGACGGCGTTTTCGAGAAGCGCGATAATTTCGGCTTCTGCAGCCTTCGCAAATGCAGGATCAACGTCTTCGACCTTTTCAGCATCGCCAACGCTGGCCTTGCCGAGCGCGACGGCGATATCCGTCGCTGTCAGCGTCTCGCCGCCGAAGACCTTTGCCTCCTTGGTGATGCGGTAGCCGGTCGATTGCGGGCCGACGGTGACCTTGCCAGTGTGATCCTTTCTGACGAGCGAGCCGCCGCCGAGACCGATCGAGAACACATCCGGCATGCGGAAATTGGTGCGGACCCCGCCAACATCGACAACCGTCGCCGCCTGGCGCGGAAAGCCGAGATGCAGCGATCCGACATCGCTGGTGGTGCCGCCGATATCGACCACGATCGCCTCGCGCACGCCGGTGAGGAAGGCAGCACCCCGCATCGAATTGGTCGGCCCGGATGCGAAGGTGAGAACGGGGAAGTTGCGGACGGTGTCGGCGGCCATCAGCGTGCCGTCGTTCTGGGTGATGAAGAACGGGCAGGTCAGGCCCGCATCGGCCAGCGCCTTGGCAAAGGCGCTGACGGTGCGGTCGGCGAGCGACAACAGGCTGGCATTCATGATCGCGGCACTTTCGCGCTCCAGAAGGCCGATGCGCCCGATATCGGTGGAAAGCACCACCGGCAGGCCGGGGCAATGCTTCTCGATCAGCGCCTTGGCCTGCTTTTCCATCGTGTCATTGATCGGCGCGAAGACGCAGGTGATGGCGGCGGCCTTGATATCGTTGTCGCGGATTTCGCCGGCAATGCGGGCAATCTCGGCCTCATCGAGGGGAGAGATCTCGCGGCCGTCAAACTCATAGCCGCCCTTGACCAGATAGCCGTGATTGCCAACGACGCCCTTCAGGTCTTCCGGCCAGTCGACCATCGGCGGCAGGCAGGCCGTTGCCGGCAGGCCGAGGCGGATCGCGGCCACCTTGTTGAGGTGCCGGCGTTCGATCACGGCATTGGTAAAGTGGGTGGTGCCGATCATGACGTTGCCGATCCTGGCACGGTCGATGCCCGCCTTGCCGATCGCGCCTTCCAGCGCCGCGATCACGCCGCTCGTGACATCCTCCGTGGTCGCTGCCTTGACGCCCGAGAGCACCTTGTTGCCTTCCATCACCACGGCGTCGGTATTCGTGCCGCCGACATCAATTCCCAGTCGATACACGGGATCGTCTCCTTGTCTTTCCGGCGCCTGGGGCGCGCGGTCCTGCCATTGTCTTATCCGTCCTGCTCACCGGTGCTCTGCACCAGAAAGCGGGCGCGGTCTTCAGCGCTGACCTTCGGCTTCTCGGCCTCTTCCGCGTCACTCAGGACCGGAATGGCCGCGATCAGCGCGCGGGTATAGGGGTGTTCGGGGTTTGCGAAGACATCGGCCGTCAGGCCCTGTTCGATGATTTCGCCCTTCAGCATGATGGCGATGCGCGAGCAGAAATTGCGCATCAGCGAGAGGTCATGGCTGATGATCACATAGGTGAGGCCAAGCTCCTCCCGCAGGGCCAAGAGCAGGTCGATCACCGTCTTCTGCACCGAAACGTCGAGCGCCGATGTCGGCTCATCGAGAATGATGATGCGCGGGTCGGCGGCAAGCGCACGGGCGATGGCGACGCGCTGCTTCTGCCCGCCGGAAAGCTCGTGCGGATATTTGGAGAGAAAGCTCTCCGGCAGCCGCACCAGCGCCATCAGCTCTTTCTTGCGCGCCTCCGCCGCCGTGCGCTCATAGCCGCCATAGCGAAGCGGCACGGAGAGCGTCTGCGACACCGTGCGCTTCGGGTTGAGCGAGGTTCCAGGGTTCTGATAGACGATCTGGGTCAGGCGGCGGGGATCGGCCCCTTCCGCCGCCGAACCGACGCGGATGGTGCCGGACGTCGGCTTGACGAGACGCATGACCATGCGGGCGACCGTGGTCTTGCCGGACCCGCTTTCGCCCGCAAGCCCGAAGACCTCGCCCTCGGCGACCGCGAGATTGACCGATTTTGCGGCATGGTGGCCCGGACCGCGGGAAAACAGCAGACCCTTCGACTGGTAGACCTTGTCGACGTTTTCAAGCGTGACGATCGGTGCCTTTGCGCTTGCCGGCTGATTGACGACGCGCGGCCCGTAAAGCGGCGGTACGGCATCCATCAGGTCGCTTGTATAGACCTCTTTCGGCCGGGTGAAGACCTCCGACAGCGTGCCCTGTTCGACGATCTCGCCGTGGCGCATCACCAGCACCCGGTCGGCCGTCTGGCGGACGACGCCGAGATTGTGGGTGATCATCAGCAGCGACAGGCCTTCGTCATCGACGAGACGATTGATCAGCTTCAGGATTTCGTCCTGGGTGGTGACGTCGAGCGCGGTCCCCGGTTCGTCGGCAATCAGCAGTTCCGGCTGGTGCAGCAGCGAAAGCGCGATCAGCACGCGCTGGCGCATGCCGCCGGAAAGTTCGTTCGGCCAGGTCGCGAAAATCCGCTCCGGATCGGCAAGCTGAACGCGGCGGAGAACGTTGAAGATCCGCTTCCTGCGCTCGGCGGCACTGCTGATCACGGCGTTGCGCCGGTCGGCATAATAGAGCACGTCGTCCAGAAGCCTGCCGACTTTGAAGACCGGATTGAACGAGGACAGCGGGTCCTGCATGATGATCGAGAAGGCAGTGCCCTTCAGCCCTTCCCGCTCCCGGGGCGGCATCGAAAACACGCTCGCGCCGCGATAGGCAATATCGCCGCTTTCGATCACGGCATTGTCGGGGAGCGTGCCGAGGATCGCCTTCGAGGTCACGGACTTGCCCGAGCCGGTCTCGCCGATCAGCGCCACGCGCTCGCCGGCGGCGATCTCGAAGCCGACATCCTTCAGCACATGGTTGCGGCGGCCATAGCCGGTAAAGGCGATGTTCAGATTTTCGACCTTGAGAAGGGGGGTGGCCATGTCTTACGCCTCCACGTCGAACATGTCGCGCAGCCCGTCGCCCAGCAGGTTGAAGCCGAGCGTGGCGTAGAAGATGGCGAAGCCGGGGGCGAGCACTTCCCACCATTTCTCCGGCAGGAACTGGCGACCGTCGGCCACCATCGAGCCGAGATCGGGCGTTGGCGGCTTCACGCCGAAGCCGAGGAAGGAGAGCGTTGCGCCGAACAAGATGACGAAGGCGGCGTCGAGCGTCGTCTTGACCGAAATGACCGAGACGCAATTGGGCAGGATTTCGCGAAACAGGATATGCAGCGGACCGGCACCGGCAAGCCGCGACGCCTCGATGAAATCCTCGGTCGCGATCGACCGGGTGACGCGATAGACGAGGCGGGCGTGCCAGGTCCACCAGAGCAGGGTGATCGCGATCATCGCGTTGATCAGGTTCGGCTGGAGGATGTTGCCGATGGCAAGCGCCATGACCAGCGGCGGCATGGCGAGCATGACATTGGTGAACCCGGTGATGATCCGTTCCCACCAGCCGCCGAAATAACCGGAGACCATGCCGAGCACCGCGCCGACCGGCACGGAAATGCCGAGGACACCGACGACCAGCAGCAGCGAGACGCGAAAACCGAAGATCGTGCGCGAGAAGATGTCGCGGCCGGCCTTGTCGGTGCCGAACCAGTTGACGGCATTCGGGGCCACATGACGGTTGCGGAAATCGACGACGGCGCCGACATGGTCGGGAAACGGCGTGATCCAGGGCGCGACGGCCGCCATCAGCAGCACCGACAGCACGATCAGCCCGCCGATGACGGCGGCCGGATTGCGGCTGAAGCGATACCAGGTCATGTAGCCTGCGGAAAGGCCTGTCTGTTCACTCATTTTCCAGCCTCCCCAAGGCGCAGGCGCGGGTCGATGATGCTGACGACGATGTCAATGACGAGATTGGCGATGATGAAGAACACGCCGGAGACGAGCACCACGGCCATCAGCGCATTGAGATCCTTCTGCAGGATCGCCGTGAGGCCGTAAGAGGCAAAACCGCCCCAGGAAAACACCATCTCGACCACGAAGGCGTTGCCGATCAGCGAGGCGAATTCGAGCCCCATGATCGTCAGCGGCGCGATCGAGGACAGCTTCAGCAGATAGCGGAAGACGATCACCGGCTCTGGCACGCCGAAGGATTTCAGCGTCAGCACATGGTCGCGCCGGAGGTTGTCGATCATCGCCGAACGGGTGATGCGGGTGATCTGGCCGATGCCGGCCATGGCAAGGGCTGCGGCGGGCAGAGCGAGGTGGGCGAGCGCGCTCAGGAACACATCGCTGCGGCCGGCGAGCACGGCGTCGATCAGCAGAAAGCCGGTCGGCCCCGAAGGCGCGCCGAGATTGTAGTCGACCCGGCCGAGAATGGGCCATGAGGGAAAGAAACGGGCCGCGACAAGCTGCAGCGTGATCGCGAACAGAAAGGCCGGGATGGTGACGCCGACGAGCGAGAACAGCCGCCCGGCATTGTCGATCCAGCTGTTGCGATAGCGGGCGGTGATGACGCCGAGCGGGATGGCGAAGATCAGTTCGATGATCACCGTGGCGACGATCAGTTCAAGCGTTGCCGGCAGGAATTCCCTGATATCCCGGCTCACCGGATTGCCGGAGACGATCGAGTCCCCGAGATCGCCCTGAAGCGCCTTGCCGATATAGCGGCCATATTGCACGAGGATGGGCTGGTCGAGCCCCATGCGTTCGCGCAACTGGTCGACCTGTTCCTGCGTGGCGCTCGGGCCGAGCGTCATGCGGGCCGGGTCCCCCGGCACCACGCGGGCGAGCACGAAGATCATCAGCGACAGCACGAAAAGAACCAGCACAAAACCGGCAAGCCGCCTGACAAAAATCTCCAGATAGCGCAGGTGCATCGAATGCGCCGCTCCATAGCCTCGGCCCTGTCGGGGCCACTGTTCCCTTTATGCCGCCGACAATCGTGGGAGTGCTGGCGGTGATCTTATGGGTTCAGTCTGCGGGGCGGGAAAAGATGCGACAAGATAGAAAAGGTCTAGGTTTTTGAGAATAAAGGACAGGTATTGCGATGCTCGACCGGCTTGGCGGCGGGTCAGTGCAGCCAGTTACGCGCCCGCGCCACCGCGATAGCCTCGCGGCGTTTTGTACAGCCGAGCTTGCGGTAAAGATTGGTCAGGTGGAATTTGACCGTCGATTCCGAAATGCCGAGCCGGCCGGCGATAAACTTGTTGGAGGCGCCCTCGCAGATCATCAGCAGAATGCGCACCTCACGACGCGATAGCCCCGATTCCTGCTCGATCGTGCGGCCCTTGATGCCGGTTTCGGACAACCGTTTCATGATGCGGCGGGCGGGGCCGGCCGCCGAGACAAAGCCCTCGATGCGGCTGTCGCCCATCAGCTCGCCGAGAAACCGGCGTTCTTCCTGAAGCGGCGCGATCGTGCCGGTGCGCGCAGCATCGTCGAACATGCGCTGCAGCACCGCGCGGGCTTCCGTCGCCCGGCCGGTCCGTTTCAGCACGAAGGCCAACCATATCTGAAGCGCGCGCCGCTGGCGGCCGGTCACCCTTTCATTGGCAATCATGGCGCTGATCTGGCGGTCGAGATAGGCCCGTTCCGGCCGCTCATGGACGATCTGCCGGAGCCAGGCGAAAGCCACCTCGATCTCATCGTGCATCGAAAGCCGGGCGAGATCGTCAAGTGCTGCCTCGACCCAGGTGCGGTTGATCCGCATCTGCATGGCGGAAAGGGTCGCGGCGGCATCGTTCCAGCGATTGCCGTTCTGCATCACCAGCGCGGCGCGGATTTCGATCATGAAGCGCAACTGGCGGTCGTGCGACTGGTGGAGACGCCAGCGATCCAGAAAGCCGAGCGCGGATATCGTTGAAAAATGTTCGCTGAGCGCCTGGCTGCCGTAATGAAGCGCGAATTCGACAAGGCTTGGCCAGGTTTCCGATTGCGCGAAGGTATCGAATTCATGGTTGATGAAGGCGATCAGCACGTGCGGGCGGCCGTCCTCATAGGCATGGCAGGCCTCGATCAGCCGCAGGATCCGCGCGTCGGCAGGGCTTTGGAAGCCGACCTCTGCCATAAACCGCCGGGCTTCGGCGATGCGGCTGCCGGCGCCGGTGGCGTCGCCCGAAAGCAGCCGGATCACCGCCTGGTGGACGCAGATATAGAATACAAGCAGCGGGACGCCGGCGGCACGATAGCTCGAAAACGCCTGCGCTGCGGCCATTTCGGCCTCGTTGAAGCGGCGCTGGCGGATATAGAATTCAAGCACGGCATTATAGAATGAACCGCGCAGCAGCGCCGCCTCCAGCGGCAATTCGTCGAGATAGTCGTAAAGCCGCTCGAACATGGCGTCGGTGATGACGATATCCTCATAGATCAGCATCACCAGCCGGAAGCCCTTGAACGACAGGGAGTAAGGCGCGCCGCCCGCAAAGACGGCCATGGGGTCGAGGCTCTGCCGACCGAATCTGTCCGCGATCAGCTTCTTCGCCCGTCCCGTCTCGCCGGCCTTGAGCGCCCGCATGGCATTGGCGATCACCACGGTCTCGTTATCGGCCGAAATTTCGGGGCTGAAGCCCGAAAGCACGCGGGCATACGCTGCCGGCCCATCGATATGTATGTAGAAAACCCCGCCCGCCTCGGCAAAAAGGCGGACCGCCGGTTCCTCCATCCCGGCGGACTGGAGCGCGGATATGGCCTTTTCAGTGTGGCCCGACTGATGGAGCGCGCGGGCAAGCGGCGTCGCCGCCTCGAAGCGCTCCATGCGCCGCCCGATCTCCTCATTGGCCGCCGCGCGCACGATTCCGCGCAGATCACCATTGGTGCAGGCGGCGCGGGCGCCGTCAGCCGTGCGTTCGACAAAAGGCAGGAACGGCAGCGCGACGGCGCTCCCCGCAATTGCGTGGCCGTTGAACAAGCGCCAGAGGGTCGCAAGTTGCGGCGCCGTCAGCGCACGCAGGATTTCGAAACCGATATAGGCTTTGAACTGAGCCCGCTTGGCCGGATCATCAAGATCGACGCCGCAAAGAACTGGCCAGCCGCATTGATAGCGCCGTGCCGGATCGCCTTCGGGCAGCAGCAGGTCATGCTCGTCGAGCGAAAGGGCTTCACCGTGGAGGATCAAGCGCTCTATCCCCGGCACATCGGTTCCGGGCCGGCGGGCAATGACGACCCGCTCGAAACGTTCGAAGAGCGCTTCGTCGAAGGCGATGGTTTCGGCCCCGGAGGGGATATCCCACAGAAATGTCCGCCCGGCAGTTTGAACCGGTTCCCGTGTCGCGCACACGGCGACATCGAGCGCCCTTGAAAGGTCCCTCAGGAGCAGGCTCTTGCCCATGCCGGCGCCGGCGGTGATGACGACGAACCTGCAGGCGCTGGCGATCACCTGGCGTGCGACCATGTCGATGTGCGCCACATTCGCCGTCTCGCCGTCCATGTCCACCTTGCTTTCATTTTGAGAAACCAGCGCCGGGCGGGGGTCACAACCAGGTCATGCCGTTGCCGTATTCTTCAACGGGCGCATTGCGCGTTCGTCGCCGCAATAGAGCGTTTGTCGACGATTGTGTTCACCTGTGTCAATCAAGGTAGCTTTTCTACCGAAGAATCAGCCTGTCATTCGGCACCGTGCCGGTGCTTTCATGGTCCTTTCCGGGCAGAAAGGCGCCCGGCTTCACCTATCGCCGGTCTGAAAACCGCGCCAGTGAAAACGGCGCCATTGCTTCAGGAATTGCGCCTTCCGCGAGCCAGCCGGCGCTTTCATAGGCGTGGAGCGCGGCAAGCGATACGCCGCTGTGGCAGGTGATCAGGAAGGCGCCGGGGACGACTTCCTCGTAGGCGGGCGCCGCATCGGGCGTGATGATGCGCAGCGCCGACCAGCTTCGCACGATCCGGACATTTTCCAGGAACGGGAAGAAGAACATCGAATCGGCGGCGATCCTTGTGGTGACGTCGAAGGTGGTGCCGAGGTCGTACCCCGCCTCTTCCTCCCAGCTTCCGCCGATCATCAGCGTGCCGTCGCCAGTGCCCCGGACCTGTTCGATCGCATAATCGAGCTTCATCGGCACACGCTCGGTTACGAGCACTTGGCCGCGCACCGGTTCAAGCGGGATACTGACGCCCAGCATGTCGCCGAGACTGGCATTGCCGAGGCCGGCGGCCAGCGCAATGCGCCCGGCGACAACCTCGCCGCGCGCGGTCTTCAGCACGAATTTTTCGCCCCGCCGGGTGATGTCGAGCACGCCGCTATTGCCGAGCGCCCGGCCGCCGCGCCTCTGATAGGCGCGATGGAAGGCCTGGAGCAGTCGCAGCGGATTGGCCTGGCCGTCATAGCGCGAATAGCTGGCGCCCGGCACATCGGGACCGATCTCGGGGACCAGCCGTCGCAGCCCGGCATTGTCGACAATATCGTAGTCGTAATCGCCTTCATGGCGCGACTGGATGGTCGCCAGATTGGCCGCGCGCATTGCAAGCTCCTCGGGCGTGCGGCAGAGGTACAGCCCGCCATTCTGTACCAGTTCAACATCGATGCCGGTCTCTGCCAGAAGCTGGTCGGAAAGCGCCGGCCAGCGCGAGACCGCATGCATTGCCCAGTTGCTGTAGGCGGGCAGTCCAAGCCCCTTGGCCTGCACCCAAACAAGGCCGAAATTGCCGCGGCTAGCGCGGATCGCATCGTCGCCTTCGTCGAGCACGACATTGTCGACGCCACGCAGAGAGAGGCCGTAGCCGAGCGCGATGCCGACCAGCCCGCCGCCGATGACCGCGACGTCCGTTTCAAGCTGCATGGTGGGCCTCGTCCTGATTGTCTTTATCGCGGCTTTTCGCCATCTCGCCGACCGTCACCGGTTTCAGCGGGAAGCGCACGTGATAGGCGCCCACATCGGCGGGGGAAGTGTGGCGTTCCTGCGCGATCAGGCCGGTGACGATCGACCCGCAGACGCGACCCTGGCACGGCCCCATGCCGGCCCGGGTGAAGGCCTTGGCCTGGGCAGGGCCGGTTGCGCCGTCGCGCACCGCCTGCCGCATGGTGCCGGCGCTGACGGCCTCGCAGCGGCACACAAGCGTCGCGTCAGAAAGCGGGGCAGCAGCAATGCGCGGCGGATAGAGCGTATCAAGGAAAGGTCGGAAGGCGCGCTCGCGTTTCATCACGGCATGTGCCGCAGTGATGGCGGCGCGGCCGGTGTCATCAAGCATGCCGGCCCGTTCCAGGATCCGGCCGACGGCGATTTCGGCGGAGGCGGGCGCGGCGATCGCGCCGTTGATGGTCGCGCCATCGCCGACGATAAAGACGCCGGCAAGGCTGGTTTCGCCGAAGCGATCGACGTCCGGGCGCAGGCAGTTCTGCCTGCTATCCCAGACATGCGCGCAGTTCAGCGCGCGTGAAAGCTGGGTATTGGGCATGACCCCTTCATGGGTCAGCAGCGTATCGACAGGCAAATCATGGCTGTTGCCGTTCGCGGTAAAGGTCACGGCCTCGACCCGCTCCTTGCCGAGCGCGCGCAGCGCCGAGACATCGCGATAGGTCTTGATGCCGGCCGCGCGGATGGCGCGTTGCATGGCGAGGCCTTTGGCGAGCTTTGCGCGGTTGGCAAACAGCGCCGGCAGATGGCGAGCGGCCACGGCCGCCGGGTTTTTCCTGGGCGCCGTATCGAGGATCGCGGAAATCTTCACGCCGAGATCGAGCAACTGGTTTGCGAACAGAAGCAGCAGCGGGCCGTTGCCGGCAAGCACGATCTTACCGTTGGGCGAGATGGCCGAAGATTTCAGCAGAAGCTGCGCCGCGCCGACGCCCATCACGCCGGGCAGCGTCCAGCCTTCGAAGGCGACGGGACGTTCCATCGCGCCGGTCGCGAGGATCAGGTTTTTGTAGGCAACGCGGCGGGAAGCACCGCTCACCGTGAAGCTTGCGAAACCGCCATGATCGCCGTGATCCACACGCCACAGAGTGGCTCCGAAATGGGCATCGACATCCGCCTTGCGGAAGCGGTCGATCAGGCTGGCGCCGGCAGCATAGTCGGGTCCGAGCCGATCCTTCAGCGGGCCATCCTCCAGGCCGCGATAAATCTGGCCGCCGGCGCTCGGTCGCTCGTCGATCAGGGTGACGGAAAGGCCGTGACGGGCGGCCATGCTGGCGGCCGCGATGCCGGCGGGACCGCCGCCGATGATGCAGAGATCACGCGTCATGCTTCGTCACTCTCCCGCAATGGCTGAACCGCGCGCTGGCGGCGGATGCGCATGCCGGGCTCGACCGTGCGCAGACAGCCTTGCTGATTGGCCACGCCATCGATCTCGATCAGGCATTCGAAGCAGATGCCCATCATGCAATAGGGTTCGCGCACCGCGCCCGAGACCGGGTTGCGCCGATAGGGGCCATCGTCCGCGAGCATCACTGCGGCGGCGACGGTATCGCCCTTGCGACAGGTCACCGACCGGCCGTCGATTTCCACGGTTACCGTCGCGCGCCGATCGGCGAGATTGATCTTGCTGAACACAGCATTCCTTTCCCGCTGCCCCGTCATCATGCGATCGCGACCGTGAACTGGATTTCGACCCGGATATCCGGCAGACCGAGAACGGCCTCGACTGTGGCGCGCGCCGGGGGAGCGTCGATCCAGGCCGTCCATGCCGCGTTCATCAGGTCGAAATCGCCGATATCGCGGAGCCAGATCGTGGCGGCGAGGACCGCATTGCGGGTAACGCCGAGCGTTTCGAGATAGCTGTCGGCCTTGGCGAGGATTTCCGCCGTCTGACCTTCGGCGTCCTTGCTGCGATCATCCGCCGTCAGCCCGGAGAAATAGGCGGTGTCGCCATGAACGACCACGCGCGAAAGCCGCGCGTTTGTATCAAAGCGTTGGATATGCATGCGCCCCTCATTTCACTTCTTTGCGTTCCGAACGGAAGCCGCGTTATGAGCTATTTTCTGGAACAGCCGGGCACGGGGCGCAAACAACCGCAACCTTCCGGCTTATAATCAATAGTTATGAAGGGAGGGGAGGCGGGCCGCGCTATAAGTTCGGCCGGTCAGGTCATGGCGATTTGTTATCAAGTTTGTCCGCCGGCCAAGGCAAGGCGATGCTATCTCTTGGGCAATGCGAATATTCGAGAGGTGTCTATGGCCGCAACGAAAGCGCCGCCATTGCTTGTGATCGACGGGGCAACCGCCGAGGCGCTGGTCACGCCTGAAGAGACGATCGCGCTGGCGGCAAGCGCGCTGAGAAAGACGTCCGACGGCAGCATCGCGCAGGATATCCGCCGCACCCTGGCGCTGCCGGGCATGGCCGGCACCTGCCTTTCCGTAATGGTCGCCGCCGACGGTCCGCAGGCTGGCGCCAAGGTGCAATCGGTCTATCCCGACAATTTCCGCCACGGCTTGCCATCCCATCAGGGCGGGGTGTTGCTGTTCGAGGGCGATCACGGCCATCCGGTGGCGCTGATCAACGCCCATGCGATCACCGGGCTCAGGACGCCTGCCGCGAGCGCCGCCGCTACCCGGGCGCTTGCTCAAGAGGATGCGTGCGAGCTTGCGGTCCTCGGCTATGGCGAGCAGGCCGACCGACATGTCGACGCCATTGCGCTGGTGCGCCCGCTTGCCCATGTCCGGGTCTGGGGCCGCGATCGGCGGAAGGCCGAAGCCTTCGCCCGCCGCCAGCGCGACAAGGGCATTGCGGCAACGGCCTATGACGCGGCGCGCGCGGCGGTGTCGGGGGCGGAGATCGTCTGCACCGTGACATCGGCCGCCGAACCGGTGCTGCACGGCGCATGGCTTTCGCCGGGCGCGCATGTGAACGCGGTGGGCGCGAGCGTCGCCGGCCTCAGGGAAATCGATGCCGACTGTGTGTTGCGCGCGAAGGTTTTCGTCGACTACATGCCGATGGCGCTTACCGCCGCATCTGATCTGATCGATCCGCTGGAGGCCGGCCTCATCGAGCGCGGCCATTTAAGGGGCGAGATCGGCGCGGTGTTTGCGGGCGATCTTCCCGGGCGCGAGAGCGATGACGAAATCACGCTCTACCGCTCCCTCGGCGTGCCGGCGCAGGATATCGAGCTTGCCCGTTTCATCTATCTCAGAGCCAGGGAACGCGGGTTTGGCGTGACCGTGACACTTTAGCGAGGACATCATGCTCGAATGCCAGAAACACCTGTTTTCGATCCCCGATCACATCAGCTATCTCGATGCGGCCTACATGTCGCCGATCCCGCGCATCGCCGAGGAGGCCGGTCGGGCGGGCACGGGGGTTAAGGCCGCGCCGTGGGACATGACGATCGGCAACTACTATGATGATGTCGAGGCAGCCCGTGCGCTGGCTGCGTTATTCATCGGCGCGACGGCGGATGATATCGCGGTGATCCCGGCGACCAGCTACGGCATCGCGGTGGCAGCGGCGAATGTCGCCGTTCCCGAGGGCGCGGCGATCATCATGATGGAAAACGAGCATACCTCGCATCGCTATGCCTGGTACGAACTGGCCCGAGCGCGTGGCGCAAAGGTCGTCACGGTTTCGCGACGCGCGGGAGAGGAATGGGGCGCGGCCCTCGTCGCGGCCATCCGCCATAGCGATGCCCCGGTCGCCGTGGTGGCGGGCACGATCCTGCACTGGTTCGAAGGCATGACGGTCGATATCGAGGCGGTCGCCGAGGCTGCGCACGAGGTCGGCGCGGCGCTGGTGATGGACGGCACCCAATGGGTTGGCGCAGTGCCCTTCGATGTCGCGCGGATCCAGCCGGATTTTCTGTCCTTCGCCACCTACAAGTTCCTGCTCGGGCCCTATCGGCTGGGTTTTCTTTATGCGTCCGAGAAATGGCAGAAGACGGGCCGGCCGATCGAGTTCCATTCATGGAACCGCGCCGGCGGCGAACGGCCCGATTTCTACCTGGAGACCATGCCCGGCTATCTCCCTGGCGCCCGCCGGTTCGACATGGGCGAACGCTCCGACTTTGCCGTGCTGCCCGTCGCGCTCAAGTCGATGGAACTGCTGCAAGGCTTGGGCGGCGCGGCCGTTCATGAGCGGCTTCTCCACCTCAACCGGTTGATCTGGGCGGAGGCGGAAGCCATGGGGCTCGGCGGGCCGGAGCCCGAAATGCGCGTCGGCCACATCGCCGTCATCGAGCTCGGCGAACGCTATCGCGACGGGCTCGCCGGCATGCTGAAGGAAAAGGGCGTCCACGTCACCGTGCGCGGCACGAAGATGCGGGTCTCTCCGCATATCTATAACGATGAGGACGATGTCCGAGCCTTGTTTGCAGCGCTCAAGACGGTGACGGCCTGAGCGCATCCCTCACGCCTGATCGCCTGGTGGGTTGCTGAGTTCGCCGATCTCGCGGTCGACCACATTCATGGTCTCCCGGGTCTTCTGGATCAGGTGCTCGATGAAGGTGTCGGCCACGGAGGAGGCGATCGTGCCCCATGGGCGGTAGACGCTGAGATTGACGTCGAGATGGGGGCGGAAATCGCGGATTTCGATCGCCTTGTCCCGCGCCATCCAGGCCGAGAGCCGGTCGATGACGGCAACGCCGACGCCCTCGGCAACGAGGTTGACGCAGGTATCCGAAAGCGCGGCCTCGAGCTTGGTGCGGCGCGTCACGCCCCGTTCCTTGCAGAGGTCGTCAAGCTGGCGGCGCATCCGGTCGCCGACGCCGAGGGAGACGAAATCCTGACCATCGAGATCGTCGACCTGGACCGCCGACAGGCGCGAAAGCGGATGCCCCTTCGGCATGATACAGACCGGCGGCGTCGCGACCAGCGAGCGGCGCACGACCGAGGGGCTTTCGTCATCCACTTCGGCCGCGACCGCCACGTCAAGCTGGTTGCGGCTGGTGCGCTGGACGATGGTGGCGGAGCTGCGGATATCGAGCGTGATCGAGACATCCGGATAGTCCCGTGTGAAGCTCGCGACGATCGAGGGCAGCAGCGTCAGGCCGAAGGCGGGCAACGCCGCGACATTCAGCCGTCCGCTCCTCAGTTCGCGGATTTCGCGCGCGGCGGTCGAAATGCCGCGCACGGATTCAAACACGCGCTTGACCTCGGCATAGAGCATATGCGCCTCCGGCGTCGGCACCAGCCTTTGGCGGTGGTTGCGAAACAGCGGAAAGCCGGTCTTGGCGGTGAGCTGCAGCAATATCTTGCTGACCGCCGGCTGAGTGATGTTGAGCGCATCGGCGGCCCTGGTGGTGGTGCCATGCAGCATGACGGCCGCGAATGTCTCGATCTCACGGGGCGTGAACTCGCCTTCATCCAGTATCACACGGGCCTCCGTTCATCAGCCGCTCAATGCGGCAAGGCTAGTCGCCTTTCGGTGAAATTGAAACCGGCGGTGATCACCCAGGCCAGCGCAAAATAGACGATTGCCGCGGCAAACAGCGGCTCATAGACCCGGAAGGTCTGCCAGCGCACCATGTTGGCCGCGCCCATCAGCTCGAAGACCGTGATGGTGGAGGCAAGTGCGGTGCCCTTGAGCAGCAGGATATTCTGGCCGCCGATGGAGGGCAGAGCAAGGCGCAGCGCCTGTGGTAGCAGGATGCTCAGGAATATCCGGGTCCTGGAAAGTCCGAGCGAACGCCCGGCCTCGGCCTGCCCCTTGGGAACGCCTTCGATCGCGCCGCGCCAGATCTCTCCGCAATAGGCCGCCGTGTTCAGCGACAGCGTGAAGAAGGCGTAGCCGTAGGCGCTGCGAAACAGCGGCCAGAAGGGGCTGTATCTGAGGGCCGGAATGCCGGCAAGGATTTGGCCGACGCCGAAATAGACCAGATAGAGCTGGACGAGCAACGGCGTGCCGCGAAAGGCGAGGATGAACGCCATCGCCGGATAGCGCAGCCATTTGTGCTTCGACATCCTCAAAAGCGCCACCGGCAGTGCCAGCACATTGCCGGCAAGTGCGGCCGTGAAGAAAAGCACGATCGTCGCCTGAACGCCGATGGCGAGTTGCTGGATCAGATAAAGGGTAAAGTCGCTCATCGTGGTCTCCACGCCTTGGAGTAGCGCTCTTCCAGCAGATGCAGCAGCAGCGTGGAGACGCCGGACATCACCAGAAAGATCACGGCGACGGCGCAATAGAACAGGAAATAGCGGTGGGTGGCCCCCGCCGCCATCTTGCCCGCCAACACCAGATCGGTGAAGCCGACGAGGCTCACCAGCGAGGTTTCCTTGAGCACGATCAGCCAGAGATTGCCGAGACCGGGCAGCGCCAGCGGGATCGCCTGCGGCAGCACGATCAGCCGGAAGTTCTGGCGCGGTGTGAGACCCAGCGCATAGCCGGCCTCAGACTGACCTTTGGCTACCGATACCAGCGCGCCGCGCAGCACCTCGGTGCTGTAGCCGCCCTGCACGATGCCGAGCGAGAAGGTTGCCGCCACGAAGCCGTTGACCTGGAATTCAGCCGCCAGGCCGGTCATCTGCAAGAGCGATGTCAGGGCGTTGGTGGCGGTGTAATAGACTAGAAAGATGATCAGAATTTCAGGGACCGAGCGGATCACCGAGGTGTAGAAATTGGCGATCGCGCGGGCGATCCTGTTGCCGGAGATCTTCGCCGCCGCGCCCATAAGGCCGAGAACGAGGCCGAGCAGATAGGCCGTGACCGAAAGCGACAGGCTGAGCCCCGCGCCCCAGAGCAGGGAGTCGCTCCAGCCGCGATCGCCGAAGCTGAGCAGCACCAACCAGGATGAATGGGAGTCCATGGGGCTTCAATTCCGCTTGCACAAAACGATGCCGGCGCGGGCGCCGGCACCTGCCACAACAAAAATCGACAGGATCATTCGCCGTAGATATCGATATCGAAATACTGCTCGGTGATCTCGTCATATTTGCCGCTGGCGCGCACGGCGGCAATCGCTTCGTTGAGCTGTTCCTTCAGCGCGGTGTCTTCCTTGCGCAATCCGCCGCCATCGCCATAGCCGAACATCTGGACCTGCGGCATCGTGACCTTGATCTCGTAGGCCTCGCCGTCGGGGGTGTCGAGGAAGCTCTGGATCTGGATGCCGCCGGCCGCCATCATGTCGATACGGCCGGCTTTCAGGTCGGCGATCTCGTCGTCGAGCGTCGGGTAGAGCTTCAGGTCGGCGATGCCGCCAAGTTCCTGCTGGAGATAGGACGCCTGGGTGCTCGAGCTCTGCGCGCCGAGGACAAGACCCTTCATCGTTTCGGGATCCTCTAGGTCGAATTCGCGGGGATCGGCCTTGGCGCCGACCAGCACATTCGGCGAGAAATAGTATTTGTCGGTGAAGTCGATGACCTTCATGCGCTCGTCGGTGATCGACATCGAGCTCCAGATGACGTCGAACTTGTTTTCCAGAAGCGCGGGAATGATGCCATCCCACGGAACGTCGACGATCACGCATTCCGCGTCCATTTCCGCGCAGACAGCGTCCATCAGGTCGATTTCCCAACCCTCCCAAACGCCGGCGGCATTCTTGACCGAGAATGGCGGGTAGGGCTCGGCGGCGACGCCGAAGCGGATGACCTCGTCCGCTGCCGAGGCAACGGGCGCTGCGGCAAGGCTTGCGGCGATAATGGCGAGTGATGCGATCTTCATGCTTATTCCCCTTTTTGGTTTGTTGAAGAACGTGATGTCAGCCCGTCTCCTTCGGACCGAGGGCATTGGCCACCGCGAAAAGACGGTTCTCGGAAAGCGGTGGCATGGAGAGCTGGATCGCGGCGGGTAGGTCGCCAGCGATCGGAAGCGGCATGGCAAGCGCCGGCACCCCGAAAAAATTGGCCCAGCGGCGGAACGTGCCGCCCGCCGGGCCATAGGGGACATGATCGCTGCCAACCATGGTCGTTTCATCGAGCAGTCGCGGCGCAAGTCCGGGCGCTACCGGCGCCGCCAGCACATCGACGGATCGCAGGAGCTTGAGAAACGCGCCCTGTGTCTCCGCCCGGAAGGCGAGGGCGGCGTGGTAGGCAGTCTCATCGATCGCCAGCCCCGTTTCCAGAAAGGCATGGACGGCCTCGCCAACGTTTTCGGGGTTTGCGGCAATGATGTCGCCGTATCGAGCGGCAAATTCGTAAGCGAGGATGGTGAACCCGGCCTCCGCGACCTTTGCCGCCGGTGCGAAGCGCAGTGTGGTTACCTTTGCACCTTTGTTGCGCGCGTAGCGGAGCCAAGCCTCGTGGGCCTCATCCACCGCCGCATCCAGCGGCGCGGCATGAAGGTCGGGACAGAGCCCGATCGCGAGACCGGATGGTGAGACCCGTTCACGCTCCGGCGCGGTGCGCCCCGTCATCGCGAAGTGGACAAGGCGCGCCAGCTCAAGCGATCCCGCGATAGGGCCGACGGTATCGAAGCTCGGCGCGGTCGGTAGAATGCCGGCAGCGTCAATGGTTCCATTGGTGGGCTTGAGGCCATAAAGCCCGGTTGCCGCCGCCGTCGAGCGGTTCGAGCCGCCGGTGTCGGTGCCCAGCGCCGCCTCGCAGAAACCTGCCGCCACGGCCGCCGCCGAGCCGCTGCTGGTGCCGCCGGTGCCCCGGTCTTCCGCAAGCGGATTGACGACCGTGCCGAACCATGGATTGGCGTGCCCGCCGGCGGTCAACTCGTGCAGATTGGTCTTGCCGATGATGATCGCGCCCTGTTCGCGCAGCGCGCTTATGACCGGCGCATCCTCGCATGCGGTCCGGCCTTCGAACAGGCGAGAGCCGCCGGTCGTGGGCCAGCCGCTGACATCGATGACGTCCTTGACCGCGATCGGCACGCCGTGAAGCGGCCCGCGCGAGCGACCCGCAGCAAGCTCCGCCTCCAGCCGATGCGCTTCCCGTAATGCCTCATCGGCAGCGACGAAGATCATCGCACGTATGGCGTCGTTGCTCTCGGCGATCCGCGCAAGACAGGCTGAAACGCACGCGACCGGCGAACCTGTCTCCAGGTTGCTTGCATGGCTTCCGGCAATCGTCTGCGGGTCGGCGGTCAAGACAGTTCGGCTCTTTTGAGAATTAACGACACACAAAAGCTACCAGTTGCCTTCGCGGCATCCTAATTCCCGAGGCAACGTGGTTGATCACCAATAGTTATGAAACTGATTTGAGCAAGATCGGCCTATGTCGGTTTCCTGGTTACCATGCCGGAACGCGCTGGCGCCGCCGAAATTATGGCTGAAGCCAAATTCGCCGAGCCCTTATCCGCCGACGGCTGGTCCGCCGTTGTCCGCGTTGATTTAACGATATCCGACGGGCCCACCCGCATGCCGCCGCCAAACGGGGGCCAATGGCCCTCCTAAAGGAACAGCTATCGGAACTGATCATATGCCAGCGCGCAATATATTTCACTCTATAAGAAAAATATCAAAGTTTGTTGACAGCATAACCGCCGGCCGCCTAACGTCCCCATGCGCAATAAATTGCGTTATGTGAGATTAATTTCGTGCGGTACCTTTTGCGTACCGGTGATCTTGGATCATGGTCTTCTGGGAGGAGGAAATGATGAAACTTACTTTGGGCGGCGCGGTGACATCTCTGGCGCTTGCAGCTTTTGTCTCCGGCACGGCGCCGGCATCAGCCGACACAATCAAATGCGAGCCGAGTGAAACCTATGTCATGAATGTCATGGTTTCGGCGCACCCTTACTGGGTGCCGGTCTATGAGGGCTTCAAGCAGGCGGCTGACGCCTTCGGCTGTGAAACCGTCTTCTCCGGAACGCCGGATTACGACATCACCAAGCAGATCGCCTCGTTCGAGCAGGACCTGGTGAAACAGCCTGCGGGCATTCTGTTGCATCCGATGCAGGCCGATCCCTTTATCGAGCCGATCAACCAGGCCGTCGATAGCGGGGTCGCCGTGGTGACCTTTGCCGCCGACTCGCCGAATTCCAAGCGAACGTCCTACATCACCTCCGACAATCTGGCCGAAGCCAAGTTCGCGGCGGAGGAGATCGTCAGCCAGATCGGCGAAAGCGGTGAATATGCAGTTCTGGAAAATCCGGGCCAATCCAACCACGATCTTCGCGTCACGGCGCTGATTTCCTACATGGAAGACAACTATCCGGACATGAAGCTGGTCGGCCGGCAGACCACCAATCAGGACAGCAATGCCGCCTATCGGGCAACGGCGTCCATTCTCCAGGCCAACCCCAATCTCGGCGCGATGTGGATCCCGGAAGCGGGTTCGGCCGAGGGCGCGGTCGCGGCCGTCAATGAAGCCGGCGCCGAAGTGCTGATCATGCACGCCGACATCACGCCGGCGACGCTTGAACAGATCAAGGCCGGCAATATTCACATGGCGCTCAGCCCGAACCAGGGCATGCAGGGCTTTCTCGGCTTCCTGGCGACGTTCTTCGCCGTGCACAGTGACGTGTTCGATCCGTTCAACGACTACAAGGTCTCGGGCTACAACCCGTTCCAGATTCCCTTTGCCGACAACGGATTCGCCGTCATCACCAAGGAGAACGCCGACAGTTTCGACCTCAACGCATATATGGAAGGTCGCGACACGAACTGAGCCCCTAAACCGGGCTATCATGAGCGGTGGCGCTGGCCGCCACCGTTCGCAGCAATTTCAATCCGAGATGAAGGGCGCGCGCCATGACCGATGACGTGATCCTGAAAATTGCCAATCTGAGCAAGTCCTTCGGCGCGATCCGGGCATTGAAGGGCGTGGATTTCGAGCTGCGCAAGGGCGAAATCCATGCGCTTGCCGGCGAGAACGGGGCGGGCAAGTCGACCCTGATGAACGTGATCGACGGCATCCTGCGACCCGACAGCGGCGAGATCATCCTCGGCGGGGAGAGGGTTCGGATATCGTCTCCGTCGGTGGCCCAGGAGCTTGGCATTGGTCTGGTGCATCAGGAAATCGCATTGTGTCCGGATGTCTCGGTCGCGGAGAACATCTTTATGGCCGCCACCAATGTGAGCCGGTCTTTTCTGATGGACTACAATGCGCTGCGCAAGAAGGCAAAAATCGTTCTTGAGGAACTTGCCGATATCGATCCCGCCACTCTGGTGCGCGATCTGTCGATCTCCAGCCAGCAACTGGTCGAGATCGCCAAGGCCCTGACGCTGGATTGCCGGGTGCTGATCCTGGACGAGCCGACCGCGGCGCTGACGGAAACCGAGGCGCAGATATTGTTCGCGATCATGCGGCGTCTGGCAGATCGTGGGATATCGATCATCTATATCTCGCACCGCATGGCCGAGATTTTCGACAATTGCGATCGTGTTTCGGTGTTTCGCGACGGCCAGTATATCGTCACCTACAATGTCGCCGATATCGAGCCGGGCGATGTGGTCAACGCCATGGTCGGGCGGGTGATCGACAAGCTCTATCCGGAAAAACAGTCTGCGGCTGAGCGATCCGAGGAGATCATCCTCAAGGTCGACGGGCTGAACGAGGCCCGGCGCTTCCACGACATATCCTTCGAACTGAAGAAAGGTGAAATCCTCGGTTTCGCCGGGCTGATCGGCTCCGGGCGCAGCGAGATCGTCAAGGGTATCTGCCGTCTCGAAGGCGAGGTAACGGGCGAGGTTTGGCTGAACGGCCAGAAGCTCGCGCTCGCCGAATATGCAGACAGCATTGCCGCCGGCATGGTCTATCTGAGCGAGGACCGCAAGGGCGACGGCGTTTTTCTCGATATGTCGATCGCGGAGAATGTTTCGGCGCTCGACCTCGAGCAGGTCTCCGGCATGGGCGGACTGATCAGCGGCGGAAAGGAGCGGGAACTGGCCGAACGGCTCGGTCGCACGCTCAACCTCAAATATGGCCGCCTCGGCGATCCGGTTTCTTCGCTATCGGGCGGTAACCAGCAGAAGGTGGCGCTCGCCAAGATGCTGTCGGTCAATCCGAAGCTGATCTTCCTCGACGAGCCGACGCGCGGCGTCGATGTCGGCGCCAAGTCCGAGATTCATCGCATTCTGCGCGATCTGGCGCGGGCCGGCGTCGGCATCGTGGCGATCTCGTCCGAACTGCCGGAGCTGATCGGCATCTCGGACCGCATTCTGGTGGTGCGCGAGGGCCGTATCAGCGGTGAGGTCACGGGTGAGGCGATGACCGAGGAAAACATCATGCATCTGGCATCCGTGCTTGATCGTCAAAAACGGACTGCCTGAGGGAGGGGAAGGTGGACACTGCTATGGAAATGTCAGCGCCAAAGCCGGGACGCGGCGGCACGAGCCCGCTGAAGAAAATGTTCAGAATGCGCGAGACCGGTCTGATCGCGATCATTCTCATTCTGTTCATCGTGATGTCGTTTGCCTCGCCCTACTTCCTGACCTGGGTGAATATGCGGGCGATGGCGATGGCCTTTGCGGTGGAGGGGATCGTGGTGGTGGGCATGACCATCCTGCTGATCTCGGGCGGCATTGATCTTTCCGTGGGCTCGGTAACGGCACTGGCCATGGTGATCGGCGGCTGGCTCTATCTCCATGGGATCGATCCATGGGTCGCATCGGCGATATCGATCGCGGCCTGCGCCGGCATCGGCGCCTTCATGGGCTTTTTCGTCACGCGCGTCGGCCTGCATCACTTCATCGTGTCGCTGGCGGTGATGGTGATCGCGCGCGGCATATGCCTGCTGGCGACCGGCGGGCGTCCGCTCGGGCTCTATACCCTGCCGCCGGAGTTCAAGTTCATCGGGCAGGGCGCGATCGGGCCGGTGCCGCTGGTGATCATCATCTTCCTGGTCGTCGTCGTCGCGTTCGACTTCGCGCTGCGCCGGACCACGCTGTTCCGCAAGGTGTTCTACACCGGCAGCAACGAGAAGGCGGCCGCCTATTCCGGCGTTCGCACCAAGCGGGTGATCTTTTCCACGACCACGCTGTGTTCGGCGCTCTGCGGCGTTGCCGGCGTCATCTACATGGCGCGTTTCGGCTCGGCCCAGCCGACCTTCGGGATCGGTATGGAGCTCAATGTCATTGCCGCCGCCGTCATCGGCGGGGCGAGCCTCAGCGGCGGCTCGGGCACGATCTTCGGCGCGATCCTCGGCACGGTCCTGCTGTCCGTCGTTTCCAGTTCGCTGGCGCTCTTGGACGTATCGGTCTACTGGCAGGATATCATACGCGGCTCGATCCTGCTGTCGGCGGTTTCGATCGACCATTACCTCCACAAAGTGCGCGGATAGAAGGGGCACGGACATGCTCGACCACAATCTCGATTTTGAAACTGCCCGTCAGATGCACACCGTGCTTGTGCTGCACTTCCTGGAGGGGATGAAGCAGTCGGAGATCGCGCAGCGGCTCAACCTGTCGCATTCCAAGGTCAACCGGTTGATCGCCCAGGGGCGCAGGCTCGGGATGGTCCGGATCGATATCGAGACGCCCTATCAGCGGCTTATGGAGCTTGAAGCCACGCTGGTGCAGGCGACCTCTCTCGGCTCGGCGGTGATCACGCCCACCGTGTCGGGGAATGCCGAAACCAACCTCCAGCAGGTTGGCAAGGCAGCGGCCAATGTCATCCTCGAAAATGTCCGCGACGGCGACGTCATCGCCATTACCGGCGGCAAGGCCGTCAGCGCCACGGTCGACAATCTGGTCGCCGACCGCAGTTTCGATGTCACCGTGGTGCCGCTGACGGGCGGCGTTCAGGGCAAGTTCTATACCGACGTCAACAATCTGGCCTCGAGGCTTGCCGAACGGCTGGGGGGCAGGGCGCTGATGGTCCATGCGCCGCTTTTCGCCGAAAGCCGCGCGCAATGCGAAATGCTCAAGGAAATGTCTTCCGTGCGCGAGGTGTTCGATCTGGCGCGCGCCGCCAATCTTGCGCTGACGGGCATCGGCTCCATCGAGCCGAGCGGATCGAGCTATTACGACCTCAACCCGGTCCCGGAAGAGGACCGGAAGATGATGGTCGGGCTCGGCGTATCGGCGGAGTTCATGGCCCATCTGATCCTGGAGGGCGGAAGCCTCGCGAATTACGAACTGAACTCGCGGCTGGTCGCGGTCGCCCCCTCGGAGATTTCGGGTTGCCGGACGGTGATCGGCGTCGCTTCCGGTCCGCACAAGGTTCGCCCGATCCAGACGGTTCTGAACGGAAAATACCTGGATTCGCTGATCCTGGATGAGGGGACCGTGAACGCGGTCCTTGCAGAAATGGAAAGGTCTAAAAATGTCGCATGAAATGGCAAAGCGCCCGATCGGACACTCCGGCATCGAGGCCTCCGTGGTCGGTCTCGGCACCTGGGCAATCGGCGGCTGGATGTGGGGCGGCACGGACGAGGCGCGCTCGATCGGGGCCATCCACGCCGCCCTCGATGAGGGCATCACGCTGATCGATACCGCGCCCGCCTATGGTCAGGGTCTGGCCGAAGAGATCGTCGGAAAGGCGCTTGCCGGACGGCGCGACAAGGTGGTGCTGGCGACCAAATGCGGTCTGATCTGGCATATGCAAAAGGGCAATCACTTCTTCGACTACGACGGAAAGCCCGTCCACCGCTACCTCGGCAAGGATTCGATCGTCTTCGAAATCGAGCAGAGCCTGAAGCGTCTCAAGACGGATTATATCGACCACTACATCACCCACTGGCAGGATCCGACAACGCCCGTCGATGAGACGATGGAGGCGCTGGAGCAGCTGAAACGGCAGGGCAAGATCCGCTCGATCGGCGCCAGCAATACCTCGGCGGAGGATATCGCTGCCTATCTGGCCGCGGGAGCGCTCGACGCGATCCAGGAAGAATACAGCATGGTCAAACGGGATATCGAGACCACGCTGCTTCCGGTCTGCGTAGAAAACGGCGTTTCGGTGCTGAGCTACTCCTCGCTGGCGCTTGGCCTTCTGAGCGGAAAGATGGGGCCCGAGCGGACGTTCAGCGGCGATGACCAGCGCAAGGACAATCCCCGTTTCTCGCTCGAAAACCGGCGGAAGGTCGCCGCCCTGATGGACAAGATCGAACCGATCGCCAGCGCTCACGACGCCAGTCCGGCGCAGGTGGTGATCGCATGGACGCTCGCCCAGCCGGGCATCACCTTTTCGCTGTGCGGCGCCAGAAATGCCCAACAGGCGCGCGAGAACGCCGCGGCGGGACGGCTCAGGCTTTCCGAGGAGGAAAAGAAAACGATCAGCAGCGCCGTTACGACCCATCTGAGCGAACTGGACGGTTAACCGACCGCAATACTGGAATTTGAGAACGCCGGAGGCCCCTCCGGCGCACGGAGCCCCTATGTCTGCGCAAAGAGCGAAAAGCTTTGAGAAACTGGCCGCAAACGGCGTCTTCGACGCCGTTGTGATTGGCGGCGGCATCAATGGTCTGGGGGTTTTCCGTGACCTGTCGCTACAGGGTCTTCGCGTGCTGCTGGTGGAGCGCAACGACTTCTGCTCCGGCTGCAGCGCCGCTCCCTCGCGCATGATCCATGGCGGCCTTCGCTATCTCGAAAACGGCGAGTTCGACTTGGTGCGCGAATCCCTTGCCGAGCGCGACGCCCTGCTTGCCAATGCGCCGCATATGGTCCGGCCCCTGCCGACCACCATCCCGGTCACCTCCTATGTGTCCGGCCTGTTCAATTCGGCGGCGACCCTGTTCGGCGGATCGGGCAAGCCATCGAGCCGGGGCGCACTGCCGATCAAACTCGGCCTGACCCTCTATGACACGATCACGCGCGGGCGAAGCAGGCTGCCGAAACACACATTCCGCGGCGCTGCGAAGACCCGCCGGAGGTGGCCGGAACTCACCGGCAGCCTCTGTTGCTCGGCCACCTATTACGACGCCTGGATATCCTATCCCGAACGGCTGGGTGTGGAACTGGTGCTGGATACGGAAAGCGCCGCCCCGGCTTCGATTGCGCTCAATTATGCCGAGATCAGCCCTCAGCGCGAGGGCTACACGGTGACGGACAGGGAGACCGGCAACAGCTACGCGATATCCACCCGCGTCATCGTCAACGCCTCCGGCGCCTGGCTTGACGAAGTCAACGCGCAAATCGCGCCGCGCGGGGAAGGGAGCGGGCCGCTGGTCTCCGGCACCAAGGGGTCCCACCTGATCATCGATAATGACAGACTGTTTGCGGCGCTCAACGGTCACATGATCTACTTCGAGAACACGGATGGCCGCGTCTGCATCGTCTTTCCCTATCTGGGCAAGGTGCTTGCCGGCTCGACGGATATCAGGGTGCAGCATGCCGGTCGCACGCGCTGCGAGGATGAGGAGCTTGAGTACATACTCGGCTCTCTGAAGCTGGTGTTTCCCGAAATCGCCATTCACCGGAACGACGTGGTCTTCAGCTATAGCGGCATCCGCCCGCTGCCGGTCAGCGACCACGATTTCACCGGACGAATCTCGCGCGACCACAAGGTGCATCGCATGGACGGGCCCGTGCCGCAATTCTGCATGGTCGGCGGCAAATGGACATCGTTCAGGGCGTTTTCGGAGCAGACCGCCGATGCCGTGCTCAGGGAACTCGGGCGGGAACGGGTCACAAGCACCGAGGCGCTGCCGATCGGCGGCGGACGTGATTACCCGGAAAGGCCCGAATTGCTGGTCGGCGAGCTGATGGATACCTTCGGCATCAGCAAGGCGCGCGCAACGCATATGGCGGACGTCTACGGAACGCGGGCGCGGGCGCTGCTGACGGCGCTGACGGCCCGCACGGATGACACGCCGATTGCGGGACTTGAGCTCACGGCGGCGGAAATCGCCTTGCTGACGGCCGATGAGCATGTCGAGCACCTATCCGATATCATCCTGCGCCGGACATCGCTTGCCATCACCGGCAAGATTGACCGCGAACAGATCGAGGCAATCGCGGCCGTCATGGCGCAAGCGCTTGGCTGGGATGACGCCCGTAGGGCGCGCGAATGCCAGGCGGTCATCGAAGAATTGCGGGACTATCACGGGGTTCCGCCGGAAATTCTGAAACAGAGAGCAGAGACAAGGAGCCGGCAATGCGCCTAAGCACGAAAGCCCGCATGAATCGATTGTTCACCAATGGCGGATGCCTGGATGTCGCCATCGACCACGGGGTCTGCAACGAGCCGAGCTTCCTGGTCGGGCTTGAGGACATGGCCGGCGTCGTCGACAGCCTGATCAAGGCGAAACCCGACGCGATCCAGATGGCCTATGGCCCGGCTGACCTGTTGCAGGGCCGGCCGGAAAAGGACAAGCCGGCGCTGGTGATGCGCATCGACATGGGCAATCCCTATAATGACCGGCGGCATCGGGTGATGTGGTCGATGCTGCAGAATGCGGACGAGCCGATCATAGGCGCGCTGGAAATGGATGCCGCCTGCGTGGTGGTCAACCTGTTCATGCTGCCCGACGAGCCCGAGCTGTTCCGCCAATGCGTGGAAAACATCGCGCGCGTGCGCGCTTCCTGCCACAAATACGGCATGCCGCTGATGATCGAGCCTCTGGTGATGCTGCCCAATGATGTGCGCGGCGGCTATCAGGTCGATGGCGACGCCGAGAAGATCGTGACGCTGGTGCGGCTCGCAAGCGAGATGGGCGCCGACATCATCAAGGCCGACCCGACCGAAGACCCGGAGGATTTCCATCGCGTGGTCGAGGCGGCGCGCGTGCCGGTGCTGGTGCGCGGCGGCGGCAAGGAGGATCTGAAGGCGGTGCTCGCCAAATCCGCGGCCTTGATAGCGCAGGGCGCAAAAGGCATGGTCTATGGCCGCAACATCTATCAGCATGACAATCCGAAGGCGGTGGTGGCGGCCCTGATGGCGATCATCCATGACGGCGCCGGCGGCGATGAAGCGTGGGACATCTATAATCGTGGCTGATCAGGCAAGATATCTGCTGGGACTGGATGCCGGCAACACCGTGATCAAGGCCGTGCTGTTCGATCTCGAGGGGCGGCAGGTCGCCGCCCACGCCATCGATGGCGCAACCGAAACGCCGGCGCCCGGCATGGTCGAGCGATCCGTCGCCGAGCTTTGGGACAATGCCAGGGTCGCGATCCGGGGCTGCCTTGAGGCCGGTGGCTGCCCGCCATCCGCAATCGCCGCCATCGGCATGGCAGGGCACGGAAACGGGCTCTATCTGCTGGACAGGGACGATGAAGCGCTGATCGGCATACAGTCGCTCGATACCAGGGCGGCAGCCCTTGCCGGTGAACTGGACGCCGCCAAAGGCGATGCGCTTCACGCCATCTGCCTTCAGCGGCCGTGGCCATCGCAAACCCCGACGCTGCTTGCATGGCTCAAGGCCAATCGCCCGGAGATTTATGCGCGGGCGGGGACGCTGCTTTTCGCCAAGGACGTCATCGGCTGGCATCTGACCGGAAAAAAGACCAGCGAGATTTCGGACATGTCGGGCGCCGGTCTGCTTCGTTTGCCGGAAGCGGCCTATGACAATGATCTGCTCGCGCTCTACGGTCTCGAAGACGCCGAAGGGCTATTGCCGGAGCTTGTCGAGCCGACCAGCATTGTCGGCACTGTAACCGGAGCGGCGGCGGAGGCGACCGGACTTGCCGAGGGCACGCCGGTGGTCGCCGGCTATTTCGATGTGGTGGCCTCCGCGCTCGGCTCGGGCGCGGTCGGCAGCGGCGCAGCCTCGATTATCGTTGGAAGCTGGTCGATCAATCAGGTTTTCTCCGACGCCCCGGTGCGCGACGATCGCGTCTTCATGATCTCGGCCTATGGCCGCAACCGGTTCGCCAACATGGAAAACAGCGCCACATCGGCGGCCAATCTTGAATGGTATGTGAGGAGCTTCGTGGAGCGCGGCGGCCATCACGACGATCCCTTCGGCTTCGTCAATGAGGCCGTCGGCAGCGTGACCCCGGGGCCGGAAGATCCGATGTTTCACCCCTTTCTTTATGGCGGCCGGTTGGGCGCGCACCAGCGCGGCGGCTTTTTCGGCCTTGCCGGCTGGCATGGCGAAGGGCATCTGCTGCGCGCGCTCTACGAGGGCGTGATGTTCGAGCATCGCCGCCATATCGAGGTGCTGGCCGAAGCCGGGGTCACCTTCGACAGGGCGGCGCTTGCGGGCGGCGGGGCGCGCTCGCCGCACTGGCCGGCAATGTTCGCCGATGGCCTCGGCGTCCCGGTCACCGTTGCGCAGGCGCGAGAGACTGGCGCGCTGGGCGCTGTGATCGCCGCCTCCGTCGGCGTCGGCATCCATCCCGAGGAGGCGGCAGCGGTGGCCGGCATGACCCGGCCGGCCCACACCTATACGCCCGATCCGCACATGCGCGCCCATTATGACCAGCGCTATGAAATATGGCGCCGGGCAATCCGGGCGATGGATCCGATCTGGCGTGACCTTGCGGCTTCGGAGGCCGGTGAATGAAACTTGAGGGCAGCTATGATTACATCATCGTCGGGGCCGGCACGGCGGGCTGCGTTCTCGCCAACCGGCTGACCGAGAACCCTGCCTGCCGTGTGTTGCTGCTGGAGGCGGGCGGCTCGGATAACTACCACTGGGTCCATATCCCCGTCGGTTATCTTTATTGCATCGGCAATCCGCGCACCGACTGGATGATGAAGACGGCCGCCGAACCGGGTCTCAACGGGCGCAGCCTGGTCTATCCGCGCGGCAAGGTGCTGGGCGGCTGTTCTTCGGTGAACGGCATGATCTACATGCGCGGCCAGTCCGCCGATTACGACCACTGGCGTCAGCTCGGCAATGTCGGCTGGGCCTGGGATGATGTTCTGCCCTATTTCCTGAAATCCGAGGATCATCATGCGGGCAAAAGCGCGATGCATGGCAGCGGCGGTGAATGGAAAGTCGCCCGTCAGCGCGGGCGGTGGGAGATTCTCAAGGCGGTGCAGGAGGGCGCGAAGGAGTTCGGCATCATGCCGCGCCCCGATTTCAACGATGGCAGCAATGAGGGCAGCGGTTTCTTCGAGGTGAACCAGAAAAACGGCGTGCGCTGGAACACGGCCAAGGGCTTTCTGCGGCCCGCCCTGAAGCGGCCAAACCTGCGCCTTGTCACCCACGCCGAGACTGAACGCCTGATCATCGAGGGCCGGCGGGTGACGGGCGTCCGGTTTCACCACAAGGGCGCGACCTTCACGGCCCGTGCAAACGCTGAAGTCCTGCTTTGCGCCGGTGCTATCAACTCGCCAAAAATCCTTGAACACTCGGGCGTTGGCGATCCGGAACGGCTTTCTTCCCTTGGGATAGATCCCTGTTTTGCAAGACGGGGCGTGGGGGAGAACCTGCAGGACCATCTGCAGATCCGCACGGTCTACAAGGTGAAGAACGCAAAGACCCTCAATACCATGGTGCACTCTCTATACGGCAAGGCAACGATCGCGCTCGAATACGGGCTGAAGCGATCGGGCCCCATGTCGATGGCGCCGAGCCAGTTCGGCATGTTCACGAAATCCGATCCGTCGCTGGAGATGCCCGATCTCGAATATCACGTCCAGCCGCTCTCGACCGAAAGGCTGGGAGAACCGCTTCACGCTTTTCCCGCCATCACGGTTTCGGTCTGCAATCTGAGGCCCGAAAGCGTTGGCGCCAGCCACATAACGACCGCTGACGCCATGGCACAGCCGGAGATACGTTTGAATTATCTGTCGGCGGCAAAGGACAGGGACATAGCGGTCGCCTCGATCAGACAGGCGCGCAGGATCATGACGGCGAAGGCGCTGAAGCCTTACGCGCTGGAGGAAATCCTTCCCGGGCCGGCGGTCGAGGGCGATGACGCCCTGCTGTCAGCGGCCGGCAACATCGCAACCACGATCTTCCATCCGGTCGGAACCTGTCGCATGGGCGTTGACGACGAGGCCGTCGTTGATCCGCAGCTTCGTTTCAGGGGGCTTGATGGTCTGCGGATCGTCGATGCCTCGATCATGCCAAAAATCGTATCCGGAAACACGGCCTCGCCCGTCGTGATGATCGCCGAAAAGGCTGCGGATATGATCAGGAAGGGCGCTCGTTTCTGAACTGGGGCCGGAAGCGGCGCCTCCTGGTGCCCTGACCTTCTACGATTCCGTTTTTGTCATCCCAAACCGGTCAAGCCTGTGTTCGCGCATTCGCAAAAGGCGTACAGCTCCGGCTAACCCGAAACCCGCTCGATCAGGGTGCACTCGACCTTGAGCTGGTCATGCGCGCTGGTCAGTCCGCCCATCATGTCCTCGAGCAATTCGACGGCCATTGCGCCCATTTCGAACATGGGGAGATGGTAGGTCGTCAGCGGGGGCATGGTGAACTGGGCGATATCGCGATTGTCGAAGCCGACGACCGCGACATCGCCGGGGATGGACTTGCCGAGCTCCTTCAGCGCCTCAAGACAACCGATCGCCATCAGGTCGTTGGCGCAGAAAATGCCGTCGGGCGGGTCGGGAAGCCTCATCAGTTCGTGGGTCTTCTCGTAGCCGGACGACGGCTCCCAATTGCCGTAGTGAACAAGCTTCGGGTCATAGGCGAGGTCGTTGCTGGCAAGCGCCTGCTTGTAGCCGCGCAGCCGATCACGCGGATTGTCGAGCCCCTCCTGGCCGTTGATCAGCGCAACGCGCCTGCGCCCGCCGGCGATCAGCCGCTCGGTCGCGGCGCGTCCGCCGGCCACATCGCCCGGCACGATCGAGGGTAGGCGGCGTTGCTGGTCGTAGCAATTGACGAGCACGGAAGGGGCATCGAGAAGCGCCTGGGGCGGATCGACCTTGCGGGTCAGGATCGTGCCGAAGATATAGCCCACCAAGGTCTGGCTTTCGCAGATGGACAATACCCCATCATCAGGATCCTCGCCCTTGCGGAACACGCCAAGCGTCACGATGATCCCGCTCTCCAGCGCCTTTTCCCGCGCGCCCTCGAAGGCGAGCGCCATCCAGGGATCGGTGGTAAGCTCATCGACGAGGAAGACGATGACCTTGGCGGCCGCATGGCTGGTTGTCGCCGTCTTGTTGGACAGCCGGTAGCCCAGGGCCTCGGCGGCATCGAACACCCTCTTGCGCGTCGCTTCGCTGAAGCGGGCGCCGGAACTGCCGTTGAGGATGAGGGAGACGGTGGCCTGGGATACGCCGGCGCGGGCGGCGACATCCATCATTGTCGGTTTCAATGCATTCTCCAAGACGATCGGCGCTGTCACCCGTTGCAGGCCTCATGATCTGAAATGCCTGATTCGGTCGAACGCCACCGCAATAATGATGAATGTACCTATGAACATTCCTTGCCAGAATGTCGAGATGCCGAGAAGGATCAGGGAGTTTCGAATGACCTCGATCAGAAGCGCGCCGACGACCGCGCCGATCGCCGTGCCCTCGCCGCCGGCAAGGTTGGCGCCGCCGATCACCGCGGCGGCGATCACGGTCAGTTCCAGCGCCTGGCCGAGATTGGTGGTCACGCTGCCGAGCCAGCCGGCCATCAGGATTCCGGCCACGCCCGCGGTAAAGGCGGAGAACATGTAGATGCTGACCTTGAGCCGCTTGACGGGAATGCCGGTCAGGCGCACGGCGCTCTCATTGCTGCCGATGGCATAGACATGCTGGCCCCACCGCGTCCATTTGAGCGTGAGCGACATGACGAGCGTCAGCAATGCGAGCGCGTAGAGCGGGTGCGGGATGCCAAGCGTCGAACCGCCGCCGATCCAGAGCAGGAGATCATGGTCGGGCCCGAATTCCCAGATCATCTTGTTGTCGGAAAGCACCATGGCGAGAGAGCGCGCGGCCGAAAGCGTGCCGAGCGTGATCACGAAGGGTGGCATCCCGCCATAGGCGATCAGCACGCCGTTCACGAGCCCTACCAGAAGTGCTGCGCCGATCGCCATCGGGGCGGCGAGCCAGAACGACATGCCGCCGGCCATCAGCACGCTGATCACCATCGCGCTCAAAACCACGCTCGAGCCGACCGACAAGTCGATCCCGCCCGAGGCGATCACCACCGTCATGCCAATCGCGATGACGCCGACAAAGGCGAAGTTGCGGGCGACGTTGAACAGGTTTCTCTCGCTGGCGAAGGTATCAGTCATGAGGCTCAGCGCCAGGCAGGCCGCGATCGCGGCGATGAACACCCAGAAAAGCTGCTGGGTGGCGAGTTTCGAGGTCCAGTTGCGGTGCTGACTTCTTGATATCACATGGTCCATGGTGGTCATTGGTCCGCCTTTCTATGCCGCTTCGATTGCGCCGGTGATAAGACCGGTGACTTCTTCGGGAGAGGAGCCTGCCGCAGGCTTGCTGGCGACAAGCTCGCCACGCCGCAAGACGGCGATCCTGTCGGCGACGCCGAAGACATCCGGCATCCGGTGGCTGATCAGGATGACGCTGATGCCCTGGTCCTTGAGCCTCAGGATCAGATCCAGCACCTCCTTGACCTGACGGACCGAGATCGCTGCCGTCGGCTCGTCCATCATCACGATCTTGGGCTTCGAGAGCAGCGTGCGCGCGATGGCGACCGCCTGGCGCTGGCCGCCCGACATTTTCCGCACAAGGTCGCGCGGATGGGTTTCGGACTTGAGCTGGCGGAAGAGGTCTGCCGCGGTCTCGTTCATCTGGCGATAGTTCAGATATTTGACGAGCCCGACCCGGCGCATGGCCTCGCGACCGAGAAAGACATTCGAGGCGGCCGACAGATTGTCGCAGAGCGCGAGGTCCTGATACACGACCTCGATGCCTTGCTCCTGCGCGTCCCGCGGCCGGTGGAAGGCAACTGTCTTGCCGTCGATGCGCATCTCGCCCGCAGACGGTGGGAAATTGCCGGCAATAATCTTTACCAGCGTGCTCTTGCCCGCGCCGTTATCGCCCATCAGACCCAGCACCTCGCCCGGCGCGATTTCCAGCGACACGGATGACAGGGCCTGAATGGCCCCGAAATTCTTCGATATTCCCGACAAAACAAGTCTCGTCACAGGTCCCCTCCCTATTGTCCGGCGCCGCTCCGGAAAGCGTCGAGCTTATCCGGCAATCTCCCCTGGCGCCATAACTAAATCAATAATAACTTGACTTAATATTATTATTAAATAATTATCACATCCGACACAAGGGGATATCGAGGGGGGTTGCCGATGAAGCTGCTGGTGACCGGCGCGGCCGGAAAAGTGGGACAGGCGTTCTTGCCCGCCTTTCTGGCCGAGCAGCGTTTTTCGGATTTCGCGGTGGTTGCGCTTTGCAACAACCGCCTTATCGAAACGGATGATCGCCGGGTCACCGTAATCCGCGGCTCGATGGCCGATGAACAGGTGGTCGAGCGGGCGCTCAATGGCGTCAGCCATGTTGTTCATCTGGCCGCGGTTAAGGAGTCGCCCGATCTCGCCATCGATGTCGCGTTGAAGGGGCTTTACCTTCTGCTCGACCGGTTCCGCAGGTCCGAGACCGGCCGCCAGTTCCTGCTGCTCAGCGGCGATTGCGTCGTCGGCCATATTTTTCAGGGCTACGCCGCGCCAATCACCGAAACGTCGCCGCGCCGCGCCTATCCGGGCGTCTATGCGCTGACCAAGGTGATGGAAGAGGTGATGCTGGAACAGTTCGGCATCCAGTACGACCTCGGCTACACGATCCTGCGCGCGCCGTGGATCATGGAAAAGGATGACTTCAGATATGCTTTTGCCCTCGACGACACCCAGTTCGGCGGCCCGCCCTGGGAAACGCTCGTCGACGCGGCTGACCTTGCGACAATGCGCAATGGCGACGTCTTTCCCGCCATGCGCGATTCCGATGGCGGCTTTCTGAAGCGCAACTTCATTCATGTCGACGATCTGGTGGGCGCGATCCTGCTTGCGATCGACAATCCTGAGGCCCAGGGCGAGCTCTTCAATATCGCCATGAACGAACCCGTCGATTACGGCGCGGTTGCCGCGCTGAGGGAGGCCGCCGGCACGGGCCGGGCGGAGATAGCGACGCCGTTTCACAGCAACTGGCTGGATAACGCCAAGGCCCGCAAGCTGCTGGGCTGGACGCCGTCGGTCGGCCTCGAGGAGCTCATTGAACGTGCATGGAACTACAGGCGCGGCGAAAACGACCCGCGCATTGTCTGGTATCCCGGCTGAGGAAGGAGCCTTCGCCGGCGATTGCGAAGAGGAGGAGAATTGCAATGAATATCAAATATCTGGCTATAACCGCCCTCTCGGCGGCCATGCTTCTTGCCGGTCAGGCGGGAGCGCAGGACAAGAAGACACTGGCCATCGTGGTCAAGGGGCTCGACAACCCGTTCTTCGAGCAGATCAATCTCGGCTGCAAGAAGTGGCTTTCGGAAAACAAGGACAGCGAATACGAGTGCCTCTACACCGGGCCCGCCTCGTCCTCCGACGAAGCCGGCGAGGTGCAGATCGTCGATGACCTCTTGACCCGCGGCGTCGCGGCGATCGCGATTTCGCCATCGAACGCGCCGGCCATGGCCAACCGCATTCGCGAGATCGCGCCGGACGTTCCGGTTATGACCATCGATGCCGATTTCCTCGAGCAGGATCGCGATCTGCGCAAGACCTATCTCGGCACGGACAACTATCTGATGGGCGTCAAGATGGCGGAAGAGGCGAAAAAGCTTCGCGCTGACGGCGGCACGGTCTGCCTCCAGCTCGGCAATGTCGCCGCCGACAACATCAATGCCCGCGCCCAGGGCTTCCGCGACACCATCGCGGGCGAGAAGAATGTCGACCGGCTCACTGGGCAGAACGGCTGGACCGAGATCGAGGGTTGCCCGGTCTTCACCAATGACCAGGCCGATCTCGCCAACCAGCAGATGTCTGATGTGTTTACCGCAAATCCGGATCTCGACGCCTTTATCTTGATCGGCGGCTGGGCGCAGTTTGCCCCTCAGGCCTATACCCAGGTGACGGATCAAGTGATGGACAGGCTGAAATCCAAGGACCTGATCATCATCGCCGGCGACACGCTGCCGCCGCAGACCAAGGCCTTCCGCGAGGGGCGCAGCCATGTGCAGGTCGGCCAGCGACCGTTCGAGATGGGCTACCGCGCGCCCGACGTCATGATCCAGCTTATCAATGGCGAAAAGGTCGATGATCCGCTGTTCACCGGGCTCGATGTCTGCACCGCAGATGCTCCCGGCTTCTGCGAAAATAACTGAGGGCAATGCGCGGGCGGCTTGCCCTTCGGCGGTCGCCCGTCCGCACCATCGCATACCACGGCGTCGGGCAAGGCCCGCTGCGGCGTTGCCGTGCGCCATTTTCAACCCGGTAAGAGCGATCCTGGAGGAGAGGGTCGCGGGAGGATATCATGAATAAGACATCCCTATTCCTGGCTGCAGCGGGCTTCGCTGTAACCGCAACCGCTGCAATGGCCGACGACAAGCCTCAGCTTGCCTTCGTCGTCAATGCCGCATCGGACTTCTGGAAACTGGCCGAGGCGGGCGTCAACGCGGCGCAGGCGGAGCTTCCGGGCTACGAGCTGCAGTTCCGCTATCCGGCGCAGGGCACCGCCGCCCTGCAGAACGCGCTGATGGACGATCTGGTCGCCGCAGGCACGGACGCCATCATGATTTCTTCGGCCGATCCGAAGAACTCGATCGACGCCTTCAACCGGATCGCCGCGCAGGTGCCGCTGTTCACCACCGACAGCGACGCGCCGCAATCCGACCGGATCGCCTATCTCGGCTCGTCGAACACCGCCGCTGGCGTTCAGGCTGGTGAAATCGCCGTCGGCGCGATGCCGGATGGCGGCAAGTGCATGGGCTTTGTCGGCTTTCTCGGCGCGGACAATGCCAAGGAACGCATCGCCGGCTTCCGCCAGGCGGTCGAAGGCAAGGGCATCGAACTGGTGGATGTGCGCGGCGACGATGTCGATTTCGCCCGCGCCCGCTCCAATGTCGATGACGTGCTGGCCGCAAGCCCGGAAATCAACTGCATGGTGGGTTTTTATTCCTATAATCCGCCCAAGATCTACGAAGCCCTGCAGGCGGCGGGCAAGCTGGGCGACATCACCGTCATCGCCTTCGACGAGGACCCGATCACGCTCGGGGCCGTTCGCGAGGGTTCGTTTGCCGGCACAGTCGTGCAGGACCCCTACCAGTGGGGCTATCAGGGCATGAAGCTGATGGCGTCCTACCTGGAAGGCGACAGGTCGGAAATTCCGGCGGACGGGCTGATCATCGTGCCCACCAAGATCATCGACCAGGGCAATGTCGATGCCTTCGAGGCCGAGCTCAAGAAGCGCATCAACGGCTAGCCCGGGAAATGCGGCGTCCCTCCTGTCGCCACTGGCATTTCCCGCCCGTGCGGACATCATCGTCCGCACGGGTCAATCCGACGGTTTGAGGAAGCGATGGCACGGATCGGCAAACCCATTTCCCTGACGTTGAGCGGCATCACCAAGGTCTATCCCAGCGCCATTGCCCTCAACGATGTTTCGCTGGAGATCGCCGGCGGCGAGGTGGTCGGCCTGATCGGCGAGAACGGTGCCGGCAAGTCCACCCTGATGAAGGTTCTCGGCGGCACAATCCGGCCCGACAACGGCGCAATCATCATTGACGGTCATCGCATGGAAAGCCTGACCCCCGCCCGCGCACTGTCGCATGGCATAGCCTTCGTGCACCAGGAACTGAACCCGTTCTCAAATCTTGACGTGACCGGAAACGTGATGCTGGGTCGGGAATTGCGCAAGAGCCTGTTCGGCTTCATCGACCGCGCGGCGATGGAAGATCGCGTCCGGCCCTTGCTCGCCATGCTCGGCACACGCTTCGGCCCGTCCGATCCCGTGGCCGAGCTTTCGCTTGCCGATCAGCAATTGGTCGAAATCGCCCGGGCGCTTTCGACCAATGTCCGCCTGCTGATCCTGGACGAGCCGACATCGAGCCTGACGGTTTCGGAGACGCAGCGCCTGCTGGACGTCATCCGGCTTTTGCGCGAGCAGGGCGTCGCCGTGCTGTTCATTACCCATCGTCTTGGCGAGATAGAGGCGGTCGCCGACCGGGTCGTCGGGCTGCGCGACGGCAGGAATGCCGGCGATCTCGTCGGCACGGCCGTCCGCAAGGATGCCATGGTGCGCCTCATGATTGGCCGTCCGGTTTCGGAATTCTACGAAAAGCCCGCCGACAAGCGTGGAGACATCGTGCTCGAGGCGCGCGGCCTGCGCACCGCCGCCTATCCGCATGAAAGCGTCGATCTTGCGTTGCGCGGCGGCGAAATTCTCGGGCTTGCGGGGCTTGTGGGCGCGGGGCGCACGGAGCTTGCGCGCGCAATTTTCGGCATCGATCCGATCGAAGCCGGAACGGTGACCGTCGCGCGAAAGCCGGTTGCGCCCGGCTCGGTGCCGGACGCGATTAGGGCCGGGATCTGTCTCGTGCCGGAGGACCGCAAGTCGGAAGGTCTGTTTCTCGACTTCGCGATTGCCGGGAATATCGCGATGCCGAACCTTGCCGCCTTGTCGCGACACGGGTTTGTCGACCGGCGGGCCGAGCTCGCTCTGGCCGTCGACGCGCGCGACAATCTCGCGATCAAGGCCAGCCGGCTCGACCGGCCGGTGGCGGAGCTTTCGGGAGGCAACCAGCAAAAGATCGTGCTGGCGAAATGGCTGGCGACACGGCCGAAGGTTATCATCCTGGACGAGCCGACGCGGGGGATCGATGTCGGCGCCAAAGCGGAGGTCTACCGCCTGATGCGCGAACTTGCCGCGGGCGGCACGGCGCTTCTGATGATCTCCTCGGACATGGAAGAGGTGATCGGCGTGTCGAGCCGGGTCGCCGTGATGAGCCACGGCCGCATCGCCGGAATTCTGGAACATGAGGAACTGTCGGAGGAGAACATCCTGCGGCTGGCCGTCGGATAGAAGGTTACGACAATGCATAGAAAAGATATCGGGCTTGCGGTTCTGGTCATCTGTGTCGGGGCGATTGTGGCGCTGGTCAACCCGCGCTTTCTGTCGCCGATCAATCTTGCGAACACGGCCAACCTGATCGGTCTTTTCGGCCTGTTTTCCATTGCCGAAGCCTTCGTCATCGTGACCGGCGGGATCGAGCTTTCGGTCGGCTCCGTCATCGCGCTTCTGGGGGTCATCTTCATCGACCTGATCGCGACCCATGGCGTGGCATGGCCGGTTGCCCTCGCGATCGTTCTTGTGCTCGCCGTTTTCATCGGCCTGCTGCACGGCCTCTTGGTGACCAGGCTGAGGCTCCAGCCCTTCGTGGTGACCCTGTGCGGGCTGCTGATCTATCGCGGCATTGCCCGTTTCTACACCCGCGACGGCACGGCCGGCTTCACCTTTGGAACAGATTTTCCGGCGCTCGAATATCTTGTTGCCGGCCGCAGCTTCGGCATCCCGCACTCGGTGATCGCCTTCGCCCTCGTCGCCGTCATCTCCTGGTTCGTCCTGCACCGCACCGTGTTCGGCCGGCATCTCTTCGCCGTCGGCAAGAACGAGGAGGCGGCGCGCTATTCCGGCATCAATACGCGAAGGGTAATCGTCTCGGCCTATGTGCTGTGCATGCTGCTGACCGGCCTTTCGGCGGTGTTCTTCGCGATGTACACCCGTTCGGTTCAGCCGGCATCGCACGGCAATTTCTACGAGCTCTACGGGATTGCGGCCGCCGTGCTTGGCGGGTTTTCACTGCGCGGCGGCGAGGGCTCGATCATCGGCGTGGTGCTCGGCGTCATTCTGCTTCAGGTGCTTCAGAATCTCGTCAACCTTCTCGGCATTCCCTCATCCCTGAATTTCGCGGTCATGGGCAGCGTCATACTGGCCGGCGTGATCGCCGACACGCAGTTCGCCGCCTATCGCGAAAGACGCCGGCATCAGGCGGCAATGTCTTTGCTCGACAAAGCCGCAACGACGTCTGACGGCTAGCAACCGAGTAGCCAGAAGCACTGTGGCGGTCGCCCGGAAGTCGACCGCGGCTGCAAACTCGCTCTTCGTTGAACGGAGCTGGCAGATGAGGCGCGGCGCATGCTCGCGCATGCGCCAGATCAGCGGTGGCGGAACGACCGAACGTAGTGTTTCACACCGATGTGAAACACGTGCGTGTTTTCGCCCGTCTCGATCCTACAATGAGAACAAATTCCCGGCTATTTTTTACACGGCGCATCGGTCGCCGGGCGGCCGGAGGCGGGACCGTCGAAAAGGGCGACAGGTCCTGCACGCGCGCAACAAGAAGCCCCGAGCACGGCTTTGCATGCTCGAGGCGGGGGAACGATCAATTCCTTGAGGCCGGCGTTTTACTGGGCCTTGGATGCCTCAACCAGGGCGTGGAGCCTTTCATATTCGGCCTTCACTTCCGGCTGGCCTTCCAGCAGTTCAGCAGCGAGCGTGGCGAAGCCTTCTTCCATCTGGGTCTGTTCTTCCGGCGGCAGCTGGGTGATGACGCCGCCGTTTTCGGTCCAGGTGGCGTAGGAGCGGCCGACATTCTTGACGCCCCAGGGGTAGACCGCTTCTTCGGCTATACGACCGGCTTCGATGATGGCGGCCTTGGTCTCTTCGCTCTGCATCTGGAACCAGTCTTCGTTGACGACGGTGACGGAGACCACTTCGGCGAAATGCAGGTCGAGGATGTATTTGCCGACGCCGCCTATACCCGCAAGACCTATGAGCAGGACATCAATGTCGGCTTCCATATCCACCCCGTGGCCGGCGTGAACTCGATGCGCCGGTTGAAGGAGATTGAGAAGGCGAAGGTTGCCGAGGTTCTGTTCAGCCACGATGCGGAGAGCTTCAAGGACTACAAGACCGGCGTCAATTTCTACGGTTGAGGAGGGGAAGATGAAATATCTTGAAACCAACCCCCCGGTCTTCCCGCTGGCCGCCGGCCCCGTGGATGCTTATCCGGAAGTGCTGCGCGCGCTCGGCACGCCGGGCCTCACCGAATCCGACGGCGTGAAGGCGAGCCCGCATGCCGAGAGCTTCGGTTTCGTGGAAATGCTGCAGGCCATGCCCGGCAAGGGCCAGCCGTCGGACATCGCCAAGGTCGTGGCATTCCTGGTCTCCGACGACGCCGGCTGGATGACCGGCCAGTGCGTCAACGTGGACGCGGGCATGATCCGTCTGTAGAGCATTTGGCGATCGGCTACTCTAGCCGGTCGCGTCGTTCTGGGCTCTGCCACAGTCCGCCTGCTGCGCCTTGCGGAAGGCCGCCGGGGTTTTACCCGTTTCGCGCCGGAACGCGGTGTAGAAAGCCGATTTGGAGTTGAAGCCGACATCATAGGCGATCTCGAGAACCGAGCGTGGCTGCGAAACCAGCAGGTCCTTTGCCTCGCCGATACGGTAGCCGTTGACGAAGGCGTAGAAGGACTGACCGAGCGTTTCGCTCAGCGTCTGCGAGATATAATTGGGCGCAACGCCGATATGCTGTGAAAGCGACCAGAGCGAAAGACTGGCGTCCCGGTAAAGCCGTTCATCCGCCATGGCGGCGACGAGCTTGTCCGCGATCCGCCGCTGCATCTCGGGCGAGAGCGCGCTTTTTTCATATTTGCCGATTTCGACGGCCTCCGCCGGGGCCGCATCTGGCGGCAACAGCCCCGGTCGCTGGCGCAATCCCCAAAAGCCCAGAACCATCACGATCAGCAGCGACCAAAGGCGGTCGACAATCACCGGTACCACAGCCCAGCCGAGCGGATCGAACACGGCGGCATCGACGAGGTTGAGCAGGGCGTAAACGGCCACCATGCCCATCAGCCAGTTGATCCAGTAGAGCTCCAGCCGCTCGGTGCTGGCATAGAGGTCACAGAGCCGCTTGCGATAGGCGGTCAGCCGCCGGTACATCAGCACGACATAGACCAGCCACAGGGCGAACGTCGCCGGGCCGAGCAAGCGCCAGACGCCGACAAGAGCGGAAAGCGCTGGCGGCAGCGGCGCTCCGGTTTCTGCGGCGGAAAACAGGCCATTGCGCACCGCAACCGGCAGCAGGGCCATGGCAAGGCCGGCGGCGGCGGCAATCGCTGGCAGGATGAAATGCCTTCCCGATGGCCTTGGAAACGGCCCTTCCTGTGTCAGCGCCAGCACGTAAAAATAAAACAGCGGCGCCAGCAATGTGCTGGCCGGGGCGAACAACCCCCACACCAGCGAGGAATAGACATGCCCGGCAAGCGTGGTCTCGTCGAAGCGCAAGGGTAGCGGCGAGATGATGAAGACCAGCAGGAACAGGCCGCCGAGCAGCCGGGCGCTGGCGTGAAACCGGGTCTGCCCGAAGGCCAGCACCGCCGAATAGAAAGCGACCACCGGCAGGGCCGTGTCGGCAATGGTTTTGAACTGGTCGATCAAGGGCGGTGTCGGAGTTTCTGGCGGTCGTTGAGGAAACTTTCTAGCGCGCCCTTCCGGTAACCGCAAATTCCGGTCTTTTCCGGAAAACGCACAGCGAGAAAGGCGGTTTCCGGCCTGTCAGATGTCCTCGCCTGCCGGTCAGGACGACGCAGCGGCGTCTTCGCCGTAGCGCATCCGTGATTGAAGCGATCACGGATTTGGACATTTGAAGCAAGCTCTCCTCCACTACAGAAACATCCTCATCGTCGCCGTTCTGGCGCTGGCTCTGTGCCTCTCTCAAAGAACGGTCGAAAGCTACGGCGACAATCTGCAGATCGCGCTGCCGGTCGCCGCGTTCGGCTGCCGGATCGCCACCGGCGGCGGCGGAGACTATGCGGTGCGGTTTCTGGCGATGCTCGGCACAGTCCACCTCACGAAATGGGGGCTTGGCGATGCCCGGATCAACATCCGCCCCTCGGGAAGCCTTCAGGGTTTTCCGTCCGGCCACATGGCGGCGGCAAGCTTCGGGGCGAGCAGCCTTGTCAATGCCTGTATCGAAAAGTCGCCGGTGCTGAAAACCGTCGTCATCCTGGCGGCATTCTTTGTCGGCGGCTCGCGCATCGAATCGGATTCGCATACTCTGTGGCAGGTTCTCGCCGGGGCGCTCTGGGCGCTCTTGTTCGAGCGCGGGTTCAGGAAAGCCACCGGCCGGATCCGGCGGCTGGCGCGCAAGCGAAAGACCGACAGGATGGCCGCGGGCACAAACACGGAGAACATCAGCCGATGAAATTTGCAGAATATGCGGAAAAGCTGATGGGCATGGACGACAGCACCTGGCAGCGCCACGCCAATCCGTGGAGCGGCTGGAGCCGGTTGACCGTCTTGCCCGCGCTGGCGCTTGCCGCCTGGAGCCGGGTGCTGATCGGGCCCTGGGCCATCCTGCCGGCCATTGCAGCCCTTGCCTGGGTCTGGCTGAACCCGCGGCTTTTTTCGCCGCCCGCCCGCAAGAACAACTGGATGACGCGCGGAATTTTCGGCGAACGGGTCTGGCTCAGGCGCAAAAGCGTGCCCATTCCCGCCGGTCACGAACGCGCCGGCAATGTGCTGAACGCGCTTTCGGCCGTCTCCGGGCTCATCTTCGTTGGCGGTCTAATCTGGCTCGATCCATGGGCGACGCTGTCCGGCATGGCGCTGACCATGCTGCTCAAGCTCTGGTTCCTCGACCGCATGGCCTGGCTCTACAGCGATATGGAAAAGGTCAATGCCGACTATGCGGCGTGGTCGTCTGAGGCCACGCCTACGTGAACAGAGACAGTGAAATGGCGCATGGCGAAAAAGCGCTGACCGTCGTTTTCCAGGGTGTGTCGACGTGAACTAGGCCGGTTTCCAGCCGCGTTCCGACAAGGGCTGATCCGGCGCTTCGATGGTGATGAAGCTTGCAAGTTCGGGGCCGAATGTCGGCAGCGCCATTGGGCAGCGGACGCCCGGCAAAACGCGCACGTCGAAGAGTTCCTTGATGCCGCCTTCGAGACGCAGCCATTCGACGATATCGCCATTGGCCGTGTTGACGATCTGCAGCCCGCACCAGGCCTCGGCCTTGCGCCGCTCGAGCTCGTCCTGAAGGTTGAGCCCGGAAAACACGCCTTCGCGCCGCGCCAGCGAAAGTCCGACCAGGGCATGGCCGTCATGGAAGGAGAGGCCGCGCAGAAAGCCGGGGCAGAAGGCGACGCGCTCGCGCGCCCTGCTTTCAAGGTCCAGCCGGGTGAGATAGCCATTGCCGGAATCGAGAAACCACAGACCGCCATCGTGCAGGCGCGGGGAATGCGGCATCGACAGGCCTTCGGCGACAATCTCGTCCGTCTCGATATCGACGACCACGCCGCCATCGCGGCGATGCTCGCGCCAGCCGTCGACGATGTCCGATGTCGAGACGGAGGTGACGAAGCGCGGAACGCCGTTCTCCATCGCAAGGCCGTTCAGGTGGCACCGATCCTCCGGCGCAAGTCGGGAGATGAAGGGCGGTCGCCAGACCGGCTTGAACGAATGGGCGACGCTGTCGGTCGCCAGACACGAATATTTGGTGTTGACGAAAAGAAGCCGGCCGGCGGCGTCGATGCCGAGTTCGTGGACGTCGAGGTCCGACACCGTCTGGCCGCGACGCGGCACATAGAGCTTGTCGAAATGTTCGTTGGCGCGCTCATTGGGCGCCAGCACGTTTTCAAAGCGCCAGATCTGGGCAAGGCCGGCCAGCAGCAGGCGCTGGGCGTCGCCGATCAGCCCCATGGCCCGCACGAAATTGCGCTGATGCAGCGACAGCGACCCGTTGGGCAGCGTGCCGACGAGAAACAGCTGACCGGTCTGGTAGGAGGTGAAAGCCAGCGAGCAGTTGTGCATGGCAAGCCACTGCGGAAAGCCGCGCGAACAGGTTACATTGGTCTGCAGAACGGCGGGATCCACCCGCGCCTCGGGCGCATCCGCGCGATCCGGCACGGACGGTGCGGCGATGCCGTCGGCGGCACCCTTGTTTTCGGACGGATCGGCGGGCATGCGGTATTCCTGTGCGTTGGGTGGGATCAGGAAGGCGGCAACAGCTTTGCCGCTCTCCAGCGCTTTTCGGCAGGCCGTGACCTGTTGCCTGATCAGAACCGGTAGCCGAACCGCACGGAGCCGACATGCGACTGATAGTCGTCTGCGAACGAGCCGTCATACTGGAACTTCAGCTCCATGCCCTGGCGTTGCGCAAGGTCGAGCCCGAGCGAGACATGGCCCACCGTATCGGCGATCGGCGTGAAGGTCGAGAAGCTGTCCACTGAGGATAGGCCCGCAAACCGCGCCGTCGTCTCCCATTCATCCGATGTCAGGAAGGTCACGCCGAGATCGCCGTAAAGCCGCGCCGGCCAGTTCTCCTTGAACGGAATCCGTGCTCCGAACTCGATGCCAGGCGTCACGCCGAACGCGGTGTCGGAATTGCCGTCGACCATCAGGTTCACCGCGCCCGCGCCGGTTTCGGTATAGCCGAACTGGTGCATGTTGATGACGTCGAAATCCACCTTGGGGCGCATGTAATACTCATCGCCCAGGGCGACTTCATAGGACGCGCGGAACCGGGCGAAGAACATCGCCGAATCCGGCTCGCCCCGCGCCGTGGCCGAGAGCGTGTCGAGGTTGATGTAGCGCTTGGAATCGCCCCAGTTGTAGCCCGCGCCGCCGACAAGGCCGAAGAGCCACGGGCCCATTTCCCGCTTCAGCGCGACCGCGCCGGTGAAGGACTGCTGGTCCATCTTCTCCGAGCCGCTGTCGTTGCGGAACCAGCTGTTCTCATAGGTGAGCCCCGAGCCGAAGAACCAGCCATCGCTGAGCTCCGTCTGGCCGCCGATCTGCAGGCCGCCGACCGACTGGGTATAGCCGGAAGCATCGCCATGGGCGTCCTGCGTCGTCTCGCCGCCAAGCACGCGGCTCCACACGCATGAGCCCTCGTCCATCATCACCCCGGTCATCTCGAAGGCCGGGCACGACAGCACGCTGTTGGCCGCCGCGATCGCCGCAGATGGCGAATCCGCCAGCGGCGCCGCCGCCGTCTGAGAGGCGAGTTCCAGCAGCATGTCGGAGAAGGTCTCCGGCTCGGACTGATGGAACGCGCCGAAGGCCTGGCCGAGCGAAATCTCGTCTTCGGCAAACTTCACTTCCGTTGCGCTGCCGTCGGCAATCTTGTCCCAGGCCTGTTGCATGGCCTTCGAGACTTCGCCGGCATTCTTGCCGAGCGAGACTCCGTTGCCGGTGAAATACGCATCATCGACCGAGAAACCGTACCAGCCCTCCGCCGATTTGGTAACGTCGGTGAAATCGAACACCAGCGAGGAGAGGGCGGTGAGCGACGAGGTGTCGCTACCCTCGGCCTTCAGGAACTCGCTGCGCGTGTTCGGCAGCAGGGCGTTGGCGTTGATGTCGACGCCCCAGGTCCCGGCGAAGTCGCCGGCAATCGTCAGCCGGTCGGCGGTGCCGTGCTCCATGTCGACATCGAGATTGGTGAACAGCCCGCCCTTGCTGGCGCTTTCCGTGCGCCAGTCGATCCGGTCGCTGCGCTTGAAATAGCTGAACGGCGAGAACGCGGTCGAAAGGCCGAGATCGGCGACATCATAGGCGCTACCCGATGAGCCGACGCCGGCCAGATCGCCGGTGAAGGTCGTGGCAATCGTGTTCCACGCGCCGCCCGGATCAATGCTGCCGGCGTTGAGCACGCTGTCGACGTCCGCGATCGCGCCGGTCACGAACGTGCCCGTTCCCTGATTAAGGAAAATGCTGGTGCCGCCGAGCGCCGCCATCTGCACCGCGCCATTGGCCGCGGAAGACGACGATGTATCGAAGGCGTGGTTCACGACATTGCCGGTCAGCGTGCCGTAATTGTTGTGGGTGATGCTGGTCCGCTTGGCTGCCGACGCATAGACTGCGCCGCCCTGATAGGCTCCGTTCACGGCGGAGGCCGTGGAGCCCGTTAGCGCCCCGCCCTTGTCGAGCGTCAGCGTCATGGTCTCGCCGGTGGTCTGGGCCCACACGCCCCATGCGGTCGGATCCGTCACGGCAACCGATCCGCCGATCGTCACGGCAAGCGACCCGGACTGCGCATTGCCGTCGGCCTCGCCGTTCTTGATGTTGTTGAAGCGGCCAAGCGTGCCGGCATAGGTCTTGCCGTTCTGCGTGAAAATGCCGCCCGATCCGCCGATCGCCTGCGCCACGATGCCGTGGGCGTATTTGCCGCTGGTCTTGATCGATGCGCCGGAGGCGATGGTGACGCCAACGGTTCCGGCGCTGTCGGCATTGCCGTTGTCTGTGTAGTAGAAGTTCGAGCCACTCGAGAGGCTGTCGTAGTAGCTGTAGGAGGCATTGAGCTTCTGGGCCAGATCGGCCGCCACGCCGCCGCCGCCGGTAACCGTCTGCGCCAATATCCCGAAAGCGCCATCGCCGGAGGTGACGATGGTCGCGCCTTCCTCAAGGTCGACCGTCACCGCATCGGCGCTGTTGGGCGCCTGTTTCTGGACGAAGGATATCTCGTCGAGCACGGTCTCAGCCGCCGTCATGAAACCGCCGCCGCCGCTGATCGACTGACCGACGATGCCGACCGAGCGCGCGCCATAGGTGGCGAGCGCGCCGCTGTGGCTGATCGCCACCTTGCCGCCATGGGCCGTGCCGGGATTACTGCCGGAGCCCATCGTTGCGCTCAGGACCTTCGATATGCTGTCGTCATTGACCGCGCTGTCGGTGCCGAGCGCAGCGCCAACGAGACCGCCGCCGCCACCGATCGACTGGGCAATGATGCCCTGTGCGGCATCGCCCTTGGTGACGATTTTGGTGTCGGAAAGGGTCTTGACGGTTACCGCGCCCGCCGTCCCGGCATTGCCGTCCGCCTTGCCGCCGAGGCCGATCTTGACCTTGGAAACCGCAAGACCGGAGGAAAAGCCGATCCCGCCGCCGCCGGCGATCGACTGGGCGACGATGCCGTGGGAGGCGAAACCGCCGGTATAGATGCTGCCGGCGTAGACCGAGACAGCTCCGCCATCGCCGCCGCTGCCGCCTTCCGAACCGATGGTGAGCGTGGCGCAGCTATCCTTATCGTCGGAGCTGGAATCGTCACTACTCGAACTGCTGGAGGAATCGCAACTGCTGGAGGAGCCGCTGTCATCGGAATCATCGCTGCCCGAGGAGATCGCCACCGCGCCGCCGCCGCCGCCGATCGACTGCGCCACGATGCCGGCCGACATCGTGCCATAGGTGTGGATCGTGCCGGTGCCGACGACCGTGCCGGAGCTGTTCTGGCCGATGATCACAGCGCCACCGGCTCCACCCGCCCCGCCGGTCGAACCGACGGTTACGCCGAATGTGAGGGTCTTCTCGTCGCTGTCGTCGTCATCTCCGCCATCATCATCATCATCGCCTTCGTCGTCATCGTCATCCGAGGACGACACCATGGCGAGCATCGTTTCCGTCGCTTCGGCGTCATCTCCGCCATCATCATCGTCGTCGTCATCCTCGTCTTCCTTGATGGAAAGCGAGCTCTTGCCGGAGCCGGCCGCGCCGCCGCCGCCGCCGATCGATTGCGCGAGTATCGCATCCGACCAGTCGCCCTTGGTGGTGATCGCGCCTTCGCTCGAGATGCTCACCGCGCCGCCATCGCCGCCGGCCGAACCCTTCGCGCCGAGACCGATTGTGATGTCCCAGTCCGCGTCGCCGCTGCCGCCGCCGCCGGAGGAGGAGCCGCCGCCGCCGCCGATCGACTGGGCGAAGATGCCGCGCGAAACGTGTCCGCCGGTGTAGATTGAAGCGCCGGCGTCATCCATGTGCACGTCGACGCTGCCGCCATTGGTGCCGGCGCCGCCGTCGGCCCCGAGACCGATATTCAGGGCCGCCGACTTGATGCCGTCCGCCGCCTTGGTCGAACCGGAGCCGGTGCCGGCATTGCCGCCGCCGCCGCCGATCGAATGCGCCAGAATGCCGTCGGCATAGCCGCCCGTGGTGCTGATCGCGCCGTAATGGCTGACGCTGACGGTGCCGCCGACGCCGCCAACGCCGCCATAGCCGCCGACATAGGAATTGACCGAGACGGCAAAATCCGTGCCTGCGTCGACTTTCTCCTCATCTTCCGCCAGCCAGGAGGTGATCGACTTGGCCACGGAACTGGCGGTCGCATCTCCGCCATTGCCGCCGCCGCCGCCGATGGACTGAACCACGAGGCCGGCCGCGCCATCGCCGGATGTCTGGATTCTGGATGTCTTGTAGACATGCGCCTCGGCCGTGCCGCCATCGCCGCCCGCGCCGCCGTTCCCTCCATGGGCGATCGAAACCGAAAACGAGATCGTGTTGCCGTCCTCGTCGAACGGCACGCCGGCGGCAATCGCCTTGGACGAGGTCTGGCCGCCAGAACCGCCGCCGCCGCCGATCGACTGGACGACGATCCCCTGTGCATCCGTGCCGCTGGTGGCAACAACGCCGTTGGTATAGACCTTCGCGTCGTCCCCGCTGCCGCCGTAAGCGCCGGAGCCGCCATGGGCAATCGAGATGTCGATGCCGAAACCGGCGCTGGTCGATTTGCCATTGCCGCCGATCCCGCCGCCGCCGCCGATCGACTGCACCAGAATGCCGGTACCATGGTCGCCCTTGGTGGAAAGCGCGCTGTAATCGCTTGCGCCCTTCGTGCCCGAGCCGAATTGGGTGACCTTTGCCTGGCCACCCGCGCCGCCGGCGCCGCCCGAACCGCCGGTCGCGCTGGAAAAGAACAATCCCCAGGCGGTTGCCTGACCGCCCGCGCCGCCGCCGCCGCCGATCGACTGGGCAACCATGCCCATGGCATAGTCGCCACCGAGAGCGATCGATGTCGAAGCCTCTGTGACGAGATCGACGGTTCCGCCCGCGCCGCCGGGCCCGCCGGCGCCGCCGACCGTGTGGAACAGGCCCTTCTTGTTCCGGCCCTGGCCGCCGCCGCCGCCGATCGACTGGGCGACGATGCCGTGCGCCTCCGAGCCCGCTGTGGTCAGGTTGCCGTAATTGTGAACGGTGACCGCCCCGCCATTGCTGCCGCTGCCGGATGACGAACCCGTTCCCGCGCCGATCGCCCCGGTCGCGCCCGTGCCGGAGTTGACGCCGCCGCCACCGCCGATCGACTGCGCCAGGATCGCGATCCCGCCGCCAATCGCTGTCTGGTCGGAGCTGCTGGCCGCCGTCTTCGCGCCGGCATAGCCGCCATAGGTGGAAATATTGCCCTTGTTGGTGACGGTGACCTGACCAGGGGCCGAGCCGGCGGTCTGTCCGCCGATCGTCTGGCCGCCATCCGGATCGGAAACCGCCGAGCCGGTGGCGTAGCTCGTGGTCGATATCGTTCCGGTGGACTGCAAAAGCCCGCCGCCACCGCCGATCGATTGCGCGACGATGCCGTGCGAATCGATACCATAGACGGTGATGTTGCCTGAATTGGTGACCGTCACGTCGCTGCTGGTCGATCCGCTGGCGCTGGTGTCCCCCCAGGTCAGCGCGCCGGTGCCGGCATTGGTGTAGATCCCGTCGCCGTCGGCGGCCGAGGCCGACTGCGCGATGATGCCGTGCGAATGATCGCCGGACGTGATGATGGAAAAATCGCTGGAGACGGTGACCGCGCCAGCGCTGCCGCCAATACCCTTGGACTGTTTGAAAGTCGAAGTGCCGCCGCCGCCCAGTGACTGCGCGATGATGCCAGTGGAATTGCTGCCGCCGGTTGAAATCCTGCCGCCGCCTGCGACGGTGACGTTAACCGTCGATCCGGCTCCGCCGGGCCGCTCATTATCATCCTTGTCAGTCTCGTAGGATGTGCCGCCTTGGCTGAGTGCGAAAATACCAGGCGACTGCGAGCCGCTCGTCTGGATGACTGTCGCCGAAGCGCCGTAGAGATAAACGGCGGCCTGGCCGACGGAACCGCCGAACATCGCCTGCTTGTCGCCTTCAGCAAGACCGTTGCCGCCGCGCGTGATTGCGGCGATCGCGGCACCGGTCTCGCGCGTCAGCTGGACAGTGTGGTTGTTAAGCCAGAGATTAACCGCCCCCGCCGACTGGGTGCTGATCGTTCCCGCCATGGGCTTGGCCGTGCTACCGACCTGAACCTTGACGGCGTTGTAAAAGCGCCGGTTCTGCCAGTCGGATATTTCGGACGTATAGCTGTTGCCGCCGTTGCCCCCCTGCACGCCGTCGCCGAAACTGTTGACGTTGTAAGGGGTGTTGCCGCCATAGGATGCAGCGAGGATTGCCGGTCCGCTGACGGCGGCGGAGACCGATCCTCCGGCATAGACCGAGACATAATCACCGGTGCCCGGTCCGGAAAAATCGCTGTCCTTGCTGTAAGTCGAAGGCCCGCCAATGCTGAGCGCGGCGATCCCGAAACTGCTGCCGGAAACCGCGCCATAAGATCTCACGGTAACGGTAGAACCGGAACCGGCATATTGTTTTCCGACGTCGTCGGCATGCTTGTTGGTGCCGCCCTGTGAGAGCGCGAAGATGCCGCCGCCGACCGTGCTCGACACATCGCCGGAGCTTATGATGGTCACCGCGCCGCCATTGCCGGCGCCGGTTTTCATGTTGTCATCGGAACCGCTCCAGTTGAGCGCGCCGAGCGAGACTACGCCGAGCGCGTTATACTGCGTATCCGAGACGCGCAGGTCACTGAGCGTTATGTTTCCGCCCGGGGCGAACAGCAATTGCGTGCCGCCCGCTTCCGTAACCGTGATATCGGCATTGTTGGTGACGCTGACGCCAAAGCCCGACCAGGCCCAGTTGGAATGGACGTTGTAGGTCTGGCCCCGATAGGTGTCGCTGCCACCGGCGCCAACATTGTACAGCGCCATATAGGGGCCGCCATAGGCATATTGCGGGCCCGTCAGCGTTCCTGAACCGATGGTGCAACTGATCGTCTGGGACGCGACATCGCCGTTCCGCTGCTGAAACTGGCTTTCATCGATATTAGACGCCGTCTCCGTCGTCACCGGCTGATTACAGCTCGCCGCCGCATAGGCACGGGTGTAACCGCGCGAATAGAGCGGCAGCGGAACGCCGGCAAGCGTTCCGGCAAGGGCGGTCGACTGGAACAGGATCGACGAGGCAACAGTCCTGATCCGCAACCGGCCATCCGATCGCTCGATTGGTTTCGTAGATCTGAAACGAAGCATGCCCCCTCCGATCGCCAGCAGGAACTCCTGGCATTTCATAGATCGCTAATTATAGCCAGTGCCGCACTCCAATGTCATTTTCAAAGATGCAATGCGCCTGACCAATTCTGGTACTGAACAGCGCTGGGCCTGGCGGAGAATGGGGCGCGAACGGAAACCTTCGTCCGGCGGCTTGAGTCGAGCAGGCACGCCAGAGGATAGGCATAGTCATGGATATCGCTGAGGGCGACGCGCCTGCTCCGACCATCAATCAGTTCGGATTGGAATGTAGACGGTATCGGAGATGCCTCCCTTCAACCGCTCTGCTCAGGAAAGTTGGCCGGGCGCGGGGAGCCGTAAGGACACGATCGGCAGATCGCCGGGGAGATTCCATCCAAGCTTGCGCATGCTGCTCATGAACGAGATCGCCATGTCGTCGCTGGTCGCGATGACTGCCGTCGGCTTGGCGCTCGAGCGCATCGAAGTCCGCCACGCCGTTGAGGCCGATCTCAAAGCCGCGTTGGTAATCGAGCGCGCCGCCCGAGCGGACCACCGCATCTTTCGAGATCCCGGCCTCATCCAACGCCTCAAGGACAGCATAGGCTCGCTGATATCTACTATTTACGAGACCCTTCGTTCGGTATTGCAAATTCACCGCATCGAACGTTGGAAGCTCAGATGAGTCATCTTCGCTCACCAATCGAGCGTCAGCAGAGCGCGGCGGAATTTCGGTTCGCTGAGCACCACTTCGCCGGCGCCGAGGGTGCGGGCGTGGTTCAACGCGCGCGATGTCAGGCGCTGGGCGATCTCCACCGCGCGCGACAGGATGTGCCCGCGTGCCAAACCCGCGACGATCAGCCCGGCGAACAGGTCGCCCGTTCCCGGCAGCGCGACCGGCAGGTGCTCCACCGGATGACGGCTGAGGCCGTCATCGCTGAGAATGACGCTCTCGATATGGCCGGAGGGGGTGTCTTCCAGTGCGCAGCCCGTGGCGATCAGATGTGCGCCGGGGGCGATGCGGAGAAAGGTTCTTGCGGTTTCCAGGTCTTTCAGGGTCGCGATCTTCCGCCCGGTCAGCCAGGCAAGTTCGAACGGGTTTGGCGTCGCGATATCGGCCATCGGCAGCAGGCGGTCGCGCATGACGTCGGCGATGGCTTCCGGCACATAGAGGCCCGGGCCGGCATCCCCCATCACCGGGTCGCAGACGTAAGTGAGGCGGGGATTGACGGCTTTCGCCTCGGCCACGAAATCCGCCACCATCAGCGCCACGTCGAGCGAGCCGATATAGCCCGTCAGGATGAAATTCGCCCGCTCGGGCAAGCCGCGTTCGCGCGCGCCCTGCAGCAGGTCGGAGAAGAACTCCGGCGGAAGCGCCCGGCCGCGCAGCGTCGGATAATCGGGCGTGTTGGAAAAGATCACGGTCGGGATCGCCGCCACTTCCAGCCCCGCAGCCTGCATCGGAAAAAGCGCCGCGGAATTGCCGACATGGCCGAAGGCAACCTGGCTCTGGATCGAGATCACGAAGGGGGGAGGGGTCATGAAGTGCCGTCCAGTCTGTTGCGCCAGTCCTCGACCCGGCCGCTTGCAAGCCGCCGGACCGCATATCTCCGCCAGCCCTCGGCCAGAACGTCGAGCGCGGCCATGCCCTCGAGCTCGCCGAGGTTGAGCCGGTCAACATAGAGCGCGCGCCACAGCCGGCGCAAGGTCCAGTCCGGCGCAATGCGGTCGACGAGCGTGAGCCGGTCGCCCGTCGCCACCACACCCTGCTCAAGCACGCGGTAATACCACCCGGTGCGCCCGGTCTGTTGCACGCGGCGGGCCATGTCGGGCACGCCAAAACGATGGTTGAGCTTCCAGCAGGGCTGGCGTCCCTGGGAGACCTGCACCAGTGCCCTGCCCAGCCGGAAGATGTCGCCGACGGCGACCGTGGCTTCGGTCAGGCCGGATGACGAGATGTTCTCGCCGAAGCCGCCGGCAGCGCCAAGCGCCGGCCGTTCGCCGAGCTCTTCGCGCCAGAGCGTGTAATGATCCAGCGGATAATGATGCACCGCCTTTTCGACGCCGCCATGGACCCGCCGGTCCGCCTGTTCATCGCCTTCGAATCCTTCGGGGCCGAGCCGAAGTGGCCCGTCCGCCGGTTTTTTCGCGATGCCGCTCAGCGCGTCGCTTCCCGCCAAGGACCGGGCGCGGCCGGTCAGAAGAGTGATCGCCGTCATGCAGGCAGGCCCCGCAGCCAGGCCCGGAGCATGGATTGGCCGGCGCGTCGCAGCGCTGGCCCATGCGCCAGCCCATCGCGACGCAGGCCGGCCGGGTCGACGCCGGCGCCGGCCAGTTCCACGCTGTGGCCGATCAGCCAGCGCTCGAAGGCTGGCAGTTCGCCTGCCTCGGGATGGAATTGCAGCCCCAATATGGCCGGTCCCATGGCAAAGGCCTGGGTGGCGCAGGCGGAGGTCGCGGCCAGGTTCTCCGCCCCGACGGGCGTTTCGAATGCCTCGCCATGCCAGTGGAGAACGGGCGTGTCCGCAAGGTGGCCGAGCGGACCACCTTTGCCGGCCTCTGTCAGCGTCAGGGTGGAAAAGCCGATTTCCTTGCGCGACATCGGCGCGACCCGCGCGCCAAGGGCGGAAGCCATGAGCTGCGCGCCGAGACATATGCCGAGGGTCGGGCGGCGGGCGGCAAGGCGTGGTGCCAGCCAGTCGCGCTCCGCCGCCATGGAAGGGTAGGCCTTTGTGTCATTCACCCCGATCGGGCCGCCGAGAACGACAACAAGATCGGTGCCAAGCGGGTCCGGCAAGGGATCGACCCCCGCTTCGATATGGTTGAGCCGGTAGCCCTCTTTCTCAAGCACGGGACCAAAGCTGCCAAGGTCCTCGAAGGCGAGGTGGCGCAGGATCAGGGCGGATTTCGGCATCGGAACCTCTTGCGTTTTGATGTCTGTCTCGCGAATATCCGGCCTGTGAAGAAGAGCCAGTTTTTGAAATTGCGATAGGCCGGTTGCCATGGCCCCTGATCCCCTCGCGCTGGAAATCGCGAAGAACCCGCATGGACCGCTGTTCCTGGCGATTGCCGAGGCGATCACCCGCGACATTCTGCGCGGCCGCCTGAAACCCGGAAGCCGCCTGCCGGGAACGCGCGCGCTGGCGCGTGAACTCGGCGTTCACCGCAACACGGTCGATGCCGCCTATCAGGAGCTCGCGACCCAGGGCTGGCTCAAAGCCGAGCCGGCACGCGGCACTTTCGTCGCGCAGGATCTTCCTGACGAGATGGCGCCGCCCGGTAGCATTGAGGCTCCCGCCGAACCGGCGGTCGTCCGTCCGCCGCTGGCTTTTACCGACGGCGCGCCCGATCCCAAACTGCTGCCGGACAAGGCACTGGCGCGCGCCTTTCGCCGCGCATTGCTGTCGCCGGCTTTCCGGGCCGGCGTGGATTATGGCGATGCCCGTGGCACGCCGGTCCTGCGTCACGCGCTTTCCTCCTATCTCGCCTCGGATCGCGGCGTGGTCGCCGATCCGGCGCGGCTGCTGATCACGCGCGGCAGCCAGATGGCGCTGTTTCTGGCGGCAAAGGCGGCTGTGAAGCCCGGCCAGGCGATTGCCGTGGAGGAGCCCGGCTATTCGCTGGCCTGGGAAGCCTTCCGGGCTGCGGGGGCCTCCGTGCGGGGCGTTCCGGTCGATGCGGGCGGGCTGTCGGTCACGGCTCTTGAGGAGACGATCGCAAGCGATCCGCGCATCGCCGCCGTCTATGTCACGCCCCATCACCAATATCCGACCACGGTGACCATGGGGGCCGCGCGGCGCTTGCAGCTTCTGGAGGTGGTCGAGCGACATGGCATCACCTTGATCGAGGACGACTACGACCACGAATATCGCTTCGAAGGCCGCCCGGTCCTGCCGCTCGCCGCCCGTGCGCCCGCGGACCTGCCGCTGATCTACGTGGGATCGCTTTCCAAGCTGCTCTCGCCCGGCATTCGTCTCGGCTATGCCATGGCCCCGGAGCCGCTGCTCTCCGGCATGGCCGCGGCGCGCGCGGCAATCGACCGGCAGGGCGACGCGCCGCTGGAGGCCGCGCTTGCGGATCTGATCCGCGACGGCGCTCTCGGCCGTCATGCGCGCAAGGCGCGGCGCATCTATCGCGCCCGCCGCGATGTTCTGGCCGCAGCCTTGAGAGAGCATCTGGGCGAGCGGATCGCCTTCGAAACGCCGGCGGGCGGGCTGGCCTTGTGGCTCGGTTGCGGAGAAGTCTCCGCAGATGTCTGGGCAGCGCGCGCGGGAAAAGCCGGCCTCGCGCTTCTTCCGGCCACCCGCTTCACCCTGAAGCGCGCCGCCCCGCAGGCGCTCCGCCTCGGCTATGCAGCGCTGGGCGAGGCGCAGATCGCCCATGCGGTGGATATCCTCGCCCGAAGCTTGCCGCGTTGAGTTTCTCGGCGGCTGAGTGGGACCTTGTGGATCGGCGGTCCTGCCCGACCTCCTTATGCCCGTTGCGGCGGTAAGCCGCCTCGGGCATAAGGCGCGACGCGTGCTATTCGAAGAACCCTTTCGGTGTCGTCCCCTGAAGGAAGGGCTCGATGAATGCGTGCAGAAGCGCGGGCTGGTTGATGACCGCGGTGTGGGATGTCGCCGGCATTACCGCGAGCCGGGACTCCGGCAGCGGTTGGCCCATGTCGCCCATCGCCCCGCCGCCCAGCAGGCGGAACATCGCGACCGAATGTTCCAGCGTCGCGACATCGGCGTCGCCGGTGATGATCAGCACCGGGGTCTCCAATGCTGCCACGTCCTCGCCCCAGGCCATCGGCTCATGCTCGAGCGCGATCAGCTTTTCGACGAGCGCCGGAAACCCGTCCGGATTGGCCGCGAGTTCGCGGTATTCGGCGGCAAACGGCATCTCCAGGAACATCTCGACAGTCATCTGCGGGACGAAGTCCCTGAAGGCGGGCTGCCAGCCTTCGTAATCATACGCCACCGATGCTGCGACAAGCTGATCGACCCGCTCAGGGAAATCGATGGCGAACCGCAGCCCGGCGGCTGCGCCCATGGAGTAGCCGAATATGTCGGCCTTCTCGATCCCGACCGCATCCATGAAAGCGGCGACATCGCCCGCAAGGTTCGGATAGGTGATCGGCCGGTCGATGTCGGTCGTGCGGCCGTGCCCCTGGAATTCCAGCGCATAGACCCGGTGCGTCTCGGCGAGCATCGGGATGATCTCGCCCATCGAGGGGATGTTCATATAGGCACCGTGCAGCACGATCAGCGGATCGCCCTTTCCGGAGGCCTCGTAATACATCGTCATACCGTGGACCTCGACGCGATCGCCTGTCGGCTCGTCTTCGGCTAATGCCGGGGCGGCGACCGCAAGCAATGCGGTCATAATGACCATTCGGAACATGATTGTCTCTCCCTGCTTTCGTTGAGGTTCGCTCAGGCGGAGCCCTTGGCGCCCTCGAAATTGAGCATCCACGGCGTGCCGTATCTGTCGGTGAACATGGCGAAGCGTTCGGCCCAGAAGGTTTCGCCGGGCGCCATCTCGATGCTCTGCGCATCCGCCGCCAGCGCCTCGTGGATGCGGTCGAATTCCGCGCGCGAGGACGGCGCGATCGATACGCGGAAGCCGGCGGGCTTCCTGTACATTTCGGCCGGGACGTCCGAGGCCATGACCGTGGCATTGCCTAAACTCATGGCCATGTTCATCACCATATCGTCGCCGCCGGGCATCCGGCTTTCCGGATCGGGCGCGTCACCGTTGCGGAAAACACCGCCGATCTCGCCGCCGAGCACCTCGGCATAACGGGTCATCGCCTCGAAGCAGTTGCCCTTGAAGAAAAGATAGATTGTCGGTTCCATGTCAGTTCCTCCCTTACGGTTTATGCCGCCTTCAACGGCGACGATTGGCTACGGCTCCGCCGCAGCGTTGAAAAAATCCCTCTGGGCAGTGAATGCGCGCCTGAAGGCCGGTCGCGCTTCGGCACGGGCAACGTAGGCCGCGAGATTGGGATATTCTTCGAGCAGCCCCGATCCGCCTAGCCTGCGCAGAACATCGCCCGTTATCAGGTCGCCGGCGCTGAAACGGCCATCGAGCCAGTCGGCATCGCCGAGGCGGTGGGACAGGTCGGTCAGCCTGGCGCGAATGCGGTCCTCCACAAGCGTCAGGCGCTGCTCGAACCAGTTTTCGTCCCGCTCGAGATAGAGGGCGACCTCCCGGTCGACGATCGTGGGTTCGATGGTGCTGAGCGCGGCAAACATCCAGTTGATCGCCCGTGCCCGCGCGGTCGCATCCCGCGGAAGCAGGCCGTCATGGCGATCGGCGATGTGAAAGACGATCGCGCCGGTTTCAAACAGAGTGAGGTCGCCCTCCTCATAGGTCGGGATCTGCCCGAACGGTTGCTGGGCCCTATGCGCGGGTTCCTTCATCGCGGCGAAAGACACTGGTCGCACGTCGTAAGGTTGGCCAACTTCCTCGAGCGCCCAGCGCACCCGCATGTCGCGCGCCAGCCCCCTCCCTCCATCGGGCGAACGTTCAAAGACGGTGATGGTGGGTCTGGAGCCGGCGGTCAACTGTTGGAGACGCGTCTCAGTCATACGCGTCGTGCCTCCGCCACCATTGGTATGGCCTGGTCTGCGGCGTGCCCTCGGGCGCGTCCTCCCAGTCTTCCTGCCGGCCGAGGGGCGTCAGGTCGAGCAGAGTCCAGACCGTGCCGAGGGTCTCGACCCCGCGACCGGTCGTGTAGTAGGTCCGGTAGATGTCCGCGCCATCGCGATAGAAAACGTTGAGGCCGAACCCCGAAGACACGTCGAAGTCGGCGTTGAAACTGTCCCGTGTCTCGTACCAGGACATCGACCAGCCCATGCGCTTTCGGAACGCCTCGATCTCGCTAATCGGCGCTTTCGAGACGAAGACGAGCGTGGTGTTGCGGGCGTGCAGATGGGAGAGGTGCGGGATCTGGTCGGCCACCATGCAGCAGCCTGCGCACGGGCTCGGATCCGCGGGCTTCAGCATGTGGTGATAGACGATGAGTTGCTGATGGCCGTCGAACAGATCGGCTAGCGTGCCGGTGCCTTCGGGTCCGGTGAAGGCATAGTCGCCATCGACCTTCGTCCACGGCATGCGCCGCCGCCTTGCGGCCAACCGGTCCTGGGCACGGGTCAGGTCCTTTTCCGCATTGCGAAGGTCGGCGAGTTCGTCGCGCCAGGCATCCGGCGACACTGTTCGGCGAACGACACCGGACACCGCCTTCGTCTCATGGTCTGAAATTCCAGTCATGTTATGAACCTCCTCAAGAACCTGTCGCGCCGCTCTTCGATGGCCTCTCGAACAGGAGTAGCAGATAGCGTTTCAGATGATCGACGCTGTCGCGCGCGATGGCGCGGCCACCCGTCGCCTTGGCGAGTATGAACGCGCCCTGCAGCACGGCCTGGGTGTGCGCGGCCAGGCTGGCGGGCGTCCAGTCCGCCACAATCCCGCGCGCTGTCATCGCAGCCTCGATATCCGGCTCAAGCGTGGCCGCATGCCCGAAAATGCTTGCCGCGCAGGCATCGCGGATCGCCGGATTTGACCCATAGACTTCCTGCGTCATGGTGCCGACGAGACAGGTGAACTCGGCGAGATCGCCCTCGATGATCGCCTTGCGGAACTCGATATAGCCGATCAGCCGGTCGAACGGATCATCATGGTCGTGATAGGGCGCGCCGGCGAAGAATGCGCCGGTGGTGGCCGACCAGTGCTCCGCCGCCGCGATACCGAGCGCGTCCTTGCTCTTGAAGTGATGAAAGAAAGCGCCCTTGGTCACGCCCGCGGTCGAACAGAGTTCGTCGACGGTGGTGGCCGTGTAGCCCTTGGCGCGGATCAGCGACAGCGCCGCATCGAGCAGCTTCGATCTCGCATCCGGTTTTGGGGTCGATTTGGGCATGCGTCGCCTCCTTTTTCAATTTACATACCAACTAGTCGGTTTCTTGTCAAATGGGACGACGATCGCCCAAGGCACACGACTGCGAACGCAAGCTGGAGGCGGCGATTAACGCAACGGAGGCCTATCCTGAGGCGCCGCTGGCATCGCTACCCAAGGTCCGGACGAAGACCAAACGGACGATCCCGCCGTCGACGTCTGGGCAAGCACTGTATGGCCTCACAGACAAGCGACAGCGCGGCTTGCCTTCGGCGCTTCTAAGTGCGGTCTGTCTCTGAGCAGGAGACAGTCCTCGACAGGAATTTTTGGCAATGCCTGCCTCGCCCTTTGTGCGCTACTCCAGACAGAAGGGTTTGAGATATTCGCTTGTGCAGAAGCTTAAGTTTCTCCATAGTTTTAAATACATGGCAGGTTTCGAAAATGCGCAACAAAAAACAGTCTTTCAAATTCTCAGGTTTTCTACTGACGCGCGCCCTGCCAATATTAGCGTTGACCGGTTGTATCGGTCTTGGTGTTCTGGGGCTCCTGATTTGGGCGGGACATGAGGTTGATCGCGTCTCGTACAATCGACAAGCGAGCCTAGTTCAACTCGTTGTCTCTCAACTGCGTTCCAAAGTCGCGCACGATCAGGAAAGTGTCACTGTCTGGGATGACGCTGTCGAGCAGGTGCGCGCGCGTGACAGCGCCTGGATGGATAGTAATCTCGGGACCTGGATGCATGAATATTTCGGCCTCGATCAGGCTTATGTTCTCGATCCGTCGAACCAGTCAGTTTACGCTTTTGCCGATGGCGGAACGGCCGCTCCGGATGCGTTCAGCGTAGTCGAAGACGAAGCCCTGCCTTTGGTTCTTGCTCTTCGCGACAAGCTTCGGGCCGGCGATGACAGCCAGATCAGCGAAACCGTGCTCACGCCGGGCGTATCCGAATTGGCAGTCATCCAGGGGCGCCCCGCTGTCGTCAGCGTCAAGCCAATTGTTTCCGACACCGGTGATATCCAGCAAACCCCCGGCGAGGAAGCCGTTCACATCGCTGTACGCTTTCTCGACGGAAGCCTGATCGAGGAGTTGAAGAGCGACTATCTGTTCGAAGACCTGCGTTTTTCATGGGCGGCGAGCGATGAACCGCACTATTCCAGCCTGCCGTTTTACAAGACTGACGGATCCGTTTTGGGCTACATGGTCTGGCATCCCCATCACCCGGGGGAAACGATGCTATCAAGGCTTATTCCGGTTTTGACCGCCGTGATCGGCTTGGCGCTTTGCGCGATCGCCTTCTCTTTGCTCCTGTATCACAACCGCTCGAAAGAGCTGGAGGCCAGTGAGGAGCAGATCCGTTACATGGCGCTCCACGATCCGTTGACCGAACTTCCCAACAGAAATTACTTCAATGAATATGTCGATGTCGAGTTGGCCAAGGGAGGGGGCAGCGCTCTTCTATTTCTCGATCTGGATCGGTTCAAGCAGGTCAATGATACGCTCGGACATCCCTCGGGCGACGCTTTGATTCGCGAGTTTGGCCAACGTTTGGAGGCTATCGTACGCCAGGGTGATGTCGTTGCCCGCGTTGGCGGAGACGAGTTTACCGTGATGCTCAGGGGAAAGGCCAGCGTGCGGGACGTCGACGTTATCTGTCAGCGCATCGTTGATTCTGCACGCCGCCCTTTTGTACTCGGCGGCCAGGAGGTCTTTGTCGGAGTCAGTGTTGGGGTAGCGCTGGCGCCGCGCGACGGCAGCGACCGCGTGAGCCTGCTTCGGAGGGCTGATGTTGCCTTGTACTTTTCCAAGAATTCCGGTCGCAGTCGGTATACGTTCTTTTCAGAGGACATGGACCAGTTGCTCATCAGGCGCCAGGAGATCGAAGGGGATATGCGTACGGCCCTGAAGGCTGGCAACGAGTTTCAGGTTTACTACCAGCCCATTATTTCCGCACGTGACCATCGGGTCAAAGGTTACGAGGCACTCCTTCGCTGGGAGCATCCTAAATTTGGCCCGATCTCGCCCGAACTGTTTATACCGATAGCTGAAGAAACCGGAATGATTGAAGCCGTCGGCGAGTTTGTTTTGCGGGAAGCCTGCGAAGCGGCAACTAACTGGTCAGGCAAGAGCATTGCGGTCAACGTGTCCGGCGTCGAGCTCCGTGAAGAAGGTTACGCCGCCAAAGTCAAAAATGTGCTGCTATCCACCGGGTTGTCACCGCAGGCTCTTGAACTGGAGGTGACTGAAACAGCCGCCACCGATGAGGCTTCGGCCGTTGTCGCCAATCTCGACGCCCTGCGTGCAATAGGTGTGAAGATCGCGATTGATGATTTCGGGACTGGCTTCTCGTCGCTTGGTCGACTGCGAACCCTGAACGTCGATCGCATCAAGATCGACAGAAGTTTCGTCCAGGGGTTTGGCGAGAAGGCCGGCGATGAAGCCATAATCCGGGCTATTGTTGAACTGGCCCACGCGAGAGGCCTCAAGACGACCGCGGAAGGCGTTGAAACCGCGCTGCAGGACGCAGGCCTTGTCAAGATTGGCTGTGACAGCCTGCAGGGCTTTCTCTACTCGAAGCCGGTTCCTCTTCGTGACATTGAGCACATTTCCTCTCCCGCCGGCTCGCGGAGATGAGAGTAAACGCAGAGCTGCGGCCAAGGCGCCGACCAGATGCAACCGCGTAGTCGGAGCTGGTCAAGAACTCGCCCCGCCGAGCTGGCGTCTTACTCCGGCTAGGACAGATGCCGCCCGTCATCCGCGCCCTTTCTCGTCGGCGCTTTCGTCGTCATTGGCCTCGAAGAGCTCTCGGGTCGCCTCGTCGCTTTGTTTTTGCTCGGCATTGGTTAGTTTTCGCTGGTGGGCAATGCCGTAAGCGAAAGCGAGGCCAAGAAGCACCGGGCCGGCGGCCACAGCAAACAGCCACAGAAGATTGGATAGAGACATTTTGCCGCCTTTCTGGAAAACTGGAACGGGTTTGCATCCGAACCGGTCATCCCGGCCTTTGTTCCGAACCGAAAAAAGCCGCTTCGTTGATCTGCTCCACGCTTTCTCGGGAACCAATCCCGCGACGTGTCGGTTAGAGCCGCAGGCAATGCCCGCGAGATTCCCGGCGTTCCAGGGCCGGATAAAGCAACAGGAGAACGACCCATGGCAAATTCAGTAGCTCTGGTCACCGGAGCCGGTTCCGGCATTGGCAGGGCGGCGGCACTGGCGTTGGCGGCCGACGGCTATGTCGTCGGCGTCCTGGGCCATACGCCGGAGGAAAACAGAAAAACGGTCGAGGAAATCGAAGCCAATGGCGGCACGGCGATGGAGCTTTCCGCCGACGTGGCTCACGAGGAGGAGATGGCCGCAGCCATGGACGAACTGGTTTCGAAACACGGCCGGCTCGACGCCGTCGTCGCCAATGCAGGCGTCAACGGCGTCTGGGCTCCAATTGATGAACTCGAGCCCAAGGAGTTCGACCACACCATCGCCATCAATCTGCGCGGCACGTTTCTGACGATCCGCGCGAGCGTGCCGCACCTCAGGGCGGCTGGCGGCGGGTCAATCGTGGTGGTCTCCTCGATCAACGGCACGCGCACCTTCTCCTCGCCCGGCGCCACGGCCTACACCGCCACCAAGGCCGCGCAGCTTGCCATGGTCCAGCAACTGGCGCCCGAGCTGGGAAAGTCATCGATCCGCATCAACGCCGTCTGCCCCGGGGCCATCGATACCGAGATCGATGACAACACCAATATCCGCCATGCTGAAAAGAGCGGCATCCCAAGCGAATGGCCCGAAGGCCACATTCCGCTGACGGGCGGCGCGCCCGGCCGCAGCGAAGATGTTGCAGCCGTCATCGCTTTCCTGATCTCGGAAAAGGCCAGGCACGTCACCGGCACCCCGGTCTGGGTGGATGGCGGTCAGGGGCTGCTGCGCTGAACGTTTTTGCTGAACCTTTTTAAAGGGGCGCATCATGAGCCACGCGAAAACCGCCACGGATCGAGACGCGGAAGCCCTGTCCGTCCGGCCGGTTCTCGAAGGTCAGAGACGCACCGAGACGTTTTGCCGCCATGCTTGCAATCGTCAGCCCGAGCCCGGTGCCGGATGCCTTATTGTCGCGACCGCGATAAAACCGGCGGGTCAGGAGCTCAAGGTCTTCTTCCCGCACACCCGGGCCGCTGTCCTCAACAACCAATCCATCGCCATCTGGTGCCATGCGCCAGTGCACCGCGCCGTTCGCGCCTGCATGCTGGACCGCATTTTCCTGCAGGTTTCTGAGGATCAGATGCAGTGTTTCGGCATTTGTCTCAACGCTGAACTGGTCCAGCGCCGGATCGACGATCGTATTGCCGGCTTCGGGCAGGCCCGCGATCACGTCGCGCAACACTTCGCCGATAGCCGTCGGCTCCCTGTCGATCTTCTCCGAGCCGGCTTCGAGCCTCGCCAATGTCAGCAATTGGCGGACCAGACGGTCGGTGCGGTCGACTGAAACAAGAATTTGTCTGAGAGCCTGATCGCGCATCGCGTCGTCTTTGGCAGCACGCGCCACCTGCGCCTGCATGCGCAAACCCGCAAGCGGCGTTTTCAGTTCATGGGCAGCAAAGGCCGTCAGTTCGCGCTCATGTCTGCGTGCTGCATCCACCTTATCGAACAGGCCATTCAGCGCATCCACCAGAGGCCGGACCTCGGACGGGGCGCCTTCGGCGTCAATCGCGCGCATGTCCTCGCCATCGCGGGCGGTGATGTCGCCGGCAATACGGTTCAGCGGACGAAGGCCGCGCCCGAGGCTGAACCAGATGAGAAAGCCGAACACCGGAAGAACCAGCGCCGCCGGGATCAACAGCCCCGCAACAAGGTCGCGGACCAGACGGTCGCGAAGGCCGACGCGGTCGCCGACAACCACCCGCACGCCCTTTTCGGCATCGATGATGGTGTAGACCCGCCACGCCTCGCCATTCACCTCGCGATCGCCGAAACCCTCTTCGTTGAGCGCGATGCTCTCATCCGGCGCCCCGCTGGAACGGGCGACGAGATCGCCGTCGAGCGACCAGATCTGACACGACAACTGCTTCTCGTAGTCGACCGAGGCGAATGTTCCGTTTTTCCGCGCTGCGTCTATATCGCTGCTGGAAACCAGCGAATGAACCATGCGGGCGGCTTCTTGGAGCCGGGTGTCGAGCACATGCTGCACCTCGAAGCGGCTCCAGCTCGAAATCCAGATGACAGCCGCAACCCAGATGATGCCGGACGCAACGACAAGCAGAATGAAAAGACGGCGTCGCAGTGAATTCATCGGTCTGGCCTCATGCGGTAGCCAAGCCCGCGCACGGTTTCAATGCTGGCGCGGCCGATCTTGGCGCGCAGATTGTGGATGTGGACTTCGATGGCGTTGCTTTCGACCTCCTCCTGCCAGCCATAGAGACGGTCTTCAAGCGCCTGCCGGGAGCGGATAACGCCCGGACGCTCCATCAGCGCCATCAGGATCGCGAATTCACGGCGCGACAGGACGATCTCCCGGCCTTCCACGCTTGCAAGCATTTTCGAAGGATCGAGCGCGATTCCGTTGGCAGTCAGAAGCGGCTCGGCCTGCCCATGGCCGCGGCGCGTGACAGCGCGCAGGCGCGCCGCGAGCTCGTCCAGATCGAAGGGTTTGCCGATATAGTCGTCGGCGCCGACATCCAGGCCGCGAATCCGGTCCTCCGTTTCATCGAGCGCGGTCAGCATCAGCACGGGCGTCCGGTTTCCGGCCTGTCTTGCGGTCGCCAGCAGGTCGAGCCCCGAGCCGTCCGGCAGCATCAGGTCGAGGATGATCGCATCGAAAGCGCCTGTCCGGATGGCCGCAAGCGCGTCGGCGCAGGTCGCCACGGCGTCGACGGTGTAGCCGTTGAGCCTGAGGCCGACAGCAAGGCCATCGGCCAGAACCGGATCATCCTCAATCACGAGTATGCGCATGGACTGTCTTTCCGTTTGAACGTGGCCGTTGTTTTCCCGTCAGCTTAAGGCTGACTTAAGCTGGCGGGGCGATCTGACGCGCTGCTTTGATAATCAAGAATCGCAAATGCCTGCAATGATCCGGTTCCTGCTCTCCCATTTCGCCGCCGCCCTTTTGCTTGTTGGCCTTTCGAGCGCCGCCTTCGGGCAGATGCCGCCGCCCGCCGATGACGTCTTCCGGCTTAAGGCCGGCCGTGACGTCAGCGGCGCGGTAATGCTCGACTGGACGATCGCGCCGGGCACCTATCTCTATCGCGACAGCATCAAGGCAAGCGAGGGCGGGGAGCCGGTTCCGCTTGCTCTGCCCGACGGCGTTGAAAAGGACGATCCGAATTTCGGCACTGTGGATGTCTACCACAACCATGTCCGGGCCGCGCTTCCGCAAGGCCTTGAAGCCGAAAGGCTGACGGTGCGCTATCAGGGCTGCGCCGAACAGGGCATCTGCTATCCGCCGGTCGAAAAGACGATCGATCTGGCGAGCCTTTCGGTATCGGGAAGCGGTAACCGGCTGAGCGAGGCCGCCACGCGGTCCGGCCCCTGGCAGGTTGCGCCGGCTGTCGGCAACGCCGATCCGGGTTCAGCCGGCGCGGAGAGCCGGGTGGCCGACCGGACGACGACCTATCTCAACGGCAATGTGGTTTTGATGGCGGCGGGCTTTCTCGGCTTTGGCCTGTTATTATCGCTGACCCCGTGCGTTTTCCCGATGATCCCGATCCTGTCGGCCACCCTGGCCGGCGCGGGCGCAAAACTCTCCGCCCGACGCGGGTTCATCCTGTCGCTTTCCTATGTGCTGGCCATGGCGACTGCCTACGGCCTCGTCGGGCTCGCCGCCGGTCTGTCGGGCGCCAATCTGCAGGCCGCGCTCCAGACGCCTGTTGCGCTTGGTCTGGCGGCCACCGTGTTCATCGTGCTCGCGTTTGGCATGTTCGGCCTCTTCGAGCTTCAGTTGCCGTCGGCGCTCACAACCCGCCTTGCCGGTCGCGGGCATGGCGGTTCCGTGACCGGTGCCGCGGTTTTGGGTTTTGGTTCCGCGCTCATCGTCGGTCCCTGCGTTACCCCACCGCTGGCGGCGGCGATGCTTTATGCCATCAACACGGGCGAGGCCGCCAGGGGCGCCGTCGCGCTCTTTGCGCTCGGTCTCGGCATGGGGCTGCCGCTGGTCGCCTTCGGCACTTTCGGCGCGCGTATCCTGCCGAAATCCGGCCCCTGGCTTGTGGCGATCCGTCAGGCCTTCGGCGTCGTGTTTCTTGGCGTGGCCGTGATGCTCGTCGCGCGGCTTCTGCCGCCGCCCGCCGCACTGGCCCTTTGGGGCGCGACGGTCATCGGCATCGCCGTCTTCGCAGGGGCCTTCGATCGCCTTTCTGCCGGAAGCGGCTGGGGTCAACGCGCCGCTAAGGCCTTCGGCCTCGTGACGTTTATTGCCGGCGCGACCATGCTTGTCGGCGCCGCCGCCGGCCAGCGCGATCCGCTCAAGCCGCTGGCATTTCTGGCCGGCGCTCCCGAATCCCGCCGTCAGATCGATGAAACGCAGGTTACCTCTCTTGCGGCGTTCGACGAAGCGCTTGCTGGCGCCGGGCAGACACCGGTGCTGGTCTCGTTTAGCGCGGACTGGTGCACGATCTGCAAATCCAACGAAAAGATCATGGCCGAACCGGCGATTGCCGCGCGCCTTCAGGACGTTGCCATGATCACGGTCGACGTCACCCGCCAGAATGGCGACGCGCGGGCGCTGATGGACCGGTTTTCCGTCGTCGGTCCACCGACGCTTTTTCTGGTCGATCGCGCCGGCCGGGAGATCGGCAATTCGCGGATCACCGGCGCCATCACCCCGGAAACCATTTCGCAAAACCTGTCCCGGGCCGGCGCCTGAGGACCAATCAAGGAGACAGACATGAAGCGCAGGTCCTTCCTGGCCGCTGCCGCGCTGGCGGCGTTCACCCTTGCGGGCGGCGTGCCCGCAATGGCCCAGAATATCGACGTCAATGCCATTTTGCACGATCCCGACGCGCCCGAGGCGGGCAATCCCGAGGGCGACGTCACCATCGTCGCCTTCCTCGATTATAACTGCCCCTTCTGCAAGACATCGGCCCCGGACCTCGACCGCATTGTCGAGGAGGATGGCAATATCAGGCTCGTCTACAAGGACTGGCCGGTGCTTTCAGAGGCTTCGGTCTATGGCGCGCAACTGGCGCTCGCGGCGAAGTTTCAGGGCAAGTATGAAGAGGTTCATCATGCTCTGATGGGCGTTCCTGGCCACAAGGTTACCGAGGCGCAGATGCTCGAAGCCGTGCGCGCCACGAGCGTGGACATGCAGCAATTGCAGGACGATATCACCGGTCACCACGGGGAGATTACCGCCCTGCTGGGGCGCACGATGGAGCAGGGCGATGCGCTCGGCCTGATCTCGACGCCGACCTATCTGATCGGCCCGATGATGACGACGACGCTCGACTATGACGGCTTCAAGGAAACGGTGGCGGAGGCCAGGCGGCGTCACGGAGCGGGAGAGCGCGTCGAATGAGAAACCTCCCCGTCAAGTTTCTTCCGGTCGTCGTCGCCGCGCTCTCGGCCTGCGCCTCAATCGACAATCCGCCGCAGCCGCCCGCACCGAAGCCGGTGCTTGAGGACGCGCGCTACGCCGCCGTCACCGACGAGCCGTTTGCTGTGCCGGCCGTCAATCTGAGGCAGTTCGATCCCGAATTCCGGCGACAGGTCGTCGACGATCCGACCGGCGAGCAGCCGGGCACGGTGGTGGTCGATCCCGAAAACCGGTTCCTCTATCTCGTCATGGCGGATGGCAAGGCCATGCGTTACGGCGTCGGTGTTGGGCGCGCGGGCATGGCATGGTCCGGCACGGCCAATGTTGCCTACAAGCGCGAATGGCCGACATGGACGCCGACGCAGAACATGATCAAGCGCGATCCCGACACCTATCAGAAATGGGCGGGCGGCATGGATGGCGGGCCGACAAACCCGCTCGGCGCCCGCGCGCTCTATCTGTTCGAGGATGGCAAGGATACGCTTTACCGTATCCACGGAACCAACGAGCCGTGGTCGATCGGTCAGGCAATGTCATCGGGCTGTATCCGCATGATGAACCAGGACGTCATGGACCTCTATCGCCGTGTCCCGGACGGCGCAAAGGTCATCGTTCTGCCCGCCGGGGGGCAGGAGAAGCCGGTAGTTGGCACACAAAACAACCAGGGCAATGATACTCGGGCAAAGAGTAGAAATTCTGTCTGAGCAGGCCGAAGCCTCGAATTTATCCCGGCGCCCGCCGTGAAGCCATGCGGAATATGACGCAGAGTTCGCAGGGCTCTTCGCTGGCGGGCCGCCAAACTTCGCAACGATAGACGAAATGACGGCCTTCGCGATGGTCACGCTTGAAGGTAAGGTGAAAGCCTGACGCGAGCGCTGCCGCGTGGTTGTCGGCGGGTTTCGGACACGTCGACGGCCGGACAGCCGTTCTTTGAGACATGAAGGGCTGGTTGACGTGACAGCCCGTTATCGGAGCGATGACATGAAGGCGATGGTTCTGCGGGCGTTGAGAACGCCACTGGTTTTCGAAGAAAGGCCTGATCCTGTGCCCGGCGCGGGAGAGGTGAGGGTGCGGGTCGAGGCCTGTGCCGTCTGCAGGACCGACCTGCATGTCGTCGATGGTGATCTGCCCGAAACGCGGCTGCCCGTCATTCCCGGCCATGAGATCGTCGGGATTGTCGAACAGCTCGGCGACGGCGTGGCCTCGCTCACCGTCGGGCAGAGGGTCGGCATCCCCTGGCTCGGGCACACATGCGGTCATTGCGCCTATTGCCTGGAAGACAGCGAAAACCTCTGCGACGACCCGCAGTTTACCGGCTGCACCAGGGATGGCGGGTTTGCCACGCATGTGATCGCCAATGCGGATTTTGCCTTTCCCATGGATGGGTTCGACGATCCGGCCGCCGCCGCCCCGCTGATGTGCGCCGGCCTGATCGGATGGCGGTCTCTGAAGATGGCGGGCGAGGGAAGACGCATCGGGCTTTACGGCTTCGGCGCGGCGGCGCATATCCTTGCGCAGGTGCTCGTCTGGCAGGGCCGTGAGGTCTATGCATTTACGCGCGCCGACGATAGCGCCAGCCAGGAGCATGCGCTGAGCCTCGGCGCCACCTGGGCCGGGGCATCGGAGGACGCGCCCCCGCAGGCGCTCGACGCGGCCATCCTCTTCGCGCCGGTCGGCGAACTCGTGCCTCTGGCTCTCCGCGCCACCCGAAAGGGCGGCAGGGTTGTTTGCGGCGGCATTCACATGAGCGATATTCCGGCCTTCCCCTACCGCCTGCTCTGGGAAGAAAGGCATATACTGTCTGTGGCCAATCTCACCCGCCGGGACGGCCATGAGTTTCTGAAGGTCGCGCAGGCCGCCCGTGTTTCGACCACGATCAAGCGCTATCCGCTCGAAGCGGCCAACCGCGCCCTCGATGATCTGCGGCATGGTCGTTTTCAGGGCGCTGCGATTCTGGTTCCCTGATGAAACGGAGCCGGCGTTTGCCGTCTCATTTATTGATAATGATCAAAGCCCTTGCGAGCGGAGTGTGGTCGACTGGATTCATTCGACGCGCACAATGGAGGCCGACATGATTACGGATTTGTTTGTTCACCTCGATGGCAGCGATGGCGACAAGGACCGCCTTGAAGCCGGGCGACAGATCGCGGTGATGTTCGATGCCCATCTTTCCGGCGTCTTCGTCAATCGCCTGCCCGATATGCCGGCGGCGGAGATTTACAGCTATTCGGCGTCCGCTCTCGATGACATGCAAAGACAGGCACGGGAGAAGGGCGACAGGATTGCCGCAAAGCTCGAAGACCTGCTGTCCGGTCTTGATGCCCGGAACGAGCTGCGTCGTTTCGATGTGTTGTCGTCCAGGTGGCAGCAGACCATCCTGGCAGAGGCAAGGCTATACGACCTGTTCGTCACGACGATGCCGCAGGAGGACGACCATGAAGCCGCGGCGCTGGTGGAATCCGTGCTGTTCGGGGCCGGGCATTCGGTCTTGCTCGTGCCGCCGAAATGCGTTTCCGCCCTTGATTTTTCAACCATCGTGCTCGGCTGGCGTAACACGCGGGAGGCCGCGCGGGCTGTCGATGAGGCCCTGCCATTCCTAAAACGGGCCGAACGCGTGTCGGTCTGCATGATCGGCGACGACGAACTGGGCCGGATCGAGCGGGTCACCCAGGGCAATGACATCGCCCGCCATCTCGCCCGCCACGGGGTCCCGGTCGAGCTCAACCCCCTGCCGGAGGGCAAGGGCGTTGGCGCCACTCTGCTTGACGAGGCCGAACTGCTCAACGCCGGCCTGATCGTCATGGGCGGTTACGGCCATACGCGTCTGCGCGAATGGGTGCTTGGCGGCGCGACGCGGGAGGTCCTGAAGAGATCGGAAGTTCCCGTTCTGATGGGGCATTAGAGCGCGGCCGGCCGGCGGGGTCGCATTCGAGGATCGCACGAAATGCCGGGGAGCGCCTGCCGACTGTCACACCGTTCACGAGCGCATCGCCTAACTACGATGCAGGTGCTCGGCGCGAGACGGGTGACCTTGTGCGATACGCTTTTCAGAGCAAGCTTCAGCCGGATAAAGATGGCCCCATGGAAACCTCCCGAACCGATCGCCTCAAGACTGTAGTGCTTTTGCTGGCCGCTGCCGGGTTGACGTTGGGCCTTGTGTTCTCCTTCACGGCTCGGGCCGGTATCGCGGACCTCGTCTGGACGGCCGGTGTCGTTCCCGCGCTTGTTGTGCTTGTGGTCGAGATCCTGCGCGGCCTGCGCGCTGGCGAGGCGGGCCTCGACATCGTCGCCGCGCTCTCCATGTCGGCGGCGCTCGTCTTCGGCGAGACGCTCGCGGCAGCAGTCATCGCAGTGATGTATTCCGGCGGCACATTCCTCGAAGCCTTCGCCGAGGGTCGTGCCCGGCGCGAGATGTATGATCTCCTGTCCCGCGTGCCGCGGACGGCAACCCGGCATCGCGATGGCGGGATCGAAGAGGTGCCGCTCGACGAAATCGTGCCTGGCGACCGCCTGCTGATCCGGCAGGGCGATGTGGTGCCGGCGGACGGCACGGTGGCCTCCGAAACGGCCTTCCTGGATACCTCGGCGCTGACCGGCGAGTCCCTCCCAGCGCGCCTGGCGCACGGGGACGACGCCATGAGCGGGTCGACCAACGCGGGCGAAGCCTTCGACCTGACGGCCACGCACGAGGCGAAGGACAGCACCTATGCCGGGATCGTCCGGCTGGTGGAGGAGGCGCAGGCGTCGAGGGCGCCGATGTCACGGCTGGCGGATCGCTGGTCGCTGGGCTTTCTCGCGGTCACCGTCGGAATCGCCTTTGCCGCCTGGTGGGTTTCGGCCGACCCGGTCCGGGCGGTTGCCGTGCTGGTCGTCGCCACGCCCTGTCCGCTGATCCTCGCCGTGCCTGTCGCACTCGTCGCGGGCCTTTCGCGCGCGGCGTCTTTCGGCGTGCTCATCAAGGGCGCGGGGACGCTCGAGACGATGGCGCGCATCCGCACGCTGATCCTCGACAAGACTGGCACGCTGACGGAGGGCCGTCCGCAGATCGTCTCGATCGACAGCCATGAGGGCATGGCGGAAAACGAGATCCTGCGGCTCGCGGCATCGCTTGACCAGGCATCGAAGCACCCGGTGGCGCAGGCCGTCGTCGCCGCCGCGAAAGAGCGGGGCTTCTCTCTGCCCGTTCCCTCGGACGTGGCGGAGATCGCGGGCGAAGGCGTCGTGGGGCATGTCGAGGGCCGCAACGTCATTGTGGGCGGAGACGCCTTTGTCGCCTCTCGCGTCGGACGGCGACCCGGCGATCATTCCGCCGTTGCCGCCGGGTCGGTCCTCGTGGCTGTCGCTGTCGACGGGCGCATGGCCGGTCACCTTGTCATGTCCGATCCCTTGCGCGAAGGCGCCGGCGCGATGCTGGACGGTCTGCGCCGCGAGGGAGTAGCGCGTATTCTTCTTGCCACCGGCGACCGCGCTGAAGTGGCCGAACGGGTGACCGAGGGGGTGGGCATCGATGGACTGCGCGCCGGCCTCACGCCGGATCAGAAGGTGCTTCTCGTGCTGACCGAGTGCAAGCGCGGGCCCGTGATGATGGTGGGCGACGGCGTCAACGATGCCCCGGCGCTTGCCGCCGCCGACGTGGGCGTTGCGATGGGCGCACGGGGTGCGGCAGCTGCTGCCGAGGCGGCGGACGTGGTACTTTTGGTGGACCACCTCGACCGGCTCGGCTCGGGCATCCAGATAGCGCGCGGTGCGCGCCGCATCGCCGTCCAAAGCGTGGTTGCAGGGATCAGCCTTTCAGTGCTCGGCATGATCGCCGCTGCCTTCGGCTATCTCACCCCGGTGCAGGGCGCGCTCTTGCAGGAGGCGATTGATGTCACCGTGATCCTGAATGCACTCCGCGCTCTCAGTATCGCCCCGCGCCCGCCCGTTCCGCTCCATTCACAGAAAGTCGCGTCCCGTCAATCTGACGTCGCGCAAGTACGTTCCTGAAAGCCTCTTCTTTCGACCCACACCTGCTGCCAACTTCGCCTCGGCTTTGATCATCGCTACAATCATAATCTGGCGGGCAAGCTGATTGAGGCTCGCTCCTGAAAGCCGCTCAGACCTCCAGCCACTCCTTCCGTACCGCTGCATTGGCGTTCAGTTCGTCCGGGGTTCCCTCAAATACCATGCCGCCATGGCCCATGACATAGAGGCGGTGCGAAATGCGCATCGCGATGGCGAGCTTCTGTTCGACCAGCAGGATCGATATGCCGCGCTTGGCGATTTCGCCGAGCAGCAGGCCGATGCGCTCCACCATCTGGGGCGCGAGCCCCTCGGTCGGCTCGTCGATCATGATCAGGTCGGGGTCGCCCATCAGCGTACGGCAAATGGTCAGCATCTGCTGCTCACCGCCGGACAGCGCGCCGCCCGGCGCATCCGCGCGTTCCTCCAGTTGCGGGAACAGCCGCCAGGTTTCCTCGATGCTCCAGCGCCCGCCCTTTTGTCCGTGCTTTTGGCCGAGCATGAGGTTCTGCTCGACCGTCAAGGTCGGGAAAATCGCTCGTTCTTCCGGCACGTAGCCTATCCCGGCATTTGCGATTGCGTAGGGCGCCAGGCCGGCGATCGGCTTTCCCTTGAAGGTGATCGATCCCTGTGGCGAAGGGTCGCCCATGATCGCCTTCAAGGTCGTCGAACGGCCAACGCCGTTGCGTCCGAGAATGCTGACAATCTCGTTTTCTCCGACATCGAGATCGACGCCCTGAAGGATATGGCTCTTGCCGTAATAGGCATGGAGGTCCCGGACCGTCAGCATCAGGCAGCCTCCGTGCCGAGATAGGCTTGCCGGACGGCGACGTTGGCGCGGATGTTTTCCGGCGTGTCGGAGGCGATGACCTCGCCGTAAACCAGAACGGTAATGCGATCGGCGAGGTCGAAGACGACCCCCATGTCATGTTCGATCATCAAAAGCGTCTTTCCCGCGCTGACCGTGCGGATCAGTTCGACCATGCGTTGGGTCTCGGCATGGCTCATGCCTGCCATGGGTTCGTCCAGAAGCAGGACATCCGGGTCGCAGGCTATCGCCAGCCCGATTTCCAGTGCGCGCTGCTCGGCATAGGCAAGCGTGCCGGCCGGGATGTTCCAGCGTTCCAGCAGGTTGACCTGGAGCAGGATTTCCTCGGTGCGCGCCCTCACATCGGCCAGGTTCTCGACGCCGCGCCAGAAGGAATAGCGATATCCCATCGTCCAGAGGATGGCGCAGCGGATGTTTTCCCAGACGCTGAGGCGCGGGAACACATTGGTGACCTGGAAGCTGCGGGACAGGCCCTTACGGTTGATCCGTTGTGGCGGCATGCCGCCAATGTCCTCGCTATTCAGCCGGATCGCGCCGGCGCTCGGATGGTAATGACCGCTGATCAGATGGAAGAGGGTGGATTTGCCGGCGCCGTTTGGGCCGATGACGGCATGTCGTTCGCCCTTCGGGATCGCAAGATGGACACCCCGGATGATGCGGATCGCGCCGAAACTCTTGTGAAGATCGATGAGTTCGAGCGCGGGTGAAACGATGGTCGCTGTCATGCTTGCACCTTCGGTTCGCGCGCCGATGCAAGCGCCTCGCCATAGGCGTCAAGCGCCATCCGGCCCGCACGCTTGAAAGCCCAGCCGCCGCCGACCAGAAGAACGACGGCCGCAAGCCAGGGCAGCGGCGACTTGGCGCTGAGCGGGACATAGGCGAAGGTCATCTCGGGTCCATAGGCAGCATTGACTGTCAGTTGGTAGGCCATTTCGATAATGAGGCTGAGACCGGCAATGGCGATCAGCCCGGGGATGGCCGCCAAAATGTAATACGGTGCGACCTTGTGCAGTTGGCGGCTTTGCCAGATTGGTTGTTGCCGGACGATGAGCCCCGCGATTCCATCGGGCACGAACAGCACCATGCCAATGAAGAACAGGCCGAAATAAAGTTGCCAGACGCCGGTGATGTCGCTCAGCATGACCTGGAGATAGGTGACCAGCACCGCGCCGATGATCGGTCCGGCAAAATTGCCGATGCCGCCGATGAAGGTCATCAGGATGACGGCGCCCGATTGCGCGGCGCCCATGGCCGACGAGGTCACGATCTCGAAGTTGAGAGCGAGAAGCCCGCCGGCGATGCCGGCGAACAGTCCGGCGATCGCGAAGGACATGAAGCGGATCATGGTTGTGTTGTAGCCGATGAAGGCGACGCGGATCGGGTTGTCGCGAACGGCGTTGCACATGCGTCCGAAGGGCGTGCGGGTGATCGCGTACATGGCCACCATGGAGACGAAGCACCATCCGGCGATGAGGTAATACACCTGTTGCTGCGGGCCGAAGGTGACGCCGAACAGGTGAAGAACGCGGGTGCGGTCGAACGAGATGCCTTCCTCTCCGCCGAAGGCATGACGAAGGATGAGGGCGCTCGACGAAACGAGTTCCGCGATGCCGAGCGTGATCATTGCGAATGCGGTGCCCGCGCGCCGTGTTGCCACCGCACCGAAAATCGCGCCGAACACAAGCCCGGTCAAGCCGCCGACCAACGGAAAGACCTCCAGCGGCAACGGCGCATCGGCGGCCCGCGCGGCGTTCATTGCGTGGGCGGTCAGGAAGCCGCCGAGGCCGAAGAACACGGCGTGACCGAAAGACAGCAATCCCGTCTGGCCGAGCAGCATGTTGTAAGACAGGGCGAAGATGATCATGATTTCCATCAGGCACATTGTCGAGATGGCAAGGCCCGAGCTGAAGATCTGCGGCAAGAGTGCCAGCACCAGCGCCGCGATGATCCAGACGCCATAGGCGGTGCGTCGTCCGGATGCCGGTCCGGCGGACGGGGTATTTTTCATCGGTTCGTTCATGCTTCCCTGGTTCCCATAAGACCGCGCGGGCGGAAGATCAGCACCAGCACCAAAAGCAGGTAAGGCGTTACGGCCGAGAGTTGAGCCACGGTTACATTCCAGATGTCGGCGAGGTAGGCATTGAGCGCGCCCGTGCCGGCAAGTTCGCCAAAAAGTCCGGCGAGAGAGGTGTTCGAAGCGACGGCAAAGGTCTGCAACAGTCCGATCAGCAACGAGGCGACGAAGGCGCCGGACAGCGAGCCGAGGCCGCCCACGACGACGATGACGAACAGGATCGGTCCGAGGGACTGCGCCATATTCGCCTGGGTGACGAAGGCCGGACCGGCGATCACGCCGGCAATGGCGGCAAGGCCAGCGCCGACGCCGAACACCAGCATGAAGACACGGTTGACGTTGTGCCCGAGCATCCCGACCATTTCCGGGTGGCTGAGCGCGGCCTGGACGATCAGGCCGACCCGCGTGCGCTTAATGACGAGCAGCAGGACCAGGAAGATCGAGATCGATGTTGCGAGTTCGAAAACCTTGAAGGCGGGATACTCGGTCGAGAAGATCGTGAAGGCGGGGAAATCGAGAATCTTGGGCACGCGGTAGTCGACCGCCAGCTTGCCCCAGACCATCTGCACCAGTTCCTCGATGATGAAGGTCAGGCCGAAGGTGAAAAGCAATTCGGCAACATGGCCGTGCTTGTGCACCGTTCGCAAGCCATAGCGTTCTACCAGCATGCCGATCGAGCCGACCAGCACGGGCGCCACGACCAGTCCCGGCCAGAAGCCGACATGACGGCTGATTTCAAAGCCGAAAAAGGCCCCGAGCATATAGAAACTGGCATGGGCAAAATTGAGCACCCCCATCATCGAGAAGATGACGGTCAGGCCGCTTGCCATCAGAAAAAGCAACATTCCGAACAGAATGCCGTTGAGAGTCGAAATGATAATGATCTCGAGCATATGCGGTTCCTTCGGTCACAGGCTGGCCTGCGCGCGGCGAGCACCATGCGATATCGACGCCGGAGGCAACCCGGCGTCGACATGGCGATGCGGCGCGGTCAGGGGCGTTCCATCTGGCAGGTGGTCGACACGATGGTGTCTTCCACCGGCACGGTCGCCGCCACCTTCCAGCCCCAGCCGGTTCCTTCCTCGTCGAAGGGCTGCTTGGGACCGAGCGCGCCAAGACCGGAGATGTACATCGTCTGGAAGTATTGGTGGTCGTCCTTGCGCATGAAACCTTCCTTGCCGTCGATAAAGTCGACGTAGTACATGCCTTCGAGCTTCGGGATGAACTGGACCGGATCGTCGGAGCCGGCTTCTTCCACGGCCTCGAAGATCATACCCATCGCGTTGAACAGGCGGGGGTAGTAGATCGGTGCGTCGGGATACTTGGCCTGGTATTCCCTCACCTTGTCCTGCATCGGCTGGTAGTCGATGTTGTTCACGCCCTCGGTGATCTGGAAGACCTTGTCCTCAAGGCCCGCCTGCTTGATCGCGGTGGGCGTGCCGGCAAGGCCGGCGTAGAAGGTGTACCAGTCGACCGACAGACCGGCGTCGCCGGCGGCCTTGATCATCAGTTGCAGATCGTTGCCCCAATTGGCGGTCATCACCGAATCCGCGCCGGAAGCCCTGATCTTGGCAATGTAGGGCGAGAAGTCGGTCACCTTCTGCAGCGGTACGAATTCATTGCCGACGACTTCGATCGTCGAGCCCTCGGCAGAAAGCTTGCTGACAGCCGCATCGGCCACGGAGTGACCGAAGGAATAGTCCTGATCGATCAGGTAGACCTTCTTGATGGCTTCATTGGCCTTCATGAAGCTGGTCATCGCTTCGACCTTGATGTTGACGTTGGCGTCGAAGGCGAAGTGCCAGTAGCTGCAGTTGTCATTGGTGAGCGACGGATCGATGGCGGCATGGTTGATATGCACCACCTCCTTGCCCGGGTTGCGCGAATTGAATTTGGTGACGAAGTCTTCAACCGCCGCGGCGACCGACGAGCCGTTGCCCTGCACGATGATGCGAACGCCCTGGTCGATGGCCTTCTGCACCTGCACCAGGCTGACCTGCGGGTCGAGCTTGTTGTCGTAGGGAATGATCTCGACCTGCATGCCGAGCACGCCGCCATTGGCGTTCATTTCGTCGGCTATGAAGTTGAGCTGGTTGAGGCCGATCTGGCCGGCGGCGGCGCCGCCGCCTGAAAGAGGATCGACATAGCCGATCTTCAAGGTGTCCTCAGCGGCCGCGCCAAACGCGGACAGCCCGAGGACGGACAGCGCGAGCGCTGTTCCGGCAAAAATTTTCTGCATTGCTCTCCTCCCAGAGTGCGAAGGCGGATCATCCGCCTCCCTCATATCCAAACGGCTCTCCTCCAACCGTTTGAAATATCGTCTGGCCGGCGCGGTGACACTGGCCAGGAAATCAGGCCTCGATCTTGCGGGCGCCGGGGCCTTAGAGCCTTTCCGCATTTCACGGAAACGCTCTATCTCATTGTCTTTACGCAATTCCGGACGGTGAACCGGTGTCCACTTCACCTGGAATTGCTATAGCGCGCGCCAATCCCCGCTCGAACTGGACAAAACCGTGGCTCGGAACGGTCTCGTCACGGCGATTTTCGCCCGGTTTTGGATCACTGCTACCGGAGCCGATACATCGCCACCGAGGAAGGCCCCCTATCCAACTTCCTCATATCGGTAATTTATTCACTCACTAGAGAATTAATGTACAAAAAGCAAGGATTTTCTCGCTTTCCGAGTATCGCTCAAAACCATTGCGATGCCCGGAATTCAACAGGTCTCGCGACCTCTTCATCCCTGCGAAGCAGACTCCCGGCTGTGGCAGATCGCCAGAAAACCGGCGGTCATGAAGGTCGCCATCCGTTCCTTGACGGCGACGAAATCATCGGACCTGCAAAGTCCGCCGGAAAGCTTGTCAATGCGGCCGGTGCGGGCAAGCGTCAGCATCAGTGCGCCGGTCACGAAATGGTAGCCCCAGAAGATGTCCTGCTCGGCGCAGCCGGGCAATGCCTTCTTGAGGATCGAGATGAGGCGCAAGACCACCGGATCGAAATATTCGTCCATCATCTCGGCACCCCATTCAGGCGTGTTGGCGATCTGAGCGCCAAGCGCCGCATAGTTCTTCCAACCTTCGCCGCCCTCTATGTAGAGATCGAGGTCAGTGTCGAGAAAAGCTCTGAGTGCGCCCTCCACGGTGGGTTTGCCGTTGCTCGCCCGCTCGTATTCGTCGAGCATGCGCATCCGGCGCTCGCTGGTAACGACGGCGCGGCGGGCAAAGACGGCGTCGAACAGCTTCTTCTTGTCATCGAAATAGTAGTTGATGAGGGTGTGGTGTACGCCGATCTTGGTGGCCACGTCCTTCAAAGTCACACCGTAGAGGCCGTGCCGGGAGAACAGAAATTCGGCGGTATCGAGAATCTGCTCGATCATATCAGCGCGGCGCTCGGCTTTCTTCGCGCTCTTGCGCCGCGGTTTCTTTTCTGAGGACAATCCGCTACCTTTCTCAATGGCCTGCAATGGCGAAGCTGACATCATTGGCCATACTCCGCCCGGAGCCGCATCTTATCGATCTTGCCGGTCGATGCCATGGGCATGCTGTCGATACGGATAATTGCATCGGGAATCCACCAGGAAGCAACCTTGTCTCTGAGCGCCGCGGTAAGTTCGGCATCGGTGAGCGTCGTATTCTTGCGCATTTCGACGATCAGCACAGGACGCTCCCCCCATTTCAGGTCGGGCTTGCCGACCACCGCACAGTGGGAGACTTCCGGGATCGCCGCGACGACCGCCTCGATTTCAGCCGGATTGATCCACTCGCCGCCGGACTTGATCAGATCCTTGGCGCGGCCGGTTATGAACAGGTTGCCGTCCTGGTCGATCCGCGCAAGATCGCCGGTGCCGAACCAACCGTCTGCATCGGTGGCGCTGGTTTCAAAGCCGAGATAGCGTTCGAGCACGGAGGCGCCGCGAACATGGAGTTGGCCTTCGACGTCGCGCTGCTCGGGCAATGCTTTGCCATCCGCGTCCTTCAGGAGCAGATCGACGCCGATTGCCGGCCTGCCGGCCGAAGCGGGCCTGCGCCGCGGATCGCCGGGAATGGCCATCGTGCCGTCGGGCGAAAGCTCGGTCATGCCCCAACTGGTCTGGACTGTGATGCCGAGACGGTTTTCGAGGCGCTGCATGAGGGCCGGCGGCATAGGAGCGCCGCCGACGATAATGCGCTCAAGGCTTGGAAGCTCGCCGCCGGCCGCCTCCATGTGCTCGACCAGGCCGAGCCATACGGTTGGCACACCGACGGCGACAGTCACGTCTTCGGCGGCGATGAGGCGCGCGAGGCTGGCGCCATCCGCCTTTCGGCCGGGCAAGACCAGATTCGCGCCGACGGCCGGCGTCACGAACGGAAGGCCCCAGGCATTGGCATGAAACATGGGCACGACAGCAAGGGCCGTATCCCTGCCGGTGAGGCCCATCACATCGGATTGCAGCATGCGCAGGGTATGGAGATAGCTGGAGCGATGGGTGTAGGTGACGCCTTTCGGTGCGCCAGTGGTGCCCGACGTGAAGCAGAGGCCTGAGGCGGTGTTCTCGTCGAACGCACCCCAGGGGACGGGCTCGCGTTCAATGGCGAACGGGTCGAGCGCTTCCACGGTCAGCCCGGTGCGTTTCTCCGTCCAGGCGTCTTCAGGTCCGTCGATCACCAAGATGTGTGAAACCGTGCCGGCATGGGCGACGATCTCTTCAGCCAGAGGGATCAAATCGGCGCAGACGATGAGGATTTCGGCGCCGGATTGGCGCAGCATGACGCCGCTTTGCTCCGCCGTCACCCGGGGATTGAGCGTGTGACAGGCGGCGCCGATGCCCATGATCCCGAACCACGCCTCGATGTGCGCCTGGGTGTTCCAGGCAAGCGTGGCGACGCGGGAAGAGACGCCGACGCCGAGCGCGGCAAGCTGGGCGGAGATGCGCCGGGAGCGGTCGTAGAGTTCCGCATAGCCCACGCGGTAGCGAGTTCCATCGGGGCGGGCGGTGATGACTTCCGCCTGCGGATGCCACTTGGCGGCGTGGCGCAGGAATTTGTCCAGAGTCAGGCCGTAATATTGCATCGCGCCGTCCGCCAACGCCTCGCCGGCGCCGGGTCGGCTCGCATTCCGTGGAACTGCATTCTGGATGTCTTGCTTTTTCACTTGCTTTACCGGTTTCAGTCGCGCCGTCCGCCAGCCGCGCCTCAATTGTTGACTTCAAACAGGCTCGGCGGCGAAGCGACGCCGACATTCCAGTTCCAGGGCGTATCGCCGGCGGCGCGGCGCCGGCGGACCACCTCTTCGTGAAACGCGAAGGCTCGCCGCATCAGGTCTGTTTCAAGGTGCGGGGTTTCGGCGAAGCGCATACAGGCCCTGTCATGGCTATAAGGGCGCCATTCCGGCTGTCCCAACGCCTCGGGCCTGCCCGTTCGGGCGAAGCTCTCCCAATAGCCGGCCATCGCGTCGGACATGGCGCGCTCGCGCGTGTTGTCGTCGATCCTGGGCCAGGGCGGCGGGGCGCTGCCCAACGTCCCAAACACATAGGGAATTTCTGCCGCATGGAAGGCCTGGAGCCCCGCTTCCACTGCCGCCGGATAGGCGTGATCGAAGAGATAGAGATAGGCGGGCGGACCGAGTGCGGTCTGGTGGGCGACCGCACGATCGGCCGTCCAGCCATACATGGCGTCGCGCACGGCCTCGAGCAGGTATTCCTCGGTCGCGTCGTGCGGATAAAGCGCCAGGAATTCGTCGGCGAGATTGCCGTAGCGCTCCCGGATCACGGCCGCATAGGTTGCGGCGTCGCCTGGCGGTTGCGGCGCCAGGAACCGAAGGCTGCGGATCTCGCCGGTATTGAAGCCCGCAAGCAACGGAACATTGGCCTGTTCGCCGCGGTCGAAGGTCACGACGATCTGGCGCGGCAACACGTGGCCATCGACGGTGAAGGTGGGTGCGTAGCCTGCATCCAGCGCCGCGGCGGCCAGTTCCAGGGCGTCCATGTCACGCAGCGCGGCGATGTCGGCTACACCGAGCGAACGAATCAGGCTCTCGCCGATTTCCTCGGCGGCCCGCTCGCCAAAACGGGACTGGGAAAGGGAAGGAAAGGAAATGGCGTAGCCGCTTTGGGCAATCGCCTTCGAGAACATCCCCCGGGCCAAGGGCGCGCACATCAGGGCGAGCACGCTCAATGCCCCGGCGGACTCGCCGGCGATCGTGACATTGTCGGGGTCTCCGCCAAAGGCCGCGATGTTTCTCCGGATCCAGCGAAGCGCTTCGATCTGATCAAGCAGGCCGTAATTGCCGGAGACCCGTTCGGTGCTTTCCGCGCTGAGCGCGGGATGGGCGAGAAATCCGAATAGGCCGAGGCGATAATTGATCGAGACGGCCACGAGCCCGCGCTCTGCCAGGCGGGAGCCGTCGTAATGGGGCTCGGAGCTTCCGCCCCAAATCAGGGAGCCGCCATGGATCCAGACGAAGACAGGGGCGTCTTGCGCGCTGGCGGGCGCCCAGATATTGAGGTTGAGGCTATCTTCACCGACAGGCATCATGTCGCCCGCGTAGAGGCTGTCCTTGCGGCGGCCGGGCTGAACACAGGAGGGGCCGAATTCAAGCGCATCCCTGACGCCGTCCCAAGGGCCGAACGCGACGGGCGGTTTCCAGCGCGCGGGACCGGCGGGCGGGCGAGCATAGGAAACGCCCTTGAAGACGCGCAAATCCCCGTCCAGCGATCCGCGCAGGATGCCGTCCGGGCAATAGGCCAGCGTTTCCCGCTGGCGGGTTCCTGCCACGCCCTTGTCCAGTTGCCGCTCCTCCCGATGCATCAGCCTGTACGCGCGTATCCATGCATGACATTGGCGTCGTCGTCAATATTCACTATCGTGTGTGTGAGTGTTTGTGCGGGGCCAGTCGCTCTGTTCGGGGAGGGATTGCCGAGCCGGAAACCGCCGAAGGCGAGCTCTGTCTCTTGATCGCCATCGATCAGAAATCAAAGTTCGCCTTCGCGGAACCGTGCCACTTACGGGACATTTCTCTGCCTCTGATAGAGCCGCCTAGTATTGGGAACGGGCAGGTATGTTATAGCGCCGACCGACACTGCGTCTGAGAGTAATCGGTCGTGAGCAGCTCTATATCCGTTCGAACAGTGCAGGGCCGTCCATGACGAACAGTTCGATCTCCAGCGTTTCGGCCTTGTCCGGGCCGCCCGAGAACGTGGCGGCGGAGCGGGAGCCTTCGGGCGCGTTTTCGGTGTCGATGTCGAACACCATCATCGCGCCGTCCCACGGCATCAATTGAAACGCCTCTGGCTCGGGCCCGACAAGCAGGACGAGGTCGCCGGTCGCGTCCTCGGCTACCTCGGCAGTTCCGAAATAGGGATGGCTGTAGCGGCCGATCAGATAGCTTGCGGGGGGTGGAGCCGCGGAAGCCTGGGGGAACGGCTTTCCGGCCGTTTCGCCGAGCGGTGTGTAAAGGCCGGCAAACAGCGCTTCGTAACCCGAGAACCAGTCGCGGGTCACGCTGCCGGTCTGCACCATGTCGGCAAAGCTCGCGCCGATCGCCTCGACCGCGCCCACCGGGGCGGCGTTGGAGAGCACCACGATGCCGACATCGAGCGAAGGGATCAGCGCGAAATAGGTCGCGGCCCCCAGGATGAAGGCGCCGGAATGGCTGAGGATTACCCGGCCGCTCGGATCTGTGCCGACGCCGAAGCCATAACCATAAAAGCCCGCGCGCTCATCCGGGCTGTGCGGCCTGCTGGAGAAACTCTGCGGGCTGATCGCCGGCTGCAGCGCTTCCGGCCGGATGAGGTCGCCGCCGCCGGCGAGCACCATTGTCATCCATTTTGTCATGTCATTGGCCGTCGAGCTGACGCCACCCGCCGGTGACTGGGCATCGGGCTTGCGCTGATGGAGCGCCGCAAAACCATCTTCGGTTCTGGCATGCGGCGTCGCCCGGTTCTCCCGCGCCATGAAATCGTCGAAACGCGCGCTGGTCTCGGTCATGCCGAGCGGCTGAAATAGCGCTTCTTCCGTAAGCTCGCTCCACGCCATGCCCGATGCCTCCGCAACAGCCTCGGCCGCCGCCGTCAGGCCGAAATTCGTATAAGCGTAACTGGTGCGGAAGGGCGAGAGCGGCTGGAGCCGCAGCCTTTCGAGAATGGTCTGGCGGTCAAAGCCGAGGTCCTCGAGTTCGTCGCCGGCGTGGTCCGGCAGGCCGGAGCGGTGGCTGTAGAGGTCGCCGATCGTCAGCTTCTCGCTCACCGCCGGATCGGAGAGCGAAAACCACGGCAGCAGGTCCTGCATGCGGCTGTCCCATGAGACCACGCCGCGGCTGACCTGGCGGGCGACAGCCGTCGCGCCGACGGATTTGGAGAGCGAGGCAAGCTGAAACACCGTATCGGGCGTAACGGGCAGGTCTCCCTCGGCATCGCGCGTGCCGAACCCCTTGGCATAGACGGTCTCGCCGCCATGCACCACGGCGACGGCAATGCCCGGCACGCCGCTGCGGGCCTTGATGTCTTCGACAATGCCATCAAGCGCCGCTACCGCCGCGTCGATCTGTCCGGGAGGGACCGGGACACCAGACGTGCGCGATGGCGGCAGCATGTCGGCAAGTGCGGGGAGCGAGAGCAAGGCGAGCGAGGCAGATGCCAGCGAAACCGTGGTCAGGAAATGGCGGCGCGAGGCCTTGAACTGTGACATGGAAAACCTCTCCTCGTTGCAATCACCGGCGCAGCCGGAACGTCGTGTTGTCAGATGCCGATGCGGACGGGACCGCGTCAGAGCGGAAGGCCCAGCCGGAAGAAAACCCTGAGCCCCTCATCCTCGCCATTGTCGGGACTGTACCACGGCACGGCCGCAATCAACTGAAAACTCATCTTTTCCGCCAGCATGCCGCTCACGCCCATGCCGACGGAGCCGAGCGCATCGCGCGCATAGTCAGCGCTTGCCGCCTCATTCCAGACCACGCCATAATCGGCAAATGTCGTCCAGGTGAGCCCCGGAAGCGCCGACCAACCGGTTTCGAAATCGTGACTGAGCTCAAGGGCGGCGGCCGCGCCGCTGGCCCCGGACAACGTGCCGCCGTCAAATGCCCAGCCATAGGGATCGCCGCCGAGCGAGAATTGCGCCGCCGCCGGCAGCGGCGTTGCGGCGTACTGCCCGGCACTGCGCAGCCGGATGGCGGTGTCGGCGCCAAGAGCATGCGCGATGTCGAAGTTCAGTCGCGCGAAGCGATAGTCTTCCGGCACCTCGGGCAGGGCGGTTTCCTGCCCCAGCCCCTGGCCGAATTCCGCCGTGGTGAGGAAGGCGGTGTCGCCGTTCTGCCGGTCATAGGTCAGCGACATGGCCGCCCAGCGCGTCTGCTCGCGCGCCGCCCGCGCGCCCATCACATCGACGCGGTCATTGCGCAGATTGACCTCCAACCTGCCGAAAAGGCTCTGGTCGATGGTGCGAATAAAGGGATAGTCGAGCCGCGCCGTGCCGATCACGGACTCGATATGAATGTCGTCGGCCTTGAGATCGCCGCCCGGCTTCTGGGTGATGTAGGAAAGATCATATCCGGCCGAAAGGCCGTTGAAGCCGATCGGGATATCCTGCGAGGCCTGCAGGAAAATCATTTCCTGTGGCGTGTTGGGAACCGTGACGCCGACGAGGCTTGCCGTGTCGAAAAGCCCCAGCATGTCATTGACGGTGACATTGCCGGAAAGCTCCAGCGGGCCGACCTCATCGGTCCCGAGATTGTCGAGCCCGACGCCGCCCGAGGCGCGGTCGAAGCCGATATCGAGGCGCAATGTTCCGCCGCCCTGCGGTGTCTCCGGCCTTATCAGCGTGCCTTCGATATCGAGCCCGCCGAGATCGCTCATCAGCAGCAGAATGCGCTCGGCCTCCTTGATCCGGATCGGCCGCATGGCGATGATCCGGTCGATATAGGGGGCAAGCCGCTCGCGGATGCCCGGAATGGCGCTGTTGACTTCCAGCGTCTCGACATAGCTTTCATAGACGCGGAGCGTGATCTTGCCGGAGGAAAAGTCCTGAACCGGCACGACGGTCATGGCGAGATAGCCGGCGTTCAGATAGCGGGCGTCGATCTCTGCGGCGATGCGATAGAGATCGGCTAGCGTGATAACCTTGCCGGTCATGCCTTGCCAGAGATCGGAAAACGCCGTGCCGGGCAACGTCACAGCACCCTCGACTGTCAGGGCATTGAGCGTGAAGCGGATCGCGGCGGCATCCTTTTCGGGGGTGCGCTTGCGCTGATCCTGAACCTTGATATCGACAGTCCCGATGCGCTGAGGCGGCGTGAACCGCTCGAGAATGGTCGTCTGACCGGCAACCGTCTGCTCGATCCGCTCCGCGGTTTGCGCCAGCGCGGTGTCGGTACCCGCGAAAAGACATAGGGTCGTGAGCGCGCCACAGGCGAGAAACCCCCACCAGGAGGAAGCCGGGCGCGAGGGAGGGCCGCTTTTGCGCGACGGCTCCGGAGGGCTCGCTACAGCCTTTTCATCATCGAGCAGTGCCAGCAATTGCAGGCGCGTTATCGCCAGGAAAGCGGGATTCTCTGAAAGGGCCGTTTGACGCATGGTTCCCCCCACACTGATCGTTGCACAAGGGACCCACTCTTGCATTCAGCCAGATGGCGGCGCGGCGCGCCGGAATTGACGAGACCCTTTTTTGCGAAAGCTTATCGAACAGCCGTCTTGCGTTTGGAATCCCCTGTTTAGGGGGGTATGGGCTGGCCGAGCCAAAGCGCCATCAATGACGCACGGCTCGAAACGCCGTATTTGCGGTAGATCCGCTTGACGTGATCGTGGACGGTGTGGGGGCTCTGGCCGTTGTTTTCGGCGATCTGGCGTTCCGAAAGTCCCTGCAGCAGGTCGTGCAGCACCCTGCCTTCCATCGGCGTCAGGGGTTCGGATGCAACCCCGATCCCTTCCGACAGCATCTGCAGACGATAAAACCAACGGATGCCGCGTAGGGCGTGCGTCACAATCCGCCGGTCGCGCTCCGAAAAACGCGGCTGCGTGAGCGCCCGGTGAAAGCCGATCTGGATTTCGGCATCGGCATTGATGGGAATGCCCACCCAGATCGAGTCCAGCCGGTCCAGCCCGCGATAGAAGGTTTTGTAGGAATAGCTTTCAAACCATTCGGGCGTCCCAAGCTCCTCCAGCATGAACACCCGGAACTGGCCGGCAAGCTCGGCATTGCGGATCGTGGTAATGTCGGGTTCGCCCTTTTCCATCAGGGCGAAGGCTTCCTGGATGGTCCGCGCGGTTTCCGCGTCTGGATAAAGGGCCGACAGGCTGCGCGGTCGCCAGCCGAAAAGCGGATCGCGATGCATATTGTCCGCAAGCCTCACGGCGCCGATCCAGTCGGCCTGGCGCGCGTCGATCATGTCGCTGACGACCGAGAGCAGATGCACGCGCGCTTCAGGCATGCGCGACGCCTCGAAATCCGCCAGTTGGTCCCACAGCGCATAAATGCGTTCAGTATCGATTGTTTCGTCTAGCATGACCCTATTTGACCGCGGGGGACGGCAATTCCCACTCTTTTCTGTAAGTAAGGGGTAAAATTATGGGGAAGAACCGCCAAGAAATCAGGTGAACTGATGCGGTGGATGCCCCAACCAGCGGCATCGAGCATACCAAGACGCTTTTGTATTCAACGAATGGCGTGCGCATCAATGAGATCGAAGAGCAGCGTTTTGGCGGTTAAATTGGCAAAAGGCAGAGGCCGGGTTTGTGCGGTCGAGTCCGATGAACTCTATCAGGGTCTTCGAGAGCAAGGACGGGAACATCCGAGGCGAGAATCCGGCGGCAGCGTCAGGTGAAACCGCTCGGGTCGACGGTTGCACGATACTATACGGACGTGCAATAAGGAGTAAATTCTTGCTCCAGAAGAGGACATCTGATGACCGGATCTTCGCCAATCCATGGCGTGTACCTCAGCCCCACGCTTGATCTTGAAGGTCTTTATGGCGCCGCTGTCGCGGCGGCCGGGCAGGAGGTGGTGCTGCACCGCCCCGAACAGGTTTCAGACCCGGAGCGGATCAGCTTCGCCATTTGCTGGCTGCCGACGGCCGAGAGCTTAAGGGCCTATCCCAACCTCAAACTGGCCATGTCGATCGGCGCGGGCGTCAATGATTTGCTCGATAATCCGGGCTTGCGGCCGGCGGTCGCCATTGCGCGGGTGCGCGATCCGCACCAGGCGGCGTTGATGGCGGGCTATGCCGCCCATGAGGTGCTGCATGTCTCGCGCGGTTTTTCCGAGCTCGCGCGCTCGGCGGACGCGGCCCGCTGGGCGCCGCTGCCGATGCGCCCGCCGGAAGATACGATCGTTGCGGTGCTGGGCAATGGCACGATGGGCGCGGCGGTTACGCAAGCGTTACGCACGCTGGGGTTCAGCCTGCGCGTTGCTTGCCGCACCGCGCCTGAAGCGCCGATCGGCGGCGTGCGGTATTTCAGCGGTTCGGATGGCGTGATCGCCGCGGCCTCGGGCGCGCATTTCGTGATCAACGCCCTGCCGCTCACCCCGGCCACCGAGAACGTGCTGAACGGAACACTGTTTGCGGCCATGGCACCGGGGAGCTGGCTGATCCAGATCGGCCGCGGAGAACATCTGGTCGAGGCCGATCTCATGCGGGCGCTGGATGACGGCAAGCTTGCCGGGGCCACGCTCGATGTCTTCCGCCAGGAGCCGCTGCCTCAGGATCACCCGTTCTGGCGGGATTCGCGCCTGCGGATCACGCCCCATATCGCCAGCGATTCGATGCCCGAGGTCGTGGGCAAGCAGATCGTGGCAACTGCTCGCGAACTGCGCGACGGCATTCCCCTCAGCCTCGGCGTTGAACGCGCGCGCGGCTACTGACCCGATGAAGGAGAGCGTAATGAGTAAAGTGACCCGCCCCGCCCCCGCGGGCATGAGCGAGGCCGAGTGGCAGGCCCGCTGCGACCTTGCGGCCTGCTACAGGCTGGCCTGGCACTACCGCTTCACCGATCTGATCTATACCCATATCACCGCCCGCGTTCCGGGCGAGGAAGGCCATTTCCTGATCAATCCCTATGGCTTCTGCTGGGAAGAGATCACCGCCACGTCGCTGGTGAAGATCGATGTGGACGGCAACAAGGTCGGGGACAGTCCTTACCCGGTGAACCCGGCGGGTTTCACCATCCACTCGGCCATTCACCGCGCCAGCCACGATGCCGCCTGGATCATGCACACCCACACCCGCGCGGGCGTGGCGGTGTCGACGCTGGAGGAGGGGCTGCTGCCGCTCAACCAGATCGCATTGCAGTTCCACAACCGGATTTCCTATCATGATTACGAGGGCATTTCGTTGGATCTCGGCGAACGCGACCGTCTGGTGAAAAGCCTCGGCAGCAATCCCGTTCTGGTGCTGCGCAACCATGGTCTTGTGGCAACCGGCCCCACGGCCGCCTCGATGTTCAACACGATGTTCTATATGGAGCGGGCTTGCGAGATCCAGGTCGCCACGCTCTCCATGGGGCAGAAACTGCGCGCGGTGCCCGCCGATATCGCCGGCCATGTGGCGAAACAGTATGAAAGCTCGATGGGCGAGGAAGACGACGTCGCCCTCGAATGGGCCGCGCATCTGCGCCTGCTGGAGCGGATCGCCCCGGACTATCGGGACTGAGCAAGGCTCGGCCAGACGTTTGAAGAGGGCCGGCGCGTCAAGCGCCGGCCCTTCTTGATTCAGGCCGTTGCGGCCTTGGCCCGCGCGGCGCAGAGCCGGGTCGCCAGCGCCGCGATGCGCCGCACGGCCTCGGCCAGCTCTTCATCCGGCAGTGTCAGGCCGAGACGGATGAGATGCCCGGCTTCGGTGCCGAAGCTTTCGCCGGGCATCACCGCCACGGCTTCCTCTTCCAGTAGCCGCCAGGCGAAGGCTTCGCCGCCAAGGCCGGTTTCGGAGACGTCGACCATCATGAACATGCCGCCCTGCGGGGCGAATGACGACAGCCCTTCGGCGGCGTCGAAGGCTGCCTGACAGGCGCGTGCACGACGGGAGAGCGCCTCGCGCTGGCGCGCGGCGGTATCGTAATCCCCCGTCAGCGCCGCTTCGGTCATGTCTGCAATGAAGGGCTGATTGCCGAACAGCATGGTTTCGGAGATCGGCAGCACAAGACGCATCGCCTCAACCGGTCCCACGGCCCAGCCGCTGCGAAAGCCCGTGGCGGCGTGGCTTTTCGAGATCGACGAGACAACGATGGTCCGCTCGCGCAGCGCCGCGAATTCCAGCGGAGAGCAGAATTCGCCCGTGAAGATCAGGGATTCATACACTTCATCGCAGACGATCCAGAGGTCATGCGCGACCGCGATATCGCCGATGGCCTTCATGGTGTCGCGATCGATGACCGAGCCGCTCGGATTGTGCGGCGTGTTCAAGAGCAGCACGCGGCTTTGCGGCGTGATCGCATCCCTGAGGTCGCCGGGCTGCGGCACAAAACCATGCTCCATCTTCAAAGGGAAGGGCTGCACCTTGGCCCCGGTCGCCTCGACCACGCCGTCATAGGTGGCGTAGTAAGGATCGCCGATCAGCACGCCGTCGCCCTCTTCGACCAGCGCCAGCATCACGGCGAAAAGCGCCGTCTGGGTGCCGGGAAAGCACAGAATGTTCTCGGAGCCGATACCGGGCAGCCGCGGAGCATAGGTGGCCTCCAGCGCCTGCACCAGCCCGGTTTCGCCGCGGCCGTTGGAATAGCGGGTCCGGCCCTGGCGCATCGACCGGGCGCAGATCTCGACCAGATCGGGGTCGGTCGGAATGTCCGGCTCGCCGATGGTCAGCATGATGATCGCCTCGCCTTGCGCATTGCGGTCGCGAGCGGCGTTGTGAACGGCCCATTTGTCGCCGCCCAGATCCCTGAGCCTGCGGGTAATTGAAGCGTATTGCATGTATTTTCCTTGTCTTCAGGGCGCGACGGCGCGCACCAGTGTATTGTCGGGCAGGCGCAGGATGCCTTCGGCGGCGGCCAGCGCTATGCCCGGCAGTCGCGCGGGGTCGTAAAGCCCGTGCCCGAGCGAGCCCTCCAGCCAGAGCCCGTCGATCAGCCCGTTGAGGGCAATGGCGTAGCCGTGGCAGGCCGCTGGATCGGCAGGCAGACCATGCTGCACCAGGACGGGGTGGATCAGTTCCTCAAGCAGGTCGAGGAACTCCCGGTAGCTTTCGCGGTGGATATCGGCGTAGCGCTGACTGGAACGAACGCGCCCGATGAACGTCGCCCACAGCGAAACCTTGCGCGCGGAAAGGTTCGGTTGCGTGACATTGGCCGCGATGAAATGCGCGAGCGCCTGCGCTGGCCCTTCGGACGCCGCATGGGCGGAGCCCGCCGCGGCCCCCGTCAGATTGTCCATCAGGTAGGCGTAGGCTTCATGGACCATTTCGTCCTTGGACGCATAGTAGTGCCGGATCAGTCCCGCCGAAACGCCCGCGCGATCCGCGATTTTGCGCACGCTGGCCCCGCCCATGCCGTCTTCGGCCAGACAATCCAGCGTTGCCTCGAGGAGTGCGCTGCGCCGCGCATCCACACCCAGACGTTGGTAGCTCCGCCTTGTCACCCTGATGTCCTCCTGCCTTTTGATGCCTTTGCGACAGCTTTGGGGGCTTTCGTGGCGGCAACCAAGTCATTCTTTTATTCATTTTCAGACCGAACCGCCCCGGGAAACAACGCGTCGGGAACTGGCTGGTCGCTAATTTGTTTCCGTTACTATACATTTGTACAACATTGCGGTAAATAGGGTTCCGCACCTGAACCTGAAATACCCAATGCCCCGTGTTGGAGAGGCGGTCTCCGCATGGGCGGAAGGATACAAATGAACAAGTTATCGAACGACCCCGGACCCGAGATCGAAGCGCTCGTCCGAAAGGTCGAGGCGCGGATGATCGAGATTCGACGCGATATTCACGCGCACCCCGAGACAGGCTTCGAGACCGTGCGCACCGCCGAAAAGGTTGCCGAGGAATTGCGCGCCATCGGGCTTGAGCCGAAGACCGGGGTCGGGCGCACCGGTGTCGTGGCCGAGATCAAGGGCGGCGCGCCGGGCCCCTGCCTGATCCTGCGCGCGGATATGGATGCCTTGCCGATCCAGGAGATGACCGGCCTGCCCTATGCCTCGACCGTGGCCGGCAAGATGCATGCCTGCGGCCATGACCTGCATACCTCCGCCCTTCTGGGGGCGGCCCATGCATTGAAAGCGCTGGCGCCGAAACTGCGCGGCACCGTGCGCCTTGTGTTCCAGCCCGCCGAGGAAACGCTGGAGAGCGGCGCCGCCGCGATGCTGGCCGATGGCGCGGGCGAGGGGGCGGACATGGCCATAGCCTTCCACAACCGCCCCGAACTGGAGGCGGGCAAGGTGCGGCTGAACCGTGGCGCGGGCACCGCGTCCAGTGATGAGTTCAAGGTGACCATCCGCGGCAAGTCCGGCCATGCCGCACGACCCCATGCTGCGATCGACCCGATCGTCGGCGCGGCCCATGTCATCGCCCAGCTTCAGACCATCATCTCGCGCGAGATGAACCCGGCGCAATCAGCCGTTCTGACCATCGGCCATATCATTGGCGGCGAGACGCAGAACATCATTCCCGACAGCTGCACATTCGAAGGCACCGCGCGCTGCCGCAGCGCCGAATCGCGCGATCGCGTGGAAGACTCCTTCCGCCGGATCTGCACCAATGCGGCCGCGGCCATGAATCTCGAAGCCGAGATCGATTATGTGCGCGGCGTGCCGGCCCTGATCAACGACGACGCCATGGTCGACCGCGCCGCCGCCGCAATCGAGGCCCAGTTTGGCGTAGCGCCGCTCGCGTCCGAGGAGCCGAGTTTCGGGGCAGAGGATTTTTCGCTTTTCAGCGAGCGCATGCCTTCGATCCAGATCCATGTCGGCGCGCAGACCCCCGGCCGCAACGACCGTGTCCATAACTCCGACTACCAGCCCAATGAAAGTTGCATCGCGGACAGCGCTATCGTGCTGACCCGCATGGCCACCGAACTGCTCGCCTGAGCGGTTCCAAATTCAGAAAACCAACAGAGAGGACTATTGATGTTCAAGATCACACGCGCCCTTGCCGGCGCCGCGCTTTCCGCCGCCCTTCTGGCCGCATCCGGCGCCCAGGCCGACGTCACCGACCGGACCATTGTCATGGCCACCGAAGGCTCCTTCCCTCCCTCCAACATGACCCGTCCCAATGGCGAGCTCTACGGCTTCGAGATCGACATGGTGAACGAGATCGCCAAGCGCCAGAACCTGAAGATCGAACTGATCTCGCAGGCCTGGGACGGCATGATCCAGGGCCTGATCGACGGCAAGTATGACGCCATCGTCGACGGCGTCAGCATCACGCCCGCCCGCCAGGAAGTGGTCGACTTCACCCACAACTATACGCTCGGCGGCTCGACCTTTGTGGTCATGAAATCGTCCGGCATCGAATTGCCGATGGATGGCGAATCCGCGCGCCTCGACAATCCCGAGAGCATCGGTCCGGCGATCGATGCCGTTGCCGAGGTTCTCGCCGGCAAGACGGTCGGTGTGCAGCAGGCAACGATCCAGTCCAAGTTCCTTGAGGAATATCTCGAGGATCGCGGCGTCAACGTGCGCACCTACCCGAACGGCCCCGATGTCTACCAGGATCTCAGCGTTGGGCGCATCGACGCGGGCATCGCCTCGCTGACCAATGTCTCGGCCTTCCTCGAAAAGAATGCCGACAAGGCCGCCGCAACCGGTCCGGCCTTTGGCGGCGGGATCATGGGCAATGGTTCCGGCCTCGTGGTGCAGAAGGGCGACGAGGAACTGCGCGACGCGCTCAATGCCGGGCTGGAAAGCATTGTGGCCGATGGCACGCTGGCCGATCTGTCGCGGAAGTGGTTCGGCCTGGTCGTGACCCCGCAGCAATACTGATGGGCGCATGACTTCAAATCTGTATCTCCTGGGCTTCGGCCCCGAGGGATGGGGGCCGGTGCTCGTGCGCGCCGGTCTCATGACCCTCGCCGTTTCGATCGCGGCCTATTTGCTCGGCACGGTCTTGGGAACGCTGACCGTTTGGGCGCGCATCTCGGGCAATGTCTGGGTGTGCCGGCTGGCCGAGACCTATGTGGTGGTTCTGCGCGGCGTTCCCGACCTGCTGGTCATCTTCCTGTTCTACTTCGGCGGGCGCCAGGTGGTGGCCTTCCTGGGCACCGCGCTCGGATTCGAAGGCCCCTTCGATATCAGCGGCTTCGTTGCCGGCATGCTGGCGATCGGCCTGATCTCGGGCGCAACCCAGTCTGAGGTCCTGCGCGGGGCCTACCAGGCCGTGCCGGTCGGCACGCTGGAGGCCGGCCGCGTCGTGGGCATGACGCGCTGGCAGCTCTTTCGCCGCGTGACCGCGCCGCAGGCGATGGTGACGGCAATCCCGGGCATGGGCAATCAATGGCAGTCCGTCATCAAGGAAAGCGCGCTGGTTTCGGTCACGGGATTGGTTGAAACCATGCGCCAGGTCTCGATCGCCGCCGGCACCACGCAGGAACATTTCCTTTTCTATAGCGCCGCGGCCGTCATCTATCTGGTCATCACAACTCTGTCCGACCAGGCCTTCCGGCTGCTCGAACGGCGCGCAATGGCCGGCTATTCCGGAGAGGCACGCTGATGGAGTTTTCCTATTTCGTTTCCCTCTTCCAGGCGCTGCTTTCCGGCCTGCCGCTGACGCTCAATCTTGCCTTTTTCTCGCTGTTGGGCGGCTTCGCTCTCGCCCTGCTGCTGAACCTTGCGCGCGCCACGCGGGTCGGCAACGCGGTGGCAGGAACCTACGTCTTCATCTTCCGCGGCACGCCGCTGCTGGTCCAGCTCTTCATGATCTATTTCGGCCTGGCGCAATTCGAGTTCATCCGCGCGAGCTTTCTGTGGCCATTGCTGCGCGAACCCTATTGGTGCGGCCTGATTGCGCTGACGCTCAACGACGCGGCCTATACGTCGGAAATCCTGCGCGGCGGGCTGCGCGCCGTGCCGAAGGGCACGCAGGAGGCGGCGCGGGTCTGCGGCATGTCGGGCCTTCAGGTCCTGCGCCGCGTAACCCTGCCGATCGCGATCCGGCAGGCCCTGCCGGCCTATTCCAACGAGATCATCTCGATGCTGAAAGCCACCGCGCTGGTCAGCATGATCAGCCTGATGGATGTCACCGGCATCGCCCGCGAGGCCGTCGCGGAAACCTGGCGCGCGGTCGAGATCTTCGTCTGCGCGGGTCTGATCTACCTGGCAATGTCGCTGATCATCACCCGCGCGACATCTCTCGTCGAGCGCGCCCTCTCTCCCTGGCAATTCGGAGCAAGACCATGACTTCCCATCCTACCGCGGTTTCCGTCGAGGGCCTTCACAAGAGTTTCGGCGAGAACGAGGTGCTTCGCGGCATCGACCTGACGGCGCATGATGGCGACGTCATCTCGCTGATCGGGGCCAGCGGCTCCGGCAAGAGCACGCTTCTGCGCTGCATTCCCATGCTGGAGACGCCCGACAGCGGCGTCATCTCGGTCGGCCGGGCGCGTCTTTCGCCCAGCGGCGGCACGCTGACACGGGGCGAAATGCGCACGGTGCGCGCCATGCGCCGCGAACTCGGCTTCGTGTTCCAGAACTTCAATCTCTGGCCGCACCGCACCGTGTTGCAGAACGTGATCGAATCTCCGCTGATCGTGCAGCGCCGCGACAAGGCCGAATGCCGAGATGAGGCGCTGGCGCTGCTCGAAAAGGTGGGCCTGCCCGAAAAGGCGGACGCCTGGCCGAACGAGCTCTCGGGCGGGCAGCAGCAGCGCGTCGCCATCGCCCGCGCTCTGGCGCAGAAACCCCGCGCGCTGCTTTTCGACGAGCCTACCTCGGCGCTCGACCCGGAACTGGTTGGCGAGGTGCTGAAGGTCATGCGCGACCTCGCCGGCGAGGGCCGCACCATGATCATCGTCACCCATGAAATGGGCTTTGCCCGCGAGGTCTCGACCCGCACGGTCTTCCTGCACCAGGGGATTATCGAAGAGGACGGCACGCCCGACGAGGTTTTCGGCAATACCCAATCGGAACGCTGCACCGCCTTCCTCAGCGGCTATTTCGACCGCGCATGACTATCCGGTTTGGCTCCCAGCCAGCCCCGTGTTCGGCAGAGTGTTCCGCGCGCCAAGGGAGTGCGGTTTCGAGGAAAGCGATTCCGATCAGCCTGTGAGCGATTGCGATGATGCGCCATAAGGCTTGGCTATTGGCTTAGAGCCCTTCAGGCTTAAATGGAATCCGTTCTGTTTGCCCAAGCCGGTTCTTCCACGCGAAGAAGCCCGCGCGGCATAGCCTTAGCTATGGCGAAGGGCTTCGACAAAGTGTAGGGCCGGTTTGGGCAAACCCGAAGGGCGGCATGAATTTGCGCCATTACCGGCGGTCTTCGGCTTGGACATAGCGACGGCTATGCCCTGCGCCAAAGCCCTTGGTCCTGGCGCAAATTCCTTGCCGCAGAACGCTTCCATTTAAGCCTGAAGGGCTCTAAGTGCGGAACTGCCGCAGGCGATCCAGAACGTGATACCGCGGCTGACCAACATCGCCGTCCGGTGGAGGGGCGGCGACAGGTCTGAAGCTCAGTTGGCGTTCATGTCGCCATGATCCATGCCATGCATGTCGTGGCCGGCATCTTGTGCGGCGATGCTTCTCACGGCGAAGGGCACGGTCACGGTGCCGGCCTTTTCGAAGGTCAGTTCGACATCGACGACGCTGTCTTCGACCAGCGGCCCGTTGAGCTGCATGAACATCACATGCATGCCGCCGGGCGAGAGCGTCACGGTTTCATGAGCCGGAACCGGAATGCCGTCGGACATCCGGTACATCTTCATCACCTCGCCATCCATGCGCATGTTGTGAAGCTGCAATTCGCCGGCGGCCTCTGAAGAGGCGGCGATAAGGCGGTCATCGGTATCGCCATTATTGGTGATCGTCATGAAGCCGCCCCCGACGGGCGCACCGGGCAGGGTGGCGCGGGCAAAGGCGCCGTCGATTTCGAGATCGCCGAGCGTCACATGGTCCGGCGCAGTGGCGTCATCGTGGTCGTGATGGTCGTCGCCGCCGTCGGCCGCGGTAACGGTGAGCTTTGGCGCGGGCTCGCCGTCGCCGGCTTCGCCCGTGGCGGTCCAGTGGTTGGCGCTGCCATCGGCGCAGAGCTGCTCAGCGGGGAAGTAGAGCGCCGTGCCGGGTGCGATATCGGAAGAGAGCGAGCCGCGCATGACGAATTCATCGTAATGGGCGTCGGGCAGTTCGCCGCCCGTCCAGATCACCTCGGTCACGCCTTCGCTGACCGGCCTGCCGTGATCCATATAGGTATTGGCATAGGCGCCGGTAACGGTTTCAAGCTGCCAGCCCGCATGCGGCATCGGCTTCACGCTATAGAAGCCTTCCGGCACCTTGACGCGGATTTCGGTGGTCGCCGCGCCATCGCAGCCATGGGGAACGCGGATGACGGCCTTGTAGCTGCCGCCGGCGGCCGCTTCCGGAGTCTCGAGCGTCATGTGGGCACTGGCGGCGGAAAGGCTGGCAAGGCTGATCGCGCCGGCCCATGCGAGACGGGTCATGAACATGGTCATGGAAAATACTCCGTTTGGAATTGTCGTGATTTTTTGGGCTGTTGAAGCCCGCGTCAAAAAATCAGACAGCAAACGGCGGCGCGCGCGGATTGTAGTGATCGGTGTGGAGGACGAGCGTCAGGGCCTGGTCGTTCACCGTGAAGACATGCGCGACAAGGCAGGTATAGGCCGGAACGGCCTCGTCCGGCGGCGGCGGCAGGATGGCGGCATCCTGGCGGCAGGCATGGCAGGGGCCATGGCTTGCGGTCCCGTGGTCGGCAGGCCCGCTGCCGCAGACAACGCTCTGGGAGGATGCCAGGAGCGAACCGGCATCATGATGCGTCAAGGCCGGCATGTAGGGCTGATAGACAAAGGCAAGCGCAAAGACGGCGATCACGGCCAGCGCCGCCGCCAGTTCCCGCATCGCTGCCTTCAATCCCCGCAAACCCAATGCCTCCCCATCATCCCGCTGTTTCGCCGAAGTGTGCATAAGCTCGGCGAAACAAGAATGGAAGCCGCAATTTATTGCAACCTGCCAATTTGACGCAAGAGAAATGCCAGGTCGGTCGCGCCGGGCTCATGTGCTGTCCTGACCATTCGGTGCGCCCGGCCAAATAGGCCGAGCGCTTGTTTCTGCCTTTCGTGCAAGGCTCAATGCGCCAGCATCTCCTGGACGATCTGGTCGGCGTTGAACGATGACGGGTAATAAGTCGGCCAGTTGGTGAGTTCTTCCAGTACTGCAGCACGGTCGTCACCCCAGTAGAGGTGATAGTGATCGGCGTCGGCCGGTGCGATCCGGTGGTCGGAGAACTGGATGAACTGAGGCGCGGCTTCATCGCCGCCGGTCTTTTCGAAGATGAAGCGGACGCCGCGGTTACCCTTGGCATAGGTCAGGATTTCATAGCCGTCGCTTGCGTACTGACCTTTGACGGCCGCGCCATCCCGATAGAAGGTGACCACGTCGCCCTCGATTGTAATGCGCTCGACATCGGTCTTGTAGCCGGTGTCGTAATAGGCCTTGTATTCTTCGGCGGTCATCGCGCCGGTCTCGGCCTTGTGCGCCATCACCGGATCGAGGGTGCCGTCCTGAAGATAGGGATAGACCGACTGCCAGTCGCCTTCCCAGTCGGAAAGCGGACGGTCCGCGATCTGGCTGTCCTCGAAATAGCCCTTGTAGATTTGCGGATCGCCATGATCGTGGGCATGCGCTTCGTCGCCATGGGCGTGATCGTCGTGCTCGCCTTCATGCACCATGCCGCTGCCGCCGGCAACGGCGATATTGTAGGGCATGTCGCCGACGTCGATGGTGCCCACTTCCGTCAGGTCCTCCTTGGCGATGCGGCGGACGAGACCGGCATTCGGATCGCTCATCACGATTTCATCGCCGGCCATGGCGATGCGCGGGCGCGGGTCGTTCCAGTGACCGTCCATCGAATAGGGTTCGGTGACCTTGGCGCTTGTCGTGAGGCTGGCGGCCAGAATGTCGATCTGGTGCAGGCTGCCGTCTTCGGTCAGCACATAGCCGAAGCGCGCATTGGCCGGATCGAGCGCGAAGTCGACGCGGCGGAAAGGCAGGTCGATATAGCTGAAATGCGGCTCATCGGCCGGGTCGATGACAACGAGGCCATCCTTGCCGTAATTGCCGAGAAACACCTGCATGCTCTTCGCGCCGAGCAGGGTGCCCGTGGTCTCGCCTTCCGGCAGATCGTCGGGATAGGTCAGCATCTCGAAGACGGGGCCGTCTTCGCCCGGTGTCACGGTCAGCACGCCTTCCTGGCAACCGGCGGCCAGATAAGCGCCGGAGAAGGCTTCGCCGTGAATACCGGTGCAGGTCGCGACATCGCCGGCCGGCTCGCCGTCTTCGCTCACGGCGCGCAGACCAATGCGGGTGCCGTCAACCGGCGTGTCGGTGGCGACGGTGGTGACCCAGTACTGGCCGACGGGGGCGGCAAAGCCGTGATGGGCGCGGTCCTGCTTCAGTTCGCTGGTTGCAATCTCGCCATGGGAAAGTTCATGGGCATCGACGATCGCGGCATAGCCGCCCTTGTCGAAATTGATAACGACCTTGCCGTCATGATCGATGATGTGGAACGGGCGCGGGCCGGTGAGGCTGCCCTCGATGGCGGTGGGCTCTTTAATGTCGATATCGGCATGATCGCCATGGGAATGCAGCAAAATCCCGCTGTCGATGAAGTGAACCGCATCGCTGTCCGACTGGACGGCGACGATGGCCGCGCCATCATTGACCGCGTAGAGCTTGTTCTGACCGACGGTGTCGAAGGACCAGCGATGGTCGGGTTCGCTGAGGTCGAAGGCGGTGACCTTCGCATCCGCATGGTCGCCGACGAAAACCCGGTAGAGGGTGACGCTGTCCTCATGGTCATCGGCAAACGCTGCCGGCGCGCCGAGCGCAATCGTGAGCGTGGAAGCGCCCAGGATCCATCGTTTCATATCTGTCTCTCCTTAATGGTATAACGTAACAGTTATGGGCAAGGTTCGGCCTCGCCCGGTTTATTGGTGTCAGCCGTTATTGGTGGCGGCGGCGAGCGTTTCGACGTTGTGTCGCCTCATGTCTATGTAGCTCCGCGCGGGGCCATCGGCTGAAGACAACGCGTCCGAAGGGCGCGTTTCGGGTTTGCGCTCTCTATCGCCGGCAACGCCGGTCAGGTCATGCCCCGCCGGAGGTCGGTCATATCCAAGCGTCAGTTCGCGAAAGGTCAGGCAAGCCTCGGCCATAGAGATGCTCATTCTGGTGGGTGGATCAGTAATGTAATATCATTACGATTATCGAACGCGTGATATGAAAGCAACCGCTTTTTCCGCCTTGTTGAAAACCTGGTGCGGGTTTCAGAATTGCGTCCGACAATAGGGGCGCAGGAGGTGTGGATTGTGCTTCACCGCGGACATTTCTGCGCCTCCTTCCGCAGGCCGGCTCCCACGCCGCCTCTCTGTCTCGGCCATCGCAGCGTTTCCGGGGTCGAACACACGTTTTTATGCGGCCCTCGACGGGACATTCATGCCGCCGTCAAGAAAGCACTGTAGGGTCGGTTTTGTAATGCTATTAAATTACGAGGACCTTTCATGACCAGGATACCGCCCATCAAGATGCCCGCCGACGCGTGGGATGAACTCAATTTTCCCCGGCCCGAAGAAAGCGATTTCGACCGGGTGGTCGAACGCGCGATCTCGCGGCGCGGCTTCCTCGGCGGCGTTGTCGCCTTCGGATCTGGCGCCGTAGCCATGAGCGCCGGCCTGTTGCCCAGCGGTGCGGCGGAAGCGGCAGCGCCGCAATCGCGCTTTCCGTTCACGCCGATCGCCGCCCAGACCGACTACGCCTTTCACGTGCCCGAAGGCTATAAAGCCAGGGTTCTGGTGAGCTGGGGCGATCCGCTCTATGACGGCGTGGCCGAATTCAACCATGAGACCGGCGGCTCGGTCGAGGAATCCGACAAGGTCTTCGGTGAGAACACCGATGGCATGGAGACCTTCGAGATCGGTGGTCACCAGATTCTCGCGGTCAACAACGAATATGTGAACAGCGATATCAACCTGCCGCATACCGAGGATGGCGTGCCGCAGAGCGCGGCCGACGTGCTGAAGCTGCAGAACCTGCAGGGCGTGACCGTGGTCGAGATCGCGGAAGGCGCGGACGGCTGGTCCGTGGTGCGCTCCAGCCCGTTTAACCGTCGCCTGCACCACAATGCGCCGATGGCGATTTCGGGTCCGGCCGCCGGCCATCCGCTCATGAAGACGGAAGCCGACCCGGACGGCCGCGCCGTGCTCGGCACGCTCGGCAATTGCGGCGCCGGCAAGACGCCGTGGGGCACCTATCTGACCTGCGAGGAGAACTTCAACGGCTATTTCGGCGCAACCGAAGAGACAAGCTACAGCGATGATGTCGCCGCCGGCTACGAGCGCTATGGCATGGCGGCCGAAAGCCAGTACGGCTACGAAAAGTTCGATCCGCGCTTCGATACCTCGAAGAACCCCAACGAGCCGCACCGCTTCGGCTGGGTGGTCGAGATCGACCCGACCGATCCCGACAGCACGCCGGTCAAGCGCACCGGGCTCGGCCGCTTCAAGCATGAAAACGCCGAAGTGACGCTCGCCCCCGATGGCCGCGTCGTGGTCTATCTCGGCGATGACGAGCGCGGCGAGTTCCTCTATCGCTTCGTCTCGACCCATCCCTATGTCGCCGGCGGCGATACCGATGGCCTCCTCGATGACGGCACGCTCTATGTCGCCAAATTCAACGACGACCAGACCGGCGAATGGCTGGCGCTGACGCCGGAAACCACCGGTATGGAAGAAGCCGACATCCTGATCTTCGCCCGCATGGCCGGATCGAAGGTGGGAGCCACGACCATGGACCGTCCCGAATGGGTCGCGGTCAACCCTTACGCCGTCGAAGCCTATTGCTGTCTCACCAACAACAAGAACCGCGGCGTCAAGGCCAATGCCGGCGGCGACGCCACGCCTGTCGGCGGGCCGAACCCGCGCGAGGCCAATAAATACGGCCAGATCGTGCGCTGGTATCCCGATGGCGACGATCACGCCGCCGACACGTTCCGCTGGGACCTGTTCGTCATGGCCGGCAATCCGGAGGTCCATTCGGACGCCAATGCCGGCTCGCCCAACATCAACAGCGGCAATCTGTTCAACTCGCCTGACGGCATGGCTTTCGACACCAGCGGTCTGGTCTGGATCCAGACCGACGGTGAGGACAGCAATGAGGGCGAATTCGCCGGCATGGGCAACAACCAGCAGCTTGCCGGCGATCCGGCAACGGGCGAGATCGTCCGCTTCCTGACCGGTCCGCGCGGCGGCGAGATCACCGGCCTGTGCTGGTCCGCCGACCGGCGCACCATGTTCGTCGGCGTCCAGCATCCGGGCGGCTCGTGGCCGGCGGAAGAAGGCCTGCCGCGCTCCTCGATCATGGCGATCAAGCGCGACGACAACGGCCTTGTTGGCTGACGTCTTCCGGTATCAAGATGGCATGGCGCGCCAAGCGCCCTGCCTACGGCGTTGGCATGGACCTGGCCTATCGGTCGGATGGCGGTTCGATGTATCGAATGCACGGATGGATATAGGCGGCCAGTTCTTTTGGCGCGCCTTTTGGGGAGGCCTTTCTTCAATCGCCGCTTTTGGACGGTCACACGAAACGCCGTCGCGACGGATGTGCGGCCGACAGCGCGAATTCATCCGTATTTCGATGAACGTGATTATTTTTTCGATGAACCGGCATTCGTTCCCGCGCGGGATGCGCGTAAGTTGGCGGCAGTCGACGCGAGGGAAGGGTGCCAGACCATGGTCAGTGATACGGCGCATCTTGATGCCGCCAATGGCAGTGCGCACGCAAGCGCCGGCGGTCGTGCGCCTGTGCTCACGACATTCTGGGGCGCGCAATGTGCGGTCTGGAGTTTTCTGATCCTTTTCGGCTGGACCGCACGGCTCATCACCTTCGGCGATGTCTTCGCCGCAACGGCTATGACGCTGATCGTGGACCCGATCGCCTTTCTCATGACCGGCGCGCTGCATGTGTTTTTCCTGTCGCGTCGTCGCCGGGTTACGTCCCTCCCGATCGTCGTCTTCCTGCTCTGTTTTTCCGTCGTCGGCGGCTTCCTGCTGCACGGTATCGCCGACATCGTGCGCCGTCTGGTGCTCGACGACATGCCGCTTCCGCTCAGCCCGGCGATGATGACCGTATTTTACACGATCCTGCTCATCGGCTGGTCGTTGATGTATTTCTGGCGCACGGCGCTGCTGGAGGCGCGCTCCGAGCGCCTGCGTGCCGCCGAGGCGCAGGCGGAGGCAGTCCGGCTGGAAATGGAGCGGCTGCATCTGCAACTCGCCCCGCATTTTCTCTTCAACGCGCTGAATTCGGTGGCCTCGGAAATTCACGACCGGCCCGACGAGGCGCTGGAGATGGTCCGTCGCATCGCGGCCTATCTGCGCTACTGTCTCGACCACGCGGCCCATTCGCGCTGTCCGCTGGAAGACGAGCTGGAAGCGATGCGCGCCTATCTGCGCATACAGGAACTGCGTTTCGAGGAGCGGCTGCGGACGACCGTCTCTGTCGATCCTGCCGCGCTCAACGTGCTGGTGCCGCACATGATCCTTCAGGCGTTGGTGGAAAATGCCGTAAAGCACGGCCTGCGGCATCAGGACGACGCCATCGAGATCGGCGTAAAGGTCGAACGCTTCGACGAGGGCAGTATCGTCATCGAGGTCGTCAACTCGGGAACGTTGCGTTCGGAACGGTCGGACAGACCGGCCATCGGCCTCGCCAATACCAGACAGCGTCTTCATCTTCATTACCCGGAAGGCTATGAGCTGACATTGAAACAGGCCGGTGATCGCGTCGTCGCCAGGCTGATGCTGAGGGGATCCGCATGCCGCGTGTAGTGCTCATCGATGACGAGCCGCCGGCGCGGCGCGGCCTCACGCGCATGCTCGCCGCCTTCGATGATATCGACATCGTCGGCGAGGCCGGCACGATCGACCAGGCGCGAGACCTGATCGCGACGCTGCGCCCGGATGCGGTGTTTCTGGATATAGAGCTGTCAAGCGGCAAGGGTTTCGACATCATCACCGACCTGTCGCCCGATACCGCGGTGATCGTCGTGACGGCCTATAGTCTCTATGCGATCGATGCGTTCGACGTGGCTGCGCTCGACTTTCTGGTCAAGCCGGTCGACCCGGACCGGCTCGAGACCGCGATCAACCGCCTCAGGGAACGCCTTGCGCCGCCGCCGTTGGCGGCCGCCGAAGCCCGGCCGCCGGCGCGCATTTTGCTGAAATCGATGATGTCTTCGGTTATGGTTCCGGTCAGTTCAATCACGCTGCTGCAGGCGGAAGCCGACTTCACGCGGGTGCATCTCGATAGCGACCAGGCCTATCTTGCCGGCGGCCTGCTCGGCAAGTTCGAGGCCGACCTGCCATCACCTCCATTTCGCCGGCTGAGCCGCTCGTTGATCGTTAACCTCGAACATATCCACACGGTCGAATGGCAGGCGGGCGGGCGAAGCATTCTGCGTTTCAGCGAGGCCGGTCGCGAAATCTCTCTTGGCCGCTCCGCAACCAGACGCCTGCGCCAGCTTCTGGATGACTGAGCCTCGGCTTATTGCAGTTACTTGGAGGCAAGCGACAGTATCCCCTATAGGGCGCTCTCCAGCGCCAGTCTCGCCTTTCGGTGTTCTGCCTGCACGTCGGGGTCGGGGTCGAGGCCGGCGGCGAGGAGGCGTTGGGTGTAGAGTTCCCGCGGGTTTTCGAAAATCTGCCGGACGGTCCCCTGTTCGACGATCTCGCCGCGCTGCATCACCAGCACCCGGTCGGCGAAGTCGCGCACCACGGGCAGGTCGTGGGCGATGAAGATGAAGGCGATGCCAAGCCGGTCACGCAGTTCCCCGAGAAGGGCGATCACCTGCGCCTGGATCGAGACGTCGAGTGCGGACACCGCCTCGTCGCAGATGATCACGTCAGGTTCGAGCGCCAACGCGCGGGCGATCGCGATGCGCTGGCGCTGGCCGCCGGAAAACTGGTGCGGGTGGCGCGCGGCGTGCTCGGCCTTCAGCCCCACCTGCTGCAACAGTTCATTCACCCGGTCGCGCCATTTCTCCTTCGGCAGAATCTCGGGGTGGATCACCCAGGCCTCGGAGATGATCTGGTAGATCGACATATGCGGGTTGAGCGACTGCGTCGGGTCCTGGAAGACCATCTGCAGGTGACGGCGGACCGCGCGCATTTGCCGGTACGATTTCGTCAGCAGGTCCTCGCCCTTCCACAGCACTTTGCCGCCGGAAGCCTCTTCGAGCCTGAGGATCAGCTTGGCGACCGTGGATTTGCCCGAACCGCTTTCGCCGACGACGGCGAGCGTTTCTCCGGCATGGAGCTCGAAATCGGCGTTCTTCAGCGCGGTGAACGCGCCGTAGGTCTTGGTGAGGCCGGAGACCTGCAGGATCGGCTGGCGGTCGTTTTCACCCGTGCGCATCTCGCCCTTGCCGGGGGCTGCGGCCAGTAGTTTCCGGGTATAGGGGTGCTGGGCGTTGTGATAGAGCTCGCGCGGCGTGCCGGTCTCCACGATCCGGCCGCCCTCCATCACCACGGCCCGGTCCGCCGCCTCGGCGACGACGCCGAGATCATGGGTGATCAGCAGGAGACCCATGCCGGTTTCCGCCTGCAGCTCCTCCAAGAGCGACAGCACCTCCGCCTGCACGGTGACGTCGAGCGCGGTGGTCGGCTCGTCGGCGATCAGGATGTCCGGCTTGAGCGCCAGCGCCATCGCGATCATCAGCCGCTGGCGCTGGCCGCCGGAAAACTGGTGCGGGTATTTCTTCAACGCGGCCGCGGCGTCGGGAATGCCGACGCGTTCCATCAGCTTCAGGGCGCGGGCAAAAGCCTCATCCTTGCTCTTGCCGTGGCACATCGCCGCCTCGGCAATCTGCCAGCCGACCGGATAGACCGGGTTCAGGTGGCTGAGCGGGTCCTGGAAGATCATCGCGATCCGCTTGCCGTTGATCCGGCGGCGCTCCTCGCTGGAAAGCGTCAGCAGGTCGCGGCCTTCGAACAGCACCTCGCCGCTCACGATCTCGCCGGGCGGGCAGTCGATCAGGTTCATGATCGCCGACGCCGAGACCGATTTGCCCGAACCGCTTTCGCCGAGGATCGCCAGCGTCTCGCCCCGGTCGAGATGCCACGACACGTCGTTGACCGCGTCGACCGGACCGCGCGCGGTGTGGAAGCGGACCGAGAGATTGCGTACCTCAAGGAGGTGGGAACTAGCCATTGGACTTGCCTCCGATTTCGAGCCGCCAGCGCTGGGTCGGGTTCAGCGCGATCCGCATCCAGCTCGAAAGCAGGTTGAGCGACATGGTGGTCAGGATGATCGCAAGGCCCGGCCAGAAGGCGAGCCACCATGCGCTTGTCAGATATTGCCGCCCCTGGCTCACCATCAGCCCCCAGGTGATCTCCGGCGGCTGGATGCCGATGCCGAGGAAGGAGAGGGCGGATTCCGCCAGCATCACGAAGGCGAAGTCGAGCGTGGCGATGGTCAGCAACGTCGGCAGCACCACCGGCAGGATGTGAAACAGCACGATGCGCAGATTGGACGCGCCCATGACCTGCGCCGCCTGCACGAACATGCGCTTGCGCACTTCCAGCACCTCAGCGCGGGTCGTGCGCAGATAGATCGGGATGCGGGTGATGGCGAGCACCAGAACCAGATTGGCGATCGACGGCTCCAGCACGTAGAGCACGGTGACGGCCAGCAGCAGCGAGGGAAACGACATGATGACGTCGGCAAGCCGCATGATGATTTCGCTGTGCCACCGGTCGCGATAGCCGGCGATGAGGCCGAGCGTGGACCCGATCACGAGCGAGGCGGCGACTGCGCCGGCCGAGACCACCATGGTGTTGCGCGCCGCGACGATGATGCGGGCGAGAAGCGGCCGGCCCAGCGCATCGCCGCCGAGCAGATAGAGAAAGCCGCGCTCGAACGAAAACGGCGGCGCGTTGCGGGCGCGCAGGTTCTGCTTTGCGGCAACGCCATCAAGCAGCATCGGCCCGAAGATCGCGCAGGCCACGATGAGGATCAGGAACAATACGGCCGCAAAGGCGAACTTGTCGGCCCACAGCATTTTAAGAAAGCGCCGGAAAGCGCCCGGTTCTTGCCTGGAAACGGTCGGGTGCTCCGCTCTGGCCTCTGTCGTGGTATCGCTCATCGGCGTCCCTCAGGTTCGTATGCGCGGATCGAGCACCGCATAGGCAAGGTCGATCAGGAGGTTCATGATGAAGATCGCGATCGCCGTCACCATGATCGCGGCCAGAATGACGTTGAAATCGCGCTGCATGATGGAATCGATCATCAGCTTGCCGACGCCGGGAAAGCCGAAAATCGTCTCCACCACCACCGCGCCGTTCAAAAGCGCGGCTGCCTGATCGCCGATCACAGTGATCACCGGCAGCATGGCATTGCGCAGCGCGTGGACGAAGATGATCGGCCGGTTCTTCACGCCCTTGGCCCGCGCCGTCTTCACATAGGCGGAGCCGAGCGCGTTGATCATCGATCCGCGCACGATCTGCAGGATCAGCCCGAACGGCCGGATGAACAGCACGGCGACCGGCAGAACCCAGTGCCATGGGGTGCCGGTTCCCGAGGTCGGAAGCCAGCCAAGGGTGACGGAAAAGATTACGATGCCGACGATCGCCACCCAGAAATCGGGGGCCGAAGCGCCGATCAGCGACAGGACGGAGGCCGCCCGGTCAAACCAGGTGCCGACATTGAAGGCCGCAATCGCGCCGACCGTGATGGCGGCGGCGGTCACCAGAACCATGGTGATGAAGGCAAGCTGCAGAGTCCAGGCGAAGGCCTCGATGACCACCTCCAGCGCGGGGCGGGCCTTTCGCAGGCTCTCGCCGAAATCGAGCCGGACGATATCGGTAACATAGTGCCAGAACTGCACCAGAACCGGATCGTTCAGGCCGTGGATTTCGCGGAAGTTCTCGCGCATCGTCTCGGATGCGTCGACCGGCAGGTAAAGCGATGTCGGGTCGCCGGTCAGCCGGGACAGGAAGAACACAAGCACGATCAGGACCAGCAGCGAGACGAAGCTCGTCAACCCGCGTTTTCCCAGCGTTTTCTTCATCGTGTTCTCTCGTTTTCAAAAGGGAAGCACGCGCGGGAGGACCGCGCGCGCGCTCTTCGTTCGAAAGGTCTTACTTCAGGCCGATTTCGGCAAGCTGAAGCTGGCTGTTGGTCGCGATTGTCGGCGTGAAATCCACGTTTTCGCCGACGCGAGCGAAGCCGACCATATGGAACAGCAGCACATCGGCGATGACGTCGTCATGCAGGTAGCCGAAGAGTTCCGACCACAGCGCCTCGCGCTCCTCGCCGGTTGCCGCGGTTGCTTCCTCGATCAGCTCGTCGGCATGCGCGTCGGCAATGCCCGACTGGCGGCCTTCGGAGTGGTACTTGAAGAACATCGAGAATACCGGATCGCCGCGCGAATTGTCATGCTGCGCGCCGACCATGATCGGACCGCGATCATCGACATAGGGCTTGGAGTAGAACTGTTCGTGTTCCGCCACCTCGACCATCTGGAGCTTCACGTTGAAGCCCGCCTCGTTCAGCATGCTGGTGATCGCCTCGTAGAATTCGGTCGCGCCGGGGAAGTTGCCGGTGCGGCCGACCAGCAGGATCTCGGTGTCCACCGGAACGCCGTCCGCTGCGGCTTCCTCGAGAAGCGCGCGCGCGCGTTCGGGATCATAGGGCCACGCCTCGGTGTCGGGGTTCCAGCCGAGCGTCGTCGGCACGTTGATCGCGGTGGCGATATCCGCGCCTTCGGGCAGGATGGTGCCGATGAAGGCTTCCCGGTCAATGGCGATGTTCAGCGCCTCGCGCACGCGCTTGTCGGAAAGCGGCGGCACGGAGTGGTCGATCCGCAGATAGGTCGTCTCCGAGTTCGGGTAGGCGTGGTCGAGATCGGTGGTCGCGTCGATGGCCGAGATCGACGGCGCGATGTCGGCCTCGCCGGTCTCCACCATGGCGGCGCGCACGGCGGCATCGGAACGGAACACATATTCCGCGGTTTCCACGGCCGGCGCTTCGCCCCAATAGTCGTCGCGGCGCGTCAGCGTGATGGACTGGCCCGGCGTCCAGTCGGAAAGCACGTAAGGCCCGGTGCCGATCGGCTCGCGGGTGAATTCGACCGGCGTTTCCGACGGCACGATGGTCAGCAGCGAAAGCAGGAGCGGCAGGATCGGCTGCGCGGGATCGGTGGTGAAGTCGATCGTGTGCTCGTCGACAACCGAAGGCGTGATCGTGATGCCGTCATAATAGCGCGAGATCTCGCAGACGATCTGGTCGCTCTGCGCCCTGTCGAAGGAGTGCTTCACGTCTTCAGCGTCGAAGGCCGAACCGTCGGAGAACGTCACGCCCTCGCGCAGGTGGAAGCGCCAGGTGTTGTCGTCCGTCATCTCCCAGCTTTCGGCCAGGCGCGGTTTCAGCCCCTCATCGCCACGAACGTCGAGTTCAGTCAGCGTTTCGGAGATGTTCTGGAGCACGATGCGCCCGATATTGGAGCGCGTCGCCATGCATGGCTCGACAAGATCCGGCTCTTCCGCCAGCACGACGGTGACCGATCCTTCCTCCTGTGCAAAGGCCGGCGTCAGCGATGACGCCAGCATCAGCCCGGCAAGCAAAGTTCTGCGTTTCATTGTTTTCCTCCTCCAGGAACGTCGCAGCATAACGTCGTTCAGGCCCTTGCGCCGCTGCGCGCGCAAAAAAAGGACTGACATGGCCCGCGTGAGTCCGGCTGAGATGCCGGCTCAAGCTTTCCGCAATATTGGTAAAGTTGATAACCTTTGTCAAACGCCTTCTCGGTTTAATTGGCGAACCTGAATTCGATATCTTATTAACATTATGAATTTAATTGATAAATTTGTTACCGTAAATCCGATGTCGAGAATATTCCCGAAAACTTCAACTTGACAACTTGTTTTGTGGCCTGTTTTTTGGAGGCCGGAATCAAGTGGAGGAGCATGTGCATGACGCCGGAGGATATCGCCGGGAAGATGACGGGAAGATTTGAGGCGCGTCCGGACGGCAGTGAGGCCGTTCTCCCGGCGCCGACCGTGCAGAACCATGCAGCCTTCCTGTCGCGCCTGCCGGACGGACGTCTCGCCTGCGCCTGGTTCGGCGGCACGCTGGAAGGCAAGTCCGACATTTCCATCCATGCCTCGCTGCTCGATCCAGCCTCAGGGGCATGGGGCGAGGCGGTGCGGCTGACGAATGATCCCGACCGCTCGGAACAGAATCCGGTGATCTTCGTGACGCCGAAAGGCGATATCCTGCTTTTCAACACCGCTCAGCCTGCCGGCAATCAGGATGAGTCTCGGGTATTCATGCGCCGTCTCACGCCCGAAGGCGATCGGTTGGCGGCTGCTGACGCTCGCGACACCGGCCTGCCGCCCGGCACCTTCGTTCGCGCCGCGCCCTTTGTGCGCGATGACGGGGCGTGGTGCCTGCCGCTCTTCCGTTGCAATCCGCGGCCCGGCATTCGCTGGACCGGCGCCTTCGATACCGCGGCGATTGCCGTCAGTACGGATGATGGCGAAAGCTGGGAAGTTATCGATGTGCCGGATTCGGCCGGGTCCGTGCACATGACGCCGGTGAGCCTGGGCGGAGGCGAGATGATCGCGCTTTATCGCCGTCGCCAGGCCGATTTCGTTCATCGCTCCGAAAGCCGTGATGGCGGGCGGAGCTGGAGCGCGCCCGCGCCGACGGATGTGCCGAACAACAACAGTTCCGTCAACGCCGTACGCCTTGAGGGCAACATCGTGGCCATGGTCTGCAACCCGGTCTCGGCCGCGCAATCGGAAGCGCGCCGCGCCTCGCTCTATGACGAGCTTGAGGAGGCGGGCGACGCCCGACCGGAGGCCCGCGAAGGCTGCAACCCGATCTGGGGCGTCGAGCGCGCGCCGCTGACGCTCTGTCTTTCGGGCGATGGCGGCCGCACCTTTCCGGTGCGCTACACGATCGAGGACAGCCCCGGCACCTGCCTTACCAACAATTCGCTCGATGGCCGCAACAAGGAGCTTTCCTATCCCGTGCTGCTGCCGCGCGACGATGGCGGGCTCGATATCGCCTACACGCTTTACCGCCGGGCCATCCGGCATGTCGCGCTCGATGCCGCAACCGTCGCGACGCTTGTCGCGCAGGTTTCGCACCACCGGACGTGAAAGGAGAGAAAATGAACAGCATGGATCGCCCGATCACGCTCCACCAGCCGAAGCGACTTGAAGTCGGCGTCGGCACGGCGGCACAGCTCGGCGCGTGGGCGGCCGAGGCTAAACGGCCTTTCGTCATCGCCGGCGGCCCGACGGCCCATTATGTCGAGCGGCTTCGTCTTCCAGGCGATGTCCGGGTCTATGCCGAAGCTCCGCCGGAGCCCAATCTTCCCGCCTTCGAGGCGGTTCTGGACGCGGCCCGGGCGCACAAGCCGGACCTCGTCGTGGGCCTTGGCGGCGGCTCGGTTCTCGATGTCGCCAAGCTGACGGCGGCGCTCTGGGATGGAGAGCAATCCGTCCGCGATGTCGTTGGTCCGAACAAGGTGGCCGGCAGGCGCACGCCGCTGGCGCAGGTCGCGACCACGGCGGGCACCGGCTCGGAAGCCGGTATCCGCGCGCTGCTGACCGATCCCGAGACGAAATCGAAACTCGCGGTCGAGAGCCCGTTCCTGCTGGCCGATATCGCCATCCTCGACCCGGAACTCACCTATTCCGTACCGCCGGCGGTAACGGCCGCGACGGGCATTGATGCGCTCGCCCATTGCGTCGAGGCTTTCACCAATATCCGGGCCCACGACCTGATCGATGGCTACGCCCGGCTCGGCATCGGCCTGATCGGCCAATATCTCGGCCGCGCGGTTCAAAGCGGCAATGACGCCGAGGCCCGCGCGGGCATGATGCTCGCCTCCTATTACGGCGGCATCTGCCTGGGGCCGGTCAATACGGCGGCGGGCCACGCGCTCGCCTATCCGCTCGGCACCCGGCTCGGCCTTCCGCACGGTCTCGCCAATGCCATCATCTTTCCGCATGTACTGGCCTTCAACCAGCCCGTGGCCGCCGAGAAGACCGGCGAGATCATGGCCGCGCTCGGCCTTGCTGCGGAAACGCCGGAAGCGGTCCACCGCGCCGCCCATCAATTCTGCGCGGATCTCGGCGTCGAGATGCGGCTTGGCGCCCATGGCGCCGACGAGGCGGATCTGCGACTCTGGGCCGAGGAGGCCCACGCCATCCGCAGGCTGATGGACAACAACCCGCGCGACATGTCGGTTGACGATGTGCACGCGATCTATCGGGCGGCGTTCTAGGCATTGCCGCAAAAAGGGGAGGGCGGCTGTCTCGCCGCCTCCAGTTTGCTGACAAACGTCTCCCTCATAACGGGTCATCCTCGGGCTTGACCCGAGGATCCAGGCCGCCCGGCGAGGTCTCGCCATAAATATTTGCAAATTCATAGACTTAGCTGCCTGGATGCTCGGATCAAGTCCGAGCATGACCCAAGAACGAAGGAACAATGACACATGATGGTCAAAGCTTGGTGCTTTGTCAGCAGGGAGGTGGCCGTCGTCACCTGTTTTCAGAGTGAAAGATCGAACAGGCCGCCGCCGAAAAGCCGCTCGCGTGAGTGCTCGATATGGGCGCGCATGGCGGTGCGGGCGGCGTCCGGCGCGCGTTCCCTGATGGCGGTGTAGATCGCCTTGTGCTCGGCCAGCACCTCCTCCAGCGCCCAGGCGCCATCGGACATCAGCGTCTCGCCGTGCAGCTTCATGCCGACATAGATATGGTCGCGCAGCGCCTTCAGCGTTTCCCCGTAATACTGGTTGTTGGTGGCCTGGGCGACCGACTGGTGAAAGGCGAAATCGGCATCCTCGCGGTGAAGCTGCTGGCCGGTGGCATCCGACAGGAGATGCAGCGCCCGTTCCATTTCGGCAAGTGCGGCCTCGTTACGCCTGAGCGCCGCAAGGGCGGCGGCATCGGTCTCGACGGTCAGGCGGAACTCGTAACAGCGCTGGATATCGGCGATGGTCTCGACGGGGGTGTAGCCGAGCGCCGTCTCGCGCTTGATCCGCACGAAATTGCCGGCGCCCTGGCGCGAATAGATCAGCCGCTCGTCGCGCAGCCGCTCCAGCGCCACGCGCAGCACCGGGCGCGATACGCCGAACTTGACCGACAAATCCTTTTCCGCCGGCAGTTTTTCATTGGCGCCGTAATCGCCGCGCATGATCCGCCCGCGCAGCGCCTCATAGACCTTGTCCGACAGCGAGGTGCGCCGTTGCGCGGCGCCGCGATCCGCGTCCTGGTTCAGATTGTCGGTCATCGCATGTCCTCTTCGTCATCGCCGCTATTCGCCTCGGCAAAAATCTCGGCGAGAAGCGACGGCGTACCAAAACCGCCCGATTTTGTCACGAGTTGTAAATTTCCCCAAGGCGCCACGGCATGGCTGACCGGCAGGCCGGGCCGCAATTCGGCGGCCACTTGTAAACTTCGGATGCCGAGGCGGTCGAGAATGCCGTTGCAACTCTCGCCGCCCGCCACCAGCAGGGACCGTGGCCTGAGCGCATGCAGCAGGCGGCTCGCGCCATCGCAGAAGCGGGCGCCGGCGGCTTCGCCGGAAAGGCCGCCGCCGCCATCGCAGATGGATACGACGCTCGGCAGTTCGGTCTCGGCGACTGCCGGAACCGCCCCATCGGGCGCTTCGTCCACCAGCGTCAGCGCCCGCAGGTGTTCAATCTGCGCCACCGTGATCGGATCGCGCGATCCGTTGATAATCATCAGCGGCGGCGTGAGCTTGAAAGGTTGTGGTTCGGGATGCCCGGCGGTGCGCGCCAGCGCGAAGGCGAGGCCGCGCGCGCCCACCCACAGCACGCCGGAGCCTGCGTCGGCGACCAACTCGTCCATGTCGCGGTCGCTCGCGGTATCCGGTATTGCGGCAGAGACCCCGATGCGGGAGGCGACTTCAATGGGCGCGGCAATGCCGTCGCCGCCGAGCACGCCGCCCTTCACACGACGGCCCATCGTCGGGATCGCCGGGGCCGCGATGATGCGGCGCGCGCCGAGGGATGCCTGTAGCGCGAGCATTTCGGCAGCGATATTGCCCTTGAGCCGCGAGTCGACCTTTTTCATGATCATCGGAATATCGGCCAACGGCAGCCGGGCGAGGGCGGCCGCCACGCGCTGCGCCGCGTCCTCCGCGTCGCATTCCCGGCTTGCCGTATTGACGGCGAGCACATCCGGCGATTGGCTCAGAATCTCGGGAATGGCATCCGGGCTGCGCGCCACCAGCACCGGTCGCCCCGGCCCCGCAAAGGCGACGCTCGAATCGAGCGCGCCCGTCAGGTCATCGGCTATGATCAGAACATCCGGCGGCACGATTGTCTCCTGAGGTTGTCATTATTGTTACGGCTCGATCTTGCGATAAAAAGAAGATAAATTTCAAGGTGAAATGGCGTTCTTCATTAATTTATGCGTTGGTTATTGAAACCTGTTTACCTATAAGTTAAATGTCGGCGACGCGTCGTTCTCGGGAGGCCTTCATGAAACACTCAATCGTCATCACCATGGGGGATCCGTCCGGAGTGGGCGCGGAGGTGACTGTAAAGGCACTTGCCGCGCGCGATGCCGCCTTGCGCCGGCAGGTCCGCGTCATAGGGGACCGGTCGACGGTTGCCCGCGCCGCGGCGGTGTGCGGCATCGATCTGCCGGTCCTTGCGCCGGATGAGGCGGGTGACGGTATTCGCGTTGATCATATCGCCGTCGATGGATTGCCGGAGGAATTCGGTGTCCTGAGTCCGGCCTGTGGAGAGGCCTCCTATCGCTATATCGCCCGTGCGGTGGAACTGGCCATGGGCGGCGATGCCGCCTCAATCGTCACCGCCCCGATCAACAAGGAAGCGCTGAATGCGGCCGGGCATCACTATGATGGCCACACCGGCATGCTGGCGCATCTGACCGGGTCGAAATCCTCATGGATGCTGCTTGCCTCCGAGCGGCTGAACGTCGTGCATGTCTCGACCCATGTCTCGCTGAAGGATGCGATCGGGCGGGCGACGACGGAGCGGGTGCTCGAAACCATCCGCACCGGCCACAAACACATGAAGCGCATGGGGCTCGAAGCGCCGCGCATCGCGGTGGCGGGCATCAATCCGCATTGCGGCGAGAACGGGCTTTTCGGCCGGGAAGATGACGAGGCGATCGTGCCGGCTGTGGCGGCGGCAAAGGCCGAGGGCATCAATGTGGTGGGGCCGATCTCGGCCGACACCGTCTATCATCGCGCCTATAACGGCGCCTTCGATCTGGTCGTCGCCCAGTATCACGATCAGGGCCATATCCCGATCAAGCTCGTCGCCTTCGATACCGCCGTCAACGTGTCGCTCGGCCTGCCGATCGACCGCTGCTCGGTCGATCACGGCACGGCCTTTGATATTGCCGGCACGGGAAAGGCCAATCACGTCAATATGCTGGCGGCACTCGATTATGCCGCGAAAATGGGCGCCGCCGCGCGCGGTTGAGGGGGGGGGAAGAATGACCGACAAGAAGCAAGCGTTCGTCGCGCTCGTGACCTGTTTCAATGAGGACGAGACCATCAATTACGCGGCGACGCGCGCGCAGGTGCGCCGGCAGGTTTCTGCCGGAAACAACATCATGTGCGCCGGCACCAACGGCGATTTCTCGGCGCTGACCTTTGACGAGAAGGTGCGGCTTTGCGGCGAGGTGGTCGATGAGGTCGCTGGCCGCGCCCGCGTCATCGTCAATGCCGGCATGCCCGCGACCTTCGAGACGGTGAAGCTTGCGCGCGAATTCGACCGCATCGGGGTCGACGGCATCGCCGTCATCACGCCATTCTTCATCGCCTGCACGCAGGACGGGCTCGAGCGCCATTTCACCACGGTCGCCGATGCCGTCGAAACGCCGATCTATCTCTACGACATTCCGGCGCGCACCCAAAACCATATCGAGCCCGAGACGGCGCGCAGGCTGGCCGCCCACGGCAATATTGCCGGCATCAAGGATTCCGGCGGCGCACAGGATACGCTCGAGGCCTATATGGAGGTCGGCCGCACTGTCGCGGGTTTCGATGTCTATTCCGGCCCCGACCAGCTTGTGCACTGGGCGCTGACCAACGGCGCAAAGGGCTGCATTTCCGGCCTCGGCAACGTCATGCCCGAGGTGCTGGCCAGGATCGTTTCATCCGTCAACGCGGGCGACGAGGCGGGGGCGGCGAAGGCGCAGGAAACCTACGCCGCCTTCCGCACCGATCTCTACAAACTCGGCTATCCGCCGGCCCTGGTGAAGCGGGCGCTCTACCTGCGCGACCCCTCCGTCGGCCTCTCCCGCCAGCCGGCCCTTCTGCCGGAACCGGAACAGGACCGGGCGATCGAGGCGATACTTGAGCGCTACGGCCTGTAGCACGACGCCGCGGCCTCAAATCTCTGTATCCGGCCCCCTCGTTCATCTATCGCTGCGAGGATGCGGCTTGAATGCTGGGATGTAACCGCAGAGTGGCCGCAGCCCGAAGGCGATATAGGGCGAAAAGAGCAACGGCGCTGGCATAAGTCCAATCGACGCCCGGCGAGGGCATAGGGGCGCTGAAGCGGCGCTGTACTGCATCTCGCGATATGGCTTTCAAACGGGACGACTTTCGCCGGGATGTGCACGAGCTCTGCCGAGCGGGATATCCATAGGTATTTCAACGGCAAGCTTAACATGCTTGATGAGTCGGCACCCGATTTCCCTGGCGACAGTCGGCAACATTCGTGAGCGGTCCTCTGGCCGCCGCCGGTTGCGGCATTGAGGCGCTGTTCATCACGCAGGACAAGGGCCAGATCGAAAGCGTCTATGGCAGAGGCGACACGGCCAGCATCCTCGGCTCATGCGTCACTACCCGGATATTCGGGCTCGGCCGCGCTGAATACGAAACTGCAAGCTGGGCGGCAAATGCGCTTGGTGATCAGACGGTTTTGACCCGCAGCCGCCAGCCCGGCACCAAGCTCGGGCAAAACCCGCGCATCACCAACAGCGAAAGCCGCCAGAAGCTCATGACGGCCGATCAGATAATGGAGCTTTAGGCGGGCAAGATATTGCTTCTGACGGGATCGAAGAGGCCGTTGATAGTTGATACGGTTGTATCTCATATCTGCGCGATCTATGAGGGAAAAATGAACAGTAACCCAATGTTAAATTGGCGAATTAATGCGCCACTCATTGGCAAGGGTCGCGCCAAACAGAAAAAAAGCCGGGCACGGCCCGGCTTTCAAGTTGCACCGCGTTATTGTTTGAGCGAATTACCAGCGGACCATCATGCCGGCCTTTCCGGCGATGCTGTAATTGCCCTGGGTGTCGCCGAAGCCGGCGAGTCCGGAAATCTCGCCATAGGCTGCATATTTGCCGTCGGCCCAGGAATAGGTGCCGCCGATGCCGGCTTCGCCATAAAGGCCCTGCAGATCGCTGTTAAGCGAAACGCCGCTGATGTCGACGCTTGTGCCCTCGAGGAAGTCGTAGTGCACATTGGCGATGGTGTAGAAGCCTGCCGATCGCGTTTTTCCGGCATCGTCCTGCCAGACAACCTTTTCGTCCGTCGAAAGCCCAAGCCGCAGCCTGAGGCTGTCATTGTTGCCGAGCGAGACATTCTCGCCGTAGGCGGCGCTGTTGAAGTCGTCGAAGGAGATCATGGCGTAGGTCAGCTGCGCCTGCGGCGTGAGAGAGGCCCGATCCGACAGCGCGAAACTCTTGCCGATTTCGATCGAGGTCGAAAAGCCGGAGCCCTGGTTGCCATCGGCAAGCGTTCCGAGCGTGTCGCTCTTAAGGTCGCTGTCATACCACTGGAATTGCGCCTGACCGTCGGCATAGAAACCGTTGTCTCCGTACCAGGTCAAGGTCGCGCCCAGGCCATAGCCGTCGACGCTCGTCTTGCCGTTGCCAAATGCTGACGTCGTGTCGGCAAAACCGTTGAGATACTTGGCGTAGAAGCCGCCGACCAACTGTCCGTTCTCGCCGTCGCTGAACAGGCCGTCGACTCCAAGATTGAGCGCCCAATGCGCAAAGTCGGTTTCGTAGCTAGTGGTGGAGGATTTCGGCTCGAAGTGGTCCTGCGTGACGTCGATCCGGCCCCACAGGGCGTCGAGGTTCGCGCCTTCGTCTGTCACGCGACCCGCGTTGCCGTCATAGACATCGCGTTCACCGATGCGCTGGCGCAGCGTGGGAAGCCGTCCAAGCGCCATCAGCATCTGGGGATAGGCCTCATAGACCGGGACTGCCGGCTGATATGTGCCATCGGTGCCAATGTAGAAGTCACCCGCGGCGAAGAACAGGTCGTATAAGTAAGCGCCGGAACCGATCGGGCCGCCGGAAAGCGCGAAATCCCCGGCCGCGCTAGCGCCGGCCACATCGACGACCAGCACGTCATTGCCGGTTGCGTATCCGGAGGTTGCATTGTTGATGCTGAGCAGCGTCGGGCCGCCGGTCACATCGCCGTTCACCGTCAGAACATCTGCGGTGTTAGTGGCGAAGTCCACGTCGACGGCCAGCGTGCCGGTTCCGGCGTAGTTGCCGAGAACGACGACATTGCTGCGGGCGGCGCCGTCCTGCATGGTCAGCAGTCCGTTATTCGCAAGATTCCCGGCGACCAACAGCGAGGTGCCGCCAAAGCTCGCGGTGCTGCCGGCGCCAATGTCGAGATTGGCGTTGAGGTTTCCGGTCGGGGCCGACCAGGCCAGCGTCGAATTGTTGAGGAAAAGCCCCTGGCCCGGCGCGGTGCTGATGTCCCAGGCCGCGCTGGTGACCGAAAGGGCCGAGCTCTCGAGCGTGACATCATCCCAGTAAACGATCGTCGCGCCTGCATCGGTTGCGGCGTTGACGCCCGAGAAGGTGATCGCGTCGTAGGTCGAGGCGGCCAGCGTACCGGCGGCATCGTCGCCGCTGAAGATCTGCGAGCCGTTGTACCCGGAAGAGGAAACCGTGGCGGTATCGTTGCCGCCGCCTGCATAGTAGCCGCCGGCAAAACCGCCTGCGCTCCAGGTAAATGTGTCGGCTCCGTCGGCCGCATCGGCCGTCATGCCGTCGCCGTAGATATTGCCGGTCCAGCTTCCGCCCGAAAGCGTAGCGCTGTCATTGCCGAGCCCAAGAGCGGCATCGCCCGTGACCGCGCTTCCCGATGCGGTCAACATGTCGTTGCCGCCTGAGGCATAGGTGTTGCCCGCGAGGATGCCGCCGGAATAGGTGAAGGTGTCGTCACCGTCTGCCGCATCGACGGTCATGCCGTCGCCGTAGAGGTCGCCGGCCCAGCTTCCGCCTGAAATGGTAAGGCTATCATCGCCGAGATTGAGAATGCCGTCGCCGGTGACCATGCCTGCGGATGTGACGGTTATGTTGCCGCCCGAGGTGAGGCCGAAACCTTCCGAATCCGTGTCTGCGTCCACCAGCGCAAGGCCGCTCTCCGAACCGTCGATGACGGCTGCCGACCCGATATCGGCCGTTCCGCCGAGGGGGCCGAAGGTGTAGATGGCAGCACCGGCTCCTGTGCCGGAGGAAACCGTACCGTCCTCTACAGAAACGCTGAAACCGCCGTAAATCGACTCTGCATTCAATCCATGCGACCCGGCGCCGCTCGCGCCGACATCTCCATTTGCCATATCAATGATAGCGTTGCCTGTACCACGGGTATAAGTCAGCGCGGCGTGGGAACCTGCACCCGTTGTCGCGACCGAGCCGCCGTCGATGGTTATTGTTGTATCTCCCGGCCCAGTGAGGCTAAAAACGTGGGCATAGATGCCATAACTTGCGACGCCTGCAGTCGCAACGCTGCCGCCGGAGAGATTGACTTCGACGTCGCCGAGACCGTCAGTGAAACTGGATAGTCCGTAGCCCGACGCAAGCACACTCACCGTGCCTCCGGACATATTGATGATTGCAGTGCCCATGTTGGACGTGCCGAGCGTCGCAGACTGCACGCCATTGCTACCGGAGCCCGATGTGGTCACGCTGCCGCCGCTCAAGGTGACAGTGGAATTCTCCGACCCGGTGGAGACCTGCCGTAAGGATGACAGTCCGATGGCGTTGTTGCCAGTCGTGCTGACCGCGCCACCGCTCATCAGGAGGTTTGCGGCCCCCGTCAGCGACTGGACCAAGAGACCTTGTGCTAGAGTGCCGGATGTCGAAACCTGACCTCCGCTCAGAGTAACAGTTGCTGTGCCGAGTCCATTGACGCCCGCAATCGCGGCTGCGTTGTTTGATGTCGTGGAAATGGTACCGAAGCTCGTTGCCTGAAGAACAATGTCATTTGTCGATGGTCCATTGTTTCTCAGGACGACCGCCGCGCCGGCAGTGGTCACATCCAGCGTTCCCGTGCCGCCGTCGTCGATGATCAACGTCAAGCCGTCGACGCCGACATACTCAACGCTGTCGCCCGGTCCGGTAGTGTAGGTCGTGTTGTTGCAGGTGATGGTGTCGTTCGCGCCAGCAGGCGCGCCGCATTCATCGGCGGCAATTGCGCGGCCGGAAAAGTTGCTGATCAGAGGTTGCATCAGCGGCGTGACAGACACCATGAATGCCGCGATGGCGATCGCGGAAGTTTCGCGCCAGAAGGGCTGAGCCCGCTGTTCTTGGACCGCACTCTCTATGGAATCTTTTACTATGCCTGCTCGCGGCATGGTGGTCCCTCTCTCTCTGGAAGCGCCAACACAAAGTCCCGTGTCGGTTGACGGCGTTTACTTTTATTCTCTTTTATTAATAATGATGAAATTTCAACATGTATTTTCATATATATTTATAATAATCTTATTTTAGTTTTCGCTAAAGAAACTATTGTAAAGTAAATATTGGTAAATGTAAGCTTACTATTTTTAGTTGTGTTCAGGCTAAATGCCTTACATAGTGGTATTTTTGGGTTGAAAATTGGGGGTTAAGAAGAAGTATTTACTTACATAATAAGGCCCTCGTTACACAAAGATGTGATCGTAAAAGGTATGCTTTACCGCCCGCGTTTCACGGGCGGAGGCCTGCCGTTAGGTGCACAACGCAGAGCTGATTCCGTCGTATTTGACAATTGTCATTATTGCAGGACTTAGCAGTCGGTTGCGATGACTGATCTCCGCAATAAATGCGAGCAAATCTGGTATGAGAAGCGGGAGCCGGCAAAGAGCAGCACCGTGCCTTACCGGTAGGTCACCTCGGAGTGCCCGCTCGATCAGATCGACGACCAAGCCGTCTTCCTGCGTTTGACGACCAATATCATTCTCGGCACGGCGGTTTGCCAGAGGGCTCCGGCAGGCCGCTAAAGAATGTGCTGCCAATGCTTGCTGAGTTTGTCAGACTTGGCCGTATGGGAAAGCTGGTCAACATCGCCAATGTTGCCGCCGGTTCGGGCAGCACGTCTCCCGCTGATCCAGCAGGTCATCATGCAGTTTGCGGTAGCCGTAAACCTTGCCGCTGTCTTCCTACGAAGAGCTCAACAGATATGTCTATCGCCCGTCCTCGATGGCCCGCTTGCTCAGCGGTGCTTTGAGCCAGGCGTAAAACCCGCTTGGGTGAACCCGGAGAAGCCGGCACATCGTCCGCACCGAAAACTGCAGCCGATGCAGGGCGATAAAGGCTTGACCATCACTTTGCATCCCTGGCGAAATACGCGGCCGCTTTTTTTAGGATATCGCGCTCCTCTGTGACGCGAACCAACTCTTTCTTAAGCCGCTTGATCTCCTCGGATTCGGCGCTGGCCTGAGGCGTCGAGCCGGCAGACCTCTTCTTCCATGCATAGAAAGAATGCTGGCTTACGCCGAGCCGCTGAGAGACTTCCGACCCCGGATAGCCTCGTTCCGTGATCTGATGAACGGCGGCGCGCTTGAAATCGTCACTGAAATTCGATTTGCTCATGATCGCCTTCTTACCTCATTTTTAGGCAGGAAGGCGTCTACAGTTCCCGGGGCTATTCAGTCGGACCCGCTCGGCGCTGCGATTGGTTCCAAGTCCAACTGGGATTGAGGCTGTGCGCTTCTCAAGCCTGCCCGACTTCGCAGTTGAGGCTTTGCTGTTTTATCGTATCCCTAGGAAGCCGTTAATCGTATAAGGTTCGGCGCGGACTTTGAGGATCGGATTAAAGGTTGTCTGGAATGAGATTTTTTAAGAAAAAAGTGCGCAGTCGAACCGATGCTTCTGACGGTCATATTATTATTACAGGCACCGGCAGAACCGGTACGACATTGCTAATCCAGTTTTTTACGGCGTTGGGGTTCAACACGGGATATAACGTCTCAGAGGCGCTTAGCTCTGTAGACCCGACATCGTATGCCGGACTGGAGCGTCCGTTGATCGCTGAAAACAGCCCCTACGTGATCAAGTCTCCTTGGTATGCGGATGAGTTGATGAGTGCGCTGGAATATAGGCAGACCAAGATTCATGCCGCTCTTATCCCTATGCGAGACATCTTCTCTGCGGCTGAGAGCAGGCGCCGCGTTTCCGAGTCCGGCGCTACAGCAGGCGGTTTGTGGTATACTGATAATCCGGAAACTCAGGAAAACGCATTGGCTTTCCAATTTTACAAGGCTGTTTATCCGCTGATCAAGTTCCGGGTTCGGACTTACTTCTTTTGTTTCCCGGATTTTGCTGACGATTTTGAGTATTTCTGGTCATCAATAGAAACTTTGTTGAGAGATCATGGGGTCAGGCGAAGTGAGGCCCGGAAGGTTTTCCTGGAAATCGTGGATCCGACGAAAATTCACCGATTTTAGATTATTTTTATTACAAATTTGTGTATTATATCTAATATGATTTACATTATTATTTATGAATACATATTGTCCTGGTAATATTAGAGCAAATATAATTCTGTGAAAATTCACCACTTTCTCCGATGCGGGAAGTTCATTTCCCGCAACCACGCATTAGGATCGACTTACTTTTGGCGTCGAGGCCGCCATGTTCTCCTGTTATGAGATATGGGTGTCGTATCGGGGCAGATCGACGCAAGCCGCCGCCACAAACCGAAGCGAAACTGCAAACCTTCCGCGTCTTTTTATGACGATTGCGGGGGGAAGGCATGGCAGGCCCGATGGAGGGGCAGTCCTTGGCTGGTTTGGAGCCGGTGATGGCTGCACATGGACGGAAGCGAAGGAAATCGCCGAGGTAGCGGTTGATCTCGACAATGCTGACATGATGGATAATAAGGTCGAATTGAAATTCCAAACAGCGGTGACAAGTCGGCCCGTGTGGATTATCAGAAGTTGCCAATTTCCCGGAGCCTCCAAATCCGCCATAATTGCCGAAAGCGAACAGATTACAGCACCTCAATCCAAGTTTGGGCTCGTTGGTGCACTAAACAGCCGAGTGATACATGCAGGAATTCCTTTCTCAGAATAGCTTGATTCTTCCGGAGACGATTGTTGAGTCCGGCTGGCTGGGGCACGCGCCCTTTGCGTTCCATCTTATCTCTGCGCTCGACCCCAAGGTTTTCGTCGAGCTCGGCACGCATAATGGCTTCTCCTATTTCTGCTTTTGTCAAGCCATCAAGAAGCATGATCTGCGAACAAAATCCTTCGCAGTTGACACTTGGGTTGGTGATGAGCATGCCGGGTTCTATGAGGAGAGCGTGTTTGAGAGCGTGTCCCGGATTAATGAGCGGTATTCCGGTTTTTCCCAACTTGTGCGCTCGACATTTAGCGAGGCTGTTACACAGTTTACCGACGGTTATATTGATCTTCTGCACATTGACGGCCGTCATTTCTACGAGGACGCGAAGAGCGATTTTGAGGAATGGCTTCCGAAGCTTTCGCCCAACGCCATCGTTTTGTTTCACGATACCGAGGTCAGAGAGCGTGAGTTCGGCGTATGGAAGCTTTTTGGTGAGCTGAGCGAGAAATACCCGTCTTTCAATTTCCACCATCAGCATGGGCTTGGCGTTCTGGCTCTGGGTGAAGTCCCGGAATGTCTTGTACCGTTCATGAATGGTGATGACGCTAGGGCAACCGCGATACGAAGAGCCTACAGTATGTTGGGCGACAAGGTCGTCCGGGAATGGAACGCACTCATCGTTGAGGCGGACCGCGAGGCCTTGCGAGTAGAGACGACTGATCAAAGGCGTAAGCTGAGTGATCTGGAAGTGGCGCTGAACGAGGCAAGCGAGCTGAGTGATCGTCGTGGGCAGCAGATAGACGATTTACTTCACCAGATCAGTTCGTTGGCCGCTCTTGTCGATCAGTACTCGGGTGAGTTGCAGCAATCGCGTTCTCGGGAAACTCAGGCCCGGACCGAGCGAATGTCTTCATTGCTGGACGTCTTGGTCTCGGAACTGCAAAGGCCAAAGTTGCGCGCCTTGAGATGGAAAGCCTCTGTTCGGCATCCTCTCTCAGGTCGCAAGCGCAGGAAGTACCGGCAGAAGAAACGCGAAAAGATATTGCGGCGCCTGAATGCTTCGAGGACAGCGGACAGTGTGTCGCCTTCGCAATCTGCCCAAGAGGCTGTCAACCGAAGAAAACTCCGGTATACGGCACTTTATCGTCATCCATTTAACGCCAAGAAGCGGAGGGCTTATCGGCAAATTCGCATCGAGCGGGCTGACTCATTCCTGCAAACCGCTGTTGTACCGATACCGGAACCTCAACCGGAGAAGGTCTGTTCATCGCGACCGGTCTCCCGGACTCCCCGCCTGTGGTTCTATGTTGGCGACACGGTTGACTGGCTGAAAGCGCATCAGAGGTTGACAGGCGTGGGACGCGTGTCCGTCGAAATTCTGAGTGCCGCGTTGCGCGAAGAGCACGTCGATTTCGCGCCGTGCCGCACGGGAAGGTCCGACCTTGACCTGATCGGTATGAGCCGCGCCGAATTGGATGCTGATCTGCTCGGGAAGCTGGACAGTAGCTATCGCGATGCTGCGAGTAAATTCAGCGCTGATGGGGCTCCTTCGAAAGGCGATCATGTATTCTTCACCGGTCTGGTGTGGACGCCCAAGTTCACTGCGCTTTTTCGACATCTTTACCAAACGGGGATCGGCTTTTCGGTTCTGGTTCATGACATCATCCCTCTTGAAGGGGGCGCGGATGTCGATGAGCCGCAGTCAACACGTTTTGCGGAGTGGTTGACGGTTGCCCTGCAGACCGCAGATCGTGTTTTTGTCTCTACGGAATACGTGCGCGCGCAAATTCTGCGCTGGGCGGTTCTCGAGGGAATAGAAGTCGCAGCGGAGATCGTCAAAATCCCCTTCGGGGCGCATCCGCTGAAACAAATTGCGGCACCCGAAAAGCTGCTTCAGCAGGACAAGTTCACCAGGGTTCAGGTCGATGATTTCGTGCTCAGCGTCGGAACGGTCGATGCACGCAAGAATCAAGTGCTGCTGTGCCGGCTTTGGCGTATGCTGACGAAAAGTGGGTATGATATGCCCCAATTGGTACTAGCAGGACGCAACGACGCCGGGTTGGGCTCAGAGGACTCGGTCTATCGTGATCTGGCCGAGAAAGGAAAGCTTGTTGTCCTGTCCGGATTGGACGACGAGGAAATTGCCGTGCTGACGCGAGCCTGCCGCTTCACAGCGTTTCCTTCGCTGAGTGAGGGATACGGTCTGCCGGTGGTGGAGAGCCTTCAGCAAGGCAAACTGTGCCTTGCCTCCAATCTGCCGCCTGTCATGGAGCAGGCGTCGGATCTCGTCTGGTACTTCGATCCGAATGACATTGAAGGCGCAGTCGAAGTGTTCACTAGGGCCCTCACTGACTACGATGCCGTCGCGGCAGCGGAAGGCAAAATACGTCGTGAGTTCTTCCGTCCGACATGGTCCGATGCCGTCGATACGCTGAGAAGCGAGGGCCTCAAAGCGGCCGGGTCCCGTCCTGTTCCTGTGAGCCCTGGCCGCTATCGTCCCAGTTATCCGGGAGCCGCGCAGTTCATTACCGCACAGGTGCTGGAACGCGCTGCGCGCTGGTGCACGAACGACAATCCGGAAGTGTCCATTCTGATTGTCAACTGGAACGCCGCACCTCTTACGCTGGAGTGCATTCGTCAGATCTGGCTTAATACCGAAGGGCACACCTATGAGGTTGTGATTGTCGACAACGGTTCCGGGGAGGACGATATCGAACGCTTGTCAAGGCCGATCCCGGGCGTAACCTTCATCAAGATCGGCTGTAACCGTTTTTTCGGTGAAGCAAACAACATTGCGGCGGAAGCAGCCAGTGGAAAGTACGTTGTACTGCTGAATAATGATGCATTTCCGCAATCAGGCTGGCTGGCGGCCATGCTCCAAATGATGAATGACAACCCTGCACTCGGCGCGGTGGGGCCGATGTTCCTCTGGCCGAACGGTCGCGTTCAAGAGGCGGGTGGAACGATCAACGAAGGCGGGTATCCGGTCCGCTACGGTCGCGATCAGGAATTTCCGACCCAAGATATCCTGTCGGAGAAGTTTGTCGACTATATTTCTGCAGCGGCGCTTTTGATCGATCGAGAGATGTTCATGAAAGCTGCCGGCTTTGACCTCATCTTCGAGCCTGCTTATTACGAAGATACTGATCTGTGTTTCAAGTTGCGCGCACTCGGCAGGCCTGTTGCCTATTGCCCGGAAAGCCGAGTTATTCATATCGAGGGTGCCGCCGCGAACGGCAATACGGAGGCTGAGGTGCGGCGTAAGGCTTTGGGCGATTCCAACAGGGACAAGTTCGTCGCGCGCTGGGGCGAGTTTCTGCGCGAGCGTGATGATGCAGTGCTGTCTGAAAAGCTTGCGGATTTCATGCCGGATGATTGGTCGTTGCCCCCGAAGGAGAGCGAAGACCTTCCGGTTGCCGTTGTTTTTTCTCCCTACTCAGTCACGCCCGGGGGCGGCGAACGTTACCTTCTGAGCGCCGCCCGACAATTGGCGCGTACGCATAGGGTCGAAGTGGTCACGCCTTATCCTTATTCTGATCTTCGCTTGCGGCAGATCGGATCGGCTTTCGAAATCGACCTTGGCATGCTGAGTTTCAAAACCCTCGCCGAGTTTAAGAAGGGCCCCGATCCGGATATCATGCTAACGATGGGTAACGCCGCTCTGCCGCCTGTCGCAGGGCGCGGTCGCGTGAGAATCTATCACTGCCAGTTTCCGTTTCAGTTAAAGGAAAACGCCGAGAGCGACGGCGCCATGTTGCAGACCTACCAGAAAGTGATGGTCAACTCGAGTTACACGGAGGAGAACTACAGAAGTCGCTGCAAAAAGGCCGGACTTCCGGTCTTGCCAACCCAGATTGTCTATCCGCCCGTTCCGTTGATCGAACCGGCAAAATCGAAGCGTCGCATGATTTTCTCCGTTGGACGTTTCTTTGTCGGCGGCCACTCGAAGCGCCAGGATCTCCAGATCGAGTCGTTTCGGAAGCTTGTCGAAGGCGGGATGAGCGATGTGGAGCTGCATCTGGCAGGCTCGTCGTCCCCGGAGCCAAGCGATATCGATTTTCTCGCCTCTATCCGGGAGACGGCTGCAGATTTGCCTGTTTTTTTCCATATCAATTGCCCGATAGCCAGGCTCAAACAGCTCTATGCGGAGAGCCTGGTCTACTGGCACGCGACCGGCCTTGGCCGCGACCTTGAGGTCGAGCCGGAGAAGGCGGAGCATTTCGGCATAAGCCTCGTCGAGGCAATGTCAGGCGGAGCGATTCCTGTGGCCCTCCGCGCTGGCGGCCCGACCGAGATCATCACCGATGGAGTCAACGGGTTCTTCTATGATGACATAGCGGGTCTGGTTGATCAGACCAGACGCATCATGAACGACATATCGGAGGGTGAGTTGCAGAGATTAAGTCTGGCGGCCCATTCCCGCGCGCTTGATTTCAGCTACAGCCGTTTCAACGATGCAATCTCCTCGCTTTTCGGGCAGCAGCTCAGTTAAACAAAATCAACTTGAATAGCCCCGGGAACTGTAGACACCTTCCTGCCTAAAAATGAGGTAAGAAGGCGATCATGAGCAAATCGAATTTCAGTGACGATTTCAAGCGCGCTGCCGTTCGTCAGATCACGGAACGAGGCTATCCGGTGTCGGAAGTCTCTCAGCGGCTCGGCGTAAGCCAGCATTCTTTCTATGCATGGAAGAAGAGGTCTGCCGGCTCGACGCCTCAGGCCAACGCCGAATCCGAGGAGATCAAGCGGCTTAAGAAAGAGTTGGTTCGCGTCACAGAGGAGCGCGATATCCTAAAAAAAGCGGCCACGTACTTCGCCAGGGATGCAAAGTGATAGTCAAGCCTTTATCGCCCTGCATCGGCGGCTTCTCCGGGTTCACCCAAGCGAGTTTTACGCCTGGCTCAAAGCACCGCTGAGCAAGCGGGCCATCGAGGACAGGCGGCAGACAGAGCTGTTGAGGTCTTGGTGGGAAGACAGCAGCAAGGTTTACGGCTACCGCAAACTGCATGATGACCTGCTGGATCAGGGGGAGACGTGCTGCCCGAACCGGGTTGCGCGCCTGACCCGTCTTGCCGGCATCAAGGCCCAGATTGGCTATAAGCGACGGCCCGGAAGCTACGGTGGAAAACCTTCTGTTGCCGTCGACAACACGCTCGACAGACAGTTTGACGTGGAGGTGCCGGATAAGGCATGGGTGACTGATATCACCTACATCCGGACCTTGGAGGGCTTCGCCTATCTGGCGGTCGTCATCAACCTATATTCCCGCCGCGTCATCGGCTGGGCACTTCAAAGCCGTGGAGCGCTGGCCGGACGGGAGCCGCCTCATATGATAGCCACGCTCTTCCGGGAAGAGAAGTTGCGCGATCAAATGGTCGCCTGAGCCGTCATGCATTTGTGCGCGTCTTCCGCATTTTCGCTGATTGGGTTTCTATCCCGGACATCGCCGTGCTAAGAGTGATTTCAATTCTGCGCCTTTTGCGTGTATCAGAATGATTCTACCAATCAGTCCCTGCAGGAAAATCGATGTGCCGTAATTCAGACCATCTCCCATCAAAAGAGCAGTGGTACGTCAGCAATCATTATGTGTACCTTCCGTTCTTCCTAGCTTTTTTTATTATACTGTCTCTGACGATATCAACTGACGGATCTCCAGATTTCAAAATATACCATTACTATAATGGGTTTTCCGCTTGGAATGACCGAGCCGGGCTGGATATTGCTCCGGCACAGATGCAAACCTACTTTTTCAACGGGCTCGATGCCCTCTATTACCTTCTCTTTCGTGGTCTCAATGACCAACCGAGGCTTCTGAACGCGATCCTAGCAATACCCTACGGTATAGCCGCCTATTTGGTCATGATAACGGCCTGGAGTTTCCGCACGAGTGACGGCGCACTCTGGCGACTTCTCTCCATCTTTGTTGCGATTTACGGGCTTCTCGGGGCCGGAATATACTCTACCTTTCTAACCACGATGACCGACGTGGTCCCAGCGCTGCCGCTTTTCCTTGCGGTGGCTCTCTGGTTTACATGGATGCGGGAAGAGAAGACGGTGCTGCCACGCGTGCTTTTGCTCGGCGTCATCGCAGGTATATCGGTCGGTCTGAAGCTGACGCTGGTCCCCTATTTTCTCGGCCTGATGGTTGCAATCCTGACAACGGAAATGGCTTCGCCCAAAGGTGCTGTGGTGAAGGCCCTTCTGTTCTCGGTCTCGGGCTTCGCTCTTTTCCTGATCATCGACGCACACTGGCTTCTGAAGAACTACGCGCAGTTCGGAAACCCGATCTTTCCTCTGATGAACAACGTGTTTAAATCGGACTTCGCGTCGCATGCCAGCTGGACCGATGAACGGTTCAAACCCGATGGCTTGATACGGGCTCTCTTCTACCCCGCATATTGGGCCTTTCGTGAATCACATGTCGCGATCGAGCTCAACATGCGAGATGCCCGTATATTGATCCTGGTTGTCTCCGCCGTCATTGCACTGGTCGCTGCAATATGGTCCCTCGTGCGCGATCGGAAGTCGGCATTTGCTTCAACCTCCTTCAGGATGTTTCTGGCGTTAGCCGTTTTCTGCCTTTTTTCCTATGTGCTTTGGGAAATCGAGTGGTCGATCTATCGCTACCTGACGACAATCGAAGCTTTAAGCGGGATCCTTCCTGTCGTTTTGGTCCAACGTCTCGTCGCAGGTCGGCCTGTCGACCGAAAGCCCGGCAAAAACTGGCGTGTTGTGGGCGCTACGGTCGGGATGGTCGCCTTGATGGCCTTTGTCATGCACGACACGCATTACCCATGGTGGAGCCGAGCAAAACCATCTGACAAGGTTGTTTCGGTCGAACTCCCCGATATAGAAGACAATGCGATGGTTTTGTTTCTAGATGCCTATGCCTATTCGTGGCTTGTTCCGGAAATGCCTGAAGGCGTGAGGGCCATCGCCGTCCAAAGCAATATTACGAGCCCCGGGCGCGAAGGCAAACTTCAGGAAATGGTCGACAATGCCGTTCGAACTTTTCAAGGGCCATTATGGGGCTTCGAATACCCGGCAGCGTTTAAAGGATCGGCGGATCAAGCACTGGACTACTACGGGCTGGAGCGCACCGATGAGTGCACTGCCTTGGTGTCCAATGTCGATGACGCCCCGTTCGTGCAGATATGTGCGCTTACGCGGCGATCGGATGACCCGTGAAATGGTCGAGTCTAGGATTTAGGCGGCGAGACTACTGCTTTTTTAGGTAGAGCACCATGAGCATGATTGCGCCATACACTCCCGCCGTGTCTTTCAAGGTGCAAGAGGCCGCGTTATGGGATCTGGGAGCACGCCAGGTTTTTATCGGGACACATATTGCGTTCCGGACATCACCTGATAAAAGCCGCTGAAGGTCAACTCCAAAGTGTCGGGGGCATCCGTGACAGAAGGTTTTTCAACTCAGGGGCCTATTCCCGTGTCTGTGGCCGTAATTATCCCCTGCTATAACGAAGAGGTTACAATCGGCAAGGTTGTGGCAGACTTCAGGCAGGCTCTTCCGCATGCAACGATTTTCGCCTACGACAACAACTCTACCGACAGAACTAAGGAACTGGCTGCTTCGGCGGGCGCAGTGGTGCGCGATGAGTTCCGGCAGGGAAAGGGCAACGTCGTCCGGCGTATGTTTGCTGATATCGATGCCGATATATATGTGCTTGTGGACGGCGATGACACGTATGATGCTGCATCCGCTCCGATGCTTATCGATAGACTCGCGAGCGAAGGCTTGGACATGGTGAATGGGCGAAGGCTTGGAGGATCAACCGAGGCTTATCGTCGTGGCCATCGGTTTGGCAATGTGATGCTGACATCACTTGTGCAGTTCGTGTTCGGCCGTGAGTTTGAAGATATGCTTTCGGGCTATAGAGTTTTCTCGCGGCGCTTCGTGAAGAGTTTTCCGGCACTGGCGACAGGCTTCGAAATAGAGACAGAACTGACCGTTCACGCTCTCGAGCTCCGGATGCCGATCAGAGAGATCGGTACACCATACAAGGAACGCCCTGAGGGATCGGTCAGTAAACTCAGAACATTCAGCGACGGCTTCAACATCCTTTCGACCATCTTGCTCCTGGTAAGAGATGAAAGACCGCTTCAGTTTTTTTCGATCATATCTGTACTTCTAATTCTTTTGACCGTTGGTATCAGTATACCTCTATTTGTTACCTACATGCAGACTGGGCTTGTGCCACGTCTCCCGACAGCCGTACTTGCAACCGGCACCAGCACTCTTGCCGCACTTTCGTTTTTCTGCGGACTGATATTGAATACAGTTACCCTCGGGCGCAGAGAAGCTAAACGTATGCAATACCTTTCGGTTCCTGGTGGCCCAATCAAAACGGACAGCCAGAAAAGGCAATGATTTTCCGCTTTGCGATTGTCGGCGGTATTGCATTCGGGGTCGACTGGCTTGTGGTCACTCTTCTGCTGGGATTAGGGTGCCCATTTCCTGTGGCGAGGGCCGGAAGTTACCTCTCTGCCGCGAGCTCCGCCTGGCTGCTGAACCGGATATGGACATTCACCAACAGAAACCAGAACCTTGCCCTGCAATGGTTGAAATACCTTTTCGCAAATTTGATCGGAGGCGCGGTCAACTACACAGTGTCAGTCGGGTTATCACTGATCTTCCCTTCGTTCATTGGACATCTGCCGGTGTTTGCCCTCCTCGCAGGGACGCTTTCTGGTTTAGCGTTCAACTTCCTTCTTTCCAAGAAGTACGTCTTCAACAGTTGACGTGAACAACTTGCGTGCTGCAACTCCTCACTTCTCTTTGTTGATATTGTGGGAATACAGCTCGAGGAATAGTGAACCGCGCCGCGGTTGCCGGAGACCGTTTGGTTTAAGTTATGCGGCCAACGCTGGTGCGTCCAACGTGGCATAGTATCGTTCTTCGGCCTCTACGGGCGGAATGTATCCGATCGGCTCCAGAAGGCGTCGGTTATTGAACCAGTCGACCCATTCGAGCGTTGAAGTTGCGCCATGGACCTCGCCGATGGATAACCTCCGCCTTGTAGAGCCCGTTGATCGTTTCTGCGAGGGCGTTGTCGTAACTGTCGCCAACACTTCCGACAGACGGCTCAATGCCTGCCTCGGCCAGCCGTTCGGAATAGCGAATAGATACGTATTGCACGCCGCGGTTCGAGTGATGGATAAGGCCGCTACGATGAACGGGCTGTCGATCATGAAGCGCCTGATCCAGAGCGTCGAGGACGAAGCTCGTATGGGCAGTGCGGCTTGCTCTCCAGCCGAATGCGTCGAGCAATAGCATCGATCACGAAAGCCGCGTAAACAAAGCCCTGCCATGTCGCGACATATGTGAAATCGGAAAGCCAGAGCATATTCGGAGATGATGCTTTGAAGTGACGATTGACCCGATCGAGCGGACATGGCGCGTTTTTTGTCCGGCGTCGTTGTTCTGGCGGGCATGCCTCGGATCACGTCTTGCAGCTCCATCGTCCTCATGAGCCGGGCGACAGTACATCGGGCAATATCGAAGCCCTCGCGCTTTAACTGCCGCCAGACCTTGCGTACGCCATAAACCCGGAAGTTCTCGTGGAACACGGTAAGCCTCCGGTGAAGGTCGTCTTGCGAGATTGGCGTGAACATTGGAAGTCCTAGTGCAAACACTAGGAGTAGTCCTATGACCAAGCATTCGATTGAAG
>NZ_JBAKFP010000002.1:623211-854121 GCF_053484265.1 Martelella sp. FOR1707 | reverse complement strand
ATAAGTCACAGGTTATTTGGCGCTCGAGTGGCCGCGAACTAAACCCCCCCGGTTGGGGGGGGCGCCCCCCCCCCCCCCCGGCCCCCGCGCCCCGCCCCCCCCGCGGCCGTTAAGGCCGGGATCCGGTTCGGTCTTGTAGCACCAGTCAACCGTCGGGTTGTGCATGGTCTTGAAATAGCCGACCGGAATGTGAATCCACGGATTGCGATCCGCCGGTCCCGCCTCCAGCAGCACGACGCTGACATTCGGGTCGGCGCTCAGCCGGTTGGCGATGACGCAGCCGGCGGAACCCGCGCCGACGATCACATAATCTGCTTCCAGCCGCTCCATGAGCCCCCCTCAAGCCCTGAATTTGCCGCCGAAGCGACGAAAGTATCTTGCAAGGGCATTCGATATATGATTGATTTCGATACCGCAAGTCTCATTTTTTCATAGGGAGGGAAGAAAATGTCGGGACTGGACGAGAAGCTGCGCAACATATCGCGCCGCGATCTTTTCAAATTATCGGGACGTTTCGGGTTGAGCTCGACGCTGTTGGCGGCAAGCTCCATGGCGGGCGTGGTAACGCTGCCGAGCCTGGCGAAAGCCGTTGAATCCACATACGAAAAACGCTTCGGTAATGAACCGAAATACACGCTGAAATACGGCGCGGCCGGCTTTAATGCCCAGAACACGCTGATCGAACGCGTCGGCTGCCTGGAATTTGCCCGCGACCTGGAAGAGCGCACCAACGGGCTGGTCCGGGTCGAGTTCATCGGCGACAACCAGATCTGCGGTCAGCTCAACTGCGTCGAAAAAACCCAGCTCGGCATTGTCGATATCTACACCGCGTCGACCCAGAACTCGGCCGGCGGCGCGCCCTATCTGAACGTGCTCGATTACGCCTATATGTTCCCGGGCCGCGCCTCGCAGTATCACTTCTTCTATAGCCCGGAATCGCAGCGCATCCTGCGCGACCCGCTGGAAAAGCGCCACGGGCTGAAATTCCTGTTTACCCATTGCGAACTGCGCGGCATCCAGCTCGGGCTCAAATATTCCGACAAGCCGACGATCACCAAGCTCGAGGAACTGTTCGGCACCAAGAACCGGGTCACCGGCACCCAGCTCGGCCGCATCGCGATGCAGCTTCTGAACCTCAACCCGGTTCCGATCGCCTGGGAGGAGACGCTGGACGGGCTGAAGCAGGGTCTTATCGACGGTGCGGAAACCTGGGCATCGGCCGTGGCCTACGCCAATATGGCGCCGGTGGTCTCGCAATCGGTCGACCTGAAATTCTTCTGCGGCACCGAGCACACCTCGATGAACGCCAAGGTATTCGACAGTTTCGAGCCGGAAGTGCAGGACGCCGTGATGGAATCGTCCTACTTCACCCAGGCCGTGATCCAGGGCGCGAACGAGGCCGCGCTCGTGAAGACGGTCGGCTTCTCCGATCCGCAGCTTCCCAATACGGTGTTCGCCGACAACAACGTCCGCCCGGCCTTCCTCGCCGACGACCAGATCAAGATGGCCGAGGAAATGTGCTCGCCGGAATACAATCCGGAACCGTGGGAACAGTGGCGCGAGCGCCTCAACAACTGGGCCGGCGGCATCGACACCTACACCGAGATCAGCGCCATCGCACGGCAGGTGCCGGCCGACATGAAGCCCGAAAACGTCGAGCCGCGCCGCTGGTGGAAGAGCTGACCTGACCCGGTAAAACAAGATTGCAGCCGGCATTTCGAGGAGGACTGCCGGCTGTTGGCAATCATGCCCGCATTTTGGGAGGAGAATGACCTTGGATTCGTTGTTTGGCGGAGCCTGGTCGATCGTCACGGCGATCGGAAGCTGGGATTCTTGGACGATCAGCGAGGCGATGCGCTCCGATGGCGCATGGCTCGTTGGTCTGGTTGTGACGATTGTGGGCGGCCTGCTGGTGGCGTTTATCTACGCCCGCCTGCCCTTCCTCGAACGGCATCTCGAAAAGACGGTGATGATCTGGTCCTACCTCCTGATCGCCACCATTCTCGCGGTGGAAGTGGTCAGACGTTTCGTTTTTTCGGTGCAGGCGCCTTGGTCGACCACGCTGCCGCCCTTCCTGTTTCTGATCATGACATGGGCCGGCTGCGCCTATAACATGAAGTTTCGCAATCACCTGAGCTTTGCAGAGTTTCGCGGCATGCTGCCGCGCGCCGGGCAATTCGCATGCCTCGTGCTCGATGCCGCGCTCTGGCTGCTGTTTTCCTGGGTGGTTATCGTCACCTCGACGCGGGTGGTCTTCAACTCCGCCGCCAATTTCCAGATTCTGCTCGGCACCGACAATGTCCTGCAATGGTGGCTTCTGACCTCCGTCCCGATCAGCTTCATGCTCATGGCCGGACGCGCCTTCGAGAATCTCGCGATCGATTATCAGAACTACCGGACCGGCGCCCCGCTGATTTCCGCCACGACCCAATTCGGCGACTGAGGAGCCCTAGATGTCCGATTCTCTCTGGATCACACTTATTTCTCTCGGCGCGACCGGCGTCTTTCTGCTTGGCGTCCCCGTTCTGCTGGTCATCGGCATCTGGGTCATCGGCATGAGCCTGCTGCTCGGACTGCCGCTCGACAATCTCGGCTCCGCGCTTTCCGATGTCTTTACCGATGGCTTCGCGCTGCTTGCCATGCCGCTGTTCATCCTGACCGGAGACCTGATCAACCAGTCGGGCATTGCGCGACGCATGTCGGATTTCGCCTATTCCTGCCTCGGCTGGCTGCGTGGCGGACTTGCCATGGCCGCGATCGGCGCCTGCGGACTTTTCGCCGCGATCTCCGGATCCAATTCGGCGACCACCGCCACGATCGGCTCCATGCTGCATCCGGAAATGAAGAAGGGCGGCTATGACGAGCGCTTCTCGGCGGCAACGGCCGCCGCCGGCGGCACGCTCGGCATCATCATTCCGCCGTCGATCATCTTCATCGTCTACGGCTTCCTGATGAACCTGCCGATCTCCGAGCTTTTCGTCGCGGGCATTATTCCGGGCCTCCTGATGGGCCTTGCGATGATGGCCTTCTGCTGGGTCATCTGCTCGATCAATGGCTGGGGCCATCTGATCCGTCTGCAGCCGTCGCGCGTCCTGAAGACCGCCGTCGGCTCCTGGCTCGGCTTCTTCGCCATCGGCATCGTGCTGTGGGGCATCTACACCGGCAAGTTCTCGCCGACTGAGGCCGCAGCGGTGACCGTCGCCTTCTGCGTCGTCGTGGGCTTCATCAGCCTGCCGCTGCACAAGATGATGGGTTCGCCGAGCGAGGACCGCCCGCCGAGCGAACGCAGCTACGGCGAAATGCTGGTGGTGCGCGGCTTCAGCCCGATCGATATTCCGTCGATCACGCTGCGCTCCGCCCAGATCACCGGCATTCTGGCGCCGCTGATCGCGATTTCGGTCGTCATGCAGCAGATCCTCTCGGTCATGGGCGCGGAAGACGCGATCGGCGGTTTCGTGCGTTCCATGGGCGGCTACTATCCGGTGCTGTTCACGGCGATGGCGATCGTGTTCGTTACCGGCATGGTGCTCGAGAGCCTGCCGACCACGATCATCATGGCCCCGATCCTCGCGCCGATCGCGGCCTCGATCGGCGTCGATCCGATCCAGTTCGCGGTGATCTTCCTGGTCGGCGCCTCGATCGGCTTCATTACCCCGCCCTACGGGCTGAACCTCTACGTGGCATCGGGCGTGACCGGCGTCTCCTATTTCAGGATACTGCGCTATATCTATCCCTATATCCTGGCGCTTATCGCCGTGTGGATACTGGTGGCGCTTGTGCCCTCGCTTTCGACAATGCTACTCCCGAACAGATAATGCCGCCGGGAGTGGCGATGCCGTTCCCGGACCAACCGAAATGACCAATGTGAACGGTGGCAACCCAGTGGATGATCAGACCGGCCAGATACCGACAAACCTTCGCCTGCTGATGGTGCTGGAGGCGCTCGCCGAAGCGGGCGCGCCGGTCACGCCGACGGAAGTCAACCAGGCGCTCGGCCTGCCGAAGCCGACGATCCACCGGCTGTTCTCCACGCTCGAGGCCCAGGGCTTCATCCAGCGCGAGATCGACGGGCGCGGCTATTCGCCCGGCAGCCGTCTCCGGATCATGTCGGCGGGCATCATGTCGTCGCTGAGGATCCGCACCGCCCGTCAGGCGATCCTGACGGCGCTGGCCGAACAGATCAACGAGACCTGCAACATCTCGCTACCGGACCGCGACGCGATGATCTATCTGGAGCGCGTGGAGACCAAATGGCCGCTGAGGATCCAGCTGCCCGTGGGTTCGCGCGTGCCGTTCTACTGCACATCCGCCGGCAAAATCTATCTGAGTTCGCTCGATGACAAGCATCTGAAAGGCTATCTGAACGCAGCCGAACTGACGCCGCGTGCGGCCAACACCATGACCACGCCCGAGGCGGTGATGGCCGAAATCCAGCGCATCCGCAAGAACGGCTATTCCACCGACAACGAGGAGTTCATGGACGGCATGATCGCCGTCGCTGTGCCGATCCGCGATGCCTTCGGCCGCCTGGTCTCGTCGCTTTCCTTCCACGCCCCCCTGCAGCGCCTGTCACTGGAAGAGGCAATCGGCCATGTCGGCCTCTTGAACGAGGCCTCGGCAAAGCTCTCGGCGCTGATCACCAGTCCGGCGGAGTGAACCTGAGGCAGGTCGCTCACGCGTGCAGGCCTCCGCCGACACCCCGAAGTGTCTTCAGGCGTCGTCGTCTCCGTTTACATAGTCCTTGAACTTCGCCAGCGCGGTGCCTTCGAGCCTGCCCTCGCGGATGAAGTGCACCTTTCGCGGATCGACCTTGCGGCCGTTGATCGAGACCTCGTAGTGCAGATGCGCGCCGGTGACGAGGCCGGACTTGCCGACATAGCCGATCAACTGGCCCTGCTCCACATGGCTGCCCGCCGAAACGCCCGCAGCGAACTTGCTCTGATGGCTGTAGCTGGTCTTGTAGCCGTGCCCGTGATCGATCTCGATCATCTTGCCATCGCCGCCGTGGGAGCCGGCAAAGGTCACCGTGCCGTCGGCGGCGGCATAGATTGGCGTGCCGACCGGAGCCGCCCAGTCCGCGCCCGCATGCATGCGCGAATAGCCGAGCACCGGATGATGCCGCGGGCCGAAGCCCGATGTCGCCCGGCCATCGGGCACCGGATTGCGCAAGAGATACTGGCCAAGCCGGTTACCGTCGCCATCGAAATAGCCGGCCTTCCCGCTTTCCGGATCGCGGTAGCGATAAACGCTGATCTTGTTGCTTCCGAGTTGCAGCACCATGTCGAGCGCCTTCGAGGCCGCCGTCAATGTCTGGGCGGGCTTGTCCGCGGCGTAGGACAACCGCAGTCGGTCATCGGGACCGGCAGCACCGTCGGCCTCCGACTTGCCTTCCAGCGGACTTACGAAATGATCGATCGCCGCGGTCTCGTTCTGCGGCGAGAGCGCAGGCGTACAGGCCGACAGCGCCACAACGGCCGCCAGCATCACCAGGGGAAACGTTTTCAAACTTTGCCTTCCAAATCAGTTTTGGCCGGCAAGAGCCCTTTGAAGATGGCGGAATTGTCACGCGGACATGGCGGGAAAAAGAGGTCCCGAGAATGCCGCAAAATGACCCAGATTCAGGGTACGCGCAAGGTCGTCTGCAAGACAAAGAAAACCCGGCAGACCGCGCCGCCGGGCTCAGAAATCACAAGCGGATTACCACCACTTCTCCGGCGTGAACTTGCCCGCTGCCTGCTCCATCACGGCCGCCGTGCGGAAGAGCGTCTCTTCCTCGAACGGCTTGCCGATGAGCTGGAGGCCGAGGGGGAGGCCCTTGGGATTGAGGCCGGCAGGCACGGAGATGCCGGGAAGGCCGGCCATGTTGACCGTCACCGTGAAGATGTCGTTGAGATACATCTTGACCGGATCGTTCGCCATATCCTGATCGGCGATGCCGAAGGCGGCCGATGGCGTTGCCGGCGTCAGGATGGTGTCGACGCCTTCGGCGAACACGTTTTCGAAGTCGCGCTTGATAAGCGTGCGCACCTTCTGCGCCTTCAGGTAATAGGCGTCGTAATAGCCGGCGGACAGCACATAGGTGCCGATCATGATGCGGCGCTGCACCTCCTTGCCGAAGCCTTCGGCGCGGGTCTTCTCATACATGTCGGCAATGTCCTTGCCGTCCACGCGCAAGCCGTAGCGGACGCCGTCATAGCGGGCAAGATTGGAAGAGGCTTCGGCGGGCGCGACGATGTAATAAGCCGGCAGCGCGTATTTGGTGTGCGGCAGCGAGATATCGACGATCTCGGCGCCTGCATCCTTGAGGATGGCGATGCCCTGCTGCCAGAGCTTCTCGATTTCCTCCGGCATGCCGTCAACGCGGTATTCCCGCGGAATGCCGATCTTCATGCCTTTGACCGACTGGCCGATGGCGGCCTCGTAATCCGGCACGGGCAGGTCGACCGAGGTCGTGTCCTTGGCATCGACGCTCGCCATGGATTTCAGCAGGATCGCCGCATCGCGCACATCGCGCGCGATCGGACCCGCCTGATCGAGCGAGGAGGCGAACGCCACCACGCCCCAGCGCGAGCAGCGGCCATAGGTGGGCTTGATGCCGACCGTGCCGGTGAACGCCGCCGGCTGGCGGATCGAGCCGCCGGTATCGGTTGCCGTCGCGCCGGCGCAAAGATGCGCAGCCACAGCCGCCGCCGAACCGCCGGACGAGCCGCCCGGCACCAGATCCATGTTCGAGCCCTTGGCCTTCCACGGATTGATCACCGGCCCGTAATAGGAGGTCTCGTTGGAGGAGCCCATGGCGAACTCATCCATGTTGAGCTTGCCGAGCATCACCGCGCCGTCATCCCAGAGGTTCTGGGTCACCGTCGATTCATATTTCGGCTTGAACCCGTCGAGAATGTGGGATGCCGCCTGGGTATGTACATCGCGGGTGCCGAACAGATCCTTGACGCCGAGCGGAATGCCTTCCAGCGCGCCGGCCGTGCCCTGCGAGAGCTTCAGGTCGGAGGCCTTGGCCATCGCCGTCGCCTGTTCATGGGTGACCGCGACGTAGGCGTTGAACGCGGCATTGTGCTCGTCGATCGCCTTCAGATAGGAGGCGGTGAGCTCGGTCGCGGTGATTTCCTTGCCCTTGAGCTTGTCGCGGGCCTCGGCAATGGTCAGGCTGGTCAGTTCGGTCATGTGCGTCACTTTGTTGCGGTCGCTGGGAGAGGCTTCGGGCGTCTATTCGACGACCTTGGGCACCAGGAAGAAATTGCGCTCGGTCTCGGGCGCGTTGGCGACGATATCGTCGGCCTTGTCGCCATCGGTGACGGCGTCCTCGCGCTTCTTCATCGCCATCGGCATCACCGAGGTCATCGGCTCGACGCCATCGACATTGACCTCGCCAAGCTGTTCGACGAAACCGAGGATCGCGTTCAGCTCGCCGGTCATGCGCTCGGCCGCCTCATCATCGACGGCGATGCGGGCCAGCTTGGCAACACGTTTTACGGTCGCGGTGTCTACGGACATGAAAGCTCTCCGGTTCTAATCTGTCCCTGACGCTATAAAGGGCGTGACCGCCCTTCGCAACGGGGCAATTGATCAGAGTTCGACCGTTTCGCCCGGTTTCGGCGTCAGCACTTCCGTCGGCCCCGAGGCCATGCCGGTGACGAAGGACTCCGGCGTCTGGTCGATGATCGGGAACGTGCCGTAATGGATCGGCAGCACCGTCTCGAAGTTGAAATAGCGCTGGCAGGCAAGCGCCGCCACCGCGCCGCCCATGGTGAAGCGATCGCCGACCGGCACCAGCCCCACCTGCGGGGCGTGCAACTCGTTGATCAGCGCCATGTCGGCGAAGATATCGGTATCGCCCATGTGGTAGATCGTCGGCTCGTCATCGATATGCAGCATCAGCCCGTTCGGATTGCCGAGCGCATGGGAAACGCCGTCTTCGGTGAGGAAGGCGGAGGAATGCAACGCGTTGGTGAAAGTGACGGTGAAGCTTCCGAAATCGACAGTGCCGCCGGTATTGCCGGCTTCCAGCCTGGTAAGGCCCTTCGTGCCAAGCCAGGCGGCAAGGTCGGCATTGGCAAGCACGGTGGCGCCGGTTTCCTTGGCGATCGGAACGGTATCGCCAAGGTGGTCGCCGTGCCCGTGGGTCAGCAGGATATGGGTGACGCCCTTGACCGCAGCATCGCGATCAAGGCCCTCGAACGACGGATTGCCGCTCAGGAACGGGTCGATGAGAATGGTTGCCTTCGCGGTTTCCAGACGAAACGCGGAATGCCCGAGCCAGGTCAGCTTCATTTTGCTTTTCCTCCTTGCTGGCGTTAAGTGTTCTTCCCAACACCTAATGCGATAGCGCGTCATTTTCCATCAAAGCGTGGCAAAAGGCGCGAAGAAAAACCCAAGAAAACAGATGACAGTCCTCACCATTGAAGAGCTGGCTGCGGCGCTTGGCCCTTCCAAAGCCATTGCCGGGCTCGATCTCGGCACCAAGACGATCGGCCTTGCCGTTTCCGACTTGTCACGGCGGTTCGCCACGCCGCGCCCGGTGCTGAAACGGACCAAGTTCACCCGTGATGCAGAGACCCTGCTCGCCTTTGCCGAAAAGGAACGGGTCGCCGGTTTCATAATCGGCCTGCCGATGAACATGGACGGCAGCGCCGGGCCGCGCGTGCAGGCCACCCGGGCCTTCGTGCGCAGCATGGAGCAGAAGACCGACCTGCCGTTCTGTTTCTGGGACGAAAGGCTGTCGACGGTGGCGGCGGAGCGCGCGCTGCTGGAAATGGATGTCTCGCGCCAGAAACGCGCCGAGCGGATCGATTCGGCGGCCGCCTCGTTTATCCTGCAAGGCGCGCTCGACCGCATGGCGGCCATCGCCCGGCAGCAATGACGGGCTATTCCTGCATCGGCTCCAGATCGCCGCGCATCATGCGGTGGGGATCGAACATGTAATCCACGAAAGCGATCGCGAGCAGGATCGCGCCGCTGACGGCGAGTTCCACCGGCAGGCATGCGAGACACACGCCCAGTATCGCCACCTGATAACGCCGCAAGCGGACTTCCTGCATTTGTTTTATCCTTTGCGTCTTATCTCTGGCAGAAACCGCAGCCATCTGGCAAGCAATGATCCTCGCCAAAGTTAACCGCAGCACAACTCACAGCCGGAAAACCGCATGCTCCTCATCTTCGAAAGCGTCCTGCCGATCTTCCTCGTCATCGCCTTCGGTGCGGTGTTGAAGCGCGTTCCGCTGTTCAGCGAGGCGTTCTGGTCCGGCCTCAATCAGCTCGGCTACTATGTGCTGTTTCCGGCATTGCTCGTCACCACGCTGGCACGCGCGGATTTTTCCTCGCTCGACGCCGGCAGCATCGGCTGGGTTGCGCTCCTGGCCGTCGCTGCGATAACCGCGCTTTCAATCGCGCTCTGGCCCATCCTGAAGCGCACCGGCCTCAGCCGGCCGGCCTTCACCTCCGTGTTTCAGACGACAACCCGCTGGAACGCGTTCGTGGCGCTCGCGATCGCCGACAAATTTGCCGGCCTTGAGGGCATGGCGGTGATCTCGCTGATGATGACGGCGACGATCGTGCCGCTCAACATCATCAATGTTCTCGTGCTGGTCTCATTTTCGGAGGAAAAGACCGACATTAGGGTGATGGTGCGCAATGTCGTCACCAATCCGATGATTATCGCAGCACTCGTCTCGATCATCATCAACGTTCTGGGCATACCGATCTACGACCCGCTCTATGCCGCCCTCGATCTGCTTGCCCGCGCGGCGCTCGGCATGGGCCTGCTTCTGGTCGGCGCGGGACTGGTGATTGCCGACGCGCTGAGGCCAAAGCCGATGGTTATGCTGCCGGTGGCACTGAAGCTGATCCTGTTTCCGCTGGTCACCTACGCCCTTGCCACCGCCTTCGGCATCACCGGCATGACGCTCACCGTTATGGTGCTCGGCGCCAGCGTTCCCACCGCCATGAACGGCTATGTGCTCGCCCGCCAGCTCGGCGGCGACGCCCGGCTCTATTCCGCGGTCGTGACCGTCCAAACGGTGGTATCGATCATCACGCTGCCAATTGCCCTGCTGCTCGTAGGCGGCTGAGACCATGGCAAGGCCGGTCTTCATCAATACGCTCGTCTTCGTTTCCGACATGAAACGGTCGCTCGCCTTCTATTGCGATCTGCTCGGCCAGACGATCGCGCAGGATCACGGCGATTTCATCCAGCTCGAAAACGGACTAGCGCTCCATACCGGCCCGGCGCTGGAGGCGACCATGTTCGGCGCGCCTGCCGCCGATCGAAGCCGCTACGGCCGCGGCAATCTCGTCCTCTATTTCGAGACCGACGAACTGGAGACGATGTTTGCGAGCATGCCGCAGAAGACCGTGATCCACCCGATCGAAGCCCAGGCCTGGGGGCAGAAGGTGTTTCGTGCCATGATCCGGACGGGCACATTGTCGAGATCGGGGAGCCGATGTGATAACCGGTATGGCGAACTCGGGTCTTCATGAAGGCGACTAAAATATGAGCCAGATCATTTTTCTGCACGGAGCATCGAGCAGCGGAAAATCCACGCTCGCCCGCCACATACAGGCAAAAATCGAAAAGCCATTCTGGCATATCTCGATCGATCACCTGCGCGATTCAGGCGTGCTGCCGACGGAGCGGTTCAAGAACGGCGATTTTGATTGGCGCGAAAGCCGGTCATCGTTTTTCGCCGGTTTCCATGCCTCACTGGCCGCCTACGCACACGCCGGCAACAATCTAATTGTAGAGCACATTCTCGATACAGACGGATGGCACGAGACACTGCAGCGCCAACTCGCCCCCTTCGATGTCTATTTTGTCGCCATCCACTGTCCGCTGCCTGTCCTTATCGAGCGTGAAAGAGCCCGCGGTGACAGGGCAATCGGCAGCGCCAAGCAGGATTACGAAACAATCCACGCCGGCAAAAATTACGATCTGGAAATCCAGTCGGAGGACGGAATTGAATATAATACCGAAACTGTCCTGAACGAATGGCGATCGGGCCGCCGTGTCTCGGATTTCTCACGGCCGACCTGACGAGAAATGGTCGATTGCCGAGGGCGCATTCGAACGAAAGCGCCAATAAAAAAGCCCCGCCGGATCGCTCTGGCGGGGCTTTCAAATTTCGTTCGATCAAGTCTTACTTGATGATCGAGGCGACGATGCCGGCGCCGACGGTGCGGCCGCCTTCGCGGATGGCGAAGCGCAGCTTTTCTTCCATCGCGATCGGAACGATCAGCTCGACGTCAACCGTGACGTTGTCGCCCGGCATAACCATTTCCGTGCCTTCCGGCAGCGTGACAACACCGGTCACGTCCGTGGTGCGGAAGTAGAACTGCGGACGGTAGTTGGTGAAGAACGGCGTATGACGGCCGCCTTCGTCCTTCGTCAGGATGTAGGCTTCTGCCTTGAACACGGTGTGCGGGGTAACCGAACCGGGCTTGCACAGGATCTGGCCGCGTTCGACCTGATCGCGCTGAACGCCGCGGATAAGCGCGCCGATGTTGTCGCCGGCCTGGCCCTGGTCGAGCAGCTTGCGGAACATTTCAACGCCGGTAACCGTGGTCTTCTGCGTGTCCTTGATGCCGACGATCTCGACTTCCTCGCCAACCTTGATGATGCCGCGCTCGACGCGACCGGTCACGACCGTGCCGCGGCCGGAGATCGAGAACACGTCTTCGATCGGCATCAGGAAGGGCTGGTCCACCGGACGCTCGGGCGTCGGGATGTAGTCGTCAACGGCAGCCATCAGTTCGCGAACGGCGTCTTCGCCGATCTTCTTGTCCGAATCTTCGAGAGCAGCCAGGGCCGAACCCTTGATGATCGGGATTTCGTCGCCGGGGAACTCGTAAGAGTCGAGCAGTTCGCGGACTTCCATTTCGACGAGCTCGAGAAGCTCTTCGTCATCGACCTGGTCAACCTTGTTGAGGAACACGACGATCGCCGGAACGCCAACCTGACGGGCAAGCAAGATGTGCTCGCGGGTCTGCGGCATCGGGCCGTCGGCAGCGGACACGACCAGGATCGCGCCGTCCATCTGGGCGGCACCGGTGATCATGTTCTTCACATAGTCGGCGTGGCCGGGGCAGTCGACGTGGGCGTAGTGACGCTTGTCGGTTTCATACTCGACGTGCGCCGTCGAGATGGTGATGCCGCGGGCCTTTTCTTCCGGAGCAGCGTCGATCTGGTCATACGCGCGAAAATCGCCGAAATACTTCGTGATCGCTGCCGTCAGCGACGTCTTGCCATGGTCAACGTGGCCGATCGTGCCGATGTTTACGTGCGGCTTGCTCCGCTCAAACTTTGCTTTTGCCATGTGAATGCTTCCTGTAACTGGTAACACGGATGCCCCGGCGAACCGGTTTAGTGCCGCCGTTTAAGGCTTTCGGAAGCAATAAGCAAGACAAAATCTGGCAAGCGCCCGAAAGCGCGTCAGATGTCCGTGCGCCGCCGCTCGGATACGAACGGCACCACGCGTCCGACGCCCTGCTCTGCCTCCCGGCCCATGTCGGGCGAACCGTTCACAACGCGGTTGCGGCCCAGCCTTTTGGCCTCGTAAAGCGCCGCATCGGCGGCTTCATAGAGGGTTTCGTAGCCGCGTTCGATGTTGATGGTCGCTGCGCCCACGCTGCAGCGGGCGGCAAGCTGCCGGCCCTGACCGGAAGCGGCATCTTCGTCGAGCCGCCGGCGAATGCGCTCGCCGAGCGCCCCCGCCCCTTCCGCCCCGAGATCAACGGCAAGGATCGCGAATTCGTCGCCGCCAATGCGCCCGACAATGTCGCCGGCGCGCGACTGATCGATCAGCACCGCGCCGACGCGCCGGAGCACCGCATCGCCCACCGGATGGCCGAGCGCGTCATTGATCGCCTTGAACTCGTCGATGTCGATCAACACAAGGCTCACCATCACCCGCGTTCGCCCGGCATAGATGGCGCCTACCGCGCGCTCGAAACCGGCCCGGTTGAGCACACCGGTGAGGTGATCGCGATCCCGCAGCGTGTTCGCCGTCTCAAGTCGTTCCACAAAATGGGAGGCCAGTATCTCAAGCGTCAGGATCATCGCCAGAAGCAGGATATAAAGCTGCAGGAAGCCCCAGAAGACCGACTGCGGATTGGCGATGTCCTGATTGAAGAACACGCCGGCCGTGCGGATGGTGTGCATCAGGCCAAGGGTGATGAAGGTCCAGAAGATCAGCTTGTCGTGAATGGTGTCGTCGCGACGAATCCAGATATGCTTGAGCGTGACGGCGAAGACAACGATCAGGCCGATATTGATGCCGGCAGTGCGGATCTCCAGCGTCGATGTGAAATAGAGCGTGACATAGACTGCGCTGAGCAGAACGAACATGCCGATTATAAACGTCCGCCCGAACGACTTGCCCCGCCGCTGCAGCAGGGATTCCCCGAAAATGATCTGCGTGGCGATGAAAGCCATGTTGCTGAAGGGCAGAGCAATATCGTCCGGCAGCAAAGGACGGAGAAACATGCCTATGAAGGCGACGTCGACCAGCAACAGCGCCAGCGCGAACAGCATCAGATAACGCGGCCTGCCGCCGGTAAACCAGGCCAGGACGAAACTGGCTGCCAGGATCGCCAGCCCACCCGTCACGATCAATGACTGCATGATATCCACCGGCCGGAGAACCCCATCAAATTCATCACGCTGCTGCAACCGCGACGACCGAAACCTTTATGCGTCAGGGACTGCAGGAGCGGCGACGGCGCAGTCGGTCCACTCCAATCGGTCGGCATAAACCTGGAACAGGTTGAACTCCGGTCTATTCAAAAGAAACGGTGGTTCAAGTCAATCCCCGCAGGCGCTTTCGCTCCACGCCTGCCCGGTTCATGCCCCCATCCTGCAACCTCGTAAAAACACATCACAACGAAATACAACCTTTACGTGATTTCATTGAGGAGTGCAATGGCATGGCGCAACTTAATCGCCGCCGCCGTCAGGGCGATGAAACAATGCTTGCGCTGCGAAAGAGAGATGGATTGGAGCGGGTAGCGGGAATCGAACCCGCGTATTCAGCTTGGAAGGCTGCTGCTCTACCATTGAGCTATACCCGCGGAACTTAAGAAGAGCGTTTCGGTTCGATACACTCGGATCGGCGTTCCAACCTGCAACTTGCCTGCATGATCCGCCGGTTCTCGCTCCGCTCGGATCAGGTCCCAGGTCCGGTGGTGGAGGAGGTTGGATTCGAACCAACGTAGACTAAGTCAACGGATTTACAGTCCGTCCGTTTTAACCACTCACGCACTCCTCCAGTACCAGCCTGGATGGCGGCCATGCCGCCGATCGCTACCGCGCCGGCATCGCCGGCCCGCTTCGATCTGCGCCGCGTATATGACCGGCTGATGACGCTCTGTCAACACGGCGCTTCAGAAAATCCGCCGAAAAATCATCTGGCCCGCGATGGGGGCGCGCCGCAGTGCAAAACCGGCACCAACCGTCTAGCCGGAAGCGGCCCGCCGCTCTATAAAAAAACCATGAACAAGAAACACGACCGCGACGGCTCCGCCAAAGACAGCCACTACGCCAAGCTCCGACGCGCCCACCGCGACAACAAGCGCGCGCGCGGTGACCTGCCCCCTGCCCCGACCCGACAGGGCAAGCGCGGACCGGCCGGCCCGCTGCCGGTGGCCGACGACGAGGTGCTGCTTTATGGGCTGCATACCGTGCGCGCGGCAATCGAAAACCCGGAGCGCACGCTGATCGCGCTCAAGATCACCCAGAACGCGCTTGCCCGCCTGACCGACGGGCTGGAGCTGCCGGCAGACCTTCCGGTGGAGATCGTGCGCCCGAAGGAGATCGACGACATTCTCGGCGAGGACGCGATCCATCAGGGCGTGATGCTGAAGGCGCGCACGCTTCCTGTGCGCAAGCTTGATGCGCTTCAGGACAGCCCGCTGCTCCTGGTGCTCGATCAGGTGACGGACCCGCATAATGTCGGTGCGATCCTGCGTTCCGCCGTCGCCTTTGCCGCCGGCGCGGTGATCACCACCATGCGCCACAGCCCGGCCGAATCGGGCGTGCTCGCCAAATCCGCCTCCGGGGCACTGGAATATATTCCCTATATCCAGATCACCAATCTCGCCAAGGCGCTGGATGAACTCCGCGCCATGGGCTTCACGACCGTCGGTCTCGATTCGGAGGGGCCCGCCGTGCTGGAGGAGAGCCTCCGCGGCGACAAGATCGCGCTGGTGCTCGGCGCGGAAGGCAAGGGCCTGCGCCAGAAGACCCGCGAGACCGTGACCACACTCGCCCGGCTCGACATGCCCGGCGAGATCAAATCGCTCAATGTTTCCAATGCCTCGGCGATTTCGCTTTACGCGGCGCGGCAGTTTCTTGCCAGGAGCGGCAACGCGTAAGGGGCATAGGATGCACATCGTCTTCACTGATCTCGACGGCACGCTGCTTGACCACGAGACCTATTCGTTCGAGCCGGCCCGCCCGGCGCTGGAGCTTTTGAAGGCGCGCGGCATCCCGCTCATTCTCGCAAGCTCCAAGACCGAGGCCGAGATGCGGCCGATCGCCGCCGCGATCGGCATCGACCACCCGATGATCGTGGAAAACGGAGCGGGCATCGTCAACTGGCCCGGCGGCGCGGCCGACGACGACGGCGTCTATGACAGGCTGCGTGCGGTGCTATCCTCCATGGACCCCGATTTGCGGCGCCACTATCAAGGGTTCGGCGACTGGAGCGATGCCGAGGTCGCCGAAAAGACCGGCATGACGCTGGAGAACGCCCGCCTTGCCCGAAAGCGTCGCTTTTCCGAACCGGGCCCGTGGTCCGGCAGCGAGGACGAGCGCGCCGCCTTTTCGGCAATCCTTGACGCGCATGGATTTCAGGCGGTCCAGGGCGGCCGGTTCTTCACGCTGATGCCGAAGACCTCGAAAGCCGAGGCGATGGCGAAGATTGCCCGCCACTATACGGAAACCTCGGATGAGCCGATCTCCACCGTGGCGCTAGGCGATGCGCCCAATGATGCGGCCATGCTGGAGGCCGCCGACCGGGGCTTCATCATCGCCAATCCCGCCCATGCCGAAATGCCGGTTTCGGATCGCGAGCGCGCGGGTTTCATCACCCGGTCCGAGCGTCCGGGCCCTTACGGCTGGAATGACATGATATTGCAATTATTGGCATAATATAGTTGGTAAATAGATGAGCGGTTCGCGCCCGGACGGCACCACACGTCCTTCGTGGAGCTGCCGCTTAACAATGACGATCGAGCGGCCTCGCAGCGTTGAAAGCCGCCCGCTCTGATACATATTCCACTCGGCAGCCATTTTCCGGCGCTGCCGCAAGCACAAAAATCAGGAGCGTCGCCATGGCTGACTTTCATCAAAACGGCGTCGTCGCGACGCTTCACAATCTGCGCGAACGCTCGCTCCATCGCGTGGAACGCGAGCTGTCGAGTTTTTCGGCGACCCGCCCGATCACGCTGATCCTGCCCTCGCTGTTTTCCGAACTGGAGGCCGAGGCGCTCGACAACATCGTCAAGCACCTCACCGAGGTGCCTTACATCTCCAACATCGTCATCGGCCTCGACCGCGCCGATGAGGAACAATATCGCTACGCGCTGAAATATTTCAGCCGCCTGCCCCAGCAGCACGCCGTACTGTGGAATGACGGGCCGCGCATGCAGGCCGTTCACAACCGGCTCGGCCAAGCGTCGCTGGCGCCGGAGGAGCCCGGCAAGGGCCGCAATGTCTGGTACTGCATCGGCTATGTTCTTGGCGCGCGCAACTCCTCCGTGGTGGCGCTGCATGATTGCGACATCGTGACCTATTCGCGCGAGATGCTGGCCCGGCTGGTCTACCCGGTCACCAACCCGGCCTTTCCTTATGTGTTCGCCAAGGGCTACTATCCGCGCATCGCCGACGGCTCGCTGAACGGCCGCGTGACCCGGCTTCTGGTGACGCCGCTTCTGCTGGCGCTGGAAAAGACCATTGGCCACCAGCCCTATCTCGACTACCTGAAGGGGTTCCGCTATCCGCTCGCCGGCGAATTCGCGATGCGCACGCATATTCTGCCCGATATCCGCATTCCGTGGGACTGGGGCCTCGAGATCGGCGTTTTGTCGGAACTCTGGCGCAACTACTCCAACAACGCCATCTGCCAGGTGGATATCTCCGACGCCTACGATCACAAGCACCAGCCGCTCTCCCAGGAGGATGCCCGGCAGGGCCTGTCGCGCATGTCCACCGACATCTGCAAGACCGTGTTCCGGAAGCTTGCGACAGACGGCGTCACCTTCTCGCAGGAGACGCTGAGAACAGTGAAGGCCGCCTATTTCCGCACCGCGCTCGATCTGGTGGAAACCTATCACAACGACGCCCGCATGAACGGGCTTTCCACCGACCGGCACAAGGAAGAACAGGCTGTCGAACTGTTCGCGACCAACCTGACGGAAGCCGGCAACGCCTTCCTTGAAACCCCGGACGCAACGCCGCTGATGCCGCGCTGGAACCGGGTCCTGAGCGCGCTCCCCGACGTGCTGGACGAGATGCAGGCAGCGGTCGCGGCCGATATGGCGGAATACGGCTGACCCCTCTGCAAAAAATCGATTTCTCGCAAAACGACCCGTCGCGGCCATCCGCAGCGGGTCGTTTGGTTGAGGGAACCATGGCCTGAAAACGGCACTTTCTCCCTCCACAACAGCCCGAGACCGGTAGCGTAAACCGCTGTAGGCATTGGCACTTTTTCCAAACAACAAATGACTCTGGATTCCGGATCAGGCGCGCATGTAACGGTGAGTCCAGACAAACATAATTGCTTTCCTTTCAAGCAGAACTGATCTAATTGACCTCAAAATTTCTTTCCGCCCGCACCACAAAAGCGTCGTCATCGAAATATGATAGAACCGGAAGCTTACTTTTAAGCCGAAAACAATCTATACGAGTATCCGACGACAATCCGGAGAGGACCCAGCCCTCTCCGATTTTGATTTCCTTTCGCTGTTTACTTCAAAAACCCGAGCCCCAATGAATACTGTGGTAGCGCGAACAATCCTTTCCCTGACGGGTCCGGGCATCGTTCTGACATTCAGCCTCGCCTTTGCGGTGTTCTGGCTGATCGAAAGGCGGCTGCGTTATTTGCCTGTGCTAGCGCTGTCGTGCCTATTGTTCACGCTGGGCTCGCTCTCGCAAATTCTCGGCTGGCCTCCCGGCGTTGGAGCGAACGCCCTTGTTTCCGGCGCACTCTACACGCTTGCCGTCTTGCTAACCGTGCAGGGCATACTCCTGCGCGCCGGAAAGCCATTCAACTGGTGGCTTTGCCTGGCCGTATTCGCGGTCATCATGGCGCTGCTCTGGTATTTCTTCTATATCGACCGGAATCTGACCGCCCGCATTTACGTCCAGCATTTCGGCTATGGCCTGATCATGCTGTCGGCAACGGTCCCCCTTGCGAAGCGTCCGGCGCCGCGCCCCGTCGATCGCGTTCTCTTCTGGGTCCTTTTGCTCTTCGCCCTTCACTTCTTTCCAAGAACCCTGCTGACCACAGGCAGCTGGATCGCACCCGGTGCGGCCGCCTTTGCAAACTCCGTATTCTGGCAGGCCATGCTCTTCTCCGTCGGTCTCCTCGCCGCGGCACTGGCGCTCACGCTGCTGTTTGCGGCCTTTTCCGATGTGCTGCACGATTTGCGGCGCGAGCGTGACTATGACGCCCTGACCGGGGTGTTGAACAGGCGCGGTTTCGGAGACCGGATCGAGCTGGAATTGCCGGTTATCGACAATCCGGTGTCCCTCGTTCTCTGCGACATCGATCACTTCAAGAGCATAAACGATATTTACGGTCACGATCAGGGCGATGTGGTCCTGAGGGAAGTGGGCGCGGTCCTGCGCCAGAATGCCCGCAAGCACGACATCATCGGGCGGCTGGGCGGCGAGGAATTCGCGATCCTGATGCCGGGTACCGACAGCGAGGCGGCGCTGCAGTTCGCCGAACGCCTGCGGGCCGCCGTGGAAGCGCATCACTACGGCCTGCCGGATGGTGCAACTGGCGTCACCGCGAGCTTCGGCGTCGCGACCCGCGAACCATCCGAAAGCTGGAACGCCCTGTTCAAGAACGCCGACACCCGTCTTTATGTCGCCAAGCGGGGCGGCCGCAATCGTGTCGTGAACCAGGATAACGCGCTGCCGTGACCGGCGCGTCCTGCGGGTCTCGTTCTTTCAGAATGCACGAAGCAATCTTTTTCGCACTTCACTATGCCGGCCCTTGAAACGGGGCATGGCGGACGCTACCTCCGTCGCTGTGAGGACGACCTCCCCGAATTGGACAACTGCCGGGACGACCCGGCATCTCATTTGAGGTTGCCCATGCGCTCCCCTCTCGATCGCCTTCGCCATGCGCTCAGTTTCGAGGTTATCGGCCTGCTTCTGGTCGTTCCGCTCGGCGCCTTCGTCTTCGGCATGTCCATGCACGACATCGGCGTGGTGGGCGTCGTAAGCGCCACGCTCGCCGCTCTCTGGAACATGGTCTACAACTATATCTTCGACCACATCATGCAGCGCCTGTTCGCCACCACGGAGAAGGCATTTCCGTCGCGCGTGGTCCATGCGGTCCTGTTCGAAACCGGCCTGCTGATCGTACTGATGCCGTTCATCGCCTGGTATCTCGGCATATCGCTGTGGCAGGCGCTGGTGATGGATATATCCTTCGCGCTGTTCTACATGGTCTATGCGCTCGTCTTCAACTGGGCCTATGACATGGTGTTTCCGCTGCCGGAATGGGCGGAGGAATAGCGGCAAACGCGCCAGAGCGTACGGAGAGCAACCATACGTCGGCTTGCCTCGTGAGGCGAGAGGACATTCCAAATTTGTCTTGATGAGGAAATGGCGCGCTCGGGAAGATTCGAACTCCCGACCCCCAGATTCGTAGTCTGATATGGGAGCTGTGCATAGCAGTGCACAGAAATGCCAGAAAATGAATAAAGCCATTGTTTTCAGGTGATATAGCTTTACCGGCGATGCAGGCTCGTGCAAGATGATGCAGAGAGACGCAGCTATTTTGTGCCCCCGGTGTGCCCCCAGAGCGGTTCCCAGACTCTGGCAATTGTAACCGATTGGGGGGCCGCGACGGAAGGAAATCGCCTATGAAGCTCACTGACAACCTCGTGAGAAACGCCGTTGCCGAGGCAGGCAAGCGAACCGAAATCAGAGATGACATTGAACCCGGCCTCATTCTTCGCATCACGGAGACCGGCGTTAAGAGTTGGTCGGTGCGATATCGAAACCAGGCAGGAGAGCAGCGCCGGAAAAGTCTCGGCAAATATCCAGCCATAGGCCTCGCCAGAGCTCGCGAGGAAGCGCGCAGAGCCAAGGGTGCGATATCGTCTGGAGCGGACCTCGTTGCGCTGGAGCAAGCCAATAGGGCCGAACAGCGGCGCCAGAGACTAAACACGATCTCGGGCCTCGCTGAGGCCTATTTTGAAGCGGCAACAGAGGGGACGCACAGGGGCGGCTCCAAGTCGAAGCCAAAGCGGGCAAGCACAATCCGCGAGGAACAGCGCATTTTCACAAAGCTGGTTGAACCCACCTTCGGCAAAATACCGGTCAGCAAATTGACCCGTGTTGAAATCCGTGACTTTGTTTCGAAACAGACAAAACTCTCCAATTCGAATGGCCGGCACGTTCGGAACGTGATCAGGCAGTTGCTGAGCTTTGCCGTGAGCATGGGCATGATCGATTCAAACCCTGCCATGGGGATCTCTGCCCCCTCCTCCGTCCCTCGCGAACGGGTGATGACAGACGACGAACTGAAACTGTTCTGGAAGGCTTGTGTGTCGCCGGAGAGCTTCGACAAGCTGACGCTGCCGAGGCACATGGGAATTGCTCTGAGGTTTGCCGCTGCCACGCTGCAGCGCCGTGGCGAGGTTATGGGTGCACGGTGGAGCGAGTTCGATTTGGAAAGCCGGGTATGGTCTATTCCGGCTGGTCGGATGAAAGGCAAGCGCGCTCATGCGGTTCCGCTCAACGATATGGCAATGCAAGTGCTGGCGGCTGCAAGGCACGAAATTGGCGGGGTGGAGTATGTGTTTGAATCGTCGCGATCTGAAAAGCCGGCGCCTGTGGACTCCCACCTGTTGAGCAAAGCCATGAAGCGAATTGTCACGGCTCTTGAGATGGAGCCAGCTACACCGCATGACCTGAGACGAACAGGGGCCACAATGATGACCAGCGAGAGGATTGGCGTAGCGCGTTTTGTAGTGTCGATGGTGCTCGCTCACAGCAGCGATACGGGTGGAGCCGCGGCGGTCACTGGTATCCACTACGACCGCAACGACTATCTGCCACAAAAGCGGCATGCGCTCGATGCATGGGGGGCGTTGCTGGAGGAGATTGTTACGGGGAAGCAGCGCCCCGATAATGTCACAAAAATGAGCAGAACAGGCTAAGCACGGACCAGCTTCAAAACGACCCGACTCATGCCATCCGGCTCGACGGTGCTGATTTCGAACCGTCTCGCATCGTCCAGCGTCAGCCGGTCCCCTTGGCGGATATCCTTCGCGGCGGGATATCGAACCACGTCGACCGAGAACTCGAAACGCTGGCCATGCACGAGCGTGCGGAAGTCGTTGCCATTGCGATCGCGCGCGCCCTCTTCGATCTGCGCATATTCAGATGCTTCCGAGAACACCCCCTTGAGCAGGATCTCTTCTCGCTGAGAATCACTCATGGGGCGTCCATTGGGTGGGTGGGTCATAGGATCAACCGTAGCGCCCACCGCGAAGGTGCGGTCAACGGTGCGGCTTGCAACGCGGTCGAGACGGTCGAATATGGACATGCGCTTCCCCTTTCGTGGATGCTCCCCGCCCTCCCGCATAGGGGCTGCGGGGTCCAGGGGAGCGTGCCTTTCGGCGGATGTGTCGTTATCACTTACCTCGACCGAGGTGAGTCGGCTGGCTTCCGGGTGATTGTTTTGAACCGTCACGATCACCGGCGCGACGGAGGAAGGCGGTTACCCGCCCACCTCAAGCGCGAAGCACCACAAGGCGCTCCACGTTGGGTTGGGCTCACAGGCCCGGATTGCGGACAGCGCCGCGCCAGTCGATCGCGCCAGCGCCGAAATGCAGGACGGCACGGAATTCGGTGCCGAGACGCTCGAAGCCATCGCGGCTGTCGATCTGGGGGCCTTCGTAGCCGCTGAGGTAGCTCCATTCGAAGACGGGCTGGGCGGCGGGGTCGGCAAACAGGTACCAGGACTTGTCTTCGATGCGCGGCTCCACGACCAGTTCAAGCTTGCCGGCGAACGGATTCTGCTCGCTGACGGTATTGGCTGCCAGCACGGCTAAGACCTTCTCGGCATCGGTCTCCAGCTCGGACCCGACGAGGAGGAATTTCGGGGCGACGCTGATCTTCTCGCCTCCGGGCGCCTTCAGGCCGCGGAAGCTCTTGCGTGCGACCGAAAGACCAGCGACATCCAGCGCAGCGCCGGTCAGAAGGTTTTCATGGCCGGCATGGAACAGGGTCTTGTTGTCCTCGCCCATCACAGGGCCATTGCCAGCATCGCCGACCAGAAGCTCGAACAGGAGCTTGGCCTCGGTCTGAGCCGCCATTCGGCCCGCCTGAGTACTCCAGTCGCCAAACGCGCCAAGGTCGTCGTTGACGATGGCTTTGAAGCTGAGAGCAAAGATCCGGCCGAAGGACTCCACCGCGTAGGACTCGGCACTTTCGGCGCGGGTGGTTGCCCGGATTTCTCCGCTTTCGGATACCTTTTCCAGCAGTCCGGCGTCAGAGACCTTCAGTTTGGTTTTCGGGCGGAAGTCGGTCGCGGTGCCACGGCGAGCAAGAGCCGACTTCAGCGGCGACTCTGCCAGTTGATACGCGCTCATGAGAACACGCTCGCCGGCCGCCTGCAGGAGAAGCGGAAAATCGGATGCAGTGTGCATGCCACGATAGCCGAGGATCTCTTCCCTCGACATCATGCTCGTATTGACGCCGCGGGCCTCCAGGAGGCCGCGAGCGTGGTCCATGAGGGTGGCGCCCATGAAAGCGCGGCCCTCGCCCTCTGGCGCTCTGCCGGTCATTCGGGCGACGAGAGAATCGGTGCGGGCGGCAACCTGGCTTTCGAGGTTCGTGTGTCCGGTAGTGCGCGGGATGACGAGTCCGTTCGTCGGAGTCTCGTTTTCGCGCGCCATGAGGTGTTCAATGACGACGTCGCGGAAGCCATCGACGGACGTATCTTCCTCGATCGCGCGGGTGACGAGGTCGTCCGCAACATCGATCTTGGCCATACGAGCAACGGCGTGGATTTCGGCGATGCGCTTCTTTTCAGCACGGGTGATGGTCTGCGTTTCGGTCATGGGGTTTTCCTCTCTGGGGAATTGGCGGGTTTGTGCATTGGGGTCGGCTGGTACTGCGACGACGGAAAGCTCCATCGGCTGCCACTTCGTGGCGCGCACGGTCGCAACACCGCCGCTCGGCGCCTCTGTCTTCTCGACATCCAGAATGCGGTAGCCGACGGATACCGAGAGCCTATGCCCGTCCTCAAGGTCACGCATCAGAGCGTCGGCCCGTTCGTTGCGGCTGAACATGATTGTGACGATGGCCTGCCGGCCTTCGAACCGAAGCGAACCAGGCACCACGGTTCCGAGGCGGGAATCGATCGACCAACTGTCGTGGCTATCGAGGAGCGCCATCGAGTCCATGCGGGCGGTGTCCAGCGCTGCCGGTGCACACACGAGTATCTCATCAAAAAGGCCGTCCTCGAAGGACCGGCGGCGCACAGGCGTCTCCGTGGCAAGGACTGCGTCGATCGTGCGGGTTTCGGGGTCGAAGCTTGAGAGCCGTCCGGTGGCGCGAGTGAGAAGTTCAGGCATGGGACCGGTTCCTCTGCGCTTTCGGCGTGTTCAGACGCTCCAGAGCGCCTTGAACCATTGCATGTAAAGGGATGATAGGAGCTGCTGGAAACCGCTCGAGTATTGCCACCAGGTGCCGATCAGAAATGGCGTGCAAGCGGAATGCGCACCCTCCGCAGTCGACAAGGATGATCCACCCTTTCCGTTTTTGATCGGCGCAAAGAAATCTGACAATATCCCGTGCTTCGGCGACGAGATTCGTTGCAACAGAAAAAGTGAACCCCATTTCTTTGAGGTGTCTGGCCACAATTATGCTGGCACCATCGCTCAAACTGAGCGGACGACCTCTCCTGATACCCACCGCCGTGGCGATGCGCATCACCTCCATCGGCACAACCTTCAGCTCTCGAGCGATTTGTGATTGCCGCAAGCTTAATTCATCTGTTCGCTGCAACTTCCGCCTCATATATCATAACAAAAAATGATACATAAATAGTATTCAATCAAATAATATCATGAATAAAACGGATAGCAATGCTTAGTGTTGACAGCTCAGCATCGTCGAACCGATGTTCCATTAACAAGTGATTAGCTTAAATTGGCGAACGGAGATTCGATGGAACTCGCCCACCTAGACAGGCTCGTTGAGGTTAAAGTCGGAGAAGATAAAGTAATCCGACATTTGAGCGAGTTCCGCGATCAACCCTATCTCGTCCTGCTCGGAGAACCGGGTGCAGGCAAATCTTCAGCTTTAAAGTTCGAAGCTACTTCGGAAGGCGGCTCGGTTGTCACTTGCCGAGAGTTGCTGAATGGTTTGGCAAAGCAGGGTCACAGCACGTTTTACCTTGATGCTCTTGACGAGTACCGATCTGACGGCAGTGGAAAAGACAAAATTCTGAAACTTTCTGCTGAAATCTCAAAAAGAAATATTACCCGTTGGCGTCTTACCTGTCGCTCCGAAGACTGGCGGGAAAACTCTGACGTCATGGCGATGCGCCATGCTGCCAATAACCAATCCATCGTCGAGGCTCACCTTCTCCCGTTGAGTGACGACGAGGCGATAACGCTTTTGAAATCGTTCGGGCAAAGTCAGCCAAGCCAATTCCTGGACCAGGCCTACACGCGCGGTGCAGATGCTTTTTTACGAAATCCGCTCAGCCTTCGGTTGCTTCACTCGGTCGTAACTAAGGCAGAAGACTGGCCTACTACGCGATTTGAACTTTTCGAAAAGGCGACAACCCAACTCACTTATGAGCACGATTCGGACCGAGCAAAAGATGACGACATACCTGGCGTTCAGGAAATGCGCGATGCCAGCTCAACAATGTGCTTTTATCTTTTAGCGACTGGAGCCAAGGCCTTTTGGCATTCAAATTCGATGCCAACGCAAGCTGGCCTTTTGGGCACAAATGACTTGGCACTAGATCGCACAACGGTTTCTGCCGCGCTAGACACCGCGCTTTTCCGAGGCGAAAGGAGCGTGTTCCAGCCTATGCATAAAGCCGTTGCCGAATTTCTGGCCGCACGCTTCCTGTCAGCCAAGGTAATCGGCAACAATCGCACGCCGGCTTTTCCACTCGGTCGCGCTATCGCGCTGATCACTTCGAATGATCAAAAGGCGCCTAGTGAGCTCCGGGGGCTATACGCATGGTTCGCAGCTCACCTGCAGAAATCGGGGGACGCGTTCGGAGCTAACCGACTTATCCGGAGCGATGCAGCGACGGTTTTGGCGTACGGCGATGCTTCTGTCTTTGATACAGAGAATCGCCGGGATATTCTGCTCAATCTCGACAACGACGACCCTTACTTTTTGGCGTCTCAGGATGATTCTACGGTGTTTGGCAGTCTCGCAGGAGATGATCTCGCCGCCGACTTCGCTGATATCCTTGATTCACCGGTGAAAAGCCAACTGCAGTATTCTGTGTTGAGAGCGCTGGCGGATGGCGGGCCAGTTGTCAGAATACAGCCTAAGCTTCGTGAAATTGTTCTCGATGAAACTCGTCCAGTATGGATGAGGAAACGAGCCGCTGAGGTCTTCACGAGCAAGTCATCCGACCCGCAAATGGCGAGCAGAGAATTGCTCAACGATCTCGCTTCAAGGGAGATGACCCTTAATCAGGCTATAGTCCGTGCCGACATTATGGCCGACATCCCGCCGGAAGAAATTTCTTCCAAAGAGCTTCAGCTTCTGCTGTCGGATTTTGATCGACTTCATAGCGGTCCGCGAAGTCAAAGTCGTGCGGCAGAGACCAACGGGCTGACTCGCCTGACTATTGCTTTGAAGCGCTCGCCGCAGATGGCACTTCTGGACGGTCGAGTCGGGATGAATAGCACGCGGCGGCGGCACACCTCGCAGGTTCAGTCACTACTCGACCAGCTGTTTATTGCAGCGCTAAATGCCAATCCAGATATCAATGCAGTACGATGGTATTCTTGGCTCGAGAACCTAAGGGCGAACTCGTGGGATGTGCTTGATGGCGAAGTCATCACCGCTATTCAACGATGGATTGATCGCGATCTAGCTCACCGTGAGGTGGAACTCTTTCTGACGCTCAACGACAGTGCCCCCGCTGACGAAAAAGAGTGGTTTGTAAGTTCGAACTATATCACCATCACAGGAAGACAACCAACTCAGTTAATTTCCAGCGCGCTCATAGAATCCGCAGAAAAAATGCGAAGGGGACTGAGACGCAGGCGCTTATTCAGGGTGGCCGCTTATGCAGCGAAGGGCCAGGACGACTGGTTAGAAATGCGCGATTCCATTGTTTCTCTGCTCAGACGCGAAGGCAGTAATAAGAAATTCATAGAGTCGCTACTGTCAGATTCGAGTGCCAAATGGAAGAAGAGAGAAGCCAAAGAGAATGCCGCTCGCGCAGTTGAATTGGAAAAATCGCGAACCGCATTTGTAGCAGATTTAGTGCCGCACATTGACGCTATCGCTACAGCTGATCCCAAGCAATTTGGAGTGCTTCATTGGGGCTCTCTGTGTTACGAAGAATCGTTTGTCGAATCACAAACCACACCACTAGAGACAATCACAAAGTACTCCGATGAAAAAATTGCTCACGCCATAGTGGAAGGCCTCGTTCAGTTCGTAACTCACGGAGACATAAAGCTTGGCATCGATAAACTTGCGATAGCGAAGGCCAACCGAAAGTCATTTCGGCAGGAGACTGTAGTAGCTGCGGGTTTACATTATGCGCTCTCAACCGGTCGAGTGTCCGAGCTTTCTGGGTGTAGCAACACAACTGCGATAATCGGGCTTAAGCACTCATATTTTGCCACTAGTGGAAGGCCATCGATCGTAGACTGGTCGGTTGGTCAGCTTGCTTCTGAGCCGAATGGTGGATCACAAGCAGTGGTTGACTACTGGATCGCAGGGATAAATGCGGGTGCTGATGATCTGGATTGCATTTATTTGCTTCAAGATAGCGACAAAACAGGATTTATTTCTCTTTGCATAAAGCGATTGTTCAAAGCGAAACTAAATCTACCGGTCAGAGCGCTAAAGCAAGCGCTGAACGCTGCCGGACATGCAATGAAGTTAGAAGATCTTATCGACATAGTTCAACGGTTTGGCGACTGTCAGAGCGAGTTTGGCGAAGAGCAGCAAAACATTTGGAACTTTGTCGGATTGGCTCTTTTGGCGTCAAAGTTCTCAGATGAGCTATCGCCGGATGAACAATTCAATGCTCTTCTCGCTGCCGACGAAGGGCTTGCGGATACATTCGAGTCACTGTGCCCTGAACCAGATTTACTAGACCTCCTTAGAATTGAGCGGCTTGGCCAAGTTTTCGCCTATGATGATAACTGGAAGTGGCTCGACACACCAAGCGCTGCTGTGAGGGGGGCAATACATCGCCTTGCGGCGTCCTCTTCGCCGTCAGTAGGTGCTCAGTTGAAGGAGCTTGCACCGTCTGTCGACCCAAGTTGGCGGGCTGAGATCAATCACGCCGCTGCAGAGCATGCTCGCAAGCTTCGCGATGAACAGTTTTGTCCTCCGTCGCTAGATCAACTGCGGAAAGCTCTTGAAGGCGGTGCGCCAGCGAATTCGTCTGATCTCGTAGCAATCGTTGTCGAAGAACTCCAGCGATACAAAAGCACGCTTAGGACTGCTAGCGAGACCCCTTGGAAACGCTTTTGGAACACAGATCAGCATGGGCACGCCACGGATCCTCAAGTCGAGAACGAAGACAGGGATCGATTGCTTGAGCTTCTAAGACCAAGATTTGAACGATATGGGATTGTCGGCAGTTTCCCTGAGGCTCGTCGCGGAGAGAACACCCGAGCAGACATTCTCTTGCTAAATGGCGCCGGCAAAAACCTTCCTGTTGAGGCTAAGCGTCACTACAACAAGGAGCTATGGACCGCCCCCGTCGATCAGCTTTCGGGATATGCGTCCGACGAAAATGCTTCGGGATATGGGGTCTATCTAGTTTTCTGGTTTGGCAAGGACAGAAGCCTTCCCACCAGAGACGATGGCGCTCCACCGCCCGAAACTGCTGAGGAACTCGAGGCTATGCTCATCGAGGATTTACCCAGTGCTTTGAAAAACAAGTTTACGATCATTGTTCTCGACGTGGCGAAACCCAGTTAGCTGAAAGAGGAATCGGAACTGCACTTTTCCTTTTCCAAAAAACGCTCGAATAATGCGCTGCCGCTCGCCCGCGGTCTGCTATTTTTCCGGAAGAACCTAGAGACCGGGGGGCTGCTCGGCCCTCACCGCCCCGCCTCATCGACAAGCTCAATGTGGAGCGCAGCAGCAAGAAGACGGCCATCGGCGAGCCCCTCTTTATAGGTCGCGCAACGACCGACGAATTGTCCGTCGAGTCTGCCTCCGTTTAGCGATAGGACGTATGGCCGGTCAGTGACACGCTCTGCCGTCTGAAGAGATCTGCCGCCATTCTCGCGATGCATCGTGATTGTTTGGTGAGCAGCTCGCCACAAAACGAGCTGGCAAAAGTCATCCAGAGGCCTGTGTCGACGTGCATCAGAATTTGCCATAATCGGGTCCACTTTCAAAACGCTCGGCCAGTTCTGCGGATGCCGACGGGTTTATTTTGCAGATGGCCGACGGATTTGACCAACACTCCGAGCCTTTCAGGAAGGAGCCGATCATTGGAGCCCGCCTTCCCGCGCCACGCGCACTGCCTGCGGCAGCGCAAGGCGGAGTTCCTGTGCCGCCTCATCGGCCATGTGTTCGTCGTCATAAAGCGCGGCGATCTGCGGCCCCTTGCCCTCTTCCAGGATGAGCAGGGCGAACCGACGACGCGGCCGGTCAAGCTCGATTGCGAACATGCCGACTCCTTCGACCATGGCCGCCTCGTAGCCCACCAGGGCCGGGCGAACAGTGATCGATAGCGGTCCAGTTTGGACCGGTATTGAGTTGATCGTGTTGGTCATGCGGTGAGCCTTTCGAGGTGATGAATTGTCGCGGAGGGGGCTCGTTCTTTCGCCAGTTCATCAAGCTCAGCGAGACGAGCGCGCAGAGCGTCCCCCAGGGCATCAGCTCTGGTGATCGCCGCGCCGCGACGCATGCCCGCCAGCATGCCACCGCGAACGACATTCTGATCGAACGCGATGAGGGCGCGCTCTCGCGTCAGCCGCCGCCGCATTTTTCGGATGCGAGCAGCTTCGCGACGAACAAGGTCCATATCGGATTGAACGAACGGAACAACATCAACCATGAGAAGCCTCCCTCTGAGTAACACAACCACCGCCGAGTTCATCCGATATGTGATGAGTCTCAACACGGGAAACGTCAGCGGTTGTGGAAAGCTCGTCTATAAAAGAATCCGGCGCAGCCGGTTGGTAGTTACCTTCGTAGTTAAGGTGGTGCGCCATGGAACCTTTAAAGGTTCCACCATGGAACATGTTGCCTTCGCGCAACAACTCGAAAGCCTCCGCCTCAACCGACCAGCGATCGACCGGATTCAACCGATAGGCGAGGCCTCTGAGCGACCGGCGACTTTCGCTCACAGCAAGCCTTCTGACATTCAAAGGGAGGTCTTTGATTCGAACCGGCGTAAAGGCTCCGATCTCGAACGATCGTCTCAGCGCTTTGCCCAGGTTGGGGCCGCGCGAATAGCCCAGCTCGCGAGCGATACGGCCTTGCGAGGGCCAGGCGTACAAGTGACTGGAGTTCACGAAGGTCCAGACGCGGAGGGCCGCTACCTTTTCTGTCGCAGAAAGGCCAGTGTGGAGGAGGATGGATTCGTGCCATCGCCGCAACGTTTCCTGCCCGCTTACCGCCGCTGTGCGGTCAAGCTCGCGGCAGGCCGCCGCAACGTCGTCTCGGTCGACGCCGAGCTGCTCGGCGAGGCGGTCGGCCTCGCAGAAGCGGCTCAGCGCGACGCGTTCACGTTCGTCTGCGGGAAGCGCAGCGATGTGTTGTCGAAGCGCGGCCTTCATCGGACAGCCTCCCGAGCGGCAAGACGAGCGTTCAGTTCATCCTCAAGCTGCCAGTCAAAAAGGCCTGGCCCCTCCAGGATGAGGCCAGAGATTCCATCGCAGATCGTCCAGCCGCCGACTGTTCTCGATTTTTCGATGTGCAGCCCGAGGCGAGCGGCCTTCCGGCGAACACGGCGATCGAAGGCAATTTCGCGGCGGCGGTTTTTCGGTGCGTAGCGGAACCATCCGCGAGACCAATGGGGTGCGCGCTTGGTCATGGGCGGGCCTCCGCATCTCGAGCGGCGATCCGAGCACCAACCCAAGCGTCGATCTCAGCCTCCGGCCAGGCTACCGACTGGGCTCCCAGCCGAACCGGTCGCGGAAACTCGCCGCGCGCGATTTGATTGTAGACCGACCGTCTGCTCAATCCGACGCGGTCGACGACCTCACTAATTTTGATGAGCCTGTTTTTCGTTCCAGTTTCGTTCGACTTCATAGACACACATTTTCGTTCACAGCCTTGGCCAACGGGTGGGGCTGTCGATTAGGGTCTCAAACTGGTCGCATATTCGCGGGGTGGCGGGATGCATCTGCATGCACCGCTGAGCACAAGATGGGGGTTGGTATTTTAGCACGCAAGAGCCATCGTCGCAGACCGACACTATTGTCGGTTCCGAAACGTGCCCCCAGCGTGCCCCCGAGAGAAACGAAATCGCGAATGCTCTCAATTGAAGCAAACAAGAGGTTGATTTTGTTAGGGAAAATGGCGCGCTCGGGAAGATTCGAACTCCCGACCCCCAGATTCGTAGTCTGGTGCTCTATCCAGCTGAGCTACGAGCGCTTGCCTTTGCGGTCGCCGCTTCTGTCTGCGGCGTGCGAAACGGCTTCTAGAACCTTGCGATTTGGAATGCAAGCGGATTTCCGAAAATTGTTGTCATTTTCCTGAAACATCAAAACAGGCGGCGGCGCGAAGCCCTTAGCTGCCGGCTTCGCTCTCCTCGCGCCAGCTTTCCAGCATCACCGGGCGATCGGGAATTTCGATGCGGAACAGCGTGCCCTGGCCTGCCTTTTCCACAAGCCCGATCGTGCCGCCATGGGCGAGCACCAGCTCGCGGGCGATGGCGAGCCCAAGCCCCGTGCCGCCGCTGCGGGCGGAGCCGCGGAAAGCGGCGAACAGGTTCTCGCGCGCCTTCTGCGGCATGCCGGGCCCGGTATCGTCGATCGTCAGCGACACCACGCTGCCGTGGCGCTGGGCGGAGACCGTCAGACAGTTGACCGATTCGGCCTTGGCCTGCTGACCGAGCGCCTCGACGCTGTTTCGGCAGAGATTGAAGATAACCCGGAACAGCTGCTCAGGGTCGGCGTCGATCTTCAGCCCTTCCGGCACCCGGTTGATCCATTCGATCGACGGATCGGCTGAGAGTTCGAGATAGTCGTGGACGTCGTTGACCAGCGAATGCACATCTATCATCCGGCGGTTCGGCTCGGCCTCGGAGACCTGGCCATAGCTCAGCACCGATCGCGAATAGAGGGCGGCCCGGTCGATCGCGCGCAAGAGTTTCGGCGCGACCCGTTTGACGACCGGATCATCGATCCCAGCAATGCGGTCCGACATCAGTTGCGCGGCGGACAGGATATTGCGCATGTCGTGGTTGATCTTCGACACGGCCAGACCGAGTTCGGCAAGCCGCTTCTGCTGGCGCAGGGTCTTCTGCAATTCGCTCTGCATGGTGGCCAGATGACGGCCGGCAATGCCAAGCTCATCGGGTTCCGCGCTCGGGCGGAATACGCTCTCCGGCAGTTCGGGATGTTCGGAAAACGCCTGCATATTGGCGATCTGGCGCCTGAGCGGGCGCACCAGCATCGAATTCAGCCGGAAGAAGATCAGCATCGCGGTGACGGAGGACAGCAGAATGCTGAGCGCGAAGATATTGCGCGCATAGATCAGCAGCGCATGGCGCAATTCATCGTCGGAGATCACCAGTTCGATGATCGCGTCGCTGTCGCCGATATTGCCAAGGATGCGGATCGCCCGGTCACCGCCGAACAGAAGCTCGTCAAAGGCATCGACCACCGCCTCCACCGGGCCGACATCGGTCAGATCGTAGCTGCGGCTGATTTCGGGCGGCATGTCGGTCACCGCCAGCAGTTGCGACATGCCGTCCTTCCTCAGCACGATCGCCTTGGTGCCCGTCGCCATCAGCGTCTCGTCCTGAAGCGCGCGCGGCAGCGACAGCGGCTGCAGCCCGTCGATGACGGTGACCGCGGCGGCGGCGGTGTTCAGCCGGTCGTCAAGCCAGCGCAGGCGCATGGTGGCGACCGCCGGCACGAAGAACACGATCTCGGCAAACATGATGATGGCGACCGTCAGCAGCAGGATGCGCCCGGAGAGGCCGGAGAGAAAACGCGGCATCGCGACGCCGTCGGCGCTGACGCGTGGAGATGCACTTTCCGTGCCCCGAGGGCGGTTTTCAGACCGCATCCGCTTTCTCCGATTCAACCTGGAGCCATACTATGCCCGAACGCCGCAAATGCAAAACCGGGCCGCGCTAGCTGCGACTTCTCAGCCGCGCGATTGACAATTCGCGGCGCTTTCCCTTATAAGCCGCGCAGTTTCGGCTCTGCACCCGGATTTTTTGCGGAGCGAACGAACATCAACCACACGCTTAACCGGTTTCGGCCGGTTTTCAAGAAGGGCCGCACACCGCGGTATTAAAACAAATGTCTACCAAGCGTACCTATCAGCCTTCCAAACTCGTTCGCAAGCGCCGCCACGGCTTCCGCTCGCGCATGGCAACAAAGGGTGGCCGCAAGGTCCTCAATGCACGCCGCGCCCGCGGTCGCAAGCGTCTTTCGGCGTAAGGGCGTTTCGCCCTTATGTCCGGGCCCGATAAAAAGGCCGAAGTCGGACGGCTGAAGACCCGTCCACAGTTTGTCGCCGTACAAAAGGGCGAGCGGCGCAAGGGGCCCCTTTTTCTACTTGAAGTTCTCGACCGACGCGAACCCCAAACGGGGCCTCGCGTCGGTTTTACTGTTACAAAACGGCAGGGCAATGCCGTCGCGCGCAACCGCATTCGCCGCCGCCTGAAAGAGGCGGTTCGCCTCAAGGCAGCGTTTGCAATGCAGCCCGGTTGCGATTATGTCATCGTGGGCCGCAGCGAGGTGCTTGATGCGCCATTTGCGCGGCTTGTCGATACGCTGGAATCGCGGATCTCGAACCCGCCTCAAATCCGACGGAGCCGAAAGGCTTCCGCACCAGGAACTAAAGATGGAAAATAACCGCAATTCTATGATCGCGATCGGCCTGACGGTCCTGATCGTCCTCGCCTGGCAGTTCTTTTTCATGGGTCCGCGCATGGAGGCGCAGCGTCAGGCCCAGGAACAGGCCGCCCTGCAGCAGCAGACGCAGGAACAGACCGTCTCGCCGGACGGCGCGACCACGACGCCCGCCGTCTCCGGCCAGGCCGGGGCAAACGGCGATGCGGTATTTTCCCAGTCCGGCGCGCAGCAGGCCACCGCGCCGCGCGTCAAGATCGAAACGCCTTCGCTCGAGGGCTCGATCAATCTGGCCGGCGCCAGGATCGACGATATCAAGCTCAAGGATTACCACGTCACGGTTGACCCCACGAGCCCGATCGTGACGCTGTTCTCGCCGGCCGACACCCAGAACGGCTATTTCGCCGAACTCGGCTTCGTGCAGGGCGACAATTCCGGCACGGTTCCGGGCCCGCAGACGGTCTGGACGCTCGAAAAGGGCACCGAACTGACGCCGTCGACCCCGGTGGTGATTTCCTACACCAATGATGCCGGCATCAAGTTCACCCGGACCTTCTCGATCGACGACAAATACATGATCACCGTCGACGACAAGGTCACCAACAATTCCGAAAAGCAGGCCTCGGTGACGCCCTATGGCCGCATCACCCGCTTCAGCCTGCCGGACGAGCCGTCCGCATGGGTTCTGCACGAAGGCTTCCTCGGCGTGTTCGGCGATGATGCCGGCGTGACGTTGGAAACCTACAAATCGGTCGACAAGGAAAACCAGAGCTTCGACGGCGCGACCGGCGGCTGGTTCGGCGTGACCGACAAATACTGGGGCACCGCCGTCATTCCGCAGGCCAACGTCAATTACGACGCGCGCTTCTCGCATTTCACCGATGGCCGCGCGCGCTATCAGGCGGATTATTCCGACAACGCCGCGCTGACGATTGCGCCCGGCCAGTCGGCCGACCTGAAAACCATGGTGTTTGCCGGCGCCAAGGAAACCAACACGCTGACGGCCTATGAAGACCGGTTCAACATCCGCCTCTTCGACCGCATGATCGACTGGGGCTGGCTGTGGTTCATCACCAAGCCGCTGTTCCAGCTGATGGACTTCATCTATCATCAGGTCGGCAATTTCGGCGTCGCGATCCTGATCACGACCGTCATCATCAAGCTGATCTTCTTCCCGCTCGCCTCCAAGCAGTACGCCTCCATGGCCAACATGAAGCGCGTGCAGCCGAAGATGACCGAGCTGAAGGAGCAGTACGGCGACGACCGCATGGGCCTGCAGAAGGCGATGATGGAGCTCTACAAGAAGGAGAAGATCAATCCGGTCGCCGGCTGCTGGCCGATGCTGATCCAGATCCCGATCTTCTTCGCGCTCTACAAGGTGCTCTACGTCACCATCGAAATGCGTCACGCGCCGTTCTTCGGCTGGATTCAGGACCTTTCCGCGCCTGATCCGACCAGCATCTTCAACCTGTTCGGCCTCCTGCCCTTCGCGGTCCCCGCCGTTCTGATGATTGGCGCATGGCCGATCATCATGGGCATCACCATGTGGATGCAGATGCGCATGAACCCGACGCCGCCCGACAAGACCCAGGCGATGATCTTCAACTGGATGCCGGTCGTGTTCACCTTCATGCTGGCGAAATTCCCGGCCGGTCTGGTGATCTACTATGCCTGGAACAACACGCTCTCGATCCTGCAGCAGTCGATCATCATGAAGCGCCACGGCGTCAAGATCGAGCTGTTCGACAATCTGAAGGGCATGTTCCGCAAGAAGAAGCCGGCTTCGGAATAGATCTGGCGAGCTCGCCCCTCCCGGAGAGGACTTAAATGGCGGCAAACGCCTCAAGGAAAACACGCCCGGCACCCTTGCCGGGCGTTTTCTTCATGGTAAGGATCGGGATATGACCCAGCAGATCGCCCAGGATGCAGCGCTTTTCGCCCGCCCGTGGATTTTCATCCGCGGCGTGCCGTCGATGAAGTTCCTGCCGCCGGAAGGTCCGGCCGAAGTGGCGTTTGCGGGCCGGTCCAATGTCGGCAAGTCCTCGCTGATCAATGCACTGCTCACCCAGAAGGGGCTGGCGCGCACTTCCAACACGCCGGGCCGCACCCAGGAACTCAACTATTTCGTTCCCGACGGCTATTCCGGCGAGGGCGAGGACCTGCCGCCGATGGCGCTGGTGGATATGCCCGGCTACGGCTATGCCCAGGCGCCAAAGGCGCAAGTGGAGCAGTGGACCAAGCTGGTGTTCGATTATCTGCGCGGCCGCGCCACGCTGAAGCGCGTCTATGTGCTGATCGATGCCCGCCACGGCATCAAGAAGAATGACGAGGACGTGCTCGACCTGCTCGACAAGGCCGCCGTCTCCTATCAGATCGTGCTAACCAAGAGCGACAAGATCAAGCCGCCGGCGGTGGCCAAACTCCTGGCCGCCACCGCGGAAAAAATCCGCAAGCGTCCGGCCGCCTTCCCCGCGATTCTCGCCACCTCGTCGGAAAAACATGACGGTCTCGATGATCTGCGTCAGGCGATCATCGACACGATCAATATGTGATTGCGCGAAAAAGGCCGCCCCGAAGGGCGGCCAAGATTACACCGGGGTGGGTGTTTCCCGCCGGGTCTTCTCATCATGTATCCGGTCGGTATCGAGCAGTTCAGAGCGAAGCCCGCTCCTGACGCTGTCAGCTCGAACCTTCTCATCTCTGAGTTGCCTCGTCGGACTATTCCCCTTTTGCGTGTCGTATTCGCGGCGAAAAACAGGTATTCCGAAGGAAACTGCATCGCCCGAGACCAGGATGATGAAACCGCCCGGGGGAGGAAGAGGGACAGCGCGAGCCATCCCTCCCCGGGGGCTGCCGCCCCTGTTCAGCCAATCATTGAGGTTCGTTGACCGGCCGGAAGCTGGAGCTGGCTTCCGGCCGCGAAGCCTCAGCTGGCCGGCAGCAGAACCTTGTCGATGACATGGATGACGCCATTCGACTGCTCGACATCGGCGATCGTCACCTCGGCCACGCCGCCGTTTTCATCGGTCAGCGTGATGGTGCCGTTCATTTCCTTCGCCTTCAGCACGCAACCGCCCACGGTCGGCACGTCATGCTCGCCGCCATCATCGGCGATCATCTTCTCGATCGCGGACGACATCGCATCCGCGGCGACGACGTGGCAGGTCAGAATCTTGGCCAGCGCGTCCTTGTTTTCCGGCATCAGAAGCGTGTCGACCGTGCCGTCCGGCAGCGCGGCGAAGGCTTCATTGGTCGGCGCGAAGACGGTGAAGGGTCCATCGCCCTGAAGCGTTTCGACAAGACCGGCGGCCTTCACGGCGGCGACCAGCGTGGTGTGGTCGGCGGAATTCATGGCGTTTTCGACGATATTCTTGTCCGGATACATCTCGGCGCCGCCGACCATCGGATTGGCGGCGAAGGCCGCAATCGCGGTGCCCGAAACAAGCGCGGCGGCGACGGCGGTTTTCTTCAGAAGTGCAAACATGAATTTCTCCTCAAACTTTCGTGTTCCGCCAGTCCTCATGGCTGGCTATGAAACAAAGGACGAAAGCCTGGACAGAGAAGTTTCAGATTTCTTCGATTTTCTTTTAGGTACCTGTTTTACAAAGATATTTTCTTGAAACTCAGAGCGATCTCAGCTCCCCGGCGGCAATCACCGGCCCGGTCGGCGCACCCGAGGGCGAGCCGCCGAACGGCTCGATCGTGACCGCGAAGGAAGCGCCGGCATCGATGCGGCCGGCGACAGTGCGCGGCACCGCGATTTCGCCCTCGCCGGTCTGCGGCAATACGCCGAGCGACAGCGGCGCGTCGTCGCCCGCGATCAGCCAGAGCTCCAGCGAACGTTCATCCGCCGCGCCGGCGGCAACCGGCGTGAACGTCACGATGCCGTTGCGCGCATTGTAGCGCGCCACGAGATTGACGGCATTGTCCGGCCCGCTGAGTTCGGCCAGCAGGGTCGGCTGGGCCTCGGACAGGAAGCGCTCGCTTGCAAGAAAGGCGACGGCGAAGATGATCGCGACCGCCGCGACGCCGCGCCACAGCGCGACCGAATCCCAGGCCCGGCCGATAAAGCCCTGCTTCTCCTTGCCCGTGCCGAACAGCCGGGTTTCGATGGCGCCGCGCATATAGGCCGGCGGGGCCACCTCGCCATATTCCTCGTCGAGCGGCTCGAGCCTTGACTGCCAGGCATGCACCAACGCGGCGAAGGCCGGATCGGAACGCATGCGCGCCTCGGCCGTCTGCCGCGCGTCCCGCGACAGGGTGCCCAGCACATATTCGCCGGCAACGACGCTGTCGTAGGGCTTGTCGCCTGATGTGTCTTCCGGCGTCGTCATGCTTCCAGGCACTCTTTCAGTTTGATCAGGCTGCGGCGCAGCCGGGTTCGCATGGTGTTGAGCGGAACCTTGTACTGCTCCGCCAGTTCATTGTAGCTCAGCCCCTGCACATAGGCATCCTTCACGGCCGAGGCCCAATCGGGCTCAAGACGCTGCATGCAGTGGTCAATTCTACGACCCTCGCTTTTCAGGTGGGCGTCTTCTTCCGGCGTTCTGGCGCCATCGGCGAGATCGTAGACATCATCGATATCGCGCGTCGCGGGCTTTTTCTGCCGGAGCCGGTCGATTGCGTGGTTTCGGGCGATGGTGGCAAGCCACCCCATCGGCGAGCGTCCATCGGTCGAGAACGTGCCGGCGCGCTGCCATATCCGCACGAAGATATCCTGCAAGGCGTCCTCCGCCTCGCCGCGTTCGCCCAGTATACGAAGACAGATCGCAAAAAGTTTCGGGCTCGCCTGCTCATAAAGCAGTTCGAACGCGCTTCGATCGCGCATCGAAATCCGGGAGATCAGAACGCCGAGGTCTTCACCCGCCATGAAAGCCCTGCCCTACCATTGCGTTCCATTCCTCCCTCATGCGCGCTCCCAGATGATAAACATCAAGTTTGCCGGCGCAAGCTCATCTTTCGGTTAACGCCGGACAGGAGTTTCCCAGACCGCGAGTTTGCGCTAAAAGGCCGCTGAGCAAATTGCAGCGGGAAACTTCATGTCACTGTCGGAAAGCGAACAGCAGGCGCGGCTCCTGGTCCAGGCCCTGCCCTATATGCAGAAATACGAGAACAAGACGATCGTCGTGAAATATGGCGGTCACGCCATGGGCGACAGCGAGCTTGGCCAGGCCTTTGCCAGCGATATCGCGCTGCTGAAACAGTCGGGCGTGAACCCGATCGTTGTTCACGGCGGCGGACCGCAGATCGGCAGCATGCTGAAGCGCATGGGAATTGAATCGAAGTTCGAAGGCGGGCTGCGGGTCACCGATCAGGCCACCGTCGAAATCGTCGAGATGGTGCTTGCGGGCTCGATCAACAAGGAGATCGTCGCGCTGATCAACCAGACCGGCGAATGGGCGATCGGGCTCTGCGGCAAGGACGGCAACATGGTGTTTGCCGAAAAGGCCAAGAAGACCGTGGTCGATCCCGACTCCAACATCGAACGCGTGCTCGATCTCGGCTTTGTCGGCGAGGTCGTGACCGTGGATACCACCCTGCTCGATCTGCTGGCGAAATCCGAAATGATCCCGGTGATCGCGCCGGTGGCCCCGGGCCGCGCCGGCGAGACCTACAATATCAATGCGGATACCTTCGCCGGCGCGATTGCCGGCGCGCTGCGCGCCACGCGCCTGCTGTTCCTCACAGACGTCCCAGGTGTGCTCGACAAAAATGGCGAGCTGATCAAGGAGCTCTCGGTTGCCGAGGCCCGCAACCTGATCCTCGACGGCACGGTTTCGGGCGGCATGATCCCCAAGGTCGAGACCTGTATCGAGGCGATCGAGGCCGGCGTCGAGGGCGTCGTCATCCTCAACGGCAAGGTCAAGCACTCGGTCCTGCTCGAAATTCTTACCAAGGGCGGCGCGGGCACGCTGATCGTGCCCTGAGCTAGAGCTCGCCCCATAAGTCTGCCTTTACCGACTAATCCTCATCGCCGGAAAGGATGGCCATCCTTTCCGGCGCTTCTTTATCTCACGAAGAAGCACGGAAATCATAAGACAAGCGTTTCAGTTTCTAACGAAAACGTATCCGGCATCTGCGCGGCCGTCGTAGTCGCTACTCTTGGGATTTCCGCGACAAGAGCAGCGCCAACGCGGCCGAACTCGCGCCGAAAGCGCACGTGCCGGTCCAGCCACAGGCGGCATAGGCAGCGCCACCGATGCCGGCACCAACCGCACCCCCGGCGAGCATGGTCGCCATAAACACGGTGTTGAGCCGGCTGCGGGCGGTCGGATCGAGCGCATAGACACGCGCCTGATTGGCGACCTGTGAGGACTGCACCGCTAGGTCCATCGCTAGAATGCCGAGGATCAGACCGATAAGTGAACCTTGCCAAAGGCCAAAGATCACGAAGGCGAGCACCACGAAGGCCGCGCCAATCGACACGACGACGGCGGGGCCGCGCCTGTCGGCAAAACCGCCGGCGACTGGCGCGGCGAGCGCGCCCGCCATCCCGACAAGCGCCATAAGTCCAACAGCCGTACCACCGAGTTCAAAGGGCGGTTCAGCTAGCAGCAAGGCGAGATTCGACCAGAAGCCGATGAAGGCGGCGAAAATCAGGAACTGCACCATAACCGCCCGCCGGAGAACGCCATGCGTCCGCACCAGTGTCCACAAGGAGCGAAGCAGGCGCGGATAGCTCAGATCAGTTGTAGGCGGCACGCGGGGTAGCCAGAGCGCCAGCGCTGCGCCGATCACGGTCATCATGACGGCAGCGCACCAGAACACGAAAGGCCAGCCCCAGAGGTCCGAGATCGTGCCGCTGACGGTGCGGGCAAGCAAAATGCCGATGAGAATGCCGCCTGTCACCTTGCCGAGAACGCGACCACGCTCGGCAGGTGCTGCCAGATGCACCGCGAGTGGAACGATCTGTTGCGCCACCGTGGCGAACAGGCCAACCGCGAGGCCGGCGACCGCCAGCCATAGGAAGCCGGGCGAAACGGCCGCGCCGATCAAAGCCGCCACCAGAGCGCTAATGGTCACGAGGATGAGGGACTTGCGTTCCAACCGGTCGCCAAGTGGGGCCAGGAACAGTACGCCGAGGGCATTGCCGGCCTGCGTCAGTACCGGCACGATGGCGGCGACACCGGCCGCCAACCCGAATTCCGCCGTCAGGTGGCCGAGGAAGGCCTGATTGTAATAGCTGCTGGCGACGGCCGCGCCAGCGCCAATCGCGAGAAGGCGGACGAGCGCGGGTGACAGGTGGTCGGATCGGGTGCGGTCTGTTCTCATACGGTGCATGAGATACAGTCCGATCCCGCGGATACAAATCATATCTGTTGCCGAATGATTAAGTTCAGCTAAACTGAAAGCTATGACATCACCCGTTTCCTTCGGCGCGCTGCGTACCTTCGTTGAAGTTGGCCGGCAGGGCAGCATCAAACGCGCCGCGCAGGAACTGAACGTGACGCCGGGAGCCGTCAGCCAGCAGGTCAAGGCACTGGAAGCGCGATTCGGCATCCTGCTCCTTGAGCGCGGAAACCGAGAGGTGAAGCTTTCGGCGCACGGTCTGCGCCTGTTTGGCAAGGTCGCGCCGAGCTTCGAGCAGATCGACGCTGCCGTGCAATTGTTCGAGGATCGCCGACCGGGACCGCGTTCGCTGGTCGTCAGCACGACGCCTTCCTTTGCCGCGTGCTGGCTGACGCCGCGCCTCGGTCGCTTCGTTGCACAGCATCCCGAGATCGAGATTCATATTGAAACGTCGGTGCAACTCGCGAACATGACAGGCGGCATGGTGGATGTGGCGATCCGGCACGGCTCCGGCGACTACCCCGGCCTCGACACCACTTTGCTCTTCAAGCCGCGGCTTTTGGCGGTCGCAAGCCCGTCGCTTCTAATCGACGGTCCCTTGAGAAATCCAGCCGATTGTCTGCGCTATCCACTTCTACAGGACCGCGACCGGGCCGACTGGCCGACATGGCTCGAATCGCATGGCGTCAATCCTGCCCGGAACGCGACAAAAGGGCCGAGTTACGCCGATGACGCATTGCTGATCCAAGGCGCCATTGCCGGCCAGGGCCTCGCCATCGTGCGCGATATTTACGCGGCCCGCGCTCTGGACGCCGGTAGCGTCATTCTAGCGATCGACGCGCCCGTTGAGACCCCGGTCGGGTACTTTATACTTGTGCAGCCGGACAGAATGACTGTGCCGAAGATCGCAGCGTTCCGCCGATGGATCATGTGCGAGGCTGGCGTCGCATAAATTCCGCTTAAAGCGGAAATTCTGAACCATCAATACATCTAACCGGACGAACCGGTCGGCTTCGCCCTTTGCCATAGCGACATCAGGCGATATGCGGCTCGGCCTTGCCGGGCCCGCTTGCGCTCTTGTGGGCCGGCAGCATCGTCGCAAGCACCGCCACAATCACATAGGCAACCAGATTGAAGACCACCGCACCGGCGAAGGCCTGAACATAGGCCGGGTGCTGGTCGCCGCCGGCCGGAAGCAGGCTCGCCAGTCTGGAAAAGAAAATCCCGCTGATGATCGCGATGCCGAACGCGCCGCCGAGCTGCTGAACGGCCTGCAGCGCGCCGGAGGCCGACCCTGCCTCGCGCGCCGGCACGCCAGCCAGCACGAGCTGGAAGATTGAGGCGATCGACATACCGAGCCCCAGCCCCGCCGTCAGCAACGGACCGAGCACGTCCCAGTGCGAAATCGTATCGGTGATGGTCAGCACATAGGAGCGCAGCCAGAAAATGCCGACGAACAGCAGCGCCAGCCCGCAGATCATCCTGAATTTCAGCGCCACGCTGCCAAAGCGGCCATTGGCAACGGATGCCAGGAAGACGCCGACCGAGAACGGCACTGTGGTGAGCCCCGATTTCAGCGGGTCGAACTCGAACCCGACCTGCAGGAAAATCGCAAGGCAGAGGAAGAAGCCCGGCATGGTGGAGAAGAACACCAGCGCCATCACGCTGCCGACCATGAAATTGCGGTTCGCGATCAGCGCGAAGGCCAGAAGCTGCGGCCGGTTGCGGCGGTTTTGACGACGCTCCCAGAACACGAACGCCGCCAGAACCGGAACGGCGGACGCCATCATCGCGTAACACCAGATCGGCCAGCCGAAATTGCGGCCCTCGACCAGAGGAAAGATCAGCATGAACATCGCCGCCGCAATCAGCGCGATGCCCGCATAGTCGTTGCGCCCGCCGGGATGGCTCTCCGTATGGGGGACGAGCTTCCATCCAGCCAGAACGGCGAACACGCCGATCGGCAGGTTGATCAGGAAAATTGCGCGCCAGCCGAGGCCGAACAGGTCGTGATCGATCAGCAGACCGCCGATGATCGGGCCGCTGACGGTCGCGATTCCCGCCATCATGCCGAAAAAGGAAAAGGCGCGCGCGCGTTCGTGGGGCGGAAACATCACCTGCGCCAGCGCCAGCACCTGCGGCGTCATCATCGCGGCCGAAAAGCCCTGGAACAGACGCGCCGCAACCAGCATGCCGATTTCGTGCGACAACCCGCAAAGCGCCGAACCGACGGTGAAGCTGAGAACGCCGATCATGAACATCCGCTTCTTGCCGACGATATCGCCAAGCCTGCCGAACGGCAGCAGCGCAAGCGCGAACACAAGCACATAACCCGCGACCACCCATTCGATGTCGGAATTGGAGGCCTTGAGCCCCTTCTGGATCGAGGGCAGCGCGACATTGACGATCGTGACGTCGAGCATGTTCATGAACACGGCGCAAAGCAGCACGGCCAGCGCCACCCACCGGCCCGGATGCGGCTCGGCCTGGGCTTCAGTCAGACTGGAATTCACGAAAATCCTCCTTCAGGGCGAAGCGAGCACGGATTGGACGGGTTTGAGGAAGCCGCCATTGCGCCGGATATCATCTTGGCCTCTTGGTTACCACACGCACCGGGCGTGGCAATAATGATGCCGGCAAAAGTTTCAGAGTCTCAGCCCGTTCCGCCTGAAAGAAGCGCCCTCCGCTTGCCCCGACAAGCTGCGGATGGTTGTTTCCGCCGCGCGCGGGCATCAAACGACGACAATAGCCGCAACGCTTTAAAAAATGCCGCAAATAGCCTATTTTGTTGAAAAAAGCAGGTTTTGCCAAACCTCGTTTCCACGCCCTCGCGCCGCTCTGCCGGAAGGACACAATTTGACGACGTTTTATCTAGCGGTGCTGGTGTTTTCCGGCCTCGTTCTTCTTGCCGCGCTTTCCAGCGCGCTCGCCTTCCGTTTCGGCGCGCCCCTGCTGCTCTTGTTCCTGGGCGTGGGACTGCTGGCGGGGACCGACGGCTTCGGGATCGAGTTCGACAATGACGCGCTGACCTTCTATGTCGGCTCGCTGGCGCTCGCCGTGATCCTGTTCGATTCCGGCTTCGGCACATCGTTCAAGACCTTCAAGACGAGCGCAGCGCCCGCGCTATTGCTTGCAACGGCGGGCGTGGTGACGACGGCCGGACTGGTGGCGCTGGCGGCCGCCGTGATCCTCGGTTTCTCCCTGCTCGAGGGCTTTCTGCTGGGCGCGATCGTCGCCTCGACGGATGCGGCCGCCGTGTTCTTCCTGATGCGCATCGGCGGCATCAGGGTGATGGACCGGGTGAGCGCCACGCTGGAAGTCGAATCCGGCATCAATGACCCGATGGCGATCTTCCTGACCATGACGCTGGTTTCCATTCTCTCCATGCAGGAAACCGGCGTTCAGGAAGTCCTGCCGATGCTACTTCATTTCGTGCAGGAGATCGGCTTCGGCCTGTTGTTCGGGGTGATCGGCGGCGGTCTGACGGTGCTGATCGCCAACAGGTTCAGCCTCAATCGCGGTCTGGCGCCGATCCTGGTGCTGACGGCGGCGCTGCTGATCTTCTCGGCCACCGGTGCGGCCGGCGGCAGCGGCTTCATGGCGGTCTATGTCGCGGGCCTGATCGCGGGTAACCGCCATGTGCGCTATGTCGGCTCGATCAGGCGGTTTCAGGAGGGCATGACCTGGCTCGCGCAGATCATCATGTTTCTGCTCCTCGGCCTGCTGGCAACGCCGCGGAACTTTCCCGAGATTTTCCTCCCGGCCTTTGCGCTGGCGCTGTTTCTGGTTTTCGTCGCCCGCCCCGCCGCCGTCTGGCTCTGCCTGTGGAAGTTCGATTACCGCCCGCGCGAGACCAATTTCATCGCCTGGATCGGCCTGCGCGGCGCGGCCTCCATTCTGCTTGCGATCCTGCCGAGCCTTTACGGGCTGGAGAATGCCGGGCGCATCTTCAACATTGTCTTCGTCATGGTGCTGGTTTCGCTGATCCTGCAGGGCTGGACGCTGGCGCCGCTTGCACGGTTCCTGAAGCTGGTTCAGCCGAGGGCAACCGGGGCGCTGGAGATCGTCGACATCGACCTTCACGAAAAGGCCAATCACGAATTGCTGGTCTATCGCCTTGCCGAAGGCGCGCCGGTGCTCGACGGCGCGTCGATACCGCGCTGGGCGATCCCATCGCTGGTGGTGCGCGACGGGCTTTCCATGCGCTATTTCTACGCCGGCAACCTCAAGGCCGGCGATTATCTGTATCTGTTCGTGATCCCCGGCATGTCCTACCTGCTGGACCAGCTTTTCGCCGATCCGAAACTTGCGGCGAAGGCCGGAGAGGAACCGCTGCTGGGCACACAGGTCCTGTTGCCCGACCGCCCCGTAAAGGAGCTGCGCGCGATCGACCCGACGGTCACGATACCGCCGGGGATCGAGGATATGCGGCTTGCCGACTACATGAAACAGGAACTCGGCGGCAAGCCGATCATCGCCGACCGCCTGCATCTCGGTCCGCTGGCGCTGATCGTGCGCGATGCCGATGAAGACCACAATATTACGTCGGTCGGGGTCTGGCGCGATGGCGCAATCGAACGCCCTACAAGCCCTCTCCGCTCCCTGAGCCGCTTCTTCGCCCGTCTGCGCCGAAGGGTGCGGCGCTAGGCTTTTCATCGTCGCGACATTGCCGAGCGGGCGGTTTTTGAATAGGACTCCATTCGTTGATTTCAGTGGCCGCCTTCAGCAGATATCGAGACGCGCCACAGCCAAACCCGCGCCCTTCCCCGGGGTGCCGCAACACGCAAGAGGACGACCCATGCCCGCCTTCAAGACCCTCGACGATCTGCCCGACATCAACGGCAAGCGCGTTCTTGTGCGCGTCGATCTGAACGTGCCCTTCAGCGACGGCCGGGTGACCGACACGACCCGGATCGAGCGCGTCGCGCCGACGATCACCGAGCTTTCCGGCAAGGGCGCCAAGGTTATCCTGATGGCCCATTTCGGCCGCCCCAAGGGTGTGGTCGTGCCCGACATGTCGCTGAAGCCGATCGTCCACGCCGTCGAGGAAGTGCTCGATCACGCCGTTGCCTTCGCCGATGACTGCGTCGGCGAGCCCGCCGACAAGGCGATCGCGGCGATGCGCGCCGGCGATATCCTGCTTCTGGAAAACACCCGCTTCCACAAGGGCGAGGAAAAGAACGATCCCGATTTCGTCGCGGCCCTTGCCGCGAACGGCGATGTCTATATCAACGACGCCTTTTCCGCCGCCCACCGCGCCCATGCCTCGACCGAAGGCCTCGGCCACCACATGCCGGCCTATGCCGGCCGCACCATGCAGGCCGAGCTCGAAGCGCTGGAAAGCGGCCTCGGCAATCCGAAGCGCCCGGTCGTGGCGATCGTCGGCGGCGCCAAGGTGTCCACCAAGATCGATCTTCTGGAAAACCTTATCGACAAGGTCGACGCTTTGGTGATCGGCGGCGGCATGGCCAATACCTTCATTGCCGCCAAGGGCATCGATGTCGGCAAGTCGCTATGCGAGCACGACCTGGCCGACACCGCCCGCACCATCATGGCGAAAGCGGAGAAGACAGGCTGCGCGATTGTGCTGCCCGTCGATGGCGTTGTCGCCGGCGAGTTCAAGGCCAATGCGGAAAACGAGACCGTCGCGATCGACGCGATCCCGGCCGACAAGATGATGCTCGATGTCGGCCCGCAATCCGTCAAGGCGATCAACGAGTGGATCGAGAAGGCCGAAACGCTGGTCTGGAACGGACCGCTCGGCGCTTTCGAGATCGAGCCCTTCGACGCGGCCACCGTCTCGGCTGCTAAGTTCGCTGCGGAACGCACGAAGGCGGGCAAGCTGACCTCGGTCGCCGGTGGCGGCGACACCGTCTCCGCTCTCAACCACGCCGGCGTGAAGGATGATTTCAGCTATGTCTCCACCGCCGGCGGCGCATTCCTGGAATGGATGGAAGGCAAGGTTCTGCCGGGCGTTGAGATATTGAAGAAGTAGTCTCTGCCGCCTCGTCTTTTCGAGGCGGGAAGAATTCCAGAAAGCAGGAAGCCGGCCCCCTCGGAGGCCGGCTTCTTCATACGCGTCTGACGTCCGTTAGAACGTCTGCGTCACCGATACCTTGAATGTCCGGCCGGGCTCGGAATAGAAGCGCTCCGGCTGGGTCATGTCGGTGTCCTGCAGGTCCAGCGCGTTGTAGTAGGTCTGGTCGAACAGGTTGTAGACCCCGGCCTGGACCAGCAGGCCCTCGAACTGCTCCGGCGACCACCAGGCGGTGACGTCGACGATGCCGTAGCCCGGCGCCTTGAACTCGGCGGTGGAACCATCCGGCACCTTGGCCGAAAGGATCCAGTTGGCGTTCGCGCCCCAGGTCTCGACATTGTAGCCGCCGCCGATCACCGCCTTCAGCGGCGCGACCGAACCGAGAATCTCATTGGTATCCATGTTCCAGCCGCGCGCAAAGGCGAGCGAGGCGTGCATGTCCCAGTCATTGAGGAAGGTCTTCTGGTAGCTCGCCTCGATACCGGCAATCTCGACATTGTCGATATTGACGGTCTGGGTGATGCCGAGCGGGTAGAGGCCGGCGGCAAAGCCGAGATCGGCCGGTTCGACGGACTGCGTGTCGATGAAGTCCTTGTAGCGGCTGTAGAAGGCCGAGACCCGGCCGCCATCGTCATCATCGCCGAAGTTCGCGCCGAGCTCGACGCCCCAGCTTGTTTCCGGCTCGAGATCGGGATTGCCGATTCTGAGATAGCTGCCCGGCGCGCCGTAGTCGACGTAAAGCTCGCCAGGCGTCGGCGCGCGGAAGGCAGTCGAGATCTGGCCGTAGAGCTGGGTGAAGTCGTTGAGCTCGTAGGTGGCGAGCAGCTTCGGCGAAATGTGCCAGTCGCTCTGGCCTTCCGGCAGGCCGTTATAGTTCGGGTTGTTGCGGTAGGCGGCGGTTTCCTGCGGGTCGTACTGATACCAGTCGAAACGCACGCCGGGTGTCAGCGCGAAGCCGCTGTCGCCGAAGACGATCTCGTCATGGGCGTATAGGCCGAGAACATAGCCGTTCACATCGGGCGTGTCGGCTTGGTTGGTATGCAGGAAGCTGCAGGTGCTGAACGGGCGGAACGGCCCGGGACCGCAATTGTCGACGCCGCTCGAATACTGGCTGGTCTGCGAATAGTAGAAATCGCCGCCGAGCGTGAAGGTATGAAACAGCGAGCCGGTCTCCACGCTCTTCTCGGCCCAGCCCGACCAGCCGTAGCGTTCCTCGTCGGTCTTGGATGTGCGCGAATATTCGCCAAAGGGCGGTGCGCCGCGCGAGGGCAGGCGGATGCCGGAGGTGCCGCTTTCGCGCTCGCTCTTCAGCCAGTAGAACGTGCTGAAGGCCTGGTCGATCAGGCCGTCATCGGCGATGGCGTTGTAATTGTAGTCGATCGAGACGCGGTCGCGATGCTTGTCTTCGGTGCCGTTCCAGTTGTCCAGCGCATAGGTCGCCCCCTGATCGGTCAGCAGCTCGATATCCTTGTTGCGGTCATACCGTTCCACAGTCAGGCCGATGGTGTGCGCTTCCATGATGTTCTGGCGGATCTTGAACAGCAGGTTGTTCTCGTCGAAGGTCGCCGGGTTCGGCTCGCTGCGGGTCGCGCCATAGCCGCCGACATCGCCCTGGTTCTTCATTTCATCACCCGTGGCGATATCGCCCTGGAACAGAAGCGCGGTACCGCCCGACTGGATCGCGAACGCGCCCTCGCCGTCCATGCTGTTATCGGCGCTGTCATAGGTAAAGCCGATGCGGCCGCCATAACCCTTGTCGGGATCGATCAGGTCTTCGGGCTCAAGCGTTCTGAGCACCACCGTGCCGCCGAGCGAGCCGCTGCCAGAGCGCGAGCTGTCGGCGCCGCGCACGATGTCGATCGTCGCGATCGAATCGAACGAGAAGGCATCCCCGCCGCCGCTGGCGTCCGAACGCGCAGTGTCATCGAGATAGGGAATCTGGATGCCGTCGATGACCGTGGAAACGCGCGGGCCCTGCATGCCGCGAATGTTGACCGAGCCGGCATCATCGCCCACGAAGGTCACGCCCGGTTCCAGAATGCGGGTGTAATCGTCAAAATCGGTGACGATGTTCTGGTCGAGATCCTCGCGCGTTGTCTCTGTGGCAAGCGGGGTGTCGGCGATCCCCTCCTTGCCGCCCGTTGTCGTCACGCTGACGGGGGAAAGCACGGTCGTCTGGGTGCTGTCCTGAGCCAAAGAGGCCGTGGCGCTGATAAGGGTGGCCAGAGCCGTGCACGATGCCAAAATCCGCGAAATACGCATCACCGAATCCTTCTTTTTCACTGAAGAACCTGGCTGGCTTGCGAACGGCATGGCGTACTGGCTGGCTGGGCATTTTCCGGCGGTCAGCCGGTGTTGGACTATCCGCTATAAAACATGAGTATAAGTGTCAAGATAAATTGCCCGGGTTTTGACACATTTGCACCGCCTGTGCCGGATATGCGTCATCACAGCTGTCGCGCGGGCGAAAACCCGGCTATAATGAGCCACGGGTAAAGAGGACTACCGGATGAACAAGAAGCGTCTCGCGCGCCGGGTTGCGGCCGCTGTCGGCATGCTGGTCCTGACCAGCGGCGTCTATCTTGGCGGCCTTCAGTTGAGCGGCAATTTTCACGAGGTCAAGGCGGGCGAGTTCTATCGCTCGGGGCAGCCCAGCGCGGACGCGCTTTCGCGTTATATCGACCGGCACGGCATCAGGACCGTTATCAACCTGCGCGGCGCGAGCCCCGGCCGGGCGTGGTATGACGACGAGATCAGGGTGAGCGCTGAGAAGGGCGTCGAACATATCGACTTTCCGATGTCCGATCGCACCATATTGTCGCCGGAGCGCAGCATGGAATTGCTGGCGCTGATGCGCGATGCGCCCAAACCGATCCTGATCCACTGCAAGGCCGGCGCAGACCGCACCGGGCTTGCCTCCGTGATGTATCTCCAGCAATTGGGCGGCATCGACGAGGAAACCGCCGAGTGGCAGCTTTCCCCGCTTTACGGCCACGTCGCCCTGCCCGGCATCGGCCCTTACGCCATGGACACGAGTTGGGAGGACTTCGAGAAAGTTCTCGGCCTCGATAGCTGAGGGCGTTCCCTACGGCGCGAAACGCGACCGCTCCTCTTTGAACCGACGCGCCAGAAACGCGCGGATGAGCGCGATTCTCGCAAGGCTGCCTGTATCGGGGTGCGAGAGAAGATGATAGGCCCTGCGAAAGCCGACGGACGGCAGGATGCGCTCCAGACCCTCGCAGTCGCGGGCCACGAAATCATGCAGGATGCCGATGCCAATTCCCGCCCTCACCGCCTCCATTTGCCCGGCAACGCCAGCGCAGCGGAATTGACGGCCGGCAAAGCGCGCAAGATGCCCCGCATAATTCAGCGACGAGGCATAGGCATAGTCTTCCACGCCTGTGACGACCACATGGTCGGCAAGCGCCTCCTCGCTTTCGGGCGTGCCGTGCCGGCGCAGATAGGACGAAGCGGCATAGACGCCGAGCGTGTAGTCGGTGAGCCTGGACACCACAAGCCGGCCTTCCGCCGGCGGATCGAGCGTGATTGCCAGATCCGCCTCGCGCTTCGACAGCGAGAATGTGCGCGGCAGCGGCACAAGCTCCACGATCAGGCCCGGATGCTCCTCCTGCAGGCGTCCGAGTTCGGCGGCCAGAAAATAGGTGCCGAGCCCGTCCGGCGCGCCGACCCGCACCGTGCCGGAAAGGCTGGCGCCGCGCGCCCTGGTATCCTCCGCAATGCCCAGAATTTCGGTTTCCACCCGCTCGGCCACCGCCAGAAGCCGCTCGCCGGCCTCCGTCAGCGTCGAGCCGGAGGGGCGGCGTTCGAACAGCGGTTCGCCAAGGGACTCTTCCAGCGCATTCAGCCGTCGGGCGACGGTGGCGTGATTGAGCCCGAGCGCCTGCGCCGCCGCCAGTATCTGCCCGCGCCGCGCCACCGCCAGAAAGACCCGCAGATGATCCCAATCCATTCGCCTGCCCTACAATTTTTGCACAATGGATTTTAGATTTATCCTGTTTCTTTGCAGAAATGAATAGGCGATAGTGCCGGCATACAGCATCGATCTTTCCCTGGAAGGCAAGGGAATTGAATATGGCCTTGCGGCTTGCTCCCAATACTCTCTCCCGCTGGCGGGAGAGATGCCCCGAAAGGGGCAGTGAGGGTGGCGCAGCGTATCCAATTGTGAGGCGTTCGCGGTGAAAACCTCCCCCCTCACTGCCCCTTTCGCGACATCTCTCCCCTCCGGGGTGAGAAGATTGGGGGGCCATGCGGAAAGGCCATGGACAACAGCCCTGCCCTCAAGCGGGGGATCGATGGCTCCAAAATTCAAAAAGCCTCATTGGCAGCAACACCGGAGGAATAACCCATGAAATCCATTCAGCATTTTGTCGGCGGCAAGCCGTTTGCGGGAACCAGCACCCGTACCGTGCCGACCTATAACCCCGCCACCGGCGAGCAAAGCGGCGAGCTTTCGCTGGCCAGCAACGCCGATGTGCGCGCCGCCGTCGAGGCCGCCAAGGCAGCTTTTCCGGACTGGGCGGCGACCACGCCGCTGCGCCGCGCCCGCATCCTGAACAAGTTCCTGTCGATCCTGGAAGACCGGATCGACGAGATGGCGAAAGTCATCACCGCCGAGCACGGCAAGGTCCATTCCGATGCGCTCGGCGAAATCCAGCGCGGCATGGAAGTGGTCGAGTTCGCGACCGGCGCCCCGCAGCTTCTCAAGAGCGAATACACCGAAAATGTCGGCACCGGCGTCGACAGCTATGCGATCCGCCAGCCGCTCGGCGTCGTCGCCGGCATCACGCCGTTCAACTTCCCGGCCATGGTGCCGATGTGGATGTTCCCGATCGCGCTGGCCGCCGGCAACTGCTTCGTGCTGAAGCCGTCCGAGCGCGACCCGTCCGCCTCGCTGCTGATTGCCGCATGGCTGAAGGAAGCGGGCCTGCCCGATGGCGTCTTCAACGTCGTCCAGGGCGACAAGGAAGCCGTGGACGCGCTGTTGAACGACCCGGATATCGAGGCCGTCTCCTTCGTCGGCTCGACCCCGATCGCGCGCTACATCTACACCACCGCGACAGCCAACGGCAAACGCTGCCAGGCGCTGGGCGGCGCCAAGAACCACATGATCGTGATGCCCGATGCCGACATGGACCAGGCCGCCGACGCCCTGATGGGCGCCGCCTTCGGCTCCGCCGGCGAGCGCTGCATGGCGATTTCGGTCGCCGTTCCCGTCGGCGACGAGACGGCGGACAAGCTTATCGACAAGCTGAAGCCCCGCATCGCCGCGCTGAAGGTCGGCCCCGGCACAGATCCGGAAGCCGATATGGGCCCGCTGGTGACGGCGGCCGCACTCGAGCGCGTGACCGGCTACATCAACTCGGGCGTGGAAGAAGGCGCCGAACTGGTGGTCGACGGTCGCGATCTCAAGCTGCAGGGCTATGAGAACGGCTATTTCGTCGGCGCGACCCTGTTCGACAAGGTTACCACCGACATGAAGATCTACAAGGAAGAGATTTTCGGCCCGGTTCTCTCCGTCGCCCGCGCCAAGAGCTATGATGAGGCCGCAGAGTGGATCAACGACCATGAATTCGGCAACGGCACGGCGATCTTCACCCGCGATGGCGATGCCGCCCGCGAATTCGCCCACAAGATCAAGGTCGGCATGGTCGGCGTCAACGTGCCGATCCCGGTTCCGATGGCGTTCCACTCCTTCGGCGGCTGGAAGGCCTCGCTCTTCGGCGACCACCACATGCATGGCCCGGAAGGTGTGCGCTTCTACACGCGCCTCAAGACCATCACCCAGCGCTGGCCCAAGGGCATCCGCGCCGGCGCCGAATTCTCGATGCCGACGATGAAGTAAATACCGTAGCGCCGCCCCTTACCGGGCGGCGTTTTTCTGCTATATAGCGGCCACTAAGAGCGACAGGGGCGCCCGTGAGAGCGGGCTGAGATGAACCCTTGGAACCTGATCCGGATCATGCCGGCGGAGGGAGTCACTCGGGTTTTCGCTTCGGCGCCCGAGTTCCTCCGCGACAAACAAGGAGGACGCCGATGGCCGATATCGCCCCCATACTTGAGAAAATGCGCGCGGACGCGCCGCTTACCCAATGCATCACCAATTACGTGGCGATGAATATCGCGGCCAATGTGCTGCTCGCCGCCGGCGCTTCCCCGGCAATGGTCCACGCCAAGGAAGAGGCCGGTGAATTCGCCGGCATCGCCTCCGCCGTCACCATCAATATCGGCACGCTATCCCCCGACTGGCTTGCTGGCATGAAGGCCGCGATCGAGACGGCCAACGGCAAGCAAACGCCGTGGGTATTTGATCCCGTCGCCCATTTCGCCACCGGCTTCCGCGCCAGGGCCGCGCGCGAAATCCTCGACCTCGGCCCCACCATCCTGCGCGGCAATGCCTCCGAAATCCTCGCCTTCTCCGGCGCCACCAGCGCCGGCAAGGGCGTCGATGCCGGCGACAGCGTTGCCGCCGCTGAAGAGACAGCGAAGGCGCTTGCCCGAGAGCGCAACATGGTGGTGGCGGTCACCGGCGAACGCGATTTCGTGACCGATGGAAGCCGCGTCGCCCGTATCGGCGGCGGCTCGGCGCTGATGCCGCGGGTGACGGCGCTCGGCTGCGCGCTGACGGCGCTTGTCGGCGGCTATGCCGGAGCACGGCGTGACGACGCCTTCGAGGCGACGGTCGCGGCGCTTGCCCATTACGCGGTGGCCGGCAGCCGCGCGCATCGAAAGGCGGAAGGCCCCGGCTCGTTCCAGGTCCATTTCCTCGATGCGCTTGCCGCCGTGACACCCGAAGCGCTTGACCTTGAAGCGGAGATTGAATGGCCATGAAATTCGACCTTTCCCTCTATCTCGTTCTCGACCCGGACCTTTGCGGCGACTATGGCATGGTCGCCACCACCAGGGATGCCATTGCCGGCGGCGCGACCATGGTTCAGCTCCGCATGAAGCACGCCTCGACCCGCGAACGCATCGATATGGGCCTCGCGCTGAAACAGGTCACGGCCGGAACGCCGTTCCGCCTGATCGTCAATGACGACGTCGAGGCCGCCATCGCGATCGATGCCGATGGCGTTCATGTCGGCCAGGAGGATGCGCATCCGCGTGAGGTGCGGGAAATGATCGGCGACGACAAGATTCTCGGCGTTTCCGTCAATGGCCTCGACGTGGCGCGCGCCTTTGATCCCGCCGGCATAGACTATATCGGCGCCGGGCCGGTGTTTGCCACCAGCACCAAGTCAGACCACGCGCTGCCCGTAGGCTTTGCCGGCCTTTCCGCGATGATCGACCTTTGCGGATTGCCCGCAGTTGCCATCGGCGGGTTGAAAGGGGAGCATGTGGCGGCCACATTCAAAAGCGGGGCCGACGGGATCGCCGTCGTTTCGGCCATTTGCGGCCAGCCCGACCCATATCAGGCGACGGCGGATCTTGCCGAAGCCATCCGGAAGGCGAAGCAATGATCGCAAACATCCTCTCGATCGCCGGGTCCGACCCCTCGGGCGGCGCCGGCATTCAGGCCGACCTCAAGACCTTTTCCGCGCTTGGCACCTATGGCATGGCGGCGATGACGGGCCTGACGGCGCAGAACACGCGCGGCGTCACCGGCGTGCACGAGGTTCCCTCGGCCTTCGTCGCCGAGCAGATCGCCGCGATCTTCGATGACGTGAAGGTCGACGCGATCAAGATCGGCATGGTGGTCAATGCCAATATCGCCGTCACCATCGCTGACAGCCTGCGCCACCATGTGGAGGTGCCGGTCGTGCTCGATCCCGTCATGGTCGCCAAGGGCGGCCACCGGTTGCTGCCGGAAGATGCAATCGAGGCGCTGAAGGAGCACCTTATACCGCTTGCCGCCGTGCTGACGCCAAACCTGCCCGAGGCCGCCGCCCTGCTCGACGCCGATACGGCCACCACCCGCGATCAGATGATCGAGCAGGCAACCGCGCTGAGAGGTCTCGGCGCGCAGGCAGTGCTTCTGAAGGGCGGCCATCTGGAGGGCGCGGAAAGCCCGGATCTGCTGGTCACCGCCAATGGCCATGAATGGCTGGAGGGCGCGCGCATCGATACCGCGAGCACCCACGGCACGGGCTGCACGCTTTCAAGCGCGATCGCGGCCGAGATCGGCAAGGGCGCGCCTCTTTCGGAGGCGGTCGCAAACGCCAAGCGTTATGTCTCCGGCGCGATTGCGGCGGCCGACAGCCTGCATGTCGGCTCCGGCCACGGGCCGACCCATCATTTCCATGCGCTTTGGGGCGAAGTCACCAAAACGTGATGCCGTCCACCCCGCAGTCAGCCGCCGTTCATCTTTTCTACGCTAATCCTGCCCCTAGCTTCCAAACAGAGGCTGCGTATACTGCTGCCTGAGCAACGAAGGAGGCTTTGGATGAAAAACGGATTTATGATCGCCGGCGCTGTCGCGCTCTGTCTCAGCGCAGGTTTTGCGGTTGCAGAGGATGGACCGCAAATGCTGCGCCAGGACGACATGAAGGCGATAGGCAAGGCCATGGGCCAGCTCGGCGCGATCGCCAAGGGCCAGAACGCCTATGACCCGGTCGTGGTCGAGGGCGCGCTCTCCGATATTTCCACCAACATCACCGATTTCACGACCCATTTCCCGCCTGATTCGAAAACCGGAAACGGCACCGAGGCGAGCCCGGCGATCTGGGAAAACATGGACGACTTCGAGGCCCATGCGCAAAAACTCGCCGATGACGCCGACGCTTTGCTAGCCGACCTGCCGGCCGATCAGGCCGCCGTGGGAGCTGCCATGAAGACGCTGGGCGCCAGCTGCGCGGCCTGCCACAAGCTCTATCGGGTCGACAAGTAAGGCCTTCTCATTGTCTTGGCGCGGTTCCGGGCGATTGAGCGGTTCTCCGCCCGCCCGGAACTGCTGTTTTCCTTTGAAATTCGGGAACAGGGAGACCCGGCGTGAAAAAGCTGACGATCATCGTACTGGCTATCGCCGCTCTGTTCATGGGGGCGGCTTTTGTGGTTGCCTTCACCCCGCCGAAACTCGATCCGGCGGAATATCAGGATCTACAGGCCGCAGATCCCCATAATGGCGCGAAAATGTTCTGGGCCGGCCAGTGCGCCGGCTGCCACGCCGCCCCGGGCGCGACCGGCGATGAGAAGCTGGTCCTTTCCGGCGGACACCCGATCGAAAGCGATTTCGGAACCTTCTATGCCCCCAACATCTCGCCCGACAAGCAAGAGGGCATCGGCGACTGGTCGCTCATGGACTTCGCCAACGCGGTGAAGAAAGGCGTCGGCCCGCATGGGGGCAACCTCTACCCCTCCCTGCCCTACACCTCCTATGTGCGGATGAAGGATCAGGACGTGAAGGACCTTCACGGCTACATCATGACGCTGCCGCCGAGCGACACGCCCAGCAAGCCGCATGATGTTGATTTCCCGTTCAATGTCCGGCTGGGGCTTTCATTCTGGAAGCAACTGTTCTTCAGGAACGAAGCGCGGGTGCAGCTCGCCAACGCCTCGCCCGAGATCATGCGCGGGCAGTATCTTGTTGAGGGGCCGGGCCATTGCGGCGAATGCCACACGCCGCGCAACGCGTTGGGCGGGCTCGAATATGACAAATGGCTCGCCGGCGGGCCGAACCCCGACGGCGAAGGGACGATCCCGGACATCACCCCGGGCTCAAAAAGCATCGGCAACTGGACGGCGGCGGAAATCGCGGACTATCTCGAAACCGGCTTTACGCCGGATTTCGACACGGTCGGCGGTTCGATGGTCGATGTGCAGCAGAACCTCTCGCATCTGCCGCGCTCCGACCTCGAAGCCATCGCCGCCTATCTGAAGGCCGTGCCCGCGCAGTAGCTCAATCGGCGAGCGTCTGCATATAGCGCATGCCGGTCACCGGGCGCGCGACGAAATCCATCTGCTGGTAGAACCGGTGGGCGCCGAAATTGCCGGTGGCGGCGCTGACCGACATGTAGGAGCAGCCGGCGGCCCTGGCGAAATCGCGCGCGCGGGCGATCAGATGCTGGCCGACGCCGTGGTTGCGGTGGCCGTCGCGCACGAAGAGATGATGCAGATCCATGCCGCGCCGGCCCTGCTGGGCGCGGTAGAGCGGCGTCAGCAGCGCGTAGCCGAGAAGCTGCGCGCCGGCATCGGCGACCAGCGCGGTCACCCACGGCGTCGCGCCGAACAGGTCGCGCTTGAGGCTCTCCGCCGTCATTTCCGAAGGATCGTCGTGAAAGGCGGCAAGCAGCCCGATCATCTCGAGCAGTTGCGGAATATCGGGCTCGACCGCCTTCCTGATGGTCATCAGGGCTGGTCGTTCCAGTGCGATTTTGTCTTGATCGTCAGTCATTTTATCGTCCCTTGGCCTTCGAATTCTGCCGCCGTGGGGGACGTTTTGCATCAACACCTTGCCGCCCCCAGGCGGCCGGTGATGAACATGATCAATCGGCCGCTCCTATTGGAACAGCCAAAAATACATATGATTGTGGGTCACGGTCTTGATCATGGAAAATCCAATGCGCTCAAACGCGGGTCTTGTCAATTCAAAAACGCTGCCGCGCGGCTATTTGCACGTCGACCGCGCCCAGTCCATGTAGAGCGACATTGCCTGCTTCGCCATCGGGCCGGGTTCGAACTCGCGGTCATCAAGTTTGATCACCGGCACGACCTTGTTGTAGTTGCCGGTAAGGAACAACTCGTCGGCCTCAAGGAAATTCTTCACCGTCAGCGTCTTCTCCTTCGCGGCAATGCCGTTGTCGCGGAAAAGCTTTAGGATGCGCTTTCGGGTGATGCCTGCGAGGAAGCAGCCATTCTCCGCCGGCGTCATCGGAATGCCGTCCTTAACAAGGAAGATATTGGCGGACGCCGTTTCGGCGACATTCCCGAGCATGTCGAGCGCCAGCGCATTGTCGAAACCGCGGGCGCGCGCCTCCAGCATCATCCGGCCGGAATTGGGGTAAAGGCTGCCGGTCTTGGCATGGGTCATCGCTACCTCCGGCGACGGGCGGCGGTAGGGCGAAACGGTCAGCCGTACCGGCACGGTGGAGCGCATCGGCGTTTCGAACAGGCAGAGCGCGAAACGGGTGGAGGCCGGGTCGGCAGGCACGAGGCCGTCGAGACCGTGCTCGGCCCAGTACATCGGCTTGATATAGACAGCTTCCGCGCCCTTGAAGTTCTTCAGCCCTTCCCAGACCAGCGCCTCGATCTCCTCCGACGTCTTGGTCGGCTGCAGGCCGAGCGCGCGGGCGGAGCGGTTTATGCGCTTGCAGTGTTCGTCCAGGTCCGGGGCCATGCCCTCGAAATATCGCGCGCCGTCGAAGACGGTGGAGCCGAGCCACATCGCATGCGAGGTCGGCCCGATCAGCGGCGGATTACCGGGAAGCCATTCACCATCGACATAGGTCCAGGTTTCAAAAGCGGGGGTGGTGTCGACGGCTGCCATGTCATTCTCCTTCGGCCATCCGCATCACGCCTTTCGGGCGGCGGATCATGTGGCGACAATCAAGACGGACGGAAGGTCAAGGTCAAGCGGAATTTCCCCGCGGGCCCGTTGTACAAACAAACAAAAAGGCGGCGGACGTGCTGTCGCCCACCGCCCCTGTTTGCCGTCTAGCCGCCTTATTCCGTAACCGAAACCGGCACCTCGTAATTCACCCGCAGCGCATGGCTGTAGGGGCAGACGATGTGGGCGGCGTGAACCAGCTCTTCGGCCTCGGCGCGATCCATGCCGGGGATTGCGACCGAAAGCGAAACCTCGATGCCGAAGCCTTCGCCATCATCGCGCGGGCCAACGCCGACGGTTGCCGTCACCCGCGTTTCGGATGGGAGCTTCACCTTTTTCTTGCCGGCAACGTTGAACAGCGCGGAGGTGAAGCAGGCCGAATAGCCGGCGGCGAAAAGCTGCTCGGGATTGGTCCCCTCGCCGCCCGGGCCGCCCATTTCCTTCGGCGGCGTGAGCTTGACCTCGAACGAGCCATCATCGGTGCGGGCGGTGCCTTCGCGGCCGCCGGTGGAGGTGGCCTTCGTGGTGTAGAGTGTCTTGATCATCTTCGTTCTCCTTCGCGCCGATGGCGCATTCAGTGGAACCTGTCGAAACGACGCGCGAGCGCGGGTTTCTGTTCCGCATTCATCGCATGAATATATACATAGTGCACAATTCTATTGTGCGCAATATATATTTACAAAGGCGGTGCTTACCCGCTATATTCCCAACATGGAACACCTTGAAAACGACGCCCGCGAGCCGCTGCTCAATCTCGACAACCAGCTGTGTTTTGCCGTCTATGCGACCGAGCACGCCTTCCAGCGCGCCTATAAGCCGCTGCTTGCCGAGCTCGGCCTGACCTATCCGCAATATCTGGCGATGATGGTGCTGTGGGAGGGCAGGCCGGTCACCGTCAACGAGCTGGGAAAACGGCTGGGGCTCGATTCCGGGACATTGTCGCCGCTCCTGAAAAGGCTCGAGGCCGCCGGCTACATCATGCGCAAACGCGGACGCGAGGATGAACGGCGCGTCGAGGTGGCGCTGACGGAGAAAGGTCGCACCGCGCGTGGAAAGGCCCGCAACGTCGCCGCGGCGATCGCGCTGAAGACCGGATGCAGCCTCGATCAGGCGCAGTCGCTGCTTTCCGAGTTGAACGCTTTGCGCAAGCGGCTGCTTGCGCCAGCAGACTGAGGCTAAGCCGGTAGAACCGCGCGAACCGCGCCGACTTCGGCTCCGTTCCAGTTCCTCAGCGTCGTCGTGGCCATGTCCGACAGCTTCGCCGCAATCGCCGCGTCATCGATGAAACGCGCTAGCACGGCGGCCACCATCGCTTCGGCCGCGCGCGTCGTTCCGTCCTCGCATTTGAGCGCGATGCCGAGGCCCTTCTCCGGCAGCGCCGCGCAGAACACGCCCTCCGCGCCGGTCTTGGCGAAGATTTTCCCGGGCGCGAGCGACATCAGTTCGGTACAGGCGCGTTTGGTGCCGGCCACATACCAGGGTTCGGCCATGCAGGCGGACAGAATGCGGTTTCCCGCCCTGGCGCGCGCGGGCGATAGCCCCTCCCCGGTCGCAAGCTTCGCAAAGCCTTGCGCCAGCGCCTTCAGCGGAACTGCATAGGTCGGGATATTGCAGCCGTCGATGCCGCAGAGATCGCGGCCCACCGGCGCGCCGGTGACATCTTCCATCGCCGCGCGGATTTCGGCCTGCAGCGGATGATCGTAACCGGAATAGCCCCTGGGGTCGATGCCCTGATGCACGCAGGCGCAGATGAAGCCGGAATGCTTGCCCGAGCAATTGTTGCAGAGCGCGTCCGGCTTTTCCCGAGTGCGGGCCTGATGGATCAGCACCTTTTGCTGGGACGACCAGTGCGCCCCGCATTCGAGATCGTCAACGCCGCGCCCCGCCCTTGCGAGCATCTGCCCGGCGAGCTTGACATGGCCATCCTCGCCCGAGTGCGACGAGGCAGAAAACGCGATTTCCCGATCGCCGAAGCCAAAGGCATCCGCCGCCCCGCTTTCAATGAAAGGCAGCGCCTGGATCGCCTTGCAGGCCGAGCGTGGAAACACCGCCGCCTCGATATCGCCCGCCGCATAGGCAACCGCGCCCGCGCCCTCGACCACGGCAATCATGCCGCGATGGCGGCTTTCAACGACATCGCCGCGGGTCACTTCCACCAGAACCGGGTTGGTCATGCCTGTATCCCCTCAATCGAAGGTAAGAATGATCTTGCCGATGTGATCGCCACCCTCCATACGGCGATGGGCTTCCACCACATCCTCGAAGGCAAACACCCGATCGATGACCGGCGCGATCTTGCCCGCGGCAATCAGCGGCCAGACCTTTTCCTGCAATTCATCGCGGATCTCCCGCTTCTCTGCATCCGTGCGCGGCCGCATGGTCGACCCCGTCACCCTGAGGCGCTTGAGCATGATCGGCATGAGGTTGGCGTTTTCCACCTTGGGGCCGCCGAGAAAGGCGATGATCGAAAGGCAGCCGTCCTTGGCGAGCGCCGAAAGATTACGCTGGAAATAGCCGCCGCCGATCATGTCGAGGATGATATCGACACCGCCGGCCTTCTCCTTGATCACCTCGGCGAAGTCCTGTTCGCGGTAGTTGATCGCGACATCGGCGCCCAGCCGCTCCGCCGCGGCGCATTTTTCGGCAGAGCCGGCGGTGGTGAAGATCGTCGACGCCCCGAAGGCCTTCGCAAGCTGAATCGCCGTCGTGCCGATCCCGCTTGTGCCGCCATGGATCAGAACGCTCTTGCCCTTCTCGAGCCCTGCCATCATGAACAGGTTCGCCCAGACGGTGAAGAAGGTCTCGGGAAGCGCGGCGGCGCTGACATCGTCCATGCCGTCAGGCACGGGTAGAACCTGGCCTTCCGGCAGAATGCAGAATTCGGCGTAACCGCCGCCATTGGCAAGTCCGCAGACCCGGTCACCTAGTACAAAGCCTGCCACCCCTTCGCCAAGCGCCGCCACCGTTCCCGCGACCTCAAGGCCCAGAATGGGGCTTGCGCCCGGCGGCGGGGGATAATTGCCCTGCCGCTGGGCCACATCCGGGCGGTTGACGCCCGCAGCCGCGACCTTGACCAGCACCTCGCCGGGACCGGGCGTCGGGCGCGGACCGGATGCGATCGACATCACATCGGGCGCGCCGAAACCGCCGAGCGCGACGTGGCGCATGCTGCCGTCAGAAGCCATCACGCTTCCTTGCGCGGCTTCAGCGCCAGCGCGAACACCACCAGGGAAAAGCCGTAGACCAGGAAGTCGGCGGCCACGAACAGGCCGAGCAGCCACAGGCTGTTCTGGGGGAAGTTGGAGGCGATCAGCACCGCAGCGAGAATCAGCACCAGACCCGAGAAAATCATCCAGCCCCAGCCTTTGACCGGGCGCATCGTCATGCCGAGATAGATGCGGAAGCCGCCGGCGATCGCCAGCGAGATGCCGACCATGATGGTGAATACGCCGGAGGCCAGCATCGGGTTACGCATCACGAAGATGCCGGCCAGCACGTAAAGCAGGCCGGAGATCAGCCAGAAGGCAACATGCCCTGTCCGCCGATTGTAGAAAAGCTGCGACAGGTGGATAACGCCGGCAACGATCAGCATCGCGCCAAAAAACACCACCGACGCCACGGTGGCGACCACCAGATTGCCAAGCAGGATGAGGCTCAGCACGATCAGCAGCACGCCGAAGGCCAGCACCCATCCCCAGCGTCCCCGCACCTTGTCGGCGTTCTGCTCCTGCTGCTCAAGAATCGTCATTGGACATCCCCTTCCAAAATTACAAATATTGTCGAGACGATAGTGAGGAAGGATATGATAAGCAACTGTTCTTCGCTCAGCAGAGCGCCGCACGCCGGACCCCTGCCGGTCGCGCAATCAAGGCGGCGCGGCGACGCGCTATGTTTGCCCGCAATCCGCCGGGCCGGGCGAAGCCCGATCACGCTTCGGACGCGCCGTAACATAAAGTGCGAATGATCAATTCTTTTTGCCGGAAAGAGCCTTGAAATCCTTCAAGCTCAAGAGGATAACGGGGCAACTTCACCCCGTACCCAGATGCCTTATGCCGCCGGGCCGCGGACTGCCGAAACACTGACATTGCCGCGAAAGCCGAGCCATGCGCCCCTATTACAAGAACGTCAAAATGGTCCGCCGCACACGGGTAATGTGGGGATCATGGCGGATCTGGCAGCCGCGGCTGGTGTTCTGGATCGGCGCGGTGATGATCGGGGTGGTGAGCGTCGGGTTCGCGCGCGCTTCCGACCATGCCTATCACTTGTTCGAGACGATGCGGCAGTCGAGTGCATGGTCGCCGTTTCTGCCGCTGGTGCTAACCCCGCTCGGCTTCATGCTGTGCTCCTATCTTTCAACGCGCTGGTTCCCGAACACGCAGGGCTCCGGCATTCCGCAGGCGATCGCCGCGCGCCATCTGCATGACGTCGAAAGCCAGCACAGGCTGCTCAATCTCAGGGTCGCCACCGGCAAGGTGCTGATCACGATCATCGGCCTGTTCTGCGGCGCCTCGATCGGACGCGAGGGACCGACCGCGCAGGTCGGCGCCTCGATCATGATCCAGACGGCGCGCTGGGGAAAGATGATCCAGACCCGGGGCCTGATTGTCGCGGGCTCGGCGGCCGGCATTTCGGCGGCGTTCAACACGCCGCTCGCCGGCATCGTCTTCGCCATCGAGGAGATGAGCCGCGCCTATGAATCGCGCGCCAACGGGCTGGTGGTCTCCGCCATCATCCTGTCCGGCCTCGCCGCGATCGGGCTTGCCGGCAACTATACGTATTTCGGCCACGCCTCCGCCATCGCCGTCAAGCCGGAGGAATGGGTGGCCGTGTTCGTCTGCGGCATTGGCGGCGGCCTTCTGGGCGCGCTGTTCTCGCTTTACTCGCTGAAGGCGGCACGGCGGATCAAGCGCTGGGCACAGGCGGCGCCAATCAAGCGCATGGCGCTGTTCGCCGGCGCCTGCGGCCTCGCCGTGGCCCTCATCGGCATCGTCTTTGGCGGCGCGACCTTCGGCACGGGCTACGAACAGGCGCGGACCGTGATCGAGGGCGGCTCGATCAGCCCTGTCTTCTTTATCGGCAAGCTGGCCGCCACCTTCCTTTCGATGGCCTCCGGCATTCCGGGCGGCCTGTTTGCGCCGTCGCTGTCGGTGGGCGCGGCATTCGGCTCCACCATTGCCGATGTGCTCGGCGTCAGCATCGGGCTTGGCGCGATCCTCGGCATGGCGGGCTATTTCGCGGGCGTGGTGCAGTCGCCGATGACGGCCTTCGTCATCATTCTGGAAATGACCGACAATCACGACGGCATCATCACGTTGATGGCGACCTCGATGCTGGGCTATATCGCCTCGCGGCTGATCTCGCGCGAGCCGCTGTATCACGGACTGTCACGCGCCTATCTCGCCGACGCCATCAAGTTCCAGCGCGCCCGCAACCGCGAGGTTGACGAGTATGACCGCGCCTCGATCGGCGAAATGCGAGAGGAAACCCGCCGCTACGACGAAAAAGGCGGCGTCTGACTAGGGCGAAAGCGTCGGCGTTCTACCAAGCGGGGCCGAGACGCGAAGCTTTTGCCTGCGCTGCCCGTTTTTCGGAAACCGGGTTCCTCGTCCCACGCAATGATAACCGTCACACTACGCCGGAAATACGAAGAGGCGAGCGTTATGACGAACAGCGAAACAGTCGCGGAATTGGACAAGACACTCGGGACGGTCGACCTGACCGGGCGGTTACGGCTGATCGCCGATAGCGGCAGACCGGCGGTGTTCACCACCAGCCTCGGCATTGAGGACCAGGTGATCACCGCTGCGATTGCCGCCGGCGACCTCGATATCCGGATCGTCACGCTTGATACCGGCCGGCTTTTTCCCGAAACCGAGGCGCTGATCACCGAGACGGAAACGCGCTATAACATTCGCATCGAGCGTTTCCGGCCCGAGACCGCCGCGGTCGATGACTATGTCAAGAATTATGGCCGCAACGGGTTTTACGAAAGCGTCGAGGCCCGCCACGCCTGCTGTCAGGTGCGAAAGCTCGAGCCGCTGGCCCGGGCGCTGGATGGCGCGGCCTACTGGATCACCGGCCTGCGGCGCGGCCAGTCCGGCAACCGCGCGACCACGCCCTATGCCGAGGCGGATGCCGCCCGCGGCCTCATCAAGATCAATCCGCTCGCCGACTGGAGCCTTGCCGATATCCGCGCCCATGTCGAGCGGCACGCCATCCCGATCAATCCGCTTCACGCCCGCGGCTATCCTTCGATCGGGTGCGAACCCTGCACCCGCGCGATCAAGCCGGGCGAACCGGAGCGCGCCGGACGGTGGTGGTGGGAAAACGACGCCAAGCGCGAATGCGGCCTGCATGTCGCCAAGGCGGCGAGCTAGCTCCCGAGAAATGCTGGCGCTCTAACGCCGCGTCGAAGCGCCCTCGATGATCTCGAACGGCAGTTCCACTGCCTTCTTGGGACGCTCGCCCTCGCTCAGGTAGCGCATGATCATCTCGGCGGCCTTGTAGCCCATGTCGTAGAGGGGCACGTAGACCGAGGTCAGCGGGGATTCCTCCACATCGGCGAAGTCGACGCCGTTATAGCCGCAAATGCCGAGATCCTCCGGCACCTTGAGACCGACCTGCTGCGCGCCGAAATAGACCCCGAGCGCCAGCCGGTCATTGTGGCAGAACACCGCGTCGATCTGCGGCAGGCGCTTGCCGAGATCGAAAACGAGCTTCATGCCCTGCTCCAGCGGGCTGCTGCCGCTCGCCTCGAAAACATAGTCCGGATCGTAGAGCCCGGCCTCGGCCAGCGCATCCTGATAGCCCTCGAACCGCCGGCGCGAGCGGATATCCTTGCCGCCGCCCAGAAGGGCGATCCGGCGATAGCCCTTGGAAAGAAGATGCTCGACCGCCGCCTTCGCGGCCGCGCGATTGCGAATCCCCACACCCATGTCCAGCGGCGTGATGCTGGTATCCATCATCTGCACGACCGGGCAGCCGAGCTCGGTAATCAGCGGCTTGTTGACCGGAAATTCGGCAACGCTTTCGAGGATAATGCCCGCCGGATTCTGCGCGACGAAGAGGTTGATCAGCTTCGCTTCCTCGGCGGCATCAAGGCCGATATTGGCAAACTGCGTGGTGACGTCGCTTGAATGGAACCTGTCCTCGATCCCGTGGGCGGCATGGAAAAATCCGCTCATTTCCAGGATCGGCGCCAGAACGGCGACAGTTCCGCTGTGGCGGCTCGCCAGCGCGCGCGCCGCAAAATTAGGCACATAGCCGATATCCTCAATGACTTCGAGAATCTGCTCGCGCAGCTTGTCGCTGACCTTGTGCGGCTCTCTCAGCGCACGCGACACCGTGATCGGACTTACGCCAGCTATCCGCGCTACGTCACTCAAGGTGGTGCGCGCTCTCGGTCCGCCTCTTACCCGTAAAGACAATTCCCCGTTCCCCTGCTCTATCGCGAACGCATCCCATTGTTATTGTTGTCAGGTTGCATTTCACGAACCACTAATTTTACTTTGCACATGATTTCAGCAAATACAAATACGTAATATGACGAGGTTTCGCCGTTCGTCCTGAAACCGTCACTGCGCGGCAAGCGCCTTCAGATCGGTTGCGGCATCGGCAATAACGTCTGGCGACGGGTTGCTGCCGGCCGCCAGAAGCTTCTTGGCGCAGACATACGCCCGTGCATCATTGATGGCATCCACCGCCAGAAGCGTGTCCCCCCGAAAATACCAGACCGACGCCGCGCCCTCCCGCGCGCCCGTGCGCACCACAATATGGTCATAGCCGCCATTATAGCCTGCAATCTGCAGCTTGACATCATATTGATCGGACCAGAACCAGGGTTCCGGCGTGTAGGGCTGGTCCGAGCCCGCGATCACGGCGGCCACCGCCTCGCCCTGATCGACGGCGTTGGGAACGGATTCGAGCCGGATGCGCTCGCCGTCGAACGGCAGTTCGGTGCAGTCGCCGACGGCGAAGATCGACGGATCCGAGGTCCGTCCGAATTCGTCCACCGTAATCCCGTTTCCAACCGCAAGCCCGGCATCCTTGGCCAGTTGATCGTTCGGCGTAACGCCGATGCCGACGACGACCATATCGACATCCAGCGTGGTACCGTCCCCAAGCGCCGCGCGGACTACGCGGCCGCTTTCGCCCTCGAGGCGGGTAAGGCCGCAGTTTTCACGGATATGAACGCCGTGCGCCTGATGGACGGCGCGCATGATATCGGCGGTTTCGGGCGCTGCCACCCGCTTCAATATCCGGTCCGCCATCTCGATCACGGTGACATCGACATCGAACTTGCGGGCGACGGCTGCGGCCTCGAGCCCGACATAGCCGCCGCCGACCACCAGAAGCCTCGCCCCCGGCCGCATCGCCTCGGCAAGCCGGTCGGCATCGCGCTTGTCGCGCATCACATAGACGCCGTCGAGATCGCCGCCGATCGCCTTCGGCAGCGTGCGCGGCGTCGCTCCGGTTGCGAGCACCAGCGTGCCGTATTCGATGGTCGAGCCATCCTGCAGCACCACCTGCCTGGCGTCGCGGTCGATACGCTCCACGAAGCTTGCGAGCCGCAGCTCGATCGTATTTTCGCCGTACCAGCTTTCGGGACGAAACAGCAGACGGTCGAAGGCCATCTCGCCGAGAAGGTATTTCTTGGACAGCGGCGGCCGCTGATAGGGCGGAACCTGCTCCGCGCCGATGATCGTGATGTCCCGTTCATCCTTCAGCGCCCGCAATCTGGCGGCCACCGCGAACCCGCCCTGGCCGCCGCCGACAATTACAATCCGATCCGTCACTGTTCCCAAGACCTTTCCTTTTCGCACTGCGACAAAGGACTTACGACCTCAGCCATGCATCGTCAATCGCATGCAAAAAGGCCCGGGATTGCTCCCGGGCCATTCGGAATCGAGTCTCCAGATCCGGCAATCTTCAGAGATTGCCCTTGCGCTGCTGGACCATCATGTACTTGTCGAACGAGAATTCGGCGAGCTGCATCCAGAGATAGGCGTCCTTCTTGAACTCCTGCTGGCTGTCGTAAATGGTCTTGAACCATTCATTCTCGGCGGAAATCTCCGCGAAGGTTTCCTGCGAGGCCGTGTAGCAGGCGTCGAGAATCTCTTCGCTGAACGGCTTCAGCACGGCGCCATCGGCGACGAGCTGGCGCAGCGCCTTCGGGTTGCCGGCGTCATAGCGGGCGAGCATATCGAGGTTCACCGCGTCGCACGCATCCGTCAGGATCTGCTGATAGTTTGCAGGCAGTTCGTTGAACTTGTCGAGATTGGAGAAGGCGTGGATGACCGGGCCGCCTTCCCACCATGCGGGGTAGTAGTAGTATTTCGCGACCTTGACGAGGCCGAGCGCCAGATCGTCATAGGGGCCGACGAATTCGCTGGCATCGATGGTGCCGCGCTCCAGCGCCGAATAGACATCGCCGGCGGCGATCTGCTGCGGGGTCACGCCGAGCTTGGCCATGACCTGGCCCGCGAGGCCGGCAATGCGCATCTTGAGGCCCTTGAGGTCCTCGACCGAGTTGATCTCCTTGGAGAACCAGCCGCCCATCTGCGCGCCGGTATTGCCGGCAGGATGGCCCCAGACGCCCTTTTCGGCGAAGAAGTCGTTGAACAGTTCGTTGCCGCCGCCCTGATAGAGCCAGGCATTCTTCAGGCGCGCGTTCATGCCGAAGGGCACGGCCGTGCCGAGACCATAGGTCATGTCCTGGCCGATATAGTAATAGGACGGCGTGTGGCACATTTCGATGGTGCCGTCGCGCACGGCGTCCAGCACCTGCAGCGGGGGAACGATCTCGCCGCCGGCATAGACCTGGATCTCGAAATTGCCGTCGGTCGCCGCGCTGACGCGCTCGGCAATGCCGGTCGCGCCGGAATAGAGAATGTCGAGCGACTTCGGGAAGGCCGACGACAGGCGCCAGCTCAGCTTCGGGTTTTCCTGGGCGATTGCGGGAGCGGCGAGCGCTGCCGGGGCAAGGGCGCCGGCCGAAGCGACACCCGCCTTCTTGAAGAATGTACGGCGATCCATGGGGGTATTTCCTGCTAGAATTTTCTTGCTTGTCGACGCTCCTGCAAAGCGCACCCGCAGGGCCTCGATCAATACGGATGGGGCCTAGACCCTTTTGCACCGGCTTGCAAGCCTGGAGAGGCCGGCAGCGGGCTTCGCGGTTTCCCGTCGTGCGTTTGACATTGGGCCGCGCTATAGCGCTGACGAAACAGAAGATGAGTCGCGGAACCTTTCGGCCTTCGAAAAGTTCTGTGCGGACCTTCGATCTCACCGGGACAGATCCCAATGCACGTCTATCGCTTTCGAAGCCAGAGCATCAAAACGCCGGCGGCCCTGCGTTTCATCGATGAGAGCCTGTTTGCGCTTCCGTCCGGCCGGCTGCTCTCTGTGATCGATTTCAGCGGTCCGCGCGCCATACGCCGCGATGCCCTTGCCCTTTCCGGCGCGCCGGCAGCGCTGCCGGAGGGCCTGACGCTGATGGCAAGGATCGCTGATGACCGCACGCTTGTTGAACTTTGCGGCGCTTCCGGCCTCGGTCGCTGGCGCGGCGCGCTCGCCATTGCCCACGAAAACGGCGGAATGACGGTGTTCGGCAGAAGCGGGCAGGATATGGCGGTGGCCGCCAATGCCGTCATCAAGGCCGGCGGCGGCCTTGCGGTCGCGGAAGGAGACTGGATCAATGCCCTGATCCGCCTGCCCGCCCGCAACCAGAAAGCCGATCCCGTCGAAACCGAACGTGAGATCGCAAGCGTCGGCAATGCGCTCGCTGTGCTCGTCGACCGAAAACCGCCCTTTCTATTGAAGAAACTGCTGGACTGCACCCTCGCGCCGCCAGTCAAAGGCGGTCCTGCCGCCGGTTTCGACGCCGACGGTGAAGATCCGCTGGCGGCCGCGGAATAGTCTTCCGGCCGCCTCATCCGACGAAAAGTGGAACGCGCACCGGCAAAGATGCGCAATTCCGGGATCGCCTCAAGGCCCCTCCCCGGCACAATTTCCCTGATTGCAAAATCATCGTATCGTTGTTATGACTGACTGGTCAGTCACATTTAGAGGGCAAAAAATGGTCGATCATCAGGGCGCTGCGCGGCGCACAAGCCAGGAGGAACGGCGGCGGATTATTCTCGACGCCGCGCTTGCGACCTTCGCCGCGAAGGGTTTCGCCAGCGCCCGGATCGAAGACATCGCCAAGGCCGCGGGCGTCGGCAAGGGCACGGTCTATCTCTACTTTCCCGACAAGGAGAGCCTGTTCAAATCGCTGATCGGCGACAATCTCGAGCCGCTGATCGCGCACGGCGCCGGAATCCTGGAAGCTTCGCCGCAGTCGCCGCGCAAGGCCCTATCAACCTTCTATGCGCTCATCGAAACCGAGGTGCTGGAAACGAACCGCGCCGCCCTCCTGCGGCTGATGATCACCGAAATGCCGAACTTCCCCGACGTCGCAGCCTATTACCACGCCAACCTGATCCGCCCCGGCATGCAACTGGTTCAAAAACTGCTGACAATCGCGCATGATCGCGGTGAGTTGCGCTCCGCCAAAGTGCTTCAGGTTCCGCAGATGGTGGTCGCGCCCATCCTGATATCGGCGATCTGGGGGATGCTGTTTTCCCCCTTCGGCGCATTCGACCGGCGCGCCGCCTTCGAACTGAGCCTCGACAGCCTGTTCACGTCACCGGAAGGGGCAACGTCATGAAAAAAATCGTCATCATTCTTGCCGCTCTCGCGCTTGCGACAACCGCCGGCTTTGTGTTTTTCCGCCCGGACGCCCATCAGGGCTGGCTCGGCTGGGTGGAGGCGGACATGGTCTATGTCGGCGCGACATCCACCGCGCGCCTGACCGAACTCACCGTCTCCGAAGGCGATCAGGCGGAGGCGGGCCAGACCCTGTTCACGCTGCAGGCCGACAGCGAGAGGGCCGCCGTGGAAACCGCAAGCGCCAATCTGGAAAAGGCCAGGGCGGCGCTGTCTCTGGCAAGGGCGCCGATGGACCGAGAGCAGGAGCTTGAAGCGCTCGAAGCCTCGCGCGCCGAAGCGGAAGCTACCTTCGACTACGCCCAGAAGGCCCTCACCCGCGCCCGGGCCCTCGTCAAGCAGCAAAGCGGCACCGAAGCCAATCTTGATGACGCGGTCAGCAATTACGCAAAGGCCAAGGCGGCGCTCGACAAGATCAACGCCCAGATCGCGCTCGGCAAATTGCCGCAACGCGACCAGCAGATCGCGCAGGCCGAGCAACAGGTCGCGGCGGCTGAAGGCGATCTCGCCAATGCCAGGGCCACGCTTGCGCTGAAGACCGTGGCCGCGCCGGCCAGCGGCAAGGTTCAGCAGGTCTATTACCGCGTCGGCGAGGTGGCGCCCGCCGGACGGCCGGTGATCTCGCTGCTGCCGCCGGAAAACGTCAACATCGAATTCTTCGTGCCGGAGCAGAGCCGCGCGGCGATCGCGACCGGCGACCGGATCAGCTTCACCTGCGACGGCTGCAAGACCGGGGAAGCGACCGTCAGCTTCATCGCCGAGGACGCCGAATACACGCCGCCGGAAATCTTCTCACGGGAGGAGCGCGCGAAGATGGTCTACCGGGTCAGGGCGCGCCCTTCCGACCCCGCGACCCTTCCCGTCGGCCTGCCCGTGGAAGTCACGCTCGGGAGCCGGCCATGAATGCCGCCGAAAACGTCATCTCGGTCGAGGGACTGACGAAGAGCTTCAGCGGCCGCACGGTGGTCGACCACCTGACCATGAGCGTGAAGAAGGGCGCGATCCACGGCTTCCTCGGCCCGAACGGCTCCGGCAAGACCACGACCATCCGCATGCTCTGCGGGCTGCTGACGCCCGATAGCGGCTCCGGCACCTGCCTTGGCTTCGACATCACCCGCGACGGCGAGAAGCTGCGCCGCCGCGTCGGCTACATGACCCAGCGGTTTTCGCTCTACCAGGACCTCACCATCCGCGAGAACCTCGATTTCGTCGCCCGCATCCACGGGCTCGACAAACCGAGGAAGCGGGTTTCCGAGGCGATAGAGCGGCTAGGGCTCGGCGGGCGCGAGAAGCAGCTTGCCGGCAATCTTTCCGGCGGCTGGAAGCAGCGTCTTGCGCTCGGCGCATGCACCCTGCCCGATCCGGACCTGCTGCTCCTCGACGAGCCGACCGCCGGCGTCGACCCCAAAGCGCGGCGCGAATTCTGGACCGAAATCCACGCGCTGGCCGCCGATGGCCTGTCGGTGCTGGTCTCCACCCACTACATGGACGAGGCCGAGCGCTGCCACGAGATCGCCTATATGGCCTATGGCAAGCTGATGGTGACGGGCACGGTGGACGAGGTGGTCGCCTCGGCGAACCTCAAGAGTTATCTGATCACCGGCGCCGACGTGCATGAACTGCAGGCGGAGCTGGAAAAGGCCGACGGCGTCGATCTCGTCGCCCCCTTCGGCGCCTCCCTCCACGTCTGCGGCCGCGACCGCGATGCGCTGGAGCGGGCCTTGCAGCCCTATCGCGACCGGCCGGATACGCATTGCAAGCCGGGCGAGACGACGCTGGAGGATGCCTTCATCTATCTCATGGGTTCATCGAAGGACAATTTCGATGACGGCTGAGCGCAGACAAGGCTTCGCGCCGCTCAGGCGTTTCTGGGCGATGACGATCAAGGAATTCATCCAGATGGCCCGTGATCGGCTGACCATGGGCATGATGGTCACGCTGCCGATCATGCAGCTTCTGCTGTTCGGCTTCGCCATCAACACGACGCCGCACCATCTGCCGACCGCGGTGATGATGGGCGAGAGCACCGACGCCTCGCGCGCCATCCTGGCCTCGCTTCAGAACACCGACTTCTTCGACATTACCGGCGTGGCGACAACGCCCGATGCGATGGACCGGATGCTGGAATCCGGCGAGGTGCTGTTCGTGGTGGAAATCCCGCCGAATTTCGAGCGCGATCTGCGCCGCGGCCTGTCGCCATCGCTGCTGGTCGCAGCCGATGCCACCGACCCGGTCGCCGCGTCATCCGCGCTCGGCGCGCTCTCGGGCGTCATCAACACTTCGCTTGCGGGCCTCAGGCATATCCGCATCGACGCGCCGCAGGACCCGCCCTACACCATCGTCCAGCACCGCCGCTACAATCCCGCCGGCAAATCGACGCTCAACATCGTGCCCGGCCTGCTCGGCACCATCCTGACGATGACGCTGCTGATCTTCACCGCGCTCGCCGTCACCCGCGAGATCGAGCGCGGCACGATGGAGAACCTGCTCGCCATGCCGATCCGACCGATCGAGATCATGATGGGCAAAATCATGCCCTATGTCGTGGTTGGCGCGTTCCAGGCGGCGCTGATCATCATCTCGGGTCTGTTCATCTTCGACGTGCCGATCCTCGGCGATCCGTGGTCGCTGGCGCTCTTGACCCTGCTCTTCGTCGTCACCAACCTTTCGATCGGCTACACCTTCTCGACGATCGCGAAGAACCAGTTGCAGGCGGTGCAGATGTCGATGATGTTCTTCCTGCCGAGCATTCTTCTGTCGGGCTTCATGTTCCCCTTCGACGGCATGCCGAAATGGGCGCAGTATCTTGGCGAATGCCTGCCTTTGACGCATTATCTGCGGATCGTGCGCGCGATCATGCTGAAGGGCGCCGATATCACCATACTCGGCTTCGACAGCGCCATGCTCGCCGCCATCGCCCTTGTCGCCATCACCGTGGCGGTCACCCGCTTCAACACCACGCTGGACTGAGGCGGGCGGCCGGCCGCGATTTTCGGGCGCGCCTGGTAAACTGCCTTGCTTTATCGCTGTGCTTTGCCCACACTCACTGACAAGAACAGGGGAATACTGAGGGGCGGACGCAGTCGCGCGCCCTGAGGCAGGCAAGGACGCAGATGTCAATCAAAGCAGCGATCTACCATCTCACCCATTACAAATATGACAAGCCGGTCAATCTCGGCCCGCAGATCATCCGGCTGAAGCCTGCCTCGCATTCCAAGACCAAGGTGATCAGCCATTCGCTGAAGGTCACGCCGGACAATCACTTCGTCAATCTGCAGCAGGACCCCTACGGCAATTATCAGGCGCGTTTCGTGTTCCCGGAGCCGGTGACCGAATTCAAGATCGAGGTCGATCTCGTTGCCGACATGTCGGTCTACAATCCGTTCGATTTCTTCGTCGAGGAACAGGCGACCAAATACCCGTTCGCCTATGACGAGGCGATCCGCGAGGACCTGTCGATCTACCGCACCCCGGAACCGATGGGGCCGCGACTGAAGGCTTACATGGAAAAGCTCGACCTGACGCCCGGCCAGGGCACGGTCGACATGATCGTCGGCATCAACGCCAACCTCCAGCACGATGTCGACTACATCATCCGCATGGAGCCCGGCGTGCAGACGACCGAGGAAACGCTGGAGCGCAAATCCGGCTCGTGCCGCGACTCGGCCTGGCTGCTGGTGCAGATCCTGCGCAATATGGGCCTCGCCGCCCGTTTCGTCTCCGGCTACCTGATCCAGCTCGAGCCCGACCTGAAGGCAATCGACGGCCCGTCGGGCACGGATCACGATTTCACTGATCTCCATGCCTGGGCGGAGGTATTCCTGCCGGGCGCCGGCTGGATCGGCCTTGACGCGACCTCGGGGCTTCTGACCGGCGAAAGCCATATTCCGCTCGCCGCCACGCCGCATTTCCGCAATGCCGCGCCGATCACCGGCGGCTATTACGGCGAGGCCGAAACCTCGTTCGACTTTGACATGACGATCTCGCGGGTAGCCGAGCATCCGCGCATCACCAAGCCATTCTCGGATGAAAGCTGGGAGGCGCTGAACGCGCTCGGCGAAAAGGTCGACAGGCTTCTCGAAGAGACCGATATGCGGCTGACCATGGGCGGCGAGCCGACCTTCGTGTCGATCGACGATTTCGAATCCGACGAGTGGAACACCGGCGCCGTCGGCCCCACCAAGCGCGGGCTCGCCGACGAACTGATCCGCCGCCTGCGCGAGCGCTTCGCCCCCGGCGGTTTCCTGCATTACGGCCAGGGCAAATGGTATCCCGGCGAAAGCCTGCCGCGCTGGACCTTCTCGCTCTACTGGCGCAAGGACGGTATCCCGATCTGGAACAACCAGAGCCTTATCGCCGATGAAAAACGCGACACCGAGGTCGATGAGAACGACGCCGGACGCCTGCTGCAGGCGATTGCCGGCGAACTCGACATTAATCCGGAGACGGTTGAACCGGCCTTCGAGGACCCGGCGGAATGGCTGATCCGGGAAGGCAACCTGCCGGAAAATGTCGATCCGTCCAATTCCAAACTCAAGAACCCGGAAGACCGCGCCCGCATCACCAAGGTGTTCGAGCGCGGCCTGACGCGCCCGACCGGCTATGTGCTGCCGGTGCAGGCCTGGCAGGGCCGCGCTTCGGGGTTGCGCTGGGTTTCAGAAAAATGGACCACGCGTCGCGGCCGCATCTTCCTGATCCCCGGCGACAGCCCTGTCGGCTTCCGGCTGCCGCTCGATGCGCTGGCCTGGATACCGCAGTCGCAATATCCCTTCACCAACCCGCTCGATCCCTCCGTCCGGCGCGAGCCGCTGCCCGATTACCGCCTCGACGAGGGCCGGCCGCTGCCGCAGGCGAGCTTCACGCCGTTCGAGGACAATCCGCAGCCGGCGCGCACCGGAGCCGGCCCATCGATCGGCGGCTATGTGCGCACCGCGCTGTCCGTCGAGCCGCGCGATGGCCGGCTGTGCGTGTTCATGCCGCCGACCACATCGCTCGAAGAATATCTCGATCTCATCGCCTCCGCCGAGCGCGCCGCAGAGAAGCTTGGCCTGCCGATCCATATCGAGGGCTATCCGCCACCGCATGACGAGCGCATCAACGTCATCCGCGTCGCGCCCGATCCGGGCGTCATCGAGGTCAACATCCATCCGGCCGCGAACTGGAAGGAATGCGTCGAGACCACGACCGCGATCTACGAGGAAGCGCGGATGACGCGGCTTGGCGCCGACAAGTTCATGATCGATGGTCGCCACACCGGCACCGGCGGCGGCAACCATGTTGTGGTCGGCGGCGCCAATCCCGGCGACAGCCCGTTCCTGCGCCGCCCGGACCTTCTGAAGAGCGTGGTGCTGCAGTGGCAGCGACATCCCTCGCTCTCGTACATGTTCTCGAGCCTGTTCATCGGCCCGACCTCGCAGGCCCCGCGCATCGACGAGGCCCGCCATGACTCGCTCTACGAACTCGAAATCGCGTTGGCGCAAATCCCCCATCCGCAGGCCGGCGTCATGCCGCCCCTGCCATGGCTGGTGGACCGGTTGTTCCGCAACCTGCTGATCGACGTTACCGGCAATACCCATCGCGCCGAGATATGCATCGACAAGCTGTTTTCGCCGGACGGCCCGACAGGGCGGCTTGGCCTTGTCGAATTCCGCGGCTTCGAAATGCCGCCAAATGCGCGCATGAACCTTGCGCAACAATTGCTCGTGCGCGCTTTGCTCGCGCGGTTCTGGAAGAACCCGGTCGAGGGCAAGTTCGTCCGCTGGGGCACCGCCCTTTCCGACCGCTTCATGCTGCCGCATTACATCTGGCAGGATTTCATGGACGTGCTGCAGGACCTGAAGGAAAACGGCCTGGAACTGCGCCCGGAATGGTTCGAGGCGCAGCTTCAGTTCCGCTTCCCCTTCTTCGGCGAGGTCGAATATGAGGGCAACCGGCTGGAACTGAGACAGGCGCTGGAACAGTGGAACGTGATGGGCGAACAGGGTGCCGCCGGCGGCACGGTCCGCTATGTCGACTCATCGGTCGAGCGGCTTCAGGTTCTGCTCGAAAGCAACGCGCCGGAGCGCTATATCGTCACCTGCAACGGTCGCAAGGTGCCGCTGAAACCCACGGAAAAGTCAGGCGTTTCGGTGGCCGGCGTACGGTTCAAGGCGTGGCAGCCGGCCTCCGGCCTGCACCCAGTACTGCCGGTCAACACGCCTCTGACATTTGACATTTACGACACATGGTCCGCAAGATCTGTAGGCGGGTGCATATATCATGTTGCGCATCCCGGCGGGCGGAATTATGAGACGTTCCCGGTCAACGGAAACGAGGCGGAAGCGCGGCGTCTGGCCCGGTTCGAACCCTCGGGCCACACGGCTGGCGGCTACGCCGTTTTCAACGAGGCGCCGTCGCCGGAATTTCCGCTGACGCTCGATCTCAGACGGCCGGCCGGATTGTGACGGACCGCGCCTCGCCTGCGATGCGCCACTGGACCGGGCGGCGGTCCGGCAAAACGGCGGAAGTCTGAGCACTCCCGCCGCTTCGATAGTATCAACGCGGCTGAATATTCCCGGTAGCGGGAAGCGGCTTTTTTAATCGCGGGCGGCAGGGACGCGCCAGATGGCAGAGGCGAAAGCGGAGAATTCCGCTGAACGGCACAGGGTCGAACAGGATAGCGAGGCGGAGCCCGCGATCGCCTGGAACGCCGGCAATTATGCCCCCCTCCCCGGCATCCCCGACGAGATGGTCGACGCCGAGGGAAAGGTGCGCCCGGTCTGGCAGCCCTTCGTCAACGCGCTGTCCGGCATGACCACGGACGAGCTTGCCGAGCGGTTCTCGCGCGCCGACCGCTATCTGCGCGATGCCGGCGTGTTCTACCGCGCCTATGACGGCCAGGATGACGCCCGCGCATGGCCGTTTTCCCACATCCCGGTCATCATCGACGACGATGAATGGCAGGAGCTCGCAGAGGGGCTGAAGCAGCGCGCCGACCTTCTCGAAGCGATGATGGCCGATTTTTACGGCGACAATCGGCTGGTGGCGGAAGGCTTCATCCCGCCGGCGCTCGTTGCCTCCAACAGCGAGTTTCTACGCCCGCTCGTCGGCGTCACGCCCGCCGGCGGCCACTTCCTGCATTTCATTTCCTTCGAGGTCGGCCGCGGCCCCGAAGGCAAATGGTGGGTGCTGTCCGACCGGGCTCAAGCCCCCTCCGGCGCGGGCTTTGCGCTCGAAAACCGGGTCGCGGCATCGCGCGCCTTTTCCGGCATTTACGGCGACATGCATGTGCGCCGCGTCGCCTCGTTCTTCGGCGCGTTTCGCGATGCGCTGCAGTCGGGAAGCTATGGCGGCGAAGGCCGTTTCGGCGTGCTCACCCCCGGCCCCGCCAACGAGACCTATTACGAACACGCCTATATCGCCCGCTATCTCGGCATCTCGCTGCTGGAGGGCGAGGACCTGATCGTCGTCAACGACCGGCTGATGGTGCGCACCGTCGCCGGGCCGATGCCCGTCAGCGTGCTCTGGCGGCGTCTCGATGCCGATTTCACCGATCCGCTGGAGCTGAACCAGCAGTCGCGCATCGGCACACCCGGCATGGTCAGCGCTATCCGCGCCGGCAACCTTACAATGGTCAATGCGCTGGGCTCTGGCATCGTCGAAACCCGCGCCCTACTCGCCTTCCTGCCGGCCCTGTCGCGGCGGCTTCTGAACGAGGATCTGAAGATCCCGTCAATCGCGACATGGTGGTGCGGTCAGGAAAACGAGCGCGCCCATGTCGCCGCCAATCTTGACCAGATGCTGATCGGCCCCGCCTATTCCCGCCAGCCTTTCTTTGACGATTCCGGCCTGTCGTTTTCCGGCAGGCGGCTAGGCGAGCGCCGGCCCGGCGCAGTGCCGCGCTGGCTGGAAAAGCGCGGGCCATGGCTTGTCGGCCAGGAAGCGGTGAAGCTTTCGACAGCGCCCGCCTTCATCAACGGCAAGCTGGAACCGCACCCGTTCTCGCTGCGCGTCTTCGCCGCCCGCACCAATGATGGCTGGAAGCTGATGCCGGGCGGCTTTGCCCGCATCGGCTCCTCCGACGATGTCGCCGCGATCGCCATGCAGGCCGGCGGGCGAGCCGCAGACGTGTGGGTGGTGAGCAAGACGCCGGTCGCGACCCCGACGCTTCTGACCCGCGAAAGCCGGGTGCCGCGCAACCATCCCGCGAACCTGCCGAGCCGCGCCGCCGACAATCTGTTCTGGCTCGGTCGCTACATCGAGCGCGCCGAAGGCAATCTGCGCATTCTCAGGGCCTGGCATGGCCGGTTCGCCGAGGTCGACGACCGCGGTCAGGCGCTGCTGACGCGTGTGGAAGCCTATCTCGACCATGCGGGCATCGATCTGACAGAAGCCGCGCTCCCCAAGAGCCTGATGCGCGATATCGACAGCGCGGTCTATTCCGCCGGCAATATCCGCGACCGGTTTTCGCCGGATGGCTGGCTGGCGCTGAACGACCTTTCCAAGACCGCCGGCCGCTTCGTCGACCGGGTCGGGCCGGGCGACGACGCAGCCCACGCGATCACGATACTGCTCCGCAAGCTTGCGGGCTTTGCCGGTCTCGTTCACGAAAACATGTACCGCTCCACCGGCTGGCGGTTCCTGTCGATCGGCCGCTATCTCGAACGCGGCCTGCACATGACGCGCCTGCTCGGCGAGCTTTCCGGCGAGGACGCGCCCGACGGCGCCTTCGATATCCTGCTGGAGATCGGCGACAACGTCATGACCCACCGGCGTCACTACAACGTCAACACCGACCGACTGACGATCACCGATCTCCTGGCGCTCGACCCGCAGAACCCGCGCTCCGTGCTGTTCCAGCTCAACCAGATGCTGGCCGAAGTGGAGAAGCTGCCGAGCCAGGACCACATGACCCAGATGTCTCCGCTCCACCGCGAGACCATGCGCGTCCAGTCCGGCCTCGCCGTGATGACCGCCAACTCGATCTCTGTCGACTATTACGCAACGCTGGAGCGCGATTTCGAGGCGTTGTCCGACTGTCTCGCGCAAAGCTATCTGTGAGGGATGATGCTCTACGATCTCTCGCTGAAGATGGAATATCACTACGATACGCCCGCCTCGCTGGCGCGCCATATCACCCGCGTGCTGCCGCTGGCGGCAACCCAGCGCCAGCGCCTGATCGCCGGTCACGTGAAGTTCGATCCGCATCCGAGCGAACAGCGCGGCTTCACCGATTTCTTCGGCCATCCGGCGATTGCCACGCTGATCGACCCGCCGCATCAGAGCTTCGAGGTGACGATGAAGGCGCGCGTCAATGTCGACGCGCCGCGCACCACGCTGGCCTTTTCGCCCGAACTGCCGCGTCTGCGGGAAGAATATGCCCGCATTCTCGATCTCGGCCGGGATTCGCCGCATCATTTCCTGAGCGCCAGCCCGCGCATTCCCCACGACCGCGCGATCGGCGCATACGGCCGGGAGAGCGCTGCGGCGGGCATGAGCGTTCACCAGATCGCCAAGGCGATCTGCGCGCGCATACATGACGATTTTGTCTATGACGGCGAAGCGACGACCGTCGACAGCACGCCGGCCGAAGCCTTCCGCCTCAGACGCGGCGTCTGCCAGGATTTCTCGCATGTGATGATTTCGGCGCTGAGAGCGATCGGCATTCCCGCAGGCTATGTCAGCGGCTATCTCCGCACCATTCCCCCGCCCGGCAAGCCGCGGCTCGAAGGCGCGGACGCGATGCATGCATGGGTCCGGGTCTGGTGCGGCGGCGCGCTCGGCTGGATCGAGCTCGATCCGACCAACAATATCGAGGCGGGATCGGATCATATCGTGGTCGCCTATGGCCGCGATTATGCCGACGTCGTGCCGGTTCTCGGCGTCATGAAGACCTATGGCGAGCACAAGGCCACCCAGGCCGTCGACGTCGTGCCGGTGCCCGAGACGGTGCGCTGAACCGCTGAGGCCGCACCCGGAACACGCAGATCGAGCCAATCCGCCTGAGGGCGAAATGCGCCCCAGCCATTTTCCTGCCGCTTTGCGGGACAAGCTGAAGGGCGGCGTCTTTCAGGTCTGAAAAGAAAAACCCGTCCGCTGCTATCGCTTTGTTGCAAGTGCGTCATATCAGTGCATAAATTGCACGAAAGAATACACCCAACCGCTCCCTTCGAGCTGGCGGGAACAAATTTAAAACGGTCGAAGCTCCCAATTTTCCAGCTTTTTATTGACGGAAAAAAAGATGAACAAAGTGACCAACCCCGATCTCCCGCTGCCCACGCCCCGCTCTCACGATGCTGACGAACTGGCCGCCAGCATCCTGGAAAAGCTGATCTATCAGGTCGGCAAGGACACGATCGTCGCCAAGCCGCATGACTGGCTGCGCGCCGTCATCCTCGCGATCCGCGACCGGATCACCGACGAATGGATGGAATCCACAAGGCAGACCTATGCCGCCGGCTCCAAGCGGGTCTATTACCTGTCGCTGGAATTCCTGATCGGCCGGCTTTTGCGCGATGCAATATCCAATCTGGAGATGATCGACGCTGTCAACCAGGCGCTTGCCAAGCTCGACGTCGATCTGGTGGAGATCGCCGGGCTTGAGCCGGACGCAGCACTCGGCAATGGCGGCCTCGGGCGGCTTGCGGCCTGTTTCATGGAATCCATGGCGACCGTCGACGTGCCGGCCTATGGCTACGGCATCCGCTACGTCAACGGCCTGTTCCGCCAGGAAATCGCCGATGGCTGGCAGGTGGAACTGCCGGAAACCTGGCTCGCCCACGGCAACCCCTGGGAATTCCACCGCCGCGAAAGCACCTACGAGATCAATTTCGGCGGCAAGGTCGATATCATCGAGGAAGGCGGCAAGGAGCCGCGCTATGTCTGGAAGCCGGCCGAACGGATGATGGCCGAGGCCTACGACACACCGGTCGTGGGCTGGCGCGCCAAGCGCGTCAACACGCTCCGGCTCTGGTCGGCGGATGCGATCGACCCGATCCTGCTCGACAAGTTCAATGCCGGCGACCATATCGGCGCGCTGCAGGAAAGCACCAAGGCGGAGACGCTCACCCGCGTTCTCTACCCCGCCGACGCCAACCCGGCGGGACAGGAGCTCAGGCTGCGGCAGGAGTATTTCTTCTCCTCCGCATCGCTGCAGGACATTCTGCGCCGACACAAGCAGCAGTTCGGCGCGTTCACCAACCTTCCCGACAAGGTCGCGATCCATCTCAACGACACGCATCCAGCAATTGCCGTGATCGAGATGATGCGGCTTCTGATCGACATTCACGGCATGGCGTTCGACGATGCCTGGGACATCACCGTCAAGACCTTTGCCTACACCAACCACACGCTGTTGCCCGAAGCGCTGGAAAGCTGGCCGGTGCCGCTGTTCGAGCGGCTGTTCCCGCGCCATATGCAGCTGATCTACCAGATCAATGCCAAGGTTCTGATCGACGCCCGCAAGCAGAAGGGCGCCAGCGACGATGCGATCCGCCAGATTTCGCTGATCGACGAAGGCGGCGAGCGCCGCGTGCGCATGGGCAACATAGCCTTTCTCGGCTCGCATTCGATCAACGGCGTTTCAGCGCTGCATACCGAACTGATGAAGGAGACGGTGTTCTACAACTTGCACCGTCTCCATCCCGACCGCATCAACAACAAGACCAACGGGATTACGCCCCGGCGCTGGCTCAAGGAATGCAACCCGAAGCTCACCCGCCTGATCCGCGATTCCATCGGCGACGAGTTCCTCGACGATGCCGAAAAGCTGAAGGCGCTCGACGCCTTCGCCGAGGATGCCGCCTTTCAGGAGAAATTCGACGCGGTGAAGCGCGAGAACAAGGTTCGGCTTTCGAACCTGATCGGCGAACGGCTCGGCACCCGCATAGACCCGTCGGCGATGTTCGATATCCAGATCAAGCGCATCCATGAATACAAGCGCCAGCTTCTCAACATCATCGAGGCGGTGGCGCTCTATGACCAGATCCGCTCGCATCCGGAAATGGACTGGGTGCCGCGCGTGAAGTTGTTCGCCGGCAAGGCGGCGCCGAGCTATCACAACGCCAAGCTGATCATCAAGCTCGCCAATGACGTCGCCCGCGTGATCAACAATGATCCAGCGGTGCGCGGACTGCTGAAGATCGTGTTCATCCCGAACTACAACGTCTCCACCGCCGAGGTGATGATCCCGGCCGCCGACCTTTCCGAGCAGATCTCCACGGCCGGCATGGAAGCGTCGGGCACCGGCAACATGAAGTTCGCGATCAACGGCGCGCTGACGATCGGGACGCTGGACGGCGCAAACGTCGAAATGCGCGACTGGATCGGCGCGGAGAACATGGTGATCTTCGGCATGACCGCCGAGGAGGTCGAGGCGACCCGCGCCGACGGCTATAATCCGCGCGAGCTGATCGAAGGCTCCAAGGAGCTGTCGCAGGCGCTCTCGGCGATCTCGTCCGGCGTGTTCTCTCACGACGATCCCGGCCGCTATGCCGAACTCATCGGCGGCATCTACGATCATGACTGGTTCATGGTCGCCGCCGATTTCGACGCCTACGCCGCCGCCCAGCGCGAAGTCGACGCGATATGGAACGATCGGACGTCATGGAACGTTAAAGCAATAAGGAATACTGCGCGAATGGGGTGGTTCTCCTCCGACAGAACCATCAGGGAGTATGCTCGCGACATTTGGGGTGCCTTATGAGACAACCGGAGTCAGTCGATCCGGATAAAGGCGGGGATTTCGCCCCGCCAAGAGGAGATATCGAAGCCATTTTGAACGCCACGCATGGGAACGCGTTTTCCGTGCTTGGCATTCAGAAAATCAACGGTCATCTCGTCGCCCGGTGTTTCCTGCCGGGGGCGGAGAGCGTCGAGGCCTTCGACCTTGAGGGCGAGCCTCTCGGTGTGTTGACGCAGGTCGACCCGTCCGGCTTCTTCTCGGGAAAACTGGCGCTCACAAGCTTCGTCCCGATCCGTTATCGCGCAAGGCGCGGCGACGTGACGTGGACGGTGACCGATCCCTACAGTTTCTGGCCGGTTCTGGGGCCGATGGATGATTATTTCGTCCGCGAAGGCTCCCATCTCCGCCTGTTCGACAAGCTCGGCGCCCATCCCATGACCCATCAGGGGGTGAAGGGCTTTCATTTCGCCGTGTGGGCGCCGAATGCGCGCCGCGTCTCCGTGGTCGGCAGCTTCAACAACTGGGACGGCCGGCGGCATATGATGCGGTTCCGTTCCGATTCCGGCGTGTGGGAAATCTTCGCGCCCGAAGTCGAACCCGGAACGCCGTATAAATACGAAATCATCGGCTCCAACGGCACTCTCCTGCCGCTGAAGGCCGACCCGTTTGCCCGCCGCAGCGAATTGCGCCCGCAGACGGCATCGCTGACAGCGGCCGAACTCGACCAGGAATGGGACGACGAGGAGCATCGCGAACACTGGACCTCAAGCGACAAGCGCCGCGAGCCGATCTCGATCTACGAGGTGCATCCGGGTTCATGGCAGCGGCGCGACGACGGGTCGTTTCTGTCGTGGGACGAACTCGCCGACCGGCTGATCCCCTATTGCGCCGACATGGGCTTCACCCATATCGAATTCCTGCCGGTTTCCGAATATCCTTTTGATCCCTCCTGGGGTTATCAAACCACAGGTCTCTACGCGCCGACCGCCCGCTTCGGCGAACCGGAGGGCTTCGCACGCTTCGTCAATGGCTGCCACAAGGTCGGCATCGGCGTGCTGCTCGACTGGGTGCCGGCGCATTTTCCGACCGATGAGCACGGTCTGCGCAATTTTGACGGCACCGCGCTTTACGAACATGCCGACCCGCGCAAGGGATTTCATCCGGACTGGAACACAGCGATCTACAATTTCGATCGCACCGAGGTCGCTTCCTATCTGCTCAACAACGCGCTTTACTGGGGCGAGAAATTCCACGTCGACGGTCTGCGCGTCGATGCGGTGGCCTCGATGCTCTATCTCGACTACTCCCGCAATTACGGCGAATGGATCCCCAACGAATATGGCGGGAACGCCAATCTCGGCGCGGTGCGGTTCATCCAGGAGACCAACAAGGCGGTCTACGGCCAGCATCCCGAGATGATGACGATCGCCGAGGAATCGACCACCTGGCCGAAAGTATCGCAGCCAGTGCATGAAGGCGGCCTTGGCTTCGGCTTCAAGTGGAATATGGGCTTCATGCACGACACGCTGACCTATTTCGGCCGCGAGCCCGTGCACCGCAAGCACCACCACCAGGAAATCACCTTCGGCCTGACCTACGCGTTTACCGAAAACTTCGTGCTGCCGCTCTCCCATGACGAGGTGGTGCACGGCAAGGGATCGCTGATCGCCAAAATGTCCGGCGACGACTGGCAGAAATTTGCCAATCTCCGCGCCTATTACGCCTTCATGTGGGCCTATCCCGGCAAGAAACTGCTGTTCATGGGCCAGGAATTCGCGCAGTGGAGCGAGTGGAGCGAGGCGCGCGCGCTTGACTGGAACCTGCTCGACTACAACACCCATGAGGGCGTGCGCCGGCTGGTGCGCGATCTGAACTTCACCTACCGCGCCAAACCGGCGCTTCACGCGCGCGACTGCGAGCCCGAAGGGTTCGAGTGGACGATCGTCGACGATCACGACAACTCCGTCTTCGCCTGGCAGCGCAAAGCGCCGGGCGAAAAGCCGATCGTGGTCGTCAGCAACCTGACGCCCGTGCCGCGCGACGGCTATCACGTGCCGTTGCCCAAGGCCGGCATCTGGCGGGAAATTTTGAATACAGACGCCGAAATCTACGGCGGCAGCGGGCTGGGCAATGGCGGGCGCGTGCGCGCCGAAAGCCACGCCAATGGCGGCATTTCCGCCGGCCTGATGCTGCCGCCGCTTGCGACCATTATGCTCGAACCGGAAGAATGATTGGATTGGGGAGGGAAGGATGAACAATCGCATGGGACAGCCGCTGGCGCGTGACGCCATGGCCTATGTTCTGGCCGGCGGTCGAGGGAGCCGGCTGAAAGAGCTGACGGATACCCGCGCCAAGCCCGCCGTCTATTTCGGCGGCAAGACCCGGATCATCGATTTCGCGCTGTCAAATGCGCTGAATTCCGGCATCCGCCGCATCGGGGTCGCGACCCAGTACAAGGCGCACTCGCTGATCCGCCACCTGCATCAGGGCTGGAACTTCTTCCGCCCGGAGCGAAACGAAAGTTTCGACGTGCTCCCCGCCTCCCAGCGCGTTTCCGAGACGCAGTGGTATGAGGGCACCGCCGACGCGGTCTACCAGAACATCGACATCATCGACTCCTACGGTCCGGAATACATGATCATTCTGGCCGGCGACCATATTTACAAAATGGACTACGAGATGATGCTGCGCCAGCACGTCAACGAGGGCGCCGACATCACGATTGGCTGCCTGGAAGTGCCGGTGGAGGAGGCCAAGGGCTTCGGCGTGATGCATGTCGACGAGAACGACAGGATCGTCGATTTCGTCGAAAAGCCCGCCAACCCGCCCGGCATTCCCGGCAACGAGAAGATGGCGCTGGCCTCGATGGGCATCTACGTCTTCAAGACCAAGTTCCTGTTCGATTGCCTCTACCGCGATGCCGCCGACCCGACCTCCAGCCGCGATTTCGGCAAGGATATCGTCCCCTACATCGTCAAGAACGGCAAGGCGCTGGCGCACCGCTTCTCCAAGAGCTGCATCCGCTCCAGCTACGAGGAGCAGGCCTATTGGCGCGATGTCGGAACGCTCGACGCCTACTGGCAGGCCAATATCGACCTGACCGGCGTGGTGCCCGAACTCGATATCTACGACAAGTCCTGGCCGATCTGGTCCTATTCCGAAGTCACGCCGCCGGCGAAATTCGTGCATGACGACGAGAACCGGCGCGGGTCGGCAATCTCCTCCGTGGTGTCCGGCGACTGCATCATTTCCGGTTCGCAGCTCTACAAGAGCCTGCTTTTCACCGGCGTGCGCGCCAATTCCTATTCCCGCCTCGAAGGCGCGGTCGTTCTGCCTCGGGTTCATGTCGGCCGCTATGCCCAGCTGAAGAATGTGATCATCGACCATGGCGTCCATATTCCGGAAGGGCTGGTTGTCGGCGAGGATTCCGAGCTCGACGCCCGCCGTTTCCGCCGCACCGAAAGCGGCATCTGCCTCATCACGCAGTCAATGATTGATAAACTGGACACATAAAACATGAAGGTTCTTTCCGTCGCCTCGGAAATCTACCCGCTGATCAAGACGGGAGGGCTTGCCGATGTTGCGGGCGCCCTGCCGCTTGCGCTGGCCTCCTATGGGATCCATACCCGCACACTGATCCCGGGCTATCCGGCGGTGATGAAGGCGGTCGGCGACAAGGCCGAAAAGGTGATCACGCTTTATGATCTCTTCGGCGAGCAGGCGAACGTGCTTGAAGCCCGCCATGACGGCCTGGACCTTCTCATCCTCGATGCCCCTGCCCTGTTCAGCCGTTTCGGCAATCCCTACAACGCGCCCCATGGCGAGGGCTATTCCGACAACTGGCGGCGCTTCGGCGCGCTTTCCAAGGCCGCGGCCGACATTGCCGCCGGCGCCATTCCCGGCTGGGAGCCCGATCTGGTGCATGCCCATGACTGGCAGGCGGCCATGACGCCGGTTTACATGCGGTTCGCGCCGACGCCGGAAAAACCCTCGATCCTCACCATTCACAACATCGCCTTCCAGGGCAATTTCGATACGGGCATCTTCCCCTGGCTCGGCCTTCCCGACCACGCGTTGGCCGTCGACGGCATTGAATATTACGGCAAGGTGAGTTTCCTGAAGGGCGGTCTGCAGACCGCCTGGGCGGTCACCACGGTCAGCCCGACCTATGCCCGCGAAATTCAGACCCCGCAATATGGCATGGGACTGGAAGGCCTGATCTCGGCCCGCGCCCACACGGTCCACGGCATCGTCAATGGCATCGACACAGACGTCTGGGATCCGGCAACCGACGACACCATCGTCAGCCGCTATTCCGCGCACAAGCCCAAGGGTCGGCTTGCCAACAGGCAGGCCGTGAGCGAGACCTTCGGCCTCGACAACGACGATTCCCCGATCTTCTCCGTCGTATCGCGCCTGACATGGCAAAAGGGCATGGATATCCTCGCCGCCGTCGTCGGCGATCTTGTCGCCATGGGCGGCAAGATCGTCGTGCTCGGCTCCGGCGAACCGGGGCTTGAGGAAGCCTTCCGCAATGCCGCGCGTTATTACCCCGGCCGGGTCGGCACCATTATCGGCTATGACGAGAAGCTGTCGCATATGGTGCAGGCCGGCGCCGACGCCATTCTGGTTCCTTCGCGGTTCGAGCCCTGCGGCCTGACCCAGCTCTATGCGCTGCGCTATGGCTGCATTCCCGTTGTTGCGCGCACCGGTGGCCTTGCCGATACCGTGATCGACGCAAATCCGGCTGCCCTTGCGGTCAACGCCGCCACCGGCGTCCAGTTCTCGCCGGTCGAGCCATGGTCGCTGTCGCATGCCATCCGCCGCACGATCGGCCTCTATAACGACAAGAAAACCTGGCTCACCATGCAAAAGCAGGGCATGAAGAGCGACGTGTCGTGGAAGGCCAGCGCCGGTCTCTACGCCGAACTTTACAAGCAACTCGATTTGATGGTGTCGAAACCATGAGCGTGACAATTCCGACTACACCCTTCACCGACCAGAAGCCGGGCACATCCGGCCTTCGGAAAAAGGTGCCGGTCTTTGCCCAGCCGCATTACGCCGAGAACTTCATTCAGGCGATCTTCGATTCCATCGGCGACTTCAAGGGCAAGACCCTGGTGATCGGCGGCGACGGACGCTACCTCAACCGCGAAGTGATCCAGACCGCGATCAAGATGGCCGCCGCCAACGGCTTCGGCAAGGTGATGGTCGGCCAGGGCGGCATCCTGTCGACGCCGGCGGCTTCCAACATGATCCGCAAATACCAAGCCTTCGGCGGTATCATTCTTTCGGCGAGCCATAATCCCGGCGGGCCGAACGAGGATTTCGGCATCAAGTACAACACCGCCAATGGCGGCCCCGCGCCTGAAAAGATCACCGATGCGATCTATGAACGCACCAAGCTGATCGACCGCTACCGGATTTCCGAGGCCCCCGACGTTTCGCTCGACGCGATCGGCACCTCCAAGGTCGATGACATGGAGGTCGAGGTTTTCGATCCCGTCGCCGACTATGCCGAACTGATGGAGCAGCTCTTCGATTTCGACGCGATCCGCTCCCACATCGCCGCGGGCTTCCGGATTTCGTTTGATGCAATGAGCGCCGTGACCGGCCCCTATGCCAAGGAAATCCTCGAAAACCGCCTCGGCGCGCCGGAAGGCTCGGTGATGAATTTCGAGCCGAAGGAAGATTTCGGCGGCCACCATCCCGATCCCAACCTCGTCCACGCCAAGGCGCTTTACGACGCCGTGATGGGCGATGGCGGCCCGGATTTCGGCGCGGCATCGGATGGCGATGGCGACCGCAACATGGTGGTCGGCCACGGCGTGTTCATCACCCCCTCAGACAGTCTCGCCATTCTCGCTGCCAACGCGCATCTGGCCCCTGCCTACAAGGGTGGCCTTGCCGGCATCGCCCGCTCGATGCCGACCAGCCAGGCCGCCGACCGCGTGGCGGAGAAACTCGGCATCGGCTGCTACGAGACGCCGACCGGCTGGAAATTCTTCGGCAATCTGCTCGACGCCGGCAAGGCGACACTGTGCGGCGAGGAGAGCTTCGGCACCGGCTCCAATCATGTGCGCGAGAAGGACGGGCTCTGGGCGGTGCTGCTCTGGCTCAACATTCTGGCCGTGCGCGGCAAATCCGCGCTCGATGTGGTCAAGAAGCACTGGGCCGAATATGGCCGCAACTATTATTCCCGCCACGACTACGAGGGCATCGAAACCGAGGCCGCAAACGGGCTGATGGATACGCTTCGCGCCCGGCTCGATACGCTTGCCGGCACCACATTCCGCGACCTCACCGTGGCCGAGGCCGACGACTTTGCCTATCACGACCCGGTTGATGGCTCCGTCAGCCGGCACCAGGGCGTCCGCATCCTGTTCGAAAACGGCTCGCGCGTGGTCTTCCGCCTCTCCGGCACCGGCACTTCCGGCGCCACGCTCAGGGTCTATCTGGAACATTACGAGCCCGACCCGGCCCGGCATGAACAGGACACCCAGGAAACGCTTGCCGATCTGATCGCCTATGCCGAGCATGTCGCCGAGATCGCCAAGCGCACGGGCCGCACCGCCCCGACCGTGATTACCTGAGCGCGATGTCCGAGCCTTCGAAAAAGCCCGGCGTCCGCATTCTGGACCGGGGCGTGGAATTTTCCGTCTACTCGGAAGCCGCCACCGGCATGGAATTATGCCTGTTCGACAAGGCCGGCGCTCAGACCGCGAAGCTGCCGATGGCGCATGCGGGCGGCAATCTGTTCCGCCTGATGGTGGACGGGATCAAGCCCGGACAGCGCTACGGCTACCGCGCTTTCGGCGAATGGGATCCGATGAACGGGCTATGGTCCGACCCGTCGAAATTGCTCACCGACCCCTATGCCCGCGAGATCGACCGGTCCTACCGGTTCGATCCCGATCTCAGCGAATTCGGCGTCGACACCGCCGACATGGTGCCGAAGAGCATCGTCGTCGCCGACAGCGCGGAGGACATCGGTCATGTCGATTTTCCCGATGGCGGACTGATCTACGAGGCGGGTGTGCGCGCGCTCACCATGCTCCATCCCGACGTGCCGAAGCCGATACGGGGCACGGTGGCCGCCCTTGGCCACCCGGCGGTGCTCGATCACCTGAAGAAACTCGGCGTCGACGCCATCGAGCTTCTGCCGGTGACAGCCTGGATGGACGAGCGCCACCTGCAGCCGCTCGGCCTCACCAATGCCTGGGGCTACAATCCCGTCACCTTCATGGCGCTGGAGCCGCGCATCTGCCCGGGCGGTATTGTTGAGCTTCGGGAAGCGGTGAAGGCCCTCCATCAGGCCGGCATCGGCGTCATTCTCGATCTGGTATTCAACCACAGCGGAGAGAGCGACCCGTTCGGCGGGATTGTGAGCTTTCGCGGGCTCGACAACGCTACCTATTACCGGCTCGCCCATGACGACCCTTCCGTGCTGATCAACGACACCGGCTGTGGCAATACCATTGCCTGCGACCATCCGATGGTGCGCCAGTATATCGTCGACAGTCTGCGCCATTTCGTGACCCAGGCCGGGATCGACGGCTTCCGCTTCGATCTGGCACCGGTGCTGGGCCGCCGGTATGAGGGCTTCGTTACCGATTCCGAGACGCTTCACGCCATCCTCAACGATCCCGTTCTGAAAGACCGGACGATGATCGCGGAGCCTTGGGATATCGGCCCCGGCGGCTACCAGCTCGGCAATTTCCCGCCGCCCTTTCTGGAATGGAACGACAACACCCGCGACGACATCCGCAAATTCTGGCGCGGCGATCCGTCCATGACCGGCCTGCTTGCCGACGCGCTGTCCGGCTCCTCGCACATATTTTCGACAAACGGCCAGAACAGCACGCGCTCGGTGAATTTCATCGCCGCCCATGACGGCTTCTCGCTTTATGACCTGACGGCCTATGTGCACAAGCACAATGCCGATAACGGCGAGCACAACCGCGATGGTCACGACGAGAACTATTCCTGGAACAACGGCGTCGAGGGCGAGACCGACAACGAACTGGTCAACAACCGGCGCCGGCAGGATCTGCGCGCCCTTCTCGCCACGCTGTTCGTCAGCCGAGGCGCGATCATGCTGAAGGCCGGCGACGAGGGCGGTTGCAGCCAGAAGGGCAACAACAACGCCTATTGCCAGGACAACGAGATCACCTGGCTGGACTGGGCGCATATGGACGAGAAACTGGTGGCCCACACCGCCGAGCTCTCAGCGCTGCGCAAGCGCTTCGCGGTGTTCTCGCAAACGGATTTCTTCACAGACGACGACGTTTTGTGGCTCAGGCCCGATGGCAAGGTCATGGACGTCGCCGACTGGGAGTGCCCGGAATGCCAGTGCCTCAGCATGGTGCTTTCGACCACAGAGACCACGACCGGCCACCCCACGCGCCTTGCCGTGCTCATCAATCGTGGCCATGAGGAAGCCGTGTTCCTGCTGCCCGAGACCCACGAAGACGGCTGGCACAGCCTTGCCGGCCAAAGCGAAGGCGCCGTCGAGATCGCGCTTGCACCCCGCTCGGTATCGCTCTATGCCGAGAGACTTAACGAAGGAGAGACGCATTGACCGCTCCTCAGGCGACGAAAGAAGGCCCGATGGTTCTCGAAATTTCTCTGGGTGACGTCAAGGGACTGATCGGACAGGAAGTCGGCCTGTCGCGCTGGTTCACGGTCGATCAATCGATGATCGACACCTTCGCCGATGCCACGCTCGATCACCAGTTCATCCACACCGATCCGGAGCGAGCCCGCAACGAAACCCCTTTCGGCGGTACGATCGCGCACGGGTTTCTTACGCTCTCCCTGCTTTCGGCGATGAACTACGATTGCGCGCCGCGTATCCGCGAGCAGACCATGGGCATCAATTTCGGCTTCGACAAGGTGCGCTTCATGGCGCCTGTGAAAAGCGGCGCCAAGGTTCGCGGCCGCTTCGTGCTGAAGGATGCCCGTTTCCGGGGCGCGGAACTGCTCGCAATCAACTACGCCGTCACCGTCGAGATCGAGGGCGAACGCAAGCCGGCGCTGTCGGCCGAATGGATCACGCTGGTCCAGTTCGCCGCGGAAGATCGGCCGGAAACTGTGTGAGCGATGTCGGCGCGCCTTTTAATCGCTGAAAAGCGATCTCAATAGGCCGCGTCCTTCGCCCCCTGATCGAGCAGACCGAAGACGTAAGGCGCGAACGAGCGCCAGCATTCGACGCGGAAGGTCTGTTCTTCCTTGCGGTAGAGGATGATCTCCGCCTTGCCGAGCACCGTGCGCGCGACCTTTCCGACCGGGAAGCTTTCGAGCCTCAGATCAAGCGGGCAGGCCGCGTTCAGCGTTGCGGCAGCGCCCGGCCCGTCGACCATGATCGCGATATTGCGGTGGGAGACATCGACCGCCGAATAGGGTCCCGCTGCCGGGCCGAGCCGGCCGGCGAGGTCGTCCTCGTATTCGTCGATCACCAGCCACTCGTCGGGCCCGAGCCAGAAGGCGTAGCGCCCCTCCCCGCCCGACGAAGTCAGCGGCTTCACCGGCAGGTCGAGTTCCAGCATGCCGTTGAGACCGGGGATCGCGTCCTCGCCGGCCCTGAGCGAAAGCCGGGTGGCAGGGCGCGCCACCACCAGCCGGGCAAGGCCCGAGCCGCCATAGGCGCCGGCAAGCGGCAGGTCGCGTTCCGCTGTGAATTGCTCAGCCATTGATGCGCGCTCCTTCAGGATCATAGAAAACGGTGTCGACCACCTCGACGGCGATGGTGCGCTCCGGCATCGGCACGTAGAGCGTCTGGCCCTTCAGCGCGTGGCCGTTTTTGACCAAGGCCATGGCGATGCCATTCTGCAGCGCCTCCGACCAGTAGGCCGAGGTGACATGGCCGAGCATCGGCACCGGCTTGGGCGCATTCGGATCGGCGACCACATGCGCACCCTCCTCCAGCACCAGCCGGGGATTGTTCTTGACCATCAGGCCGACGAGCTGCTTGCGTCCTTCGGCAACGAGATCCGGCCGTTTGAGGCCGCGCATGCCGACGAAGTCCGGCTTCTTCTTCGAGACTGCCCAGCCCATGCCGACATCATAGGGCGTCACCGTGCCGTCGGTGTCCTGACCGACGACGATATAGCCCTTTTCGGCGCGCAGCACATGCATGGTCTCGGTGCCATAAGCGCAGGCCCCGAAGGTTTCAGCACGTTCAAACACCGCTTCCCAGACCGCAAGCCCGTAATCGGCGGGCACGTTGATCTCGTAGCCGAGCTCGCCGGTGAACGACACCCGGAACAGCCGCGATGGAACCCCGCAGACCGTGCATTCGGCAAGGCTCATATGCGGAAAGGCTTCGTTGGAAATATCCACGCCCTCGACAAAGGGCGCGATGATCTCGCGCGCCTTCGGCCCCTGCACCGCGATCACCGCCCATTGTTCTGTGGTCGATGTCAGCCAGACCTTCAGATGCGGAAACTCGGTCTGGAGATAATCCTCCATCAGGTTCAGCACCCGCGGCGCGCCGCCGGTCGTGGTGGTCACATGGAAGCGGTCCTGCGCCAGCCTGCCGACCACGCCGTCATCGTAGATATAACCGTCCTCGCGCAGCATCAGCCCGTAGCGGCATTTGCCGGGCTTCAGCGTCGACCAGGCGTTGGAATACATGAGGTTCATGAAGGCCTCGGCATCCGGACCCACGACCTCGATCTTGCCGAGCGTGGAGGCGTCGAAAACGCCGGCGGATTCGCGCACGGTGCGGCATTCGCGGTTGACCGCGTCATGCTTGGTCTCGCCGGCGCGTGGGAAATACCAGGCGCGCTTCCAGTTGCCGACATCCTCGAACGGAGCGCCCTGCGCTTCCGCCCAGGCATTGATCGGTGTCTTGCGCGCCGGATCGAACAGCTCGTTGCGCGAATGGTTGATCAGCGTGCCGAAGGTGACCGGCGTGAACGGCTGGCGGAAGGTGGTGAGGCCGACCTGCGGGATCGGCCGGTCCAGCATTTCAGCCGCGATCGCCAGACCGTGCATGTTGGAAAGCTTGCCCTGGTCCGACGCCATGCCGTTGGTGGTGAAGCGCTTGATATGCTCGATCGAGGCCATGCCCTCATGCACGGCCTGACGGATATCCTTGGCGCAGACATCGTGCTGATAATCGATGAACGCCTTGGCGTAGGGCTCGGCATCATCGCTTTCGCCCAGCATGCCGCCGGTCCAGACATGTTCGGTCGCGGCCGCGATCTCGGCGAAACCGCCGCCCGCCGCTGCGGCCTCGGCAACGAGATCGTTCACGGCATCGGTTCCGTTACAGGTGCCGACCGAGACCGCGTTCTGGGCATAGACGCTCGGCAGGAAGCGTTCGTTTTCCGCATCGAAGGCGAGCTTGCCGCGCGATTGGGAGAACAGATGCACCGAGGGAGTCCAGCCGGCCGAGGTGATCAGCGCGTCGATATCGTAATCGCGCGGCTTGCCGCCGCCCTTGACCCGCATGGACTTGACCCGGAGCCTGCCCTTGGTGCCGATGACCCCGTGGCCGGTATGGAGCGTGATCCCAAGCGCCTTCGCCTCTTCGGCGAGGCCCGGTCCGGGCTCGGGCCGGCTATCGATGATGGCAACCACCTTTACGCCCGCGCGGGCGAGATCAAAGGCCGCCTCATAGGCTGAATCATGGGCGCAATAGACGCCGACCTTGGAGCCGACCGTGACGCCGTAATGATTGAGATAGCTGCGCGCGGCCGAGGCCAGCATGATGCCCGGACGGTCATTGTCGGGAAACACCATCGGGCGCTCAATCGCGCCGGTGGCCAGCACCACCTGTTCGGCCCTGACCTGCCACAGCCGCTCGCGCGGACCATCCGCCTTCGCATTTGGCAGATGGTCGGTCAGCCGCTCGCACAGGCCGAGGAAATTGTGGTTGTAGTAGCCGAAGGCCGTGGTGCGCGGCAGGTAGCGGACATTGTCCATGGCCGAAAGTTCGGCTGCCGTCTCGACCGCCCAGTCATAGCCGGGCTTGCCGTCGACAGTGGTGCCGCTCTCATATTGCAGCGCGCCGCCCGGCTCCGGCTTCTCGTCGCAGATGATGACGTCTTTGCCGGCCCGCGCGGCCGAAAGCGCCGCCGTCAGACCCGCAAGCCCCGCGCCGACCACCAGCATGTCGCAATGGACATAGCGGCTGGCATAGCTGTCCGGGTCCTCTTCCGTCGGCGCGACGCCGAGACCGGCGGCCTTGCGGATCGCGGGCTCATAGAGCTTGTGCCAGGCGCTGAACGGCCACATGAAGGTCTTGTAGTAGAAACCTGCGATCAGCATCGGCGAGACGATATCGTTGATCGCGCCGACATCGAAGGAAAGCGACGGCCAGCGGTTCTGCGAGCCCGCTTTCATGCCGTCGAAGACTTCCTGCACTGGCCCACGCACATTGGGCTGGCGGCGGGCGCTGTCACGGGCGATATCGAACAGCGCGTTCGGCTCCTCGGAACCCGCCGTCAGGAAGCCGCGCGGACGGTGATATTTGTACGACCGGCCGACGAGATGCACGCCGTGGGCCAGCAGCGCCGAGGCCAGCGTATCGCCCTCCAGCGCCGTGTAGGTCTTGCCGTCGAAAGTGAAGCGCACGGTTTTCGCGGGCGTCAGCCGGCCCTTATCGGCAATCCGGAATGCGCCGCTCATTTGCCTTCTCCCATGCCGAGTTCGGCCGGATCGGGCTTCGGCTCGCCGGTCTTGTAGGTTTTCAGGAACCGGTCGGAAACGGTGTCGCGGGCGGCGTTGAAGAACCGGCCGCAGCCATGGGAATGGCGCCAGCGCTCGAAATGCAGCCCCTTGGGATTGGTGCGCATGAAGAAATAGTTGGCGAAATCCGCATCGGAGAGGTCGGCCATATTGTCAGGCCGCGCGATATGCGCCTCGCCCGCGCCGGAAAACTCCAGCTCGCTGCGCGCTTCCTCGCAATAGGGACAGTAAATCAGCAACATTCAGTTTCCCTCCAGTTCGGGCAAGGCGTCGGGAATAGAGATAATCAGGTCGATGAGATCGCGCGGCGCTTCCAGCTGCGGCAAGTGACCCGCGCCCGCAAGCGGATGAAGCGGGACGCCAATCCGGCCCGCCAGAAGATGGCCGCGCTCGATCGGGATCCAGGGATCGCGCTCGCCCCAGAGGATGGTGACCGGGCAGGTGATCTCCTTCAGCTTCTCGGCGAATTCATCGGTGAAGGCGTCGTCGGCTTGGGCGAACTGGCGGTAGAAGCTCTGGTGACCCTCCGGCGTGAGCCAGGGGCTGACCAGTTCGCGCAGATCGGTGGCATCGATCTCGTTGACCAGCGCACCCTTGATATAGGCTTCCACGATCGCCGCATGAATATGCGGCGGCAGCGGCTGGAAGGCATCGACGTGACGGCCGACATGGTCGAAGAATTCGGAGCCCCATGGGCTCAGCGCGACGACATTCATCAGCGTCAGGCTCGAATAGGCGACATCATGAAGCAGATGGGCGCGCAGCGTCACCGCGCCGCCGAAATCATGGGCCAGCACATGCGGCGCGTCGAGCATCCAATAGTCGACCATCTCCTTGAACACCCGGCCCTGAACATCAAGCCCGGTAGCCTGTCCGGCATCCTTGGCGGAGCGGCCGAAGCCCGGCATGTCGTACCAGTAGACGGTATAGGCATGCGACAGCGTCAGCAAGATGCGGTGCCAGGAAAACGACGACCACGGCCAGCCATGGGCAAGCACCAGCGGCGGCCCCTTGCCAGCGCTGCCCCAGGCCACAATGCCGGCGCTGGTCTCGCATTTCCTGTTGACGTTCCAGAGCATGGCTTTTCCTAGTGCGCGACGGCGGCAGCGGCCGCTTCGTCGATCAGCCGGCCGGTATTGTAGCGCTCGAGCGTGAGGCCAGCGGCGAGCTTATGCGGCTCGCCCTTGGCGATGAGATGGGCGAAGAGATGCGCCGAACCCGGCGTCGCCTTGAAGCCGCCCGTGCCCCAGCCGCAATTGACGAACAGGTTCGGCACCGGTGTGACGCTCTGGATCGGCGAACGGTCCGGCGTGTTGTCGGTGATGCCGCCCCACTGGCGCATCATCTTGACCCGGCGGAAGATCGGAAACAGTTCGCAGATGGCGTCCAGCGTATGGGTGATGATCTGCAGCCCGCCAGTCTGGGAATAGGAATTATACTGGTCCGTGCCGGCGCCAATCACAAGTTCGCCCTTGTCGGACTGGGAGATATAGGCGTGGACCGAATTCGACATCACCACGCAGGGGAAGATCGGCTTCAGCGGTTCCGACACCAGCGCCTGCAGCGGCTGGCTTTCGAGCGGCAGGCGGACATCGGCCATCGCCATCACCACCGAATTGTGGCCCGAGGCGGAGACGCCGATCTTCTTCGCGCCGATGAAGCCGCGATTGGTCTCGACCCCCGTCACCGCGCCGTCCGCGCCCCGGCGGATCGCCTTGACCTCGCAGTTCTGGATGATGTGGACGCCGCGATCCGACGCCGCGCGGCCATAGCCCCATACGACGGCATCATGACGGGCCGTGCCGGCGCGGCGCTGCAAGGCCGCGCCATTGACCGGGTAGCGCGCGGAAGCCGAGATATCGAGCGGCGGGCAGTAGTCCTTTGCTTGCACCGGCGTCAGCCATTCATTGTCGATGCCGTAGAGCCGGTTGGCGTGGACATGGCGCTTGAACGACTGGCGGTCATGTTCATTATGCGACAGCATCATCACGCCGCGCGGCGAGAACATGACGTTGTAGTTCAGGTCGAGCGACAGGCCTTCCCACATCTTGAGCGAATGCTCGTAGATATCCATGCTCTCATCATAGAGATAGTTGGAGCGCACGATCGTGGTGTTGCGGCCGGTATTGCCGCCGCCGACCCAGCCCTTTTCGATCACCGCGATATTGGTGATGCCGTGTTCCTTGGCGAGGTAATAGGCCGCGCCCATGCCATGACCGCCGCCGCCGATGATGATGACGTCATACTCGCTTTTCGGCTCCGGCGAGGTCCAGTGCTTTTCCCAGCCCTTGTGATGGCGCATGGCCTCGCGCGCGAGAGCGAAAACGGAATATTTGCGCATTGTTGGCTCCATCGGGGTTCGGCGGCGTCGTTGCGACTATACCAATCGCAAATCGAAATACGAGGCAACGTCCTTTTTGCGACGCTTTTGCGACCCGCCTTCGACATTGTAATTTCGGTGGCGTGATCTTGCGAAAAGGATTGCCTTTGGCGGCGAATCCTGTCAATCGAAGCCCGGATTTTTCGCTCTGCCAGCCCTTGTCTTACCGTAAGGGCTGGACTTATCGGCCGCGATCTGTTAATCGCGACGCCAGATATGGGCGGATTGTGCCGCCTTAAGACCAATCAATGCCTGAACGTGCAAGTATTTGCCAGGCTCAGACACCAACGACCAAGGAACGGGATACACGTGCAAGTACTTGTCCGCGACAACAATGTTGACCAGGCCCTCCGCGCTCTGAAGAAGAAAATGCAGCGCGAAGGCATCTTCCGCGAAATGAAGATGCGCGACCATTACGAAAAGCCCTCGCAGAAGCGTGCGCGCGAAAAGGCGGAAGCCATCCGCCGCGTTCGCAAGCTGGCTCGCAAGCGCGCCGTTCGCGAAGGTCTGGTTTCTCGCTGATTGTCGCTTTTTCAGCACATTGATGCGTTCTTAGGGCGGGAGCACATGTTCCCGCCTTTTTATTTGGCAGAATTTTAACCTCGATCATGTAGATTGTGGGGACGCCCTTTTCAAAACCGGAAGGGGAACAAAAACTTCCCGCCGGCTGTTGTCGCAAAAGGCATGCAATTATTGGGGATGGATATGACGAAGATCACCAGCGCGCTCTCGGGCGGCTCGTTCACGGCAGGCAAGCTGCGATTTGCCCGGTATATCGTGTTGGCAGGCACGGTGGGCCTGCTAGCCGGTTGCCAGACCGGCCAGGTCATGAACCAGAACGTGCTCGCCATCGATGCCGCCCAGGGATCCGAGCAGAACATCGCCTCCCTTTCGAACGTGATCGCATCCAACCCCAACGATCCCGGCGCCTACAATGTGCGCGGCGCCGCCTATGGCCGCGCCGGCGAAGACCGCAAGGCGATCGAGGATTTCAACCAGGCGATCGCGCTCAATCCGAATTACTATCAGGCCTATGCCAACCGCGCGCTGATCGAACGCAGCCTCGGCCGGCAGATGGACGCGCTCAACGACTATAACCGCGCGCTACAGATCAACAGCAATTACGATGTCGCCTATATCGGCCGCGGCAATCTCTACCGCGAATCGGGCCAGCTCGACGACGCGTTCAACGACTACACCCGCGCCATCCAGCTCAACACGACCGATCCGCGCGCCTATCATAGTCGCGGTCTGATCTACCAGAAGCGCGGCCAGCAGGAACTGGCGATCGCCGATTTTTCCAAGGCGATCTCGCTGTCGCCGAAATCACCGCAGCCCTATAACGGCCGAGGCGTTTCCTATCTCGCTCTGAACGACGACCAGAACGCCCGCGCCGATTTCGACAAGGCGCTGGCGCTCGATCAATCGGTCGCCGAAAGCTGGGCCAATATCGGACTCGTGCTTGAGCGCCAGGGCGATTTCACCAAGGCGGCCTCCTATTATCAGAAGGCCAAGCAGCTCGACCCCAATTATCTGCCGGCCATCCAGGGCCTTCAGCGCACCATCGGTTCGTAAGACGGTATCCTTGCCTCAGCGGCCAAGGTTAAGCTGGATCGGCAGGGAAAAATTGTGGCTTGCGCCGCGATAGCTCGCCGGGAACGCGCCGAAGGGTCCGGCGGCGCGGGCGCGCTGCAACACGATCGCATCGACCTGGCCGTTGCCCGATGATCTTGCCAGCGACAGTCCGGCAATGGCGCCGGAGCGGTTCAGCCTCACATTGACGACAACGGTCGACTGCAGCCTTCCCACGCCGCGGTAATAGCGTTCCGAGGCCACGGAGCGGCGCAGCTTGGCCCTGAGCCTGCCGGCATAATTGGCCATCTCCGCCTCGCCGTTTCCGCTGTTGCCGGCCCGCGCCTCGGCCGCCTGGCTCGCGCCGGTGTTGGCCGTGCCCGAAGCGACGCCCTTGCGCGCATCCCGATTCGATTGACCGGAGGAACCGGCCGAAGACCGCTTGACGACCTGCCGCTGTTCAACCGGTTTCGGTTTGGCGCGCTCCGCAGCCTTGCGGGTGGCCACCTGATCTGCGGGCAACGGCTCCGTCTTCCACGGCGATGGCGCGGGCACGGGCGCATCGATGTCATAGGCCAGCTCCGGATCATCCTCCTGCGCCTTGATGGTTTCGGCCGGCGCGGTCTGCGCCGCCAGCGGCTCAGCCGCTTCAGCCGGCGCATTGACCGGCGTCTCCTGCGGCGGCAGGGCTTCGGCGACAACGGGCGCGGCCGCGGGCGTTTCTGCGGGTGAGAGGGCCTGTTCGACAATCGGCGGCGCGGGCTGAACCATCGAGGGCGCAAGCGCCGTGGTTGGCGCTGCGGCGAGAACCGCCGGGACACTCGGTGGGGCGACAACCGGTTCGGCAGTGACCGGCGCTGCGGTCTCGGCCTCCGGTGCGGCAAGCGTCTCGACGGGCGTCGGCGCGGCCTGTTCAACGGGGGCGGGTGGCTGAGGCGGAAGCGGCTCGGCCGCGGTGGCCTCCAGCGGCTCGGCCTCGACAGCGGTCGCGGTTTCCACCGGTACCGGCTCGGCCGTAACCATGGTCGGCTCCGCGCCGCTTGCGGCGGCATCCACATCGCCGTTCCCGACCATGATCACGCTGACGACGGTGTTGCCTTCTTCCATGGGCGCTTCCGGCAGGACGCGGGCAACATGGAGCGCGAAGGCAAAAGCGGCGGAATGGATCAACAGCGACACCAGCGTCGCCGCGGAAAGGCGTTTGCCCGCCCGCACGCTGCCCCTGTCGAGAAACCCTGCCTGAGGAACAAAGCCGAGCTCGGCATTCTCCAGTGGCAGTTCTTCGGCAGCGGCCTCTTCGTCCCTTTCGGCGGACTCCACTTTCCGGGCGGAGCTGGCCGCGCTTGCCGCCGCCTTCAGTTCGAACACCACCTTATCAAGGTCGACGTCCGACGCAGGCGCAATGCCGATTTCGGGGGCGATCTCGGGTGCCGCCGCGCCAAACGGGCTGTCCTCCCGCACGACAGCATCATCGAGCGCGTCATCGTCAAGACGCTCGCGCGTGCCGCCCGGCAAGCCCATCGCAAACATGGCCTGGTCATTCATCATCGGGAGCTAGTGTCCACTCAATTATGCGCTGGCCGGCCTCAGCCGTCGAAGGGAATACCCGCCTTCGAACCGGTTTCGAGCGCGCTCACGCAATCCACGCCCTCGGCATCGCAGACCTTGATGTCGTTCAACAGCAGCCCGCCGAGCGCGTCACAGCTTTCGCCGGGCAGTTCGAACTGGCGCACGCGCTTCTTTCCGGCCGGAAGGGTCAGGAAATCGAGCATGGTCAGCCGGTCGACGACGCCTTCGCTGTCGAACAGCGCGACTTCGGCCTGAAGGCTTTCGATCGTCTCGGGCAGATCGTTTTCCACCAGGAATGTCAGCTTGCAGCCATTGTCGGTGGTCTCGAGCGTGTTCAGCGAAATCGAAAGTCCGCTCGCATCGGCCGCCGGCGCTTCACCGGCCGCTTCCTGCGCCAGAACCGGCTGCGACAGGGCGAAAACGAGGGCGGTTGCGCAAATCGATAATCTCATCGTCAGGAATCTCCGGAATTTGAAAAGGCCCTCAGGGGCATATCGCGATCGGCCACAATCCTATCCCTCAACAGGCAAAACGTCTATTGCGTGGATAGACAAAGGTGATTAATAGAGTCAACTTATAAAACATGATTTTCAGAATCAAGTATAGACGGATGCAGGCAGCTTACCAATGAATCACGACAAGGAACCAGCAAAGACCGGCACGAAAGCCGGAACGCGCGGCTTGCCGGTTCTGGAAAGCGAGTCGCTCTTTCAGGGGCGGAACGAAATCGTCATCCGCCATCAGGGCGCCGAGTACCGCATGAAGATCACCCGCCAAGGCAAACTCATTCTGAACAAGTAGGCATGAGAGACATGACTGAGACGACACCAGAACAGATTCGTGAATTCCGCAGCCAGAACCCGAAAATGCGCGAGCGCGATATCGCGACCCGACTTGGTATCAGCGAAGCGGCGCTTGTGGCGGCCGAAGTCGGCCTGACCGCGACCCGGATCGCGCCGGAGCCGTCGCACCTGCTCGACCATGCGGAAAGCTTTGGGGAAATCATGGCGCTGTCGCGCAATGAAAGCGCCGTCCACGAGAAGATCGGCGTCTTCGAGAATATCAAGAACGGCAAGAAGGCCGCGATCGTTCTTGGCGAAAACATCGACCTCAGGATTTTCCCCAGCCGCTGGGTCCACGCCTTCGCCGTGACCAAGACGGATGACAACGGCGCGGAAAAGCTGAGCCTGCAATATTTCGACATGACCGGTACTGCGGTGTTCAAGCTGCACCTGCGCCCCGCGTCCAATGTCGAGGCCTATCGCGATTTCGTCGAGAAATACCGGCTGGAAGACCAGAGCCAGACCGTCCTGACCGAGGCCTTCGCGCCCCATGACGCCGACCACGCCCGCGATGCGAATGCCGTCGATGTCGAACTTCTGCGCGACCGCTGGACCGCGCTGACCGATACCCACCAGTTCTTCGGCATGCTGAACGATCTGAAGGTCCACCGCCAGACGGCAATCGCGACCGTTGGCGACGACTATGCCTATCGCCTTGCCGATGACGCCGTCGCCACCATGTTCCACGCAGCCGCCGAGACGCCGGACCTGCCGCTGATGGTGTTCGTCGCAAACAACGGCATCGTGCAGATCCATTCCGGCCCGGTCTCCAACATCGTCGAGATGGGCCCCTGGATCAACGTGATGGACCCGACCTTCCACCTGCATCTGCGCCGCGACCAGATCGCCGAGACCTGGCTGGTGCGCAAGCCCACCAGTGATGGCCATGTGACCTCGGTCGAAGCCTTCAATGCGGATGGCGAGCTGATCATCCAGTTCTTCGGCAAGCGGCTGGAAGGCTATGCCGAACGCCCGGCCTGGCGCGCGCTTGCCGAGGGCCTGCCGCGCCACGCGCAAACGGCAGCAGCGTGAGGATACCGATGACAGGACATTTTCTGACCCGCCCCCTCGCCGCCCTCCTGGTTCTCGTCGGCGCAACATCCGTCGGCGCGACCGAGCCGCTTGCCGATACCTCGCGTCTCGTCACCATCGGCGGTTCGGTGACGGAGATCATCTATGCGCTGGGCGCCGGCGACAACATCGTCGGTCGCGACACCACCAGCGCCTATCCGCCCGAAGCAGCAGCCAAGCCCGATATCGGCTACATGCGCCAGCTTTCACCCGAGGGCGTGTTGTCGATCGACCCGAGCGCCATCATCACGATCGAGGGCGCCGGTCCGCCGGAAACGATGGATGTGCTGAAACAGGCCGAGGTCGAAATGGCGGTCGTCCCGGAGGATTACAGCCGCGACGGCATCCTTGAAAAGGTCGAGATGGTAGGGGCGCTGATCGGAAAAGAAGCCGAGGCGGAGACGCTGGCCACCGACATCGCAGCCAAGCTCGATCCGATTCTTGCCGCAAACGAAAACAGGCCGGCGGATGAGCGCAAGAGCGCGCTGTTCATCCTTAGCCTTAATGGCGGCAAGGTGATGGCTTCGGGCACCGGCACGGCCGCCAACGGCATGATCGAGGCCGCCGGCCTGGACAATGCCGTCGGCGATTTTCCGGGCTACAAGGCGTTGTCGGACGAGGCGATCATCAAGGCCGCGCCGGACGTCATCATCCTGATGGACGAGAGCGCCGGCAACCGCGCGCCGACCAATGACGATATTGCCGCCAACCCGGCGCTGTCGCTGACGCCGGCCGGCGAGGCCATGACGATCTACCGGATCGATCCGGTCGGCATGCTGAATTTCGGCCCGCGCTTTGCCGAAAATCTCGCCGCGCTGACTGCGGAAATCTACGGAGACTAGGCGGCGATGACAGTGATCGAAGCCTTGTCGGGCGCGCGCTGGCGCGATAGCGGAGACCGCTCGGACCTGGCGGTCGTGATGATCGCGGCGCTCGTGGTTGTCTCAGGCCTTGCCATCCTCATCTCGGTCGCCAACGGCGCATCGGACGCCTCGCTCTTTGACGTCGCGAGCGCCATCGTCACAGGCGACAGCGCGGCGCTTGCTGCGCGCGACCGGATCATCATCTTCGACATCCGGCTGCCGCGTGCGATCATGGGCTTTCTGGTGGGCGCCTCGCTTGCCGTCTGCGGCGCGGCGATGCAGGGTCTGTTCCGCAATCCGCTGGCGGACCCCGGCCTTGTCGGGGTTTCGGCGGGCGCGGGACTTGGCGCGGTGATCATGATCGTGCTCGGAGGCACCATCGCCGCTCCGGTCTACGGCCTGCTCGGCTTCTACGCCCTGCCCGCCGCCGCCTTTCTCGGCGGGCTGGTCACCACGCTTCTGCTCTACCGGATTTCTACCAGCCACGGCCAGACATCGGTCGCGACCATGCTGCTTGCCGGCATCGCGCTGTCGGCGCTGGCGGGCGCTGCCACCGGATTTCTCGTCTATCTCGCAAACGACCAGCAATTGCGCGACCTCACCTTCTGGTCGATGGGTTCGCTCGCCGGCGCGACATGGACCAAGCTCGCGGCGATCAGCCCGATCATGCTGGCGGCCTTTGCCGTGCTGCCCTTCATGGCCAAGGGGCTGAACGCCATCACGCTTGGCGAGGCGACCGCCTACCACATCGGCATCCCTGTGCAGCGGCTGAAGAACACCACCATCATCGCCGTTGCTGCCGCCACTGGCGCAGGCGTCGCCGTCTCGGGCGGCATCGGTTTCGTCGGCATCGTCGTGCCGCATCTGCTCAGGCTCGTCATCGGCCCCGACCACCGCTATCTGCTGCCGGCCTCCGCACTGCTCGGCGGCGCGCTGCTGGTGCTCGCCGATCTCTTCGCCCGCACGGTCGTAGCACCCGCGGAACTGCCAATCGGCATCATTACGGCGATCGCCGGCGGGCCGTTCTTCCTGTGGATCCTCCTCAAAAACCGCTCGCGGCTCAATCTGTAACGATGATCGAAATTCGCAATATGGATGTCACGCTTTCAGGACGGCATGTTCTGAAAGACATCACGCTTCGGGCCGTTCCCGGCGCGCTTACCGCGATCTGCGGCCCGAACGGCTGCGGCAAGACGACAACGCTGAAGGCAATCGCCGGCGACCTTGCGCCCGATGAGGGCGTCGTCGAAATCAATGGCGAGGCGGTGGCAAACCTTGCCCCCTGGCGGCTGGCGCAGATGCGCGGCGTATTGCCGCAATCCTCCACCCTCGCCTTTCCCTTCACCGTCGCCGAGGTGCTGCGCATGGGGCTTTCGGGCCGCGCCCACCACGCCGACGATCGCGCGACCATGGCAAAGGCGCTCGGCGCCGTCGACCTTCACGGCTTCGAGGGCCGCTTCTATCAGGAACTCTCCGGCGGCGAGCAACAGCGCGTCCAGCTTGCCCGTGTACTGTGCCAGATCGAAGCCCCGGTCGCCCACGGCAAGCCGCGCTGGCTGCTTCTGGACGAACCGGTGGCAAGCCTCGACATCCTGCACCAGCTCGCGATCATGCGGCTTGCGCGCGATTTCTGCCGCGCCGGCGGCGGCGTGATCGCGATCATGCACGACCTCAACCTGACGGCGCTGTTTGCCGATCATGTGGTGCTGATGCGCGAGGGACAGGTGATCGCGGCGGGCAGCCCGAAGGATACCATCACCGACGACAACCTCCACGCCGTGTTCGCGACAAGGCTTTCCGTCAGCCAGAAGCCAAAGGACGATACGCCGTTTGTGCTGCCGCACAGCGCGGTCTGAAGCCGCCGATCAGGCGCGATACCGGTAGAAATGCATGCGCGTGTCACCAAATTCGCGCGTCTCCAGCGGCTGGTAAACCTCCGAAACCATTGGCGATACATCCGCGCGTTCCTCCAGGATCGCCAGCGCGCCGGGCTTCAGCCAGCCGCCGTCATGGGCCGCGGCCATCGCCTTTTCGCCAAGCCCCTTGCCATAGGGCGGGTCGGCGAACAGGAAATCATAGGGCTCGATGCGGTTGGCGGGACCGAGCCGCGTGGCGTCGCGGCGCATGATCCGGGTGCGGCCGGCGAGGCCGAGCGCCTCGATATTGGACCATAGCAACCCCCTGCCCTCGACGCTGTTTTCAACGAACAGAACCGCCTTGACCCCGCGCGACAGCGCCTCAAGCCCCATCGCGCCGGTGCCCGCGAACAGATCGATCATCCGCGCGCCGTCAAGCGCTTCCGCATAAGCATGGCTTAAAATGTTGAAAAGGCTCTCGCGGGTGCGGTCGGTCGTCGGCCTGATGTCGGAGGACTTCGGCGTGGCGAGTGCGCGCCCGCGAAACTCACCGCCGACGATCCGCATTGCCTCTTGGCCCCTTGCCCGGACCGCCGCGCGGCCCGCCATCCCGTGAACCGCCGGAACGCGGCCTGTCGCCGCCCGGACGCTTGCCGCCTTCAGGGCGGCCGCCGCGCTTCTCGCCAGTCGGACGATCAGCGCGTGGCGCCGAGGCATCCCGCTTCGGACCGTCGAAGCGCTTGCCGCCAGCAGGACGGTCGCCACCGGCGGGACGACCTTCGCCGCGCGGCCGCTTGGGGCCTTCGAAACGGCGGGCTTCGCCGGCACCCTCAGCACTGGCCTCACGCGGTTTGCGCGGTCCCTTGGAGGCAGGCTTTGCAGCGGGCTTGCCCCTGCCGCCGGCCGGTCCCCGCGCACGCGGCGCATCACCCTCGGCGGAACCAGAGCGGCGCGCATCCCGCTTCGCATCGCGACGGGCGTCTTCCCTGGCCCTGTCCTCGGCCTTCTTCTTGGCCTTGGGGCCGAGCGGACGGGCGCCGGGCGCCATCCACACATTGGTGGCGCGGCTGCGGGTTTCGATATCCTTGTAGACCTTCTCGCCATCACCCTTGCGCTTGGTGTCGAGACGGTCGCGGCCACGCTCGGCGCGCTCGCCGCGATCCAGCTTGTCGCCGCGACGCTTGCCCTGGCCTTCGCGCTTGCCGGCGTCGGGCTTCCAGTTGTCGCGGGATTTCGGCGCTTCGTCCTCACCCTGCTTGTCATGATAGATCGGCGCGTCGAAATTGGCGCCGGCCTCCTCGATCAGCCGGGGGCCGAGCTGGTCGCGCAGCGTGCGACCGCGCACTTCCATCACATTGCCCTCGGCGATCTCGCCGAGCTGGAAGGGGCCGTAGGAAATGCGGATCAGACGGCCGACCTCGAGGCCGAGCGCGCCGAGCACGTTCTTGATCTCGCGGTTCTTGCCCTCGCGAAGGCCCATGGTGATCCAGACGTTAGAGCCCTGGACCCGATCGAGCGTGGCATCGATCGCGCCGTAGAGCACGCCGTCGACGGCGATGCCGTCCTTCAACTTGTCGAGATCGGCCTGTTCGATCTTGCCGTGTGCGCGCACGCGGTAGCGACGCAGCCAGCCGGTGGCCGGCAGCTCCAGCACCCGCGCCAACCCGCCGTCATTGGTCAGCAGCAGCAGGCCCTCGGTATTGATGTCCAGACGGCCGATCGAGATCACCCGTGGCAGTTCGGCCGGCAGGTTGTCGAATACGGTCGGGCGGCCCTCGGGATCGGAATTGGTGGTCACCAGGCCGGAGGGCTTGTGGTAGATCCACAGCCTTGTGCGCTCGATGCCCCGGATTTCTTCGCCATCGACCTCGATCTTGTCATCAAGGGTGACGTTATGCGCGGGCGTTTCCAGCAGCTTGCCGTTGACCTTCACCCGGCCCTCGAGGATCATCCGCTCGGCATCGCGCCTGGAGGCGACGCCGGCGCGGGCGAGGGTTTTCGAGATGCGCTCGCCCTGCTTTTCCTCGCCGGTAGCGGCGGGCGCATCAGCCTTGCGCGGCGATTTGCCGCCGGCAGGTTTGGTGCCGCGTTTGGGAAACTTGTCTTTTTCGGTCATTGTGCTTTGCCTGTTTGTCCCGATCCTCTATCAGGTCGGGTCAAGGCCGTTAAGAGGAAAGTTACGATAATGCCTGTCGGCAGTGATTTCATGGCATTGGCGCTCGCCGAGGCCGAAGCGGCGGCGGCGCGCGGCGAGGTGCCGATCGGCGCGGTCGTCGTGATCGATGGCCAGGTCGTCGCCAGCGCCGGCAACCGCACCCGCGAGATGGCCGACCCCACCGCACATGCCGAGATCCTTGCCCTGCGCGAAGCCTGCCGCAAGCGCGACTCGGAACGCCTGCCCGGCGCGCATCTCTACGTCACGCTGGAACCCTGTGCCATGTGCGCGGCGGCGATCTCCTTTGCCCGGATCGAGCGGCTTTACTATGGCGCGGCCGACCCCAAGGGCGGCGGTGTGGATCATGGCGGCCGGTTCTACGACCAGCCGACCTGCCACCACCGGCCGGATGTCTATTCCGGTTTCTCCGAGAGCCGTTCGGCGGAACTGTTGCGCTCGTTCTTCAGCGAAAAGCGCTCAGACTGAACCGTCCGCAACCTTGCGCAGGGTCTCGCCTTCCAGCCGGTAGCGAATCCATTCGTCCTGCGGCTTGCCGCCAATGCCGTCATAAACGCGGATCGCGCCCTCGTTCCAGTCGAGCACGCTCCATTCCATGCGGCCGCAGTTCTTGGCAACGCCGATTTCCGCGACCGTCTTCATCAGCGCCCGGCCGAGGCCCGCGCCGCGATGCTCGGGCGTCACATAGAGGTCTTCCAGGTAGATGCCGTTGCGGCCCTGCCAGGTGGAGAAGCTGAAATAATAGACCGCGAAACCCACCGGTTCGCCATCGGCCTCGGCAATCAGCGCGCCGGTGACCGAGCCTTGACCGAAGATCGCCTCGGCAAGCCCATCCGCGCTGGTCTCGACCTGATCGAGCGCCTTCTCGAATTCGGCGAGTTCGCACACAAAACGGTAGATGGCGCCGGCGTCGATTCGCGTCGCCGGCCGAATGGCGTAGCCCATATTATCCTCGAATTATAGACTATTGCTGACCGGCGTTCTTCGACGATTCCAGGAAGTCGTCGGTCGCGCCGCTATTGCAGTTGAAGAACAGGAAGCACTTGTCCGGGTCCTTGCCTTCGGCAAGCTTCTTGCGGCGGCGCTCCTTGGTGCGCTCCGATTCGCCAAGATCGTTCATCGCTGCCGGATCGCTCGGCATGCGGTATTCCTGCGGCGGATCGATGAGATAGCGACGCTGGGTGATGTCGATCGTAGTCGCTTCCTTCTTCGCCTTCCGGAACGCCTCGAGCTGTTCCTTCTCGCTCATCTGGCTCGGATTGTCCGAGGCCAGAAGCGGCGAGCGATAGAACGGGTTGTCCTTGTTTTCTTCCGCTTCCTCATAGAGGCGGTCGCGCTGCTCTTCCGGAGATTCGACCCAGTTGGGGTTCTCCGCAGAGGCCAGCGACTTCTGCGGCGGCGCAAGCGCGGCCATGTTCGTGCCCTTGGTCGGCTTCACGAGATCGGGACGCGGCTGGTAGTCGATGTCGGGCTGATCCGGATTGATCACCAGCACGGCCTCGCCGAGGTCTTCCACAAGCTGGGTCGTCGCGGTCTTGCCGGTGCCATAGGTCGGCGCGCCAAGGCAGGCGGAAAGCGATGCCACGCCCGCAAGGGCAATTGCGATCTTCATCGAACGGATAACGAATGTCATGCGCTGTCTACCAAACCTCCGCGCCGGGGCGCTTCTTGTTATTCAGGTCATCAGCCACACTGTGGCGATGAATCCGGCGAAACCGCGACATTCCTAACGCAGAACCGCCGTTTTCGCAATTCGGCTTCTAAACCGGGGGAAAAAGCCGGGAAAGTCCCGGCTCTCGCCTCAGCCCGCCAGTGCCGCGAGCTCCCTGAGCGCCGCCGCGTCGCGCGCCGAAACATCCGGATAGTCCGGATCGGAGCCGACATCCTCGGTCACCCGCCAGGAGCGCGCGCATTTGGTGCCTGTAGCAAGCGCGGGCACCACCGCCACATCGGCCACCTCGCGCAGGCGGAAGGCATCCTCGGGGCCCTTGCCAGCCTCGATGGTGATCGCCGAGGTGATGCAGATTTCCTCGAAATCACGGCCATCAAGGGCTGCACGCAGCGTCTCGTCATCGACATAGACGATGGGCGCTGCCTCGAGCGATGAGCCGATGCGCTTCTCACGGCGCTCGATTTCCAGCGCGCCGGTCACCACGGTGCGCACCGCGCGGATCTTCTCCCACTTGGCCGCAAGCGCATCGTCCTTCCACGCCGCCGGCACATCGGGGAACTGCTCCAGATGCACCGAAACCGCGTTCGGATTGCGCGACAGCCAGGCCTCGTCCATCGTGAAAGGCAGCATCGGCGCAAGCCAGGTGACGAGGCAGTCGAACAGCTTGCGGATCACATGCAGGGCCGCGCGGCGGCGCAGACTCGACGGCGCGTCGCAGTAAAGCGCATCCTTGCGGACATCGAAATAGAACGCCGACAGCTCGATATTGGCGAAATCGTTCAGCGCGCGGGCGATGCGCTTGAAGTCGAAATCGTCATAGCCCTTGCGCACCAGCGCATCGAGCTCGGCCAGCCGGTGCAGCATCAGCCGCTCCAGTTCCGGCATGTCGGCAAGCGCGATTTCCTCGCCCTCATCATGGGCGAGCGTGCCGAGCATCCAGCGCAGCGTGTTGCGCAGCTTGCGGTAGCTGTCGATATTGGTCTTGATAACGTTGGCGCCAAGCCGCTGGTCTTCCCAGTAGTCCGTGGTCATCACCCAAAGGCGCAGGATATCGGCGCCGGATTTCTTCATGACATCCTGCGGGAACACCTGATTGCCGAGCGACTTCGACTGCTTGCGTCCCTGCTCGTCCATCGTGAACCCGTGGGTGACGACGGTGTTGTATGGCGCGCGACCGCGCGTGGCGCAGCCTTCCAGCAGCGAGGAGTGAAACCAGCCGCGATGCTGGTCGGAGCCTTCGAGATAGACATCGGCCGGCCATTTCAGGTCCGGGCGGTCCTCCAGCGTGAAGGTGTGGGTCGAGCCACTGTCAAACCAGACATCGAGAATGTCGGTGACCATGTCCCACTCTTCATTCGCCTTGTCGCCAAGGAAGCGCTCGCGCGCGCCTTCGGCAAACCAGGCATCCGCCCCTTCGGCCTCGAAGGCTTCGAGGATGCGGGCGTTGACGGCATCATCCACCAGCACATTGCCGGCCTTGTCGGCGAACACGCAGATCGGCACGCCCCAGGCGCGCTGACGGGAAAGCACCCAGTCCGGACGGTTCTCGATCATGCCCCGCAGCCGGTTCTTGCCGCCGGCGGGTACGAAGCGGGTATTGTCGATGGCCTTGAGAGCGCGGGTGCGCAGCGTGTCGCCCCCCTCACCCTGGCCCTCTCCCCCCTGGGGAGAGCGGACTGAGAGGCCGCCGCTTGCCGCCTTGTCGCCGCTGAGGGCCGAAGCGTCTCCGCTTGCCGCAGCCTCGCCCTTCTCCCCTGAGGGGAGAAGGTGGCCCGAAGGGCCGGATGAGGGGTTGCCGAGCTCCTTGTCCATATAGACGAACCACTGCGGCGTGTTGCGGAAGATCACCGGCTTCTTGGAGCGCCAGGAATGCGGATAGTCGTGCTTGATCCGGCCGCGGGCAAACAGCATGTCGGCATCGATCAGCGCCTTGATGACGCGGTCGTTTGCATCACCCTTCTTGCCGTTGTCATCCATGACGCGGGCAGCACCGCCTTCGGCGGATGGGCCGAAGCCATAGGCCTCATCGGTGTAATAGCCGTCATCGCCGACCGTGAACGGGATCTTCGCCGAGATTCCGCGCGCCTCAAGCTCGCGGGCCTTTTCCATCCAAGCGTCGAAGTCCTCGCGGCCGTGGCCGGGCGCGGTGTGGACGAAACCGGTACCGGCATCATCGGTGACGTGATCGCCATCGAGCAGCGGGACCTTGAAGTCGTAGCCGAGACCCAAGAGCGGGTGGGCGCAGGTGATGGCGGCAAGCTCGTCGCCATCGACATCGCGGACCAGCTTCAGCGTCACCTTGGCCTTGGAAGCGCATTCCTCGGCGAGGTTCTTCGCAAACAGAAGCTTTTCGCCCGGCTGCGGCCCAAAATCGTTGGACGCCTCGGTGACTTCGTAGAGACCATATTCGAGACGCGACGAGAACGAGATGCCACGGTTGCCGGGGATGGTCCACGGCGTGGTGGTCCAGATAACAATGAAGGCGTCGCCAAGGTCTGCGGGCCCTTCAACCACCGGAAACTTCACCCAAACCGTATCCGACTGAACCTCGTGATACTCCACTTCCGCCTCGGCCAGCGCCGTCCGTTCGACCACCGACCACATCACCGGCTTGGAGCCACGGTAAAGCTGGCCGGTCTTGGCGATCTTCAGCAGTTCGCCGGCGATCCGGGCCTCCGCGTGGAAGGCCATCGTGGTGTAGGGGTTTTCGAAATCGCCCTCGATGCCGAGGCGCTGGAACTCCTTGGTCTGGACATCGATCCAGTGCTGCGCGAATTCGCGGCACTGGCGGCGGAATTCGTTGATCTCGACCTCGTCCTTGTTCTGGCCCTTTGCGCGATAGGCTTCCTCGATCTTCCATTCGATCGGCAGGCCGTGGCAGTCCCAGCCCGGAACATAGTTGCTGTCATAGCCGCGCATCTGGAACGAGCGGGTGATGACGTCCTTCAGGATCTTGTTCAGCGCGTGACCGATATGGATGTTGCCGTTGGCATAGGGCGGGCCGTCGTGCAGCACGAATTTCTCGCGGCCCTTGGCATCCTCGCGCAGCTTCTTGTAGAGGCCGATCTCCTGCCAGCGGGCAACCGTTTCCGGCTCCTTCTCGGGCAGGCCCGCGCGCATCGGAAAATCGGTCTGCGGCAGATAAAGGGTCTTGGAATAATCGATGGTGTCTTTTGTATCGCTCATGGGTTCGCGGCCTTCTGGCGGCGCGTATCGCGCGCATGTATCGGAGAAAATTGAGACGGTCGGGGCGCGTCAAGCGCCGAAATCCCGGACCTTCCGGCGCTCAAATCTCAAGCCGCGCGGAAAGCCGGGCCAATAATTCGTATGGTGCGAAACCGGTACCCAGTCATCATGCGCCGTCTTTACTGATTTTTCGCGGGGATGAAAAGAGCCATGCGCGAGAAACTGCCAGAGGCGCAATCATCAGAATGCGATCTTCGCGTCGAGCTCCGAAAACGGCTTCACGCCGGAAAGCAGCGCCCGCGCCTGATCGGCATCGCGATGCATCTGGGCGACGAGGGCTTCGAGGCCGTCGAATTTCAGTTCGTCGCGCAACCGGCCGAACAGCGAGACCGCGCCCTCCTCGCCATAGAGATCGCCCTTGAAGTCGAAGATATAGGTTTCCAGCAGAGGGCGGCCGTCCTCCACCACGGTCGGGCGGCGGCCGAAGCTTGCGACGCCGTCATGCAGCGTGCCGCAGGGGCGGCGGTAGCGCACGGCATAGATGCCGGGGCGCAGCTTGGCGTCTGGATCGAACGCCATGTTGGCGGTCGGGAAGCCCAGCGTGCGGCCGAGCTTCTCGCCGTGGATCACCTCGCCCGTTACCGTATAGCGATAGCCGAGCAGACCGGACGCCTGAACCACCTCGCCGCGCGTCAGGAGATCGCGGATTCGGCTTGACGAGACGACATCGGCGCCCTCGTCGCGAAACGCATCCATCAGCGTGACGCCGAAGCCGTGGCGCTTGCCGGCGGCCATCAGATAGGCAGGCCCGCCCTCGCGGTTGCGGCCGAAATGGAAATCGAAGCCGGTCACCACCTCGCTTGCCGCAAGCCAGTCGATCAACACCGTGGTGACGAATTCCTCCGGCGAGCGCTGGGAAAAGGTGCGATCGAAGGGGTATTCGATGACGGCGTGATAGCCCATCGCCTCCAGCAGCCGCGCCTTCATCGGCGCCGGCGTCAGCCGGAACACCGGGTTTTGCGGATTGAATACCGAGCGCGGATGCGGCTCGAAGGTCAGCACCAGCGCCGGGACGCCGCGCTCCTCGGCAATGGCGAGCGCGCGGTTGAGCACGCTTTGATGGCCGCGATGGACGCCGTCGAAATTGCCGATCGCGACCACCCCGCCCTTCAGCCCGTCAGGCAGCGGCTCACGAAATTCATTGCGATGGAATACGGTCATGCTGTGCGTCCGGCGCTTTCTCAGGCGAGTTTCGTCATCCAGTATTTCGGATGCGCGCCGTGTTGCGTCAAGAACCGATCGAGCGACGCTTCGTCAACGATCCCGTTTTCGGCATAGTCGGCCTCGTGAATGCCCTCGGCGACGAACAAGAGGTCGAGACCGTAATCGATCGCGCCGCGCACATCCGTCGGCATGCCGTCGCCGATGGCGAGAACGCGGGCGGGATCGACATCACCGCGCAGTTCCGCGGCCTTGGCCAGCGCCGCGTCATAGATCGGCTTGTGCGGCTTGCCGGCGATGCGGGTCTTGCCGCCGAGTTCGCTGTAAAGCGCGGCAAGCGCGCCGGCGCAGGGCACGAGCCGGTTGCCGCGCGAGACCACGAGATCGGGATTGGCGCAGATCAGCGGCAGGTCGCGCGCCGCAAAACGCGTCAGCAGGTCGCGATAGTCTTCCGGCGTTTCGGTTTCGTCGTCCTTGAAGCCGCTGCACAGAATGCCCTCGGCGTCGGCCTCGTTGACGTTCTCGACCCCGGTATCGCCGTAAAGGTCGGCGTCGCGCTCCGGCCCCAGATAATAGAGCTTGCGCGGGCCTTCGGCGACCAGCGTCCGGGTGACGTCGCCAGAGGTCACGATGGCGTCGAAGCTTTCATCCGTCACGCCGAGCGCTGCAAGCTGATCCTTGACCGACGGTCCAAGCCGGGGCGAATTGGTCAGCAGGATCACCGTCTTGCCGGCACGCCGCGCCTCGGCCAGCGCCGCCTTTGGCGTATCGAAGGAGGCCACGCCATTGTGGAGAACGCCCCAGACATCGCAGAGCATGACATCGTAATCGGCATGAAGCTGACGGAGAGCGTCGATCGGTTTCGGCATGGATTTTCCTTGTTACGTGGGAGGCGCGGACAAATGGTCACAACAGCGTGCCGATGGCAAGCCCCGCAAGCGCCGCGCCGGCAAGAAGCGGCAGAATGCCGACCCTGAATTTGAGCAGCGCGACAATCCCCGTAACGGCGATGGCGAGCGAGGCCGGATCGAGGCTTGTCCCGTCCGGCCATATCAGGCTCGCGCGCATGAACGGCGGCAGCGAAAACAGCGCGATCCGGTCGACCGAACTGAACAGGACATTCAGCGCGAACCAGAGCGAGAGATTGGCGATCACCCCGACGATCGCCGCGCCGATGCCGGCGAGCGCCCCGGAAAGCGCGGCGTTGCGGCGCAGGTCCTCGACATAGGGCGCACCGGCGAAGATGAACAGGAAGCTCGGCACGAAGATCGCCCAGGCGGTCAGCGCCGCGCCAAGAATGCCGGAGACGAGCGGCCCGGCAAAGGTCGGTGCGCCGTGCGCGGCGAGAAAGCCGACGAAGCAGAGCACCAGCACCAGCGGCCCCGGCGTCGTCTCGGCAAGCGCCAGCCCGTCCATCATCTCCGCCGGCGTCAGCCAGTGGTAGGTGGCGACCGCTTCCTGCGCCACATAGGTCAGCACCGCATAGGCCCCGCCGAAGGAAAACAGCGCGATCTTGACGAAGAAGCCGAAAATGTCGGTCAGCGTCTGAAACCCGCCGAACGGCGCCAGCACGAAAAGCGGCAGCAGCCAGATGACCGTCCAGATGAGCAGCGTCACGACGGTGGAGACGCCGCGCCGGCGCCAATCCCGCTTCACCGGGATATCAGGCTCGGCCGCCACCGGCCGCCGCATGAACACATAGCCGACGAGCCCGGCGACCAGCACCACGACAGGGAAGGCCACGCCGAAGACAAACAGCGCCAGGAAGGCCGCGATCGCGAGCCCCACCGAGACCGGCCCCTTCAGCGAACGCCCCGCCATGCGCCACAGCGCCTGCACGACGATGGCGAGCACTGCCGCCTTCAGCCCCATGAAGATCGCTTCCAGCCATCCGGCGTCGCCGAGCGTCGCATAGAGCGCCGCGAGCGCGACAATCAGGAGGAAGCCCGGCAGCACGAACAACAGGCCGGCGGCAATGCCGCCGCGCACCCCATGGAGCATCCAGCCGACATAGGTCGCCAGTTGCTGGGCCTCGGGACCGGGCAGGAGCATGCAGTAATTGAGGGCGTGAAGATAGCGCTCGGGCGGAAGCCAGCGCTTTTCGTCGACGATGATCCGGTGCATCAGCGCGATCTGACCGGCCGGCCCGCCGAAGGACAGAAGGCCGATGCGGGCGAACACGCTGACAAGCTCGCCGAAGTCCAGCTTTTTATCCTCTCTCGCAGCAACCGTCACAATGTCCTCGCAATCCGGGTAGAAATGAATCCGCGTCGATATCAAGGGCCGGGGTTACGATCACGGCATAAAACCTGTATGAAGCCCGGCAATACGAGGCATAAAAAAGTTCCGGCGGCGCTCAAAAAAACTTGAAGCCGTTTCTTGACACCGCTTCACCCCCTCCTTAAATCACCGCCATTAGCACTCTCCAGATGAGAGTGCTAACACTGATCCATGCGACCGCGAAAACGGTCGCGAATGTCATTCGATCGAGGGTATAGACAATGGCAAGCATTTCTTTCCGCCCCCTGCACGACCGCGTCGTTGTACGCCGCGTGGAGTCTGAAGAAAAGACCAAGGGTGGCATCATCATCCCCGATACCGCCAAGGAAAAGCCGCAGGAAGGCGAAATCGTCGCTGTCGGCAACGGCGCCCGTGACGACAGCGGCAATGTTGTCGCGCTCGACGTCAAGGTCGGCGACCGCGTTCTGTTCGGCAAGTGGTCGGGCACCGAAGTCAAGCTCGACGGCGAAGACCTTCTGATCATGAAGGAAGCCGACATCATGGGCATCGTCGCTTAATCAAGCGCCTTCCCACGATCCACCTTTCCAACCAGCCGGGCATACGCCCATAAGGTTTTGATAAACCAGGAGTTTTCAAATGGCTGCTAAAGAAATCAAATTCGGCCGCTCTGCGCGCGAAAAGATGATGCACGGCGTTGACGTGCTCGCTGACGCCGTGAAGGTCACGCTTGGCCCCAAGGGCCGCAACGTTGTTATCGAAAAGTCCTTCGGCGCGCCGCGCATCACAAAGGACGGCGTTTCGGTCGCCAAGGAAATCGAACTGGACGACAAGTTCGAGAACATGGGCGCCCAGATGGTCCGCGAAGTCGCTTCGAAGACCAACGACATCGCCGGTGACGGCACCACGACGGCAACCGTTCTCGCTTCCTCGATCATCCGCGAAGGCAACAAGGCCGTTGCCGCCGGCATGAACCCGATGGACCTGAAGCGCGGTATTGACCTCGCCGTCAACGAAGTCGTGAAGGATCTCCAGGCCAAGGCCAAGAAGATCAACACCTCGGAAGAAGTTGCCCAGGTCGGCACCATTTCCGCCAATGGCGAAAAGCAGATCGGCGAAGACATTGCCGCCGCCATGCAGAAGGTCGGCAATGAAGGCGTGATCACGGTTGAAGAAGCCAAGACCGCCGAAACCGAACTCGAAGTCGTTGAAGGCATGCAGTTCGACCGCGGCTACCTGTCGCCCTACTTCGTGACCAACTCCGAGAAGATGGTCGCCGAACTGGAAGACGCCTACATCCTGCTGCACGAAAAGAAGCTCTCCAACCTTCAGGCTCTCCTGCCGGTTCTGGAAGCCGTCGTTCAGTCCAACAAGCCGCTCCTGATCATTGCTGAAGACGTTGAAGGCGAAGCGCTTGCGACCCTCGTCGTCAACAAGCTGCGCGGCGGCCTGAAGATTGCTGCCGTCAAGGCGCCTGGCTTCGGCGATCGCCGCAAGGCAATGCTCGAAGACCTCGCCATCCTGACGGGCGGCACGGTCATCTCCGAAGATCTCGGCATCAAGCTCGAAAATGTTACCCTCGACATGCTCGGCACTGCCAAGAAGGTCTCGATCACCAAGGAAAACACCACGGTTGTCGACGGCGCCGGCCAGAAGGCCGACATCGAAGCCCGCGTTGCCCAGATCAAGGCCCAGATCGAGGAAACCACCTCCGACTACGACCGCGAAAAGCTGCAGGAACGTCTTGCCAAGCTCGCTGGCGGCGTTGCCGTGATCCGCGTTGGCGGCTCCACGGAAGTCGAAGTGAAGGAAAAGAAGGACCGCATCGACGACGCTCTGAACGCGACGCGCGCTGCTGTTCAGGAAGGCATCGTCCCCGGTGGCGGCGTAGCCCTGCTGCGTTCCTCCACCAAGATCGCCTCCAAGGGTGAAAACGACGACCAGGAAGCCGGCATCAACATCGTTCGCCGTGCGCTCCAGTCGCTGGTTCGCCAGATCGCCACCAACGCAGGCGACGAAGCCTCGATCGTTGTCGGCAAGATCCTCGACAAGAACGACGACAACTTCGGCTACAACGCCCAGACCGGCGAATATGGCGACATGATCGCCATGGGTATCGTCGACCCGGTCAAGGTCGTCCGCACCGCTCTGCAGAACGCTGCTTCGGTTGCCTCGCTTCTGATCACCACGGAAGCCATGGTTGCCGACCTTCCGAAGAAGGAAGGCGCCGGCGGCGGCATGCCCGACATGGGCGGCATGGGCGGAATGGGTGGCATGGGCGGCATGATGTAATCAGGCGATAAGCCTGATTACAGAATAGCACGCCCATCACCTAAAGTGGTTTGGCGCGGCAAGCGCGCCAAACTGGCGGCATGATGTAATAAGGCGATAAGCCTGATTACGGAATGACGTCCGGTCCCATCCGGAATCAGAAAGGCGGCGCTTCGGCGTCGCCTTTTTGTGTTCTATCTGCAACAGGCCCGGTCGGTTCTCGATTCCCTTCGGGTCGAAGGCTTCTTCTGCGCGAGGAGGATGGTATTTGCTTTTCATCAACTCCGCTCGCACAGATGAAAAGACCCCGATGAAGCTCCTCCCCTGCACAGCCCTTACCGCCCTCCTTTCCGCTTCCGCTGCCGGTGCCGCGGATATCTCCATGCCCGCCGCCGCACCGCCTTCGCCGGCCGTTGTTGACTGGACGGGCTTCTATTTCGGTGCGGAAGGCGGATATGGCTGGCTGGCCGGGGAAATACCGGAAACCGTCTTTACCGCCGGCAAGACCGAGGCGGCCTCCGGCGGCACGGCGGGCGTTTTCGTCGGTTACGACCACCAGTTCGACAATCGGATGGTGATCGGCATCGAAGGCGCATACGCCTATAACTGGAACGACAACGACTATGTCGTCTCCTCCCCGCTCCCGATCCTGAACGGCCAGAGCGTGACCTTCGGCACCGAGTGGCGCGCAAGCGTCGAAGGCCGGCTCGGCTATGCCTGGGGCAAGGCGCTCGTCTATGCCACAGGCGGCTACGCCGCGACCCGGCTCGAAGGCAGCTTTTCGCTCACCGGTCAGGACTACGATGATGTGTTGAACGGCTGGACCGCCGGCCTCGGCATGGATTACGCCTTCACCGATAATCTCTTCGGCCGCCTGAAGGTGCGCTACAGCGATTACGGCAACACCGATCTCGTGACCAAAGCAACCGGCCTGCCGGGTCTTGGTGATACGAAACTGTCTCAGGCCAGCATCACCGCCGGCATCGGCTTCAAGTTCTGATTGCGTAAAACGCAAAAAAGGGCGGTGATCCGCCCTTTTTCCCAGGTCTCAGTGTCCTGAGCCGCCTCAAGCGGCCTCGGCGCTGGCGTTGACGGATTTTTCGGCCAGCTTCGAGAGTTCGAGGTCGGCCTTGGATTCCTGCTCGAAAGTCTCCTCGAGAAGCTTGACCACATCCTTCTTGCCAAGCTGGCGGGCCCAGGCGAGCAGCGTGCCATAGCGGGCCATCTCGTAATGTTCGACAGCCTGAGCGGACGAGATCAGGCCGGCGTCGAGCGCAGGCGCGCCCTTGAATTCCTCGATGATTTCCTCGCCTTCGGCGATGATGCCCTGAATCGCTTCGCAGGTCTTGCCGCGGGCCGGCTTGCCAAGGATTTCGAACACCTGCTGCAGGCGTTCCACCTGACCCTCGGTTTCCTCCTTGTGGTTGCGGAAGGCTTCCGCCAGGTCTTCCGAACTTGCCGCGCGGGCCATTTTCGGCAGCGCCTTCAGGATCTGGCGTTCGGCGAAATAGATGTCTTTCAGCGTATCAAGAAACAGGTCGTCGAGCGTTTTCTGCTTGGTCATGGATTTCTCCTCGGTTGGCATCCGTGTTTGGGATGTCCATGAAACGTGCCGTTTGCCGAAGCGGTTCCATGCTGAATGCAGAACCAATGAAAAGGGCGCGGCGAAGGCCGCGCCCGAGATCAATTGTCAGGGGAACAAGGATCAGACGGCGGGCGGCACCATGAAGCCCTTCACGCTCGCCGGCCGATCGGAGCAGCGCTCGACCCATTCGGAAACGCACGGGAAATCCGAGAGTTTCAGCGCTTCCTGCGCTTCATAATGGACGGACAGGCCGCGCACCCAGGGGAAGATCGCGATATCGGCGATGCTGTAATCGGAAGGTTCTTCGCCCATGATGAACTTGCGATCGCGCAGCCGCCCTTCCAAAACGCCGAGAAGCCTGCGCGATTCATTGGTATAGCGCTGCACCGGATAGGGATTGTTCGCCACCTTGTCGGCGGCAAACTTGTAGAAGTGGCCGAACTGGCCGAACATCGGGCCGATGCCGCCCATCTGGAACATCACCCACTGGATTACTTCGTAGCGCCCCACCGGATCGTTGGGCATCAGGCGACCGGTCTTTTCGGCGAGGTAGAGCAGGATCGCGCCCGATTCGAACAGACCGATCGGCTTTCCTTCCGGGCCTTCCGGGTCGATGATGGCGGGGATCTTGTTGTTGGGATTGAGCGACAGAAACTCCGGCGTCATCTGATCGTCCGTATCGAACGACACGCGATGCGCCTCATAGGGCAATTCCATCTCTTCCAGCGCGATCGAGACCTTCACGCCGTTGGGCGTCGGCAGGGAATAGAGCTGGATGACATCCGGGTTCTCGGCCGGCCAGCGTTGCGTAATGGGAAATTCCGACAGGCGAGACATGGACGCTCCTGCAATATGATTGATTGAAAGTAATGGCGAGATGTGAAGTTGATTGTCATTTCGCAAGACCTCTCATGTCATTTTTATGGCAAAAACGTGTTCTCTCATCGAAAAAGATGACGTTTTTTAAAAATCGTCACTTGTTTGTGCGGTTGCAGCAAATTTTCGCGAGCGCTGAGAAGGCGGCATCGCAAAAGTTCACGATGCGCACAGTTTTGCGCCTCTGTTGAACAAAGATCGCACTATGAACTTTTCGTCTGGCTGTCCCCGCCCGCTGCCTTTAAAAACGCCTCGATGGAAGGAGATCCAGCACATGGACAAGACAGCGACGTCCCTGAAGGACACTGTCGCCGATATCTTCGACGGCGCGACCGTGATGATCGGCGGCTTCGGCGGTTCCGGCTCGCCGATCGAACTGATCCACGCCCTGATCGACCAGGGCGCGCGCGACCTGACCGTGATCAACAACAATGCCGGCAACGGCCATATCGGCCTGGCCGCGCTGATCGAGCAGGATCGCGTCTCAAAAATCATCTGCTCGTTTCCGCGCTCGTCCAATGCGACGGTGTTCAATGAACGCTATCTCGCGGGCAAGATCGAGCTGGAGATCGTGCCGCAAGGCACACTTGCCGAGCGTATCCGCGCCGGCGGCGCCGGCATTCCGGCCTTCTACACGCCCACCAGCTACGGCACCGAGCTTGCCGAGGGCAAGCCGGTCGAGGAATTCGAGGGCCGGCATTATGTGCGCGAGCGGTGGCTGAAGGCCGACTTCGCGCTGATCAAGGCCGAGTGCGCCGACCCTCATGGCAACCTGACCTATCGCATGGCCGCCCGCAACTTCTCGCCGCTGATGGCGATGGCGGCGGCGAAGACGATCGTGCAGGCCTCCCATGTGGTGCCGCTCGGCGGCATCGACCCGGAGCACGTCATCACCCCCGGCATCTTCGTCGATACCGTGGTCGAGGTTCCGCACCCGGTTCAGGAGGAAGTCCTGATGCGCGAGGAGGCGCGTTACCCATGAACGACTTTTCCGACATCAAGCTCTCCAACGCCCAGATCGCCTGGCGCGCCGCGCAGGACATCGAGGACGGCGCCTATGTCAATCTCGGCATCGGCTTTCCCGAAATGGTCGCCAGATACCAGCCGGAAGGCAAGCAGGCGATCTTCCATACCGAAAACGGCGTGCTGGATTTCGGCGGCGCCCCGCCCGAAGGCGAGGAGGACTGGGATCTGGTCAATGCCGGCAAGAAGGCAATCACGCTGAAGCCGGGCACATCCTTCTTCCACCATGCCGACAGCTTCGCCATGGTGCGCGGCGGCCATCTCGACGTCGCCATTCTGGGCGCATACGAGGTTGCAGAAAATGGCGACCTCGCCAACTGGTCGACAGGCAAGGGCGGCGTGCCCGCCGTCGGCGGCGCGATGGATCTGGTCCACGGGGCCGGCCGCGTTGCGGTGCTGACAGAACACACCACCAAGAAGGGCCAGCCCAAGCTGGTCGAACGCTGCTCTCTGCCGCTGACGGGCGTTGGCTGCGTGACCCGCGTCTACACATCGCTCGCCGTGGTCGATATCGCCGGCGGCCGCTTCATCCTGCGGGAAAAGCTGCCGGGGCTGTCGGTTGAAGAGCTGCAATCGGTCACCGGCGGCACGCTTCATATCGAGGGCGATGTGAAGGACCTGAAGGCACCGGAGGTTTGATCATGAAGGACGTTTATATCTGCGACTATATCCGCACCCCGATCGGCCGCTATGGCGGCGCGCTCTCTTCAGTGCGCACCGACGATCTGGCCGCGATCCCGCTCAAGGCGCTGATGGCGCGCAATGAAGGCGTCAACTGGGAAGCCATCGACGACGTGATCTATGGCTGCGCCAACCAGGCGGGCGAGGATAACCGCAATGTTGCCCGCATGGCGCTGCTGCTCGCCGGCCTGCCCGATGGCGTTTCCGGCACCACGATGAACCGGCTGTGCGGCTCGGGCATGGATGCGGTGATCACCGCAGCCCGCGCGATCAAGGCCGGCGAAGCGGAGCTGATGGTGGCTGGCGGCGTCGAATCGATGTCACGCGCGCCCTTCGTCATGGGCAAGGCCGAAACCGCCTTCAGCCGCTCGGCCGAAATCTACGACACCACCATCGGCTGGCGTTTCGTCAATCCGCTGATGAAGGCGCAGTACGGCGTCGACTCGATGCCGGAGACCGGCGAGAACGTCGCCGAGGATTTCACGGTCAGCCGCGAGGACCAGGACAGGTTCGCGCTCGCTTCCCAGCAGAAGGCCGGCAAAGCAATCGCCTCCGGCCGGCTGGCGCGGGAGATCACCCCGGTCTCGATCCCGCGCCGCAAGGGCGATCCGGTGGTTGTCGATACCGACGAGCACCCCCGCCCCGACACCACGCTGGAAGCGCTGGCGAAGCTCAAAACCCCGTTCCGCGAAAATGGCACGGTCACCGCCGGCAACGCCTCCGGCGTCAATGATGGCGCGGCGGCCCTGATCGTGGCAAGCGCGGAAGCAGCGAAGAAGCACGGCCTGACTCCGATCGCCCGCGTGCTCGGCGGCGCGACGGCTGGCGTTGCGCCCCGGATCATGGGCTTCGGCCCGGCCATCGCCTCGAAGAAGTTGTTAGCCCGCCTCGGCCTTTCGACGGATGACCTCGCCGTGATCGAGCTCAACGAGGCCTTCGCCTCGCAGGGCCTTGCCACGCTGCGCGACCTGAAGATCGCCGATGACGACCCGCGCGTGAACCCGAATGGCGGCGCGATTGCGCTCGGCCATCCCCTCGGCATGTCGGGCGCGCGCATCACCGGCACGGCGATGCTTGATCTCAAGCCCGGCGAGAAATCGCTGTCGACCATGTGCATCGGCGTCGGTCAGGGCATCGCGATCGCGCTGGAGCGTGTCTGACGACAGATGGGCGGCGCACGGACGCCGCCCTGCCGCCATTGCAGACCGGCGGCACTTGTGCACAATGTGACCATTGTTCACGATGAGACCACTGATGCTCAAGTCGACGGATCATATCGCCTCCTTCGCCAAGGGACTGCGCGTCATCACCTGCTTCGGCGCGTCGACGCCCAGGCTGTCGATCGCCGAGGTTGCAGCGGCGACCGGTTATGACCGCGCCACCGCGCGGCGCTGCCTGCTGACGCTCCATGCCGAGGGCTATGCCAGCTATGACGGCAAGTATTTCGCGCTGACCCCGCAGGCCCTGCGCCTCGGCATGAGCGCGCTTAACGCGCTACCGCTGCCGCAACGGGTCCAGCCCTGGCTCGACCAGCTTTCGGAGCAGATCGGCCAGTCCTGCTCGGTGGCGATCCTCGATGAAACCGAGATCGTCTACATCGCCCGCGCCGCCCAGCGCCGGGTGATGTCGATCGGGCTGATGCCGGGTTCGCGCCTTCCCGCCCATGCCACATCCATGGGCCGGGTGCTGCTGGCCTCGCTTCCCGAAGCGGAGGCCCGCGCCCTGATCGCGCGCGCCGACCTCACCCCGCGCACGCCCAAAAGCCTGACCGATCCGGATGATATCATGGCAAGCGTCAGAGCGGTGCATCGCAACGGCTACTGCCTGATCGACGAGGAGGTGGAGACCGGCCTGCGCGCCATCGCCGTGCCTGTCCTCGACGGACGCGGGCGCACAGTGGCAGCACTCAACACCGGCATGGCGGTGACCCGTGTGCCCGCCGAAAGCCTGATCGAAACTTACCTGCCCGCCCTTTTGAAAGTGCAGCAGAACTTGAAGCGAATCGTATAAAGCCTCTCACCAACTCGCGAGCATCTGGCCGGGCTTGGTGCGCGTCAGGCGCGGCTGGGCTCTTTCCGGTTCCATGTCCGGCATCATTTCCGCCTGGCTGATATTGTCGAGCGAGGCGATGATGTGGTTGGAGAGCGCCGTTGTGAGCGAGGCCGGCGCGCCCGGCCTCTTCATCAAGCCGATCTGAACCGGCTCCAGCGTGGGGAAGCCATCCGCCGGCGTCAACACCCGCATGCCGTTCCTCACCGCCGATTCCGGCAGCACCGAAACCGCCATGCCGGCCAGAACCGCCGAAGCCAGCACGGTTGCCGACCAGCTTGTGAACAGGATGCGGTACTCGCGCCCCACCCCATCCAGCGCCTTGACCGCCAGATCGCGCCAGCAGCAATCGCGGCGTCCGACGGCGAGCGGCACCGGCCGGTCCACCGGCAGGGGATGGTTGGCCGAGGCCACCCAGCATAGCGCCTCAGTGCGCACCACCTCCGACTGGCGGGTGCGCGCATTATGCGTCACCAGCGCCAGATCCAGCTCGCCCTGCTTCAGCCGTTCGGCGAGATCGACAGAATCCTCGCAGACGATATAGAGCTCGACATTGGGATGGCTTCTGGCGAACCGGTTGATGATGTCCGGCATGTAGCGGTCGGCGTAATCATCCGGCGTGCCGATCCTGAGCGAGCCCTGAAGCCGGTTCTCGTCAAAGGCGGTGATTGCCTCGTTGTTGAGACGGATGATCCGGCGGGCGTAGTTCAGAAGCTTGTCGCCCTCGTCCGTCAGCTTTACCCCGCGGCCGTCCTTGGTGAAGAGCTGCTTGCCGATCCGTTCCTCCAGACGACGCATCTGCATAGAGACGGCCGATTGCGTCTTGAAGACGTGTTCGGCCGCCCGCGTGAACGAACCGTAATCCACGATCGCGACGAAGGTCTGGAGTTGATCGATATCGAGTGGCGCTACCATATTCACACCCATCAAGTTCTATGATGAGTGATATTAGAAACATTCGTTGGACTGATCAATAAGAAATCGTCACTTTGTAACACGACGAAGCGAGCAGCGGCTCAGCGCCACCGGCAAGAAACGGGTGGCTGTCTGGGGGAGAATAGCGTTTGTTCGCTTTGAAAGGAAGCCATGCGGCTTCCGCCCGCAAGCCGCGCGAAGCCCAAGAGCTTAAGCGCACACCAAGGAGGCGACAATGTCGTTGATTGAAAGGACATCCGCAAGTCGGATCGGCATCATGCACTCACTCTGGTCTGGCATCAGCGCCTTTGCTGGCGCTGCGCGTCGCTTTGCGAAAAACCGACTGGCCGTAAACCGTATGGCCGAGATGGACGATGCGCTGCTGAAGGATATCGGGCTATCACGCCACGAAATCAATCGCGCCCACATGGCGCCGCTCTCAGAAGACCCGATGGCCGAGCTGCGCAAGGCAGCCGCCAGTCGCGCCGCGCGCATGTATGTGTGAACGCATTCCGGCCACCTTCTAGGGCCACAAGATCACGCTCCGCTGCGTTGGCGGCGGGGCCCTGCCGCCCCTGACGGCGGCAATCCGGATTGGCGTTATTTGAAGGCCGTATGTCCCAACCACGGCCTGAAAAGACGTCATTTTCCCCGCAGGGTGGTTCAGCCTTCACTCTGCATTTTGCCCGGAAGCACCTGTGTTTCCGGGCTTTTTTGTGCGCTTTTGCCTCAATCAGGTTGCCAGAGTTCGATCGGATTGCCTTCCGGATCATGGATCCGCGCGAAGCGGCCGACGCCCGGCATGTCCCAATCGGGATTTGTGACGACCTCGATGCCGGCAGCGGCAAGGCGCGCCAAAAGCGCATCCAGATCATCCACCCGGAAGTTGAGCATGAAATCCCGGTCTTCGGGAAAGTAGTCGCTGGTCGCCGGAAACGGCGCAAAGACCAAGGGACCGGCAGCGGTTTGCCAGGGGCCGCCGCTCCCGGCGCCTACGCCCAGATGTTCGGCGTACCAAGCGCCGAGCATCTCCGGGTCATGCGCGCGAAAGAAAAAACCGCCAATGCCGGTAACGCCCATTCGAACCTCCAGATCGCGTCCTCAGAATACCGGGGCGCGCGGAAGCCGTCCATGCCCGAAAAATCAGTACTGGAATTCCTCGAACAGCGGATCGACGGAGCCTTTCCAGCGACCGTGGTAGAGCGACAGCAGGTCCTCGGCGAAGGTCGTTTTCTTGGCGATGATCTCGTCGAGCGGGTTGAGGAACACGCTTTCGTCCTGACCATCGCCATTAAGGTTGCCGCGCGACTTCAGGCCGGCGCGGGCGATATTGACGACATCGCGGGCGACATCCACCAGCGGACGCCCGCCGATTTCGGCCCTCAGCGCCAGGCGCGGCACGTCATCGCGCAGACGGTGGATGTCCTCCACCTTCCACTCGGCCGTCAATTGCTCGGCGGCATCCATCGCGCCGTGATCATAGAGCAGACCGACCCAGAAGGACGGCAGCGCGCAGATGCGCCGCCATGTGCCGCCGTCGGCGCCGCGCATTTCCAGGAAGCGCTTCAGCCGCACATCCGGAAACAGCGTCGAGATATGGTTGGTCCAGTCGCCCATTGTGGGCTGCCATTCATCGATCTCGCCCTTCAGCGCGCCATCCATGAACTGGCGGAAGGTGATATTGGTGCAATCGCGGTAGCGACCGTCGCGGATGATGAAATACATCGGCACATCAAGCGCCCAGTCGACATAGCGCTCGAAGGTGAAGTCGTCGCGGAAGGCGAAATCGAGCAGGCCGGCGCGATTGTTGTCGGTATCGCGCCAGATATCGCCGCGCCATGACAGCAGGCCGTTGGGCTTGCCCTCGGTGAACGGCGACGAGGCGAACAGCGCAGTGGAAAGCGGCTGCAGCTTCTGCGACAGCGCCATCTTGCGGCGCATGTCGGCCTCGGAGGAGAAGTCGACATTCACCTGGATGGTGCAGGTGCGATACATCATATCGAGACCCTGGCTGCCGACCTTGGGCATGTAGCGGGTCATGATCTCGTAGCGCGATTTCGGCATGCGCGGGGTTTCCGCGCGCGTCCATTTCGGACTGCCGCCAATGCCGAGAAAGCCGATGCCCATCGGTTCGGCGACGCCGCGCAGCACGGCCAGATGCCGGTTCGATTCGCGACAGGTCTCATGCAGGGTTTTCAAAGCAGCGCCGGAAAGCTCGAACTGGCCGCCCGGCTCGAGCGAGATCGCGCCCATGCCATGGGGCTCGGCAAGGCCGATGATGTTGTCGCCATCCATGATGGCGTCCCAACCGAGCTTGTCCTTCATGCCCTTCAGGATCGCCGAGATCGAGCGCTCGCCCTCATAGGGAACGGGGGCGTTGCTGCCCTTGAAGAACGGAAATTTCTCATGCTCCGTGCCGATCCGGAAATCGGACTCAGGCTTGCACCCGGCTTCCAGATAGGCGACCAGTTCCGCCTTGCCGGTAATCGGCGTCCCGTCGGATGTGTCACGGGCCATGCAAGCTTCCTCGTTCTCAACACAAACAGATAGAGCGGTTTCGCATTTCAGTGAATGGAGCAACCGCCTTCGTCGTCAGGGCCTGAGCCCGCGCAATCCGCTCTTGAACCGGATCGCCGGGGCAATCAAGTCAATTTCTTTGATTGATGATGAAACGCGCGAAAACCCTATCGGGTCCGCGACCGAACCGGCATCAGCGCCAGTCGCCGATCGTCGCCTGGATAACGGCGAGCGCGGCCACCGCAGCGGTATCCGCCCGCAGGATTCGCGGCCCGAGCGGAATCGCCGTGACGAAGGACAGGCCACGCAAAAGTGATCGCTCCTCGTCCGAAAACCCGCCTTCCGGCCCGACGATCAGCGCCAGCCGCGCGGCCTCCACCGTTTCTAGCGCCGCAAGCGGGTTCTGGGTTTCCGCCCCCTCGTCGCAGAAGATCAGTTGCCGGCCGGGCTCCCAGTTCTCGAGAATCTCTTCAAGCCTGGCGGGCTCGCGCAGTTCCGGCACGCTCAGCACGCCGCATTGCTCGGCCGCCTCTATGATGTTGGCGGCAAGGCGCTCGGATTTGGCCGCCTTGCCCTGCACATGGCGGGTCATCACCGGCTGGATGATGCCGGCGCCCATTTCGACAGCCTTCTGCACCATGTAATCCATGCGTCCGGTCTTGAGCGGCGCGAACAGGTAATGGAGATCGGAGGGCGCGGGTTGCGGACGGGTCTGCTCGACGGCCGAAAGCGTGATCTTCTTGCGCGTAGGGAAGGTAAGCCGCATCAGCCACTCGCCATCCCTGCCGTTGAAGGCGAGCAGTTCCATACCTTCCGTGGCGCGCAGGACATGGGCGAGATAATGAAACTGATTCTTGTCAGCTTCGATCTCGGCATCGGGCCCGAGATCGGCTTCGACAAACAGGCGTTGCAGGCGGTAATTTGCGCGCATGGGGCAGGCTCGCATGAAGGGGACGCACGCCGTGACGATGCGTTGATAAACTGGCTAGCGCAGTTTTTGCACAGTCAGGGGAATGAGTGCAACTAGCCGCCCAGACGACCGGCGAAATCGATCAGCAGCGATTTCAACTCGCTCTCGTCGACCATTTCGGCCGCCTCTTCGGGGCTTGCCCATTTGCGCACGCGTTCATCGCGCTCCGGAAACCGGGCCTTCGCCTTGCGCACCCGCAGCGGAAAAATCTCGACGATGCAGGTGACGGATGTGCCATCGTCGAGGCGCTTGAGATAACGGAAATTGCCGACCGGCTTGTCGGAAACCTTGCCCTTGATGCCGGCTTCCTCGAAAGCCTCCTGCTCGGCCACCTCGTGCGGCGCCTTGTTGGCCATCGGCCAGCCCTTCGGCGTCACCCAGCGACCGGTGTCGCGGCTGGTGATCAGCAGAACCTCGATGGTCTTCTTTTTCTTGGTTTTGGCCAGCCGGTAGCACAGCGCCGCATATTGCTGGCGGGCTTCATCGATTTCATCTGCCAAGTTTTCACTTGATGGCATGACGTTCCTTCCGGCGAATCGGGACCAATACGATCGGGATCGTGTGCTTTAACACACGATTGCAGACCGTTTCTGACGGATGCGTGAAGCTTTTGTGAATTTTGATTGCACACGCGCGCAACAAAGAGAATCGTCCTCCGCGTGACTTCTGTCAAGTCCGATATCCCTCTCCGGAACTTTAGCGCCGCCGCCGCCGTTGACATGTCGAAATGCCGGATCGGCCAATATTGAGAGGACACATCATGCTTGAATGGATTCTGATACTGTTGATCATCGCGGCTGTCGCAAGCCTGCTGGGTTTTCGCGGCGTTGCGGGCCTTTCCGCAGGCATCGCCCGGATTCTGATCTTCATCGTACTCGTGGTCATTCTGATCTCGCTGATCACCGGCGTGTTGATCATCGCCTGACCGAGTGTCACAGCACGGCCTTGTCCCAATAGGGGGACGGGCCGTAGAGCCCGGCCATGAAGTCGATGAACAACCGCACCTTCGCCGGCAGGAAATTCCTGGAGGCATAGACCGCGAAAAGCCCGACATTGTCCGGGCTTTTATACTCCGGCAGCACATGGACGAGTTCGCCCGCCGCCAGTTCCGGCCCGATATCCCAGGTCGACCTCAGCGCGATGCCCATGCCGGCGAGCACCGCCTCGCGGATAACCTCGCTGGAATTCGTCACCAGCCGCCCGACCGGACGGAACGATACCGGCCCCTCAGGACCTTCAAGACGCCAGTATTCGCCATTATGCGCCGGCAGGCAGACGTGATCTTCCAGCGCTTCCAGGCTTTGGGGGGCGCCGAAGCGCTCGACATACTGGCGCGAGGCGCAAAGCACGCGACGAACCGGGGCGAGCTTGCGGGCAACCAGCGTGGAATCCGAAAGCTCGCCGATCCGCACCGCAAGGTCAAAGCCGTCCGCGACGATGTCAACGAAGGCATCGCTGAGAATGAGCTCGATTTCCAGCCCCTCATGGGCATTCATGAAGGTCGCCAGATGCGGCGCGATATGCATCCGCCCGAACGAAGTCGGCGCCGAAATCCTGAGCCGGCCCCGAACCGCCGACGTATGGCCTTCGACGAAGGCCTCGGCCTCCTCGATCCCGGCCAGCACGGGCAGCAGGCGCTCGTAGAAGCCGCGTCCGGTCTCCGTCAGGGTGATCATCCGCGTCGTGCGCTGCAACAGGCGCACCCCGAGTTGGTCTTCCAGGCGGCGAATGCTTTTCGACACCACGGCCGGCGAGAGCCTCAGCGCCCTGCCCGCATCGCTCATGCTACCGGTCGCGGCCACCTCCGCGAACACTTCCAGATCCTGCAGATTTTTCATAATCACCGCGATTGTTGCCTTTGCGGAACAAGTATTAGCATTTGTCTCGCAGTCAGGCCAATGTTAGAGAATGAGTTGCAGCCGTGATGCTGCGATTATCCCGTTTTGTGCGGCGTCCGGAAGCCAAGCCCGGACACGATCTGGAGGTCCGCTTTGACAGGCACAATCGCGTTTCGCGAACCCGATGCCGGCATTCTGGCGCGGCGCGAGACCATCATCGAGGAATTGAAGGCGCTTCTGCCTGAAAACGCGCTGGTGCATGAGGCGCGCGAGCTGGTGCCGTTCGAGACCGATGCGTTTCTCGCCTATCATCGCATTCCGCTGGCGGTCTGCCTGCCGGAGACGACCGAGGATGTCGCCAAGGTTCTGCGCTACTGCCATGACAACGGCATTCCCGTGGTGCCGCGCGGGGCCGGAACCTCGCTTTCCGGCGGCGCGATCGGCCAGGAGGATGCCGTAATCCTCGGCCTGTCGCGGATGAACAATATCCTCGACATCGACCTGCCGAACCGCGCCGCCGTGGTGCAGGCCGGCGTCACCAATATCGCGATCTCGGAGGCCGTCGCGCCGGAAGGCTTTTTCTACGCGCCCGACCCGAGTTCCCAGCTTGCCTGCACGATCGGCGGCAATATCGGCATGAATTCCGGCGGCGCGCATTGCCTGAAATACGGCGTCACCACCAATAACCTGCTCGGCGTCAAGCTCGTGCTGGTCGACGGCACGGTCATCGAGCTCGGCGGCAAGATGCTGGATTCGGGCGGTCTCGACCTGCTGGCGCTGGTCTGCGGATCGGAGGGCCAGCTCGGCATCATCACCGAGGCGACCGTCCGGCTGCTGGCAAAGCCCGAAGGCGCGCGGCCGGTCCTGTTCGGCTTTCCCTCCTCCGAAAGCGCCGGCGCCTGCGTGACAGACATCATCGCCGCCGGCATCATCCCGGTCGCCATCGAATTCATGGACAAGCCGGCGATCGAAATCTGCGAGGCCTTCGCCCATGCCGGCTATCCGCTCGATGCCGCCGCCCTTCTGATCATCGAGGTCGAGGGTTCCGAGGAAGAAATGGAGGCGATGCTTGCCCGCATCGTGGCGATCGCCGAGACCCATGGCGTCATGGCCGTGCGCCGCAGCCAGTCGGCCACCGAGGCGGCGCTGATCTGGAAGGGCCGGAAATCCGCCTTCGGCGCGACCGGGCGGATCGCCGACTATATCTGCATGGACGGCACCGTGCCGCTCAGCCAGCTTTCCTACGTGCTGCAGAAGACCGGCGAGATCACCGACCGCTACGGCCTGCGCGTCGCCAACGTGTTTCACGCCGGCGACGGCAACATGCACCCGTTGATCCTCTACAATATCAACGATCCGGAGGACGCTCAGCGCGCCGAGGAGGCAGGCGCCGAAATCCTGAAGCTCTGCGTGGAGGCCGGCGGTTGCCTCACCGGCGAACACGGCGTCGGCATCGAGAAGCGCGACCTGATGCGCCACCAGTATGGCGACGTGGACCTGCGCCAGCAGATGGCCGTGCGCGCCGCCTTCGATCCCGAATGGTCGCTGAACCCCTCCAAGGTGTTTCCGCTGGAGGGCCGCGATGACTGAGTTTCTAGCGCCAGAAAGCGAGGCCGAAGCGGCCGCGATCATCGCCCGCCATCACGACAGCGGCGCGCCGCTGCGCCTGTGCGGCGGCGATACCCGGTCCGGCTTCGGCAATCCCGTTGCGGCGGACGTTACGCTGAGTTCCCGCGCACTTTCCGGCATCGTGGCCTACGAACCCTCCGAAATGGTGATGACTGCGAAGGCCGGCACGCCGGTTGCCGAAATCGAGGCGGCGCTTGCCGAAAACGGCCAGTTCCTGGCCTTCGAGCCGATGGATCATCGCGGCATCATGGGCAGCCAGGGCGCGCCCACGATCGGCGGCGTGTTCGCGGCCAATGTCTCGGGCCCGCGCCGGTTCGCGCTGGCAGGGGCTGCCCGCGACCACCTTCTCGGCGCTCGCTTCATCAATGGCCGCGGCGAGGCGATCCGCGCGGGCGGACGGGTGATGAAGAATGTCACCGGTCTCGATCTCGCGCGGCTGATCGCCGGTTCGCACGGCACGCTCGGTTTTCTGACCGAGGTAACCTTCAAGGTTCTCCCCGCGCCCAAATCCGCCGCCACGCTGATTGTCTCCGACCTTACCGAAGAGGACGCGGTTAAGCTGATGGCCGCGGCGATGGCGCTGCCGCTCGAAGTCTCGGGCGCCAGCCACCTGCCCTATAGCGTGAGGTCCGCATTTCTGAACGACGGGATCGCAGGCGACAGCGCCACCTGTCTGCGGCTCGAAGGCCTGCCGGATTCGGTGTCGGCCCGCCTCGACAAGCTTGCCGCCTATGCCGAGCCCTTCGGCCCCCTCACCCGGATCGGCACTGAAGACACGCAAACCCTGTGGCGCGAAATCCGCGATGTCGCGCCCTATCAGGACCGCTCGCTCCGACCGCTCTGGCGCGTCAGCGTCACGCCATCCGAGGCGGCGGCGCTGGTCGGCGCGATGCGGCTGGAGGCGGCGGTGGACGCCTTCTACGACTGGCAGGGCGGACTGGTGTGGATGCGGATGGATGGGGCGCCGGAAGCGGATATTCTGCGCGCGCTGCTGAAGAAGCACGGCGGCGGACATGCCACGCTGGTGCGCGCCGACCCGACAGCGCGCGCGCTGACGCCCGCCTTCGAGCCGCAGCCGGCGGCCATCGCGGCGCTTGAGGCCCGCATCCGCGCTAAACTCGACCCCAGGGGCATTTTCAATCCCGGCAAGATGGTAAGACAGGAGATGGCAGCATGAGCGACCCGCAATATGACGCGCCCAAGCGCTTCGGCGACGGCTGGATGGACCCGACCAAGAACAACGTCATTCTCATCTACATTCTTTATCTTGTCGGCTGCGTGATTTTCGTCGCCGGCGTGATCGGCCTGATTGCGGCCTATCTGAACCGCGACAAGGCGGAAGACTGGCTCAAGACGCATTACACCTGGGCGATCCGCACATTCTGGATCGCGCTGCTGTTTTCGGCGATTTCGTTTGTGCTGACCTTTGTGCTGATCGGCATGCTCGGTTTTGTGGCCACCGGCATCTGGGTGATCGTGCGCGTGGTCGTCGGTCTGCAGAAGGTGAACCGCAACGAGCCGATCGCGAACCCGCAAAGCTGGCTTGTCTGATCCATGCATACAAGTTTTTCAGCCGAACAGCTTGCCGACCCGAAGGTCGCCGAAGCCGAATCGATCCTGCGCAAATGTGTGCATTGCGGCTTCTGCACCGCCACCTGTCCAACCTACGTCACCCTTGGCAACGAACTCGATAGTCCGCGCGGGCGGATCTACCTGATCAAGGACATGCTGGAGAACGACCGGCCGGCGGACAGGGAAACGGTCACCCATATCGATCGCTGTCTCTCCTGTCTTTCGTGTGTCACCACCTGCCCCTCAGGTGTCGATTACATGCATCTGGTCGACCATGCGCGGGTGCATATCGAGAAGACCTACAAACGCCCGCCGCTCAACCGGTTCACCCGCGCGGTGCTGGCCGCAGTGCTGCCCTATCCGAGACGGTTCCGGGCGGCATTGCACCTCGCGCGCTTCGGCCGCCCCTTCGCCGGGCTCTTCTCCGGGCGCGAGGCGCTGAAGCCGTTCGAGGCGATGCTGAAGCTGGCCCCCAAGCGACTGCCGCGTCCCTCCGCGATCTCCGAACCCGCCTCGCACAAGCCCGAGAGCGAAAAGCGAGGCCGTGTGGCGCTTTTGACGGGCTGCGCCCAATCGGTGCTCGATCCCGCCATCAACGAGGCGACCGTCCGACTGTTGACCCGGCTCGGCATCGAGGTGGTGGTGCCGAAGGGTGAAGGCTGTTGCGGCGCGCTGGTCCATCATATGGGCCGCGAGGAGCAGGCGCTTTCCGAGGCCCGGCGCAATGTCGATGTCTGGACGCGCGAGATCGAGGCCGGCGGGTTGGACGCCGTGATCATCACCGCGTCGGGCTGCGGCACCACGATCAAGGATTACGGCCATATGCTGGCGCAGGACCCAGCCTATGCCGAAAAGGCCGCCCGCGTCTCGGCGCTCGCGAAGGATATCACCGAATATCTGGCAGGGCTCGCGCTCGACGACCAGCCGCGAAAGGGCGTCACCGTCGTCTATCACTCGGCCTGTTCCATGCAGCACGGCCAGCAGATCAAGGCCGCGCCGAAACTGCTGCTGGAGGCCGCCGGCTTTGCCGTCAGGGAACCGGCCGAAGGGCATCTGTGCTGCGGTTCTGCGGGCACCTACAACATCATGCAGCCGGAGATTTCGGCCAGGCTGAAGACCCGCAAGGTGAAGAATATCGAGGCGCTGAGGCCGGATATCATCGCGACCGGCAATATCGGCTGCATCACCCAGATCGCCAGCGGCACAAAGACGCCGATCCTGCACACCGTCGAACTGCTCGACTGGGCCTATGGCGGGCCGAAGCCGGCGAAGCTCGCCGGCTGATCCTTTCGAGGCGTCAAAGCCGCGCCAGCCGCTCCGTCAGCAGCGCGAAGAAGCCGTCGGCATCGGCCTTTCCGATGACCAGCGCATTGGGCTTGCGGTCGGTAACGCGCCACCAGTCGATGACGGTCGCGCCCAAGGTCAGCGGCGACTGCGTCTCGATCTCGACATTGCAGTGCCGTCCGGAGAAAAGCTCTGGGCGGATGAGATAGGCCGTCACCGCCGGATCATGCAGCGGCCCGCCATCGGAGCCGTATTTCTCGACATCGAAGCGCTCGTAGAAGCGCAGCATCTCCGCCATCGCCTTCGCGGCCGGACGCCCGATCGCCTCGATCCGGTCGACGCGCTCCTTCAGGCAGAGCAGCTGATGGGTGACGTCGAGCGGCATCATCACGATCGGTATGCCCGAGCGGAACACGATATCGGCGGCTTCGGGGTCGACATAGATGTTGAATTCGGCGGACGGCGTGATGTTGCCGCCCTCGAAATAGCCGCCGCCCATCATCACGATTTCCTGGACGCGGTCCACGATATCCGGCGCCTTCTCAAACGCCGTCGCAACATTGGTAAGCGCGCCGAGCGTGCAGAGCGTAACCGACTTTTCGGGCTCTGCGCGCAGCGTCTCGATGATGAAATCGACAGCATGCTGCTTCTGGAGCGGCATTGTCGGCTCGGCAAGCGCCGTGCCGTCCAGCCCCGTCGAGCCGTGCACGTGCTCCGCCGTGACCAACGGACGGCGCATCGGCTTGTCGCAGCCGGCGAAGACCCTGATATCCGGGCGCCCGGAAAGCTCGCAGACGATGCGGGCATTGCGCTCGGTTCTGGCGAGCGGCACATTGCCGGCCACGGCCGTGATACCGAGCACCTCCATCTCCTCGGGGCTTGCGAGCGCCAGCATGATGGCAGCCGCGTCGTCCTGGCCGGGATCGGTATCGATTATGATTTTCCGTGGGCTCATTATATAAATCCGAATTGAACAGGCAGGCGCTGTGAATGGACACTCGTTCGCGGATTGTCAAGGCGAACCGCGCTTGGCAAACTGCAAGGCAAAAGACGGAAACGACCATGCCCAGAATTGACCTCAGATTCGACCCGCGGCTCATCGACCGACAGGACAGCCTGAAAGGCGCATCCGGCTACCCGCCCTTCGATGTCGCCTGGTTTCCCGGCGGCGCGGAACCCGGCTTTCTGCGCCTGACGCTCGCCGTTGCCGGCTTTGCCGCAAGCGAGCTCGATGTGGTGATCGAGGGCTCGGTGCTGATCGTCAGCGGCAAGGCGGAGGAACGCGACGAGGGCGAATACCTGTTTCGCGGCATCGCCGGTCGCCAGTTCCGCCGCCAGTTCGCGCTTGCCGATGGCATGGAGGTGATCCGCGCAGGCCTGGAGCGCGGATTATTGTCGATCGACCTCGCGCAACATCCTCAGGAGGTACGAAAAATTAAGATTTCCGTTTCACAATAGGCTTGGAAAAACAACGGGCTTCCGACCTTTGCGGACGGTCTGCCTGAATGTCTCAAGTCTTTTGCAGGAAATCGCTTCATGAAAATCCCGGGTGCGGAACAATCCCTCGAAAGTCTCGCAGAATTCGGCACGGGGCATCTCGGCTATTTCCGCGAATTCGAGCGGACCGAAGCGCTGCGCCATTTCCCGGACGCGGCCAACCTCAAGACCGCGGACAAGCTCTGGGCCCTTTTCAGCGCGGATGGCGCGCTGCTGCTTCTGACCGAAAACCGGACCAGCGTGTTCTTCAAGGCAATGGAAGACGACCTGAAGACGGTCACGCTGCACTGAAGCGCCCCGCATTCAACCTTCGGGCTTTCCTCAACGCCGTATGAACGTCAGATAGGCGCTGCCGCGCCCTTCCCGCTTCGCCTTGTCCTCGTAACGCGTTCCCGGCCAGTTGTCGTAGGGCGTCAGCCAGTCGGCAGCCCCGCGCGCCTGCCACTCGAAGCCGCCATGCTTTCGGCAATGCAGCAGCGTCCAGTTGATGTAGCTGTCGATATCCGATGCAAAGCAGAACATCGCGCCCGGCTTCAGCACCCGGTGGAACCGCTCAAGGTTCCGCTGCGAGACGAAGCGGCGCTTCCAGTGCTTCTTTTTCGGCCACGGGTCCGGGTAGAGCAGATCGATCTGGTCGATCGAGGCATCGGGCAGCCAGTCCAGAATATCGACGGCGTCGTCATCATAGAGCCTGAGATTGCCCGGCGTGCGCTCCTCGACACGGCCAAGCAGCTTTGCCATGGAATTGACGAAGGGCTCGACGCCGATGAAGCCGGTTGCCGGGTTTTCCTCGACGCGGTGGAACAGATGCTCGCCGCCGCCGAAGCCGATCTCGAGCCGCACCCGCTCCACCGGCGACGCGAAAGCGTCGCGGAGATCGGCGGGTGCCGGCGTGCCGGGATCGATCGCGAGCGTGGGCAACAGCTCGGCGAGGTTGCGCGCCTGCCGCTCACGCAGAGGTTTGCCCTTGCGGCGGCCGAAAAACGCCCGCCCGGTTGAATTCTGATTGTCGCCGGTCACCTTACGCAATCAGCCTTTCAGAGCCAGTTTCAGCGGCTTCACCAGATCGAGCCGTTCCCAGGAGAACGAACCGTCGCGCCCGGCCTTGCGGCCGAAATGGCCGTAAGCAGCGGTCTTGGCGTAGATCGGCTTGTTGAGGTCGAGATGGCGGCGAATGCCGGAGGGCGACAGGTCCATCACGGCGCGGATCGCCTTCTCCACCTCTTCCTCGGTTACCTTGCCGGTTCCGTGCAGGTCGACATAGACGGCCAGTGGCTGGGCGACGCCGATCGCGTAGGCAAGCTGGATGGTGCATTTCTCGGCGAGATTGGCCGCGACCACGTTCTTGGCCAGATAGCGCGCGGCATAGGCCGCCGAGCGATCGACCTTGGTGGTGTCCTTGCCCGAAAACGCGCCGCCGCCATGGGGGGCCGCACCGCCATAGGTATCGACGATGATCTTGCGGCCGGTAAGCCCGGCATCGCCGTCCGGCCCGCCAATGACGAACTTGCCGGTCGGGTTGATGTACCATACGCAATCATCGGCGATCGGCAGTTCGCCGAGCGCTTCGCGGATATAGGGCTCGACCACGCTGCGAACCTTCTGCGAATCCCAGCTTTCGTCGAAATGCTGGGTCGAAAGCACGATCGATGTCACGGCGGCCGGCTTACCGTCCTTGTAATGCACGGTGACCTGGCTCTTGGCGTCGGGCCCGAGCTTTGCCACCTCGCCCTCGCCGCCCTTGCGCGCTTCCGACAGGGTCTGGAGGATACGGTGGGCGTAGTAGATCGGCGCCGGCATCAGTTCCGGGGTTTCGCGGCAGGCGAAGCCGAACATGATGCCCTGGTCGCCGGCGCCTTCGTCGCCCTGCCGGTCGGCGGCGCTGTCGACGCCCTGGGCGATGTGGGCGGACTGGGCGTGCAGCAGCACATCGATGCGTGCGGTCTTCCAGTGGAAGCCGTCCTGCTCGTAGCCGATATTGCGGATGGCGCGGCGCGCGGCAGACTTGAACCGCGAGGGATTGACGATCTCCTTGCCGTTCTTGTCCAGTTTCATCAGGCTCGGCGGCAGGCGGACCTCGCCGGCGATGACGACGCGGTTCGTGGTGGCCAGTGTTTCGCAGGCGACGCGCACCGACCAGGGATCGACGCCGGTCTTCACGGCCTCGCGATAGACGAGGTCGACAATTTCATCGGAAATTCTGTCGCAGACCTTGTCCGGATGGCCTTCTGAAACGGATTCGGAAGTGAAAAGATAGTTGGCGCGCATCGGGATTCCCCACATAGAAATTGGCCCGATTTTGATAAACGCTTCGCGTGGCTATGACAAGCGCACAACGATATCAGTATATCTTTATGTCCTCAAAGCCAGGTGAATTTTGACGCATGCCTTGACCCGAGGAGAGCGGAGCGCTCTCCCCCACAATGCGTCAAAATCAGCCCGTTACCTCATTCCGCTTCAGCCGCCAGCGACTTGACCAGATCCACCAGCCGACGCCGAACCTTGGCGTCGTTGATCTTCACAAAGGCCCGGTTCAGCTGAAGCCCTTCCGAAGACGAGAGGAAATCGACCACATAGCTCGAGCTCGAAGCCTCCGCCATTCCCGCAGCGCCAACGCCCTGTTCGCCGGGTGCGTCCTCGAAAAAGAATGAGACCGGAACGTTGAGGATGGTCGAAATGTTCTGCAGTCGGCTGGCGCCAACGCGATTGGTGCCCTTTTCGTATTTCTGAATCTGCTGAAAGGTGATGCCAAGGCTCTCGCCGAGTTTCTCCTGGCTCATTCCTAACATTGTCCGGCGCAACCTGATCCGACTCCCGACGTGCACGTCAATGGGGTTCGGCTTCTTCTTGTTTTCTGTCATTGTTCGTCCTGTTTTTTTAACCTGACATAAGGGCCCAGTCACTGTGCCGGAGAGTTATGCAACCCGTCGATTGAGCGACCAAAAAGCCATAGTTGAGTGCCAAGTGAGGTCACTATGCAATTTTGGAGTAAAGCGGTCAATTCTGCGCGAAATATAAAACCATGAGATGAGTAAAGATTTGCTAATTCAGCAAATAGTGTGGCAATTTAAGGACACGCGAGACGGCGCATATCTCACAATTTCCTAACGTAAGCTGACCCTACCATCGAGTACGCCACGCCGGTCAAATGGCAGCCGGTCGATGATGCGGCCGTATCGGTCAACGATCGCCGTAACGCCGTTCTCGCCAACGCGTATCAACGGCTTGCCGGCCTCGACCGCCCGCAATCTTGCCTGGGCGAAGTGCTGGAAGGGCCCGGGCGTCCGCCCGAACCAGGCGTCATAGGTTACGTTTACCAGCGCTGACGCACCGGCCGCCTGCCCCTCCACCAGCCGCGGGAACACCGCCTCATAGCAGATAAGCGGGTACAGCGCGGCGCCATCCGGGAGCAGCAGCATCTGGCGGTTATCAACAGGAACATAGCTGCCCGGCAGTGTCGTCAGCGCCTCCAGCCCGATCGCGCGGAAGAAATCCTCGAATGGCAGGTACTCGCCGAAGGGCACGAGATGGGTCTTGCCGGAAACGGAAACGGTTCTCCCGGCATCATCCACCACATAGACGGCGTTGTAGAATTCAGGCCAGCCATCGGGTTTGCGCCCGGCAAAGCTTGCCGCGCCAAACACAAGCGTCTGTCCCGGCTTCAGCATCTCGCCGATCGCGGTGCGCGCATCGGGCCGCGCTTCGATCGTGAAGGGAAGGACGCTTTCCGGCCAAATGATGATATCGGGGCTCTTTCCGGTATATCCGGCGGGATCGGAAGAGAGCTCCAGCAGCGTGGCGAACACCCGCTCGCGGCCTTCCTCCGTGCGCCAGTCGACCTCCTCAAAAGCCGGCTGAACCAGCCGAAGCCCCACCTCGCGCCCGTCGGCAGGTTGCACGGTAGCGAGCCGGTACCAGCCATAGCCGATATCGACGGCCACGAAAACGACGGCCAGCGCCAGTCCGATACGCCGGCCGGATCGTGCGGCAAGAAGCGCGGGGCTTGCGAACACATAGACGGCAAGGCCGCTCATCACATAGAGCCCGGTCAACCGGATCGCCTGCATGAACAGCGGCGTCGGCACGGCGGTATAGGCGATCGCGTTCCAGGGAAAACCGGTCGCGACATGGCCCCGCAGCCACTCCGCCGCGACCATCGCCGCGCCGAGCGCGATCAGGCGCAAAGGCCCGGGCCGCCAGAAAGAAGCCGCCAGCGCCCCCGCCAGTCCGTAAAACAGCGCAAGCCCCGCCGGGAAGCCGAGAACGGCAAGCGGCAGCGCCCAATACGCGCCATCCTTCCAGATCGCGACGCCAAGCCACCACAGGCCGAAAACGAAGTAGCCGAAGCCGAACCACCAGCCGACCGCAAAGCCGGCCCTGAGGCGCGGCCTCAGCGCCTTGTCCGAAAGCGCGCCGTCCATGACCATCACCATAAGCGGCAAGGCGATGAACATCACCGGCGTCAGCCCGAAAGGCGCCAGCGCAAAGGTGGCCACCGCGCCAGCGGCAAACAGCATCCACCGCCGCGGCCAGCCCGAAAGGTCTGCAAGATAGGCTGAAAGCCGTTGCAAAGAAGCAGTCCTTCCGCTCGGTCAGCGCCGCCTATCGCTCGTCAGGCGTTTCGCTGTCGGTGTCCTCGTCATAGGACACGTCATGCTCCTCATGCCGGGATTGATCGCGCCCCTCCTCCTGGCTACCCGCGCGGGCAACGGAACGACGGCGCGCCGGGCCGCGCTTGCGCAATATCCTGACGCGGCGGATTCGGCGCGGATCGGCATCCAGAATATGAACCTCGAAGCCCGAAAGCTGGATCACCTCGCCGCGCGCCGGAATGCGGCCGATGGTCGAGAAGATCAGCCCGCCCAGCGTATCGACATCCTCGGCGTGCTCCCCGATCTCGAAATCGGGGCCGATCGCCTCGGCGATATCCTCAAGCTCTACGCGCGCGTCGGCGAGATAGACATCGTCGGAAACGCGGGTGAACATCGCTTCCTCGGAATCATGCTCGTCATCGATCTCGCCGATCACCATCTCGACGATATCCTCATGCGACACCAGGCCGTCGGTCCCGCCATATTCGTCGATCACCAGCGCCATCTGGGTGCGGCCCGCCTGCATGCGCTGCAACAGGTCGGAGGCGAGCATGGAGGGCGGTACGAACAGCACCGGCCGGATCAGCCCGGCTTCGACAATGGTCTTGTCGAGATTGACCTTGCCGAGGTCGAACGCGTTCTGGGCCGGCTTGGTCTGCCTCTCCGTCGGCTTGACCTCGTTCGCCTTCAACGTACCGTTCTTGGCGGCCTCGCGGGCGTTCGCCGGACGACCGCGCCTTCGTCCGCGCGCCTGCTTGGAGAGATAGGCCAAGAGATCGCGGATATGGACCATGCCGCGCGGATCATCCAGCGTTTCGCAGAACACCGGCATGCGCGAATGGCCGCAGTTTTCAAACACCAGCAGCAACTCGCCGATGGTCATCGACTGGTCCACGGCATCGATATCGGCGCGCGGCACCATCACATCCTCGACCCGCACCTCGCGGAAGGACAGGATGTTGTTGAGCATCGCGCGCTCTTCGGGCGAGAAGTCGTTGTCGCTGGAATTGTCGGGGGAAAGCGCATCCTCAAGATCTTCGCGCAGGCGCGAAGAACCGTGCCCGTTGCGCTTGAAGTACAGGAGAAGGCCCTTGAGGGGCGAGGCTGACGATTTCTGAGTATTTCTGTCCGTCTCCGGACTGTTAGGCTCGTCGAGCTCGGATCCGTCGTCGGAATCCTGACCGCTGTCACCGAGCGGCACTATCTGTTGCTGGTTCATCGTTCCTTAGGCGTTAGAGAGGGTCGCTGCCCTGATAGGGATCAGATAGGCCAAGTGTGGCCAAAATGCGAGTCTCCAGACGCTCCATAACCTCCGCATCGTCGTTTTCAATGTGATCATACCCCAAAAGATGCAGAAATCCATGCACCAGAAGATGGGTAAGATGATCGTCGAAGCTCTTGTCGAGCTCCCCGACCTCGCGCTCCACGGTTTCCCGCGCGATTACGATATCGCCGAGCATGGGCCCCGGCATTGCGCCAGGCGTTATCGGAAAGGCGGGAAAGGACAGCACATTGGTGGGCTTGTCCTTGTCACGCCACTCCGCATTGATTTCCCGTATCGCCTCATCGTCGGTAAACACCAGCGACAATTCGACGGGTTGGGCTGGAAACGGCTGCCCCTCCTCCTTTTCCAGATAGAGCGCTGCAACCCGGATCACGTCGGACACCAGCGCTTCCAGCTGCGCCTCGTCCGGCCAGCCCTCAGCCTCCCGGCTCACCTGAAAATCGAATGCGGCCATGTCAGGCGGCGCCGCCTTCATCGGTCTGCGGCGCGCGTCCCCGGCCTTCATAGGCCGCGACAATGCGGGCCACCAGCGGATGGCGGACCACGTCCTTGTCGGTAAAGCGCGTGGTCGACACGCCTTCGACGCCCTTCAGCACGTCGAGCGCTTCCACAAGGCCGGACTTGACGCCGCGCGGCAGGTCCACTTGGCTCGGATCGCCGGTGACGATCATGCGCGAATTCTCGCCGAGCCGGGTCAGGAACATCTTCATCTGCATCGAGGTCGTGTTCTGCGCCTCGTCGAGGATCACCGCCGCATTGGTCAGCGTGCGGCCGCGCATGAAGGCGAGCGGCGCGATCTCGATCACGCCCGCCGTCATCGCACGCTCCACCCGGTCGCCCGGTATCATGTCGTAAAGCGCGTCATAAAGCGGCCTCAGATAGGGATCGACCTTTTCCTTCATGTCGCCCGGCAGGAAGCCCAGCCGTTCGCCGGCTTCCACGGCCGGACGCGACAGGATGATCTTCTCGATAGCGCCGCGCTCCAGAAGCTGGGCGGCATAGGCGACGGCGAGATAGGTCTTGCCGGTGCCCGCGGGGCCGACGCCGAACACCAGTTCGTTGCGCTCCATCGCCCTTATATATCCGTCCTGGGCCGGGGTGCGGGCGGCGATCGACTTTTTGCGCGTCGATATCTGCGACATCGAAAGCCTGGCCTTGCGCTCCAGTGTCGGCAGGGTCAACTGGTCGTCAGCCGCGCGCGCCATGCGGACCGCGCCTTCGACATCGGATTTCTCCAGCTGCGCGCCCTTTTGAAGCTGGGCGTAAAGATAATCCAGCGCCCGGCGTGCCTGGTGGGTGGCGAGCGTCGAACCGCTCAGCGCCACGGAGTTTCCGCGCGCCACGGCATCGACGCCCAACTCCTTTTCCAGCAATTTCAGATGCTCGTCAAACTGACCGAACAATTCGCTGGCATAGCGATTGTTCTCGAAGGTGAGCACGAAGTGGCTGGCATCCGGGCCGGCCGGTTTTCCGTGCGATACAACCATTTCAGTAGCGGTCAAGCGGTTCTGCTCCTCGGTTCAACGCAAAGCGCTCCGCTGTCCGGGTTCAGGCCGGCAGCGTCCTCTTCGATACGATACATAGGGGATCGTTCAGTCAAAGACAGAAGGAAAACGGCAGAAATGTGAGTCTCTGTTCGCCAATCAAGCTTCATATAGGAAGGCTAATCGCGATTCTCAACTTTGTGAAGCGATTTGTATTTCGCCCCGACAAATTCATCGGACTGTCATCAATCAGGCGATCCGCACGCCGGCGAGACTGTTGGTGGCCGCATCGGTGATGCGCACCCGCACCAGATCGCCGATTTCGGCCTCTCCGCCATCAATCACGACGGATTGCAGCCAGGGCGAACGGCCGATGAGCTGGCCCGGATTGCGGCCGGGCTTTTCCAGCAGGATGTCCATTTCCATGCCGACCCGCGATTGCGCGAATTCGAGCTGATGGCGGGTGAGCATCGCCTGAAGCCGCTGCAGCCGGTCGGCCTTTTCGGCCTCCGGCACCTGATCGCCAAGCTCCGCGCCGGGCGTGCCGGGACGGGGCGAATATTTGAAGGAGAAGGCCTGGGCGTAGCGCACCTTGTCGACAAGCGCGAGCGTCGCCTGGAAATCCTCCTCGGTCTCGCCGGGAAAGCCGACGATGAAATCGCCAGACATAGCGATATCCGGGCGGGCGGCGCGGATGCGCTCGATCAGCGCCAGATATTCCTCCGCCGTGTGGCGGCGGTTCATCGCCTTCAGGATACGGTCGGAACCGGCCTGCACCGGCAGATGCAGATAGGGCATCAGCTTCGGCAGGTCGCGATGGGCCTGCATCAGCCGGTTATCCATGTCGCGCGGATGGCTGGTGGTGTAGCGCAGCCGCTCGATGCCATCGATCTCGGCAAGGTGGAACAGCAGATCGCCAAGGCCCCAGTCGGCCCCTTCAGCGCTCTCGCCGTGCCAGGCATTGACGTTCTGGCCGAGCAGCGTGATCTCGCGCACGCCGTTTTCGGCAAGCCGGCGCGCTTCATCGACAATCTGTTTCGTCGAGCGGGAGATTTCCGAACCACGGGTATAGGGCACCACGCAGAAGGTGCAGAACTTGTCGCAGCCTTCCTGCACGGTCAGGAATGCCGAAACATTCTTCGGGCGAACGCCGCGTTCCTTCTTCGGCAGGTAATCGAACTTGTCCTCGACCGCATATTCGGTATCGACGACGCGCTCGCCGGTCTTGGCCTTGCGCAGCGCCTCCGGCAGGCGGTGATAGGTCTGCGGCCCGATGACCACATCGACATCCGGCGCGCGGCGGAGGATTTCCTCGCCCTCGGCCTGGGCAACGCAGCCCGCGACCCCGATCATTGTTTCGCGGCCCTGCTTCGCCCGTTCCGCCTTCAGGTCGCGGTAACGCCCGAGCGCGGAATAGACCTTCTCGGCGGCCTTCTCGCGAATGTGGCAGGTGTTGAGCAGGATGAGGTCGGCATCCTCGATCACCTCCGTCGGCCGATAGCCGTCGGCCGCCAGCGCCTCGCCCATGCGTTCGCTGTCGTAGACGTTCATCTGGCAGCCATAGGTCTTGATGAAGACCTTGCGCTGATTGTCGACCGGAAGTGTTGTCTGTTCGCTCATGGCGGCCTTTTAACGCGCTTTGACCGCGGAGAAAATCAAAAAAGACAAAATCAAAAAATGGTCAGCGCCCGCGCAGTCGCTCGGCAAGGAGCCTGCGCATGCGTGCCTCGACTTGCGCCGCAGCTTCCTTGCGCCGGGTCTCGGCATCGAACACGACGGGTTCGCCGAAACAGACATCAACATCGAGCGCGCGCGCCTTGATGACGCCGGCAAGCGAGGGCAGCATCTCGACATCACCCGGCCAGGCGACGATCGGGCGCAGAAACCGCCCCATCGGCAGCCCCCTGATGCCGGTATAGGCGACCGCCACCGGCTGGACATGCACCTTGCCCGTAGGCGACAGCGGAACGGCGGTGGAGGCCGCGCCGAACAGCGAATACTTGATCGGGTAGATCCGGTTGCCATCAGACGTCGTGCCTTCGGGAAACAGGATGATGATCTCGCCGCCGGCAAGCCGATCGGCGATCGAGCCCACCTGCCGTCCCGTGCCGCGCTTGTCGGCGCGTTCGATGAACACCGAATTCTGCAGCCGCGCGAACAGGCCGAAGATCGGCCAGGTCTTGACCTCCGACTTGGCGATGAAGGAGACCTCGGCGACCCGTCCCAGCACCACGATATCGAGCCAGGTGGTGTGATTGGCCGACAACAGCAGCGGACGCTGCCGCTCGATCTCGCCATAAACATGAATGCGGATGCCGAGCACGAAACAGGCGACGACATGCCAGTAGCGCGGCAGCTTGCGGGCGATCTTCCAGCCGCGCCACAGCGCCAATATCTGCAATGGCGACAGGATAATGGTTGTCAGGAACAGAACGACAGCGACGTAGACATAGCGCAGATAGATCATCGCGCCCGACTCACTCGCCCCTGCCCTTGATCGGGACGCCGTAGAGCTCGAGCCGGTGATCGACGAGCTTCAGGCCATATTCGCGGGCGATCCGCTCCTGAAGCGCCTCGATCTCGGGCGACTGGAACTCGATCACCGTCCCGCTCTTCAGGTCGATCAGGTGGTCGTGATGCTCTTCGGGAAGGGTCTCGTAGCGCGAGCGGCCATCGCGGAAATCGTGGCGAGCGATGATGCCGGCGTCATCGAACAGCTTCAGGGTGCGGTAGACGGTCGAGATCGAGATGCGCGAATCAATCAGCGCGGCGCGGCGGTGAAGTTCCTCCACGTCCGGGTGGTCCTCCGCCTCCTGCAGAACGCGCGCCACGACCCGGCGCTGCTCGGTCATGCGCATGCCGCGTTCGGCGCAGATTTCCTCAAGCGTTTTGGTCAGATCGTTCATAGAGAGCGCACCGGCGGTTGAGGCCGGCAATGCCGACCGAGCGTCGTTCACGGTCTCGGGTTAGCCGAGATCGCGCCGCATGACAAGCGCGGTGGTCCGCGTCCCGTCGTCGTGGGTGTAGTAGGCCTTTCGCCGACCGACCTCGACAAAGCCGAGCTTGCGATAGAGCGACAGCGCCGCGGCGTTTTCCGCCGAGACCTCAAGCAGCATGGCGTGAGCCCCCATCGCCCGCGCCTCCTGCATCGACGCGACCATCAGACGCCAGCCGAGACCGTTGCGGGCAAATTGGCGGTCGACGCAGATCGTGAGGATTTCCGATTCGTCGCCGATGCTGCGCGCCAGCACGAACCCGGCCGCCTCCGCCCGCCCTTGCGCCGGGCGCACGATAAAGCCGTAAACCGGGCTTTGCGCCAGAAGCTTGCGGAACTCCCCCGCGCTCCAGGACGGCGAGAACCGCTTGCGATGCAGATCGGCGGCAGGCAGCAGATGTTCATCCTCAAGCCGAAAGAGATCGAATTCGGGATTACGCTTCAGGAAGGAAGGCAGCATCGGGCACCTCCCCCGTTGAAACAAAGCTCGCGACTGGAGATGGATCGAGCAAGGGCATCAACCATCCTCGCCGATCTCGCCAGCGATGAGACGACACCCGAAGGCCGGAGCTCGCTCCCGATATTCTCTCCCGCTGGCGGGAGAGATGCCCCGAAAGGGGCAGTGAGGGTGGAGCAGTGCGTCAGTCGCGTGAGGGCGCCCGTGTGGAGGCTCTCCCCCCTCACTGTCGCTGTCGCGACATCTCTCCCCTCCGGGGCGAGAAGATTGGGGGGCTTTGCGGCTGATGTATCGGCGAGAGGCATAAGCGGCCTCCTCACGCGCGAGCGACGGCGAAGCCGAGTTGCGGCTTGGCGTCGGGGGCGCGCAGATAGAGCGGCGAGACGGGCGGGCCGGGCTCAGTGCTTGCGCCGAGAATGGCGATCGTTTCGATGGTCACGCGGTCTTCCGGCATCGGCTCGGCGAGACCGGCGACGATGGCGCCGGTACCGACCGGGAGCGCCCAGTGCTCCCGGGCAACGTCGGCGAGATCGTCATAGGCATGGGCGGCGGGTTCTGACAGGGGCTTGCCGTCGGCGTCGAAAACCTGGGCGAAGGCCTCGCCGCGCCGGGCATCGAGCGTCGCCATCACGGCGCTGTCCGGCCGGGCCATGCGATGCTGATACGCAATGGAAGCCAGCGATGACACGCCGACGCACTCGGCCTTCACCGCCAGCGCCAGAGCACGCGCGGCGGCCACGCCGATGCGCACCCCGGTGAACGAGCCCGGACCGATATTGACGGCGATGCGGTCGATATCCGCGGGCTTGATGCCGGCTTCGGTAAGCGCGGCATCGATCACCGCCATCATCCGCTCGGCATGACCCTTGCCGATGGTTTCGACGCACCGGCCGATGACTGAGCCCGAGGCGCAATCATATACCACGGCCGAGCAATCCGCCTGGGCCGTATCGAGCGCCAAGATCAGCATTGCAATCCTCAGACGGCTTCGACTTCCCGCACTTCGGGAACGAAGTGATGCAGAAGGTTCTGGACGCCGTGTTTCAGCGTCGCCGTGGATGACGGGCAGCCCGAGCAGGCGCCCTTCATGTTGAGAAACACCGTGCCCTCGCGATAGCCGCGGAAGGTGATGTCGCCGCCATCCTGGGCCACGGCCGGGCGAACGCGGGTTTCGAGCAGTTCCTTGATAGTGGCCACGATGGTCTCGTCGCCTTCATCGAAGAATTCCTCGTCGCTGTCGGGATCGATCGCCGGCGAAGCGCCCTCGGCCATCACCGGCGCGCCGGACAGGAAATGCTCCATGATCGCGCCGAGGATCGCTGGCTTCAGGTGCTGCCATTCCGGAGCGCCCTTGGTCACGGCAACGAAATCATAGCCGAACATCACGCCTTCCACGCCCGGCACGGCGAAGAGCCGGGTCGCAAGCGGCGAGACGATCGCATCATCGGCGCTGCGGAAATCGGCATTGCCGGCTTCCATGACAACGCGTCCGGGCAGGAATTTCAGGGTCGCGGGATTGGGCGTCGTTTCCGTCTGGATGAACATATCCATCTCCAAATCAGTTCGGGCGGCTGGAGCGCATCCAGCGGGCACCGGTTTGCGCCGGCAAGGCGTCTTTGCTCCTATATCGGCCCTTGGGCGGGCAAACGCAAGGGTCAGCAGAGCGCATCGATATCGGCGTCGTCCAGCCCGTCGGGCAGAACCGTGACCGGTATCGTGAACGCATTCCCGCGTCCGGCGAGCATCGAGACCAGTGGCCCCGGCCCTTCCTTGGCGGGGCCGGCCGCCAGAACCAGGATCGCGATATCCCGGTCTTCCTCGACCACGGCATTGATCTCCTCGGCGCGGTCGCCCTCGCGGATCACGATTTCCGGATCGATGCCGATCGCCTCGCGCACATTCTCGGCGGAGCGGTTGGCGATCGCCTCGGCCTCTTCGCGCGCCTCGGCGCGGATGATTTCCTGAACCCCGATCCACTCCTGGGCATCGTGCTGCGGAATGATGTAGCACAGCACCAGTCCGCCATTGGAATTCTTGGCGCGGCGGCCGGCATAGCGCACGGCGCGGATGCATTCGGGCGTATCGTCGACGATGGCCATGAATTTTCGGCGATGTCCGGCCTCGCCGGAAAGACGTTTGGAAACCATTGAGTCACCCCACCAATCTCAAGAAAGCCCGCACGGCTGTTGAAGACAAGACTGCGGCTGGAGCGCGTTCGCGAGGAAAACGCTCCATCCCGTCGCTTTCGCCGCATTCCGGCGGAGGTCGGGCGTTTCCGCCCGGCTGCAAAATGCGGCAGACCGGGCCGGCCCATGCCGGCGGCCAAGCAGACATCATATCATAGATCGCAGAAAATCAAGCGCCGGCGACCTGTCAGAGCAGACCGACGATCTCGTGAACGTCCTTCATGGTCTTCTGCGCGATGGCCCCTGCCCGCTCGCCGCCATCCTTCAGGACGGCATCGATATGGCCCGGATCGGCATCGAGACGCCGCATCTCGGCGGTGATCGGCGCAAGCACGGTAACGGCGAGATCGGCCAGCGCCGGCTTGAACTGCGAGAACTGCTGGCCGCCGAATTCTGCAAGCACATCGGCCTTGGTGCGGTCCGAAAGCGCGGCGAAAATCCCGACGAGATTGTCGGCTTCCGGCCGTCCCTTCAGGCCCTCGACCTCGCTCGGCAGCGCATCCGGATCGGTCTTGGCCTTGCGGATCTTCCGCGCCACGGTCTCGGCATCGTCGGTGAGGTTGATGCGCGACAGGTCGGACGGGTCCGATTTCGACATCTTCTTGGTGCCGTCCTTCAGGCTCATCACCCGGGGCGCGGGGCCTTCGATCAACGGCTCCACCATCGGGAAGAAGGCGTGCACCGGCTGGTCGCCAACGGTGATGTCGACGCCCGTCCCGGTCGCGCGGATTTTCTTCTCGAAATCGAGATTAAATTTCATCGCGATATCGCGCGTCAGTTCCAGATGCTGCTTCTGGTCGTCGCCGACCGGCACATGGGTGGCGCGGTAGACAAGAATGTCCGCCGCCATCAGGCTCGGATAGGCAAGCAGGCCGAGCGAGGCGTTTTCGCGGTCCTTGCCGGCCTTGTCCTTGAACTGGGTCATCCGGTTCATCCAGCCGATGCGGGCGACGCAATTGAAGATCCAGGCCAGTTCGGCATGCTGCGGCACCGCCGACTGGTTGAAGACGATGTGCTTTTTCGGATCGATGCCGGCGGCGAGATAGGCGGCTGTGATCGCGCGCGTCTGCCCCTTCAGGTCGTCATGCACAAGCTGCGCGGTGATCGAATGCATGTCGACCACGCAATAGATGCAGTCCATCTTGTCCTGAAGCGCCACGAATTTTCTGAGCGCGCCCAGATAATTGCCGAGATGCAGATTGCCGGTCGGCTGGACGCCGGAGAAGATTTGCGGCTTGAATTCACTCATGTCAGTTCTCTTTCGGACGGGTGGAAGGCCCGGTTGGTCGGGTTTTGCTGGCAGCGCTTATGCACCGCGGCGCGCGGCGCGTCAAACTGAGAAGCGGTCCTATCCGCGGCGGCGGCGGACGAGCTTCATGATCAGCGCCCGGTTGACACCGCCGGTAGCGAGCACCAGGCCGAAATAGACCACCGTGGCGATCGCGATCAGGATCAGCACCCCGCCAAGCTGCTGCGTGAAATGCGCCCCCGGCGCAAACCAGGCCGAAAGCTTCACCGCCGTGAATTTCACCGCCGCCGCCATCGCCGCGCCGCTCAGGACGATCAGCGGTATGCGGCGCATCAGCAGGCTGTCGAACTTCAGATGACCTGAGATCACAAGCGTGGTCGCCAGCAGAACCACATTGGTCCAGCCCGAGACCACCTCGGCAAGCGCGATGCCGCGTTCGGCGAGGATCGGAAACAGCGAGATGGCGAGAACGGAATTGATAGCGACCGCGATCATGGTGAAGCGCATCGGCAGCTTGGTGTTCTCGCGGGCATAGAAGGCTGGCTGCAGCGCCTTGGTGAGCGCGAAGGCCGGTAGGCCGAAGGCGTAGACCGTCATGATCGCCGCCACCAGCGTCGTGGTCTCGGGCGTGAACGCGCCGCGCTCATAAAGCACCCGCGTGATCTCGGTCGAGATCATCATCAGGCCGAACGCCGCCGGGACGGTGAGGAACAGCACGAATTCGATGGTGCGGTTCTGGATGTGCCCGGCTTCCTTGAAATTACCGCCCTTCAGCGCCCGCGACAATTCCGGCAGCAGCACCACGCCGCCCGCCACGCCGACGACGCCGAGGGGCAACTGATAGAGCCGGTCGGCATATTGCAGCGCCGAGATCGCGCCGTCCTTGCCGGAGGCCACCGCCTGGCCGATCAACTGGTTGATCTGGATGACGCCGCCGGTCACCGCCGCCGGCACGGCGAGCGCGACGAGCCGCCGGATCTTCGGCGTTATCTTCGGCATGCGCAAGGTGAAGCGCATGCCCGCGCGCCTGACGTCAAACCACACGACGGCGAGCTGGATGATGCCCGCGCCAAGCACGCCCCAGGCAAGATATTCTGCCATCATCTGCGGATCGGCCTTGACCCAGACGCCATAGCCCAGCACCGCGATCAGCACGATATTGAGAAACACCGGCGCGATCGCGGCGGCGAAATAGCGGTGCAGCGAATTCAGCATGCCGCTCATCATCGCCATCAGCGACATGCAGATCAGATAGGGAAACATCACCGAGGACAGCCGCACCGTCATCTCGAACTTGTCGGCATCATCGGCAAAGCCGGGCGCGATGATGAAGCGCACAAGGAGCGGCATCGCCAGTTCCATCACCACGGTGATCAGGAACAGCGCCGTGAACAGAACGCCCAGAACCTGCTCGGCGAAGCGCTTGGCGCCCTCGACCCCGCTTTCCTCGATCTCCTTGGAAAACAGCGGCACGAAGGCGGCGTTGAACGCGCCTTCGGCAAACAGCCGGCGAAACAGGTTGGGAAAGCGGAAGGCGGCGTAGAACACGTCGGCCATCGGGCCGTTACCAAGCGCTGCCGCCATCATGGTTTCGCGCGCGAACCCGAACAGACGGCTTGCGAATGTGGCGCCGCCGACGGTGGCGAACTTGCCGACGAGGCTCATTTTTCGCGCCCGTCCTTTGCCTCGACGCGGCGCGCGCGCGTGCCGTTTTCGGCCGGCAGCAGCATGCCGGGCGGCATGCCCCTGCGGTAATCGTCGCCCTTCTCTTCGAGCACCGCCTTCATCCGCTCGACGATCGCCGCCTGCCGGCTCTCGCTGGTGATCTTGGCGCCGACGAGATCGGTCACGTAGAAACTGTCGATCACCTTCTCGCCGAAGGTGGTGATCCGCGCCGTCTGGATATCGAGCGAAAGCTCCGACAGCGTCTGCGTCACATCGGCAAGCAGGCCGGTGCGGTCAAGGCATTCGATCTCGATGACGGTGAAGATATTGGAGAGCTTGTTCGACACCGACACATGGGTCGGCACCGAGAACGGCCGCACCGAGCGGCGCTCGCGCTGGCGCGCGGCAATCAACTGGTTGAGGTGCTTGCGGCCGGACAGCAGGTCCTCGATCAGCTTGCCGATCGTGTTGGCGCGCCGCAGCTCATCGGCGTCATCATCGAAGGCGCGGTTCAGAAGGATGGTGTCGAGCGCGCGGCCATCCGTGGTGGTGAAGATCTGGGCATCGGCGATGTTCGCCCCGGTCGCGGCACAGGCGCCGGCGATGATCGACAGCAGACGCGGATGGTCCGGCGCCAGAAGCGTGAGCTCGGTGATATCGTGGAACGCATTGGTGCGCACCATGGTGGAGAACAATTGCCGCGACTTGTCAGCCTCGCGGATAAACCGCGCATGGCGCACCTGATCTTCCAGCGGCACCGAGAGAAGATAGTTCTGATATTGCAGATTGGCGTATTTGCGCCGCTCGGCATCTTCCCAGCCGTTGAGCGAATCCTCCAGCAGCTCGACGGCGCGCTCGGTCCTCGCCTTGCGGGAAACGGCCGAGAAGCCGCCGGAAAGCAGGATCTCGGTTTCGTAATAGAGCGTGCGCAGCAACTGCCCCTTCCAGCCGTTCCACACATCCGGCCCGACGGCGCGGATATCGCAGACGGTCAGGATCAGCAGCAGATTGAGCTGGTCGAGCGACTGGACCTTGTCGACGAAATCGACAACCGTCTTGCGGTCGTTGAGATCGCGGGTCTGCGAGGTCATCGACATCAGCAGATGATATTCGATAAGCCAGGCGACAAGTTCGGTCTGCTTCGCCGTCATGCCGAAGCGCGGGCAGAGCTTGCGCGCGACGCGAGCGCCGGCGATCGAGTGATCTTCCTTGCGGCCCTTGGCGATATCGTGCAGCAGCACCGCGACATAGAGCACCGTCCGGTCCTGGACCGACTGGATAAGCCTTGCGGCCAGCGGGTGAAGCTCGGAGTGCCCGCCCGAATTGTCGATCTCCGACAGCACGGCGACCGCACGGATCAGATGCTCGTCGACCGTGAAATGGTGATACATGTTGAACTGCATCATCGACACGATCCGGCCGAATTCGGGGATGAAGCGGCCGAGCACGCCGGCCTCGTTCATACGCCTCAGATAGAGCGCCGGATCGTTGCGCGAGGTCAGGATCGACAGGAACAGCCGGTTGGCCTCCTCGTTTTCCCTGAGCTCGGCATTGATCAGGGACAGTGAGCGCGTCACCACCTTCAAGGCGTCCGGATGGAATTCGAGGTCGTTGATCACCGCGACATAGAAGAAGCGGATGATGGCGACCGGGTCCTTCTTGAACACGTCCGGCTCGGCAAGCGCGATCCTGCCGCTGTCGGAGACGAATTCGAGCGAGCCCGCTATCTTGCGCTGCCGCTTGTAGAGCTTCGACCAGACCACCTGCCCGATCGTCGGTGAGGCCTTGGCCTGCTGTTCCTCGAGATCGGAGCAGAAGATGCGGGTGAGATCGCCGACGTCCTTGGCCACCAGGAAATAGTGCTTCATGAACCGTTCGACTGCCGAAAGTCCGGGCCGGTCCTGATAGTCGAGAGCGGCGGCGATTTCGGCCTGCACGTCGAATGTCAGCCGCTCCTCGGCCTTGCCGGTCAGGAAATGGAGGTGGCAGCGCACCGTCCACAGGAAGTCCTCGGCGCGCAGGAACAGTTTCAGTTCCTGGCGAGACAGAACGCCGAGCTCCACAAGCTGTGCGGTATCGCGCACCCGGTAGTAGTATTTGGCGATCCAGAACAGCGTGTTGAGGTCGCGCAACCCGCCCTTGCCCTCCTTGACGTTGGGGACCACGAGATAGCGGGTATCGAAGGATTTCTGATGGCGCTGATCGCGTTCGGCGAGCTTTGCGGCTATGAAATCCGGACCGGTATCGGCGACCACTTCCTTGTCGAAGCGCCGCTCCAGCGTGTTGGCCAGCGCCTTGCGCCCGATAATGTAGCGCATTTCCAGGATCGAGGTGCGGATGGTCATGTCCGCCTTGGAAAGCTTGATGCACTCCGTCACGCTGCGGGTCGCATGGCCGACCTTCTGGCCCATGTCCCAGAGCATGTAGAGAATATATTCGATCGCCTTCAGCGTATCGGCCCGGTCGGTTTCCTCGATCAGGAACAGAAGGTCGATATCGGAGCCGGGCGCCAGCGTGTCGCGGCCATAGCCGCCGACGGCGGTGATCGCGAATTCCTTGCGGGTATCGGGAAAGATCGTGCGGGTGACCAGATCATGCAGCGCGATCAGCATCTGGTCCTCGAGCCAGGAGATGCGCCGCGCGCATTCCAGCCCGCCGCCATCGGCTTTCAGCAATTCATAGGCGCGGGCGCGACCGGTGGCGTTGACCTCCTTGAGGCGCGCCAGTATCGCCTGGCGCGCGGCATCCGGATTGCCGTCATTCTTGCGCGCGATCGCGCGCAGTTCATTGCGAAGCGCCGAAGGTTCGAACACCTCCGTCATGGCATAGGAATCGGCTTGTGGCGGCGCGCTCTTAACAGTGTTCTGCGCCGCGCGCTCGCGCTGCTCTGCCCGTTTTGTCTGCATAGACCTGCCTTTTCATCGGCGGTTCTTGCGCCGCCGCAGGTTTCTTAAAGCAAATCACTCATCAATGGAAACGGCATCCTGCATTTTCCGCTTCAGCGCGTAGAGCGTTTCCAGCGCCTCGCGCGGGGTCATGTCGTCGGGCCGGATATCGGCGAGCATGGCTTCGACCTCGGAGGCTTTCGGCGCGGGCTCGGGCGCGCGCATGGCGGACTGGAACAGCGGCAGGTCGTCGATCAGGCTCGCGGCCGGGTTCTTGCGGTCGGCGTCCTCCAGCCGCGTCAGCACGTTCTTCGCCCGCTTGACCACAGCGGCGGGCAGGCCGGCGAGCCGTGCGACCTGAATACCGTAGGAGCGGTCAGCCGCGCCCGGCCCGACCTCGTGCAGAAAAACCACGTCGCCCTTCCACTCCTTGACCCGCATCGTCGCGTTCACAAGGCGCGAAAGCTTTTCCGAAAGCGCGGTCAGTTCGTGGAAATGAGTCGCGAACAGGCCCCGGCAGCAATTGACGTCGTGGAGATGCTCGACCGCCGCCCAGGCGATCGACAGCCCGTCGAAGGTCGCCGTGCCGCGCCCGATTTCGTCGAGAATCACCAGCGAGCGCGGGCCCGCCTGATTGAGGATCGCCGCCGTCTCGACCATCTCGACCATGAAGGTCGAGCGCCCGCGCGCCAGATCGTCGGAGGCGCCGACGCGCGAAAACAGCCGGTCGACAATGCCGATATGGGCCTTTTCCGCCGGCACATAGGCACCGATCTGGGCGAGGATGGCGATCAACGCGTTCTGGCGCAGGAAGGTCGATTTACCGCCCATATTGGGACCTGTGAGCAGCCAGAGGCAGCCGTTATCGCCCGTAACCGGCGACAGCGTGCAATCATTGGCGACAAACGGCCCTGCCGATTGCTTGCGCAACGCCTGCTCGACGACGGGATGCCGTCCGCCCTCGATCTCGAAGGCGGTGGTGCCGTCGACCTGCGGCCTGCAATAGGCCTCCGCCTCGGCGAGCACGGCAAGGGCTGCCGAGACATCGAGGATCGCGAGCGCATGCGCGCCCTGCTTCAGGCTTTCGGCAGCCGCCACGACATTGCGGCGGAGCGTTTCGAAGGCTTCCAGCTCGATCGCCAGCGCCTCGCCGGCCGCATTGGCGATCCGGCTTTCCAGATCGGCGAGCTCGGCGGTGGTGAAGCGCATCGCGTTCGCCATGGTCTGGCGGTGGATGAACTTCGCCTTGGCCGCATCGCCCTCGGTCAGCGCGCGGGCATTGCCGGCGGTGACCTCGATGAAATAGCCGAGCACGTTATTGTGCTTGATCTTCAGCGCCTTGACGCCGGTTTCCTCGGCATATTGCGCCTGCAGCCCGGCGATGATCCGGCGGGACTTGTCGCGCAGCCCCCGCGCCTCGTCGAGCGCGTTGTCCGCGCCTTCGCGCACGAAACCGCCATCGCGCTTGAGGAGCGGCAGCTCCTCGTCAAGGGTTGCGGCAAGCTGCTGCTCAAGGTCATGCGGCAGCGCCTCAAGCGATGCCAGCGCTGCGGAAAGTTCGGCCGGCAATTCAGCCCCGGATAACACATCGGCGATCGCGCGGGCAACCGTGAAACCGCGCTGGATCGCGCCGAGATCGCGCGGGCCGCCGCGATCGAGCGCAAGCCGCGACAGCGCGCGCGGCATGTCGGGCAACTGCTTCAGATGGTCGCGCACGGCATCCGAGCGCGCCACGTCGGCAAGAAAGAAACCGACCGAATCGAGCCGCGCATGGATGGTGTCGACGTCCGTCAGCGGCGACATCAGCCGTTCGCAGAGAAGGCGCGCGCCGCCGCTCGTCACCGTGCGGTCGATCGCCTTCAGGAGCGAGCCGTCGCGCCCGCCGGCCATGGTGCGCACCAGTTCGAGATTGGAGCGGGTGGCGGGGTCGATGAACATCGCGCCGGACGCGCCGTCCTGCTCGGGAATGCCGATCGGCGGGCGTTCGTTGATCTGGGTCTTTTCGACATAGGCGACGGCCGCGGCAGCGGCGGAAAGCTCCGGCCGAGAGAACCGTCCGAAGCCATCGAGCGTGGCAACGCCGAAGAACCGGCCAAGACGGTCCTGCGCGGTCGCGCCGTCAAACAGCACGGCCGGCTGCGGCGAGACCGCGCGGCCCAGAAGGTCGAAGATCGGGCGCAGCTTCTCATCGGCAAACACGGTGTCGGCGACGACAAGTTCGCGCGGCTCCACGCGCATGATGTCGGCGGCGAGCCTACCTTCTGAGGAGGCGCAGACGCGGAAGACGCCGGTGGAGATATCGATCCAAGCAAGGCCGTAATTGCTCTCCCCCTCGCCGCCCTTCACTCGCGACAGCGCCATCAGGTAGTTGCTTTCGCCGGGCGCGAGCAGCTTGTCCTCGGTGATCGTGCCGGCCGTCACCAGCCGCGTGACGTCGCGCCGGACCACGGATTTCGAGCCGCGCTTCTTGGCCTCGGCCGGGTCCTCGGTCTGCTCGCAAACGGCGACCCGGAAGCCGAGGCCGATGAGCTTCTGCAGATAGTCGTCGGCGGCATGAACCGGCACGCCGCACATCGGAATATCGCGGCCAAGATGCTGGCCCCGCTTGGTGAGCGTGATCGACAATGCGCGGGCCGCCTCGACGGCATCGTCGAAGAACAACTCGTAGAAATCGCCCATCCGGTAGAACAGCAGCAGATCGGGGTTTGCGGCCTTGATCTCGATATACTGCTCCATCATCGGCGTTGCCGATGCCCGGCTTTCCTCGGAGATCAGTTCTTCGGTCGGAATACGATTATCGTCTGCCACGGCGCACGCTCGAAATGAAGGGAATTGCCCTCTTCATCTGTCACGATTTCTTGCGGCTCGAAAGTGTCGGCGGCAAGAAAGCTGGGCAAAACGTGATGGTGGGGGTGATCGCAGGCGGTCCGATGCGTTCCTGCTGGAAGTTCAGCCGATTTTACGGGGCATATTGCCGCCGGGGCTTGGCAGCCCACAATCTCTCCCCTTGAGGGAGAGATGCCCCGACAGGGGCAGAGAGGGGTGAAACCTATCCGAGAGCACAGCGCTTGCGGCTTATGCCCATACCCCTCTCTGTCGCTTTCGCGACATCTCCCCCTCAAGGGGGGAGATTGTTGGGGGGCTATGCGGTTTACGCCCGAAGTCTGATCAGCTTGCGAACCGACCGGCGTCGGCGCCGTAGTAGTTCAGGTAGCGGTCCGAGATCGAACTGATGGGAAGCACGATCAGCACGTCGGTGGTGTTGAAGGCGTGATCGATGACCGCGCCATCGCCCACCATCGCGCCGAGACGCAGATAGCCCTTGATCAGCGGCGGCAGGCCGGTGAGCGCGCGACGACCGGAGGCCTCTTCCGCCGGCAGCAGGTTCATGTCGACGGCGAGTTCAGGCCGGGCGGCAACCGCCCAGTCGCCGGTGGCGCGGGCGTTGTGATGCAGGAAGGACAGCGCCATGGCGTGGTCAGCGGGATCGGTGCCATGGAAGGAGGCGCAACCGAACATCACGCCGATATCATGCTTCAGCGCATAGGCCCAGTTGCCCTGCCAGAGCAGTTCCACCGTGCGCTTGCTGCGGTAATCGGGCAGCACGCAGGAGCGGCCAAGCTCCATGAAGCGGACTTCGGGATGGCGGGCGACGAGGTCGGCGGTCTGGAATTCGGAATCGGAGTAAAACCCGCCATGCTCCATCGCCACTTCGTGGCGCAGCAGGCGGTAGGTGCCGACGATCTGGTCTTCGGGCACGCCCTCGATCTTGTGGTCGACGACCAGAAGATGGTCGCAGATATCGTCCCAGCGGTCGAAATCGCGCTTGGCGCGCATCGCCTCTTCCGGCAGGCGGGCCTGCATCTCTTCCACGAAAACGCGGTAACGTATGGATTGAGCGGCATCGATCTCCGCGGCGGTCTCGGCAATCCGGGTCTCCAGACTGCCGATGCGGCCAAGCACGTTGTTACCGGCCACCGCGATCGAAGCGTCTGCTGGGACCGATGGTTGCAGAAGATCAAGGACTTCCATCGTCATCGCACGTTCCGGATCATTTGTCTTGGGTGTCATAAAGCACTTTACTGCGACAGGTTCGTGACAGCCGCATCCCGTATTCTGAGGGCGGGAGAAGGTCTGGCTCAACGCCTCCCCGCGCCGTTTCCGTGCTATCCGGGCAACCGCCCGACTGGAAGAAACTGTAATACATGGCGGTGGCGAGGTCCAGCCGCTTTTGACGAAACGCCAATAACGGTGTCAGGCCAGAGGGCCTTTCAACTCATTGAATGGCAAGGTTTTCTGCTAATATACCCGCCGCTGACCCTCAGGCCCTGTCCTTGCCCGATCCGTTTAGCAGGAACTCCTGGATGAAGATCATCACCGCGCCGACGGTGATGTAGCTGTCGGCGAGATTGAAGATCGGAAACGTCCAGTCGCCGACATGGAAGCGGATATAGTCGACGACGTGCCCATAGATGAAATGATCGAGAATATTGCCGAGCGCGCCTGAGACCACCAGCGCGAAGCCGATAAGCGCGAACACCTGCCCCGGCGCGGTGCGACGCCAGAGATAGATCACAACCGCCACGATCACCAGCCGCATCGCCACCAGCGCCCAGCCATTGGTGTCGGAGAGCAGCGAGAACGCGATCCCCGGATTGTAGGTCTTGAACAGGCCGAGAAAAGGCAGCACGTCATAGGTTCGGTGCAGCGGCAGATAGACCTCGACCGCGTATTTGATCACCGCGTCGATGAGAACGGCGATCACGATGAACAGGACGGCGGGGCCCGGGCGGGAAAGCGAAAACTTCATCGGCCGGGCTCCTCAAGCGACAGAAGATGGCGGCGGGCTTCATAGAGCATCACCGCGGTGGCGACGGCCAGATTGAGCGAATCGGCCCGGCCCTGCTGCGGGATGCGCGCGAGCCTGTCCGCGCCCTCGGCAAGGTCAGGCGGCAGGCCCTGCTGCTCATTGCCCATCAGCAGCACGATCGGCTTCTTGGCATAATCGATGGTGCGGTAATCGACGGAGCCGGCAAGATGGGTCGCGACGATTTCCGCGCCGCTTTTCCTCGCCCAGTCGAGGAAGGCCTTCGGCTCGGCGCGCGAGACCGGCAGCGCGAATACCGATCCCATCGTCGCCCGCACCGTTTCCAGCGAAAACGGATCGGTGGTCTCGCCGACCAGGATGATGCCGGATGCGCCGGCGGCATCCGCCGTGCGGATGATGGTGCCGAGATTGCCCGGATCGCGCACCCGGTCGAGCGCGATATAGGTCTCGTTCTTCTGCGGCGCGATCTCGGCAAGCGGCCTGTAGTGACTTTCGAAGACGCCGGCCACCATCTGCGGATTGTCGCGGCGCGTGATTGCTCCAAGCACCTTTTCGGAGACTTCGAGCACCAGCCCGCCGGAGGCGACCGTCTTGGCGGCGGCCTTTTCCACCGGGGCCTTGCCCTTGGCAGCCTTGGCGTAGATCAGCGTGCGGATCGTCCAGCCGAGTTCCAGCGCATCGATGATCAGCTTCAGCCCCTCGGCCAGAAAGGTGCCGCTTTCCTCGCGGTGCTTCTTTTGGCTGAGCGCCCTGATATCCTTGATGATCGGGTTGGAGAGGCTGGTGACCTCCTTGACCGTGCCGACGCGCGGCGCGCGTTCCTTCTCGAAGCTCATTGTGGCAACCACCGCGCATAAAGGGATGTGGAGAGCGCCCTGCCCGGCTCGGTTCCGGAAAGCCCGCCCTCGCGGATGACGAGTTCGCCCGATTCGACCACGCCGCCGAAGCCGCGCATGGTCTCCATCATCAGTTCGTGGACCGAGTGGAAGCTGGCGCGGATCGAATAGGCCGTCAGCACCAGACCCAGTGCATCGGGCTTCAGGATCGCGCGGCAGAGATCGAGCATTTTCGGAAGGTGCTCGAACAACTGCCAGACCTCGCCATTGGGGCCGCGGCCGAATTTCGGCGGGTCGGTGAGGACGATGTCGTAGTGGTTGCCGCGCCGCTCCTCGCGCTCGATGAATTTCATCGCGTCGTCGCAGATCCAGCGGATCGGCTTGTCGTTGAGGCCCGACAGCGCCTGATTCTCGCGCGCCCAACCGATCGCCTTCTTCGAGGCATCGACATGGGTCACCTCGGCGCCGGCGGCCGCGGCCACTAGTGAGGCGACTCCGGTATAGCCGAAGAGGTTCAACACTTTCGGCTTTGCGCCCCCGCGCTGTCCGGCAGTCTCCAGCACATCGCGCATCCACTGCCAGTGGGCGATCTGTTCGGGAAACACGCCGACATGGCGAAAGGCGGTGAAGCGGCCGAGAAAATCGATATCCATGATCCGAAGCGGCCAGGTCTCGCCCAGTGCCGCCTTGGGGAACTGCCAGCGGCCCATGCCCTCCTCATCGGTATCGCCGGTAAACACCGCATCGGCATTCGCCCAGACCTTCTCGTCCAGAAGCGGCGGCCACAGCGCCTGCGCCTCGGGGCGCACGATGCGGTAGTCGCCGTATTGCTCGAGCTTCAGCCCGTGGCCGCTGTCGATCAGGTGAAAGCCATCGGCCGAAACCGATTCGAGAATATGGGGAACGCGCTCCGCCGGCCGCTCGCCGGGCTTCATCGCAACCCATTGCGGCTCCGGCTGACTTCTCTTGCGCTCGGCCGGTTCGCGGGCCTCGTCGCGGCGGCGCGGGGCCTGGCCGCGCTGCGGCTTGGACGAAGGCGCATTGCGACGCTCGCTCCTGCCGGGCTTGCGGCGTGTCTTGTCCTGTTTCGGAGGCGTCATGAGAGGCCGTTATCCCGGATTGGTCGAAAGCTCGCGGTTTATCAGCCCTGCCGGGAAAATGGCAAGTCTTGTCGGCTGCCGCTGATTTAAGCCGAGGGCAGCCGGTCGAGCGGACGGGTCTGCGGCAATTCCGCGGGCTGGGTCTTCTGGCGGTCGGCCTCGGCGCGCCACTGCGCGGCCTCGCGCTTCTTGGCCTTCGCGGTCTTGCGGTGCTTGCGCTGCGAAAACCATGTGGCCAGCGACCCGAAAACGAGGCCCAGGATGAAGGCGATGAAGATATAGACGAAGAACGGCGCGGAGACGGAGAGCACCTGATCTGCGGCATTGAAGGGGTTGAGCGCCATGGTCACCGACTGGCGGTTGGCCACGCAAAGCACGATAAGCACGACCCCGATCGGCACCAGAATGAGAATGTTGATCAGTTTTTTGGTCATGATGCGCGCCCTGTTCTTAATTTCCGCCGTCAATTGCCGTTTTTCTGGTCCGGATTGAGGCGTTCGCGCAACTCCTTGCCGGTCTTGAAGAACGGCACCCACTTCTCTTCAACGAACACGGCATCGCCGGTGCGCGGGTTCCGGCCCGAGCGCGAAGGCCGGTTCTTGACCGAAAACGCGCCGAAACCGCGCAGTTCGACCCGGTTGCCCGCGGCCAGCGCATCGGCGATTTCATCGAGAATGGCGTTCACGATGTTCTCGACATCGCGGTGATAGAGATGCGGATTACGCGCCGCAACAATCTGAACCAGTTCCGACTTGATCACATTCGACCCCTCAAATCCATGATTTTCATTGCCAATTAGTCTGCCCCACAGACCATGGCCCGTCAACAAGTCCGATCCGCCCCGGGACGATTTCGCCCCGCCCCATCGCCTTTATAAATCCGTTGTGGCTGAGAAAGCCGCAAACTCGACCTGTTTACGTTATACGCGTCACCGAGTTCAAGTGGCCGAAGACACAAGATGACGCGATTTGGCAAGCAGGCGCATCTTGCTGGCGGGATGTCGCCGCGATGCCACAAGGCACCGGCTTGCTGCTTGATTGCGGCCCCGCCAATGCCTAGATGGTCAGCTTGTTCTCGACCGCGAAACATAATAACCGTGGGGCTTCGAGTGCGCGCACGCAATGGACACCGAAACGACACGGCATGACAGTTTCCGAGGCAACAGACCGGGCATCGATCGACCAGGCTTTCCGCAGGGCGGCAAAGCATACGCGCACCGTGCGGCGGTTGAAGATCTTGCTGCCGATCGCCGCCTTCGCGATCGCCATCGCGCTGATCGCCATGGCCTTCGTGCAGTCGCTAGTGCCTGACAACGTCTCGCTTGGCTCCGCCACGATTGAAGACGGGATGATCGTCATGACCAACCCCGGCATAACGGGCCGCAATCGCGACGGCATACCCTATTCGCTGAAGGCCGACCGGGCGCTTCTGCCCGCCGCCAATCCCGATGACAGCACCGTGCTTCTGGAAAACGTGACGGCGCAGGTGCCGGTCGAGGATTCGGTGACGGCGGTTGTCGATGCGGCGCGCACGCTTTACAACAGGGCGACCGAGTATCTCAATATCGACGAGCCCTTCACCATCAAGCTTTCGAACGGCATGCATGCGGAGTTCAATTCCGCCGCGATCGACATCCAGGGCGGCACGCTCCAGAGCGACGACCCCGTCACGGTGACCGCGCCGCAGGCCTCGGTGGTTGCCCGAAACATAAATATCACCGATAACGGACAGAAAATTCGGTTCGGGGGCGGTGTTCATGTTACACTTTCTCCGTCTGCTCTCGGTCAGGGCAATCAGTGAGGTTATCGATGGATTTGGGCATCTTGAAATTCAGAACCGGCATGGCACCGGCGGCGATCGCAATCGCCTCGCTCTGTTTTGCCAGCCTGCCGGCCGACACGGCTTTTGCTCAGGCCACCGAGACCACCGGTTTCCAGCTCGCCGGCGACCAGCCGATCGATATCGATGCCGATGAATTCGAGGTCGATGATGCGACCAAACTCATCACCTTTTCCGGCAATGTCGTTGCCGTGCAGGGCGTCAACACAGTGCGCGCCGCCAAGATGACGGTGCGTTACGAAGGCGGCTCCACCGGCATTGCCTCGGGCCAGGGCGATATCGACCGGATCGATCTCACCGGCGGGGTTCGCCTCGACACCGACACCCAGTCGGCGACCGGCGATACCGGCCATTTCGACATGCCGAGTCAGCAATTCGTGCTGGAAGGCAAGGAAGTCGTGCTCAAGGAAAACGGCAATGTCTTTGTCGGCTGCAAGCTAACGGTCAATATGGCGACCAGCCAGGCCAAGCTTGACGCCTGCGGCAAGCGCGTCCAGATCCGCCTCAACCCGCAATCGCGGCCCGGCAACTGATCCGGGGGTGCATGTGAACAAGGCAAAATCCGCAGCGCCGCGGCCGGCTGCCCCGGCCGCAGACCCCGCGCAGCCGAAGACCGACAATGGCCGCCCGCCCGTCAACTACGAAGGCACGCTGATTGCCGAAGGCCTGACCAAGTCCTACCGCAATCGCCGCGTGGTAAATGGCGTGTCGCTGGTCGTGCGCCAGGGCGAGGCCGTTGGCCTGCTCGGCCCGAACGGCGCCGGCAAGACCACCTGCTTTTATATGATCACCGGCCTCGTTCCGGTGGATGAGGGCCGCATTGCGCTGCACGGGCGCAATGTTACCGGCCTGCCGATGTATCGCCGCGCAAGGCTCGGCGTCGGATATCTGCCGCAGGAAGCCTCGATCTTCCGCGGCCTGACGGTGGAAAACAACATCCGCGCCGTTCTGGAGCTCACGCCGCTGAACAAGCGCGAGCGCGAAGACAAGCTCGAACAGCTCATGGAAGAGTTCGGCATCGCGCGGCTGAGGAAATCGCCAGCGGTCGCGCTTTCCGGCGGCGAGCGGCGGCGGCTCGAGATCGCCCGCGCGCTGGCCACCGACCCGGCCTTCATGCTGCTTGACGAACCCTTCGCCGGCGTCGACCCGATTTCGGTCTCCGATATCCAGGGACTGATCCGACATCTCACACAGCGTGGCATCGGCGTGTTGATCACCGATCACAATGTGCGCGAGACGCTCGGCATGATCGACCGCGCCTATATCATTCACGCTGGCGAGGTGCTGACCCACGGCAAGGCCTCGGAAATCGTCGCCAACACCGATGTGCGCAGACTTTATCTCGGCGACAATTTCAGCCTCTAAAGATATCGAACGACGCTCGTCCGCGCGCACGATTTGGCCTTGATCATCAAGCAATTTTTATGCCAATCTCCCGGCCTGAAATGGCCGGCCCCTGCCGGCTGCGCATTTTTGGGGGTTTTGCGTTTACATGGCACTTGGCGCCAAACTGTTTCTGAAACAAAGCCAGTCGCTGGTCATGACCCCGCAATTGATGCAGTCGATCCAGCTTCTGCAGATGCCCCATGCGGAGCTCACCGCCTTTATCGCGCAGGAAGTGGAGAAGAACCCGCTTCTGGAAATGGGCGGCGAAGAAGGCCACGGGGACGAGAGACCCGAAGCCGCAGAGCTTCCGGCCCACGAAAATCCGGAGCCGTCAAGCGACTGGTTCCGGGAGGACAGCCAGGCTTCCGACCGGCTGAAGGAAAGCCTCGACAGCAATTACGACAGCGCTTTCACCGAGGATGCGCCAACGTCGCGACCCGACGCGCCAGAGCTGATGAGCCAGTGGAAATCGATGCCCGGCGGGGGCGGCGACGACCATGTCGACCTCGACGAGTTCGTCGCCAGCCGGCCCTGCCTGCGCGACCATCTGACCGACCAGATCGCCCTGACCTTCCGCGATGCGCGCGCCCAGGCGATCGCGCGCCACCTGATCGACTATCTCGATGACGCCGGCTATTTTCGGGGAGAACCATCCGAGATCGCGGGCAATATCGGCATCGGCACCGATGATGTGACGCATGTGCTCGAAAGGCTCAAATCGCTCGATCCGCCGGGCGTCTTCGCCCGGTCGTTGTCCGACTGCATGCGCGAGCAGCTCAGGCAGCGCGGCCGGCTGGACCCGGCCATGGAAGCGCTGGTCGACAATCTCGATCTGGCAGCGCGGCGGGATTTCCAGAAGCTGCGACGCATCTGCGGCGTCGACGACGACGATCTGCTGGACATGATGGCGGAGCTGCGCCGGCTGAACCCGAAACCCGCAAGCGCCTTTTCCAGCGATGCCTGCGAATCGGTTCTGCCCGATGTGATCGTCACAGCGCGGCCCGGCGGCGACTGGCAGATCGAGCTCAACAGCGACACGCTGCCAAGGGTGCTGGTCAACCGCCCCTATCTGGCCGAGATCAAGGCGTCGCGGGGCATGTCGGAAGCGGACCAGACCTTTCTCAACACCTGCCTGCAGAACGCCAACTGGCTGACCCGCAGTCTCGACCAAAGGGCCCGCACCATCATGAAGGTCGCCGGCGAGATCGTGCACCTGCAGGACGGCTTTCTGCGGCATGGCGTCGACCATCTGCGCCCGCTCAATCTCAGGACGGTGGCCGAGGCGATCAAGATGCATGAATCGACCGTCAGCCGCGTCACCTCCAACAAATACATCCTCACGCCGCGCGGGCTGTTCGAACTGCGCTATTTCTTCACCGTTTCGATCGCCGGCGCCGATGACGACGCGGCCAGCCACTCCGCCGAGGCCGTGCGCCACAGGATCAAGCGGCTGATCGACGACGAGACGCCGGCCGCGGTGCTGTCCGACGACGATATCGCCGCGGTGCTGAAGAATGACGGCATCACACTCGCCCGCCGGACGGTCGCCAAATACCGCGAGGCGATGAACATCCCCTCCTCCGTCCAGCGCCGCCGGGAAAAGCGGGCGCTTGCGCGGGTTGCGGCCGGTTGAACCGATTAGAACGGACAAACAAGGCCCGCATTGACTTCGCGGTCCATGAACGATAGAGCATCCGCCGCAAAGGGCGCGAACCGACACTTGAATGGTTTCGTGACCGGACGCCGGCGCCGGATAAGGCGAGCCCAACGGACGGACGGCACGAAAAACGCGGAACGAATTGCAGATTTCCCGCTGGCAAACGGCTGAAAAAAGCCCAAATAGATATTGATGACCGTTTGTCATCGCACTGCCAATCGGGCCAATCATCCGACCCTCTTGGAGGAGATCGAAGCTTGGCCTAAAGTGGCTCGTGGAAACACAAGAAGAAGGGCATAACCATGAGTGTTCGCGTCTCGGGCAAACAAATGGAAGTCGGTGAGGCTTTCCGCGAAAAAATCGAGGATCAGATCGAGGAAGCGGTCACGAAATATTTCGACGGCGGCTATTCCAGCCAGGTGACCGTTGAAAAGGCCGGCGGCGGCTTCGAGGCCGATTGCAAGGTCCACCTCGACAGCGGCGCCGTGCTGCACGCAGCCGGCAAGGCGCACGATCCCCAGGCCGCCTTCGAGGCAGCCTTCGAGCGGATCGCCAAGCGCCTGCGCCGCTACAAGCGCAAGCTCAAGGATCACCACAACGGCCATGCCGGCTCCGCCGAATTCGCCTATTCGGTGATGGATACGCCGCCCGAGGATGACGGAGAAATCCCGGAAGACTACGCGCCGGCGATCGTCGCCGAGGCCAAGGCCGAGGTGCGCACCATGGCCGTAGCCACCGCCGTCATGGCGCTCGACATGACCGACAAGCCGCTGATGTTGTTCCGCAACCCGGACAACAAGACGCTGAACATCGTGTATCGCCGCCCGGATGGCAATATCGGCTGGATCGACACAGCCGGCATTCAGGGCTGACCTTCAACCGGCGGACGCCGCAAGGCGTCCGCTTCTCACGCCAGGATACCAGGACATGGCACTCGACGACCTGCTGAAACAGGAAGCGATCATCCCCGCCCTCAAGGCCAATTCCAAGAAGCAATTGCTGCAGGAACTCGCCGCCCGGGCGGAAGCCGTGACCGGGATACCGGAGCGTGAAATCTTCGACGTGGTGCTGCAGCGCGAGCGTCTCGGCTCGACCGGCGTGGGCAACGGCATCGCCATTCCCCACGGCAAGCTTCCGAAGCTCGACCACATTGCAGGCGTATTCGCGCGTCTTCAAACCCCGGTGAATTTCGACGCGCTCGACGACCAACCCGTCGACCTCGCCTTTCTGCTGCTGGCCCCGGAAGGCGCCGGCGCGGACCATCTGAAAGCGCTCTCACGCGTCGCCCGCCTCTTGCGCGACCAGGAGCTCACCCGCAAACTGCGCGCCTCAGACAGCGACAGCGCGATCTACGCGTTTTTGAATTCGGACCCGGATTCGTCTGCGGCGTAAGGTTTCTGCCCTCTTTTTTGCAGCCCCGCCCCATAAATTACGTCATGCTCGGGCCTGACCCGAGCATCTAATCACGTCTGTCGCGAGAAGAGTGAGCGGATTTTCGCCGGTTATCGCAACAACATGGCGACATCCGCAGACGCCAGTCGCGTGGCGAGATGCTTGGATCCTCGGGTCAAGCCCGAGGATGACGCCCGTATAAGGGAAAGGTTTTGGCAAACTGAGGGCAGGCGCTTTGTCTTGGCCCCAACGATCACCATAGCGCGCGTCGCATCGCCCTTCATCCCGGCTCAAGGCCGGGTTCACGATGGAGCGTTAGGGCAAGCCTCGCGAGGCCCGCCGCCCCGGCGCAATCACTCGTCCTTCGGCGCTTCGTCAGCCGGCTGGGCGGCTTCCGGCTTCGGTCCGCCCTTGGAGACGCCGACCATGGCCGGGCGCAGTACGCGCTCGCCGATCATGTAGCCGGCCTGGACGACCTGAACCACCGTGTTGGACGGAATTTCCGGGTTCGGAACCTCGAACATCGCCTGATGGATATTGGGGTCGAATCGCGCGCCCTCGGCCTCGATCTTCTTCACGCCGTGGCGTTCGAGGCCCGAGAGCATCGAGCGTTCGGTCATCTCGACGCCCTCGATGAAGCCCTTGATCTCCTCGGTGCGCTTGTCTTCCGGGATGGCATCCAGCGCGCGGCGCAGATTGTCGGATACGCCCAGCATGTCGCGCGCGAACGCGGTCACGGCATAGGCCTTGGCATCCTTGACGTCGCGGGCGGTGCGGCGACGCAGGTTTTCCATTTCGGCGGCAAGGCGCAGAAGCTGGTCGCGCTGCTTTTCGTTCTCGGCCTTCAGGACCTCAAGCGGATCGGGCTCGGGCTGAGCCTCCTCGGCGATATCCTCGGCGGCGGCTGCATCCATCTCGGCTTCGAGATCGAGCACCGTTTCCTTGATTTGTTCGTCAGTTCCGTTTTTCTTGGTCTCGTCGGTCATGACGTCTCCGCAGATTTCATTCCATTGGTGAATTTCTTGAGCCCCGATATCGAGGTTCAGCCTTGAAAAATCAAGGTCTGATATGGGGTGATACTGTTTGAAGCCTCAGCGCGTGCCGGAAAGCCGTGACAGCAGATGAGCGGTGTAATCCACCATCGGCACCACCCGGGCATAATTCAGCCGCGTCGGCCCGATAACGCCGACGGCCCCGACGACCTGATTGTCGCTGTCGCGATAGGGCGCGACCACCAGCGAGGAGCCGGACAGCGAAAACAGCTTGTTTTCCGAGCCGATGAAGATCCTGACGCCCGAACCGCTTTCTGCAAGATTGATCAGCTCGATCAGGCTGTCCTTCTTCTCCAGATCGTCGAACAGCATGCGCAGCCGGTCGATATCGGCGGCGTCCGCCACGCCTTCCAGCAGATTGGCGCGCCCGCGCACGATCAGCCGCCCCGGATTGCCATCCTCGGCGCTGCCGGACCAGACGGCGAGCCCGCGCCCCACGAGATCCTGCGACAACTGGTCGAGTTCGTGGCGCACCTGGTCCTTCAGCCGGGTCAGCACCGACTTCAGTTCCGGCAAGGTCTGGCCGTTGAGATGCGCATTGAGAAAGTTTGCGGCGGCCGTCAGTTGCGACGAGGTGGTGCCGGCGGGCAGATCGATGATCCGGTTTTCGACCTGGTTGTGCTCGCCCACCAGCACGGCCAGCGCCTTTGTCGGCTCCAGCCGGATGAACTCGACATGTTTGAGCACGGTATCGCTCTTGGAGGTCATCACCAGGCCTGCCCCGCGCGACATGCCGGAGAGCATCTGGCTTGCCTCATCCAAGAGCGTATCCACCGGCTGACCGGTGCCGACGCGGCCCATCTGCCGCTCAATCTCCGCGCGCTCGCCCTCGGCGAGATCGCCAATCTGCATATAGGCGTCGACGAAGAAGCGCAGGCCGCTTTCGGTCGGCAGCCGTCCGGCGCTGATGTGGGGCGCGTAGATCAGGCCGAGTTCCTCGAGATCGCTCATGACATTGCGCACCGAGGCCGGCGACAGCGACATCGGCAGAAGCCGCGACAGATTGCGCGAGCCGAGCGGCTCGCCGCTTTCCAGATAGGTCTCGACAATGCGGCGAAACACCTCGCGCGAACGGTCATCGAGCGAGATGGCGGGCATATCGGCCTTGATATTGCGTTTCGTGGTCATCCAAGCTTTGCCGGAACATGAAATGGTTTCCCGCCTAATATAGTGCGAAGGCATCGCCGCGCAATTGACCCACGCCGGCGAGGCGTTTTTCTTTGCAAAAGCGGGCGCATGCTCGTAGAACGCGGCCAAAAGCAACCGGAAGGACCTCCCCATGCGGCCATCAGGCAGACAACTTACCCAGATGCGCAACGTCTCGTTCGAGCGCGGCTTCTCCAAGCACGCCGAAGGCTCCTGCCTGGTGAAGTTCGGCGACACCCACGTGCTGTGCACCGCCTCGCTGGAAGAGCGCGTGCCGCCGTGGCTGCGCAATGGCGGCAAGGGCTGGGTGACGGCCGAATACGGCATGCTGCCGCGCGCCACCGGCGAGCGCATGCGTCGCGAGGCTTCTGCCGGCAAGCAGGGCGGGCGCACGCTGGAAATCCAGCGCCTGATCGGCCGCTCGCTGCGCGCCGTCGTCGATCTCGAAGCGCTGGGCGAGCGCCAGATCAGCGTCGACTGCGACGTGATCCAGGCCGATGGCGGCACCCGCACGGCCTCGATCACCGGCGCGTGGATCGCGCTTCACGATTGCCTGAAATGGATGGAAGCCCGCAGCATGGTCAAGACCGGCAAGGTGCTGAAAGACCATGTCGCGGCGATCTCCTGCGGCATCTTCGCCGACCAGCCGGTCATCGATCTCGACTATCTCGAGGACTCCTCGGCTGAAACCGACGCCAATTTCGTGATGACCGGCACCGGCGGCATTGTCGAGATCCAGGGCACGGCCGAAGGCAAGCCGTTCAGCCAGGACGAGTTCCTGACGCTTCTGGACCTCGCCAGAAACGGCATCGCCGAGCTTGTCGATCTCCAGAAGAAGACCGTCGAGGGCGCGTAACGCCATGGAAAGCCCGATCGCCGCCATTCTGGAAACCGCAATCTACGTCGACGATCTGGACGCGGCCGAGGCATTTTACGGCGGCGTGCTGGGTCTGGAGAAGATTTCCCGCGCCGGCAACCGCCATATTTTCTACCGCTGCGGCCCCGGCGTTCTGCTGATCTTCAATCCGGACGAAACCGAAAAGCCTGCCGCGCCGGACGCCCTGCCCGTTCCCGCCCATGGCGGCCGCGGCCCGGGCCATGTCTGCTTCCGGCTGAAGGACGACGATTTCGCCGCCATGCTCGATCGCCTCGACGAGAACGGCATCGCCATCGAAAGCGACTTCCGCTGGCCGAACGGCGCCCGCTCGATCTATTTCCGCGACCCCGCCGGCAACAGCCTGGAATGCGCCGAGGGCAAGCTCTGGGGTTTGTGACGGTGGTTAGCGACCCCAACCGCCGTCATGCCGGCCTTGAGCCGGCATCCAGGGCCGCACGGTTGGCTTGATTAATTGGACTCAAGCCCCTTTGTTCGTGACGCCCTGGACCCCGGCTCAAGGCCGGGGTGACGGAAAGAAGTAAAGCCAGTTGAAGCCATCAGGACCTGACATGCGCACACTTGATACCAAGACCATCGTCGTCGCCAGCCACAATGCCGGCAAGATCGCGGAGATCGCGGATCTGATCGGCCCGCTCGGCTTTTCCGCGAAATCGGCCGCGGAACTGAGCTTCGACGTGCCCGAGGAGACCGGCACGACCTTCGAGGAAAACGCGGCGATCAAGGCGCTGGCCTCCGCCCGCACATCAGGCCTGCCCGCCCTTGCCGATGATTCCGGCATCGCCGTCGACGCGCTCGATGGCGCGCCCGGCGTCTACACCGCCGACTGGGCGGAAACGGAAGACGGCAGCCGCGATTTCGGCATGGCGATGGAAAAGGTCGAAAAACTGCTGATCGAAAAGGGCGCCACCACGCCAGAACAACGCACCGCCCGTTTCGTCTGCGTGCTCTGTCTCGCATGGCCCGACGGCCATACCGAAACCTTCCGGGGCGAGGTCGAGGGTACGCTGGTCTGGCCGCCGCGCGGCGACAAGGGTCACGGCTACGACCCGGTCTTCATGCCGGCCGGCCATGACCGGACCTTCGGCGAAATGGAAACCGACGAGAAGACCCATGGCGGGCCTGAGGATGGCGGCGCGCTGTCGCACCGCGCCCGCGCCTTCCGCCTGTTCGTGGAAAAGGGGCTGGCACGCTGAGCGAACCGCAAACCATGGCCCGTGACAATGGCGAACCGGGCTTCGGCGTCTACCTGCACTGGCCGTTCTGCGCGGCCAAATGCCCGTATTGCGACTTCAACAGCCATGTCCGCCACCAGCCTGTCGACCAGGAACGGTTCATGGCCGCCTTCGCGCGCGAGATTGACCATATGCGCGCTCTTTCCGGCCCGCGCGAGGTCACCAGCATCTTCATCGGCGGCGGCACGCCCTCGCTGATGGAACCGGAGACGCTTGGCGGCATTCTCGATGCCGTCGCCAAGGCATGGCATGTGCCGGATGGGATCGAGATCACGCTGGAGGCCAACCCCTCAAGCGTCGAGGCAACGCGGTTTCGCGGCTATCGCGCCGCCGGCGTCAACCGTGTTTCCATGGGCGTGCAGGCGCTGGATGACCGACAGTTGCGGTTTCTCGGGCGGTTGCACAATGTCGAGCAGGCTCTGGGCGCAATCGGGCTTGCCCGCGAAATCTTCCCGCGCATGTCGTTCGACCTCATCTATGCGAGGCCCGGCCAAACAATCGAAGAATGGGTGGCGGAGCTCAACCGCGCGATCGACCTTGCCGCCGATCACCTGTCGCTCTATCAGCTCACCATCGAGGAAGGTACGGCGTTCTACGCGCTGCACAAGGCCGGCAAGCTTACCGTGCCGGATGAGGATCATGCCGCCGAGCTCTACGAGATCACGCAGGCGGTGACGGCGGAACGCGGCCTGCCCGCCTACGAGGTTTCCAACCACGCCCGGCCGGGAGCGGAAAGCCTGCACAACCTCACCTACTGGCGCTATGGCGACTATGCCGGCATCGGCCCCGGCGCGCATGGCCGGCTTGCGACAACCGAAGGCAAAATCGCGACCGCCGCCGAACGCCACCCGGAAACCTGGCTCTCGATGGTTGAGGAAGCCGGCCACGGCATTTCCGAACAGAGCACCCTTACCGGCGAGGAACAGGCGGACGAACTGCTGCTGATGGGGCTGCGTGTCAGGGAGGGCGTCGACCTTTCGCGCTGGTCGTCGCTGTCCGGGCGATCGGTCGACGTCGAGCGCGAGGCCTTCCTGATCGACCTCGGCCTTGTCGAACGCATCGGCAACCACCGGCTGCGGGCGACGCCCGCCGGCATGCTGGTCTTGAACCGTCTGGTTGCAGAGCTATCCTGATCGACAATCATCGCTGAACATGAGATATCGGGAACCGGGTTGCGACGCCCGCGTTTCTTAGCGTTGAGCGCCCGCATCAAAAGGGAGATCGAGAATGGCAAGCGCGTCCTATACCCACCGCAAGATCCGCGACCGGCTGAGTGCCGCGGTCTGCATCATCTTCGCGCTCTATATGGGCTATCTCGCCCATCAGGACGGCGTTGCACTGGCACCCTCGATCTTCTACGGGCTGATCGCCTTCGTGCTGCTCGCGATCGTGCTGATGGTGCTGCGCAGCTTCATCTACGCCCTGATCATCGCGGCGCTGCTGGTCTGGCTCGCCGCCTATATGGGCTTCGACTGGGCCGACCGGCTGATCGCCTATGTCGACCAGCTCCTGACCTTCGGCTACCAGGAATCGCTGAAGCTGTTCATGGAAGCGAAAGAGCCGATCGCGACGTGAGCGCCTCAAACCTCTGACACCTCTGACAAACCTGTCCTTTTTACTGACGTCATCCTCGGGCTTGTCCCGAGGATCCCGCTCCACACGAGCGGAGTTGGCATTTAGGAATGGCTTGAATAAATTTCCGCCCGAGACGCTGGTCGCATTGATACGTGCTTAGATCCTCGGCACAAGGCCGAAGATGACGGCGGAGATTGGGATAGGCTTTGCCAATCAACTGAGCTGGTCGCAACGTGATCCGACGGCTTTCCGCCGTCGGGCAGCGAAACACTCACGCAGCAAGCCCGTCCATCAGGCTCTTCAGCGCCGCCTCGGCCTCCGCCGAACGCTCAGAGCGGTCGATGAAACCGCCGCCGAAGACGCGGGCTTCGTTGCCGGGCGCATCGTAGAGCACGCAGGCCTGTCCGTTCGCAATCCCGGCCTCGCCCTCCAGCAGGTCGACATAGACGCCGTTGTCGTCGGCGCGCAGCACTACCGGCAGCGGCGGGCGCGTGGAGCGCACCTTGGCAAAACATTCGAAACCGTCCGCCGCTTCCTCGGCAAGCGAACGGTCGCCCAACCAGTTGACGTCGCGCAGATAGATGCGCCGGGTTTCCAGCGCCTCGCGCGGGCCGACGACGACGCGGCGCGAGCGGGCGTCGAGGTGAACCACGTAAAGCGGCTCGCCGGTGGCAACCCCAAGCCCCTTGCGTTGGCCTATCGTGTAGCGGACGATGCCTTCATGGCGGCCGAGCACACGGCCGTCGAGATGGACGATCTCGCCGGAAAGCTCGGCATTCGGCTTGAGCTTGGCGATGACATCGGAATATTTGCCCTGCGGCACGAAACAGATGTCCTGGCTATCCGGCTTGTCGGCGACGATCAGGCCCATTTCCTCGGCAAGCCTGCGGGTCTCGGCCTTCGACAGGCCGCCAAGCGGAAAGCGCAGAAAGTCGATCTGCTCCTGCGTGGTCGCAAACAGGAAGTAGCTCTGGTCGCGCTCGGCATCGACCGGGCGGTAAAGCGCCCGGCGCATCGGCTGGTTGCCGCTCGGATTGGGTGCGGAGCGGATATAATGGCCGGTCGCCAGCGCATCGGCCCCCAGTTCGCGCGCCGTCGTCAACAGGTCGGCGAACTTGACCGTCTGGTTGCAGGCAACGCAGGGGATCGGCGTTTCGCCGGCGATATAGGCCTCGGCGAACGGATTGATCACCGTTTCGCGAAACCGCGCTTCGTAGTCGAGCACGTAATGCGGAATGCCGAGGCGCTCGCTGACGCGGCGCGCGTCATCGATATCCTGCCCCGCACAGCAGGAGCCGGCGCGGTGCACGGCCGCGCCGTGATCGTAAAGCTGAAGCGTGATGCCGAGGACGTCATAGCCCTCGCGCTGCAACAGCCCGGCCACGACCGAGCTGTCGACGCCGCCGGACATCGCCACGACAACGCGCGTGTCCTGCGGCTTCTTGTCAAAACCGAGTGTGTTCATGATCCGCCAGTCCAGTTCAAGGTTGGATGTGAATCCCATAATTTGCCGCTGATATAGAGGCCTTGCGCCAAAGACGCAAGAATGCCGGTCCTCAGACCGCCAGACTGTTGAGAAACCCTGAATGTGCAGTTTGATACCTTCCTCACAGGGGTCATGCTCGGACTTGATCCGGGCATCCAGGCGGTTCAAGCCACTGAATTTGATAATAAGAGCTATTGTGAAGCCTTGCCGCGCTGCCTGGATCCTCGTGTCAAGCACGAGGATGACGCCGAATTTGAGGACAGGTTTATCAACAAACTGCCGGCGTTCAGGCCGCGATCATCGGCGCGATATAGCCGCCATGCACCCAGCCGCGTATCGCCCCCTCCTCGCCGTCGGCCCGCTCGGGCGCGACGAAGGCCCAGTCGCCCTCGCGCTTCAGAACCCGAAGCCGGGTGCCGCGCAGCAGCATGCCGGGCGGCACGATCTTCTCGAACGAGGTACCGGGCCCGCCGCGCAGGTTCAGGCGGCCGGCGGTCACCACATAGGCTTCCTCGCGGTCGGCGGCCTCGCCCATCAGGCCCTGAAACCGGGCCATCGGAAAGGCTGGTCCCGGATCGGTTTTCCAGCCGCGCGTGTCGATCTCTTCATGGCTGACGATCGCGGCAATCGGATAGGCGGCAATGAGCGCTTGCACGATCTCCAGCCCGGTTTCAAGCTGGGCTTCCGGATAGAGCGGCCAGGCGAAGTTGCCCGAGCCGACGCGGGCATGCGGGGCCAGCAGATAGCCGCCGGCCTTTTTCAGGGCGCGGTCGTTCATCCGCCTTCCATAGGCATCGATGTAATCGCCAAGGCCGTTCGGCTTCATCCAGCCGGCATTGACGAATTCGATGCCGACCGAATGGCTGTTGAGGCCCTGCAGCTCGCCATAGCGTGATGGCCCCGCATGCCAGGCCGTGCGGTTGAACGGGGCGATCTGCCAGGCCGTGCCGTCACGGTCGACGACAATGTGCGCGCTGGAGCCGCGATTGCTCGTGCCGCCCGCCTCGCCCATCAGCCAGTCGCGGCTGGCCTTGCCGTTCCAGCCGGTGGTGTAGTGCAGCACGATGACAACCGGCGGCTTTTCGCGCGCGGCGCCGATATTGGAGGATTGCCTGTACCAGATGCCCGGAATTCTGTGGTTCTCGATGCGCATGACCCTGCCTTTCGATACGGTTCGCGATGACCGGAATCGTAAGGGCGGCGCTGGCGGCGGGATTTCGCGGGGAAAAACGGGCACAAAAAAGCGCGGCCCGCGAAGGCCGCGCTTCTAAATCCGGCAGGATTGCGTCGATCAGGCTGCCGTCTTGGCAGCGATCTTGGCCACGTGCTCGCCCTGGTAGCGGGCGGCGGCGAGTTCGGTTTCGGACGGCATGCGCGAGCCGTCGCCATCGGTGATGGTGGAGGCGCCGTAGGGCGAGCCGCCCTTGACTTCCTCAACGCCCATCTGGCCGGCGAAGGCGTAGGGCAGGCCGACGACGACCATACCGTGATGCAGCAGCGTGGGGATGAAGCCGAGAATGGTCGATTCCTGGCCGCCATGCTGGGTGGCCGACGAGGTGAACACCGATCCGACCTTGCCAACCAGCTTGCCCTCGGCCCAAAGCGCGCCGGTCTGGTCCACGAAGTTGCGCATCTGCGAGGCCATGGTGCCGTAGCGGGTGCCGCAGCCGAAGATGATGGCGTCGTAGTCTGCCAGTTCATTGGGTTCGGCGATCGGCGCTTCCTGATCCAGCTTGAAGCCGGAGTTCTTGGCGACCTCTTCCGGCACCAGTTCGGGCACGCGCTTCAGGGTTACCTCGGCACCGCCGGCTTTCGCGCCTTCGACAACGGCCTTGGCCATGGCTTCGATGTGGCCATAAGCGGAATAGTAGAGGACGAGAACTTTTGCCATTTGATTGCTCCGGTTTCACTGTTTGAAAGGTTGTCCCTTGATATGGCGCGGACGAGGCAATTGTCGAGACGAGCGGCCATAGACGCACTGTTCACAGTCTTGAGCCCGCCCGCGAAAATGGATGCTTGAACAAAATTGCCGAAGGGTCCAGAAATCAGTTCCCCGGCATATCACGGACCAGATCGACATGACCCAGCAGCCCACCGCAGCCATGCTCGCCATCGGCGACGAATTGTTGTCCGGACGGACAAAAGACAAGAATATCGGCTATCTGGCGGACGCCATGACGCTTGCGGCCATCGAACTGAAGGAAGTCCGGATCGTCGCCGACGACCAACAGGCCATCGTGGAAGCCGTCAATGCGCTGAGGACCCGCTACACCTATGTCTTCACCTCCGGCGGCATTGGCGGCACCCATGACGACATCACCGCGGATTCGGTCTCGGCTGCCTTCGGCCTGCCGTGCATCTATGATGACGAGGCCATGAGGCGACTGGCGGAGAATTATGCAAGACGCGGCCTCGACTTCAACGAATCGCGCCAGCGCATGGCTCGCATGCCGGAAGGCGCGACGCTGATCGACAATCCGGTTTCCACCGCGCCCGGTTTCATTATCGGCAATGTCCATGTCATGGCCGGCGTGCCGCAGGTGTTCCAGGCAATGCTCGCCAATGTCATCCCCACGCTCCAGGGCGGCGTCGCGATCATCTCGGAGGCGATCGACTGCCCCTTCGGCGAGGGCGATATCGGCACCCAGCTTGCCGCGATCCAAAAGGCGCATCCCGACACCGCGATCGGTTCCTATCCGCGCTTTTCCGAAAAGGGCTTCAACACCCAGCTCGTTGTCCGCGCCCGCGAGCGCGCGCATGTCGATGCCGCCGCGAACGCCATCCGGAGCATGATTGCCTCGTTTCAGGGATGAATTTGACGCCGGTCAATGCTTTGTCCTTCGCAATCAAGGATACCAACGCTACACTGAGATTACCCGGCATTATTCGTGAGGAGGCCTATATGAGCTACAAGACCATTCTGGCGGTGATGGAATCTCCCGCGCAGCAGGGCGGATTTCTCGATTTCACCTTCGAGGTCGTGCGCAGCTTCGATGCACATCTGATCGGTCTCCACGCCGAGGCCGTCACGCCGACCCCGATCGTCGCGCCGATGGAAATTCCGGATCCGGTCTCGGTGCAGTCTCTGCAGGAACTTGCGGAAAAGCGCAGCGCGGAAATCGGCGATATCTTCCGCACCCGCACCGAGCGGGAGGGCATTTCCTGCGACTGGCGCAACATCGTATCGGCATCCGGCTTCGCCGGCCCCTCGGTGGTCGACAGCGCGCGCGCGGCCGATCTGATCATCGCGCCGCAGCTTGCCTCCGACGCGCCCGGCGACATCCGCACCAATTTCGAGAACTTCCTGTTTGAAAGCGGCCGTCCGGTGCTGATGGTGCCGCATGTGGCCAAGGCCGCCAAGCCGTTTTCCAAGGTGATGGTCGCCTGGAACGGCTCGCGTGAGGCCGCGCGCTCGACCTTCGACGCCCTGCCCTTCCTCAAGAAGGCGGATGAAGTCGAAATCTTCTCGGTCAATCCGCGCGAGAGCGCCGATGAGGACAGCGGGCTCTCAGGTGCTGAAATCGCGGCAACGCTTGCCCGCCACGGCATCAATGTCGTCGCCACCACCGCCCATGCCGACAAGGCCAAGGCCGGCGAGATCATCGAGAACCGGCTTTCCGACAACTCCGTCGATCTGCTGGTAATGGGCGCCTATACCCATTCGAGACTCTGGGAACTGCTTTTCGGCGGCGTCACCCGCACGCTTCTCGGCTCGATGACGGCGGCAACGCTGATGTCGCGGTAAGACAGCGCAGGCCTTGCAATAGCGCCGCGAATGCGGCTATTAGCCCGCATTGTTTGTTGCGGAGCCTGCCATGTCCCTACCCGAAAAAGCCTTCCCCGTTTCGTGGGACCAGTTCCACCGAGACGCCCGCGCGCTCGCCTGGCGTCTTGCCGGCCTTGAACAGACCTTCACGGCGATCGTCTGCGTCACCCGCGGCGGCCTCGTTCCCTCCGCGATCATCTCGCGCGAGCTGGAAATCCGCCTTATCGAAACGGTGTGCATCGCGAGCTATCATGATTACACCGATCAGGGGGAGACGCTGCTTCTGAAGGGCATTTCCGAAGAGCTGAAGAAGAATGGCGGCGAAGGCGTGCTGATCATCGACGATCTGACCGACACCGGCAATACCGCCCGTGAAGTGCGCGAAATGCTGCCAAATGCGCATCTGGCCTGCGTTTACGCCAAGCCGCAGGGCGTGCCCATGGTCGACACCTTCGTCACCGAGGTCAGCCAGGACACCTGGATCTACTTCCCCTGGGACATGGGCTTCACTTATCAGGCGCCGATCAAGAAGAGCCCTTCGGAAAAGTAGCTTCCGCTTTACTCACATTGCCAAAAACAACGAACGCCTGACCAGCTTCCCTTCTGGTCAGGCGTTCGCTTCGCGCGGCCGGGGGGACTACCGCTTGCGGAGACGGGGGGCTTCCTGGGGAGCCAGATAATGGGTCAGGAGCGGGCCGGAGACCCAGGCTATCAGCAGCATTGCGGGCAGCAGGAAAATCCTGGCATCGTAGAGCATCGGCACCGTCAGGATGATGCCAACAACCATTGCGCAGCACAGCGCGATAACGGCATAGGCAAGAACGCGTAAGGGCAGATTTTCCATTTCGAGTTCTCCATGTTCTGTTGCATGGTAAACGCGAAGTGAAGAAAACGGTTCCCTCGGCGCGGCGCTTTTCGCGATCGATCACGGAGGAAGCGGCCGTTTCAGCCGCCGCGCTCCTTGCGCAGCTTGTCCCACCATTGCAGCCGCTTGTTGATCTCGCGCTCGAAACCGCGATCGGGCGGATTGTAGAATTTCTGGCGGCCCATTTCGGTAGGAAAATAATCCTGTCCGGAGAAGGCATCGGGCTGGTCGTGGTCGTAGCGATAGCCATCGCCATAGCCTTCCGACTTCATCAGCTTGGTCGGCGCGTTCAGGATATGCTTGGGCGGCAGCAGCGAGCCGTTTTCCTTCGCCGCCCGCATCGCCGCCTTGAAGGCGGTGTAGACGCCGTTCGATTTCGGCGCGGTGGCGAGATAGACGCAGGCCTCCGCCAGCGCCAGTTCGCCTTCCGGCGAACCGAGAAAATCATAGGCATCCTTGGCGGCATTGGCGACGACCAGCGCCTGCGGATCGGCAAGACCGATATCCTCAGTTGCCATGCGCACCAGCCTGCGGCCGAGAAACAGCGGGTCCTCGCCGGCATCGAACATGCGCGCGAGATAATAGAGCGCGGCATCGGGATCGGAGCCCCTCACCGCCTTGTGCAGCGCCGAGATCAGATTGTAATGGCCGTCCTGGCCCTTGTCGTAGATCGGCGCGCGGCGCTGGACGATGTTGAGCAGGCTTTGCGGATCGAGCATCTCGCCCTCGCGCGCGGCGCGCCAGACCTCTTCGGAAAGCGTCAGGATCGCCCGCCCGTCGCCATCGGCCATCATCAGCAGCGTCTGGCGGGCGGCCTCATCAAGCGGCAGTTTCTTGCCCTCCGTCTCCTCGGCACGGGCGACGAGTTCGGCGAGGCTTTCGGCGTCATGCGGGCGGAAGGTCAGCACCCTCGCCCGCGACAGAAGAGCGGCGTTGAGCTCGAAGGACGGGTTCTCGGTGGTGGCGCCGACAAGGATGATCGTGCCGTCTTCCATAACGGGCAGAAAACTGTCCTGCTGGGCACGGTTGAAGCGATGGATCTCGTCCACGAACAGCAGGGTTTGACGGCCATTCATGCGCCGGGCGCGGGCAGCCTCGAACACTTTCTTGAGATCGGCCACGCCGGAAAAGATCGCGGAAATCTGCTCGAAGGCAAGCTCCGCCTCGCCCGACAGCAGCCGCGCGACCGTGGTCTTGCCGGTGCCCGGCGGCCCCCAGAAGATCATCGAGCCGAGCGAGCCGGACGCGATCATCCGCGTCAGCACGCCATCGGGGCCGGTCAGATGCGGCTGGCCGGTGACCTCGGCAAGGTGCTTCGGCCGCAGCCGGTCGGCCAGCGGCCGCTTGCGCTCGATATCGTCGGGAACTTTGGGGGCAAACAGGTCGCTCATCTGAAGATCTGGTTTATCATCCTGCCGCCGCGATTAATGGAAAGGCGCCAGAGGCCGGGACTGGCGGCGGCCTGATCTTCCAGCGTGCCGGTCGTGTCGATCTCGGTTCCGTTGACGGCAACGATCACATCCCCGCGGGCAAAACCGATACGGGCGGCGGGCGAGCCGGCTTCAACGTCCGCGACGACGACACCATCAGATATGTCGGGCAGGCGCAACTCCTCGACCACGCGCGGCGAGATGTTTTCCACCGTCAGGCCGGAAAACGGGCTGTTGCCGTCGATCGTGCGGGTATCGCGCGGCGGGTCCTCCGGCGCGAGCGCGAGCGGCAGGGCGATATGGCTGGTCTTGCCGTCTCGCTCCACCGTGAGGTCGGCCTCCTCGCCGATGCCGATCACGGTGAGGCGATAAAGCAGGGCGTCGGGATGCTCGACCGGAACGCCATTGACAGCGGTGATGACCGAGCCGGACTGAAGCCCGGCCTTTTCGGCGGGGCTTGCCGCATTGACGGCGGAAATGATCGCCCCGCGCGCGGCCTTCAGGCCCAGCGCCTCGGCCATATCGGATGTAACCGGGCCGAAGGTCGCGCCGACATAGGGACGCTGGAACCGCTCCTCGCCCCGATCGGCGGCCGCCAGGAAAACCTTGACCATATTGGCCGGAATGGCGAAGCCGATGCCGTTCGATCCGCCGCCCTTGGAAAAGATCGCGGTGTTGATGCCGATCAGTTCGCCCTGCATGTCGAGCAGCGCGCCGCCCGAATTGCCGGGATTGATCGCCGCGTCGGTCTGCAGGAAGAAGCCGAATTCGCCGTCGGTGATCGAATTGCGCGCAAGCCCCGAAATGATGCCGCTCGTGACCGTCTGGCCGACCGCGAACGGGTTGCCGATGGCCAGCGAAAGGTCGCCGACCTCGACGGCATCGGAATCGCCGATCGGGATTACCGGAAACTCCTCGTCCGACTTGATCTTCAGCACCGCCAGATCATAGCGGTCGTCCTTCAGGAGCACGCTGCAGGGAAACTCGCGCCCGTCGGCAAGCGCGACCCGCACATCATCAGCGCCGGCGATGACGTGATTGTTTGTGATGATCATGCCGTTCTTCTCCACGATCACGCCGGAACCGAGCGAGACCTGCTTTTCCGAGCGGCCCGGCATCTGCTGGCCGAAGAACTGGCCGAAAAACGGATCGGAGAAAAGCGGCGACATGCGCCGCGTCACCATGCGCTCCGCATAGACATTGACCACCGCCGGCGCGGTCTCCTTCACCAGCGGGGCGTAGGAATACTGAAGTTCCGCAGCACTGCCGGGAACCACTCTGTCGGCAGCGAGCACGGGCTGCATGGTCAGGGCCACACCGGCGAAAAGAGCCGCGGCGGAAATGCGTGTGAAGTGTGCCGTCATCAGTCACCTGTCTCTTCATGAAATTCATCCGGAGAACCCGGAGGATGCACCACCATCATCGCCCGATATAGGGTGAAAAAGCGGCAGATGCGATAAAACAGGCGCGGTTTGTCGGCCTATTCATTTCACATTCACGAATGGAGCGGAAGATTGCCGCCACCATAGGGCGATGAGCGCCCGCCACAAATTTGCCGGGCGCCGAGTTCAGGCTCCGGCCGCAACCAGAAGGAGGTAATTCCATGAAACACGCTCCCACAGCACTCGCTCTTGCGGCTTCGCTCGCCATCGTCGGCGGGACGGCCTTGATGACAACACCGGCCTCCGCCGCGAGCTTCGATTGCAGCGCCTCCGGCCTGACGCCGAACGAAAAGACCATCTGCGCCAACCTCACGCTCAACGATGACGACGTGAAGATGGCGACGATGTACACCATGCTGAAGGGTCTGTTCGCCATGGGTATGTCCGGAAACATGGCGGACGACCAGAAGGCATGGCTGAAGGAACGCGAAGCCTGCGGCACCGATGTCGCCTGCATCGAAAAAGCCTATGACACCCGCATCGACCAGTTGCAGAAGCTTTATGACGGGATCGACAAGCCGATTTGACGGCAGGTCCCGGGGGAACGCCAAATTTCCCTTCCCCACATATCAGCGTGGCGCGTTCAGCGCCCGCTGTGACAAAGCCCGCCATTGCTCCAGGAGACCCTCGCGGGTGAGAAGCCCCGGCGACTGCTTGCCGCGCTGCTCCGTCTGTGTCAGCGTCACGAATACCAGCGCGTCGTCGCCGCGTTCTGCCCAGCCGACATACCAGCCCCAGCCATGCGCGTAGTCGAAACTGCGATCGGCGCGCCGGGGATAAGCCGCGCCGGTCTTGCCGCGCATGAGCCAGCCATCCACGTTGTTCTGCTCCAGCAGGCCGCGCGTCTTCGCCATGGCGTCCTGGCTGGCCGGCAGCGTGCCAAGCACCAGCCCACGCAAGAAGATGGCCTGCTGATACGGCGAAATCTTCAGCGAGGATGCAATCCATGCGCGGTCGAGCCCGTTGCCGTAGCCCGGATCGCCGGAAAAATCGGCATTGCCGTAGCCAAAGGCCTCGCCGTAGCGTGTGAGCGTCGCTGCTCCGAGACTATGGGTCAGGCGCTGTGAATACCAGACGACGGAATAGCGGATCCAGCGCTCGGGATCGGTGTCCTGTTTCCATGCCGCGCCGCCCCAGTCGGGATCGCCTGCGCGATAGGCCATGACCGGGTGATGCGCATCCTGCAGAATACCGGCATCGAAAGCCATCACCGCCAGCGCCACCTTGAAGGTCGATGCCGGCGTGACTTCTGATCGGCAATCCCCCTCCTCCAGCAGAACCGCCCCGGATTGTGCGTTCATCACAAGGGTGCAGACGGGGGCCGCCTCGGCGGAGCGCGCCAGCACCGGCAACAGGAGCAATACGAGACCAACGAACAATCGCAGCATTTTCGCCTCCACCACGCAAAGTTTCGGGCCGACCCTTGCAGGACGGCCCGAACGCTTTCACAGACCCACATGCGGCGCGGGAAAGCCGCTCTTACTCCGGCAGGATCCGCACTGCGCCCTTGTCGGCGCTGGCGGCAAAGGCGGCGTAAGCCTTGAGCGCGGTCGTCACCTTGCGGCGGCGAGGCGCTTCCGGCTTCCAGCCCTTCTCATCCTGCGCCGAACGCCGGGCTTCAAGCTCCGACGGCGAGAGGCGCAGACTGATCGTGCGGCCGGGGATATCGATATCGATCATGTCGCCATTGCGGACAAGACCGATCGCGCCGCCCTGAGCGGCTTCCGGCGAGACGTGGCCGATCGACAGACCCGAGGTGCCGCCCGAAAAGCGACCGTCGGTGATCAGCGCGCAATCCTTGCCGAGCCCCTTCGACTTCAGATAGCTGGTCGGGTACAGCATTTCCTGCATGCCCGGCCCGCCCTTCGGGCCCTCATAGAGGATGACGACGACATCGCCGGCCTTGACCTCGTTGGAGAGGATGCCCTTCACCGCCGCGTCCTGGCTTTCATAGACGACCGCCGGGCCGGAGAATTTCAGGATGCTCTCGTCAACGCCCGCTGTCTTCACGATGCAGCCGTCGAGCGCGATATTGCCCTTCAGCACGGCGAGCCCGCCATCCTTGGAGAAGGGATGCTCGGCACTGCGGATGGCGCCCGAAACGCGGTCGAGATCGAGCTCGGCCCAGCGACGCTCCTGCGAGAAGGCCTGCTGCGAGGGCACGCCGCCGGGGGCTGCCATGTAGAATTTCCGCACGCTTTCGGAATTGGTGCGCACGATATCCCACTGGTCGATGGCATCGCCCAGTGTCGCCGAATGCACGGTCGGGCTGTCGCGCTTGATCAGCCCTGCCCGGTCCAGCTCGCCGAGGATCGCCATGATCCCGCCGGCGCGGTGGACATCTTCCATATGGACGTCGTTCTTGGCGGGCGCGACCTTGCAGAGGCACGGCACCTGGCGCGACAGCCGGTCGATGTCGTCCATGGTGAAATCCAGCTCCGCCTCATAGGCGGCGGCAAGAATATGCAGCACGGTGTTGGTCGAGCCGCCCATGGCGATATCGAGCGTCATGGCGTTCTCGAACGCGGCCTTGCTGGCGATATTGCGCGGCAGCGCGGATTCGTCGTCCTGTTCGTAGTAGCGCCGCGCGAGATCGACGATCTGGTGGCCGGCCTCGACGAACAGGCGGCGGCGGTCGGCATGGGTGGCAAGCGTCGAGCCATTGCCCGGCAGCGACAGGCCAAGCGCTTCCGTCAGACAGTTCATCGAATTGGCGGTGAACATGCCGGAGCAGGAGCCGCAGGTCGGGCAGGCCGAACGCTCGATCGCCTGAACGTCGTCATCGGAATATTTGTCATCAGCGGCGGCGACCATGGCGTCGATCAGATCGAGCGCCTGTTCCTTGCCGTTCAGCACCACCTTGCCGGCTTCCATCGGACCGCCGGAAACGAAGATCGTCGGGATGTTGAGACGCAGAGACGCCATCAGCATGCCGGGGGTGATCTTGTCGCAGTTGGAGATGCAGACCATGGCATCGGCGCAATGGGCATTGACCATGTATTCGACGCTGTCGGCGATAACTTCGCGCGAGGGCAGCGAATAGAGCATGCCGTCATGGCCCATGGCGATGCCGTCATCGACGGCGATCGTGTTGAATTCCTTGGCGACGCCGCCGGCGCTTTCGATCTCGCGGGCGACAAGCTGGCCGAGGTCCTTTAGGTGCACGTGACCGGGTACGAACTGGGTGAAAGAATTGACGACGGCGATGATCGGCTTGCCGAAATCACCATCCTTCATGCCGGTTGCGCGCCAGAGACCGCGCGCGCCGGCCATGTTTCGACCATGGGTCGTCGTTCTTGAACGATAGGCAGGCATGGGGCTTCCTTTCTTAAATCCGGCGTTCGGCACATATGACCCCTTGGGTCCTCCTCAATGTGCTCCTGCGCCTTGCGCAGGCATCGCCGCTTGTGGTGGTGGTAACCCATATCACGCGGGCTGTCACTATCGGTTGGCGGCAAAACGGTACTCTCCGGTACGGTTAGTCAATAAAAGAGCTTGGAGGCCCTAAGCAAACGCTTACGCGGGACCATTTCAGCCATAAGCAGATGGACGGCGAGGCAGGCAGACAGCAGATCGGGGTCGTTGCGCTCCACATCCGGCGCGCCTTTCCAAGAGAGGAAATTACCATGATCCGTTCCATGTTTCTCGCGGTTGCCGTCATTGCAGCCCCTGTCGCGGCATTCGCCATGCCCGCCGTTGGCGACGTTGTCGGCACCAACCCGGCGGATGCCGCCGCAGCACTTGAGAAGGCAGGCTGCACCCTCAAGGGCTTCGAGGCCGAGGGCGGCATGATCGAGGCGAAATGCTATGATCAGGACAATGTGATGCACGAGGTTTACATAAACCCGAAGACCGGCGCGATCGCCAGGATTTCCGGGAAGGACTGACATGCCGACCGGTAGACAAACAGGGTCCGGGGCAGCGATTGCCCCGCCCGACCCGTGGGACCCGGTGGTGCGCCTCAGTCACTGGCTGATCGCCGCCGCTGTCATCATCAACGGCCTGATATCGGAACCGGGCGGCGCAATCCATATCTGGATCGGCTGGATCGCAATGGCAGTGCTGGTCATTCGGCTGGTCTGGGGGTTCATCGGCCCAAGGGAAGCCCGGTTTACCGCCTTCCTTCCTGATCCGCGCGCTGCGGTTTCGCATCTCTTCTCGCTGGTGCGCGGCAAGCCGAAGGAATATCCCTCGCACAACCCGGCCGGCGCGATCATGGTCTATGCGCTCTGGGCCTGTCTTGCCGCAGTGATCGCAACGGGACTAATCCTGACCGACGCAAAAACACCAATCACCATCGCCAATGAACGCGCGGCGGTCGAACAGGGCGACTGGTCTGTGCTTGCCGGGGACGATGAGGGCGAGGAACCCGCCGAAGACTCCGGAGAAATCGTGAAAGAGATCCACGAGACAGCGGCCAATCTCATGCTAGTGTTGGCGCTCATCCATGTCGCAGGCGTTGCGGCGGAAAGCTATGCGCTCAGGAGAAACCTTGTGCGCCCGATGATCAAGGGTCCACCGCGTTGACGAAAACCCGGAAAACAACACGGCAGGGGCGGTCGCAGACGATCGCCCTTGCGCTGTTCATGATGCTGCAGAGCGTCGCAGCGCTTTTCTTCGTCGCCGACGCCGTTCGAGACCTTGCCGATGCGCCGGTGAACGCCGAGTCGGTCATCGAGGCATTGACGGCCTTCGTTCTCGTGCTCGGTATCTTCATGGCCGGCTGGCAGCTCCGGCTGACGCTGGAGCGCATGGCGGCACAGGGGCGCGCGCTCGATATTGCCCGCGGCGATTTCGTCCGCATCATCGAAACCCAGTTCGACATCTGGGGTCTGACGGCGGCAGAGCGGGAGGTGGGCATGCTGGCGCTGAAGGGCATCGACATGGCGGAGATCGCGCGCCTTCGGGGCTCGGCCCAGGGCACGGTGCGCGCTCAGATGACCCGCATCTATGCCAAGGCCGGCGTTTCGGGTCGCGCGCAATTTGCGGCATGGTTCGTCGAGGAGCTTCTGGGTGACAGCATCTCTCCGAAAGACGCCGGAGAGAAAGAGCCGGCGACCTGAGAGGCAACCGGGTGCTGTTCCGGGCATGCCGCCCCTGCCCTCACGCCCGCTACACAAAAATGTGGTCGGGAAGTTTCTTGTGAAAGGTGAAACTATCGGCGATCTTCCGACGTAATGGTTCATGACGAACATTACGGGAGACATTTCGATGTCCGCTTACAAGCCGCCCCATATCCCCTCTTCTGAGATCACGCCGGAGCATCTCTACCTGAAGCGTCGCTCGCTTCTGGCGGGCCTTGCTGCAGGCGCCACCTTTGCCGCGGCCCCCGGCGCATTTGCCGCCGGCGACGACCTTTCCCAGGGCGAGGCGCTGAAAACGGTGAAGGGTCCGTTCCCCGCCCCCGCCGATCGCAAGGTGACGAGCTACGAGGACATCACGCACTACAACAATTTCTACGAGTTCGGGACCGGCAAGGAAGACCCCTATCGCAACTCCGGCGACTTCCAGCCCTACCCCTGGACCTTCGAAATCGATGGCATGGTGCAGAAGCCCCAGCGGGTCGATATCGATACCCTGCTGACGAAGTTTCCGCTTGAAGACCGAACCTATCGCATGCGCTGCGTCGAGGCGTGGTCGATGGTGATCCCGTGGGTCGGCATCCCGCTGAAATCGATCCTCGACATGGCGGAGCCCACCGGCTCGGCGAAATATGTCGCCTTCCAGACCGTGGTGCGACCGGAACAGATGCCGGGCCAGCGCGGTTTCGGCCAGCCCATGCCCTGGCCCTATGTCGAGGGGCTCAGGCTCGACGAGGCCAACCATCCGCTGACCATCATCGCGGTCGGGCTTTACGGCAAGACGCTCCTGAACCAGTCGGGCGCGCCGATGCGTCTGGTGGTGCCGTGGAAATACGGCTTCAAGGGCATCAAGTCGATCACGAAGATGACGCTCACCGACAAGCAGCCGCCCAATAGCTGGAACCTGCTGCAGCCGAGCGAATACGGCTTTTACGCCAATGTGAACCCCGACGTGCCGCATCCGCGCTGGAGCCAGGCCTCCGAACGCGTGATCGGCGAAGGCGGCGGATTCTTCGGCGGCGAGCGGATTCCGACGCTGAAGTTCAACGGCTATGGCGATGAGGTGGCGAGCCTCTACAGCGGCATGGACCTCAAGGCCAACTATTGAGCACCGGCAAGATGACCGACATCGCAGCCAGAAAACGCCCGGCCGCCAAAACCCACTGGTGGCGTCCGGCTTCCGTCTGGGCGCTCTACGCGCTCGGGCTGGCGCCGGCCGTCTGGTATTTTTATCTCGGCGCCACCAACCAGCTTGGCGTCGACCCGGTCAAGACCTTCGAGCATGTGCTGGGCATCTGGGCGCTGCGGTTCATCCTCGCCACGCTCTGCATCACGCCGCTGCACGATCTCGCCGAGATCAACCTGATGCGCTACCGCCGGGCGCTGGGCCTACTCGGCTTCTATTACGTCTGCTTCCACTTTCTGGTCTATCTCGTGCTCGACCAGCGCATGGATATTTCCATGGTGATCGAGGACATCATCAAGCGGCCCTTCATCACCTTCGGCATGATGGCGCTCGTCATGCTGGTCCCGCTCGCCGTCACCTCCAACAACTGGTCGATCCGCACATTGAAGAAGGGCTGGATCCTGATCCACTCCTTCATCTACGAGATCACCGCCCTCGCCACCCTCCACTTCGCGATGTCGCGCAAGGTCATCGGCCCGGAGATCCTGCTCTACATCGCGATCGCCGTGCTGCTCTTGGGCTATCGCTTCGCGCGGCCCACGATCATGGAGCGCAAGCGCGCGAGGAAGAAGGCAGCGCGGATGCAGAAGGGCGCGAGATAGTGCAGGCCCTCCCCTCGGAAAAATTTTGCACCCATTGTCGGATTCCGCCATGCTCGCGCGTCGGGATGTCGGGAGCGCATGAAGCGCCCTGAACAACAGGAGAAGACAATGCGTGTCATGGTTTTTGTAAAGGCGACGGAAGACAGCGAGAAGGGCATCATGCCGGAGCCGGAAATGTTCGACGCCATGGGAAAGTTCAATGAGGAGCTGATGAAGGCCGGCATCATCATGGCCGGCGACGGGCTGAAGCCCTCGGCGGTCGGCAAGCGCATCGCGTTCGACGGGCCGAGCCGCACCGTGATCGACGGTCCGTTTGCCGAAACCCGCGAGCTGGTCGCCGGCTACTGGATCTGGCAGGTCAAGGACATGGACGAGGCGATCGCATGGGCCAAGCGCTGCCCCAACCCGATGCCTGGCCCGAGCGAACTCGAAATCCGCCCATTCTACGAAATGGAAGACTTCGCTGATGTGATCACCGACGAGCAGCGCGACCGCTTCGAAGGCCGCAACGTTTGAAGCGGCGAGCGATCATCGCCCGATGATGCTGTGAAGCGGGATTGACCGGCATGGCGGATCGGCCATAGTCGGCGCATGGAAGACATAAGCAGGACCATCGAAACGGTCTACCGCATCGAGCGAACCCGGCTTGTCGCCGGGCTCGCAGCCTATATGCGCGATCTGTCGCTGGCCGAGGAGTGCGCCCAGGAGGCGCTGCTTTCAGCCCTCTCCGCATGGCCGAGGACCGGCATTCCCCAAAATCCCGCCGCATGGCTGATGGTGACGGCCAAGCGCCGCGCCATCGACCATATGCGCAGACGCACGACTGAGGCGAAAAAGGAAGGAGATGTCACCCGCATCTTCTACGAGCCCGACGCAAGCGAGCAGGACCTGGTGGAGACCGCGATGGATGATGACATCCGCGATGACAGGCTGGCGCTGATCTTCACCGCCTGCCACCCGGCCCTGCCGCCATCCTCGCGTGTGGCGCTGACGCTGAAGGTGGTCGCCGGCCTTTCCACCGCCGAGATCGCCCGCGCCTTCGTCACCAGCGAGGCGACAGCATCGCAGCGTGTGCTGAGGGCCAAGAATCAGCTCGGCGCAGCACCCGTCGTCTATGAGGTTCCGCATGGGCCTGAGCGCGACCAGCGCCTCGCCTCGGTCCTTGAAGTGATCTATCTGATCTTCAACGAGGGCTATGCAGCCACTTCCGGATCCGCCGCGCTGCGCCCGCCGCTTGCCGAGGAGGCGATGCGGCTTGGCCGCATCCTGGCAACCCTTCTTTCCGAAGAGGCGGAAGTGCTGGGTTTGTTGGCGCTGATGGAGTTGCAGGCCGCTCGCTTTCCCGCCCGCGTGGACCGCAATGGCATGCCCGTGCCCATCACCGAACAGGACCGGACACGCTGGGACAGGCTGCTGCTGACCCACGGTCTCGCCGCTCTGGACCATGCTTTCGCTGCTGGCAACCCCGGCCCCTATACGCTGCAGGCCGCGATTGCCGCCTGTCATGGTCGCGCGCCGACAGCGGCCGCCACAGACTGGGCTACGATTGCCGCGATCTACGACCGGCTTGTCGACCTTCTCCCCACCCCCATCGTCGCGCTCAACCGGGCGATCGCCCATAGCATGGCGACGGGACCGGAGCTTGGCCTGCTGCTGCTAGCCGAAATCGAGCACTTGCCCGCACTGGCGGCCTACGCGCCGCTCTATGCTGCGAAGGGAGACTGCATGCTGCGTGCGGGCGAGAATATCCAGGCGGAAGCGCTTTTCGAAAAGGCCGCCTCGCTTTCGAAAAACGATGCGGAAAGGGCCTGGCTGAAAAGACAAATCATCGCTTGCGGCTCATAGCCTTATTCTCGCCGGTAAATCCTACTGCGATAGGATTGCTGTCACAACGCGAGGGAATATGGCGGATGTTGCGGAGAAGCCGATATTGTGGTCGTCGGACAGGTGGCTGGCTGCAACGTCATTGAATCCCAGCGCCACCCAAAGCACCTGAAGAATCTGGGCCATCACCAACGAAAAAGCCGGGCGCTTTCGCACCCGGCCGTTCAACTCATCTCAACTGAAAGCGCTGCTTACGCGGCTTCCATTTCCGATTCGGCTTCGGCAGCAACGCGGGCCTTGTCTTCGGCGCCCTTGGCGTCAACGTCGCGGTCAACGAATTCGATGACGGCGATCGGGGCGTTGTCGCCGTGGCGGAAGCCGGCCTTCATGATGCGGGTGTAGCCGCCATTGCGGTCGACGTAGCGCGATGCCAGAACGTCGAACAGCTTCTTGACGGCGTCGACATCCTTGATCTGCGAGATCGCCTGACGGCGGGCATGCAGATCGCCGCGCTTGCCGAGCGTGATCAGCTTCTCGACGATCGGACGGATTTCCTTGGCCTTGGGCAGCGTCGTGACAATCTGCTCATGCACGATGAGCGAGACGGCCATGTTGGCAAACATCGCCTTGCGATGGCTTGCCGTTCTGTTCAGCTTGCGGCCTGCACTTTTATGGCGCATTGCTATTCTCCTTCACTTGCAGGCATCCACCTGCAGTATGACGTGTTAGTACTGATCCTCGTACCGCTTGGCGAGGTCGTCGATGTTTTCCGGCGGCCAGGCCGGCACTTCCATGCCCAGATGCAGGCCCATGGAGGCCAGCACTTCCTTGATCTCGTTCAGCGACTTGCGGCCGAAATTCGGCGTGCGCAGCATTTCCGCCTCGGTCTTCTGAATGAGATCGCCGATGTAAACGATGTTGTCGTTCTTCAGGCAGTTGGCCGAACGGACCGAAAGTTCGAGTTCGTCGACCTTCTTGAGAAGGGCCGGGTTGAAGGCGAGCTCGGTGACGTCGTCTTCTTCCGTATCCTTCTGCGGCTCTTCGAAGTTCACGAAGACCGAGAGCTGATCCTGCAGGATGCGGGCGGCGAATGCGACCGAATCCTCGCCGGTGACAGAACCATCGGTCTCGATGGTCATCAGCAGCTTGTCATAGTCAAGAACCTGGCCCTCACGGGTGTTCTCAACCTTGTAGGAGACCTTGCGGATCGGCGAATAGAGGCTGTCGACCGGGATCAGGCCGATCGGCGCGTCTTCGGCGCGATTGCGCTCGGCCGGCACATAGCCCTTGCCGTTGTTGACGGTGAATTCCATGCGGATTTCAGCGCCTTCGTCCAGCGTGCAGAGCACGAGATCGGGGTTCAGGATCTCGATATCGCCAACCGTCTGAATATCGCCGGCGGTGACAACGCCCGGGCCCTGCTTGCGCACGACCATGCGTTTTGCCTCATCGCCTTCCATGCGGATGGCGATTTCCTTGATGTTCAGGACGATGTCGGTGACATCTTCGCGAACGCCGGGGATCGACGAGAATTCATGCAGAACGCCATCGATCTGAACCGCGGTCACGGCAGCGCCGCGCAGCGAGGACAGAAGGATGCGGCGCAGCGCATTGCCGAGCGTCAGGCCGAAGCCGCGTTCCAGCGGCTCGGCGACGAGCGTCGCCTTCTTCGGACCGCTCGAGGTGAATTCCACCTTCGACGGTTTGATCAGTTCCTGCCAGTTTTTCTGTATCATGATTTCTACCTTTCGTTCGCCGCACTATCCAATCGTGACGGCCGACCTTCGTAGAACCGGGACCTCTTGCGAGGCCACCGGAGCAAATTGACAGATGATTAGACGCGACGCTTCTTGCGCGGGCGGCAGCCATTGTGCGGGATCGGCGTCACATCGCGGATCGAGGTGATGACGAAACCGGCAGCCTGGAGCGCGCGCAGGGCCGACTCACGACCCGAACCCGGACCGCAGACTTCGACTTCCAGCGACTTCATGCCGTGCTCCTGAGCCTTCTTGGCGCAGTCTTCGGCAGCGATCTGGGCAGCGAACGGCGTCGACTTGCGCGAGCCCTTGAAGCCCTTGGCGCCAGCGGACGACCAGGCAATCGCGTTGCCCTGTGCGTCGGTGATGGTGATCATCGTGTTGTTGAACGAGGAGTTCACGTGGGCAACGCCCGACGAAATATTCTTACGTTCGCGACGGCGAACGCGGGTGGCTTCCTTGGCCATGGTATTCCTTTCGTTGATCTCGACACCGCCGTAACGCCAGCGGCTCCACCGGGAAAGTTTCGCCGTGAGCGAAAACCCTCCTGATCCTTCTCGTCACGGCGGCATTTGCGCTCACCGCATACCGGCCCTTTTGCGGCCCGGTCATCTACGCAGAAAGCCGGCGCAAACCCGCCGGCTCATCCGGAACAAAATGTCCCGTAAAACTTACTTCTTCTTGCCTGCAATCGCCTTTGCCGGGCCCTTGCGGGTGCGGGCATTGGTGTGCGTGCGCTGGCCGCGAACCGGCAGGCCGCGACGATGGCGCAGGCCGCGGTAGCAGCCGAGGTCCATCAGGCGCTTGATGTTCATGGAATTCTCGCGACGCAGGTCGCCTTCAACCATGTAGTCACGGTCGATCGCTTCGCGGATCTGAAGGACTTCGGCGTCCGTCAGCTCATGCACGCGGCGTTCGGCCGGGATGGAAGCCTTTTCGCAGATTTCCTGCGCGAATTTCGGTCCGATCCCATGAATATACTGCAGCGCGATTACAACGCGCTTGGCAGTCGGGATGTTGACGCCAGCAATACGAGCCACGCCGATTCTCCTTAACATCTTCTATTGGCAGCTTGCGAGAAACTGCCGGTTTCCCTGGCGGATAACCCGCCTGTCATTGCTCGGCCGCAACTTATATCCGTGACAAGACGCGTCCTGATCGAATTCAAAAGGACTTTGACAGCCTTGCCCCATGTCGCGAGTTGGAGCGCTCATAGCGGAAACGGCAGCCCATTGCAACCGATTCCTTTATTTTTATGGGCCTTGCGAGCGTCAGAGCCCGCCGAGAACCCTCTCGATGCTGGCGGTCACATCGTCCATGCTCGCCATGCCGTCCACCGATGAAAGCTTGCCCTTGGCATAGTAGTAGCCGATCAGCGGCGCGGTTTCCTTGTAATAAGCCTTCAGGCGCTTCTCGACCGTCTCGCGATTGTCGTCCGGACGACGCTTGAAGTCGGTTGAGCCGCAAACGTCGCAGACGCCTTCCACCTTGGGCTTGTGGAATTCGTCGTGATAGCCCGCGCCGCATTTGGCGCAGCTATAGCGACCGGCGATCCGCTCGGCGAGCGTTTCGTCATTCACCTGGATTTCGATCACGGCGTCGAGCGCGATGCCCTTGGCCGCCATCATCTTCTCGGTGGCATCGGCCTGCACAAGGGTGCGGGGAAAGCCGTCGAGAATGAAACCGTCCTTGCAGTCTTCCTGATCGATTCGCTCGGACACGATGGCGATGACGATGTCATCGGATACCAGCCCGCCGGCATCCATAACCGCCTTGGCCTTCTTGCCGACCTCGGTCTGCGCAGCCACGGCCGCGCGCAGCATATCGCCCGTGGAAAGCTGCGGAATGCCGTGATTGGCAACGATGCGTTGCGCCTGCGTCCCCTTGCCGGCGCCCGGTGGTCCCAGAAGTATAAGTCTCATCGTCCCCTCTTTCCTCCCCGCAATTTCGATTTCTTGATCAGCCCCTCATACTGCTGGGCGATCAGGTGGCCCTGGATCTGCGACACGGTATCCAGCGTCACGCTCACGATAATCAGCAGCGAGGTACCGCCGAGCGCCAGCGATACGCCGGTGCGGGCCACAAGGATCTCCGGCAGGATGCAGACGAACACCAGATAGATCGCACCGACAACGGTAATGCGAGTCAGAACATAGTCTATGTATTCGGCGGTGCGCTCGCCCGGGCGGATACCCGGAATGAAGCCGCCATGGCGCTTCAGGTTATCCGCCGTCTCCTTCGGGTTGAAGACGATGGCGGTGTAGAAGAAGGCGAAGAACGCGATCAGCAGACCGTAGACGATCATGTAGAGCGCCTGGCCATGGCCGAGCGATGCGATGATCGCCGTTGCCCAGCTCGGCAGCTCCGAGGAGGTGAAGCCTGCAAGCGTCGCCGGCAGCAGAAGCAGCGAGGACGCGAAGATCGCGGGAATGACGCCCGAGGTGTTGAGCTTCAGCGGCAGATGCGAGGTATCGCCCTGGAACATGCGGTTACCGACCTGGCGCTTCGGATACTGGATCAGCAGCCGGCGCTGGGCGCGTTCCACGAAGACGATCAGCGCGAACACCGCGATGACAACGACGAGAATCAGGATCGTGACGAAAGCCGAGATCGAACCGACGCTCGACAGCTCCAGCATATTGCCGACGGCCGCCGGAAGGCCCGCGACGATGCCCGAGAAGATGATCAGCGAGATGCCGTTACCGATACCGCGCGAGGTGATCTGCTCGCCGAGCCACATCAGGAACATGGTGCCGCCGACGAGCGTGACGACGGTCGACAGGATGAAGAACCAGCCCGGATCGGTCACGAGATTGTTGCCGGACTGCAGGCCGATCGCAATGCCATAGGCCTGCGCCGTGGCCAGCACCACCGTGCCGTAACGGGTATACTGGTTGATGATCTTGCGGCCCTGCTCGCCTTCCTTCTTCAGCGCTTCCAGCGACGGCACGACGGCGGTCAGGAGCTGCACGATGATCGAGGCCGAGATGTAGGGCATGATGCCGAGCGCGAAGATCGCCATGCGCTGCACCGCGCCGCCCGAGAACATGTTGAACATGCCGAGAATGCCCTCGGACTGGCCCTGGAAGGCCTGCGCGTAGGCATCGAGATTGATTCCGGGAAGCGGGATATGCGTACCCAGCCGGTAAACGAGAAGGGCCAGAAGGGTGAACCAGATCCGCTTCTTCAGATCCGTTGCCTTGGCAAAGGTCGAGAAGTTCAGATTGGATGCGAGTTGTTCCGCTGCAGAAGCCATGCGTATCTCCGCGTCGCCGCACGGCCGCAGGAAGCGCCCGGTGCGAAAAATTGCCCGATCGTAACTGGCGACATCGCTCTATTCGAATGCGGGCCGTCTTCACGATGAACCACCCGCAAGGCAAGATTGGCAAGCCAGCCGGGTGGCCGAGGCACATATGGAAGAAAAAACGCCCGGTGTGAAGCACTCCGGGCGTAGATTTTTAAAATAGAAGCTGAATTATTCGGCGTTTTTGTCGCCGGAAGCAACGGTGATCGAACCGCCGGCCTTTTCGATCTTCTCGATCGCGGCCTTGGAGGCGCCTGCCACTTCGAGCGTCAGCTTGGCCTTCAGTTCGCCGTCGGACAGAACGCGTACGCCATCCTTGACGCGGCGAATCACGCCGGCTTCCTTGAGCGCTTCAGCATTGACCGTCTTCTTGGCGTCGAGCTTCTTGGCATCGACGGCAGCCTGGAGGCGGCCGAGCGATACTTCAGCGAAGTCCTTCGAAAAGATGTTGACGAAGCCGCGCTTCGGCAGGCGACGGTAGATCGGCATCTGACCGCCTTCGAAGCCGTTGATGGCAACGCCCGAACGGGACTTCTGACCCTTGACGCCGCGACCGCCGGTCTTGCCGGAGCCGGAACCGATGCCGCGGCCGAGACGCTTCTTCGAATGCGTCGCGCCTTCGCGATCCTTGATTTCGTTCAGTTTCATGATGTTCTCCCGTCTCACTTCTCGTCGACGACGCGGACGAGATGGGGAATGCTGTTGATCATGCCGCGAACGGAAGGCGTATCTTCCAGGGTGCGCACACGATGCATCTTGTTGAGGCCGAGGCCGATCAGCGTCTGGCGCTGTACGGCGGGACGGCGGATCGGGCTGCCGATCTGCTCAACGGTGACAGTCTTCTTCTTGGTGCTTGCTTTGGCCATGGTTGCCTCCCTTACTCGTCGACAACAGCGCCAGCGGCCTGGCGGCGAGCCTGAAGCGTGGCGTATTTCAGGCCGCGCTGGGCTGCGATGTCCTTCGGATGCATCTGGCTCTTCAGGGCATCAAACGTGGCGCGAACCATGTTGTACGGGTTGGACGAGCCGGTCGACTTGGCGACGACGTCGGCAACACCCAGGGTTTCGAAAACGGCACGCATCGGACCGCCGGCGATGATGCCGGTACCGGCCTTGGCGGTGCGCAGCAATACCTTGCCGGCGCCGTGACGGCCCTTGATGTCGTGATGCAGCGTACGACCGTCGCGCAGCGGCACGAAGATCATTTCGCGCTTGGCGGCTTCCGTCGCCTTGCGGATGGCTTCCGGCACTTCGCGCGCCTTGCCGTGGCCGAAGCCGACGCGGCCCTTGCCATCGCCAACGACGACGAGAGCGGCAAAACCCATGCGGCGACCGCCCTTGACGGTCTTGGCAACGCGATTGATGGCAACGAGCTTGTCAACGAATTCGCTGTCGCGCTCATCCCTGTTGTGGCGATCGTCGCGCGATCCCCTTCTGTCCTGTGCCATTGTCCTGTTCCTTTTTCTTTTCCGGGTGCAATCGGCATATGGAAAGGCCGCTAGCCTCAAGCGTGGCGGCCGGCGAACGGTCGGGAGACTTGGCTCTTGAAGAGCAGTATCTGCCCGCCCGGTGCGAGACGCGCTGCAACGCGCGCCTCAAAGCTTCATCAGAAGCTCAGACCGCCTTCGCGGGCGCCGTCGGCCAGAGCCTTGACGCGACCGTGAAAGATGTAGGCGCCGCGATCGAACACGACTTCCTTGACGCCGGCCTTGGTGGCGCGCTCGGCGACGAGCTTGCCAACGGCTTCGGCCGCGTCACGGTCCGCGCCGGTCTTCAGCGAAGACTTGAGCGAAGCGTCGAGCGTCGAGGCGGCAGCCAGCGTACGGCCGGCGGCATCATCGATGATCTGGGCATAGATGTTCTTCGAAGAACGATGGACCGACAGACGCGGACGGCCGTTGGCGACCTTCTTGAGCTGTCGGCGCACGCGGCTGGCGCGGCGTGCAATGGTTTCTTTCCTGCTTGCCATAACGCGTGATCCTTACTTCTTCTTGCCTTCCTTGCGGACGATGCGCTCTTCCGCGTATTTCACGCCCTTGCCCTTGTAGGGCTCGGGACCGCGATATTCGCGAATGTTCGCAGCGACCTGGCCGACAACCTGCTTGTCGATGCCGGAAACGGTGATTTCCGTCGGCTTCGGGCAAGCAAGCGTGATGCCTTCTGGCGGCTGATAGACAACTTCGTGGGAAAAGCCGAGCGAGAGCTGCAGGTTCTTGCCCTGCATCGCCGCGCGGTAACCAACGCCGTTGATCTCGAGCTTGCGCTCGTAACCGTCGGTGACGCCCTTCATGATGTTTTCAACCATGGTCCGCGACATGCCCCACTTGGAGCGGGCTTCCTTGGACTGGTTGATCGGAGTGACGACGATCGCGCCGTCTTCCATCGAAACGCTGACTTCGTCATTGGCGACGAAGAACAGTTCGCCCTTCGGGCCCTTGGCTGTGATCTTCTGGCCGTCCACCGACGCAGTCACACCCTTGGGAACCTGAACGGGCTTTTTACCGATACGAGACATTTGTTTTACCTGTCTGTTTCGCTAGGAGGATCTGCTGCGGCCTTAGAAGACCGAGCAGAGAACCTCGCCACCAACATTCTGTTCGCGCGCCTGGTGATCAGCCATCACACCCTTGGGGGTGGAGAGGATCGTGATACCCAGACCGTTTGCGACCTGCGGAATGGACTTGACCGAGACATAGACCCGGCGGCCCGGCTTGGAAACGCGGGCGATCTCGCGGATCACGGACGCGTTTTCGTAGTACTTCAGCTCGATTTCGATCTCGGACTTGCCGTTGTCGAAGTCGGTCTGGGTGTAGCCGCGGATGTAGCCTTCAGACTGCAGGACGTCGAGAACGCGCGCGCGCAGCTTGGAAGCCGGCGTGGTCACGGACGTCTTGCGGCGCGAGGCGCCGTTGCGGATACGGGTGAGCATATCGCCCAGGGGATCGGACATTGCCATGGGGACGCCTCCTTACCAGCTCGACTTGACGACGCCCGGCACTTTGCCGGTGTTGCCAAGGTCACGAAGTGCGATACGGGACATGCCCAGCTTGCGGTAATACGCACGCGGACGACCCGATACTTCGCAACGGTTGCGGATGCGCGTCTTGGAGCCGTCGCGCGGCATGTCGGCAAGCTTCAGGGTCGCGCGGAAGCGCTCCTCGATCGGAAGCTTCTGGTCCTTGATGATCGCCTTCAGCGCGGCACGCTTTTCAGCATCCCGGGCAACCGTCTCGCGGCGGCGCTTGTTCTTTTCGACTGCGCTTGTCTTCGCCATGTCGTTGTTCCTTTTCTACGCTCGTCGTTACGGTTACTTGCGGAACGGGAAGTTGAACGCCGTCAAAAGCGCCCGTGCTTCGTCGTCCGTTGCAGCCGTCGTGCAAACGATAATATCCATGCCCCACATCTGATCGACCTTGTCGTATTCGATCTCGGGAAACACGATGTGCTCCTTGACGCCCATGGCGAAGTTGCCACGCCCGTCAAAGCTCTTCGGATTGAGGCCCCGGAAGTCGCGAACGCGCGGAAGCGCGATGTTGACGAGGCGGTCAACGAATTCATACATGCGGTTGCCGCGCAGCGTCACCTTGGCGCCGATCGGCATGCCTTCGCGGACCTTGAAGCCTGCGATGGAATTGCGGGCATGGGTGACGACCGCCTTCTGACCGGAAATCGCGGCCAGATCGGCAGCGGCATTGGCCGGCTTCTTCGAATCGCCAACGGCTTCGCCGACACCCATGTTGATCACGACCTTGTCCAGACGCGGGATCATCATTTCGTTGGCGTAGGAGAACTGCTCCTGCAGCTGGGCGCGGATCTTTTCGCCGTAAACCTTTTTCAGGCGCGGCTCGTACTTAGCTTCAGCCATCGATCACTTCTCCCGAACGCTTTGCATAGCGGACCTTCTTCTCGCCTTCGACCTTGTAGCCGACGCGGGTCGGCTTGCCGTCCTTGGGATCGGCGATCGCGAGGTTCGACAGATGGATCGGCGCTTCCTTGGCGATGATGCCGGCTTCGGTGGTCTGCGTCTGGCGCTGGTGGCGACGCACGACATTGATGCCGGAAACGACGGCGCGGTCATCCTTCGGGGAAACCGCAACCACTTCACCGGTGCGACCCTTGTCCTTGCCGGCGATGACGACGACCTTGTCGCCCTTCTTGATTCTCTGCATTGTCCGCGCTCCCTTACAGAACTTCAGGAGCCAGGGAGATGATCTTCATATGGCTCTTGCCACGCAGCTCGCGCGGAACCGGCCCGAAGATACGCGTACCAATCGGCTCTTTGTTGTTGTTGATCAAAACGGCGGCATTGCCGTCGAAGCGGATGACCGAGCCGTCAGCGCGGCGGATGTCCTTCGCCGTGCGCACGACGACGGCCTTCATCACATCGCCCTTCTTGACGCGTCCGCGCGGAACAGCCTCTTTCACGGATACGACGATGATATCGCCGACCGAGGCATATTTACGCTTGGAGCCGCCCAGAACCTTGATGCACATGACACGACGTGCGCCGGAATTATCCGCCACGTCGAGGTTTGTTTGCATCTGAATCATATCAGGTCGCCTTCTTGTTGTTACCGGCCCGGTTGGGAACACCCCCTAGACCAGCTTAATCGACACGTACGAAGCGCCCGCCTGCCCCAACCTCTGGAGCCTGCGGCCGCTCAAATTCCCTACCCGGCCCATCGCGACGCCTTGAGGCGATGCGAGGTCAAGAGCCGGAGCGTCTTGGTGTAGCGTCTTTCAGGATCGCCATGCGGATCGAGGATCCGGCCCAAACCTGGGCAGCGCCCTTACGGAAAAGGCCGCCCGTTGCCGGACGCCCTTTGCACATCTGCCGTGCTACATACAGAAATTTCGCCAAAGCGCAAGGGCCGCGGCGAAATACTGCCGGTATTTACGGATCAGGCGTCGGCGGAAACGGTGGAAACCACCTTCCAGCGCTTGTCCTTGGAAACCGGAGCGCATTCTTCGATGAATACGGTATCCCCGGTCTTATACTGGTTCTCGGCGTCGTGCGCCTTGTACTTCTTCGAGCGGCGTACGGTCTTCTGAAGCAGCGGGTGGGCGAAACGACGCTCAACCCGGACGACGACCGTTTTATCGTTCTTGTCGCTAACGACAACGCCTTGCAGGATGCGTTTAGGCATTTTCTTGTCGGTCCCTTACGTTCAGGCCTTGGAGGCCGAAGCCTTCTGGCTTGCGATTGTCTTTACACGCGCGATGTCGCGGCGAACCTGCTTGATGCGGCCCGTCTGCTCCAGCTGGCCGGTCGCCTTCTGGAAGCGCAGATTGAACTGCTCCTTCTTCAGCTCGGCGAGCTTGTCCTTGAGCTGGTCTTCGCTCATGGCGTGTACGTCAGAGGTTTTCATCAGTACCACTCCTTATTCGGCGATGCGCTGGATGAAGCGCGTCTTGACCGAAAGCTTGGCAGCGCCGAGGCGCAGGGCTTCGCGGGCAATGTCTTCGCTCACGCCGTCAATTTCGAACATGATCCGGCCGGGCTTGACCTTGGCTGCCCAATAGTCGACGCCGCCCTTACCTTTACCCATACGCACTTCGGTCGGCTTGGAAGTGACCGGAACGTCGGGGAAAATACGGATCCATACACGGCCGGCACGCTTCATGTGACGGGTGATCGCGCGGCGGGCCGCCTCGATCTCGCGTGCGTTGACGCGGTTGGGTTCCTGCGCCTTCAGCCCATATTCACCGAAAGCCAGGTCGCTGCCGCCCTTGGCAACGCCATGGATGCGGCCCTTGAACTGCTTGCGGTACTTTGTACGCTTTGGCTGCAACATTTTCTTTTATCTCCGAACTTCGCCGAACGCCTGTAATCAGGCGTTCTCGCGGCGGCGATTGTTGCCGCTGTTACCCTTGTTGTCGCCTTCGGTCGCGCGACGCTCGGAGGCCATCGGATCGTGCTCAAGGATTTCGCCCTTGAAGATCCAGACCTTGATGCCGCAGATGCCGTATGCGGTTTCAGCTTCGGCCGTGCCGTAGTCGATGTCGGCGCGCAGCGTGTGAAGCGGAACGCGGCCTTCGCGATACCATTCGGTACGCGCGATTTCCGCGCCGCCGAGACGGCCGCCGCAAACGATACGGATGCCTTCGGCGCCCATGCGCATGGCGGTCTGAACCGAACGCTTCATGGCGCGGCGGAACGCGATACGGCGCTCGAGCTGCTGAGCGATCGACTGTGCAACCAGCGTGGCGTCGGTTTCCGGCTTGCGCACTTCAACGATGTTGAGGTGCATTTCCGAATCCGTCATCGTGCCGAGCTTGCGGCGCAACTTTTCGATGTCAGCGCCCTTCTTGCCGATGATCAGGCCCGGACGAGCCGAGTGGATCGTCACGCGGCACTTCTTGTGCGGACGCTCGATCACGACCTTGGAAACGCCGGCCTGCTTCAGTTCCTTCTGAATATAGTTGCGGATCTTCAGGTCTTCGTGAAGAAGCTTGCCATATTCATGGTTGTCTGCGAACCAGCGGCTGTCCCAGGTGCGGTTGATACCGAGGCGGAAGCCGATCGGATTGATTTTCTGACCCATTATGCGGCCTCCTCTTCGACTTCGCGAACGACGATCGTCAGGTGCGAGAACGGCTTCAGGATGCGCGATGCGCGGCCCCGGCCACGAACCATGAAGCGCTTGGCGACAATCGACTTGCCGACATAGGCTTCTGCGACGATGAGCTGGTCAGGGTCGAGATCGTGGTTGTTTTCTGCATTCGCGATCGCCGATTCCAGCGTCTTGCGGACCGTATCCGAAACCCGCTTCTGCGAGAATTCGAGTTCGGCCAGCGCCCGGTCAACCTTCTTGCCGCGGATCATGGCGGCGACGAGGTTGAGCTTCTGCGGGCTGACGCGGATGGTGCGCGTAACGGCCTGCGCCTCATTTTCCTTAAGCCGGCGCGCGGCTTTTGCCTTGCCCATTGTTACTTCCTCTTCGCCTTCTTGTCGGCGCCGTGACCATAATAGGTACGGGTCGGCGCGAATTCGCCGAACTTGTGGCCGACCATGTCTTCCGATACCGAGACCGGAATGTGTTTCGAACCATTGTAGACGCCGAAGGTGAGACCGACGAACTGCGGCATGATCGTGGAGCGACGGCTCCAGATCTTGATCACTTCGTGGCGGCCGCCTTCACGAACCTTCTCAGCCTTCTTGAGAAGATAGCCGTCAACGAACGGTCCCTTCCATACTGAACGAGCCATTTCAGACTACCTCTCTTATTTCTTCTTCTGGTGGCGCGAACGCATGATGAACTTGTCGGTCGACTTGTTCTTGCGCGTACGCTTGCCCTTGGTGGGCTTGCCCCAGGGCGAGACCGGGTGGCGGCCACCCGACGTGCGGCCTTCACCACCACCGTGCGGGTGGTCGATCGGGTTCATGACGACGCCGCGAACATGCGGACGCTTGCCCCGCCAGCGCGAACGACCGGCCTTGCCGTCATTCGTGTTGGAGTGATCGGGGTTCGATACAGCGCCGATCGTTGCAAGGCAAGAGCCCGGCACCAGACGCTGTTCGCCGGAGTTGAGGCGAAGGATCGCCATACCCTGGTCGCGACCGACGAGCTGAACATAGGTGCCTGCCGAACGGGCGATCTGACCGCCCTTGCCCGGCTTCATCTCGACGTTGTGCACGATCGAGCCGACCGGAATGTTCTGCAGCGGCATCGCATTGCCGGGCTTCACGTCAATCGCGCTTTCGGCAGCCTGCACCTTGTCGCCGACAGCCAGACGCTGCGGAGCAAGGATATAGGCCAGTTCGCCGTCGGCGTAGTTGATGAGCGCGATGAAGGCCGACCGGTTGGGGTCGTACTCAAGACGCTCGACCGTGCCCTCGACGCCGAACTTGCGGCGCTTGAAGTCGATCATACGATAGGTGCGCTTGTGGCCACCGCCCTGGAAGCGCGCCGTCACGCGGCCATAATTGTTACGGCCACCCTTCGAAGACAGGCCCTGCGTCAAAGCCTTGACGGGCTTGCCCTTGTAAAGCTCCGAACGCTCGACGATCACCAGCTGGCGCTGGCTCGGCGTTGTCGGATTGAATGTTTTCAATGCCATTTTCTCATTCCCTATTGGGTCTTTACCCTAACGGGTCTGTTTCAAACGCCGGTCGTCACGTCCACGGACTGGCCTTCAGCCAGGGTGACGATCGCCTTCTTGACGTCCTTCTGCTTGCCGGAGAAATTCCGGAAGCGCTTGATCTTGCCCTTGCGTACAAGCGTGTTGACCGCCTTGACCTTGACGCCGAAGAGTTCTTCGACGGCGGCCTTGATCTCGGGCTTGCTTGCAGTCTTGGCAACGTTGAACACGACCTGGTTGTTGTCGGAAACAAGGGTCGATTTTTCAGTGATGACCGGCGAAACGATCACGTCGTAATGGCGGATATCGCTCATTTGAACCGCTCCTCCAGAGCTTCGACCGCAGACTTCGACAGTACGAGCTTGCCGCGGCGCAGGATGTCATACACATTGATGCCCTGGACCGGCAGAACATCGATATTCGGAATGTTGCGGGCCGCCAGCTTGAAGTTGCCGTCGACTTCGGAACCGCCGATGATCAGCGCGTTGTCAAGGCCGAGACCGGTGAACTGCGCGAGCAGCGCCTTGGTCTTGGCTTCCTTGGCGACCAGGTCATCGATGATGATCAGGTCTTCGGACTTCGCCTTGGTCGACAGCGCATGCTTCAGGGCAAGCGCGCGAACCTTCTTCGGCAGATCGTGCGAGTGATCGCGAACGACCGGGCCATGAGCAACACCACCGCCGCGGAACTGCGGCGCACGCTTTGCGTGGTGGCGGGCGTTACCCGTGCCCTTCTGCTTGTACATCTTGGCGCCGGTCAGCGACACTTCCGAGCGTCCCTTGACCTTGTGCGTGCCCTGACGCTTGGCAGCGAGCTGGTAGCGTACCATGCGGGCGAGAATGTCTTCGCGCGGCTCAAGGCCGAAGATCTCGTCCTTCAGGCTGACTTTACCGGCGTCCTTGCCCTCAAGTGTTTTAACTGTGAGATCCATTATTCGGCTCCATTGGTTTCAGCCGCACGGAGGCCGGCAGGCCGCGGCGCATTTTCAGGAACACCGGACTTCACGGCATCGCGAACCGTAATCCAGGCGCCCTTCGAACCGGGAACGGCGCCCTTGACGAGGATCAGGCCGCGCTCTTCATCGGTGCGGACAACCTCGAGGTTCTGCGTGGTGACGCGGGTCTGGCCCATGTGACCGGCCATCTTCTTGCCCTTCCAGACCTTGCCCGGGTCCTGGTTGGAACCGGTCGAGCCGTGCGAGCGGTGCGAGATCGACACGCCGTGGGTGGCGCGAAGACCGCCGAAGTTGTGGCGCTTCATGGCACCGGCAAAACCCTTACCGATGGTGGTGCCGGTCACGTCGACGAGCTGGCCCGAAACGAAGTGGCTGGCCGTCAGTTCGGCGCCAACATCGAGCAGGTTCTCTTCCGACACGCGGAATTCGACAAGCTTGGCCTTCGGCTCGACGGAGCCGGCGGCGAAGTGACCGCGCAGGGCCTTCGAGGTGTTCTTGACCTTCGAGCGGCCGGCGCCGAGCTGAACGGCGGTGTAGCCGTTCTTTTCCTTGGTGCGCGTGGAAACGACCTGGCAGCCTTCCATTCGCAAAACTGTTACAGGGATATGCTCTCCTGCGTCTGTGAAGACGCGGGTCATTCCCACCTTCTGTGCTATCACACCTGAACGCATCGGTTCGTTCCTTTTAGAGTTCCGGCCTTCGGCAAAGCCTCCGGCGTGTCTCTTTTTGGGACATCATGCGCGCTTCCATAAAGCGCCCAGCGATTGGTCCCGTTTAGTTATCCCTAACCCTGAAAATCAGAGCTTGATTTCAACGTCCACGCCGGCAGCCAGATCGAGCTTCATCAGCGCGTCAACGGTCTGCGGGGTCGGGTCGACAATGTCGAGCAAGCGCTTGTGGGTGCGCATTTCAAACTGCTCGCGGCTCTTCTTGTCGATATGCGGGCCACGGTTGACCGTGAACTTCTCGATCCGCGTCGGAAGCGGAACCGGACCGCGAACATTGGCGCCCGTGCGCTTTGCCGTCGAAACGATCTCACGCGTGGAGGCATCAAGGATCCGGTGATCAAACGCCTTCAGGCGGATGCGGATATTCTGGCCGTTCATGCGACTCGTCCTTGTCTTGTTCTTATCTCCGCCATCTCTCTTCGATCAGGCGCGTTGCTAACTTGCAGCCCGGGCTTGCCGGCTTTTTCAAACATCTGCAGGGGCGGCTGACCCGCCCCTGGCATATTTGCGTCAAGCCCACAGGGCCAGCCGCTTACTTGATGATCGAGGCGACGATGCCGGCGCCGACGGTGCGGCCGCCTTCGCGGATGGCGAAGCGCAGCTTTTCTTCCATCGCGATCGGAACGATCAGCTCGACGTCAACCGTGACGTTGTCGCCCGGCATGACCATTTCCGTGCCTTCCGGCAGCGTGACAACACCGGTCACGTCCGTGGTGCGGAAGTAGAACTGCGGACGATAGTTGGTGAAGAACGGCGTATGACGGCCGCCTTCGTCCTTCGTCAGGATGTAGGCTTCTGCCTTGAACACGGTGTGCGGGGTAACCGAACCGGGCTTGCAGAGGATCTGGCCGCGCTCGACCTGATCGCGCTGAACGCCGCGGATGAGCGCGCCGATGTTGTCGCCGGCCTGGCCCTGGTCGAGCAGCTTGCGGAACATTTCAACGCCGGTAACCGTGGTCTTCTGGGTGTCCTTGATGCCGACGATCTCGACTTCCTCGCCAACCTTGATGATGCCGCGCTCGACGCGACCGGTCACGACCGTGCCGCGGCCGGAGATCGAGAAGACGTCTTCGATCGGCATCAGGAAGGGCTGGTCAACCGGACGCTCGGGCGTCGGGATGTAGTCGTCAACAGCGGCCATCAGCTCGCGAACGGCGTCTTCGCCGATCTTCTTGTCCGAATCTTCGAGAGCGGCCAGAGCCGAACCCTTGATGATCGGGATTTCGTCGCCGGGGAACTCATAGGAGTCGAGCAGCTCGCGAACTTCCATTTCGACGAGCTCAAGAAGCTCCTCGTCATCGACCTGGTCAACCTTGTTCAGGAACACGACGATCGCCGGAACGCCAACCTGACGGGCAAGCAGGATGTGCTCGCGGGTCTGCGGCATCGGGCCGTCGGCGGCCGAAACGACCAGGATCGCACCGTCCATCTGGGCAGCACCGGTGATCATGTTCTTCACATAGTCGGCGTGGCCGGGGCAGTCGACGTGGGCGTAGTGACGCTTGTCGGTTTCATACTCGACGTGGGCCGTCGAGATGGTGATGCCGCGGGCCTTTTCTTCCGGAGCGGCGTCGATCTGGTCATACGCGCGAAAATCGCCGAAGAACTTCGTGATCGCTGCCGTCAGCGACGTCTTGCCATGGTCAACGTGGCCGATCGTGCCGATGTTTACGTGCGGCTTGCTCCGCTCAAACTTTGCTTTTGCCATTTTAGGCTCCTATTCCTGTCAAACCCGCGAGGGGTTAATCTCGTTATTTTTGCGGCCCTACCCCGGTCACTTCTGACCGGAGTACTTCGCCTGAATTTCCTGTGCGACGTTCGAAGGCACCGGCGCATTGTGGTCGAAGACCATCGAATACTGGGCGCGGCCCTGCGACATCGAGCGAAGCGTGTCGACATATTTGAACATGTTGGCGAGCGGAACCTGGGCTTCGATCACCGTCGCGTTGCCGCGCGGTTCCTGACCCTGGATCTGACCGCGACGGGAGTTCAGGTCGCCGATGACATCGCCAACGTAGTCTTCAGGCGTCACGACCTCGACCTTCATGATCGGCTCGAGAAGCTGTGCGCCAGCCTTGCGGGCGGCTTCACGGAAGCAGGCGCGCGATGCGATTTCGAAGGCGAGAACCGACGAGTCTACATCATGGTAGGCGCCGTCAACCAGCGTGGCCTTGATGCCGAGCATCGGGAAGCCTGCCAGCGGACCGGAGGACAGAACGCTTTCGATACCCTTCTGAACGCCAGGAATATATTCCTTCGGAACGGAACCGCCGACGATCTTGGATTCGAATACGAAATCCTCGCCATCCGGATTGGGTTCGAAAATGATCTTGACGCGAGCGAACTGACCCGAACCACCCGACTGCTTCTTGTGGGTGTAGTCTTCCTCGTGAGCCTGCGTGATCGTTTCGCGGTAGGCCACCTGCGGCGCACCGACATTGGCCTCGACCTTGAACTCGCGCTTCATGCGGTCGACGAGAATGTCGAGGTGAAGCTCGCCCATGCCGGCGATGATGGTCTGGCCGGATTCTTCGTCGGTGGCAACGCGGAAGGACGGATCCTCGGCGGCCAGACGGTTGAGGGCAAGACCCATCTTTTCCTGGTCGGCCTTGGTCTTCGGCTCGATCGCGATCCGGATAACCGGCTCGGGGAATTCCATCCGTTCCAGGATAACAGGCTTCAGCGGATCGCAGAGCGTGTCACCGGTGGTGGTTTCCTTCAGGCCGGCCAGAGCAACGATGTCGCCTGCATACGCCACGTCGATGTCCGAACGCGAGTTCGAGTGCATCTGCAGCATGCGGCCAACGCGTTCGCGCTTTTCCTTGACCGTGTTCATAACGCCCGAACCCTTCTCGAGCGTGCCGGAATAGACGCGGCAGAAGGTCAGCGAGCCGACGAAGGGGTCGTTCATGATCTTGAACGCCAGCATCGACAGCGGCTCGTTGTCATCGGCCTTACGCGAGATTTCGGCTTCGGTCTTGACGTCGATGCCCTTGATCGCGGGAATTTCGACCGGCGACGGCAGGAAGTCGACAACGGCATCGAGCAACGGCTGAACGCCCTTGTTCTTGAACGCCGAGCCGCACAGCATCGGGAAGAAGTCGACGTTGATCGTACCCTTGCGGATGAGTGCGCGGATCTTGTCGTTATCGGGCATGTTGCCTTCGAGGTAGGCTTCCATGGCCTCTTCGTCGATATCGACGATCGTCTCGATCATCAGCTCGCGGTACTCTTCGGCCTTTTCCTTCATGTCAGCCGGAATGTCGGTGACGTCCCACTGCGCGCCAAGATGCTCGCCGTCCCAGACGAGAGCCTTCATCTCGATCAGGTCGATCACGCCGGCGAAGTCGTTTTCAGCGCCGATCGGCAGCTGGATCACAACCGGGGTCGCACCGAGACGGGACTTGACCATGGAGACCGAGCGATAGAAGTCGGCGCCGATCTTGTCCATCTTGTTGCAGAAGATCATGCGCGGAACATGATACTTGTCGGCCTGGCGCCAGACGGTTTCCGTCTGCGGCTCAACGCCGGCATTGGCGTCGAGAAGCGCAACGGCGCCGTCGAGCACGCGCAGCGAACGCTCGACTTCAATGGTGAAGTCGACGTGGCCGGGAGTGTCGATGATGTTGAAGCGGCGCTTCTTGCCGTCGCGACCTTCCCAGAAGGTGGTCGTCGCAGCGGACGTGATCGTGATGCCACGTTCCTGCTCCTGCTCCATCCAGTCCATGGTAGCAGCGCCGTCGTGGACTTCGCCGATCTTGTGAGACTTGCCGGTGTAGAACAGGATGCGCTCGGTCGTCGTGGTCTTGCCAGCGTCGATATGCGCCATGATCCCGAAATTGCGGTAGTCTTCGATTTTATAGTCGCGAGCCATGATATCAGGCCTTCCTCGGTGTTCTGATTACCAGCGGTAATGAGAGAATGCGCGGTTGGCATCGGCCATCTTGTGCGTGTCTTCACGCTTCTTGACAGCAGAGCCGCGATTGCTCGAAGCATCCATGAGCTCGCCGGACAGGCGCTCGATCATGGTGGTTTCGTTGCGCTTGCGCGCAGCAGCAATCAACCAGCGGATAGCAAGCGCCTGGCGGCGCTCGGGACGGACGTCGACGGGAACCTGGTAGGTTGCACCACCAACGCGGCGCGAACGAACCTCGACATGCGGAGCAACGTTGTCGAGCGCCTGATGGAAAACCTCAACCGGGTTCTGCTTCAGCTTGCCCTCAACAGCGTCGAGCGCGCCGTAGACGATCGATTCGGCGACCGACTTCTTGCCGTGCAGCATGACGGCATTCATGAACTTGGTGATCACCAGGTCGCCGAACTTGGGATCCGGGTTGATCTCACGCTTTTCTGCACTGTGGCGTCGTGACATGTTCTTTGTCTCTCAACAGTTGCGGCGCTTATAACGCGGAGAAGCTCGCGCAGCGCCAGAGAAATGAAAACCGAATTACTTCGGACGCTTCGCACCGTACTTCGAACGACGCTGCTTACGATTCTTGACGCCCTGGGTATCGAGCACGCCACGGATGATGTGGTAGCGAACACCCGGCAAGTCCTTCACGCGGCCGCCGCGGATCATCACGACGGAGTGTTCCTGCAGGTTGTGGCCTTCGCCCGGAATATAGCCAATGACTTCAAAGCCGTTGGTCAGGCGGATCTTGGCAACCTTACGCAGAGCCGAGTTCGGCTTCTTCGGCGTCGTGGTGTAGACGCGGGTGCAAACGCCGCGCTTCTGCGGGTTCTGCTCCAGTGCCGGAACCTTATTCCGCTTCACCTGAGGCTGACGCGGCTTGCGGATCAATTGGTTTACGGTAGGCATTCAACCATCCCTTGATTTCGTGTCTCATCGCCCTTTTCGGGGCATAATTTATGCCGTCGCCGGCGAAAAGAAGCACATTCAGCGCTATATGCGCACAAGCACGGCCCAAGCCGCCTTTCCGGCGGATGGACCTAAAAGCAGAGGACACAGGCGCTTTGCCGCGTCATGCGTGCAGCATTTTGATCTTCAACGTGCTGTATGAGAACCTAGTCTGAGGTGAACTCCGGGACATTTGGCTTCCCGAACGGCCAGACCTCACTTTGGTTCTGTTGGCGCGGACATACTCGTTTACCCATGCATCGTCAAGCCTGCAGCCCGGAATTTCTTTACCAAAACCCTTGAGGGGCGGCGGTTTGCGGGCCCTTCCCGCCGATGCGGCAAGTTTTGGCAATGCGCGGAGTGCTCCGCGCAATAAAATGACTCGCCGATCATGACGCCCGCCCGCCAAGGTCGATCGTGCGCGCGACTCCGATTCTCTCAAGGAGCATCGCGTCGTGGCTGACCACCAGGATCGCACCGTCATAGGCATTGAGCCCCGCCTCCAGCGTGGCGAGGCTCTCAAGGTCGAGATGGTTGGTCGGCTCGTCGAGAATCAGCAGTTCGGTCGGCCGCGTACCGCCGATCGCGGCGGCGAGCCCCGCCCGCAACCGCTCGCCGCCGCTGAGCGTCGAAACGGACTGCAGGGCGGCATCGGCGCGGAACCGAAAACGCGCAAGTGCCGCCCGGCAGGCATTTTCATTATCATCGGGATTGAGGCGGCGGAAGTTTTCGCGGACGGTCTGGTCCGGATCAAGCAGCGACACCGTCTGGTCGAACAGCGCATGGGTCACGTGGATTTCGGCGCTGCCGCCGAGCGGGGCGAGTCTGCCGGTCATGATGGCGATCAGCGTCGACTTGCCCGCCCCGTTGCGACCCGCGATCGCCACCCGTTCGGGACCTGTCATCTCGAAGGAAAGATCGCGGAACAACGGTTTCGCCGCCGCATACCCGCCGGCGAGACCCTCCGCCTGCAACACCCTTCTGCCCGATGCCAGCCCCGAATGCGCAAGGGTTACCGTGAACGGCGCGACCACCTCGACTTTCGCGCGGGCGCTCGCCAGTTCCGAAGCCGCCTCCTGCTGCTGGCGTTCAGACAAGGCCCTGTCGCGCGCGCCGGTCCCCTCCGCCTGCGCCTTCATGCCGTCGAGCACCATTTTCGGCTGATCGCGGCGTGCGCGCAGCCGGCGACCCATGGCATCGCGCCGCGCCTTGCGTTCGGAGCGCTCGCGCACGATGCGGGCCGTCTTCCGGACATCCTTGCGGGCATCGCGCAGCTCATGCTCCAGCGCCAGCCGCTCGGCCTCCTTCTCTGCCTCATAGAAGCTAAAATTGCCGCCATAGCGCGTCATGCCGAGCGTTGTCAGCTCGACGATCGCGTCCATGTGCTCCAGCAGCGCACGGTCGTGGCTCACCACCAGCGCGCCGCCGCGAAAATCCAATAGGAAACGGATGAGAGCTTCCCGCCCGGCGACATCGAGATTGTTGGTGGGTTCATCGAGCAGGATGAAATCCGGCGCTTCGAAAGCCAGCGCCGACAGCCGGGCGCGGGTGATCTCGCCGCCGGAAAGCCTTGCCAGGGGCGTAGAGAGCGGCACGGCGAGGTCCAGCCGGGCAAGCGCGGCAACCGCCCTCTCCTCCGCCGTCCAATCGATCACGGCAAGCGCTTCGGCATCGGCCTCGCCGCGCTCCGCACTTTCGATGGCCGCCAGCATGGCCTCAATGCCGAAAAGCGTGGCGAGCGTCTCCCCCTCGCCGGCCGAAACCGCCTGATCGAGCACGGCAATGCGCCCGGCAACCTCGACGCTGCCGGAGGTCGGCGACAGCGCGCCGGAAATCAGCTTCAGCAGGGTCGTCTTGCCAACGCCGTTGCGGCCGACGAAGCCAGTCAGCCCGGCGTTGAAAACCGCGGAAATGTCTTTGAAAAGCGTGTGGCCGTCAGCAGTGCTGTAGGACAGGCCGGAAAGCGTGATGGTCGCATGCATTGATATAATTCTCCCTCGAAGCCAGAATCTGTGCTGTCTTGAGGTGAGAAATCATCGTCCTGCGTGTCCCTTTCGATTGATGTGAGCCCTAGATACGCGCTTCTCCCGCCCGTTTCAAGGCCGCGGCCGGTGGAACGGAACTGAGGATTTGCCGGATCAGGAAATCAGCCCGCTGCCAAGCGTAAACTGGCCGAAATTCGGAAATGCCGAGGAGGCAGTGTTTCCGTCGTGAGGAAGAGGCTTGTTGATATCCATCTCGCTCTGAAACAGCGCCCCTGCTGGCGGAGAGTAGTAGCGAGGTAGCTTTCACATCCCGCAAACTTTTAAAGGGGTTGTATTCTTGACGCATTTCACTCCAGGCCGCTATGAAGCTTCGACCCGTGAAGGGTAAAATGTCCTTTTTCACCTGGCTTGGCAGCTAAGACCCTCTGCGCTCCCAGCGCGAGGGACTTTTGCAGATGCATGTGAATAGTGAGTACGAATGCTATGACAGAAAAATACAGGGCCGATATTGACGGTCTGCGGGCAATCGCTGTCGTGGCGGTATTACTTTTTCACGCTTTTCCCGGCGCTTTTCCTGGCGGATTCGTTGGCGTCGACATTTTCTTCGTCATATCCGGTTTTCTCATCTCGGGAATACTCATTTCGGAGTTTCAGCTAGGAACCTACTCTCTCAAGAATTTCTATATTCGTCGAATCAGGCGGATTTTTCCCGCGCTCGTGACCGTGCTTCTGTTCAGTTTCTTGGCTGGCTGGTTTATTCTCCTGCCAGCAGAGTTTGCCCAGCTTGGAAAGCATATCGTTGCCGCGGCAAGTTTCTGCGTTAATCTCGTTTTGTGGAACGAAAGCGGCTATTTTGACAACGCCGCAGAGACAAAGCCCCTACTCCATCTTTGGTCTTTGGGTGTTGAAGAGCAGTTCTATATCATCTGGCCAATTCTGCTTTGGCTGACGTTTCGGCGTAACCGATCCGTTGCCACGATGACGGCCATCATCTTTGCCGCTTCTTTCATACTGAACATCGCCCAGAGCGTTTCAAACAGCACGGCAGATTTTTATTCTCCTCTCACCAGGTTCTGGGAGCTTCTTGCTGGGGCTGTAATCGCGATTGTCTCGGCCAAGCCTCGTACAACCATGTCATCCTGGATGGAAGGTTTGCAGCAATCGAAACCGTTCGCTGCGTTACTAAGTCTGACCGGGCTGGCTCTTATTGGCTCGTCGCTAGTGTTTGTGCGCGAAGAAGGGTTCCCCGGATGGCAGGCGCTATTCCCTGTTTTCGGAACAGTATTCATCATTGCCGCTGGCTCCAAGGCTCTACCCAATCGTAGTCTGCTGTCCCTTCGTCCGATGATCTATGTCGGGCTCGTAAGCTATCCTCTCTATCTTTGGCATTGGCCGCTGCTTTCCTTTGCGCGAATTTACACGCAAGCGATTCCCGGTCCGCTTCTGGCCGCAGTGCTTTTAGGAATATCATTTCTGCTGGCCAGCGCGACATATCACTGGATAGAACGCCCCTTCAGACAAAAATATTTCGCTCGCAACGCATATATGTGGCTAATCGCGGCTATGGCCGGCCTTGGCCTTGCAGGCCTTGCGACCATGTACTTCCAGGGCTTTTCGGACCGAGCGGTAGCAAAAAACAATATGGACCTCGAGGCCAAGTTCGATGGAGGCCTTCCCAGTTCAGCAATACGCTGTCCGAATCTGACTTCAGAAGAGTTGATTTTCTTCAACTGCGTTGTGGACGGTCGCGAACCGCCGCGCTTTGCCCTTCTGGGTGACAGCAAGGCAGGTGCCCTTTACGAGGGCATTTTGCGCACGTCGGAACCTGGCGGAAGATGGCTATTTCTCGGGTCGGGGGATTCCGGTCCGCTTGTACCAGTTCTGACGGACGACCCGTTTTACGCCTCTGTACCACAGGACGCAGTGCAATCGGCCATCGATCAGATCAAGGCGAACTCGTCGGTCGACACCGTGGTGATCGCTACGGCAACCCGTGCTCTGTTCAGGCTGAAGAACGACAGAGATATCGAAGACCTCCCGGAAAGCCCAAACTTCAACAATGCATTGGACGGGTTGGACCGCGCTGTCGGCGCGTTGCTTACAGATAGCGATAGGAGGATCATTCTGCTCATAGATAACCCGACGCTTCCTCCCCCGGAAGACTGCATCAGCCGTGTAACAGGCGTTCCCCTGCTGAACAAATTGCTGGGCCGAACACGCAATGAAGCCTGCGCGATACCTGTGGCACGGCAGCTTGAGCTTTCTGCCCAGTACAGAAGGTTGTTAGAAACAATTGCAGAGAGGCATCCCGGCAGAGTGGAGTTGTTTGATACGATTCCGGTGCTCTGCGACAGTGAGGCGGGACTGTGCTCGATGTCGAGAAATGGTCGGCCGCTATATGGCTATACCGACCATATATCCGATTATGCCGGCACCATTCTGGGAACAGAGATCAACAGCTTTCTGGAAGACAGACGCGTTCCGCCAACTTCAAGCTCATCTTCCGGCAATTAGGCAGAAGCCAGGTGGTCAAATGAAAGCTCGCGAGATCAATGCAGGACCAACCGTTCACGAGCCCGCCTGATCGTCTCCGATAATACAATTCTCTTTGAGACATAGAAAAACTGCGTTTGGGGCAAGAAATCATCATCCTCTTTCGATTGAAATGCTACGCCATTGCCGTGGCTTTTCATATCCGGACAAGACAAGCCGCGCAGCGTGCACAGACCGCCTTTCAAACCGCCGGCCCGCTTCCAAGCGTAAACTGGCCAAAATTCGGAAATGCCGACGACGCGGTGTTCCCGTCGTGGGGCAACGGCTCGGCAATATCCATCTCGCTCTGGAACAGCGCCCATTTGTCAGTCCCAAGCATCTGCTCTGTGCCGGACCAGCCGGTCGAGCCCGCGAGCCAGATCAGGTCCGCATGGCCCGCGCCGACCACAGCGGAGGCCACGGTTCCGGAGCCATAAATCCCGAGCCTGTATATGCCCTTCAGCGCCTTGGACACGGCGGCGAAATAGGATTCGACGGTCTGGAGATCGGCGCTTTCATCATAGTCATAGTCGACGGAGAAATAGATCGCGGAGCCATGCGGCTGTCCGATCGCGGCCGCAAGCTTCAGCGCCTGCGTCGCATCGCGGCTTCCATTCGCCGGGTCGAGATCGTCAATCTTTCCGTCCGCGCCGCCGGTCTGCTCGAACACCACCGCCATTGTAAGACCGGCGGCGGCAAGCGCGCTGGCCTCGGCCGGCTGAAATTGCTTCTGCGGCAGCGACGCGGAGTCCTCGAGATTGTAATAGCGGATGACTGTCTCGACGCCGCCGCTTTTCAGTTGGGGAATATAGGCCGTCGTGTTCCACGGCGTATCGATGATACTGTACATAGCGCTCCATCCTGGCAAAAGCCGATAATGCAACCTATGGTATATTAAATCATCAAAAGCAACCAGATTAAAAATCTATGGTCGCATTTAGGGGCCGGATCGCGATATCATGCGGTAAAACAGGCTCCGCGCCACACCGGAAAGCGCCTCCTATCCCGGCAAATGCTGATGCGGATCAGGGCGGCGATATCACAGAGAGGCCCGACATGATTGCCATACCCGGCTACACCAGCGACGGCGAGCGCATGGTCTTCATCATCACCGGCAAGGTCTATCACGAGTGGAACGGCGATACCGAGGTCCATGTCCTGATCGCCGCGCCGGACGAGGACACCGCCGTGCGCAACACGCTGAACGCGCTTGCAAACGAGGGCTATTCGGAAGCCGATCTCGACCAGATCGGCATGATCTCCGAAATCCCCGACGAGGAGCCCCACGCGTCAGCCTATCAGACAGCCCTCGAAGGCGAAGTCGCGATCGTGAAGCTCAGCGGCGCGGAATAGCAGCGCGACTGCAAGGCCGCCAAAAAAAGAATGGCCGGCTCCAAAGGAGCCGGCCCTGTCATCATGAATGCGAAAACGCTCTATTCCGGCGCACCGAGTTCGAAGAACTGCTGCTCGCTATCCAGCTTCCAGGTCTTGATCTCTTTCGCATCGAGATCCTGGCCTTCGAGCGATACCTTGCGAATGGCGGAGTCATCGTAGGTGCGGATGTAGAAGGTCTTGCTCTTGGTGTCGTTACTGCTGGTCCACTGGGTATAGTCAGCGATGATATTGCCGTGTTCGTCCTTTTCCCTTCCGGTTCTCACCACCCCGCGCGGGATATCGAAATTGTTCAGGATATGGAACATCTCGAAGACGGCATCCTCACCATCATCGCTGTCGAAAACGCCGTTCGAGTAAATGGCGGCGCGCACGAACCGCGAAGGCGGCGTGAAATCGCCAGGCAGGCCAAGCAGGCCGGTGCCTTCGCCGAGACCCGGCACGGTCAGATCACCGATCTTCTTCGGCTTGGAATTCCAGAGGTCGAGATTCAGATAGTTGTTTAGGTTGATCAGGTGCCAGTCGAAGGTTGGCTGGTTGGTGATGGTGCCTACCGGATTGTCATACAGGTGGAGCTTGCCTCCGGAATATTCAATGACCAGCGTGGCGCCGGAGGGATCGGTCACGACATAATGGACCGGCATCACCATGTTCCACTGCTTGAACATGACGGCAGGGACGACTACCTCCTGAATGCCCGCACGAGCTTCCTCGACGGTGGCGAAGTTGTCGAGGATATAGGAGACCACTTCCCACGGCGCGATGGTCTTCGAAGCGTCATCCGCCGTATAGGGCTGATAGTCGGCATAGTCCATAAAGTAGAAGATGCCGGCAGAAAGTCCCTTCTCGTTCAGACCATCGATGATGACAGGCAGGCCGAGCGCATTGGCTCCGACGCTGGCATATTTCGTTGTCCAGGTCTTGCCCTGCTTTTCATCGGGCGTGGTGCCGGCCTTTTCGAAGTTGCGTGGCACGAGAATGACATTCGACTTGATATCGATCCCGAATTCCATGGTCCGGCCTCGCACCACCGTGCCGTCCGTGGCCGTCAACACGATCCCGGTGCATGCCTCCGCCACGGAGCCCAGCATCAGCGACGCGGCAACCGCCCACGTCATCAACCGGCCGCCCCGTCCCAGCTTTTTTTTGTCAAAACGCATAATGGTTTCCCTTCTTCCATGCGAAGCCACGTCATGAAATCCCCTGATCGCCTTTGGCTCCGCGACCGCTTCACTGTGTGCCTACGCCCTTATTTTGGCCAACAAATTTTCACTTAGACCCAAAAATGGTCCAGGCGGCCGGTTGTCTGATGGGCGGGGGGCGGCGAATATTTTCCGCACGGAAGGGAGCCGGTCAGCAGCGTTCAATCCGCTTTCCGGGAGCTATTTCCGGACCTGACCTCAACCTGAGCTGTGAGCCGCAGCAAATGCTCTCGTAAACTGCGCAACCGGCATCGGCCGTCCGTACAGGAAACCCTGCACACAGATGTCGGGATAGATGGCGACGAGATGGTCGGCCTGGCCTTTGGTCTCCACGCCCTCGCAGATCAGGGTCACCTCGAGCGCTGCGGCAAGTTCACAGACCTTGCTGACGATCACCGCGCCGATTGCCTGTTGGTCGAGCGCCTGGGTGAACATCCGGTCGATCTTGATGCCCGCGATCGGCATGCGGGCGATATAGGCAAGGTTCGAATAGCCCGTGCCGAAATCGTCGATGAGGATGCGATAGCCGCGCCGGCTGAAAGCCGCCATCGCCTGGGTCAGACTGTCCTGGCTCGCCGTCGAGCGCTCCGTCAGTTCCAGCGCGACCTGACTGGCGGAAAGCCCGTGGGATCGGGTTTCGGTCTCGAGAAAATCCAGAAACTCCAGGCTCAGTATGTCCTCGGAGGCGACATTGATGCTGACATAGAAATCCGGATCGGCCGCAAAATGCGCCGCCATGTCGGTGAATGCCCGTTTGACGACGCTGCGGGTGATCCGTCCTATCAACCCGCAGGTTTCCGCCGCGGGGATGAACTGGTCGGGCGGAATCAGCGTCCCGTCGAAATCCACCAGCCGCGCAAGGGCTTCCGCCCCGCATATCCTGTTGTCGGAAAGCCTGACGATCGGTTGATAATGCACGGTGAGCCGGTCATCATTGAGCGCCCGATCCAGCTTCTGACGCCAGGACCGGCTTTCACGATAGAGATGGGCGTGCCAAAGCCCGAGGAAGGCGCCGGCCGAAACGCCGCCGGCCAGGACAAGTATGAAATCAAGCGGCGCCGTTTTCAAAAGGGCAGGCGCGTCATAGGTGGCGACGACACAGACATCGGTCTTGTCATTGCAGCGCGAATAGACCCTTCGCCGGGCTATGCGATACCAATCACTGTTGCTTCCGAGCAAAGTCGCAAGCCCTTCGGTATCGCCGAAAGATTGATAGTTGTAGCCGGCATCGCTTGTCAGCACGAGGGCGGCCAGACGTTCGGCTGGGTCTTCGTAGCGGGCGAAGGCAGACGGCGCCGTCATCACGACGCTGTTGCCGAACGAGGCCATGTCGGCCGCAAGGCCAGCCGGCGCGATGCCTCTTGTGCCCTTCCAGAGCGTGGCCCCGTTAACGCCCACGACCTGGAAACGTGACGGCATCTCCACCGGCTCCGCCAGTTCGCCCCATATGCCGGTGCAGACCAGGTACCCGCCCCGCAAGCGACCGACATCGGTAAGATAGGGGGCGGCAAACACGACGCCGCGCATCGCCTCCAGATCCTCCGGTGAACAGGGTGCGTTGTCAGATCGGTCGAGGGTGCGCAATACCATCAGGCTGGTTTCGGCGACGGAGACCGCGTTTTGAAAGACATCGGAGCCATAATACTCGACATATTCGTCGGCGTTATGGTTGCGGATGAACTCGGCAATCACCAGCGAACATATCCCGCCCAGAAAAACCCAGACAAGACAGATGATCCAGATGCTCCGCCTACCCGCCTCCATGTCGCTTCCTTTCCGCCGCCGCGCAAATCAGGGGACCCGTCAGGTCTGCCCTTCTCTGCCGCAAATCGTCCGTCAATCCCTCTGAGATCGACTGCCGACGACAAGACCGCGTAACCAGCAAATGCTATCGCTAGCATTTTAGGAATAAATGTTAAAGACCGCCGAAAGTCGGTGGCCTCTTACACAAAAGCCTGAAAACGGCCGGAAATCCGAAGCCGGGGGCAATCTACCGGCCGCGGCCGGCTTTCCGGTTCAACGCGGATAGCACCGGGGCGCCTCGCCGCCGCCGGAAACCCTCGGCGGGCCTTGATGATGAGATTGTCGCGGACGCGCCGCGATAACCATCCTTGTCATGTACCTGGCGCCCCGTCCCGGCCTTGTTATCAGAGCGCGCAAGGTGCTCCATTTTTCCATGCGAAGCGAAAGACTGGAATCCCTCATCACCGCTCGCTCCACAGTCACTTCAGTGTGTGCGTCCGGCGTTGTTTTGGCTAACGCTATTTCAGTTGGACCCAAAAATGGTCCAGTCTCGCCGCCCGCGACGGAAGCGGAGGAGACCGCGCAGCAGGCAGGAGCCAGACTGCGTTCTACCGGCTGAAGGCCGAACGCATCAGACCGAAACCGGCCATGGCGAACAGACCGGCCACCGCGCCTTCGACAAAGCGCCTGAAACGCTGATAACCCGACATCGCGCCGGACAGCGAAAACGCCAGAGCATAAAGCATATAATTGGCGAGCCCGAGGATCATGCAAAACCCCGTGGCGACGATCATCGGCTTTCCGCCGGAGTCCGCACCGATGGAAAGCGCCGCCATCCACACCAGCACGGCCTTGGGATTCGAGAGGTTGAGGACGAGACCGCGGCGAAACCAACGCCCGTCCGTGGTCGTTTTCCCGTCAGGCTCAATGCCAGACTTTGCCGCGGCACGCGCCGACTGGAAGGCGAGGTAGAGCAAATAGGCCCCGCCGAACACTTTAAGCACGCTCAGGAAATAGACAGATCCCTGAAGCGCCGCCCCCATGCCCGTCGCAGCGACAACGCCCCAGAATGAAAGCCCCGCGGCAAGACCGGCGCCGAAAACAAGCCCCGCGGCTCTGCCAAACCGCATCGCGATCGTCGCGACGGCGATATTGGCCGGACCGGGCGAGACGGCAACAATAAAGAATGCCACCGCGATGGCGAGAATACCGGAAAGATCGGCCATCAAAGTGGTCCCCGCTACGTTCGAGAAGCAGGTTATGCGCGTTGGCAACGCCTCGCAAGCCTGTTGGGCGGCAGTAGGCTGCATAACGAAAAAGCCGCCGGCACGAGACCGGCGGCTTTCAGATCAGCTAGCTTCAACGCAGAGGCTTATTCGCCCGGCTGCGGCTCGCTTTCCTCGTTCATCTGCGACAGCATCGGGGTCGCCTCGTCGGCGCCGGAAGCCTTGCGGCGGGCGTCGATGATGAGGTCGTCGCGGGTGGTCGCGATGCGACGGACCTGCGACATGGCGCGACCGGTACCGGCCGGGATCAGACGGCCGACGATGATGTTTTCCTTCAGGCCCTGCAGGGTATCGACCTTGCCGGCAATCGCCGCTTCGGTCAGCACCTTGGTGGTTTCCTGGAAGGAAGCCGCCGAGAAGAAGGACGGCGTCTGCAGCGAGGCCTTGGTGATGCCGAGCAGCACCGGTTCGCCTTCCGCAGGCTTCTTGCCCTGCGCGACCAGTTCCTCGTTGAGATTATCGAAGGCAATCGCCTCGACAATATCGCCGGAGATATAGCCGCTGTCGCCCGAAGACGTGATCTCGATCTTCTGCAGCATCTGGCGAACGATCACCTCGATGTGCTTGTCGTTGATCACCACGCCCTGCAGACGATAGACTTCCTGGATCTCGTTGACGAGGTAGGAAGCCAGCGCCTCGACGCCCTTGATCGCAAGGATGTCGTGCGGAGCGGGGTTGCCGTCGAGGATGTAGTCGCCCTTCTCGATGTAGTCGCCATCCTGCAGATGGAACGGCTTCGACTTCGGAATGAGATATTCCACCGGCTCGACACCATCTTCCGCAGGCTCGATCTGGATGCGGCGCTTGTTCTTGTAGTCGCGGCCGAAGCGGATCGTACCGTCGATCTCTGCGATCACGGCATGGTCCTTCGGACGGCGGGCCTCGAACAGTTCCGCAACACGCGGCAGACCACCGGTAATGTCCTTGGTCTTGGCGCTTTCCAGCGGCGAACGCGCAAGCACGTCACCCTGGCTGACCTTCTGGCCGGGCTCGACCGAGAGGATCGCGTCAACCGAGAGCGGCAGGCGGGCTTCGCCGCCGCGCGGCAGCTTCAGCACTTCGCCGTCCTCGCCGCGAATGACGATTGCCGGCTTGAGGTCCGCACCACGCGGGGTCGAGCGCCAGTCGATGACCGAACGCTTGGTGAAGCCGGTGGCTTCGTCCGTCGTTTCGGTAACCGAAAGACCTTCGACCAGGTCCTCGAAATCGACCTTGCCTTCGACTTCCGTCATCATCGGGCGGGTATAGGGGTCCCACTCGGCAAGACGCTGGCCGCGCTTGACCGTATCGCCGTCATCGACGAACAGCTTCGAACCATAGGCAACCTTCTGCGAAGACCGCTCCTGATCGCGCTGGTCGAGGATCTGGATCGCCATGTTGCGGCCCATCGCCACCAGAACGCCATCGGAATTGCGCAGAACGTTGCGGTTCTTGATGCGCACCGTACCCTCATAGGAGGATTCCAGGAACGACTGGTCGACCACGGTTGCCGTACCGCCAAGGTGGAAGGTACGCATGGTGAGCTGGGTGCCAGGCTCGCCGATCGACTGCGCGGCGATAACGCCGACAGCCTCGCCGAGATTGACCGGCGTACCGCGCGCAAGGTCGCGACCGTAGCAGACCTGGCAGACGCCTGTCTGGACTTCGCAGGTCAGCGCCGAACGGATCTGCACCGACTGGATGCCGGATGCTTCAATCCGCGCCACATCCGCCTCGTTGATCTGACGGCCGGCCTCGACGATCAGTTCGCCGGTGGTCGGGTCCTCGATGTCCACGAGGGCGGCACGGCCGAGAACGCGCTGGCCGATGGAGGCCACCACCTGACCGGCATCGACGATGGCGGTCATGGTCAGGCCCTTGTCGGTGCCGCAATCCGCCGTGTTGACGATGCAATCCTGCGCAACGTCAACGAGACGACGGGTCAGGTAACCCGAGTTCGCCGTCTTCAAGGCGGTATCCGCAAGACCCTTACGGGCGCCGTGCGACGAGTTGAAGTACTCGTTCACGGTCAGGCCTTCCTTGAAGTTCGAGATGATCGGGGTCTCGATGATTTCGCCCGACGGCTTGGCCATAAGACCACGCATGCCGCCCAGCTGACGCATCTGGTTCACCGAACCACGCGCGCCGGAATGGCTCATCATGTAGATCGAGTTCATCTGCTTCTGGCGGCCGGTTTCCGGATCGAATTCGACCGCGCGAATGCGGGCCATCATCTCTTCGGTGACCTTCTCGGTGGCCTTGCCCCAGGCGTCGACAACCTTGTTGTACTTTTCGCCCTGGGTGATCAGGCCGTCATTGTACTGCTGCTCGTATTCCTTCACGAGCGCCTCGGTCTCGGCGACGATGGTGTGCTTGGCGTCCGGAATGACCATGTCGTCCTTGCCGAACGAAATGCCGGCCTTGCAGGCGTGGCTGAAGCCGAGCTGCATGATCCGGTCGCAGAAGATCACCGTGTCCTTCTGGCCGCAATGACGGTAGACCGTGTCGATCATCTTGGAGATGTTCTTCTTGGTCATTTCCTGGTTGCAGGTGTCGAACGGCACGTTGGCGTTCTTCGGCAGAAGCTCGCCGATGATCATCCGGCCCGGCGTCGTGTCGTGGATCTTGGAGACGACATTGCCGTCCTCGTCCACGGTCTTGAACCGGCCCTTGATCTTGGCGTGCAGCGTGACGACCTTGTTTTCCAGCGCATGATGCAGTTCGCCCATATCGGCAAACACCATGCCCTCGCCCGGCTCCTTCTCGTTCATGATCGAGAGGTAGTAGAGGCCGAGAACCATGTCCTGCGACGGCACGATGATCGGCAGACCATTGGCCGGGTGCAGAATGTTGTTGGTCGACATCATCAAGACGCGCGCTTCCAGCTGCGCTTCAAGCGACAGCGGGATATGCACGGCCATCTGGTCTCCGTCAAAGTCGGCGTTGAAGGCGGTGCAGACCAGCGGATGCAGCTGGATCGCCTTGCCTTCGACCAGGATCGGCTCGAACGCCTGAATGCCGAGACGGTGAAGCGTCGGCGCGCGGTTCAGGAGAACCGGATGCTCGCGGATAACCTCGTCGAGGATATCCCAGACTTCCGGACGCTCCTTCTCGACCAGCTTCTTCGCCTGCTTGACGGTCGAGGAGTAACCCTTGGCGTCGAGACGGGCGTAGATGAACGGCTTGAACAGTTCGAGCGCCATCTTCTTCGGCAGGCCGCACTGGTGCAGTTTCAGCTCCGGACCGGTCACGATGACCGAACGGCCGGAATAGTCGACGCGCTTGCCGAGCAGGTTCTGACGGAACCGGCCCTGCTTGCCTTTCAGCATGTCGGACAGCGACTTCAGCGGACGCTTGTTGGCGCCGGTGATGACGCGGCCGCGACGGCCGTTGTCGAACAGCGCATCAACCGATTCCTGAAGCATACGCTTCTCGTTGCGGATGATGATGCCCGGCGCGCGCAGCTCGATAAGCCGCTTCAGGCGGTTGTTACGGTTGATGACGCGACGATAGAGATCGTTAAGGTCGGACGTCGCGAAACGGCCGCCATCGAGCGGCACGAGCGGACGCAGATCCGGCGGGATCACCGGAACGATCTTCATGATCATCCATTCCGGACGGTTGCCCGATTCCAGGAAGTTCTCGACGATCTTCAGACGCTTCATCAGCTTCTTCTGCTTCAGGTCCGACGTGGTGTCGGCAAGCTCGGCGCGCAGATCGCCCGCGATCTTGTCGAGATCCATGCTGGCAAGCATCTCATAGATCGCTTCGGCGCCGATATTGGCCGAGAACTGGTCCTCGCCGAACTCGTCGACCGCCATCATGTATTCTTCTTCCGAAAGGAGCTGGTTCTCCTTCAGGTCGGTCAGGCCCGGTTCGGTGACGATGTAGTTCTCGAAATAGAGAACGCGCTCGACATCCTTCAGCGTCATGTCGAGCAGCGTCGAAATGCGGCTCGGCAGCGATTTCAGGAACCAGATATGGGCTACGGGCGCGGCGAGCTCGATATGGCCCATGCGCTCGCGGCGAACGCGCGACAGCGTAACTTCAACGCCGCACTTTTCGCAGATAATGCCCTTGTATTTCATGCGCTTGTACTTACCGCACAGGCACTCGTAGTCCTTCATCGGGCCAAAGATGCGCGAGCAGAACAGACCGTCGCGCTCGGGCTTGAAGGTACGGTAGTTGATCGTTTCCGGCTTCTTGATTTCGCCATAAGACCAGGAAAGGATCTTCTCCGGGCTGGCGATCGAGATCCGGATCGAATCGAAGACCTGCGCCGGCGCCTGCGGATTGAAAAGATTCATGACCTCTTGGTTCATGCCTGTCTCCTTGACTGGGCGGCATCGCCCTTGCTGGCAGTCGATCCGGTCAAAACCCCGATACCGGATGACCTGCCTTTAAAACGGTTGTGGCCGCGAAATGCGGCGAAACTGACACTTGAAGCTTACTTTATAAGCATCGAGCGCCGGCGACGCGCCCGCCCTTTCACAGGGGGCGCGTCGGCTCTCATCCTTATTCCGCGGCGTCCGGAAGCTCGACGTCGGGCTGCGGCTCCTCGGCGGAGTTCTCCAGTTCGACCGAAAGTCCGAGCGAGCGCATTTCCTTGACGAGAACGTTGAAGCTCTCCGGAATACCGGCTTCAAACGTATCATCGCCGCGGACGATGGCTTCATAGACCTTGGTACGACCGGCAACGTCATCCGACTTCACGGTCAGCATTTCCTGCAGCGTATAGGCGGCGCCGTAGGCTTCCAGAGCCCAGACCTCCATTTCGCCGAAGCGCTGACCACCGAACTGCGCCTTGCCGCCCAGCGGCTGCTGGGTCACGAGCGAGTACGGACCGATCGAGCGTGCATGGATCTTGTCATCAACCAGATGGTTGAGCTTGATCATGTACATGTAGCCGACCGTGACCTTACGGTCGAACTGCTCGCCGGTACGGCCATCGTAAAGCACCGACTGGCCAGACGGGTCGAAGCCAGCACGCGACAGCATTTCCGAAACGTCGCCTTCATGCGCACCGTCGAAGACCGGCGTTGCGATCGAGACGCCGCGCTTGGCTTCTTCGGCCAGACGCACCAGACCGTCATCATCGAAATACTCGACCTCGTTGCGGGCTTCGGAAGCGTAGACCTCGGTCAGCGTTTCCTTCAGCGGCGCAATGTCGTTGGTCTCCTTGTAGGCTTCCAGCATCTCGCCGATGCGCTTGCCCATGCCGGCACAACCCCAGGCCAGATGCGTTTCCAGAATCTGACCCACATTCATGCGGCTCGGAACGCCAAGCGGGTTCAGCACGACATCGACATGGGTTCCGTCTTCCAGGAACGGCATGTCTTCGGCGGGCAGGATGCGGGAGACCACACCCTTGTTGCCGTGACGGCCGGCCATCTTGTCGCCGGGCTGGATCTTGCGCTTAACAGCCACGAAGACCTTGACCATCTTCATCACGCCCGGAGGCATTTCGTCGCCGCGCTGGACCTTTTCGACCTTGTCCATGAAGCGCTGTTCAAGGCGGTTCTTGGATTCATCGTACTGGCCGCGAAGCGCTTCGAGCTCGCCCTGAAGGTTCTCGTCCTCGACGGCGAACATCCACCACTGCGAACGCGGATAGGCGTTGATGACCTCATCGGACAGCACAGCACCCTTCTTGAAGCCCTTCGGGCCCGCGATCGAGGTCTGGTCGCGCAGCATGTCGGAAAGACGCGCATAAACGTTGCGGTCCAGAATGGCCTGCTCGTCGTCGCGGTCCTTGGCGAGGCGTTCGATTTCCTCACGCTCGATCGCCATGGCGCGCTCGTCCTTCTCGACGCCGTGACGGTTGAAGACGCGAACTTCAACCACGGTGCCGAAGGTGCCGGGCGGCATGCGCATCGAGGTGTCGCGAACGTCCGAAGCCTTCTCGCCGAAGATCGCGCGCAGAAGCTTTTCTTCCGGCGTCATCGGGCTTTCGCCCTTCGGCGTGATCTTGCCGACGAGAATGTCGCCCGGATGCACTTCGGCGCCGATATAGACGATGCCGGCCTCATCGAGGTTCTTCAGCGCTTCTTCCGAAACGTTCGGAATGTCGCGGGTGATTTCTTCCGGGCCGAGCTTGGTGTCACGGGCCATGACCTCGAATTCTTCCAGATGGATCGAGGTGAAGACGTCATCCGAAACGATCCGCTCGGAAAGCAGGATCGAGTCCTCGTAGTTGTAGCCGTTCCACGGCATGAACGCGACGAGCGCGTTGCGGCCGAGCGCCAGGTCGCCAAGGTCCGTCGATGGACCGTCAGCGATGATGTCGCCCTTGTTCAGAACGTCGCCGACGCGCACCAGCGGACGCTGGTTGACGCAGGTGTTCTGGTTCGAACGCTGGAACTTCATCAGCCGGTAGATATCAACGCCCGACTTCGACGCATCGAGGTCTTCGGTGGCGCGGATAACGATACGGGTCGCATCCACCTGATCGACGATGCCGCCGCGCTTGGCGGCGATCGCAGCACCGGAGTCACGGGCAACGATCGGCTCCATGCCGGTGCCGACGAACGGCGCTTCGGCGCGCAGAAGCGGCACGGCCTGACGCTGCATGTTCGAGCCCATCAGCGCGCGGTTGGCGTCGTCGTTTTCCAGGAACGGAATAAGAGCGGCGGCAACAGACACGAGCTGCTTCGGCGAAACGTCCATCAGGTTGATATTTTCGCGCGGGGCCAGCATGACTTCGCCGGCGTGACGGCAGACGACGAATTCTTCGACGAAGCTGCCGTCATCGTTCATGATCGAGTTGGCCTGGGCGATGTAGTACTTCGCCTCTTCCATCGCCGACAGATAGATCACCTCGTCGGTGAGCTTGCCGTCATCCGAAATCTTGCGGTACGGGCTTTCGATGAAGCCGTACTTGTTGACGCGAGCGAAGGTCGCGAGCGAGTTGATAAGACCGATGTTCGGGCCTTCCGGCGTCTCGATCGGGCAGATACGGCCGTAATGGGTCGGATGCACGTCGCGGACTTCGAAGCCGGCGCGCTCACGCGTCAGTCCGCCCGGACCCAGCGCCGAAAGACGACGCTTGTGGGTGATTTCCGACAGCGGGTTGATCTGGTCCATGAACTGCGACAGCTGCGAGGAGCCGAAGAACTCGCGCACGGCGGCGGCCGCCGGCTTGGCGTTGATCAGGTCCTGCGGCATCACGGTGTCGATCTCGATCGAGGACATGCGCTCCTTGATCGCGCGCTCCATGCGGAGCAGACCCAGACGATACTGGTTCTCCATCAACTCACCAACGGAGCGGACACGACGGTTGCCGAGATTGTCGATGTCGTCGATCTCGCCCTTGCCGTCGCGCAGATCGACCAGCGTCTTTACGACGGCCAGAATGTCTTCCTTGCGCAGGACGCGTACCGTGTCCTCGGCGTCGAGATCGAGACGCATGTTCATCTTGACGCGGCCAACGGCCGACAGGTCGTAGCGCTCGGCATCAAAGAACAGCGAGTTGAACATCGCTTCTGCCGATTCCATGGTCGGCGGCTCGCCCGGACGCATCACGCGATAGATATCGAACAGCGCGTCCTGACGGTTCTCGTTCTTGTCGGCAACCAGCGTATTGCGGATATAGGCGCCGACATTGACGTGGTCGATGTTGAGGATCGCGATCTCATCGATGCCCTGGTCGATGATGCCGGCCAGATTCTTCTCGTCCAGCTCTTCGCCGGCTTCAAGATAGATCTCGCCGGTTTCCATGTTGACGAGATCTTCGGCAAGGAATGTGCCGTAAAGCTCCTCATCGGTGACCTTGAGCGCCTTGAGGCCGCCTTCCGAAAGCTTCTTCAGCATGCGCGGGGTCAGCTTCTTGCCGGCCTCGACCACCACTTCTCCGGTATCGGCGTCGGTCAGGTCGGCAACGACCTTCTGGCCGCGCAGACGCTCGGGCGAGAACGGCACTTTCCAGCCGTCGCCATCACGCTCGTAGGTAGCCTTCTCATAGAAGGTTTCGAGGATTTCCTCGGTGTCCATGCCGAGCGCCATCAAGAGCGACGTCGCAGGAATCTTGCGGCGACGGTCGATACGCGCGTGAACGATGTCCTTGGCGTCGAACTCAATGTCGAGCCAGGAACCGCGATAGGGGATCACGCGGGCGGCAAACAGCAGCTTGCCCGACGAATGGCTCTTGCCCTTGTCGTGGTCGAAGAACACGCCAGGCGAACGGTGCATCTGGGAAACGATGACGCGCTCAGTGCCGTTGACGATGAAGGTCGCGTTGTTGGTCATCAGCGGCATGTCGCCCATATAGACCGACTGCTCCTTGATGTCCTTGATGGACTTCGCGCCCGTGTCCTCGTCGATATCGAACACGATCAGGCGCAGCTTCACCTTCAGCGGCGCGGCATAGGTCAGGTCGCGCTGGCGGCATTCCTCGACGTCGAACTTCGGCTGTTCGAATTCGTAGGACACGAATTCGAGCATCGAAGCGCCGGAGAAATCGGTCATCGGGAAGACGGACTTGAACACCGCCTGCAGCCCCTCGTCGGGACGACCGCCCTTGGGCTCGTCAACCATGAGGAACTGGTCATAGGAGGCCTTCTGAACCTCGATAAGGTTCGGCATCTCCGCGACTTCCGGGATCTTTCCGAAAAACTTGCGTACGCGCCTGCGACCGTTAAAGGAAAGGGTCTGAGCCATTCAGGTAGCTCCTTCAATCTGCATCCGGGCCTGCAACAGACGGTCACCGATGGCCAATTGGCTCCGTCGTCATTTAAGGGTCTTCTTGAGAACCCATTACCCAAAGGCCCGAAAAGGGACTTTGGGTAATGGTTTCGCATCAGTTGTCGTCGTGGGGGGGGGGGGGGGGGCCGCCCCCCCCCCCAAAAAAAAAAAAAAAAAAAAAAAAAACCCCCCCCGCCTCCAACCGGCGCCACTAATATTATGTGTAGTGCTATA
>NZ_JBAKFP010000002.1:433463-623201 GCF_053484265.1 Martelella sp. FOR1707 | reverse complement strand
TTTATTTAATATCTGGGTTTTTTTTTTTTTTTTTTTTTTTTTTTTTTGGGGGGGGGGGGGGGGGGGGGCGGGCCCCCCCCCCCCCCCCCCCCCCCCACGACAAAAAGCAAAGCTTACTTGAGCTCGACCTTGGCGCCGGCTGCTTCCAGCTTGCCCTTGAGTTCTTCGGCTTCGGCCTTGGAAACAGCTTCCTTGACCGGCTTCGGAGCGCCTTCGACGAGGTCCTTGGCTTCCTTGAGGCCGAGACCGGTGATGGCGCGGACTTCCTTGATGACGCCGATCTTGTTGCCGCCGGCTTCCGCCAGGATGACATCAAATTCGGTCTTTTCTTCAGCGGCGGCGGCAGCTTCACCGGCACCACCGGCAGCAGCAACGGCTACCGGAGCAGCGGCGGAAACGCCCCACTTTTCTTCGAGCATCTTGGAAAGCTCAGCGGCTTCGAGAACCGTCAGCTCAGAGAGTTCTTCTACGATTTTGGCGAGATCAGCCATGTTCATATTCCTTCAGTGTTGGTTCGAACTGGTTCGAAATTTTGTAAACAGCGAAAAACCGCATCAGGCGGCTTCGTCCTTCGTGGCGTAGGCGTTGAGCACGCGCGCAAGCTGGCTTGCGGGTGCCGAAGCAATCGTCGCGATACGGGTAGCCGGGGTCTGGATCATACCAACCAGCTTCGCACGCAGCTCGTCCAGCGAAGGCATCGTCGCAAGCGACTTCACACCTTCCGCGTCGAGCACGGTTGCCCCCATGGCACCGCCGATGACAACGAGCTTGTCGTTGGTCTTGGCGAAGTCCATGCAGACCTTCGGAGCCGTCACCGGGTCATCGCAAAATGCGATGAGCGTCTGACCTTTGAAAAGGTCGGACATTCCCTCGGACTCCGTACCCTGAAGGGCAATTTTGGCCAGGCGGTTCTTCGCGACTCTGACAGTGCCGCCCGCTTCACGCATCTTCGAACGAAAATCGTTCATCTGCGCAACGGTGACACCGGCATAGTGGGCCACGACAACCGAACCGGAAGCCTTGAAGACTTCGTTCAGTTCCGTGACGAATTCGCGTTTTTCCGCTCTTTCCACTGCCTATCTCCAGTTGACAGGACCATTTTCGGACCTGTCGGTTTGCCTTTGCCGCAAGGGGCTTCTTGTTTTTATCCAAGATCCCAAGCGACGCTCGAGGATCCTGCCCCCATCGGCGCGCGATTTCTCAAGCGCCTAGGCACAACCAGGTTCGAACCAGTTAAACCGCCAAAGGTGACTTGCGTCGCCAACGGAAAAATTGGTCTCACCCGTCTCATGCAGGCATGAATTAAGGTTGCCCACCTGCAATCTCGGACAGGAAACCGGGTTTTATCCCGGGTTTTTCCGGGCCCTGGAGCCCGGAAACTTGTCACCGGAAGATCACCTCCGGAAATTCTGTATTACGCGCTCAGGCGTTGACCGACGAGAAGTCGATCTTGACGCCGGGGCCCATGGTCGACGACAGCGCCAGGCGCTTGACGTAGTTGCCCTTGGCGCCGGTCGGCTTTGCCTTGACAACGGCATCGGCGAAAGCACGGATGTTTTCTTCCAGCGCCTTGGCGTCAAACGAGGCCTTGCCAACGCCGGCGTGAACGATACCGGCCTTCTCGACGCGGAACTCGACAGCGCCGCCCTTGGAGGCTTCGACAGCCGCCTTGACGTCCATCGTGACGGTGCCAACCTTCGGGTTCGGCATCATGCCGCGGGGGCCGAGCACCTTGCCGAGACGGCCGACGAGCGGCATCATGTCCGGCGTGGCGATGCAACGATCGAAATCGATGTTGCCGCCCTGGACGGCTTCAACCAGGTCTTCCGCGCCAACGACGTCGGCGCCGGCTTCCTTGGCTTCATCGGCCTTGGCGCCACGGGCGAAAACGGCAACGCGAACGCTGCGGCCCGTGCCGTTCGGCAGGTTGACGACGCCGCGGACCATCTGGTCGGCGTGGCGCGGATCAACGCCGAGGTTCATCGCGATTTCGATGGTTTCGTCGAACTTCGCGGTGGCGCGTTCCTTGACCATCTGCACGGCTTCCGACAGGGCGTAGAGCTTGTTGACGTCAACGCCTTCGCGGGTCTTCTGAATACGCTTTGCAATCTTGGTCATGGCAATCAACCCGTCACTTCCAGGCCCATGGCGCGGGCGGAGCCCTCAACCATGCGCATTGCGCCTTCGATATCGGCGGCGTTCAGATCGCTCATCTTGGCTTCCGCGATCTTGCGGACCTGCTCAGAGGTGATCTTGCCGGCCGATGCACGGCCCGGGGTCTTCGACCCGGACTTGAGCTTCGCTTCCCGCTTCAGGAAGTAGGAAACCGGCGGCTGCTTCATCACGAAGGTGAAGGACTTGTCCTGGAAATAGGTGATGATGACCGGGATCGGCATACCCTTTTCCATCTCCTGCGAGGCGGCGTTGAACGCCTTGCAGAATTCCATGATATTGATGCCACGCTGACCAAGTGCGGGACCGATCGGCGGGGACGGATTTGCCGAACCTGCCGGGACCTGCAGCTTGAGCTGGCCTGCAACTTTCTTAGCCATTACTCTGCCTTTCACGTTGTGGACCGGAACCCCGGCCCGACTGCCGGCCTATGCCGGCGGCTGCGGTTGCGTGGTGCGAACCTCCGGGCGCCGGCTAAGCGCCCTGTTCTTCCACGCGCAATGCCCCCCCGAAGGGGCAAAACTTCAAACTTTCTCGACCTGAGCGTATTCCAGCTCGACCGGGGTGGCGCGGCCGAAGATCGAAACCTCGACCTTCAGGCGGGCGCGCTCTTCATCGACATCCTGCACGACGCCGTTGAACGACGCGAACGGACCATCGGAAACCCGAACCTGCTCGCCGATCTCGAAAAGCACGGTCGCCTTCGGGCGCTCGACGCCTTCCTGCACCTGACCGAGAATATGCTCGGCCTCGGAATCGGGAATCGGAACCGGCTTCTGGTCGCTACCGAGGAAGCCCGTCACGCGGGGCGTATTCTTGATCAGGTGAAACACCTCATCATTGAGCTCGGCCCTTACCAGCACATAGCCGGGAAAGAACTTGCGCTCCGAATCGACCTTGCGGCCGCGACGCACCTCGACGACCTTTTCGGTCGGTACGAGAATGCGGTCGAAATACTGGTCGAGACCCTTCTGGCGGGCCTTCTCCTCGATCGCCTCTGCCACCTTCTTTTCGAAGTTGGAATAAGCATGAACGATATACCAACGCATAGCCATCTGCTTCCCCTTCCCGATCAGGCGCCGAGATTGAGGATGAAATTCATCAACAAGCTCATCAACTGGTCCGCAGCAAAAAAGAAAAACGCCGCGATCACGACCATCACGATCACCATGAGGGTCGAAATCACAGTTTCGCGCCGGGAAGGCCAAACGACTTTGGCCGTCTCAGCGCGCACTTGCTGCAGAAACGTGAATGGATTGGTTTTAGATGCCATAAATGCCCACGCCTTTACGGCACGTAAAGCGGAAGATCCAGCTCCACGCGCCGCGAGTCTGTTTTTCACTACATATCATCGTTTTTCGTTGACACAAGAGAAAAACGTATTTTTGTTTTCACATTCACGCGAGCCGGCCACTGATTTGCGCTTCCGATCAAGCGTGCTGGCAGGGGCAGAGGGGCTCGAACCCCCGACCTGCGGTTTTGGAGACCGCCGCTCTACCAACTGAGCTATACCCCTTCATCCGATCCGGCTGCATGCGTTTCCGCGCGCCGGCATCAGACATGGCGCTCATTTACGGGGATGAGGCGCGCTTTGCAAGAGTGTTTTTGACGAATGCCGGGGAAGGGCTTGCGAAAAATGCCAAGGTCGCCGGATTCGCTCTGGCCTGCGTTTTCAAACGCGAACTCTCCGCTCCGTCACCCCGGCCTTGAGCCGGGGTCCAGGGCCAAACGACGTGAACGTGGCATTGATGCTGTGTCCGGCTGAGGGAAAACAGGCAGGAGCCCCTGCTCCGCACCGCCCTGGATGCCGGCTCAAGGCCGGCATGACGGAACCGAAGGAAAACGTCGTCGCGACTCACGCCCTGAGCGCCTCGTTCTCGGGATCGAACGGGCTCTCCTCCACGACGGTCGCGTCGTAAAGGTCGCCGAGAATCCTGATTTTCAGCTTGGTGCCGGGTGCCGCATAGTCCGGCTTCAGCATCGCCAGCGCGATCGACTTGCCGATGCGCCAGCCGAAGCCGCCCTGGGTGGCGCGGCCGGCGAGATTGCCGTCGCCGTCATAGATCGCCTCCGAGCCGCGGGCATCGCAATCGGTGACGCCGTCGACGATCAGGGTCGCGAACACGGCGGACAGCCCCTCTTCCTTCTTCGCAAGCAGCGCTTCCTTGCCGATGAAATCCTTCTTCGGCTTGATGAAGCGGTCGAGGCCCGATTCGTAGGCGGTATATTCGATCGTCATCTCCCGCTGCATGGCGCGGTAGGACTTCTCCAGCGCCATCGCGCCCATCGCGCGGATGCCGAACGGCTTGATGTCGAATTCGGCGCCAGCTTCCATCAGCTTGTCGAAGATATAGGTCTGCATCGCGATCGGGTGATGCAGCTCCCAGCCGAGCTCGCCGACGAAATTGACGCGCAGCGCATGGCAGCTCGCCGCCCCGATCGAGATCGGCTGCCCGGTGAGCCAGCCGAAATGCTCGTTCTCGAGCGAGGTCCGCGTCAGCTTCTTCAGAAGATCGCGCGACTTCGGACCTGCAACCACCAGCACGCCCATTTCCATGGTCAGCGGCCGGAGCGTGACCGAACCATCGGTCGGCGCAAGCTTCATCAAGAGGTCGTGGTCGTGGCTTTCGAGCCCCGCGCCGGAGACCAGATAGAACCGGTCGGGCGCCCATTCGTAGAGCGTGAATTCCGCCCTCACCCCGCCTTCCTGGCCGAGCAGGTGGCAAAGCGCGATCCGGCCGCGCTTCTTCGGGATTGCGTTGGCGAAAATCGAGTCGAGGAAGGCGCGCGCGCCCGGCCCCGAGACTTCCATTTTCGCAAACGGCGTCATGTCGAGCACGCCGACCTTTTCGTGGACGTGTTTCACCTCGTTGCCGACATGCTCGAAATAGTTCGAGCGGCGGAACGACCATTTTTCCACGATCCGGCCATCGTCCAGCGGCGGCGCGTGGTTGTGGCTGGTGATCACATCGGCGCCGACGCCAAGTTCGCTCTCATCGAGCGCATAACCCTCCGGCGCATACCAGTTGGCGCGTTCCCAGCCATAGACCGAGCCGAACACGCCGCCCAGCGCCTTCAGCCGCTCATAGACCGGCGAGGTCTTCAGCGGCCGGGCGGCGGCGCGCTCCTCGTCGGGATAGTGCATGGTGAAGACATTGGCATAGGCCTCCTCGTTCTTGGCGATGAGGTAGCCTTCGGTCGCATAGGGCCCGAAACGGCGCGGATCAACGCCGGCAAGGTCCACCGTCGGCTCGCCATTGACGATCCACTCGGCCAGCTGCCAGCCGGCGCCGCCGGCGGCCGTGATGCCAAAGGAATGGCCCTCGTTCAGCCAGAAATTCTTCAGCCCCGGCGCGGGACCGACGATCGGGTTGCCATCCGGCGTATAGGCGATCGCGCCGTTATAGACCTTCTTGATGCCAACCTCGGCAAAGGCCGGAACGCGCGCCATCGCGGTCTCGATATGCGGCATCAGCCGGTCGAGCTCCTCCTGGAACAGCTCGTATTCGCTGTCGTCCGACGGTCCGTCGACATAACAGACCGGCGCGCCGGTCTCGTAAGGCCCGAGGATCAGACCGCCCGCCTCCTCGCGCATGTACCAGGCGCTATCGGATTCGCGCAGCACGCCCATCTCCGGAAGGCCCTGCTTCTTGCGCTCAAGGATCGCCGGATGCGGCTCGGTGACGATATATTGATGCTCGACCGGAATGACCGGGATATTGAGCCCCACCATCGCGCCGGTCCGCCGAGCGAAATTGCCGGTGCAGGAGATTACGTGATCGGCGGTGAACGCCTCCTTGTCGGTCTCGACATGCCATGTGCCATCCGTGTTCTGGCGGATCTCGGTGACTGTGGTGTTGCGCATGATCCGCGCGCCGTTGTCGCGCGCGCCCTTGGCCAGCGCCTGTGTCAGATCGGCCGGCTGAATATAGCCGTCGCCGGGATGCTGGATCGCGCCGAGCAGGCCGTCGGTCTCGCAGAGCGGCCAGACTTCCTTGACCTCCTCCGGCGTCAGGAATTTGAAATCAACGCCGATGGTCTCCGCGATGCCGGAATAATAGAGATACTCATCCATCCGGTCCTTCGTCATCGCGAGCCGGATATTGGAGACTTTCGAGAAGCCGACATTGAGCCCGGTCTCTTCCTCAAGCGCGGAATAGAGATTGACCGAATATTTGTGCAACTGGCCGACGGAATAGCTCATGTTGAACAGCGGCAGCAGCCCGGCGGCGTGCCATGTAGAGCCGGAGGTCAGTTCCTTGCGCTCGATCAGAACCGAGTCCGACCAGCCCTTTTTCGCCAGATGATAAAGCGTCGATACGCCGACGACGCCGCCGCCGATCACCAGTGCCCGAGTTTTCGTTGTCATCCGTTCCGCCTCTGAGGATAGCGCCAGTGCCCGCTCCAGACGGGCCGTTCTTCACTCGACTATGCAACGCGCGCAGCCCCGCCAACAGCCCGTTTGCGACATGCAGTCTTGTGGCCGCGACGCGCTGAAAATCATGCGCTCGCGCGCCGGTCAGCGCTCGCCGCCGTCGTCATTGCCGGCATCGGGATGATCAAAGGACGGGGCGGTTTCGCTTTCGACCGGCGCGGGCGCTGTCTTGCGCATCTGCTTGCGGATCGAGTTCGCCAGTTCGTCGTGGCGCTCCTTCTGCGGGATGATGTGCAGGTCGCGCTGGGGATAGGGAATGGTGATGCCCGCGTCACGGAAGCGCTCGAAGATCGCCACCCTTATATCGTTGCGCACGGAGATGCCGTTGAAGACGTCGGCAAGATAGACGCGTAGCTCGAAATCGAGCGTCGATTCGCCGAACCCCATGAAGATCACCATCGGCTCCGGGTTTTGCAGCACCAGCGGGTGCGAGGTTCCGATATCCATCAGGATGTTCATGACGGTGCGCGGGTCGCTGTCATAGGAAACGCCGACAGCCACCTCGGAGCGCCCCATCTGGTTGTGGTGCATCCAGTTGCCGACCGAGGCGTTGATCAGCTCTGAATTCGGCACGATGATCGACTGGCGCTGGAACGTTTCGATCTCGGTCGCGCGCACCGAGATGCGCTTGACGAAGCCCTCCGTCGTTCCGGACACGATCCAGTCGCCCACCTTGAACGGCCGCTCGGCCAGCAGAATGAGGCCGGAGACGAAGTTGGAGACGATGGTCTGCAGCCCGAAGCCGATGCCGATCGACAGCGCCGAGGCGACAAGCGCAAGACTTGAAAGGTTGACGCCGGCGGCCGAAATCGCCAGCAGGCCGGCGAGCACGATGCCGAGATAGCTGATGCCGGTCTTGACCGAATTTCTGACGCCGGAATCGGCCTTGGAGCGCAACAGCACATTATTGTCGAACCAGCCCTGAAACCAGCGGGTTCCGAGATAGCCACCGATAAACAGCAACACGCCGATCAGGATGCCGCCAAGCGAGATGGTGATCGATCCGACGGTAACGGAGGTCAGATTATTGCCTGCCCAGAGCTTGATCTCCTCCCAGCGAACGCCCCATGACAGCAGGATCAGCGGAATGCCGATAAAAAGCGTCGCCGCATAGGTCACCAGTCCGAGCACGAGCGAAATCTGGTCGCTGCGCACGCTCGATATGCCGAAGCGGCTGACGAAGTGCTTGCCGTAGCCGGTTCTCGCGAAACTGCCCGGCTGCGACACCGCCTGCCCGAGCAGCATGCCGAGATACATCGTTATCAGCACCCCGCCGGTCAGCACCACCTGATTGGCGGCGAGGCGGGCCAGCGCGACATAGCCGATCAGAGCCGCCAGCACGATGAAAATGCCGACCAGCCGGGTCAAAGCGGCGATGATGGAGGGAAACAGGATCTTGAACGACCGCTTCTGCGCCGTCTTGCCGCCCATCGGCGCGCGCGGCCGGATGAACGACATTGCGATCAGTATCGCGCCGATCAGCACCGAGGTCACGAGACTTCGCGCGACCTCGAGGCGCAGATCGGCATCGAGCGTATCGTTCAGGACGCCAAGCAGGATATCGATCCAGTTGATCGCGGCAAGCGCGGTGAAGGCCAGCGTCAGGTTGCGCGCCGCCGGATTGCTGACCGGCACCAGCCGCCATTGCGGGCGAAGCGGCGTCAGCACGTTGCGCGACAGCAGGAACACGAAAATGATGATGGCGGCCGAGACATAGGCCGCGCGCACGAAGCGCTCCACATCCGGCAGGAAGATGTTCAGGCTGATGAAAAGCACATAAGAAACGATGAGAAAGGCAAGCAGCGCAAGACTCGGGATCGCCGTGGTCCAGAAACTTGCCAGAAGCCGCGCCACGTAATCGGGTTCCTGCGCCTCGAAGTCGAGCTTGGTGCGCTCCAGGTAGCGGCTGGAGATGCGGTATGAGAACACCGCCGCGAGCAGCGAAAGCAACATGGCCGCCAGGAAGGGCAGCCGTTTCGCGTTCCAGATATAGTTCAGCCATCCACCGTAAGACACCCTGAACGCCGTGATCTCGGCGCTGAGCAGACGGCTGAAATCGGAGGAGAACAGCTGCATCAGGTCGGTGTGGGCAAACAGCTTTTCGGCGAATTGCTCGCGCCTTATGCGACTGATATCGGCGGACGCCTCATTGGCGGCGGTGCTCAGTTTCTGGGCCTGATCGGACAGCGCATTGATTTCCGAGCGCTGGGCCAGAAGCTTGTTGCGCTCGTCCGTGGTGACCGCCGGTTCCGGGGTCTCGCCCGGCCCGGGGGCGGAGCCGAGTTCGGCAAGCTGCGCGCGCACCTCCGTCAGCCGGTCCGAGGTCGCGCTCACCGTCTTGGCAAGTTCGATCTGAAGCTGGTCCACCTCGGTCTGCAGCTTCACAAGCGCATCGGTGCCCGGCGGTTGACCGCTAAGCGCCGTTGTGACCGTCGAGAGCGTCTGCGAAAACCCGCTCAGCCGGTCCTGCATATCCTGAACGAACGGATCGGTCGGCGTCGCGTCCGCCGCCGCCGGGCTGCTTGCCTGCGGCGCTCCCGCCTCTGTCGCAGCCGGTGCCGCGGAAGCATCGCTTGCGGGCGGCGTTGCGGCCTGCTGCCCCGTCGCGGGGGTGGCAGCCTGGCCGGTTTCCTGGGCATAAGCGCCCGCCGCCGGCAATGTGAAGACGAGCGCCAGCACCAGATACAGAATGCCGAAAATCCCCGCCCTTGCGCCGCCTCGCCACATCAAACCGCTGGCCCTTTCACTTGTCCTGCACCGGTGCTCTTGACGAGCAGCGCGTCAATTTCAAGGCAGCGGACCTTGCCGCCGCCCTGTTTCGTCACTTCTGGCCCCAGCCGGTGTTTTCGTCGCTCGAAAGATATGCCCGCTCGGCCGGCGTGGAACGACGCTTCAGGATCGCGTTGCGGTGGGGGAACCGGCCGAATTCGGCGATCACATCGCGATGGCTTTCGGCAAAGCGCGAGTATTCGTCATTGCCGAGCGCCTTGAACAGCTCGACCGAGCGTTTCTGATCCTTCAGCTTTTCGGAATGTTCGAATGGCATGTAGAAGAAGGCGCGCCTTTCCGCCGGCACCGCCTGGTCCGCCCCGCTGGCAACGGCGAATTTCGCTTCCCTGAGCGCCAGCCGGTCGGTGGCAAAAGCCATCGGCGTCGCGCGGTAGATATTGCGGGGAAACTGGTCAAGCACGATAACGGCGGCAAGCTGCGCCTCGGGCGTTGCGCGCCAGTCGCTACCGATCTTCTGCGCCAGAGCCCGATGGGTGGAGAAGAACCGGTAGAGGATCGTGCGGTCGAGCGCTGCCACATCGTCGGGCTGGAACCAGTCCTTCGGCGTCAGCTCCTCGAACCAGAATGCAAGCACCTGTTCAGGGGTCGCCGCCTCGTCGATGAATTCGCTCATGTCGCCTCTCCTCGGCTTATGCAGTTCTGCTTGCGCATGACAGACCGGGACGATACATTTTCACATAGCTCCGCTCAAGCAAGACATTTGCGAGACATATATGCATGAACCAGCCGGATCGCGGCGCGGCGTCACCGTCGTCACATCGTTGATCTTCGTGATCCTGTTGCTGCTGGCGATCCGCGGAGGTGCGGGATTTCTCAAGCCGGTAGCGCTGGCGCTGTTCATCATCGCCGTCACCTGGCCGATCAAGAATGCGCTGCAGAAATTCATGCCGGCGCTGGCGGCACTGGCGCTCACCGTCATTTCCACGATTGTCGTATTCGTGATCTTCGCCACGTTGGTGATCTGGGGCTTTTCCCGGGTCGCGGCCTCGTTCGTCGAAGCGGCGTGGCAGCTTCAAGCGGCCTATCAGGACGCCGTCGCCTGGTTCGACGGAAAGGGGATCGCGGTCGCGAGCTCGCTTTCGGATGTTTTCAATGTCGGGCTCGTGGTGCGCACCGTCCGGCAGATCACCGGGCAGGCCAGCACGACGCTGAGCTTCTGGCTTGTCGTGCTCGCCTATGTCGTGCTCGGCCTCACGGAAGTCGACAAGCTGCGCAGCAAGCTCGACGTGATCAACCAGCCCGGCTTTGCCGCCACGGCTGTGAAGATTGCCCATGAAACGGCCCGCAAATTCGGTCGCTACATGCTGGTCCGCACCGAAATGAGCGCGATCACCGGCCTGCTGTTTTGGGGCGCGGCCACCGTCACCGGGCTCGATTTCCCCATCGAATGGGGCGTAATCGCCTTTGCGCTGAACTACATCCCGTTCATCGGCTCGGTGATCGCCACCGTGTTTCCCTCGCTCTATGGCGTCATCCAGTTCGAGCATTGGGAAACGGCATTGGTGCTGTTTGTCTCGCTCAACCTGATCCAGTTCATCATCGGCAATTATGTCGAGCCGATGGTTTCGGGATCGACGCTTTCGATCTCGCCCTTCGTGGTGGTGTTCTCGATCTTCTTCTGGACCTTCATGTGGGGCCTGTTCGGCACCTTCCTCGGCGTGCCGATCACGATCGCGCTTCTGACGGTGTGCGAGAACATTCCCTCGCTGCACTGGGTCGCCAACATTTTCGGCGGCAAGTCCAGACGAAAAGAGGTAAAGGCGCTGGCTGCGCCGAAACGCTGATCACCACATGGTTCTGGCGGCACGCTCCGGCCATTCCCGGTCATAGCTCTCCGCGTCGAAGGCCTCCGCGCTTGCCTGCTTCGTCATCTCGCCCGCGCTGGGCAGCGAAGCAGGATCGATGAATCGCGCCGGATTCCAAAGCCCCGCGCGAAGCAGCGCCCGCGCGCATTGGAAATAGACCGCTTCGATGGTGACCACGATCACCGATCGCGGATGCTTGCCGTCCACTTCGAAACTCGCCAGCAGGTCGTCGTCAACGGCCAGCACGGCCGACCCATTGATGCGCAGGGCATTGTTGGAGCCGGGCACGAGGAAAAGCAGCGCGACGCGCGGGTCGCCAACGATGTTCTTGAGCGAGTCGATACGATTGTTGCCGCGCCAGTCCGGCAGCATCACCGTTTTTTCGTCAGTGATCCGGACAACCGGCCCTTCATCCCCTCGTGGAGAACAATCCAGTCCCTCCGGCCCGGCTGTGGCAAGCGCCAGAAAGGGCGAGGCTTCGATCCAGCGTCTATAGGCGGGCGTCAACCTTTCAGCCACCTTGGCGATCGAGGCGTGGCCAGGCTCGCCGTAACGCTCTCTTAGCTCCTCGATCGTTCCGATCGTCTTCATGCATCACTCCTGTTTTAACGCGGACGCTCCGCCCGGTCGCGGGTCATGCCCTTTTCGGCAAGCTCGGCTTCGTAGTCGGCGAACATGCGCGCGCCGTCCACGCCCAGTTCGTGCAGATAGGTCCAGGTATAGATGCCGCTGTCGTGCATGTCGTCAAAACCGATGCGGATCGCATAATTGCCGGCGGCCGCGACCGTCATGATCTCGACATTGCGCTTGCCCGGCACCGTCACCGCCTGGCCGGGACCATGGCCCTTGACCTCGGCAGACGGCGACAAGACCCGCAGCATCTCGGCCGGCAGCATGTAACGGGCGCCGTCGTCAAACGTCACGGTCAGGCTTCTGCGGTCTTTCGAGACCCTGATCTCTGTCGGTATTGCTGTCAAAATCGGCTCCGTCTCCATGACTTCACAGAGCTTTGTTTGACACCGGACTTGACGCTTGCCAACCCGAAGAACATTTTCTGGGCAAGGAGATTTTGCGTGAACAGGCATTTCAGCGAGATAGCGGACGAAAAACCCGCCCCGATGATCGACCCCTTCGGGCGCGCGATCACCTATCTGCGCGTCTCGGTGACCGACCGCTGCGATTTCCGCTGCACCTATTGCATGGCGGAAAACATGACCTTTCTGCCGAAACGCGACCTCTTGACGCTGGAAGAGCTCGAACGCCTCTGCAACGCCTTCATCGACAAGGGCGTGCGCAAGCTGCGGCTCACCGGCGGCGAGCCGCTGATGCGCAAGAATGTGATGCATCTGATCGACGCGCTCGGCCGCCGCATCGAAGACGGCGCGCTCGACGAGTTGACGCTGACCACCAACGGCTCGCAGCTTTCGCGCTATGCCGACGACCTCTACGCCGCCGGCGTGCGCCGCATCAATGTCTCGCTCGACACGCTCGACCCGCAGAAGTTCCGCGAGATCACCCGCTGGGGCGATTTTCACAAGGTGATGGCGGGGCTTGAGGCCGCGCGCGCGGCCGGGCTGAAGGTCAAGCTCAACGCGGTGGCGCTTGCCGGCTTCAATGAGGCCGAAATTCCAGACTTGCTGCGCTTTGCTCATGGCGAAGGCATGGACCTGACGCTGATCGAGGCCATGCCGCTCGGCGAGGTCGAGACCGACCGCTCCGCGCAATATCTGCCGCTGTCGAAGGTCCGCCGCGACCTTGAGGAGCGCTTCACGCTCACCGACATCCCGCTCGACACCGGCGGGCCGGCGCGGTTCGTCAGGGTGGCAGAGACCGGCGGCAAGCTCGGTTTCATCACCCCGCTCAGCCACAATTTCTGTTCCAGTTGCAACCGGGTCCGCCTCACCTGCACCGGCATGCTCTACCTCTGTCTTGGGCAGGACGACAATGCCGATTTCCGCGCCGTGCTGCGCGACAATCCGGGTGATGACGCCGCACTCCACCGCGCCATCGACAATGCCATCGCCCGCAAGCCCAAAGAGCACAATTTCGAGCTCGACGAAAAAACCTCCCGCGTCGCCGTCGCCCGCCACATGAGCATGACCGGCGGCTAGAAATATAAAGCATCAACGCGTCTTCCCCCACACTCGGTTCGGCGATATGAACCGAATGATCAAAATATGGGCGAATGATGCGTATTTCCTCAAATCTTTCCGGCGCGCTGTTCATGATCGCGGGCATGGCCAGCTTTTCGATCAACGACGCGATCGTGAAAAAACTGACCGAGGAGATCGGCGTCGGTCAGATCATGTTCTTCCGCGGCCTGATCGTCATGTTCATCGCGCTGATCATCGCCTGGCGGGCGGGCGTGTTTTCGCACATGCGTGCCGTGCTGGAGCCGCGGGTTCTGATCCGCAGTTCATGCGAGCTTGTCGCCGCCATTGCCTATCTCGAAGCGCTGAAGGCGATGCCGCTTGCCAATGCGGCGGCAATCCTGCAATGCCTGCCGCTCGCCGTGACGCTGGGCGCGGCGCTGTTCATGGGCGAACCCGTCGGCTGGCGGCGGTGGAGCGCGATCATCGCCGGCTTCATCGGGGTGATGATCATCATTAAGCCGGGTCCCGCCGGCTTTGAGAGCGGCGCGCTCTACGTCGTGATCGCCATGCTTTTCGCCACCGCCCGCGACCTGCTCACCAAGGCGATCCGCACCGATGTGCCGGCGATCGTGATCACGCTGTCGACCTCCGCCCTGCTGACCATCGGCGGGGCCGGGCTCGGCACCATCGAACAGGACTGGGATCTGATGCGCTGGCCGCTCGTCGGCCTGCTCATCCTTGCGGCTGGCTTTCTGCTGATCGGCTACCAGTTCATCGTGTTCGCCGTGCGCAAGGCCGATATCTCCTATGTCGCGCCGTTCCGCTATACCGGACTGTTGTGGTCAACCATCCTCGGCATGATCATGTTTGCGACCTATCCTGGCGTGAACGTGCTGATCGGCGGCGCGATCGTGGTCGGCGCCGGCCTCTACTCGTTCTACCGCGAGCGCCAGCGCGGCATCGAACCGCTCAGCGAAACCACCCAGCCCGGCGGCCCGCAGGGCGGCGGCCTGCTGGCGCGCGCCGAAGAGGAGGTTCTGCGCGATTGACGAAAGCTCAACGCATCCCAGCCGTCATTCTCGCCGGCGGCGCCTCGCGGCGCATGGGCGAAGACAAGGCGATGCTCACCTTCGGCGGTGGAACGCTGCTTTCCCATGCCCTCACGCGTATTTCCGCACAAAGCGGACCGGTGGTTATCAGCCGCCATGATGAGACGATGGCGGAATTCGCAGGCGCTCCCGTCCTTACCGATGGCGGCGAGGAGCACGACGGCCCGCTCTCCGGCATCCTTGCAGCGCTTCGCCATTTCGGGAACGGCCCTGCCTCCCATATCGCCTCGGTCGCCGTCGACACGCCTTTCTTCCCAACGGATTTCGTCGCCCGGCTACAGGCAGCAGTCCCCGCCCCTGATGAAATCATAGCCGCGCGCTCGAACGGCCGCGTCCATCCCGTCTTCGCGCTCTGGCCGGTCGTGCTTGCCGATGACCTTGCGGCCCGGCTCGCGGACGGCAACAGAAGACTGATGGGCTTTCTGGAGCGCCATCCGCACCGGTTCGTGGATTTCGAGATGGACGGTGAAAACGATCCGTTCTTCAACATCAATACGCCGGAAGATCTGGAACAGGCACGCGCACGGCTTGGACCCGCTTAAATCGGCTGTTGCGCCATTCCGCGACCCGGCATAGAGCGTAGGCCGAAACACATGAGGCTGAGGCGATGGCGCGCAAGATCGACGAGAAAAAGCTGGCGAAGGCCTATAACCGGGCACTGGCGCTGGAAAAGGAAGGCAGGCTTGCCGAGGCTGCCGAAGCCTATCGCGAGGTGCTGGCGATCGACCCCGAAGACCATGGCGGCGCTGGGGTGCGCCTTGCCGCCACCGGTTTCGGCGACACGCCGCTGAAGGCGCCGGGCGCCTATGTCGAGACCCTGTTCGACCAGCATGCCGATGATTTCGAGGATATTCTGGTGGAACAGCTCGGCTATTGCGTGCCGATGACGATCCGCCAGCGGTTCCAGGCGCTTTCGCTCGGCCCGTTCAAGCGTATGCTGGATCTCGGCTGCGGCACCGGCCTTGGTGCGGACGCGCTCAACGACATGGCGGACGATATCACCGGGCTCGACATTTCCGAAAACATGGTGGAGATCGCCTACGAGAAAGGTCTCTACGACACGCTTTTCGTTGCCGAGGTCGAGGAATTTCTCGAGGAAAGCGACGAAACGCCGTTCGATCTTGTGATCGCCGCCGATGTTCTGCCCTATCTCGGCACGCTCGACGCGCTGTTTCAGGGCGCCGCCGCCAATATGGAGACAGGCGGCATCTTCGCCTTTTCCGCCGAGACCCTGCCGGAGGAACGGCTGAAGGGGGCGGGCTACGCCGTCGGCCCTCATCACCGCTTCGGCCACAGCCTCGCCTATATCGAGAACCGGCTCAAGGACGCCGGCTTCGATACGGTGGAGGTCACTGATATCAATGTCCGGATGGAAAACGGCGCACCGACGCCCGGCTATCTGGTGATTGCTCGCCTTCAGGAGGCGTGACGGCGTCCAGCCTGATAAAACCGCCAGGGCGTATACCAGTGCCAGCGCGGGTCCAACTCTTCGGGCACCGGGTCGAAGCCGCAAGTGCCGCCCGGCCCACAACGCCCGACGCGAAACAGGGTGAGAAACCCGCCTGACCATAGTCCGTGGCGGGCGATCGCCTCATAGCCATATTCCGAACATGTCGGCAGATGCCGGCAGGACTGGCCGATCAGGCTTGAGAATGTGAGCTGATAGAAGCGGATCAGGCCGAGACCCAGAAGCCGGCCCGGCGTCTTCGGAAACGGCCCGCCGTAATTGCGCGAATGCCCGCTACCCATCGCGCCCGACGGCCTCGGCCAGAGCGGGGCCGCGTTCCAGCGCATCGAGCGCCTTGACGGTCGCCTCTAAGGTGAGCATCACTGAGCCGTGGCGGGCCGGATAATCCTTCACGGGCAAGAGACAGCGCATCTCTGCGAAGCGTCCGTCCGGCCCCTCCCCGCCTTCCTTCAGCATCGCCCGCATCTTTTCCCGGGCATCGCGGATTTCCGCCGGCGTGGCACCGATGATGGTCTCGGCCATGATCGCGGACGACGCCTGGCCAAGCGCGCAGGCCTTCAACTCGTGCGAAAAATCGCTGACGCAACCATCCGCGAGGCTGAGATAGACCGTCAGTTTCGAGCCGCACAGCCGCGAATGCGCCGAGGCCGATGCATCGGCATTCTCCAGAACGCCGAGCCGGGTCACATTACCGGCATGCTGCAATATTTTCGCGGAATAGATATCGTCCATCGGTCACCCTGCGGCGCGTCTTTCAATGCTTCATCCGGAAGATGGGTTTTCGGCGCCGTCGCAACAAGCCCGCAGCACACGATTGCCAAGGTTCCGATCCGGGTCTATTTAAACCGCCGGAAACGGGAAAAGCCATGCTGAATTTCGAAAAGCCGCCGCAGGACAAGGCCCTGCTCGATGAATCGCGCGCCTTCACCCCGCGTTTTGATGACAACGGTCTCGTCACCGCCGTGGTCACCGACGCGCGCGACAACGCCGTGCTGATGCTCGCCCATATGAATGCCGAGGCGCTGGCGCTGACGCTCGAAACCGGCTTTGCTCACTATTACAGCCGTTCGCGCAAGGCGATCTGGAAGAAGGGCGAAACCTCGGGCAATCTCCAGCGGGTCGAGGCCGTGCTTGCCGATTGCGATCAGGACGCGGTCCTGCTCAAGGTGACCATGACCGGCCACGCCGCCGCCTGCCACACCGGCCGCCGCTCCTGCTTCTACCGCGCTGCCTCGATCGAGGGCGGCAAGGCCGTGCTGACCAGCATCGACGACGACAGGGCCTTCGATCCGAAGGAAGTGTATGGCGGGGAATAGGGACAAGGGAGGAAGACCTCGACGTGCCGTTTTCGCGAATCTCAGCGCCTGCTGCCGCCCAGTCCCGCCGCAACCTCGCAGCCCACAATCTCCCCCCTTGAGGGGAGATGTCGCGAAAGCGACAGAGAGGGGTAAAGGGCGCAAGCCCTAAAAGCCGCAAGCTCCGAGTATGAGGAAAGGGTTCACCCCTCTCTGCCCCTGTCGGGGCATCTCTCCCTCAAGGGGAGAGACTATTTGCGGAAACTCTCCGCACCCTCACCCGGCGATATACGACTTGATGTGCTCGGCTTCCTGCTCCACCTCGCGGATGCGGGATTTGACGACGTCGCCGATCGAGATGATTCCGGCGAGACGGCCATCGACTTCGACAGGCACGTGACGGAAATGGCGCTTGGTCATGACTTCCATCAATTCGTTGACGCTCACGCCCTCGTCGCAGCGATAGACATTTTCCGTCATCTCCGTCGAAACCGGATGGGAAAGACATCCCGCGCCGTGCTTGCTGATAGCGCCGACCAGGTCGCGCTCGGTGAAAATACCGACAATGCTGTCGTTTTTGCCGACAATCACGACAGCACCGATGCGGTTTTGATGCAGGATCGTCGCGACTTCCGAAATCGACGTATCGCCCTTCGCGGTCACGACCGCACGGCCCTTCTCGGCAAGTATCATTCTCACGGTAATGGACATCGAAACCTCCTCGTTTACGGCGCCGATGCGTGTCGCCTCCGGTCGGCCACGCAAAGTCGAATGGTGCATGAGGTTTCAGGCGATTGCAAGGAAACCGTGACCGGCTCAGAAAACCAGGGTGCGCGGCTGCCTGACATCGAACAGCGGGAAGGTGAGGAAACCGAACAGAAAGCCGCCGATATGCGCCTGCCAGGCGATCTCGCCGGCGCTGATGCCGGCAAAGCTGACCCCGACGGCGATCAGCAGATTGCCGGCCAGCCAGACCAGCACGAAGGCGCGGGCCGTGCGATCGCGGAACACGTCCGAAATAGAAAGCCTCGGACCCAGATGGGCCTGGGGGAGGAACCGACCGCCGGCGAACACGAAGCGGCAGGCAGCGCCCATGTAGGCAGACACGACGCCGGACGCGCCGATCAGCACCGTGACGGCGCCCCAATCCGTGGCGGCGAAGAAGAACGCCGAGGCCGCGGCGCTCGCCACCCACAGGATCAGGAACCGCACCGTCCCGATGCGCCGGGCGACGGGCGCGCCGAAGATCGCCAGCCAGATGGCGTTGAAAACGATATGCGTCCAGCCGCCATGCAGCAGCGAATAGGTGAGCGGCGACCACAGCCACGCCCAGCCCTGTTGAAACAGGCTGTGGGCATAGCGCACCGGCAGGAACCCGAATTCCTGCCAGATCATCACATTGGTGCGGTAGGAGAGCAGGAATTCCTGCACCAGGAAGATCGCAAAAAGCACGGCCAGCGCCCCGACCACCACCGGAGGCAGGTTGATGGCTGGCTCGCGATGCCGGTCATGGTCCATCCGGCCGCCGCCCGTACGCGGTGTTTGCATGATCGCACTCCTGTTTGCGGGTGTGATATCCGATCGGCCGGGACTTGGAAAGAAGGCTTTGCATATGCCTATTTCTTAAGTAAACCCGTCAAATCGCCCGCGGACTTAATGGGATATTAACCCCGATTTGCGCACACTCACCGACAGCCTAGCAATGTGCTTTCCGGGCCGGTATCATCCGGCCACGGAACCGCCAGCAAACATCAACCGCCAGAATTCGCAAGAGTTTTTCGTATGCAGAGACAGGCAACAAGCCGATTCCCCAAGAGCCGGTTTTCAGCGGCCGCGATCCTTCTCGCGGCCTTCACGATTCTGCTGACCGGGTTTGTCCCAGCGCGCGCCGACAGCAATGACGCAGCCATCGTCATCGACGTCAACACCGGCAAGGTGCTTTACGGCGAAAACCCCGATGCGCCGCGCTATCCGGCCTCGCTGACCAAGATGATGACCCTCTACCTCACCTTCGAGGCGCTGGACGACGGCCGCATCACGCTCGATACCCGGGTGCCGTTCTCCAAGAACGCAGCCGCCGAGCCGCCGACCAAGCTCGGCATCGGCGCCGGCAATTCGATCAGCGTCGAGACGGCGATCTATGCGCTGGTGACCCGCTCCGCCAATGACGTGGCGACCGCGCTCGGCGAATTCCTCGGCGGTTCGGAAACCAATTTCACCAAGATGATGACCAACAAGGCGCATGCGCTGGGCATGACGAAGACGACCTACCGCAATGCCCACGGCCTGCCGAACAGCGCGCAGAAGACCACGGCGCGCGACCAGGCCCGCCTCGGCATCGCGTTGCGCCAGCATTTTCCGCAGTACTATAAATATTTCGGCACCCGCAGCTTCAAATACGGCAAGACCACGATCGGCAATCACAACCATCTGCTCGGCAACGTCAAGGGTGTCGACGGCATCAAGACCGGCTACACCAATGCTTCGGGCTTCAATATCGCGACCTCGGCCATTTCCGGCAACCGCTCGATCGTCGCTGTGGTCATGGGCGGCGCGACATCGGCCAGCCGCGACAAGTGGGCAACCCGGCTGATCACCACCTACCTGCCCAAGGCCTCCAATGGCCGCAAGCAGTTCGTGATCGCCCGCACCAAGAGCAGCGGCGGCCCGATCGTCGCGGCCGCCATGGTGTTCCCGAAGACCGGTCCGATCCCCTATGCGCGACCCACGAGCCAGACCGGCGGCGTTGCGCTCGCCTATGCCAACGACAACACGGCCGTTGCAACCCCGGCAGCGCTCTCCGGACCGCAGGCCGACCTGATCGCCAATGTTCCGGTGCCGAGCGCGCGCAAGGCGCCTGACAATGATGACGGACTGAGCGTCGAGGACATCCTCGAAACCGCCGACGGCGTGGCCGATGCGGTGGGCGAGGCGATCGTTCCGGCCGCCGAGGCGTCCGAGCCCGACACCTCGATCAAGACCGGCTCGGTTCGCGCGTCGCGCGGCTGGGTGGTTCAGGTCGGCACTGCCGCCACCCCCGAAGCCGCCAGGGCGCTTCTCGCCAACACCAAGGGCAAGGCCGGCGGCGCGCTCGACAGATCCGAGCCCTTCGCGCTCGCCTACAATACCGGCGGCCAGTCGGTCTACCGCGCCCGCTTCGGCGGCTTCTCCGATCAGGAGGAGGCCGTACGCGCCTGCCGGGCGCTGAAGCAGAACGGCGTGAGCTGCTGGGCAAGCCTGCAGTAGAAGCCATGAACTAGCGGCATATCTCTGCTGTTTAGAACAATAAAACGCCGGCCCCGATAACGGGCCGGCGTTTTTCGTAAAGGCTTTTGAAAGGTTTCCGCCTTACGCTTGAGAGTAAGGTTTTGGAAAGCAAGAACAGCGAAAGTTCGAATAGCCGCACCTCGCCCCAACGCGCTCCAAACCGCCGGTAAATCCTTGAGTGTCTTGCGTATGAGGATAGACGTGACCAGGAAACAGCGTTTCGGAATGATGTCAGGCCAATCTCTCCCCCTTGATCGCCGCGGCGGCCTCAACCCGCTGCAGGAAGCCGCCCAGAAGCTCGCCGATTACGCGCGTTTCCAGGGGCGCTACAAGGCCCGCGAACTGGTCGGCCTGCTCTCCAGCCAGAGCGAACGCGCCGCCCGCTCGATCGCACCCGCGGTGAAGATCCATATCTATATCGCCGACGATGCGACCGGCAGGATGCCCGTCAATCTCAGGCTGCGGTAAAACAAAAAGGCCGCGCCGTGCGCGACCTCTTTTCACGAAGTACGATACGAAAAAGGCGGCCCGACGGCCGCCTTTTGCCGTTACATCTTGACGGCGGAGATCTGGATCTCGACGCGACGGTTCTGGGCACGGCCTTCAGGCGTGCTGTTCGAAGCGATCGGGTTCGAGGGACCAAAGCCGACGGCGGAGATGCGGTTGCCGCTGACGCCGCTCTGGATCAGATAGTTGCCGACGCTGTTGGCGCGATCCTGCGAAAGACGCTGGTTGTATTCGACCGAACCGGTGGAATCTGTGTAACCGTTGACGTTGACCGCCGTGCGGTCGTACTTGCGCAGCACGGTCGAAACGGCGTTCAGCGTCGAGTAGAAATTCGGCAGGATCGTGTATCCGTCCGTCGGGAAGGTAACGTTGCCCGGCATGATCAGCGTCAGCATGTCGCCGTTGCGGACCACGGAAACGCCGGTGCCGGCGAGCGCCTGGCGGAATTCCCGCTCCTGGTTGTCCATATAGGCGCCGATGCCGCCGCCGGCGATCGCGCCGAGCGCGCCGCCGATCGCGGCCCCCTTGGCGTCGCCGCCCACGGCAAGGCCTGCCAGCGCGCCAAGCGCGCCGCCGGCGAGCGCGCCGGTTCCGGTGTTGTTGTTGACGGTCTGGCCCGAATACGGGTCAGTCGTCGTGCAGCCGGCAAGGAAGGCAAGGCCTACGGCTGCGATGGTGATTTTCTTCAGCATGGTGTCCCTCAGAGTTGAAAGCTTCGCCAACGTTGAAGCCGTTTCTTTGCGGCAATCATATGGCGCTAATGTGCGGCTTCTCGCAGGCAATCCCACAATCAGCCGCACATGTTGTCAAGATAGCGCAGCCGCCTCAATTGGCCATAGGCGCCGCGGTGACCGGCGCGGCGGCCGTGGCGCCCGCTGCTGCCGGCGGCGCGATCCGTACTTCGACGCGGCGGTTCTTGGCGCGGCCATCGGCGGTGTCGTTGCTCGCCACCGGATCGGCCTTGCCGTAACCCACGGGAAGAATGCGCTGGGGGCTGATACCGCGCTGGATGAACGCGCCGGCGACAGCATTGGCGCGCTGCTGCGACAGTTTCAGATTATAGGCATCCGAGCCGGTGGAATCGGTATAGCCGTTCACGTCGATATCGGTGGCGCTGTATTTGCGCAGCAGCGCGGCCGCGGTATCGAGCGCGGGAATGAACTCGGGAACGATATCGTATTTGTCGGTCTCGAAGGTGATCGAGGACGGGAAGATCAGCGCGATATATTTCGGCGTCCGGATGATCGTCACGCCGGTATCCTTGAGCTGGTCGCGGAACGCCTGCTCCTGGCTGTCCATGTAGGCGCCCGGATCGGAGACGGAAATATTCGTCACCGACACTTCCTGCGGCGCGACGTCCTCGCCGCCTGTCGACGCACATCCGGCAAGCAGCAGCGTGCCCGAAAGAGCAATAGCGATGGTCCTGATCATGGTGTTCCCCTCTGTTCTCGAAATGCCGGTGCACCCGGCCGGTCCCCATAACAACAGCATGGCGGATGATTCCGCAAGCAGCGCATGACGATTTCCGGCCGATGCTAATGGTGGCCGAGCAATGTCGCGTCGTGCATCTCCGCGTTCAGACGGCGCTCCTCATCGACCTTCGGTTTCGAGAACCGGGCAAGGATCAGATAGGCCACCGGCGTGATATAGAGCGTCACGATGGTCGCAAAGCCGAGCCCGCCGACGATCACCCAGCCGAGCGCGATCCGCGCTTCCGCACCCGCACCCGACGCCAGCACCAGCGGAATGCCGCCGAGCACTGTCGAGATCATCGTCATCATCACTGGCCTCAGACGCAGAAGCGTCGCATGCTCGATCGCGTCGCGCACACCCTCGCCCCGGTCTCGGAGCTGGTTGGCGAACTCGACGATCAGAATGCCGTTCTTGGCCATCACCCCGATCAGGAGCACCAGCCCGATCTGGGAATAGATGTTGAGGCTGGTGCCGGTCAGAAGCATCGCGATCACCGCGCAGCCAATGCCGAACGGCACGGTCGCCAGAATGATCAGCGCGCTCCACACGCTTTCGAACTGGGCCGACAGCACCAGGAACACGATGATGATCGCGAAGCCGAACACCATTGTCATGCCCGAGGCGTTCTCATCGAGCGCGGCGGCTTCCGCCTGTGCCTCGACATGGGCGCCGGGCGGCAGAAGCGGTTCCGCGATCTCGACCAGCCGCTGATAGGCCTCGCCCAACGCGACGCCCTCCCCGAGGCTGGATGACAGTGAAACCGAAGGCTGCTGGTTTTCGCGCTCCAGCGTCGGCGCGATCGATTTTTCCTCCAGCGTGGCGATGGTGGACAGCGGCACGATCCGGCCGTCGCCTGCCTTCAGGAATATGTTCCTGAGATCGGTCGGGTCATCGACCTTGCGGGTGTCGGAGCGAAGCTGCACGTCATAGGATTCGCCATCGATGAACACCTCGCCGACCGAGCGTCCGTCGAGCAGCGCCCGGAGCGCCTGCGACAATCCGGCGATATCGATGCCGAGATCGTCGGCCCTGCGGCGGTCGAGCGTCAGCGCAAGCTGTGCCTGCGAGGCGTCGTTGCTGAGACGCGGGGCGGAAAACATCGGGTCGGCTTCCATCGCGGCCACGATTTCGGACGCGGCGACCGCGAGCTTCTCATGCGTGGAACCCACCAACGCGACGCTGAGCCCGTTGCCGCCGCCCCGGATATTCAGCGAATTGGGTTGGAAGGCGAAGGCGCGCACGGCCGGTATCTGGCCGGCGGCCATGTTGACATCGCCGGCGATCGCGCTCTGCACCCGCTCGCGCTCGCCCCAGGGGGCCAGCGTCATCACCATGAAGCCGCTATTGGTGTTGCTGCCGAAGCCGGAGATCGAGAACACGCTTTCGATCTCGCCGCTGTCGAGCAGCGGCTGCAGGCGCTCCTCGACCTGCTGGATGCGGTCGCGGGTATAATCGAGGCTGACGCCTTGGGGCGCCGAGACCCGCATCAGCAGCATCGAGCGGTCCTCGCGCGGCAGAAGTTCGTTGGTAATGTTGGTATAAGCGAGATAGGCGCCGAACATCAGCAACGCGCCGAAGGAGAGCACCACCAGCGGGGCGGACAGCGCAAAGCGCAGCGAATGCGCGTATAAGCGGTTGAAACCATTGCCGAACCGGGTAGCAAGCCCGGGTCGGGTCTCGGAATGCTGGACCAGGATGCGCGAAGCCAGCATCGGGCAGAGCGTCAGCGCCACGAAGGACGACAGCATCACCGCGAAGGCGAGCACGAAGCCGAATTCGCGGAACAGGCCGCCCGCCTGCCCCGGCAGGAAGGAAAGCGGCACGAACACGGCGGCAAGGGTTGCCGTGGTGGTGATAACCGCGAAGAAGACCTGGCGGGTGCCGAGCACGGCGGCCGCGCGCGGGCCCATGCCGAGCGCGCGCAGGCGCACGATGTTTTCCAGCACCACGATTGCGTCATCCACCACCATGCCGGTGGCGAGCACGATCGCGAGCAGGGTCAGGATATTGACCGAGAAGCCGGCGAGATAGATCGCGGCGAGCGTGCCGACCAGCGCCACCGGCAGCGTGATCGCCGGAATGATCGTCGCCCGCCAGTCGCGCAGGAACAGGAAGATGATCGCCACCACGATCAGCGCGGCAAGCGTCAGCGAGCGGACCACCTCCTCGATCGATCCGGAGATGAACACCGCGTCGTCGCTCGAAACCCGGATCGTGGTGCCTTCCGGCAGGTTCGGCCGGAGTTCGTCGACGACCCTGTGCACGCCCTCCGATATCTCCAGCGTGTTGGATTTGGCCTGACGCACGATGCCGAGACCGATGCCCGGCTGGCCGTTGTAGCGCAGCGCGGTCGCCGCCGTATCCGGACCGAAGACGACGGTCGCCACATCGCCGAGGCGGACATTGTCGGCGACCTTCAGATCGGCGAACTGTTCCGGCGTGGTGAGGTCGGCTGTCGCGCGCACGCCAAGCGCCTGGGTGGTGCTGGTGAGCGAACCGGCCGGCACGTCCCACGACATGTCGGAAAGCGCATTGGCGAGATCGGCAACCGTCAGACCGCGGCTGGCAAGCGCTGCCTGATTGATATCGATGCGGAAGATCTTTTCGCGGTCGCCATAGACCGCGACATCGGCGACGCCCTGCACGGCGGCAAGCCTGTCCTCGATATTGTCTTCGACATATTTGGTCAGGTCATCGATATCGAGCGTGGATGAGGTGACCGCCAGCCGCAGGATCGGCTGCGCATCCGAATCCGCCTTGACGATGCGCGGCTCGTCGGCGTCATCCGGCAACTGCCCCTCGACCCGGCCGACGGCATCGCGCACGTCCATCGAGGCGACATTGATATCGGTATCCTTGCTGAATTCGAGCGTCACCCGGCTGGAACCCGTCTGCGATTGCGAGGACATCGACTTCAGCCCGGAAACGCGCGCAACTGCCCCTTCGATGACGTCGGTGACCTCGCGGTCCACCGTTTCGGGCGATGCGCCGGAAAACGTGGTGCGCACGGATATCACCGGCTGGTCGACATCCGGCAGTTCGCGCACCTCGACGCCGAAATAGGCGGCAAGGCCGGCGACCACGATCAGCGCGTTGAACACCAGCGCCATGATCGGCCGGCGCACGAAGAGCGCGGTGAAGCCATGCTCGGTGGCATGGTCTACGCCTGTCTCCTGAGCCTCGTCGTGCTTGTCGCCGGGTGGGACCTCCTCGCTCATGACGACGCCTCCGCGTTCGCCTCACGCACCGCCCCGCCCTCGCGCAGGCGCTGGATGCCCTCGATGATGACGGGATCGCCCTCTTCCAGCGCGGCATCGACCAGCACCAGATCGGGATCGCGCTGGATCACCCGGACGCGGACCTTGTGCGATGCGCCGTCGGCAATGCGCCAGACATAGGACCCTTCAGAGTCCCACTGGATGGCGAGCGGATCGACGCCCGGATATTCATCGCCGGGAAACCGCATCGTCACGTCGAAGGACATGCCGGCCCTGAGCGCATCATTGTCATTATCGAGGCGCGCGCGCACGGTGAAGGTGCGGCTTGCGGGATCGATCCGGTTGTCGACCGCCTCGACCACGCCGTCAAAGCGCTTCTGGGGCGCTGCGACCAGACTTGCCTCGACCGGCGCGCCGGGCGTCACGGCGGTGGCGAAGCGCTCCGGAACGTCGAAATCGACGAGGATCGCCGAGCGGTCGTCAATGGTGACGATCTCCGAGGAGGTGGTGACATAGTCGCCGACATTGACGCCGACGATCCCGGCGACGCCCGAAATCGGCGCGACGATCTGCCGGCGAGCGAGGTCGAGTTCAGCTGTCTCGAGATCGAGCTTTGCGGATTTTTCGGCGATCTCGGCGTTGTAGACTTCGAGATTGGAAATGGAAGAGCTGATCTTGCGGTTGATCTCGGCCTGCCGGGCGGCGCTTTCAAGCGCGACCTCGGCAAGATTGCGCGCCAGAACCTGCTCGCGGTCATCGAGCTGGACGATGACGTCGCCCTTCTCCACCCTGTCGCCGGAGGATATGCTGATCTCGGTGATCGTGCCGGCCTGTTCCGGCAGCAGCGTCACCGACTGGATCGCCGCACCGCTGCCGATCGCCGTGAGCTGGTCGTTGACCGTGCCGATCGTGACCGGCGCGGTGACAACCTGAACGGCGCCGCCGAAACCGCCGCCCCGTCCGCCGGACGGGGGTGTGGCTGCGTCCTGATTTCCGACAATTCCAACCGAGGCTAGAAGCGCGCGGCCGTCCGGCGCGAAATAGAGCCAGGCCGCGGCCCCGACTGCCAGAACGCCGAGACTGACGGCAAGCTGTTGATAAAGACGCATTCATGACCTCGGACTGGCAACTGGGGCGGGATTCCTGTCACCGAAGTATCGTTATCGTTTCCGCCTCCGCAAGTCGCCAGATCAAACCTCACCAAATTGTAATGTTACCTCCGCCCGGCGGCGCGTAATCGGTGGCCGGCATTGCCGGGGATGTGCTTTTTTTGTTCTCATTTCCCGCGCCGCCTTCACCTTTGGCATGCAAGCCACTAGATTGGCCTCATGACTCAAGGTGACGACAATATTCCGTTTTTCGACGAAGACGACGCGCCGCAGCCCGCAGCGCCCGCCCGCTCCGGCCTTGCCGCAAGGGCGATGGCCGCGCGCCGCGCGCCGGATGCGCCCGATTATCTTTCAGGACTGAACCCCGAGCAGCGCGATGCCGTGGAAACCACGGAGGGACCGCTTCTGGTGCTTGCCGGGGCCGGCACCGGAAAGACCCGGGTTCTGACCACCCGCATCGCCCATATCCTGGCCTCGGGCAAGGCCTATCCCAGCCAGATCCTCGCCGTCACCTTCACCAACAAGGCCGCGCGCGAGATGAAGGAACGGATCGGCGCGCTGGTGGGCGGCGCGGTCGAGGGCATGCCCTGGCTCGGCACGTTTCACTCGATCGGCGTCAAGCTCCTGCGCCGCCACGCCGAGCTTGCGGGGCTGAGATCGGACTTCACCATTCTCGATACCGACGACGTGCTCAGGCTGCTCAAGCAGTTGATCCAGGCCGAGGGGCTGGACGACAAGCGCTGGCCGGCGCGCCAGTTCGCCGGCATGATCGACAACTGGAAGAACAAGGGCCTGACGCCAAAAGCAATCGCGGAAGGCGATGCCCGCGCCTTTGCCAATGGCCGCGGCCGCGAGCTCTATCAGGCCTATCAGGACCGGCTGAAGACGCTCAACGCCTGCGATTTCGGCGATCTTCTGCTGCACCCGATCGAGCTGTTCCGTCAGCACCCGGATATTCTCAAGGAATACCACCGCCGCTTTCGCTACATTCTGGTGGACGAGTACCAGGACACCAACACCGCGCAATATATGTGGCTGCGGCTGCTCGCCCAGCGCCCGAGCGGAGACGAAGGCCCGATCAATATCTGCTGCGTGGGCGATGACGACCAGTCGATCTATGGCTGGCGCGGGGCGGAAGTCGACAATATCCTGCGCTTCGAAAAGGATTTCCGGGGCGCCAAGGTGATCCGGCTGGAGCGCAATTACCGCTCGACCGCGCATATTCTGGGCGCCGCAGGCAATCTGATCGCCCACAACGAAGGCCGTCTCGGCAAGACGCTGTTCACCGAGCGCACCGATCCCGACGACAGCAAGGTGCAGGTCCATGCCGCCTGGGATTCCGAGGAGGAAGCCCGCGCGGTCGGCGAGGAGATCGAGCAGTACCAGAAGAAGGGCGAAGCGCTGAACGACATGGCGATCCTGGTGCGCGCATCGTTTCAGATGCGCGAATTCGAGGACCGGTTTGTCACGCTGGGGCTCAACTACCGCGTCATCGGCGGCCCGCGCTTTTACGAGCGCCTCGAAATCCGCGACGCCATGGCGTTTTTCCGCCTGACCTGCCAGCCGGCCGATGATCTGGCGCTGGAGCGAATCATCAACACGCCGAAGCGCGGCCTTGGCGATGCCAGCGTACGCAAGGTCCACGACTATGCCCGCGCCCGCAACATTCCGATGCTGGCGGCCGCGCGCGAGCTGATCGACACCGACGAGCTGAAGCCGAAACCGCGCAAGGCGCTGTTTGACGTCGTCACCCAGTTCGATCGCTGGCAGGACCTGTTGGAGACGACGCCCCATACCGAGCTTGCCGAGCAGATTCTCGATGAAAGCGGCTATACCGAGATGTGGCAGAACGACCGGTCGGCGGAAGCGCCGGGCCGGCTCGAAAACCTCAAGGAGCTGATCCGCTCCATGGAGGGCTTCGAGAGCATGCGCGGCTTCCTCGAACACGTCTCGCTCGTGATGGACGCCGACAACAACGAGGATCTCGACGCCGTCTCGATCATGACGCTGCATTCGGCCAAGGGACTGGAGTTCAAGACCGTGTTCCTGCCGGGCTGGGAGGAAGGTCTGTTTCCGCATCAGCGCGCGCTGGATGAAAGCGGCCGCGCCGGGCTGGAGGAAGAGCGCCGGCTCGCCTATGTCGGCATCACCCGCGCCAAGCGCCACTGCCATATCTGGTTCGTGTCCAACCGCCGCATTCACGGGCTCTGGCAATCGACAATGCCATCGCGCTTTCTCGATGAGCTGCCGGAGGCTCATGTCGAAGTTGGCGAGACCGAGGTTTCCTATGGCGGCTACGGCCAGTCGCGCTTCGACAGGGCAGAGCCGTTTTCCAACACCTATGCCACGCCCGGCTGGAAACGCGCCCAGGGCAACCGCTCCGATGCCACACGCGACAACTGGGGCTCACGCTCCGGCCACGCGGTGGAGCGGATCGGCTACGGCGAAAGCGGGCCGCGCGGGCGCACCATCGAGGGCGAGCTTGTGGCGCGCTCCACCGGCGAGGAGTCTTCCGCCTATGCCGTCGGCGACCGCGTCTTTCACATGAAGTTCGGCAATGGCAACATCGCCTCAATCGAGGGCAACAAGCTGACCATCGATTTCGACAAGGCCGGACGCAAGCGCGTGCTGGACGGGTTCGTGAAGCCGGTTTGAACAGTAGGCCTGATGTTTAGAGGGGACGCGAAAGCGTTCAGTGCAACCGGACGCCGTTCGCAACCGGCTTGTCGACGCCTGCGAGCACAACCGCGCCGGCGTCATCGGCAAAGCCCAGCGTCAGCACTTCGGAGCGCACCGGGCCGATCTGGCGCGGCGGGAAGTTGACGACGGCCATGATCTGACGGCCGACCAGTGTTTCCAGCGTGTAGTGAACGGTGATCTGCGCGGAGGACTTCTTCACGCCGATCTCCGGACCGAAATCGATCTTCAGCTTGTAGGCGGGCTTGCGCGCCTCGGGAAAGTCTTCGGCCTCGACAATGGTGCCGACGCGGATATCGACTTTCAGGAAATCGTCGAAAGCAATCTCGTCGCTCATTGGGTGCCCTCCGATCAGCCGGCCAGTTCCTGCGAGCGCTTGCGAGCGGCCTCCAGCGCGCGGTCGAACACCGGCTGCAGGCCATCTTCCGCCATGAGCTGCTCCAGCGCCGCCGCCGTAGTGCCGCCCGGCGAGGTGACGTTCTTGCGCAGCGTGCCCGCATCGTCTTCAGAGGCATCCAGCAATGCGCCCGCGCCGGTCACCGTGCCGCGGGCAAGCCGCATGGCGAGATCGGGATCGAGCCCCAGCTTGCGCCCGGCTTCGGCCATGCATTCGACCAGATAGAAGGCATAGGCCGGACCGCTGCCCGACACCGCGGTGACGGCGTCGATATCGGCTTCCTTCTCCACCCATTCGACCTTGCCAACGGCGGCAAGCAGCGTATCGGCGACCGCCCTGCCCGCCGCGTCGACCTTGTCATTGCCGAAGGCGCCGATCATGCCGCGACCGATCATCGCCGGGGTGTTGGGAATGGTGCGGACGATCGGCAGCGCGCCGAGGCGTTCCTCGAAATAGCCGAGCGTCTTGCCGGCGGCGACCGAGATCACCAGCGTATCGTGATCGATCATCGGCTTGACCGTATCGAGCACGGCATACATCACCTGCGGCTTGACCGCGAGCACGAGGATCTTCGCCTTGATCGTGTCGGAAGCCGCGACCGCGTGGCGGATGCCGCTTCTGTCGAGCAGGCTCTTGATATTGTTGGAGGGGTTCGGATCGATGACGGTGATCGCCTCACGCTTCAGCCCTCCGGCGACCCAGCCGGACAACATCGCGCCGCCCATATTGCCGGCGCCGACCAGCACCACGCCGTCGATGTCTGCAAGTTCCGTCATGTCAGGCCTCTCCGACAGTCTCGAACAATACCGCCTTCATGGCGTCATCTGCGGACATGCCGGACCAGACGACGAACTGGAAGGCCTGAAAGTAATTCTCGCAGGCATCGAGCCCGCTGGAAAGCGTGACTTCAACCTGCTGGTTGGTGGGCTCCGCGCCGCCGGCCAGAAGCAGCGACTGGCGATAGACCACGACATTCTCATGGGCCCAGAAATCGAAATGACCCATCAACACCTGGGAATTCACCCGCGACAAGAGCTTGACGACCTCGTTGACCCGGTGCTCGGGCACGCGCAGATCGAAGGCGCAGGCCAGATGCAGCGCTTCGTAATGACTCATCCAGGAAAACGAGACATGGTAATCCGCCCAGCGGCCGCCGACCGTCATGGCGATCTCATCCTCGCCGGAACGTTCGAACGTCCATTCATTCGTGGCGGCCACGAATTCGATCATGTCGACCGGATTGTTCAGTCGTTCGATTTCCAGCAAACCCAGGCTCATAAACCACCTTCTCAGCGCGGGGCCGCCGGTCCTCCGTCAGTGCGGATCGACAACGGGGCCTCCTGCCTCAATTTCGAATCATCTATTAAAATCAGTGTATAACGCGATTTCATCAACACCAGCCCCCAGCGGCGGGCTTTCGCGATCGGAGTCCTTTTGAGGCTCTGAAAATGATTCAGGGCGACCACCTAACCGACTCTGCGACCTGCATTTTTTCACCATGTCCACAGGCCTGATTTTTTTTTGGTGAAATCCGCGCTTGAGCCTGTTTGGGGTGACTGTTTTGGTGCGCGGAAACGAAAAAAGCGGGCCGCCTGCGCCGACCCGCTTTCAAAATCCAGATTTCCGGCTGCGCCGGAGGCAGGCTATTCGCCCGCCTTTTTGTTGAGCTTCGCCTCGAGCGCGTCGATGCGGGCGCGCAGCGCGTCGTTTTCGTCACGGGCCTTGATCGCCATGTCGCGCACGGCGTCGAACTCCTCGCGCTTGACGACATCCATGCTGTTCAGCCAGCGCTCGACCTGGGCCTTGACCCCTGTTTCCAGGTCCTTGCCGGCGCTCTGCACCGAGCCTGCCGCATCGGTCATCAGCTTTGCCAGATCGTCAAGAATGCGGGTGGTGCCGGAACTCATGTCGCTGTCTCCTTGGTCGGGCCGGGCGCTCTGCCGGCTGCTCTTTGCCTTGAAGTAATGCCGGATCGCCAAGGCCGCAAGGCCGCTGCCTGATTATCTGCGCCCCGCCGGCGTCTCATGGGCGACCGGGCTGTCTTGACCGGGCCGCATTATGCCGCCATCTTCCCGCCCGATCATAAAGGAAACCGCGCCTTGCTGCCAGACAACATCAGGCTTGCCGCCATCCCCTTCCCCGCCATAGACCCGGTCGCGCTCCAGCTCGGTCCGCTGCAGATCCACTGGTACGGACTTGCCTATGTCGCCGGCATCCTGCTCGGCTGGCTCTATGCCCGCTGGCTGCTGAAGAAGGAGCGGCTGTGGCCGGCGAACCAGCCGCCGATGGCGGTGGCGCGGCTCGATGATTTCATCACCTGGTCGGTGATCGGCATCGTCGTCGGCGGGCGGCTCGGCTACATGTTGTTCTACGCGCCCGGCGCGTTCCTCGCCAATCCGCTCACCGTCTTCAAGATCTGGGACGGCGGGATGTCGTTTCACGGCGGGCTTATCGGCATGATAGTGGTGATGATCATCTTTTCACGGCGGCACGGCATCCGCGTCTGGTCGCTGCTGGACCTGATGGCGACGGTTGCGCCGATCGGGCTGTTCTTCGGCCGAATCGCCAATTTCATCAATGCCGAATTGTGGGGCCGGCCCTCCGATGTGCCGTGGGCGATGGTGTTTCCGGGCGCGGGCGATATGCCGCGCCATCCGAGCCAGCTTTACGAGGCGGGACTGGAGGGGCTCGTCACCCTCATCGTGCTGTTCGTCATCAGCCGGTTCTTCGGTGCGCTGAAGCGCCCCGGGCTGACCGGCAGCGTCTTCATCTGCCTCTACGCGCTGTCGCGCATCTTCGTGGAGTTCTTCCGCGAGCCCGATCCGCAACTCGGCTATCTCTACGGCGGCTTTGTAACCATGGGCATGGTGCTGTCGCTGCCGATGCTGGCGGTGGGGCTCTGGGGCATATGGTATTCCGGCCGCATGGCGAAACGGAATGCGGCCCCGTGACGACGCCGCTGCTGCCGAAAATCCGGGCGATGATCGAAGCCGACGGGCCGATGCCGGTTTCGACCTATTTCTCGCTCTGCCTCGCCGATCCCGAGCACGGCTATTACCGCACCCGCGACCCGCTTGGCGCGAAGGGCGATTTCACCACCGCGCCGGAAATCTCCCAGCTCTTCGGCGAACTGGTCGGCATTTTTCTGATTTCCGCCTGGCAGGCCCATGGCAGCCCGGCCGAAACCCGCCTGATCGAGGGCGGCCCCGGACGCGGCACGATGATGGCAGATATCCTGAAGACCGTCGCCGCCCTCGCGCCTGCGATGTATGGCGGCCTTGCGGTGACGCTGCTGGAAACCAGCCCGGCGCTGCGCGCCCGGCAGAAACAGACGCTAGCGCTCCATGCCGAACGGCTTTCCTGGGTGGACCAGTTGGCCGATGCCGAAGGCGGCTTCACCCTGTTCGTCGCCAACGAGCTGTTCGACGCGCTGCCGACCCGGCAATTCATCAAATCCAACGGGCACTTTTTCGAGCGCGTCGTGACGCTGGATGATAATGGCGCGCTGGCCTTTTCACTCTCTCCGGCCCGGCTTGAACCGGCCAGCCTTCCGCAAGGCTGGCAAGCCGCGAAGGAAGGCGCGATCTTCGAATATGCGCCCGCCCGCGAGGCGCTGATGGCGGAGGTCGCGGCCCGTCTGACCAAGCACGGCGGCAGCGCGCTGATCGTCGATTACGGCCACCTTGAAAGCGGCTTCGGCGATACGCTTCAGGCGTTGCGCGATCATCGTTTCGATCCGCCGCTCGCCCATCCCGGCGAGGCGGATCTGACAAGCCATGTGGATTTCGCGGCGCTGGCCGCAGCCGCCCGCGCGGAAGGCGCGCATATCCATCCGCCAATGACGCAGGGCGATTTTCTGGCAGCCCTCGGGCTCGGCCCCCGCGCTTCCGCGCTCGGCCGCGGCAAGGACGCGAAAACCCAAGGCGATATCGTCGCCGCCGCACAGCGGCTTGCAGGCGATGGCCCCGATGACATGGGCGATCTGTTCAAGGTTTTGGCGATATCGTCCGGCCCCGTTCAGATCGCTCCCTTCAATGGCGCGGATTGACAAACCCGCGTCCCCCGCCCCAACATTTGCAAAACGAAACACCGGAAACGCTCCATGGACACCGCCATTCGCGATGCGCTCTCGCCGCTGCAAAGCCCGCTCTTCGAGGAGCGGCTGGCCGGCACGGATATCCGCCACGGCTTCTTCACCCGCCGCGGCGGCGTCTCCACGGGGCTCTATGACAGCCTCAATTGCGGCATCGGCTCCGATGACCGCCCGGAGGATGTTGCCGAAAATCGCGCCCGGGTCGCCGGATGGTTCGGCGCTGAGGCCGACCGGCTGACGACGCTCTACCAGTGCCATTCCGCCGACGCCATTGCGCTCGCCGAACCGCCAGAAGGCGAACGCCCGCATGCCGACGGCATGGCAAGTGCCACGCCCGGCCTCGTGCTCGGCGTGCTGACCGCCGATTGCGGGCCGCTGCTGTTTGCCGATCCCGAAAACGAAATCATCGCCGCCGCCCATGCCGGCTGGCGCGGCGCGTTCACCGGCATCATCGAGGCAACCATCGAGAAAATGGTTTCGCTCGGCGCGCGCCGGCGCTCGATCATTGCAGCGCTCGGCCCCACGATCGGACCGGAAAATTACGAGGTTGGACCGGAATTCGTCGAGCGTTTCGCGAGCGCCGACCCGGGCCATCGCGCCCTGTTCCGCCCATCGCCCGCAGATGGCCATGCCTTTTTCGACCTGCCTTCCTTTATCGGCCTCAGGCTTGACCAGGCGGATATCGAGCACGACATCATCAGGCATTGCACCTATCAGGACGAGGAAGGTTTTTATTCCTATCGTCGCGGCACCCATCGGGGTGCGAAGGATTATGGCCGCCAGATTTCGGCCATTTCCATTGTTTGAGCATCTTACATATCAATGCGTGTGCGCACGCTTGGGGAGACCGACATGGCGCTTGCTTTTGAACCTGAAGAATATGCCGAGCGATTGTCGCGGCTGAAAGCCGCGATGGCCGAGAAGAAACTCGACGCCGTGCTGCTGTTCGCGCAGGAGAGCATGTACTGGCTGACCGGCTACGACACGTTCGGCTTCGTGTTTTTCCAGTGCCTCGTGGTGACCGCAGATGGCCGCACGGCGCTTCTGACGCGCTCGGCCGATGTGCGCCAGGCCCGCCAGACCTCCAATATTTCCGAGATCCGCATCTGGGTCGATCGCGGCCAGACCGACCCGAGCCGCGACCTGAAGGAGATGCTCTCCGACATGGACCTGCTCGGCTGCCGGATCGGCGTCGAATATGATACCCATGGCATGACAGGCCGTTCGGCCCATTTCCTTGATGGCCAGCTTAGCTCCTTCGGCCAATTGCAGGACGCCTCCTACCTCGTCAGCAACCTCCGGCTCATCAAGTCGCCGGCGGAAATCGCCTGCATCGAGAAGGCCGCGACGCTGTGCGACGACGCCTTCGATGCCGCCCTGCCGCTGATCAGACCGAGTGCCGATGAGGCCGAAATACTCGCCGCCATGCAGGGCGCGGTGCTATCGGGCGGCGGCGATTATCCCGCCAACAACTTCATCATCGGCTCCGGCGAAAGTGCGCTTCTGTGCCGCTCCAAATCCGGCCGTCGCAAGCTGGATGCGAACGACCAGCTGACGCTCGAATGGGCCGGCGTCTGGTCGCATTACCATGTGGCTGCCATGCGCACCGTGGTGATCGGCGAACCGACGGAGCGTCACCAGTCGCTGTTTCGCGCGGCGACGGCGACCCTTTCGGCCATCGAGGAAATCCTCAGGCCCGGCCACACCTTCGGCGAGATTTTCGACAAGCATGCCGAGATCATGGACGCGCGCGGGCTGTCGCGCCACCGGCTCAACGCCTGCGGCTATTCGCTCGGCGCGCGGTTCGCGCCGTCCTGGATGGAGCACCAGATGTTCCACACCGGCAACCCGCACCCGATACTGCCGTCGATGTCGCTGTTCGTGCACATCATCATCATGGATTCCGACAGCGGCACGGCGATGACGCTGGGGCGCACCTATCTGACCGGCGAGGAGGATCCCCGTCCGCTGTCGCGCCTCGGCCTCGACCTTTACACAAAATAAAGGATGATCGCCGCCCGCGTTTGACATTGCCCCCTTCGCTTCGGACAATCGTGACCGCATTTCCGCTTCCTCCGCGACCCGGAAATGCGCAATCTTCTGATTTCTCTGGCCTCCGGACCGGTTTTCCGGACGCCACCGGCGTTTTCCGGGAAGGGCAAGGCATATGGCGCGTGCGGCGAGCCTTCTACTCATCACCGGCCTGCTTGCGGCCTGCTCGACGGCCGACGTGCTGACGGTGGACGCGACGCCCCCCGAGACCGTCGGAAACGCGCCTGCCGCCCAGTATAATGCGCCCCCCGTGGCCGCCGCGCCGGCGGAAAACGTTGCCCGCCAGAGCCTCGCGCCGCCGTCGAGCGGCGCGCAGCAGACCTATAGCGCCCCGCCGCAACCGAGCTATCCGGCCACCGCTTCCAGCGCGCCGCGCTATGACGCAACGCCCGGCGTGGGGCGCCCGCCCAGCACATTCGGCGCGCAGGCGGCAAACCTCGCCCCGGCCCAGCCCGCCTATACCCCGCCGCCGCAACAGACTGCGGCGGCCCTCGCGCCGCAGACGACCGCCGTCGCGCAGGCCCAGCCCGCGCCGGCCGTTCAGCCTTCGGCGGCAAGCGCGCCCGCGCAGACAGCAGCCGCGCCGCGCGCTTCGATCGCCGCAGCCGAAACGCTCCGTTTCCTGCCGATCATCGGCGCGCCGTCCGACAAGCTGCAGCCGCTTTCCGCCCGCCTCGGCGAGAGCGCGCGCGCGGCCGGCCTTTCGATCGTCGCCATGGACGACGCGGCCGCCGATCTCAGCCTCAAGGGCTATTTCTCCGCCGTCGATCAGGAGGGCGTGGTCTCGGTGATCTATGTCTGGGACGTAATCGGCGAAAATGGCGTGCGCTTGCACCGCATCCAGGACCGGCAGGCGGCCGCGACCGGCGGCTTTTCCGGCTCCGATCCCTGGGCCGGCGTCAGCGCCGACATGATGGCGGCGATCGGCCAGAAATCGATCGGCTCGCTTCTGGCATGGCTCGATACGCAGGGCTGAGGCTCTGCTCGGCGTGCGGCGTGTCATAAAAAATTCGGAAAAGCCCAGAGACAGGTTGACTGCGGACTTGCTTTCGCGTTGATCCGCGTTAAAAAGCGACAGTCAGACTGAACGGGCGAGATGATATGAAAGTTTTCGCGGGCAATTCCAACCGACAACTTGCCGAAGCGATTTGCAATTATCTCAATGTGCCCCTGGGCAAGGCCAGCGTCAGACGCTTCGCCGATCAGGAAATCTTCGTTGAAATTCAGGAAAATGTGCGCGGCGAGGACGTTTTCGTCGTCCAGTCGACCTCGTTTCCGACCAATGACCACCTGATGGAACTCTTGATCATGATCGATGCGTTCCGCCGGTCGTCGGCGCGCCGGATCACCGCGGTTCTTCCCTATTTCGGCTATGCCCGCCAGGACCGCAAGCCCGGCCCGCGCACCCCGATCTCGGCCAAGCTGGTCGCCAATCTGATCACCCAGGCCGGCGCCAACAGGGTGCTGACGCTCGATCTTCACGCCGGTCAGATCCAGGGCTTCTTCGATATTCCGACCGACAACCTCTATGCGTTGCCCATCCTTGCGCGCGACATCAAGGCGCGGCGCAACCTCGACAATGTCATGGTCGTATCGCCAGATGTCGGCGGCGTGGTGCGCGCCCGCGCGCTAGCCAAGCGGCTCGACTGTCTGCTCGCCATCGTCGACAAGCGTCGCGAACGGCCCGGCGAGTCGGAGGTGATGAACATCATCGGCGATGTCGAGGGCAAGGAGTGCATCCTGATCGACGACATCATCGATTCGGGCGGCACGCTGGTCAATGCGGCAAGCGCGCTCCTTGCCAATGGCGCCCTTTCGGTCACCGCTTATATCACCCACGGCGTGCTGTCCGGCACCGCCGTCGACCGGATCACCGCTTCGAGCCTCGAGGAGCTGGTGATCACCGATTCGATCCAGCCGCGCGGCGACATGGTCGCCTCCTCCAAGGTCCGCGTGATTTCGACCGCGGCGCTGATCGGCGAAGCGATCAACCGCACCAGCCACGAATCATCGGTCTCGAGCCTGTTCGACTAGACCGGGCCGTTTTCACGGCGGCGCATACCTATCACAAGAAGACGTTCCACCGTCTTTCTCGGGGTTCCGGCACCAGTTTCGTGTCCTGAGCCAGCCTGCGCGTGTGCGTTGAATCGTATTCAAACGCATATTCCGCGACCGCGCCATTTATCAATTTTAAATTAGTTTCGCCTCATAGTGCCGTTCCGTTCAGGTTGTTCTCACCAAAGCAATTTCAATAAATCGGTTCGTTGCGAAGGAGGCTGTCATATATTCCGCATGCAGACAACGGACGTGCGTTCGCGGCTTCGCTCGGCTGGCATTGCTCGCTTTTGTGTTATTTGCCTCCCCTCTCCATGCCAGACCCCTCCCTTTCGCGTTCCCGCCCGCCATTGATGAGAGCCCGATGGCGATGTTCGTGGTCGACCCTGCCACCGGCGCGTTTCTCGCCTCCAACCGGGCGGCGCAGGCGCTTTACGGCTGGTCGCGGGAAGAGTTCCAGGCGCTTTCCGTTTCCGACCTGAACCAGATGCAGCAGTCGAAGGTTTCCGACGACCTCGACCAGGCCGTGCAGTTGCAGAAAAACTTTTTCGAGTTCAGCCAACGCCTGAAGGATGGCGAACTGCGCGAAATCAGCATGTTCAGCTGGCCGATTACCGAACAGGGCGAAACGCTGCTGATGTCGGTGGTGCTTGAAAGCCGGGACGCCGGCCGGACCTACGCCGTCATCGACTTCAACCGGCTGAACCTCGCCTTCATCGCCGTGCTGTGCATTCTCGGGGCGACGGTTCTGCTGCTGGTGTTCATCATATTCCGGCGTCGCAGGCTGGTGCGGGAGCTTGGCCGACAGCATCTGCTTTTGCGCGTGATGATGGATGCGATACCGGATCAGATCTATTTCAGGCGTCCCGACCGCCAGATCGTGGCCTGCAACCAGGCGGCCGCCGAATTTCTCGGCATGCCGGTGGAAATGATCGTCGGCAAGAGCGACCGGGAATTGTTCGGCGAGAGTGAGGACAGCCTGTTGCGGCAACAGGTCTTCGGCGCGATCGATGAGCGCGACAATCACGTCGTCCAGGGCGAGGTCACAAGCCCGACGGGCAAGAAACACACGCTTGAAATGTTCCGCGCGCCCGTGATTGATCCCAGCGGCAAGCCCTTCGGCACCGTCAGCATCTGGCGCGACATCACGGACCGGCGGCGCAATGAGGAGCGGATCGAGGCGCTCGCCTTCTATGACCCGCTGACCAAGCTTGCCAATCGCGCCAGGGCGCAGGAGGTCTTGCTGGATCTTCTCGCGACCCACAGACAGTCCAAGCAGCATATGGCGCTTGCAATCTTCGACCTCGACAATTTCGCCGCGGTGAACTCGATCTTCGGACACAATATCGGCGATGCGCTGCTCAGGGCGACCGGGCGGCGGCTGAGCAACACGATCGAGGCCGGCAGCTTTGCCGCGCGGCTTTCGAGCGACGAATTTCTGGTGCTGCTGACGGAACTGGGCGATGACCGGACGACGGCGCTGCAGACCGCGCAGGAACGGATCGACAGGCTGCACGAGAAGCTCTCCCAGAAGGCCTTCGTCAACAGCCACCACATTACGCCCAGCACCTGCGTCGGCGCCGTGCTTGTGGGTCCGGACGCCGAAAGCGCCAATGACGAGTTGCGCCGCGCCGACCTTGCCATGCACAACGCCAAGGCGAAGGGACGCGGCAGCATAAGCTGGTTCCATGACGACATGGTCGACCAGCTGGTATCGCGTTTCGACCTGGAAACCGCGCTGGAACGGGCGCTGCAGACCAACGGTTTCAGCATCTATCTGCAGCCGATCATCAATCGCAAGGCCTCGGGCCGTCACTTCGAGGCGCTGTTGCGGCTCGACCATCCCGAGCGCGGCGTCATCAGCCCGGGCGATTTCATCGATGTGGCCGAGAGCACCGGCCTTATCGTGCCCATCGGCGCCTGGGTTCTGGAGGAGGCCTGCAAGCTGCTCAGCGAATATCCAGACCTGCATCTGTCGGTCAACGTCTCTGTGCAGCAGTTCCTCCAGGAGGATTTCGTCGAGCAATTACACGCACTGCTGGAGCGCTATGATTTCGCGCCGAACCATCTCACGCTGGAGATGACCGAAAGCCTGATGATCGCCAATTTCGAGCTCACCCTGTCCCAGTTGATGGCGATTCGCGATCTGAAGATACGCCTGTCTATCGACGATTTCGGGACCGGCTACTCTGCCCTGCTTTACCTCAAGCAACTGCCGCTCGACGAGCTGAAGATCGACCAGTCCTTCATCTCCGGCGTACCGCATGACAGCAACGACACATCGCTGGTCGAGCTGATCATCACCACGGCGCACCACCTCGGCCTCGTAATCGTAGCGGAAGGCGTGGAAACGCCCGAACAGGAGGAATGGCTGCGCAGACATGGCTGCGAAAGCCTGCAGGGCTACCTGTTCAGCCGGCCGCAGCCGATCAAGCACTATCTGCCATCTTTCCATTGACCGCCATTCCGTGGCAGGCTGGCGGTAGAGTTCTTTTGGTCCGCGCGGCCGGAGGGAAAACCGGCGTCCACTGGACGCGCTACGGATGAGGTGAGTGATGAAAGCGCTGCTGCTGGTCGATATTCAGAACGGCTTCTGCCCGGGCGGCAATCTTGCCGTCGCCGATGGCGATGCCGTGGTGCCGGTCGCCAACCGGCTGATCGAAAATGGCGGCTACGGCCTGATCGTCGCCTCGCAGGACTGGCATCCGCCCGGCCACGGATCGTTCGCCTCCTCCCATCCCGGCAAGCAGCCCTTCGAGATGGGGGAGCTTTCCGGCAAGCCGCAGGTGATGTGGCCCGATCACTGCGTCCAGAACACGCCCGACGCCGACTTCCACCCCGACCTGAACGTTGCCGCGATCGACCATGTCCAGCGCAAGGGCGAGGATCCGAACGTCGATTCCTATTCCGCCTTCCGCGACAATGATCGCAACGCCGTGACCGGGCTCGACGCCTATCTGCGGCACAAATCGGTCGGAACGCTCGATATTCTCGGCCTGGCAACGGATTACTGCGTCCGGTTCTCGGCGCTCGATGCCGTTGCCATGCTGCCGGGCGTCAGGGTTCGTCTGATCGAGGACGGGTGCCGCGGGATCGATGCCGAGGGCGTCAGCGATGCGATCCGCGAGATGCGCGAGGCGGGCGTCGAGATCATCGACAGCAATGCCGCCATCGCCGGCTGAGAATTCCTTAATCCATCCATCAACCGAACTGATTTGTGTTGCCGGCCTCAACCGGCTAAGCGGTGAGAATGACCCTCAATGCCTTGATCCCAGCTTACCGCCAGATGCCTGCTTCTTGTTTGCCCGCCGACCGAAGGTTCCCGTTATGTCTGACACCTCCGAATTCCTGACCGGCATTCGCGCCGGGCTGGTGCCGACACTTTCGGCAGCACCCTTCGGCGTGCTGTTCGGCGCTGTCGCCGTGGCGCAAGGCCAAAGCGTGGCCGAGGCCGCGCTGATGAGCCTGACGCTGTTTGCCGGCGCGAGCCAGCTGGTGGGCGTCGAACTCTTCGGCCAGCGCGCCGCGGCCTGGATCATCGTGGCCTCTATCCTGGCGGTCAATTTCCGTCACGTGCTCTATTCGGCGGCGATAACGCCGATCATGTCGCGGTTTTCGCGGGTCGAGCGGTTGCTCGCCTTCTTCTTCCTGACCGACCCGCAATTCGCCGAAACGCTGAAGCGGGAAGACGCGGGCACGCCGGCGACCTTCGCCTGGTATATCGGTGTCGCCACATGCTTCTATACCTCCTGGAACGTCATGACGCTGATCGGCGCCACGCTTGGCGGTTTCATCGACAACCCGGAAGCGCTCGGGCTCGACGTTCTGCTGCCGATCTATTTCCTGAGCCTCGTGATCGGGTTCAGGCGCAGGGCCAATTATCTGCCTGTGGTGGCGGTCAGCGCCGTCTGCTCCGTGGTCGCCTTCCTGACCATTGGCTCGCCCTGGCATGTCAGCGTCGGGGCCATTGCGGGCATTCTGCTGGCCGCGGCGCTCCCGACGCAGCCTGCCGGCGAGGCGGAAAAGCCGTGAGCAATTTTACCGAAGAGCATATCATTCTGATCATTCTGGCCGCCGCCGTCGTTACCTATCTGACGCGTATCGGAGGCTATCTTCTGCTGTCGGTGGTCTCGCGCATTCCGCCGCGGGTCGAAGCGGCGCTCAACGCCATACCCGCCGCGGTGCTGACGACGCTGGTGGCGCCCGCCTTCTATGCCGGCGGATGGGAGACGAAACTCGCCATGGCCGCCGCGCTGCTGGTCGGGTTACGCTACACCTCGCCGCTGCCGATGATCGCCGTCGGCTGGGCGGTGGTGATGATCGCGCGCTATTTCGTCATCGCCTGAGCGGCCTTGTGGCCGCCTCCAGCCAGCGCCGCTCGGCCTCGCTTGCCGCAAGCGGCGCAAGTTTTTCGCGCACCTCGCCATGATAGGCATCGAGCCATGCGGTCTCTTCAGGGCTCAGCAATGCGGGCAGAATCAGCCTGAGGTCGATCGGGCACCATGTCAGCGTCTCGAAGCCGAGCATCGGGATTTCGCCGCCCTCGATCGGTTCGGCCTCTTTCACCAGAACCAGATTCTCGATCCGTATGCCGAAGGCGCCGGGGCGATAATAGCCGGGCTCGTTGGACAAGATCATGCCGGGCTTGAGCTCGGCCGAACCCAGCCGCGAAATCCGTTGCGGCCCCTCATGCACCGAGAGATAGGAGCCGACGCCATGGCCGGTTCCGTGGGCATAGTCGACGCCAGCCTGCCACAGCGCGGCGCGGGCGAATGGATCGAGATCCATGCCGCGCGTGCCCGCCGGAAAGCGCGCCCGCGAAATCGCGATCATGCCTTTCAGCACCAGCGTGAAGAATTTCTTCTGCGCTTCATCCACTTCGCCGACCGCAATCGTACGGGTGATGTCGGTCGTGCCGTTCTGGTATTGCGCCCCGGAATCCACCAGATACATCTCTCCGGGCTGGAGCATGCGGCTGGTCTCGGTCGTCACGCGATAATGGATGATCGCGGCGTTCGGGCCCGCGCCCGAGATCGTATCGAATGATATGTCGCGCAGCGGGTTCTGCATCCGCATCCCGGTCTCGGCGCGGGCCGCCTCTAGCGCGCTTGCCGCATCGATCTCGCTGACCGTGCCGGGCGTCTGGCCGTCGAGCCATGAGAGAAACGACACCATGACCGCGCCGTCCTGCAGATGGGCGGCGCGGGTGCCCGCCTGTTCCGCCGGGTTCTTGACCGCGCGGGCGGGCGCAACCGGATCGGGCGCGTTCTGCCATTTGCCGCCGGCCGCCTCTACGATCTGCAACACGGCGTAGGGCACCGCCGCGCGATCGATAAGCAGTGTTTCCCCCGCCGCCGCGATCGCTGCAAGCGCGTCGGACACGGCTTCGGGCGGCAGCAGGGCGGCGAGCGGCTGAAGGTGGGCGGCGGTCTCGCCGGCTACTTTTTCCGGCATCACGAACAGCATCGCCGAACCGTCCGCCTTCACGATCGCGCGCGACAAGGGGGCCGGCGTATGGGCCACGTCATTGCCGCGGATGTTGAAGAGCCAGGCAACCGAGGTCGAATCGGCGATCAGCACGGCGTCGGCTTTCTTCTCCTGCAGCATTGCGGCAATGGCGGCGATCTTGTCTTCGGCCGGCTGTCCGGCCAGATCTCCGCTCTGGACCGTGACGGGGGCTGAGGGCGCGGCCGGACGATCGTCCCAGATGCCATCGATCGGGTTCTCGGAAAGCAGCACCAGTTCGCCGCCGATATCGGCCAGCGCGGATTGCAGCTTCTCCACTTCCGCCGGCGTATGCAGCCAGGGATCGATGCCGAGCTTCAACCCTTTCGGCTCGTGCGCGCCAAGCCATGCGGGCGGCGGGCAGCCGACGAGATCGCCGGCGGTGATGAGGTCGGCATCGGTCTGGGCGGCAAGCTGGGTGGTGTAGCGGCCATCGACGAACACCACGGCCTGCTCCTCCATCACCAGAGCGACGCCCGCAGAGCCGGTAAAGCCTGTCAGCCAGGCCAGCCGCTCGGCCGATGGCGGCACATATTCGCCCTGATACTCGTCGGTGCGCGGCACCAGAAAGGCGTTGATGCCCAGCGCTGGAAACAGCGCGCGCAGGGCGGCGATGCGGGGTGCGGCCTGTTCGGGGCGGGAGGATACGTCGAAGGACTGAAACATGAATGGGTACCACCGGATAATTGTCGGCGCGACGATAGCCGATCGCGGACCGGATCGGAATCGCTTTCCGCCGTATTTTTCCGCGGATGCATTGCCGCGCCAAGCATGCAAGAGGCGCATGGCTCCCATGACCCAGCCCACCTGCCTCAACGCCGGGCATGCATCTATATTGGGCACAGTTGATCGATGAAGGCCTCGCGCCGAACCGGAATTCCGGTTTGCAAGCGGCAGGGCCGAGTGGATCGGCGGCTGACACCGCATTCCGATCATCAAGACAGGGAGTTACCGAAATGGGCTTTTTCCGCACCGCCTACAAGAACCTTACCGAGGCCCGCCAGCGTCAGGCAGACCGTTTCGTCGCCGGCGCTCTGCTGCGCCTTGACGACGTGTCGCTCAATGAGATCGGCAAATCCCGCGCCGAACTGACCGACAAACGGCCTGGCCGCACGCGCCTCTAATCTGCTTTAGCGCTTAACCGTTGAATATTGCGCCTGCTTGAGCTTGCTCGCAGGCGCAATGTCGTTTTGAAAGGCCGCCCCCTCTGGGGTGGCCTTTTCTGTTTGTAGTTCGCGTTAGCTCAGTCGACTTCGGGAAACAGCAATTCGACGATGTAGCTCGGGTCGAAGCGGGTATCGAGCATGCCATAGGTCGAGCGCCAGCCGGCGGCGAGGCGGGTCTCAAGGAAGGCATCGGCAATCCGCCCGGCCCCAAGCCGGTAGAGTTCCGCGGCGCCCGCGGCGAGCGCCAGTTGTTCGATGAAGATACGGGCAGCACTTTCATCGCTCTTGCAAAGCGCCATCGCGGCGCGCAGCAGTTCCACGATCTTGCCCCCCGAGGCGCCCAGGTCGCGCGCGATGACCTGGAACACGGCCTCGAACAGTTCACCGCCATGTTCCACGACCCGGCGCAGGTCAAGCGCCATCAGGTTGCCGCCGCCGTCATGCATCGCAAGGCCCGGCGCATCGCGATAGTGGCGGGCAATCGGCCGGTCCTCGACGAAGCCATTGCCGCCCATCGCCTCCATCGCCTCGGCCACCACGGCGGGCGCAATCTTCGTCGTCCAGTATTTGGTGACCGGGGTCATGACCCGGGCGTAGGCGGCCTCCTCGGCGCTGTCGCGGGCGCGGTCGAAGCTTTCGGCAAGCCGGAACGACAGCGCGCCTGCGGCGGCGACATCGAGCGCGAGATCGGCGAGTACCCGCATCATCAGCGGCTGGACCACCAGCGTGCGCCCGGCCACCTTGCGCCCCCGCGCGGCATGGGTCGCCTCGGCGACGGCCGCCCGCATCATCCCCGAGGCGATCACGGCGCTGTCGAGCCGCATCAGCGTCAGCATGTCGAGGATTGTCCTCAGCCCGCCATCCGGCGCGCCGAGCAGGAAGCCGAAGGAATCTGAGAATTCCACCTCGGCGGCGGCGTTGGAACGAAGCCCCAGCTTGTCCTTGAGGCGCTGATAGCGCAGCGCATTGCCCCTGCCCTCGTCCAGAAGCCGCGGCACAAGGAAGCAGCCGGGCTTGCCGTCGACATCGGCGAGCATGATGAAGGCGTCGCTCATCGGCGCGGAGACGAACCATTTGTGGCCGGAGAGCCGATAGACCCCTTCGCTGACCCGGTGCGCCTTGGTGGCAAGCGCGCGCATGTCGCTGCCGGCCTGCTTCTCGGCGATGGCAAGCCCGATTGTGGCGGACGCCTTCTGGTTCTGGGCGCGATTGGTCGAATCATATTTGCGCGACAGGATTTTCGGCGCCCATTCATCGCGCAGTTGCGGGGCTGCGGCGAGAACGGCGAGCGAGGCGGAGGTCGATGACATCGGCTCAAGATGGCCGCATTCGAGCTGGGCGGAGAGGAAGAGCCGGACGGCGCGCAGCTTGTGCGCCTTGGATTTGGAATCGGCATCACGCGGCGGCTCCCATAGCAGGGAATGCAGGCCGGACGCCATCGACCGGCGCATCAGCGCGTGCCAGGCGGGATGGAAGGAGACGATATCGAGCCGCTCGCCCGCCGGCCCGTGGGTCTTGAGCTGCGGCAGGCTGGTATTGGCCATCTGCGCCAGTTCCTGCGCATCCGGCGAGGTGACGTAGCGTCCGATCGCATCGAACTCCTCGCGCAGCGGTTTACCGAGGGAGCGCGTCAGATCGCCAAGCAGCGGGTCAGACTGGAACGCGTTGAGGTTGCTCCACGGTCGCGGCTGGTTCAGGGTCTTGTAAATGTCGGTGTCTGCCATCGGCGCACACATGGTTCCATTTTCAGCTTATCCGCAGTTGGCATGCTTCGATATCATCTGTCAAAGCTTGCGGCGAGGCCGGCGAGCCATTATAGACGCCAGGACTTCTCCCGACGGACCGCCCGACCTCATATGGAGGAAAGCTTCATGGTCTTCTTTCCCCACCGACATCTGATCGGCATCAAGGGGCTTTCTCCCATCGATATCAACACCCTTCTCGACAAGGCCGAAGAGGCAATCGCCTTCAACCGGTCGCGCGAGAAGAAAAATTCCGTGCTGCGCGGGCTGACCCAGATCAACCTGTTTTTCGAGGCCTCGACCCGGACCCAGGCCTCGTTCGAGCTCGCCGGCAAGCGGCTCGGCGCGGATGTGATGAACATGTCGGTCGGCAATTCCTCGGTCAAGAAGGGCGAAACCCTGATCGACACGGCGATGACGCTGAACGCCATGCACCCGGATGTGCTGGTGATCCGCCATTCCTCGGCGGGCGCCGCCGAACTGCTCTCCCAGAAGGTCGCCTGCTCCGTGATCAATGCCGGCGATGGCGCGCATGAACACCCGACCCAGGCGCTGCTCGATGCGCTGACGATCCGCCAGGCCAAGGGCCGGCTCGACAATATCGTGGTGGCGATCTGCGGCGATATACTGCATTCGCGCGTCGCCCGCTCCAACATCATCCTGCTCAACACGATGGGTGCCAGGGTGCGGGTCGTGGGCCCCGCGACGCTGCTGCCCTCCGGCATCCGCGACATGAGCGTCGAGGTCTGCGAGACGATGGAGGAAGGGCTGAAGGGCGCCGATGTGGTGATGATGCTCCGCCTCCAGCGCGAGCGCATGTCCGGCGCGTTTGTGCCATCGGTGCGCGAATATTTCCACTTCTGGGGGCTCGACCGCAAAAAGCTGAAGGCGGCCAAGGAGGATGCGCTGGTGATGCATCCCGGACCGATGAACCGCGGCGTCGAAATCGCCTCCGATGTCGCCGATGGTCCGCAGAGCGTGATCGAACGACAGGTTGAAATAGGGGTCGCCGTGCGCATGGCGGTGATGGAAACGCTGATGCTTTCGGAAAACGGAGGGCCGCGCTAATGAAGCCGCTCGTTCTGAAAAACGCCCGCATCATCGACCCCTCGCGTGATCTCGATGAAACCGGCACGGTCATCGTCGAGGACGGTCGCATTGCCGCCGCCGGGGCCGATGCCATGAACCAAGGCACACCGGAGGGCGCGGAGGTCGTCGATTGCAATGGCCTTGTCGCCACGCCCGGCCTCGTCGACGCCCATGTCTTCGTCGGCGAACCCGGGGCGGAGCATACCGAAACCATCCGCTCGGCAAGCCAAGCGGCGGCGGCAGGCGGCATCACCTCCTTCGTGATGATGCCGGACACGCAGCCGCCGATCGACGATATCGCACTGCTGGAATTCGTGCTGAAGACCGCGCGCGACAATGCCGTCGTCAACGTCTACCCCGCCGCGGCCCTGACCAAGGCCCTCAAGGGCGACGAGATGACCGAGATCGGCATGCTGAAGGCGGGCGGCGCGGTGGCATTTGCCAATGGCCGCTATTCGCTTTCCGACAACCGGGTGCTGCGGCGCGCCATGACCTATGCCCGCTCCTTCGACGCGGTGGTGGCGCTGGAGCCGCGCGACCGCTATCTCTCCGAAACCGGCGTCATGAACGAAGGCCTGTTCGCAAGCTGGCTCGGCCTTTCCGGAACGCCGCGTGAAGCCGAGGTAATCCCGCTGGAGCGCGACCTGCGGCTGGCGACCCTTACCAAGGCCCGCTACCACGCAGCCCTGATCTCGGTACCGGAATCGGTCGAGGCCGTCGGCGTGGCGCGCGATCGCGGCGCTTCGGTTTCCAGCGGCATCTCGATCAACCATCTGACGCTGAACGAAAACGACATCGGCGAATACCGCACCTTCTTCAAGCTGTCGCCGCCGCTGCGCCAGGAAGAGGATCGGCAGAAGATGGTCGAGGCGCTGAAGGACGGGCTGATCGACATCATCGTTTCCTCGCATGATCCGCAGGACGTCGACACCAAGCGCCTGCCGTTTTCGGACGCCGAGGACGGCGCGATCGGGCTTGAGACCATGCTTGCCGCCGCGCTTCGCCTCCACCACAGCGGCGACGTGCCGCTGATGCGGCTGATCGATGCGATGTCGACGCGACCGGCCAAACTGTTCGATCTCGATGCCGGCTCGCTTCGCACGGGCGCGAAGGCCGATATAACCCTGATCGATCTCGACGAGCCCTGGGTGGTGACGCCCGACCGGCTGGTTTCGCGCTCGAAAAACACGACATTCGAAAATGCCCGCTTTTCGGGACGGGCCGTCGCGACATATGTTGGCGGTATCAAGATCCATCAGGCGGATTGACCGGAAGGGGACGACGTGCCGGCATTTTTTTCATTCGATCTGACCGCGACGCAGGCCGCGATTGCGCTTGCCGGCGGTTACCTTCTGGGCTCGATCCCGTTCGGCTATCTGATCACGAAGGCCGCTGGCCTCGGCGATATCCGCGGCATCGGCTCCGGCAATATCGGCGCCACCAATGTGCTGCGCACCGGCAAGCGGCATCTGGCAGCCCTTACCCTGGTGCTCGATGCGCTGAAAGCGACCTTCGCGGTGATCCTGGCGACCGCGCTTTACGGCAGCGATGCCGGGCTTCTGGCGGGCGCGGCCGCCTTTATCGGCCATCTGTTTCCGGTCTGGCTCGGCTTCAAGGGCGGCAAGGGGGTTGCGACCTATATCGGCGTGCTGCTCGGCGTCGCGCCGGCGGCGGTGCTGATCTTCGCCTTCGTCTGGCTGCTGATTGCCCGGCTTTCGCGCTATTCCTCGCTCTCCGCGCTGATTGCGACGCTTGCCATCCCGGTTGCCCTGTGGATAATGGGCCTACCGCAGGTTTCACTGGTGATGGCCGTTTTGACGGTGATCTCATGGTGGCGGCACAAGACCAATATCGAGCGCCTGATTTCGGGCACCGAGAGCAGGATCGGAGACAAGGGGTGACAGTAAGGGGGATTTTCCGCATCGGGGCCGAACGGTCTCCATCCACGGAAACGCCCCTTTGACACCCCGGTCCGGCATCGCCCTGTCGGAAAGCCAGCGCATCGCCTGGCTTCGCCTCATCCGCAGCGACAATGTCGGCCCCGTCACGTTTCGCGAACTTATCAATCATTACGGCAGCGCCGAGGCGGCGCTGGAGCGTTTACCGGAGCTTGCCGTGCGCGGCGGCGCGCAGAAGCGATTTCGGGTGGCAAGCGTTGCCGAGGCCGAAGCCGAGCTGGAAACCGCCGCCCGCCACAAGGGACGTTTCGTCGCGATCGGCGAGCCGGACTATCCGCCGGCGCTGCGCGCGATCGACGGCGCGCCGCCGCTTCTGGCGATGTCCGGCAGCGGCGATGTCGCGACCCGGCCCGCACTCGGCATTGTCGGCGCGCGCAACGCCTCGGTCGCCGGCGCGAAATTCACCGCCATGATCGCCAGTGCGGCGGCCGGCGCCGGCTACACCGTGGTCTCTGGCCTTGCGCGCGGGATCGACGCCGCCGCCCACCGCGCGAGCCTTGCCCACGGAACGCTGGCCGCGCTTGCCGGCGGCCTCGACCGCCCCTACCCGCCCGAGAACATCGAGCTCTATCGCGCCATCTGCGAGGATGGCGGCGTCGCCATCAGTGAGATGCCCTATGGCTGGGAGCCGCGCGCCCGCGACTTTCCCCGTCGCAACCGGCTGATCGCCGGCTGCTCGCTCGCCGTCGTGGTGATCGAGGCGGCAAACCGCTCCGGCTCGCTGATCACCGCCCGGCTTGCCAATGAATGCGGCCGGCTGGTGCTCGCCGTGCCGGGCTCGCCGCTTGACCCGCGCGCGCAGGGGACCAACGGTCTGATCAAGGAGGGCGCAATGATCGTGTGCAGCCCGGAGGACGTGCTGGAGGCGCTGGCGCCGCTGTCCCAGATGGAACTGCCGATCCGGGGCGGAGCCGACGAGGAGGAGACCGAAGACCTGCCGCCCGCCGCCCCCGATGATGACGACCGCGCACGCGTCGCCGAGGCGCTGGGCCCCAGCCCGTGCGAGATCGATGACCTGATACGCTTCACCGGCGTGAGCCCCGCCGCCGTTCAGCTGATCTTGCTGGAGCTGGATCTCGCCGGCCGGCTGGCCCGCCATCCCGGCGGCAAAGTTTCACTGATCTGAGGCACGAGTGCTCCAGCCAAAAAATGATAGCGCTAACAGAACTGCACCAAAGGTATTCGGTCAGAACCGAATTCAGCCCTTGCCGACCGACGAGGCGAGCACCTGCGTCTGCAAATCCCCGGCCTCGATATAGGCCATGTCGATCAGGTAGCAGAGCATTTCCGCGCCATCCTTGTTTGAAAGCCGACGCAATTGGCCCAATATCTGCCGGATATAAATGATTTCCTCCTCGGTCAATTTTTGAGAACCTTCGCGTTCGGCTGGAAAGGACGACATACAAACACCTATTTTTCGGCTACGGATCGAATCCGAACCGCACTTTACTCATCCGGCCAAACAATACCGCCAAAGGTCAGGATTGCAATTACAATTAGTATTCTCCTTAGGTTGTATTAGCGTGTAGACATGCAAAAATAGCTCCCAGGGCTTGACCCGGCCGCCATCTCTGTCCATCTCGTGGGCGACCGGCCGGAACAGTAAATGCAGCTTGAAACAGCCCAAAAATGTCTATTCTGCTTGATCTCCCGGCGAAATTGGTAGAAGCGGAGACGACGGTTGCCATCAGGCGAACGCCTCGGTAGCGTTCTCCGACAAGCGGGACGCCCCGTCATATCCGCCATCTGCCTGGATGCGCCTTACGGCCGCCAAGCCGGCGGGCACGGCCGAGCGCGCGAGCGATAATTTGCCGCGAAGATGCGGGCGTCGAACGAAATTTCGATGCAGACCCAGGATACGGATTACATGGACGTTGTTGTTGTAGAGTCGCCCGCAAAGGCCAAGACGATCAACAAATATCTCGGCAAGGACTACAAGGTTCTCGCCTCCTTTGGCCATGTCCGCGACCTGCCCGCCAAGGATGGATCGGTCCTGCCCGATGATGATTTCGCAATGTCGTGGAAGGTCGATACTGCCTCGACCAAGCGGGTCAAGGATATCGCCGATGCGGTCAAGAGTGCCGACGGCCTGATTCTCGCAACCGACCCGGACAGGGAAGGCGAAGCCATTTCCTGGCACGTTCTCGACCTCCTGAACAAGAAGAAGCTGCTGAAGGACAAGCCGGTCAAGCGCGTCGTCTTCAACGCCATCACCAAGAAGGCGGTGTTAGACGCGATGGCCCACCCGCGCGACATCGACGAAGCGCTGGTGAACGCCTATCTCGCCCGCCGCGCGCTCGATTATCTGGTCGGCTTCAACCTGTCGCCGGTGCTCTGGCGCAAACTGCCCGGCGCGCGGTCTGCCGGCCGCGTGCAATCCGTGGCGCTGCGTCTCGTCTGCGACCGTGAGAACGAGATCGAACGCTTCGTCCCGGAAGAATACTGGAACATCGTCGCCGATCTGAAGACCGTGCGCGGCGATGCCTTCGAGGCCCGCCTGGTGCAGGCCGACGGCAAGCGCGTCCAGAAGAATTCGGTGAAGAACCAGGAGCAGGCCTTCCGCATCCGCGACCTGCTCGAGGGTGCGACCTATTCGGTGGCGAGCGTCGAGGCAAAGCCCGTCCGCCGCAATCCCGGCCCGCCCTTCACAACCTCGACCCTGCAGCAGGCCGCCTCGTCCCGCCTCGGCTTTTCCGCCTCGCGCACCATGCAGGTGGCGCAGCGGCTTTACGAAGGCATCGCGGTTGGCGGCGAGACGGCGGGTCTCATCACCTATATGCGTACCGACGGCGTCTCCATGGCCCCGGAAGCCGTGACAGCGGCGCGGGACGCGATCGGCGACCAGTTCGGCGCCCGCTATTTGCCCGAGAGCGCCCGGCATTATTCGGTGAAGGCGAAGAATGCGCAGGAGGCCCATGAGGCGATCCGTCCCACCGACTTCACCCGCACGCCGCAATCGGTGAAAAAATACCTCGATTCCGACCAGTTCCGGCTCTACGACCTTATCTGGAAACGTGGCATCGCGAGCCAGATGGCGTCGGCCGAGATGGAGCGCACCACCGCCGAGATTACCGCCGCCAAGGGCGGCGAGAGCGCGGGCTTGCGCGCCGTCGGCACGGTCGTGAAATTCGACGGCTTCCTGGCCGCCTATGCCGACAATCGCGAGGAGAAGACGCCGTCTGACGAGGATGAGGACGACGGCCGTCTGCCCGAGATCAACCAGGGCGAAAACGTCGACAAGGACAAGATCCGCGCGACCCAGCATTTCACCGAGCCGCCGCCGCGCTATTCGGAAGCCTCGCTGATCAAGAAGCTGGAAGAGCTCGGCATCGGCCGCCCTTCGACCTATGCCTCGACGCTGGCCACCCTGCGCGACCGTGAATATGTCACGATCGAGGGCCGCAAGCTGACGCCCGAGCCCAAGGGCCGGCTGGTGACGGCTTTCCTCGAAAACTTTTTCAACCGCTATGTCGAATATGATTTCACGGCCGAGCTTGAGGAAAAGCTCGACAAGATTTCCGACGGCTCGCTCGAATGGAAGCAGGTGCTGCGCGATTTCTGGAAAGACTTTTATGCCCAGGTCGAGGGCACCAAGGAACTGCGCGTCACCAATGTTCTGGATGCGCTGAACGAAGCGCTGGCGCCGCTGGTGTTTCCCAAGCGCGAGGACGGCGGCGATCCGCGCCAGTGCCAGGCCTGCGGCACCGGCCAGCTTTCGCTGAAGCTCGGCAAATACGGCGCTTTCGTCGGCTGCTCGAACTATCCGGACTGCAACTTCACCCGCCAGCTTTCCGGCGATGCCGAGGCCGCCAATGGCGGTATCAACCCGAACGAGCCCAACGAGCTTGGTGCCGATCCGGAAACAGGCGAGATCGTCACCCTGCGCTCCGGCCGGTTCGGCCCCTATGTCCAGCGCGGCGACGGCAAGGAGGCCAAGCGCTCCTCGCTGCCGAAGGGCTGGAAGCCCGAAGATATCGACCTTGAAAAGGCGCTCCGGCTGCTGGCGCTGCCGCGCGATGTCGGGCCGCATCCCGAAGACGGCAAGATGATTACTGCGGGCCTTGGCCGTTACGGACCTTTCGTGCTGCATGACGGCACCTATGCCAATCTCGAAAGCATCGACGAGGTGTTCGAAGTCGGCGTCAACCGCGCCGTTTCGGCGATTGCCGACAAGCGCGCCAATGGCGGACGCAGGCGTTCGGCCCCGGCGGCGCTGAAATCGCTGGGCGACCATCCCGATGGCGGCGAAGTCACCGTCAATGACGGGCGCTACGGGCCTTATGTCAAATGGGGCAAGATCAACGCGACCATCCCCAAGGGCACGGACCCACAAGCGATCACCATGGAAGAGGCGATCCCGCTTCTGGCCGCGCGCGCGGAAAAAGCAGGTATAAAGAAGCCCGCCAAGAAGACCGCGGCGAAGAAGACGACCGCGAAATCCAAGACGGCGACAAAGAAAACGGCCAGTTCGAAGAAGAAGACGGCCGAGGCTGAAAAGAGCGACAGTTGAGCGCAAAACCAACCGCCTCCCGGTCCCGCAAGCCGGATGAGATCATTCACGGCGAAGTGCCGCCGCGCGATGTTCTGTTGAAGTTCATCGCCGACAATCCCGACCGCGCCTCCAAGCGCGAGATCGCCAAGGCGTTCGGGATCAAGGGCGACGATCGCGTCGTGCTGAAGGCGATGCTGCGCGAGCTTGAAGACGAGGGCCTCTTGCAGAAGAAGCGCAAGAGCCTGATGCGGCCGGGCGCCCTGCCCCCGGTCACCGTGCTCGACATCACCACCCGCGACAAGGATGGCGAACTGATCGGCCGTCCGGCCGAATGGCCGGTCGAGGAAGGTGCTGCGCCGGCCGTGCTGATCCGCCAGCAAGGCGGCGGCAAGAACGGCAAGCGCAAGCCGGCAAGCGCCGGCATCGGCGACCGCGTGCTCGCCAAGATCTTCCCGTCGAAATCCGAAACCGGGCCGGCCTATACCGCCCGTGTCATCAAGGTCATCGACAAGCGCCGCACCGCGGCGCTCGGCGTGGTCCGCATTCTGGATGACGGCTCGGCCCGGCTGATGCCGATCGACCGGCGCGACGACGAAGTCGAGATCGCCAACCTTGCCGGCGCGAAGGATGGCGACCTTGTGGAAGTCGATGTCCAGCGCTCCGGCCGTTTTGGTCTTGCGCGCGGTTCCGTGCTTTCCGTGGTCGGCTCGCTCGCCTCGGAAAAGGCGGTGTCGATGATCGCGATCCATGCCCACGGCATTCCGCACATCTTCCCAAAAGAGGTGCTCGACGCGGCCGATGCGGCAAAGCCCGCCACCATGTCGCACCGCGAGGACTGGCGCGATGTGCCGCTCGTCACCATCGACCCGGCCGACGCCAAGGACCATGACGACGCGGTCTTCGCCGAGCCGGACACGCGACCGGAAAACGAGGGCGGCGTGATCGTCACCGTCGCGATTGCCGATGTCTCATACTACGTCCGCCCGAAATCCACGCTCGACCGCGAAGCGCTGAAGCGCGGCAACTCCGTCTATTTCCCGGACCGCGTCGTGCCGATGCTGCCCGAGCGGATTTCCAACGATCTCTGCTCGCTGCGCGAAGGCGAGGATCGCCCGGCGCTTGCCGTGCGCATGGTGTTCTCGAAGGAAGGTCGCAAGGCCTCCCACACCTTCCACCGGATCATGATGAAGAGTGCGGCAAAACTCTCCTACCAGCAGGCTCAGGCCGCGATTGACGGCACCACCGACGACAAGACCGGCCCGCTTCTGGAGCCAGTGCTGAAGCCGCTCTGGGCCGCCTACAAAACGATGACGATCGGCCGCGACCGTCGTCAGCCGCTGGAACTCGACATGCCGGAGCGCCGCATCCTGCTGAAGGATGACGGCACGGTTGACAGGGTGGTTGTTCCGCCCCGCCTCGATGCGCACAAGCTGATCGAGGAGATGATGATCCAGGCGAATGTCGCCGCCGCCGAAACGCTGGAGCAGAAGCGCCAGGCGCTGATCTACCGCACCCATGACGCTCCGTCGCTCGCCAAGCAGGAGACGCTGCGCGAATTTCTGGCAACGCTCTCAATCCCGCTGGCGAAGGGCGGAAATCTGCGCGCCAACTCGTTCAACGGCATCCTGTCGAAGGCCGAGGACAGCCCGCACAAGGACATCGTCAACCAGATGGTGCTGCGCTCGCAGAGCCAGGCGGTCTACTCGCCGGAAAATATCGGGCATTTCGGCCTGAACCTGATGAAATATGCCCATTTCACCTCGCCGATCCGCCGTTATGCCGACCTGATCGTCCACCGCGCGCTGGTCGCCGCGCTCCATCTCGGCGAAGGCGGGCTGACGGCCGAGGAGGAAGCGCAGCTCGACGATATCGCCGCCGAGATTTCGACCTTCGAGCGCCGCGCCATGGCCGCCGAACGCGAGACCGTCGACCGGCTGATCGCGCATCACCTAGCGGGCCGCATCGGAGAGAGTTTCGATGGCCGGGTCGCGGGTGTCACCCGTTCCGGCCTGTTCATCGCCCTGCCGGAATATGGCGCCGACGGCTTCATCCCGGTCTCCACGCTTGGCAGCGACTATTTCGTCCATGACGAGGTGCGCCAGGCGCTGGTCGGCGAAAAGTCCGGCCTCGGCTACCAGCTCGGCGACGATGTCGAGGTCCAGCTTGTCGAGGCCATCCCGCTTGCCGGCGCGCTGCGCTTCGAGATGCTGAGTTCCGGCAAGAAACTACCGGCTGCAACCCGCTCTTTCCACAAGTCCAAGCGCGGTCGCCCGATGCGCGGCGGCAGACCGCGCGGCCGGCGGTAGCGCATAGCGGCACGGCGCTTGCCTTTTGACACCGCGTCGGATATAGGCACAGCGTTCGCGCAGACACCCTTGGAGGCAGCGCGAATGAGGGCCGGCAACGGCGCTCCGCTTTGCGGCTCTTTGGTATTGCCGCAAAACGCTCCGCACACAACCGAAAGGAATTGCTATGAGCAGCACCACTTCTGTGCTCACAGCCGAAGCGCGCGAACGGGTTGGTAAGGGGTCCGCCCGCGAACTGCGTCGCAATGGCATGGTCCCCGCCGTGATCTACGGCGACAAACAGCCCCCGGTTTCCATCTCGATCTCGCGCAACGAGATCACGAAGCTGATCTTCGGCGGTGGATTCATGACGACCACCTTCAACGTCGAAGTCGGCAAGGACAAGTACATGGTCCTGCCGAAGGACTATCAGCTCGATCCCGTCCGCGATTTCGTCATGCATGTCGATTTCCTGCGCATTTCGGAAAAGAGCATCGTGACCGTCGCCGTTCCGGTTCACTTCATCAATGATGAAACCTGCCCCGGCATCAAGAAGGGCGGCGTTCTCAACATCGTCCGTCACGAAGTCGAATTCCACTGCCCGGCGAACGCGATCCCCGACAGCATCACGGTCGATCTCGGTTCGGCCCAGCTCGGCGACAGCATCCACATTTCGTCGGTCGACCTGCCGAAGAATGTGACGCCGGTCATCACCGACCGCGACTTCACGATTGCCACGATCGCAGCGCCCGCCGGCCTCAAGTCCGACGAAGAAGAAGATACGGTCGAGGCAGACGAAGTCGAAGCGACTGCACAGTCTGACGACGATAATTCCGACGAAGATTGATCCCGTCCACGATCTGCAGATAAGGACCGCGGGCGTGAGCTCGCGGTTTTTTATTGTAAGCTCTGACTAAAATACGCTTGCCAACGATGTTGCCCAAGCATTTAATATCATGGTTTTACGACTGTCTTATGCGCCTTGTCCGGCCGGGCAAACACGTTTGAGACCATAGATTTCCGCACACACCCCTCGGAATTGGCAAATATTGCGTCAGGCAGGAGCGTTCGGTGGCACGCCGTAAGTTGAGCAGAACAAACATGGTAGCGCTTTCATGCGGAATAGCGCTTTCCTGCACGATGTTGCTAACCGCGCTTCTCGGACTATGGGTGGCGGAGAAACGGCGGCTCGAGGCCAAGGATCACATCGCCGATCTGGCAGGCTCCTTAACGCCGGCGCTTGGAGCTGCCAGTATCAAATCCATTGGCGAAATCGCCGCTGCGATCGTGAATACGGCCGCCATCGAAAAACTTGAGATCAGCAGCCGGTCCGGCCTGCTCGAGCTGATAGTGAGGGATCAGGACCTGACGGGAAGTCACGAGCGGAGCCTCCTTGCCCACACCGAGCCGGTCGTCTTCGCGGGCCCGTCGGGCGGAACAGGGCAGGTATCGTTCTATTTTGCCGACCCCACATTCTGGAGCACCTGGCTATTGCGCGGCATGTGCGCATTCGCCGCAGTGGCGCTAGGCCTTCTGATCTGGCGGGCGCCGCCGGCCCTTGCGGATAGCGCCTTCAAGCGCGAACTGATCGAAGGCAGGATGCGTCGCCGGAGGGCGAAGCTGAACAGGTTCTCGCGCAGTTTCGCCCTGTCGGAACAAAAGTCGCTGCCGGCCACCGCAGCTTTCGGCGAGTTGTTCGAAAGCGACAGCGAGATGGTCGTTCTGATTTCGATCACCGGTCAGATCGTAGACGCCAGTCATGGCTGGCTGACGGCGGGCGGATACCGCCGCGAGAAGGTCGTGAACGTCCACATGACCGAGTTCATCGCCGATCCCGACCGCCGCATGGTGGCCGACCGGCTGGAGCGGATGCGATCTTCGGGACTTTCGCAGGCGGGCACGCTGAAATATCTGCGCGCCGATGGCAGCAGCATCGATATCTGGTTTTCCGCCGTTCCCGTCTCCACACCCGATGGCGATAATTTCATACTGGCCGTCATCCGGGAGCTTCCCGAGATATCGGGCAGCGCGGAAGCGCACGCGCCGCTTCTCACCGATCCCCTGACCGGACTCTTGAACAGGATGGGGTTCGAGCGGGCTCTGGATCGCCTTCTGGCAAACCCCGACCGGGACGTGATCTGTGTTCTTGTCGATTTCGACCGCTTCAAGACCATTGTCGACCACCACGGCTTTCGCACCGGAGAAGAGGTCTTGCGCGGTTTTATCAAGCGGCTGACCCCGGCGCTGGATGAAATGACCGCCGCCGCGCGCCTTGGGGGCGATGAGTTCGCTTTCGTGCTCGCCGGTCCCGATGCGAAGGCGCGGGCCGAGGCGCTCGCCAGCGCCATCCAGGATGCAATCTATCTGCCCTTCATCGTGAAGACGGCTTCGATCACGACCAATGTCAGCATCGGCATCGCCTGCGCGCCGGACCACGCCACCGATGGCACGGATCTGCTGCGGCTTGCTACAATCGCGGTTTCGGTTCAGAAAAATGCCGGCCGCCATGGAACGCTGTGGTTCGAGCCGGAGATGTTCGCCAACACCAGAAGGCGCGCGGAAACCGAGGCGCATCTGCAAAGGGGCATCGAGGAGAACCTGTTCGAGCCGCACTTCCAGCCCATCGTCAGCTTCGGCGGCGGACAGACGATCGGTTTCGAGGCGCTGATCAGGATCAACCACCCCGAAAAAGGCGTGATCATGCCCGGCGAATTCATCGCGATCGCCGAGGAAACGGAGCAGATCGTTCCGGCCGGACGCCAGTTCTTTGCAAAAACGCTTGCGGGTTTCCGGCAGATCGGCAGAGAACTGTGCAATGACGCGCTCTATCTCGCCGTCAACCTGTCGCCGGTGCAACTCACCCCCGACATGATCGATTTCATGGCCGAGAAACTCGACGCCTTCGGCATAGATCCGGCGCGCCTGACCGTCGAGATCACCGAGGCGGTGTTTCTGGAAGACAGCGACCGGATCCGCGCGAGCCTGCAGAAGCTGCGGCTGATGGGCTGCCGGTTGGCGCTCGACGATTTCGGCACCGGCTACTCGTCGCTCTCCTATCTCTCGCGCCTGCAGGTGGATGTGATCAAGATCGACCAGTCGTTCACCCGAAACCTCACCGATCCCGACGCCGCGGTGGCCAACCGATCCCGCCGCCTGATCGAGGGGATCGCCGCCATCTCGCTCAATATGGGCTGTCAGATGGTGGCGGAAGGCGTCGAGAACGCGGAACAGGCGCGCCAGGTCCACGCCATCGGCGCCCAATATGGCCAGGGATACCTTTATTCCCGGCCGCTCTCGCTTGCCGATACCATCGCAAGACTTTCCGGCAGTTGACACCGGCGACGAAAACCGGTTGTTGAGAACCGGTTTTCACGACAGGACAGTTCCATGCTTATCATCGCGGGCCTCGGCAATCCGGGCGGCCAATATGAAGGCAATCGCCACAATATCGGCTTCATGGCCGCCGACGCGATCGCGGAAAAGAACGGCTTCTCGCCCTGGTCGAAGAAATTCAAGGGGCTGATCGCCGAGGGCAGCCTTGCCGGCGAAAAGGTGCTGATCATCAAGCCCCAGACCTTCATGAACCTATCCGGCGAAAGCGTTGGCGAGGCGATGCGCTTCTACAAGCTGACGCCGGCCGATCTGATCGTGATCTATGACGAGCTGGATCTGATGCCCGGCAAGGCGCGGATCAAGACCGGAGGCGGCTCCGGCGGCCATAACGGCATCAAGTCGATCGACGCGCATTGCGGCAATGACTACCGCCGACTGCGGCTTGGCATTGGCCACCCCGGCAGCAAGGAGCGCGTCCACGGCCATGTGCTGGGCGATTTCGCCAAGGCGGATTCCGAATGGCTGGAGCCGCTGCTTTCAGCACTCGCCGACAATGCCGACCTTCTGGTGCGCGGCGAGGATTCGACGCTGATGAACAAGCTCGCCCTATCCGGGGGTACTGCGCCCGCAAAGCCGGAACCGAAGGCCGCGCCCGCCCGCAAGGGTCAGTCGCACATCCACAAGGCCCGTCAGCGCGGCCAGCAGACCGTGCCCGAACGCGGCCCGATGGCCGATATGCTGAAAAAAATGTTCGGGCCGAAGAAGGACTGAACCGCCTTACTCTTCCGGCTCCGTTTTGAACATCAGCGGAAAGCCGATCTCCTTGGCCAGATCGATCGCCTCCTTCGCCTTGGTCTCGGCGATGTCGCGGGTGTAGACGGCGACGACGCAACTGCCCTTCTGGTGGGCGGTGATCATGACCTTGTAGCCCTGATCCTCGCTCATGCGGAAAACCGCCTTCAGCACCACCAGCACGAATTCGCGCGGCGTATAGTCGTCATTGACGAGAATGACCTTATAGAGCCGCGGCTTTTCAACCTTCGGGACGGTTTTGGTCTTGCGTTTGGTATCGGCGCCCGTATCGCTCACGCGCTTGCTCTCTGATTTCGTGTCTGATGAGGATTGTGTGTCGGCGCCAGCCAGTCACTACGGCGCCCGACGATGAGGCCATTTTGCGCTCCCGACGGCATTTTCGCAAGGGCCGGGGCGAGAAAAGCCCGGTTTCGTCGATCGAGCCTTGACCTTGGCGGGTTTAATCGCCCATAGCCACAGGCCAGAAGCGAATTCACGAAACAGGATATTTCCATGGGTTTCAAATGCGGAATTGTCGGCCTGCCCAATGTCGGCAAATCGACCCTTTTCAACGCGCTGACGAAGACCGCTGCGGCGCAGGCCGCCAATTATCCGTTCTGCACGATCGAGCCCAATACCGGCGAAGTCGCCGTCCCCGATGAGCGCATGGTCGCGCTTGCGAAGATCGCCGGCTCGAAGGAAATCATCCCGACCCGCATCTCCTTCGTGGACATCGCGGGCCTCGTGCGCGGCGCGTCGAAGGGCGAAGGGCTCGGCAACCAGTTCCTCGCCAATATCCGCGAGGTTGACGCCGTGGTCCACGTGCTGCGCTGTTTCGAGGATGACGACATCACCCATGTCGAAGGCAGGATCAACCCGGTGGCCGATGCCGAGACCATCGAAACCGAACTGATGCTCGCCGACCTCGAGAGCCTCGAACGCCGCGCCGACCAGACCCGCAAGCGCGCCACCGGCAAGGACAAGGAGGCGCTGGCCGTGCTTCCCGTGATGGAGGCCTCGCTGAAGCTTTTGCAGGACGGCAAGCCGGTGCGCGGGCTGCTTGCCACCCTCGATCCGGAAGAGCTGAAGATCCTGAAGGCGCTCAACCTTCTGACCTCCAAACCGGTGCTCTACGTCTGCAATGTCGCCGAGGGCGACGCCGCGAACGGTAACGAGCACACCAAGGCCGTTGCCGAAATGGCGGCCGGCCAGGCGGCGGAAACCGTTATCATCTCGGCGGCGATCGAGGCCGAGGTCGCCCAGCTCGAGGCGGAGGAAGCCGAAATGTTCCTCTCGGAAATGGGCCTCGAGGAGCCCGGTCTCGACCGGCTGATCCGCGCCGGCTACAAGCTGCTCGACCTGATCACCTATTTCACCGTCGGCCCCAAGGAAACCCGCGCCTGGACCATCCGCCGCGGCACCAAGGCGCCTGCGGCGGCCGGCGTGATCCACACCGATTTCGAACGCGGCTTCATCCGCGCCCACACCATCGCCTATGACGACTACATCGCCTTCAACGGCGAAACCGGCGCCAAGGAAGCCGGCAAGGCCCGTGACGAAGGCAAGGAATACATCGTCGCCGACGGCGACGTGATCCACTTCCGGTTTAATACCTGAGGCCGCACGTCCCCTCAGACCCGCTTGAACTCGCCCCTCCCCTGCGCCACATTGCTGTCATCCAGACAGCATCCGGGGGACGGGTATGAGCGTTTATGATTTCACGGCCAAGAGCATAACCGGCGAGGACGTGAGCCTTGCCGATTTCAGGGGCCATGTGCTGCTGATCGTCAACACCGCCAGCAAATGCGGCTTCACGCCGCAATATGAGGGGCTGGAGATGCTGCACAGGAAGTACAGGGAACAGGCCTTCGCCGTTCTCGGCTTTCCCTGCAACCAGTTCGGCGGACAGGAACCCGGCGCGGAAAGCGAGATCGCGGAGTTCTGCAAGACCCAGTTCGACATCGACTTCCCGATGTTCGCCAAGGTCGACGTCAATGGCGACGATGCCCATCCGCTGTTCAAATATCTGAAGAAGGAACGGCCGGGCTTCCTCGGCTCCGGCATGATCAAATGGAATTTCACCAAATTCCTGATCGGCCGCGACGGCGAGCCGATCAAGCGCTATGCCCCGACGGAGAAGCCAGAGGATCTCCAGGACGATATCAACGACGCGCTGGCGAAGGCGATCTGAGTCCGGCTCCTTTTGTCTGCCGAGTCTCTGTTTTCTACTGAGTCATGCTCGGGCTTGACCCGAGCATCCAGGCGAAACGGAAAATGCTTCCTGGCCCCTTGGGTCAAGCCCAAGGATGGTACCAGCCGTGAAATGAGCATTCGCGAACACAGCCGGCTTAAACCGGTCTCAGTGCCCCTCATACTCCACGAGCGAGCGCACTTCGACGTCCATCGCTTCGAGCTTCTTGCGGCCCGGAAGGTCCTTCAGGTCGATGATGAAGCAGGCGGAGACGATTTCGGCGCCCATCTGGCGCAGCAGCTTGACCGCGCCTTCGGCGGTGCCGCCGGTGGCGATCAGGTCGTCGCACAGGATCACCTTCTCGCCGGGCTTGATGGCGTCGACATGCATCTCCATCGTGTCCTCGCCATATTCGAGCTGGTAGGCCATGGAGACGGTCTTGTCGGGCAGCTTGCCCTTCTTGCGGATCGGCACGAAACCGGCTGAAAGCTGGTGCGCCAGCGCGCCGCCGAGAATGAAGCCGCGGGCCTCGATGCCGGCGATCTTGTCGATCTTCATCCCGACATAGGGCTGCACCAGTTCATCCACGGCACGGCGAAAGGCGCGGGCATCGCCCAGCAACGTCGTGATATCGCGGAAGATGATGCCGGGCTTGGGATAGTCCGGGATCGAACGGATGGCGGCGGCCAGTTCGGGATTCGATTTCATTTTCAGGGGTCCTTTCGTCGTGCCAGACCGAACACATTAAAAAGGCGGCTGCCGCCGCCTTTTCCTGCTTATGCAAACCATCAAGAAATCAATGCGGCTTGCGCGCGTAGATCGATTTCTTCGTCAGGTAGACCAGAACCGTCAGGATCACAAGAAAGACCATGACAGTCAGGCCGGTCTGCTTGCGCGCCTCAAGTTTCGGCTCCGCCGTCCACATCAGGAATGCCGATATATCCTTGGCGTACTGATCGAGCGTTTCCGGCGCGCCGTCATCATAGGTGACGATCCCGTCGGACAGCGGCGGGGCCATCGCAAGCGCCGCAGCATTTGCGAAGTACGGGTTGTAATGGCCGCCCGCCGGAATTTCCATGCCTTCCGGCGGTTCCTCGTAGCCAGTCAGGAGCGAATAGATGTAATCCGGTCCGCCTTCCTGATACTGCGTGAACATGTCGAACACGAAGGTCGGGAAGCCGCGGGTGATGCCGCGCGCCTTCGCCATCAGCGAAAGATCGGGCGGGGCAGCACCATTGTTGGAGGCGGCAGCCTGTTCGGCATTCTCAAACGGCGCCGGGAAATAATCCGACGGGATGCCCGGCCGCATATACATGTTGCCGTCATTGTCCGGACCGGCCTCGATCTCGTAATCGGCGGCGAAGGTCTTTACCTGATCCTCGGAATAGCCGAGATCGGTCAGCGTGCGGAAGGCCACGAGATCCAGCGAGTGGCAGGCCGAACAGACTTCCTTGTAGACCTTCAGGCCGCGCTGAAGCTGGGCGCGATCATAATTGCCAAGCGGGCCGGAGAAGCTCCACTCCATGTTGTGCGGATGCTTCAGCGGATAATGCGGCGTGCCGCCTTCGTGTCCCTCTTCCTCGGCCGCCATGGCGCCCGTCAGACAGACGGGCGACATCAGCGCGACGAACAGGATGCGGGTAACAAGTTTCTTCATGATATTTCCCCCGCCCTTCACACGCCGGAACCGGCTGGCTTTTTCCGGGCGGCTTCCTTTTCAAGCACCGCCTCGGTGATGGAATTCGGTATCCTTGTCGGCTTCTCGATAAGCCCCAGAACCGGCATGATGACGAGGAAGAACCCGAAATAGTAGAGCGTGCCGAGCTGCGAAAGCACCACGAAAATGCCTTCGGCAGCCTGCGAGCCGAGCCAGCCAAGCATGATCGCATTGGCGACGAACACCCAGAAGAACAGCTTGTACCAGGGGCGGTAGGCGGCCGAACGCACCTTGGACGTATCCAGCCAGGGCAGGAAGAACAGGATCAGGATCGAGCCGAACATCACCAGCACGCCGCCGAGCTTGGAGTCGATCGGGCCGATATTGAAGGTGATCGCGCGCAGCATCGCGTAGAACGGCAGGTAATACCATTCCGGAACGATATGCGACGGGGTCTTCATCGAATCGGCCGGAATGTAGTTGTCCGGATGACCGAGGAAGTTCGGCATGTAGAAGATGAACCAGGCGTAGACGATCAGGAACACGGTCACGCCGAGCGCATCCTTGACGGTCGCATAGGGCGTGAAGGCGACGGTGTCGCTCTTCTGCTTGACCTCGATCCCGGTCGGGTTGGTCTGCCCGGTCACGTGCAGCGCCCAGATATGCAGGATCACGACGCCGGCGATCATGAACGGCAGCAGGTAGTGCAGCGCGAAGAAACGCTGCAACGTCGGCTCGCCAACGGCAAAGCCGCCGAGGAGGAGCTGCTGCACCCAGTCGCCGATCAACGGGAAGGCGGTGAAGAAGCCGGTGATGACGGTGGCGCCCCAGAACGACATCTGCCCCCAGGGTAGAACGTAACCCATGAAGCCGGTGGCCATCATCAGCAGATAGATCACCACGCCGAGCATCCAGAGGATTTCACGCGGCGCCTTGTAGGAGCCGTAGTAAAGCCCGCGCGCAATGTGCAGGTAGACGGCGATGAAGAAGAACGACGCGCCATTGGCGTGCATGTAGCGCAGCAGCCAGCCATAATTGACGTCGCGCATGATCTTCTCGACCGAGAGGAAGGCGGCGCCGGTGGAGGCGGTATAATGCATGGCCAGCACGACGCCGGTGGCGATCTGAACGATCAGCATCACCGACAGCATGGCGCCGAATGTGTAAGCGTAGTTCAGATTACGCGGTACCGGATAGGAAACGAAGCTGTCGTAAAGCATGCGGGGCAGCGGCAGACGCGAATCCACCCATTTCGACACGCCGTTCGACGGCACATAGCTTGAGTGTCCACTCATGAAACAGTCTCTCCCCCTCAACCGATCCTGATCACGGTATCGGCCGTAAATTCGTATAGCGGAATGGCGAGGTTCTGCGGCGCAGGCCCCTTACGGATACGGCCCGCCGTATCGTAATGCGAGCCATGACAGGGACAGAACCACCCGCCGAAATCACCGGCCTGACCGAGCGGTATGCAGCCGAGATGGGTGCAGGAACCGATCATCACGATCCAGTTTTCCTTGGATTCTCCAGCCGAGCGATCGACATCGGTCGCGGGCGAGCCTGAGGGCAGGTTCTCGTTGCGCGCTTCCGGATCCTTCAGGTCGGAAAGCGGGACGGCCTTGGCCTCCTCGATTTCCTGTTCCGTGCGATTGCGGATGAAAACCGGCTTGCCGCGCCACTTAACCGTCAGCGACATGCCGGGTTCGAGGCTCGAAACATCCACTTCCACGGTCGATAGCGCAAGGGTCGACGCGTCGGGTCGCATCTGGTCGATAAACGGCCAGGCGACCGCCGCGGCCCCGACGGCTGCGGCCATTCCGGTAGTCAGATAAAGAAAATCGCGCCGGGTCGGTTCGCCGGAATGATCCGTCGAAACAATCTCGTCTTGCACCGCTGTCCCTCCATAGCTGATGCCGCTGCCACCGAGGACCGTCCTTCCTCCGCATGTCTACCAGCGAAGGCGCGTGGCAGCGTCCATTTGATCCGCCAAGTTTTATGCATGTTCACCAACGATGTCCAGTGTTTGACAGATTTCAATCACAAGCAAAAGGACAAGCCCGTGCAAGGGCCTGAAATGCGAACGGCGAAGAGGGGTTATACGCGTCCCGGCGCGTCACTCTTCCGCTTCGAACGAGGGCAGAAAGCCGCCGGACTGCCGGTCCCACAGCGAGGCGTAAAGCCCTTTCTTCTCGATCAGTTCGCCATGCGTACCCTGTTCCACGATCCGCCCCTTGTCCATCACGATCAGCCGGTCGAGCGCTGCGATCGTCGACAGCCGGTGGGCGATCGCCAGCACGGTCTTACCCTCCATCAGCTTCATCAGATTGGACTGGATCGCCGCCTCCACCTCCGAATCAAGCGCCGATGTCGCCTCGTCGAGCACCAGGATCGGCGCGTTCTTCAGCATCACGCGCGAAATCGCGATCCGCTGGCGCTGGCCGCCGGAGAGCTTGACCCCGCGCTCGCCGACATGAGCGTCCAGCCCCTTGCGGCCGCGCAGGTCGGAAAGGTCGGCGATGAAGCTGTCCGCCTCGGCCCGCTCCGCCGCTTCCCACAGCCTGTCGTCATCGGCCTCCTCGCGGCCGAAGCGGATATTGTCACGGATGGCGCGGTGCAAAAGGCCGGTATCCTGCGTCACCATGCCGATCTGGGCGCGCAGGCTTTCCTGGGTGACATCGGCAATGTTCTGGCCATCGATAAGGATGCGGCCGCCATCGACATCGTAGAACCGCAGCAACAGGTTCACCAGCGTCGACTTGCCGGCCCCGGAGCGCCCGACAATCCCGACCTTCTCCCCCGCCCCGATCGCGAGCGAAAGATTGCGGATCACAGGCCCGGCGCCATCATAACCGAAGGCCACATTCTCGAAGCGGATTTCGGGATGGCTGACGGTCAGCGCTTTTGCATCCGGCTTGTCCGTCAACCCGATCGGCTGGGCGATCATCTCGGCCGAATTCTGCACCGTTCCGATAGCACGCATGATGCCGTTCAACTGCATCATCAGCCGTCCGAGCAGCATGGAGAGCCTGAGCGCGAGACCGAGCGTGAAGGCGACCGCGCCGGAGGAAATGTCGCTGGTGAACCAGAGCTGCACCGAAAGCGCCGCAATCGCGGTGATCATCACGCCGGACAACAAGTTGAGCGCGGCCCGCACGCCGGTGATCAGTCGGGTAAACTTCTGGATCTGCGCGATCAACCGCTGGAAACCCTGGCGGATATAGGTGTCATTGCCCTCGTCGCTGCCGAACAGTTTCAGCGTCAGGATATTGGAAAACGAATCGACAAGCCGGCCGGACATCATCGAGTTGACCTCGGCCAGTTCCTTCGCGTTGTGACGGATGCGCGGCACGAAATAGCGGGCAAGCACTGCAAAGATCGCGATCCAGAGCGCGATCAGCGCCGCCAGCCGCCAGTCGAGCGAGGCCACCAGCGCCATGGTCGAGATCGTGTAGATCGCCATGAACCAGACCACCTGGAGGAGCGACGACATCAAATCGCCGATCGACTGGCCGGCGGCCGAGACCTTGGTGACGATCCGGCCTGCGAAATCGTTCTGGAAGAAGGTCAGCGACTGGCGCGCGACATAGCGATAGGACTGCCAGCGCACCATGTTCTGGAAGCCGGGCGTGATCGTCTGTTCCTCCACCAGCATGGAGGCCGAGAGCAACGTCACGCGTACCACGACCATGGTAAACGCCATGCCGATCAGCGCCCAGCCATGAGCCGCCATCAGGCCCGACCAGCCGGCCTCGCGCGAGGTTTCGTCGAGAATGTTGATCAGCACGCCCATGAACCAGAACGACGCCGTCTCCATCAGCGCGGTGCCGCCGCCAAGCACCAGCATGACGAAGAACGGCCATTTCGCCTGCCGCAGATAGAACCAGATGAAGCCGAGCAGCGTGCCCGGCGGCTGCTCCACCGGCCGGTCGGCGAGCGGATCGATCCAGTTTTCGAAGATGCGGGCGATGCGACGGAAAATCATGATGCAGCCATACACGGATTCGGGCCGGCGCGGAAACGTGCGTTTATCAAACATGTGTGGCTGTCAGCCTGCATAACCGTTTTCTTCCAGGCGACAGGCACGGGCTCATCAAAAAACCGGGCCCGCCTTTCAGCGGGCCCGGCGCAACTTACTCAGCGGCGGTATCGGCAATGAGATCTTCGTCACCGCCGAGGAAGCCGCCGGACTGGCGGCGCCACAGATCGGCGTAGATGCCGTGGCCGTTGGCGAGTTCCTCGTGAGTGCCCATCTCGACGATTTCGCCCTTGTCGAGCACGACCAGACGGTCCATCTCGGTGAGCGTCGACAGCCGGTGGGCGATCGCGATCACCGTCTTGCCTTCCATCAGCCCGAACAGGCTTTCCTGGATGGCGGCCTCGACTTCCGAATCGAGCGCCGAGGTCGCCTCGTCGAGCACCAGGATCGGCGCGTCCTTCAGGAACACGCGCGCGATCGCGATGCGCTGACGCTGGCCGCCGGAGAGCTTGACGCCGCGTTCGCCGACATGGGCGTCGAGACCGATCCGGCCGTGCATGTCGCTCAAGCCCTGGATGAAGTCCCAGGCATTGGCGCGCTTGGCCGCCGCAATCACCGCCTCGTCGCTCGCGCCGGGGCGGCTATAGGCGATGTTGTCGCGGATCGAGCGGTGCAACAGCGAGGTATCCTGCGTCACGACGCCGATATTCTCCCTGAGGCTGTCCTGCGCCACCTTCGACACATCCTGGCCATCGATGGTAATCCGCCCGCTCTCCAGATCGAAGAAGCGCAGCAGCAGGTTCATCATCGTGGTTTTGCCCGCGCCGGAGCGGCCGACGAGACCGACCTTTTCGCCCGGTTTGATGGTCAGCGACAGACCTTCGATCACCCCGCCCTTCTTGCCGTAATGGAAGGAGATATCGTCATAGACGATCTCGCCTTTGGTAACGGTCAGGGCCGGCGCGTTCTCGACATCGGTCAGCTCGTGCTTCTTGGTCATCATTTGCATGCCGTCATAGACGGTGCCGATATTTTCAAAAAGCCCGGTCACTTCCCACATGATCCACTGCGACATGCCGCCGATGCGCATGACCAGACCGAGCGTCAGGGCAATGGCGCCAACGGTGATCGTGTCCTGCATCCAGAAGTGGATCGCAAGCGCGCCAACGGAGAACAGAGCGATCGCGTTGTTGATATAGACGAGGATCTGGAACTGGGTCACCCGGCGCATCTGCCGGTAGACGGTATCCAGAAACCCGTCCATGCCTTCCTTCGAGAACTGCTCCTCGCGGCCCGCATGGGAAAACAGCTTTACCGTGGCGATATTGGTGTAGCTGTCGACCACACGGCCGGTCATCAGCGAACGGGCATCGGCCTGCTCGGCCGAGATCCTTCTCAGCCGGGGGATGAAGTACCACAGCAATATGCCGTAGATCACCAGCCAGACCAGAAGCGGGATCACCAGACGCCCGTCGGCCGCCGCGACGACGAAAATCATCGACCCAAAATAGCTCACCACATAGACGAACATGTCGAGCGTCTTCATCACCGTTTCGCGAACGGCCAGCGAGGTCTGCATCACCTTCTGCGAAACCCGCCCGGCAAACTCGTTGGCGTAGAAGTTCATCGAGTGGCGCAGAACGTAACGGTGCATCTGCCAGCGGCCGATCATCGGCAGGTTGGGCATCAGCGCCTGATGGATCAGCAGCGAACCGAATGCCGTGAGCAGGGGCAATCCCACGAGCACCAGAGCGCCCATGAAGAACAGGTGCCACCCCTCATCCGCCAGAAAGGTCGAGCGGTCGGCCGTCGACAGCCAGTTGACGATATCGCCGAGGAACTGGAACAGATAGACTTCGGCAAAGGCGATCGTGGCCGCAACCACGGACATCAGGATAAGCCAGGGCGCTGCCGGCTTGGAATAATGCCACAGAAACGGGAACAGTCCCTTGGGCGGCGTATCGGGCAATTCCGCAGGATACGGATTCAGGCGGGTTTCAAACCAGCGAAACATGATCGGACTCCAATAGGTCTCCTCAAACCCAAAACGGCGGCACAGGGGCGCACAGACACGGGACGAGACAGAGACTGGAACAGCGGCCAAAACGAAACGGCCGCAACAGTTGGGATTGATTATCTAGGAAGTATAAGAGGCGTGTAAAAGGTCACGCGAGCCGGCGTGGTGGAACGCGGAGCAACACAGTGCTGCAGATATTCATCATGCGGTCGCTCCTCTGCCGGCGTTGAAAACGGAGCCGCTTATACGCCCGCGACAGGAATTTGACCAGCCTCAAACGGCGTTCGAGAGATCGTTTACACGCTAGTGTTGCCGCCGGGCAACGCAGGTGATCGCACCTATCAGCTCTGGTTGTGAATGGCAGGCGCTTGAAAGTTACGGTTCCAAATAAGCGGAACCCCGGCAATAATCGCCGAACCGTCACGTTGCGAAGAAAGACTTGCATGCAGGGTTTGAAAACCGATTGGCACCACAAGCTCGGGCTTTTGGCCTATGCGCCCTACAAACCGTGGCATCATTGCCTGCGCATTTCTCTCGGCACCGGCCTGCCGCTTCTTGCCGGCGTTCTTTCCGGCAACATCGCGCCGTTTCTCTATGCCGCCCTCGGCGCGTTCCTGACCGAGGTCACGACCCGGCTCGGCCCCTATCGCGAACGGTTCCGAATGATCGCGATCTCCACCGCGATCGGCGCGACCGGGTGCCTGATCGGACCGGCAATAGCCGGTCACGGCTTGGTGACCTTGATTGTCCTTGTGCTTGTCGGCTTCGCCTCCGGCATCATCAGCAGCTATGGCGCCGCGTTTTCCACCGGCGCGCTTTACATGCTGGTGCTCGCCATCGTTCACGCCAGCACGCCGGGCGCGATGCCCGCATGGGCGGTCGGCGCCTGTTTTGCCGCGGGCGCCGCCCTGGTCACGGCCATGCTCGCCATCGATGCGCTGGCCGACCACGACAGACCCGAACGCATATTGCGCGCAAACCTCATCCGCGCGCTGGCGGATCTGGCACGCGCCAGGGACCGTGCCGCTGCCGAGACCGCCCGCCGCGCCGTGACCGACCAGACCAAGGCCGCGTATGACATGCTGATCGAAAAGCGCAGCCACGACGCCGGCCGCACGCGGGACATGGAACGGAGCGCCAACATGCTGTCGCTCGCCCACCAGCTGACCATGGCGATCATCGGCGCGCACCGCGACCGCGAGGATCGGCAGACCGCAGCCAACATGCTCGATGCCGTGGCAGACGCGCACGAGGCTAAGGCGCGCCAACCGTCGCTGGAGGGCGATGGCGAACTTGCGCGGCTTTGCCGCCAGCTTTCCGATACGCTCTGGCGAACGAACACCGCCGAATACGGGCCTGGCGATGTGACCCGCCGCCACGCGCTGCGTCTCTCGCGCGCCGCGTTGCAGACCGGTCTTCGCAAGCTGGTGGTCGGGCGCGAGGTTGTCGACGCTGCGCTGCGGCTGGCGCTTTGCATCGGCATTGCGGAAATCGCCGGGGGCTACATCCCCGGCGATCATGCCTATTGGGTGCCGATCACCGTCGCCATCATCATGAAGCCCGATTTTGGATCGGTGTTCGTGCGCGCCGTCCACCGCAGCATCGGCACGGTCATCGGCGTGTTGATCGGGATGGCGCTGATCAAGCTGATCCCCGACCGGCTCGGGCTGGTCACCGCCATCGCCGTGCTTGCCGCTCTCCAGCCATTTGCGGCACTGCGCAGCTATGCTGCGAAGGTCGTGCTGCTTACCCCGGTGGTGCTGCTCATGATCGAGATCGCGGTTCCCGCCGCGCCGTTTCATTACGGCCTGCAGCGGCTTGACGACACCTTGGTCGGCGCGGCGATCGTGCTCGTTTTCGGCTACCTGATCTGGCCTCGCTCCCAGGGCATCAGGATCGCGAGCTCCTTTGCGGCATCAAACCAAGCCGTCGCGGATTTTCTCGCCGCAGCCTCCGGCAGTGGCGCGGAAAGCGTTGGCAAAAACCTCGGAGAAGAGGAGTTTGCCGCTTATCGCAAGCTTTCCGACCTGCGCACCCAGCTTCAGAAACTGAGCGCCGAACCGCCGCCGGCGGGCCGCGAGGCTGCTTCGTGGTTTCCCGCCGTCGTTGGCGCGGAACGGCTGTGCGATGCGATTTCCGCCTATGCCGACGGATGCAAAAGCGGCGAGCCGCCGCCGGATCCGGAACGGATCACGTGCGCCGAACAGGCAATGGCCGACCTGAGAGCCCATGTGCCGCAACCAACGCGCATCGAGAAAACCGACCGCTTCGCCGCCGTGGAAGCCGAAATCGACTGGCTTGCCGACTATCTGCGCAACCTTCCCTCAGCCTGATCGTTTCGCCGTTCAGAGCGGACCATCCTTCATATAGGATTGCGGCGGAACCCCGAAGTGGCGGCGAAAGGCGGCAACGAAGGCGCTTACGCTCTGATAGCCAAGTCGTCCTGCAATCTCCGTACTGCTCCTTCCGTGACCGAGATCGTTGACCGCCTCCATCAGCCTGAGCCGGCTGCGCCATTCGGAAAAGCTGAACCCGGTCTCGCGGCGAAACAGACGCTCCAACGTGCGCACGCCCGCGCCCGAGGAGCGCGCCAACTCTTCGAGGCTGGCGTGATCGTCCGGGCTTTCAAGCAGGCGGCCGGTGACGCGCTTGAGACGCGGATCGCTGCCGGCGGGAAGACTGAGGGGCGCGGACGGCAGGGTCGCCAGTTCATCGATGATGACTTCCGACAGCCGCGAAAGCCGTTCGCTCCTGTCGGCCGCTTCCTCCAGCGCAAGCGCGCGAAACCTGAGAATCAGATGCCGCAGCAGCGCGGTCATGTGCAGTACCTCGCAGGCGCTCTTGTCGACGCGCGTCACGGAGGGATCGATATAGATGAAACAGGCCGAAACATCGGTTTCCATCGCCACCGCATGCACGACGCCGCCCGGTATCCAGACGCAGTGGCTGGAGGGCGCGAGCCAGTGCGTGCCGCCGGAGCGCACCCGCAATATCCCCTCCTCCGCCCACAAAAGCTGGCCGCGCGGGTGGGAATGCAGTTCGCGGCCGACCTCGCCCGCCTTCCAGCGCCGCACCCGCGCCATGACGGGACGCTCGGGGTCGAGAACCGATCCCGGCGCCTCGTCCTCGAAGAAGTCGTCCTCGAAGAAAATTGTCGGAAACGCGATATCGTTTGGCATCATGTAGCAGTTCCGCAGTTCTTTCCGATCTCATACACTGACCGAAAGAACAATCCAAAGGCTTACCGATGCCGTCCTACAAGAAACTTCTCGTCGCGGGCATTGCGACGCTGGCGATCATCCTCGCCTTGTTTCCAGTCTCCTTCATGACCGCCAATCAGAGCCGCACGCTGGGTCTCGTGCTGGTGACGCTCAGCCTCTGGGCAACCGGCCTTGTGCCGCCCTATCTGGCGAGCCTCCTGTTCTTTGTCATCGCGCTGGTGCTGAAGCTCGCGCCGCCGGAAATGGTGTTTTCCGGGTTCCATTCGGCAGCTATGTGGCTGATCTTCTCAGGGCTTCTGATTGCTGCGGCGATCAAGAGCTCCGGCCTCAGTGAAAGGATCGGCTCCGCCCTGCTCGGACGCTTTTCAGGTAGCTACGCGTTTCTGATCTCCGGCATATTCGCGATCGCGATCGTGCTGTCCTTCGTGATGCCTTCATCGCTCGGACGGTTCTTCCTGCTCTGGCCGATTGCCGCCGCCCTTGCCGATGGCCTGGGCTTTGAGAAGGGAACGACCGGCCGAACAGCGATTGCCATCGCGGTTACCTTCGCCTGCCATATTCCCGGCTTCGCGCTGTTGCCGTCCAACGTGCCCAATCTCGTTCTGGCCGGCGCCGCGCAGACGATCTATGGCATCGACCTGACCTATGCCTATTACATGGCTCTGCATTTCCCGATCCTGGGGCTTTTGAAAAGCCTGATCATGGTCGTGCTGATCGTGCGCATCTTTCCCGATACGCCGCGGCAGAAAAGCGCCGGCGGCAATGCGAAGGCCGCATCGCGCCCGCTCGGCTGGCGGCAATGGTATGTCGTCGTCATTCTCGTCACCACGCTTGCCTTCTGGATGACCGATACGTTCCACGGCATCAATCCGGCCTGGGTCGGCATTGCCGCCTCGATCGCCTTGCTGTGGCCGGGCGTGGGGCCTGTCGGGCCGGCCGAATTCGACAAGCATGTGAATTTCAGCGTGCTGCTGTTCATGGGCGGGTTTCTGGCGCTGGGCGCGGTCGTCAACTACACAGGTCTCGGCATCGTGATCGCCCATGGGATGGAGCGCGTCCTGCCGCTCGAGCCTGGCCACGATTTCCTGAACTTCATGTCGCTGTCGCTGATCGCCTTCGTGGTCGGCGTGATCTCGATCCTGCCCGGCGTGCCGGCCGTTCTGACCCCGATGGCGGGCGAGCTCTCAGAACTGACCGGCTTCAGCGTGATGGCGGTTTTGATGACGCAGGTCATCGGCTTCTCGACCATTCTGTTTCCCTACCAGTCAGCGCCGTTGATGGTTGGCATGCAGGTGACCGAGCAGCCGGTGGCCAAGCTGATGAAGATCCTCGTACCGCTGGCGGCGATCACCGCGCTGATCCTGGTTCCCCTCGACTTCCTGTGGTGGAGACTTCTCGGGGTCATATGAGCCTTGAGACACCCGGCATTCCGACGTAGACAACGCTGATGACCCTCCGCATTGCCCTTTACCAGCCGGATATCGCCGGCAATACCGGCACGATCCTCAGGCTTGCCGCCTGCCTCGGCCTTGCCGTCGATATCATCGAGCCGGCGGGGTTCGCGCTGTCCGACAGGAACCTGAAGCGGGCGGGCCTTGATTACATCGCCGCCGCCGTGCTGACCCGGCATATCGACTGGGAGGCTTTCGAGGCCTTCCGGCGCGACAGTGGCCGGCGGCTCGTTCTGGCCTCGACCAAGGCGAGCGTTGGCCATACCGAGTTTGCCTATCGGCCGGACGACATCCTGCTCTTCGGCCGCGAGAGCGCCGGCGTGCCGGACCATGTCCATGAGGCCGCCGACCATCGGATACGGATTCTGATGGCGGACGGGCAGCGCTCGATCAATCTCGCGGTCTCGGCAGGGATCGTAACGGCCGAGGCGATGCGCCAGACCGGCGGGTTTGCAAGGCTTTCCTGATCGCGCTCAATCGGCGGAAGACAGCCGCCGCATGGTGAACTCGATCCGGTCGTCGCCCGTCACGCGCCAGCTTTCGACCTCGGTCCAGTAGGCGGCCTTGGGATAGCTCTGGAACCACTCGCGCGCCTTGGCGCGGGCATCCTCGCGGGCAAGGCAATAGCGCTCGCGCACGAACCCGTCGCTCTTTTCCTGCGCCCGGTGCTCCCGGATGCGCTTTTTCAGCCCCGCCATTGAAGGCGGCTTTGGAACATTGGCCATCACGCTATCCTTCATTCTTCAAAGAAGATAAGGTTTTCATCTGAAGTTTGCGAGTCAAATCAAAAGCCCGGTCCAACGGGCGTTTCAGTCTTGAGTGGAGTGCATCTATGGAACGGCCGCAATTGCCCGTGGGTCTGCCGGACGACATCGAAGAGAAAAAAGCCGCCTCGAAAGCCTGGTTCGAAAGCCTCCGGGACACGATCTGCGCCGGCTTCGAGGCGCTGGAGCGGGAACTGACCGGCCCGATGAGCGATCTCGAGCCCGGCCGTTTCGAGGTCAAGGACTGGACCCGCGAAAACGGTGAGGGCGGCGGCCGGATGTCGACCATGCATGGCCGCGTGTTCGAGAAGGCTGCGGTCCACACCTCCACCGTCGAGGGCACGTTTTCGCCGGAGATGGCCGCCAATATGCCGGGCGTCGATGAGGAGACGCGCTACTGGGCAAGCGGCATTTCGCTGATCGCCCATCCCGTCAACCCGCATGTGCCGGCCGTGCACATGAACACCCGCATGATCGTCACCAAAAGCTGGTGGTTCGGCGGCGGCGCGGACCTGACGCCCGTGCTTGCCCGCCGGCGCAAGCAGGAAGACCCCGACAGCATGCTGTTTCACCGGGCCATGGAGATCGCCTGCAACCGTCATCAGGCCGTCATCGACTACAAGAAGCTGAAGACATGGTGCGACGAGTATTTCTACCTGCCCCACCGCAAGGAGGCGCGCGGCATCGGCGGTGTTTTCTTCGACTGGCAGCATTCGGCGGATGAAAAGGGCGGGCTCGAGGCCGATTTCGCCTTCGTTCAGGATATCGGCCGGGCATTCAACCTGGTCTATCCGCGGATCGTGCGCTCCAACTTCAATCACGAATGGACATCGCAGGATCGCGACGAGCAGTTGATCCGCCGCGGGCGCTATGTGGAGTTCAACCTGCTCTACGATCGCGGGACGGTTTTCGGGCTGAAAACCGGCGGCAATATCGAGGCAATCCTGTCCTCGCTGCCGCCCGTCACGAGATGGCCTTAGTTCTAAATCGTTACAGTTAATTTTTCATCAAACAATCGCCTTGTTCACCTTGCATTCATGGGGCTGTTGCACCACGTTTCTATAAGACTTGATTGTAAGCTTGTTCGGGAGGAGCTGAACAATGACGAAGAAAGTCGACATCAAGGAATACAGGCATAAACAGCACGACCAGAGGCCGAAACCGCGCAAGGTTACGGCGCCTGAGGAGAATGCACGTCCGGGCCATGTGGCCCACGGGCATCGCCGGCCCTGCGAGGGTTCGGCCGTGTTCGAAACCTGGGCCCAGCATTGACATGAGGAGCCGTCAATGACGGCTCCGATCGGGCCAGTCGCGATCGTGCGGCACGCAGCAAAGACCTCCCGGTCCTTGCCGGCTGGGAGGCCAACCACAAGGAGGAAACCATGAAACGCTTTGATTGCGGTTCACTCGTACCCGGCTGCACCTTTCATGCCAGTGCGGACGAGGAGGCGGAAGTCGTTCGTCGCGCCGTCGAGCATATGAGGACGACCCATGGCGAGACCTTTATTCGCGAGAATATGGTCGAAAACATAAAGGCGCGCATCAAGGACGAGGAAAAGGCCTAGGCCTTGCCTGTTCGAAGCGCATCGAGCCGGGCGGCCAGCGCTGCCCGGTCAGCCTTGAAGTCGCCCTCGATCCACCAGTCTTCCAGCTTTTTCATGAAGTCGCCGACCGCCGGCCCCGCCGACACCCCGGCCGCCACGATATCGCCGCCTGAAAACGGCATTTGCGGCTTTTCCCATCTCTCCGCCAGATCAACCAGCTGCCCGAGCTTGCCGGCCTCGCCTGCGGCCTCGAGATCACCCGCGCCGGCCTTGCCGCGCGCGACCGCCAGCGCCAGTTTCAGCCTGATGAAAATGCCACCCCTGCCATTGCGGTAAAGCAGCTTGCGCAATGCCGGCGCGGTGGTCGCGCCGCTGATGGCGGGCGCGGTCGCGAAGGCGAGGAAGAGCGCGCGCTCGGCATTGGAGAACTTCAGCCGGTCGGCAAGCTCCGTGACGCGGACGTCATAGGGCGGAATGATCGCGGCGAGGCGCAGATAAGGGTCCGGCTGCCAGCCGAGCGCGGCTTCGCAATCGATCAGCGCGGGAACGGCGTCGATCCCCCATTTCTCGCTTTCCGGCACGATGGCGGTCAAAATGCCGGTCTGGCGCATCCACAACAGTGCGCGCGAGGGATCGCGGGCGGCAAGCAGTTTCTTGGTTTCCGCCCAGACCCGCTCGGCCGAAAGCGAGGCGAGACCGTCGCGCGCGCGGACAGAGGCGCGCAGCCCTTCCGCATCCGGCCTGCCCCCGCCATACCAGGCGAAGAACCGGAAGAACCGCAAGATCCGGAGATAGTCCTCACGTATCCGCGTTTCCGCCTCGCCGATGAACCGCACCGTCTTCGTCTCGATATCGGCAAGCCCGCCGACCGGGTCGACTATCGTGCCATCGGCATCGGCATAAAGCGCGTTGATGGTGAAGTCGCGCCGCGCGGCGTCCTCGGCCCAGTCGGTGCCGAAGCGCACGGTCGCATGGCGACCGAAGGTCTCGACATCGGCGCGCAGCGTGGTCGTCTCGAAGGGCTTGCCATCGCAGACCACGGTGACAGTGCCATGATCGATCCCGGTCGGGATCGCCTTCATGCCGGCGCCCTTCGCCCGGGCCATGACGGCGTCGGGCAAAAGCGTCGTCGCAAGGTCGATATCGCCGACCGGCTGGCCCATCAGCGCATTGCGCACCGCGCCGCCGACGATGCGGGTTTCGCCGCCCTCGCCGTTCAGGATTTCAAGAACTCTCTTCAGTCGATCGTCTTCGAACCAGTCCTGATCGCAGAGCTTGGTCAAGCGTAAAGCCTTTCGTAAATTGTCCTGACGATGCCGGCGGTGATGCCCCATATCCGGTGATCGCCGAACTTGATTTCGTAATATTGCCGCACCTTGCCGCCCAGCATGGCGGAGCCGCGAGCATGATTGGCGGGATCCATGATGAAGCCGAGCGGAACCTCGAATACCGCGTCGACTTCGTCCGGATTGATCTTCAGCGAAAAACCGGGTCGCACCACCGAAAGCACCGGCGTGATCCGGAAACCGCTGCCGGCAAGATAGTCCGGCAGCCGCGCGACCGGCTGGACGAAATGGCGGGCGAGCCCGATTTCCTCCTCGCTTTCGCGCAAGGCTGCATCCTCCGGCGAGCGATCATCCGGATCGATCGAGCCGCCCGGAAAGGCGATCTGGCCGGAATGCTTGCGCAGCTTGGTGGTGCGCCGGGTGAAGATCACCCGCGCCTCATCGCCATAATCGACCACCGGCACCAGCACCGCGGCGGCGCGCATGTCGAGGTCCTCGTAGTAAGCGAACAGGTCGGGATTGAGCTTGTGATCGCCGTGATCGCGTATGGCATGCTCCGGCGGCCGCCCGCGCTGGCTGAGCGCGCGCTCTCGGAAAGCACCTGCGGCAAAGGGCGTTTCCTTGACGGTTTCCCTCACAGGCGCTTCTCCAGTTCCGCCATCGCCATCACCGGAAATGCCATGCCGCCGGCGCGGATCGCGAACATGGCCTTGCCGTCGATCTCGATCTCCTCTCCCAGCGCCATCAGATCATAGGTCAGCGCCCGCGAAAACAGCGCCTCGAGACGCCCGCGCACCAGTACATAGGGTCTCAGCCCGTCATCACCGTCGCCGACGGCAAAGCGCAGAGGATGATCGGGGCCGGCCTTCACCACATCACCCATATTGGTGCGAATCACGAGCGTCCGGCTGTCCCCCTCCCCCTCGATTTCCATGCCGACGGCGATGAACGGCGCATCCTCCACCCTGATCCTGAGCTTTTCCACCGGCGTTACCAGATAGGTCTCGCCGTCCTCGTCCTTGCGCAAGACCGTCGAAAAAAGCTGGGCCATGGCCGCGCGGCCGATGGGGCTGCCCTGATAGAACCAGGTCCCGTCCGCCTTGATTTCCATGTCGATCTCGCCGCAAAAGTCCGGCTCCCAACGGTCCACAGGCGCGGGCTTGCGCAATTTGCCGCCATCAAGCTGGCGCGTAATGGCCGAAGCCAGCCCGCCGACATCGCCCGCCATATTGCCTTGCGTCATCTTTCCGTCTCACTTTCAGGACCAAAATGGCCACCTCTCGAAATAGTCATTTCAAACCGGCTTGTCAGCCGTCCGCAGGTGATTATCCTTTCCCGACAGGCAGCGTTCCACCTTTTCGCCGCCTGAGACCCGAACCGGCCATGGGCCTTGGAGACATGTAAATGGGCGCGATTGACACGAAGGAAACGCACGAGATCGTGGCGGAGGCCGAAAAGGCGCTCGCCGACATCAGGATCGTGCGCGAGGAAGTGTCGAAAGTCATCTACGGGCAGGAAAGCGTTGTCGAAAACGTGCTGCTTTCGATCCTGTCCGGCGGCCACGCGCTGCTGGTCGGCGTGCCGGGGCTTGCCAAGACCAAGCTTGTCGCAACACTCGGCACCGTGCTCGGTCTTGACGGCAACCGCATCCAGTTCACGCCCGACCTGATGCCCTCCGATATTCTGGGCTCCGAAGTACTGGAGGAAAGCGAGGCCGGCCGCCGCGCCTTCCGCTTCATCAAGGGCCCGGTGTTCGCGCAATTGCTGATGGCCGATGAAATCAACCGCGCCTCGCCGCGCACCCAGTCGGCGCTGCTGCAGTCGATGCAGGAATATGCCGTCACCATAGCCGGCCAGCATTACGACCTGCCGCGCCCGTTCCACGTGCTTGCCACCCAGAACCCGCTGGAGCAGGAAGGCACCTATCCGCTGCCGGAAGCCCAGCTCGACCGGTTCCTGCTGCAGGTCAATGTCGATTATCCCGACATCGTATCCGAACGCCGCATCCTGCTGGAAACCACGGGCGCTGAAGAGGGAACAGCAAGCCCGGTGCTGAGCGCCGCGCGGCTCATGGAAATCCAGACGCTGATCCGCAAGATGCCGGTCAGCGAAAGCGTGCTGGAAGCGATCCTTGCGCTGGTGCGCGCGGCACGCCCCGGCGAAGGCCACGCCGATACCGATCGCGATGTCGCCTGGGGACCCGGCCCGCGCGCCGGCCAGTCGCTGATGCTGACGGCCCGCGCCCGCGCGCTTTACCAGGGCCGGCTCGCGCCATCCGTCGATGATGTGCGCGCGCTTGCGGGCCCCGTGCTGCAGCACCGCATGGCGCTGACCTTCTCCGCCCGCGCGGAAGGAAAGACCGTGACCGACGTCATCGCCGCAATCGCCCAGCGCGATTTCAACTGACAGGCTTGCCATTGGCTGCAATCGGACAAACGACACCGCCGACCGCCCGCAACTCGGCCCTTGCCGAGGGCCGGCGGCGCGCCGCTCTGCTGCCGGATTGCCTGATCGAGGCAAGGCGGATCGCCAACACGGTGATAACCGGCTGGCACGGGCGCAGGCGGCGGGGTCCGGGCGAGAATTTCTGGCAGTTCAGGCCCTATTCGCAGGGCGAATCAATGGCGCGCATCGACTGGCGGCGCTCGGCGCGCGACGACCACACCTATGTCCGCGACATGGAATGGGAGGCCGCGCACACCGTCTGGCTGTTCGCCGATCTCAGCCCGTCCATGCATTTCCGCTCGGAGCTTGCGCCGGTTTCCAAGGAACATCGCGCGCTGGTGATCCTGCTGGCGCTTGCCGAGACCCTGCTGCGCTCCGGCGAACGCGTCGGCTATCCCGGCCTTATGGAGCCGGTCTCCAACCGCAATGGCGCCGAAAAGCTTGCCCATGCGCTGGCATCGGCAACCGATCTGCCCGTTGAACTGCCGCAGACCCGGATGATGCGCGGCCCGTCGGAACTGGTGATGATCGGCGATTTTCTGGATCAGCCGGATACCCTGTTTTCGCAAGTCATGCCGCTTTCCGAACGCGGGCTCAGGGCACATCTCATCGAGGTGGCGGACCCGGCGGAGGAGAGCTTCCCCTATAGCGGCCGTACCGCATTCGCCGATCCCGAAACCGGACGCGAACTGACGCTCGGCCGGGCCGAAAGCCTGAAGGACGCCTATCTCGCCGAATATCATGCCCGCCGGGCGGTGCTCGCCGATACCGCGCGCCATGCCGGCTGGTCGTTCGTGACCCATCATACCGATCATCCCGCCTCCGAAGCGCTGACCGCGATCCATACGCGTCTCGCCGGCCTCGGCAGAGGGGTGCGGTGATGGAATTCGCAAGCCCGCTCATCCTGGCCGCGCTGGTGGTTCTGCCGGCAATCTGGTGGCTGTTGAAGCTGACGCCGCCGCGCCCGCGCCGCGAGGTGTTTCCGCCGCTTGCGATCCTGCTCCGGCTTGCCAAACGCGACGAGACGCCGGCGAAAAGCCCGTGGTGGCTGACATTGCTGCGCATGGCGCTCGCCGCGCTGGTGATCCTCGCGATCGCCAATCCGGTGATCGACCCCGAACGTACGACGATCGCGACCGGCGGCCCGCTGGCGCTGATGATCGACAATGGCTGGGCCAGCGCCGAGGACTGGCGGGCGCGCACCCGCGCGGCCGAAAACCTGATCGATGCGGCCGCCGACGCCGACCAGCCGATCATGATGGCGTTCACCGCAGAGCCCGTGAATGATCCGACGCCGGTTTCCGCGACCGAGGCGCGCCAGCGCCTTGCCGCCGCAGAACCGCGCGCCGCGCGCCCCGACCGGCTCGCCGCCGCGACCGCGCTTTCCGAAGCCTTCGGCGAGACCCCGCCGGCAACCGTCGCCTTCATCAGCGATGGCCTCGCAGGCCCCGATGACGCGGCGGCATTTTCCATGCTTTCCTCCGCCGAGGACAATATCGTGTTGAGCGCCCCGCGCGCCCTGCCCGCTGCCCTCACCGATGTCGAGAATGACGCAACCGCGAGCCGCATCACCGCAAGCCGCGCGGAAACCGCTTCGCCGGCGGAAATGACGGTCAACGCCTACGACCTTCAGGGCCGGGTGATCGCCTCCGCCCCGCTGGTCTTCGAGGCCGGTGCCGGGGCCGCTTCCGCCGAAATCCGCGCGCCGTTTGAGGTCCGCAACGACTTCGCCCGGGTCGCGATCGATGGCGCGGCCAATGCCGGCGCTGTCCATCTGCTCGATGACGGCTTCAAGCGGCGGCGGGTGGGGCTGATATCGGGCAGTCCGGCGAACGATGCACAACCGCTCCTCTCCTCCGGCTACTACCTGCAGCAGGCGCTCTCGCCCTATGCCGACCTGATCACGAGCGATGCGGCGACGCTGCCCGAGGAGATCGCGGCACTTACCGATCGCAACCCCTCCGTCCTGATCCTGAGCGATGTCGGCACGCTGCCTGAGGAGGCCCATGCCGCGCTTCAGCAATGGGTCGAGGCCGGCGGCACGCTGATCCGCTTTGCCGGCCCACGGCTTGCCGCTGCCTCGGGCGATGACAGCCTTCTGCCGGTGCGCCTTCGCTCCGGCGCGCGCGCCTTTGGCGGCGCGATGAGCTGGAGCGAGCCGCAGCCGCTGGCGCCGTTTCCGCCCGAAAGCCCGTTCTACGGCCTGCCGGTGCCCGACGACATCACCGTCACCCGCCAGGTGCTGGCCGAACCCGCGCCCACCCTTTCCGAGCACACCTGGGCAAGCCTTGCCGACGGCACGCCGCTGGTGACGGAAGGGACGCTCGGCGAGGGCCGAATCGTGCTGTTTCATACCTCCGCCGATCCCAACTGGTCGAACCTGCCGATCTCCGGCTATTTCGTCGAGATGCTGCGCCGGATCGTCAACCTGTCGCGGGCGGGACAGGCCGAAGAGGGCGAAGGGGGCGCTGAGGTTCTGCTTTCCCCCTATCGGCTGCTAGCCGCCAACGGCACGCTCACCAGCGATGTGGCCGACGCCAAGCCGCTTGCCGTTCCGGGCGGACCGACCTCGGCAACGGCGGAACACCCGCCCGGCCTCTATGGCTCGCCGGACGGCTTCACGGCGCTGAACCTGTTTGAGGCGGGCGATCAGCTTGCGCCGGTCGACATTTCCGGCTTTGGCGATGGGGTCAGGATTGTGCAAATCGGCGATGCCCGCGCCTTCAGCCTGAAACCCTGGCTGCTGGCCGCCGCGATGGCTCTGCTGATTATCGACGGCATCATCATGCTGGCCATGAACGGCGCGTTCCGGGCCTTGCGCCCGCGCCGCACCGCGATGTCGGCTGCGATCCTCGCGGCCTGCGCCCTGGCGATCCCGCTTTATCTCGGCGCGGCGCCGCCGGCTCGCGCGCAGATGGACGATGCGGCGATCGCCGATCTGCTCTACGAAACCCACCTCGCCTATGTCGTCACCGGCGAGGACGAGGTCGACCGCATCTCCGAGCGCGGGCTGAAGGGCCTTTCCGACTATATCTCCTACCGCACGGCGCTGGAGCCCGGCGACCCCGTCGGCGTCGATCCGGCGAGCGAGGAACTGGCCTTCTATCCCCTGATCTACTGGCCGATCTCCGCCACGGCGCCGATGCCCTCCGAAGAGGCGATTGCCGGGATCGAGGCCTATATGCGCAATGGCGGCACCGTGCTGTTTGACACCCGCGACCAGTATTCGCCGCTTGGCCAGAACGCCGTCAGCCCGAATACGGCGCGGCTGCGCCAGATCCTCGACAATATCGACGTGCCGCCGCTGGAACCCGTGCCGGAAGACCATGTGCTGACGCGCTCGTTCTACCTGCTTTCCGATTTCCCCGGCCGCTATGACGGCTCGCCGCTCTGGGTCGAGGCGCGCGCCGGCGAGGATGCGGTGGGCAACATCGTCACGAGCGGCGGCGACGGGGTATCACCGATCCTGATCACCGGCAATGACTTCGCCGGCGCCTGGGCCACCAATCCCGATTCGACGCCGATGCTGCCAACCGTGCCGGAGAGCCCGATGCAGCGCCAATATGCCTATCGCACCGGCGTCAACATCGTGATGTACATGCTGACCGGCAACTACAAGGCCGACCAGGTGCATGTCCCTGCCCTCCTGGAAAGGCTGGGGCAATAATGGCGCTGACCTTCGCACCGCTTCTGCCGCTCTGGGCGATCTATACCGCGCTCGCCCTCGTGCTTGCGCTGATGGCCGCGGGCTACCTCACTCGCATGCGGGCAACCACGCTGCGCGCCGCCGCCGGCCTGCTGCTGGTGACGGCGCTTGCCAATCCGACCATCAGCCGCGAGGAACGCTCGGCGCTCACGACCATCGTGCCGATCGTGGTCGACCGCAGCCAGAGCCAGTTGACCGGCGAGCGCGAAGGCCAGACCGACGCGGCCTTGGCCGCCCTTCAGGCGCGGCTCGCCGACGATCCGATGGTGGAGCCGCGGGTGGTCGATGTCGCGACCGCCGACGAGAACGGCCGCGCCGAAACGCTTGCCTTCCAAGCCCTCTCCGAGGCCGTGCGCGATGTGCCGCCGAGCCGGCTGGGCGCGGCCTTCCTGATCACCGACGGCCAGATCCATGACCTGCCGGACAATGCCGAGGGTCTGCCCGGCGCAATGCCGCTCAACGCTCTGGTGACCGGGACCGACAGCGAATATGACCGCCGGATCGAAATAAACGAGGCGCCGCGCTTCGGCCTTGTCGGCGACAGCCTGCCGGTGGAATTCACCGTGGTCGATGACGGGCCGGTGGACGAACACACAAGCGGACCGGCCAAGGTGACGGCGCGCATCAACGGCCAGATCGCGGCCGAGATGCTGGTCGGCACCAACCTGCCGACGCGCTATGTCTTCGACATCGACAATGGCGGCGAGAACATTCTCGAGCTCTCCGTCGCGCCGGTCGATGGCGAGCTGACTACTATCAACAACCGCGCCGTCCAGATCGTCGAGGGCATCCGCGAGAACCTGCGCGTGCTGCTGGTCTCGGGCTCGCCGCATTCGGGCGAGCGCACGTGGCGCAACCTCTTGAAATCCGACGCCTCCGTAGATCTCGTGCATTTCACCATTCTGCGCCCGCCGGAAAAACAGGACGGCACGCCGATCAACGAGCTTTCGCTGATCGCCTTTCCGACGCGCGAACTGTTCGTCGACAAGATCGACGATTTCGACCTGATCATCTTCGACCGCTACCAGAACCGCGGCGTGCTGCCCCTGCTCTACTATGACAATATCGCCCAATATGTGCTGAATGGCGGCGCGCTGCTGGTGGCGGCTGGACCGGAGATCGCGGGGCCGGAATCGATCGCCGACACGCCGCTTTCTGCCGTGCTGCCGGCAATCCCGACCGGAGATCTTGCCGAGGGCGGCTACTTTCCCGAGATCTCCGAGACCGGCGAGCGCCATCCCGTCACCCGCGATCTGCCCGGCAGCGGCTCCGAGCCGCCGGCCTGGGGGCGGTGGTTCCGCTCGATCCCGGTCGGCCCGGCGCGCGGGGAAACCGTGATGACGGCCGCCGATGGCGCGCCGCTGCTGGTGCTTTCGCGCGAAGGTGAAGGCCGCGTCGCCGAATTCCTCTCCGACCAGGGCTGGCTCTGGGCGCGCGGCTTCGAGGGCGGCGGCCCCTATGTTCCGCTCTACCGCCGCATCGCCCACTGGCTGATGAAGGAGCCGGCGCTGGAGGAGGAAACGCTTTCCGCTGCCGTCGATGGCGAGACGCTTGAGATCACCCGCCAGACCATGGAGGCCGGCGCGCCGGACGCAACCGTGACCACGCCTTCGGGCCGGAGCATCACGGTCCCGCTCACGGAAACGGAGCCGGGCCTTTTCCGGGGTGAAACCCGGGTCGATGAGATGGGACTGTTCACCGTTGCGAACGGCGATCTTCAGCGCCTTGTCAATGTCGGCGATCCGGATGCGCCGGAGTTCAAGGGCATGATCTCGACGACCGACACCCTCGCCCCGCTTTCAGCGCAAACCGGCGGACTGACCCAACGCATAGCCGACGGCATGCCGCCAGTCCGCCTTGTGAGTGGCCCGGTCCGACCCGGCAATGACAGCTACATGCCGATCGTGGAAACCGCCGACACAAGGCTCGAAAGCATCCGCTCCCTGCCGCTCTTCAATGGCCTCCTCGGCCTTGCAGCCCTCCTCGCCCTGATCTCCGCGACATGGTGGCGCGAGGGGCGGAGCTGAGCTGTTCAGAAAGCAAAAGGGCCGCTTTGAAAAGCTGGCCTCGCAGCCCACAATCTCTCCCCTCAAGGGAGGAGATTGAGGCTGGCAGGTTGCGGCACAAAGCGAGGCCTGTCGCATCGTACCCGACCTTTCGTCGTCGCCCTTGACTGAATCCTCCAATTACGCTGCAAAAGCCTGATGCCGCCGCGCGCGGGCCGGCGTTGATAAAGGGATTCGCCATGCTGCGAGATTTTTCACTGCAGAGCCTGTTCATGGGGCTTCTGGTCGCCTTTGTCGGCTTCGCGAGTTCTTTTTCGGTGATTTTGCAGGGGCTTGAGGGGGCCGGCGCAACGCACGCCCAATCGGCCTCGGGCCTGATGGCGCTGTCGATCGGCATGGGGGTGTGTGGCATCATCATATCCATCGTCACGCGCATGCCGGTAAGCATCGCCTGGTCAACGCCGGGCGCCGCGCTGCTTGCGACCAGCGGCGCCTTGCCCGGGGGCTTCAACGCGGCGGTCGGGGCTTTTGTTATTGCGGCGGTGCTGATCATCCTCGCCGGAATGGTGAAGCCGGTCGGGCGGGCGATTTCCGCCATTCCGGCGCCGCTGGCCAATGCGATGCTTGCCGGCGTGCTGCTGGCACTCTGTTTCGCGCCGGTGGAGGCGGTGAAGTTCTCGCCGCTGCTCGCGCTGCCGATCGTGGCGACCTGGGTGATCGTCGGCGCGTTTAACCGGCTTATGGCGGTGCCTGCCGCCTTTCTCGCCTTCGTGGCGGTTCTGATCTTTGGCGTTGATATCGAATCGGGGGCCTGGTCGGACGTATTTCGCAATGCCTTCGCCGCGCCGGTCTGGGTGACGCCCCATTTTTCGCTTCAGGGCGCGGTCTCGATGGCGCTGCCGCTCTTCATCGTCACCATGGCCTCGCAGAACATTCCGGGCGTCGCGATCCTCAACATCAACAATTACCGTCCCTCCGCCGGTCGGATGTTTTCGGTAACCGGCTTGGCGACGCTGCTTATTACGCCCTTCGGCGGGCACGGGGTCAACCTGGCGGCGATCACGGCGGCGATGTGCGCGGGTCCGGACGCTCATCCCGACCCGAAACGGCGCTACTGGTCGGCGATCATCGCCGGGATCGGCTATATCGTGCTCGGCCTGTTCAGCGGCCTTGTGGTGGCAACCGTCTCGCTGGCGCCGCCGGTGCTGATCGAGGCCGTTGCCGGCCTTGCGCTGATCGGCGCTTTCGGCGGCGCGGTTCTTGGCGCGTTCAAGGAGCCGGAAGCGCGGGAAGCGGCGGCGATCACCTTTCTGGTCGCAGCTTCCGGGGTCGGCTTTTTCGGCGTTTCCGGAGCCTTCTGGGGGTTGCTCGCGGGTCTGCTGGTGCACGGCATCAAGGCCTGGGCGGCAGGCCGCTCCCGCCGGTCGGCATGAGGAGGCGCTATTTGCGATTGCAATTTGCCGCCGATGCCGCTAAGGAACGCTCATGATCAGGTTTGCGAACAATTTTCAGGCGAAGTCCACGCGCGGTGCCACTGCCGCGGCGTCCGTCCTGCGCGACCTAAACTCGCTTCTTCTTCTCGGCCTTAACGGCGGTTGCCGGGTCCTTTGAGGAGCGCCCGGCGGCCGGAAAGCCGTCTGGCACAAGCGCTCCTGAAAAATCCCTGAAATTGAAGATCAAGGCGGCCATCGCGTGGAACACGGATGCGCGCCGGAGTGAGGAAAAATGGACGTGAAAACCACAGCCAACAAGGGCATGCCGTTCGCGGCTCAGAAATACCAGGCCTATCAGCAGATCAATCTGACAGACCGGCAATGGCCGTCGAAACGCATCGAGAAGGCGCCGATCTGGTGCTCGGTCGATCTGCGCGACGGCAACCAGGCGCTGGTCGACCCGATGGGGCACGACCGCAAGGCCCGCATGTTCCAGCTGTTGCTCGACATGGGCTTCAAGGAAATCGAAATCGGCTTTCCTTCCGCATCGCAGACCGATTTCGACTTCGCCCGCTGGTGCGTCGAAAACGGCAATGTCGGCGACGATGTCTCGCTGCAGGTGCTGGTGCAGTGCCGTCCGGAACTGATCACCCGCACCTTCGAGGCGCTGGAAGGTGCGCACCGCCCGATCGTGCATTTCTATAATTCCACCAGCGAGTTGCAGCGCCGCGTCGTGTTCGGCAAGGATGTGGCGGGCATCCGCCAGATCGCCGTCGATGCCGCCAAGATGATCACCGATATGGCGGCCAAGGCCGGCGGCGGCTACCGTTTCGAATATTCTCCGGAAAGCTTTACCGGGACCGAGTTGGACGTTGCGCTGGAGATCTGCAACGCGGTGATCGAGGTGGTCAAACCGACGCCCGACAACAAGTTGATCATCAATCTGCCCTCGACCGTGGAAATGTCGACGCCCAACATCTATGCCGACCAGATCGAGTGGATGTGCCGCAATCTCGACAATCGCGAGAACCTGATCGTCTCCGTCCATCCGCATAATGACCGCGGCACGGGTATTGCCGCCGCCGAAATGGGCGTGCTGGCCGGCGCGGACCGGATCGAGGGCACGCTGTTCGGCAATGGCGAGCGCACCGGCAATGTCGATATCGTCACGTTGGCGCTGAACATGTTTACGCAGGGCGTGGATCCGGAACTGGACTGCTCGGACATCGAGCGGATCAAGGCGGTCTACGAGTATTCCAACCAGATGGTCATTCCGGAGCGCCACCCCTATGTCGGCGAACTGGTCTACACCGCCTTCTCCGGCTCGCATCAGGATGCGATCAACAAGGGCATGAAGGCGATCAAGGTCGCCAACAAGCCGCAGTGGGAAGTGCCCTATCTGCCGATCGACCCGCAGGATGTCGGCCGCACATACGAGGCGATCATTCGCATCAATTCGCAGTCCGGCAAGGGCGGCATCGCCTATATCATGCAGTCCGACTACGGCATCAACATGCCGCGCGCCCTGCAGGTCGCCTTCCGCGAGCACGTTCAGAAGATCACCGATGAAGAGGGACGCGAGCTCCCTTCGAAGCGGATCTATGACGTGTTCATGGAGAAATATGTCGAGCAGCCCAACGGCCGCATCAAATTCGTCGATCACCAAACCTATCCGCAGGGTCAGGCCAAGGGCCAGCGCGTGGTGACGGCGGAGATCGAGGATAATGGCGTTTCCAAGCGCATCGAGGCCAAGGGCAACGGCCCCGTCGACGGGTTCATCAATGCGCTGTCCGATTATCTCGGCATTGCGCTGTCGGTCGAGGATTATTCCGAGCATTCGCTGAACCACGGGTCCGACGCCAAGGCCATTGCCTATGTCGAGGTCGCCTATGACGGCGGCAAGATCTATGGCGTCGGCATCAACACCAATATCGTTGCCGCATCGCTGGAAGCGATCGTATCGGCGGCGAACCAGATCCTGGCGGCGCGGTAACGCCCGCCTTACGACTCTGAAGAAGGCCGGTCGCGCTCAACGCGGCCGGCTTTCGTTTTATCAAAGCTTGAGATAGGCGGCCTGGGCAAGGTCGGGCATGTTGGCATCGGAAGACGGGCCGACGACGGCAACCAGCGTGCGTTCGCCCTGCCACCACGAGACGATGAGATCGTCGCGAATGGTCTCCTGCACGTCCGTCACCTGATTGTCGGGCGAAGCGGGGCGGGCCAGCACGAACACGGACAGCAGGTCGCCGGCGGTGTTGCGGTAGAATAGCTCGATGCCCGGTGCGCGGTCGATCGCGACGACCCTGGCGCCCTCGAAGATCGAAGCGCCTTCATCGAAAGTGGGGACGGCCATGTCGATGCCGATCGTGCGCTGCACGAGTTCGGCGAAGGCAGCGTCTTCGCCCGGGCCGACATCCACCAGCGGCTGATACTTGCGGCCGAAAACCCTGAAATTCGCGCAAACGTCATCGATCCAGTCGTTTGACTGGTCGAGCGAGAGATCGACAACCTGGGAGGCGCCGGTATCCCGCGACAGGCTGGCGCCGACGGCCACGCCGATGCCGAGAAATACCGCGCAGGCCGCTCCCGCCATCCAGCGGCGACGGTCGACTGCCCTTTTCGGTCTGCTCTTGATGACTGCGGAATCCATAACGACCTTGAAACTCTCGATCGCATACGCGATATAATAATGGCCGGTCAACCCCTTCGCCGGCCAGCATGCCGGCGCGATATTGCCTTGTGTAAATGGCGGAAACAAGGGGCGTGCAGCGTTTCTCCAGCCGGAAAGCTAATTTACTTGGATCGCAACCGTCTGTTGCAGTCGATCCAGCCGTGCAGCTCGGAAAATATGGCTGAAATATGGCTGGCGCTTGCGCGCGCGTTGCTTTATCTTGCATGCCAACGAGAAAATAGAATGACGGGGAGGATTTATTCTATGATCAACGTTTGGCCAAAAACAGAGTAATAAAAAGAGCCATGATCGAAAATCAAAGCGGTGCAGCAGCAACGAGGCAGGCGATTATCTCCGCGGCCCTCCGGCTTTTTGGAGAATATGGTTATAACGCTGTTTCCACACGTAAAATCGCGGAATTGTCGGGCGCGAATATCGGTAGTATCGCCTATCATTTCGGCGGCAAGCCAGGGTTGATGCGCGCCTGTGCGCTTTACGTGATCGATATTGCCAAGAACAACATCGGCAGCGCGATGCTGGAGCCGATATCGGCGAAGATGACGCCGGCCGAGGCGCGGGAAGAACTGGTGGAGCTCATGGTTCTTCTGGTGCAGCCCCTGACGCCCAATTACGACGAGGACGAGATTTCGGCCTTCATCATGCGCTATATCTCGCTTCCGAGCGAAGCTTTCGACCTACTCTTCAACGAGTTTATCGAGCCGCTGCACAAGCACTTGCGGCAATTGCTGGCGCGGGCCACCGGACGGGACGAGAATGCCGAGGATCTGGCGATCCTGACCTTCACGCTGCTCGGCCAGGCGCAGTATTTCAAGATCTGTCGCCACATCGTCCAGCGCAGCCTTGATTGGGACGGGATCGGCCAGAACGAGTGCCTGAAACTGCGCAACGCCGTCCGGTTCAACGTCAACGCGATCGTTGATGCCAGCGCTACCCCGGCTTTGCGCCGGAACCTCGTGCACGAGGACGCGGTGTAGCGCCGAGGCCAGTTACCGGTCGTTGGTATAAGAGAAGCTGAATTCGCTTTCCGGTTCTATGAGGCCGCTCGCCGCGCTCAAAGCGTGGCGGCGGCATTGCATTTCATATGAGCCGGACCTGCCGCTGACGGAGATGAGGTTGAAGCCGGACGGCGGCTTCTTGCCGTTGGCGCCCTGGCCCGCGGCGGCGATGCCGATCACCGGCGTCTTGCCCTGCCGCGTCTCGATGAAATTCACGGTGTTGAGGTGGGTATGGCCGTGCAGCACCAGTTCGCAGCCGCCGGTGGCAATCGTTGCCTTGAACCGGCGAATGCCGATCAGCCGTTTGTGGCGGGCAGCCGCGTTGCGCACGGGCGGATGATGGATCATCAGGATCCGGAACAGGCCTTCCTCGCCGGCCTGGCGTAGAAGCTCGGCGGTCTTGCGTGCCTGTTTCGCCTCGAACGAGCCGATCGCCAGGAATGGCGGTGACGGAATGGCCGATGAGCAGCCGATGATGGCAACCGGGCCGCGCCTGCGGAGATAGGGGAAGGTCATCTTGCCCAGATGCGCCCCCTCGTGATCATCGCCCTGCATGTAGTCGCCCCAGGCCCTGGCGATCTTGGCGTAGGCACCGCCGACATAGGCATCGTGATTGCCCGGCACCAGCGATACCTCATGCGCGGGGCCGACGCTTTTCAGCCAGTCGGCGGCGATATCGATTTCCTTGGTGGTGGCGAGATTGACCAGATCGCCGGTGATCGCGAGGTGGTCCGGATTCTCGTCCGCGATCGCCAGCAACAGGTTTTCCAGCGTATCCTTGCCGAGGTGCTTGCGGCGGTTGCGATGCCAGTTGAAGAAGCCGGTGATCCGTTTGGAAAACAGCTCCTTCGGCGACAGTTGCGGCAGTGGCCCGAGATGGACATCGGAAATATGGGCGATTGTGTACATACAGTCTTCTTAGCTTTCCAACGCCCGCCGAACAAGCGCCGCCTTTTCAGCCGCGCCCGTGCGGCGCGTCGAGATCGAACAGAGGGCCTTCGGGCACGATGCCCGTCGGGTTGATCGTCTTGTGCGAGCCGTAATAGTGGCGCTTGATGTGGTCGATATTGACTGTCTCCTTAACGCCCGGGACCTGATAAAGTTCTCTGAGATAGCCGGAGAGATTGGGATAGTCGGCAATCCGCCTCAGATTGCACTTGAAGTGGCCGACATAGACCGGATCGAAGCGGACCAGCGTGGTGAACAGCCGCCAGTCGGCCTCCGTCAGCCGGTCGCCCATCAAATAGCGGTTTTCGCCGAGGCGCTTTTCCAGCATGTCGAGCGTTTCGAACAGCTTCAGCACGTTTTCCGAATAGGCTTCCTGGGTGGTCGCGAAACCGGCCTTGTAGACGCCGTTGTTGACGGTGTTGTAGACCACCGCGTTGATCTCCTCGATCCCTTCGCGCAGGTCCTCGGGGTAGAAATCGACATCATTGCCGGTCAGGTGATCGAAAGCGCTGTTGAACATGCGGATGATTTCCGCCGATTCGTTCGAGACGATGGTCTCGCGCTTCTTGTCCCAGACGACCGGCACGGTCACGCGGCCTGAATATTTCGGGTCGGCCTTGGTATAGACCTGCCAGAGATAGTCGGCGCCGTTCACCTTGTCGGCGGTGCCGCCGTCGCGGTTCTTGAACTCCCAACCGTTTTCCAGCATCAGCGGGTCGACGATCGAGACATCGATATAGTCCTCGAGCCCCTTGAGCTTGCGGAAGATCAGCGTGCGGTGCGCCCAGGGACAGGCAAGGGCCACATAGAGGTGGTAGCGGCCTTTTTCGGCCTCAAAACCGCCATCGCCCTCGGGACCGGCGCTGCCGTCGGCGGTGATCCAGTTCCTGAATTTCGAGCTTTCGCGCTTGAACTTGCCGCCCGTCTTGTCGGTGTCGTACCAGACGTCCTTCCAGACGCCGTCTACCAGCATACCCATGGCCTGCTCCTTTCATTCGTTGTGCCCATTTACATACGGCGCGCCTCCCGCTTTGCCACCCCCGAAACCATTGACAGTGTGTTGCATACCATCGGTCCCGTCGTTTTCGCTCCCCGCAGGCTGGACGGCCGCTGCGTTTCCTGCTAGTGGCCGACGAAACGCAAATTTGGAAAATGTCATGCGGAACCTGCGACGACGCTGATTGGAAGTTCAGACCGGATTTTCTCCGGCCCCGACATCATGCGTTCTCCAGACAGGTTCAGACATCTATGACGAGTGAATTGCGTTACCTCCCCGAAGAGGCCTCCCACGACGCTGCCATCGAAGACATCAACGCCGAAGCCTTCGGCCCCGCCCGTTTCGTGCGCGCCGCCGCCCGCATCCGCGAGCAGGGGCCTCATGATCCCGCGCTGTCCTTCATCTGTCTCGATGGCGAAGAGGTCATCGCCTCGGTGCGGATGACGCCGGTTTTCGCCGGTGAGGCGGAGGGGCATATGCTGGGACCGCTCGCCGTCAAGCCGTCGCACAAGAACCGCGGCATCGGCCGCCATCTGGTCAAAGTCGCCGTTCAGGCGGCGCGCGACGCCGGGTCGGAAGTCGTGATCCTGGTCGGCGATCCGCCCTATTACAGCCCGCTCGGTTTCCTGCCGATCGTCCCGCCCACGCTGCAACTGCCGGGACCCGTCGATCCCCGCCGCGTCCTGGCCGCGCCGCTGGTCGAAGGCGTGGAAGCAAAGCTCGTCGGCATGATGCGGTTTCGCGGATAGAGCTTTTCCGTTTTTGGCCCTCTGCCGGTTTGCGACAGCCTCCCAGCCGTCAATCTCCCCTCTTGAGGGGAGATTGGATGTCGATGGGTCCGCCGAGACACCGACAGCCGGAATTCAACTGAATTTCGGCTCGGACTGATTGCCCTGGCGCGCCTACTCGTCGCTCATCTTCAGCGCGGCGATGAAGGCTTCCTGGGGGATTTCGACCTTGCCGAACTGGCGCATGCGCTTCTTGCCGGCCTTCTGCTTGTCGAGCAGCTTGCGCTTGCGCGAGGCATCGCCGCCATAGCACTTGGCGGTCACGTCCTTGCGCAGCGCCGAGATGGTCTCGCGCGCGATCACATTGCCGCCGATCGCGGCCTGGATCGGGATCTTGAACATGTGCTTCGGGATCAGCTCCTTCAGCTTCTCGCACATGTCGCGGCCGCGCTTTTCGGCGGCGGTGCGGTGCACCAGCATCGACAGCGCATCGACCGGCTCGCCGTTGACGAGGATCGACATTTTGACGAGATTGCCGGCGCGGTAATCGGCGAGATGATAGTCGAACGAGGCATAGCCCTTGGAGATCGACTTCAGCCGGTCGTAGAAATCGAACACCACCTCGTTGAGCGGCAGTTCATAGGCCAGCATCGCGCGGTTGCCCACATAGGTAAGGTCGGTCTGGATGCCGCGACGGTCCTGGCAGAGCTTCAGAATGCCGCCGAGATATTCATCCGGCGTCAGGATCGAGGCCTTGATCCAGGGCTCGCGGATTTCGGCGATCTTGACCACATCCGGCATGTCGGCGGGATTGTGGAGTTCGATTTCCTTGCCGTCGGTCATCGTCAGTTCGTAGACCACGGACGGGGCAGTCGCGATCAGATCGAGATCGAATTCGCGCTCCAAACGCTCCTGGATGATTTCCAGATGCAGCAGGCCGAGAAAGCCGCAGCGGAAGCCGAAGCCGAGGGCCGCCGAACTTTCCATTTCGAACGAGAACGACGCGTCGTTGAGGCGCAGCTTGCCGACGGCGGCGCGCAGGTCCTCGAAATCATTGGCATCGACCGGAAACAACCCGCAGAACACCACCGGCTGCGCCGGCTTGAAGCCCGGCAGCATCTTCTCGGTCGGGCGCTTGTCCTCGGTGATCGTGTCGCCGACGCGGGTATCTGCAACTTCCTTGATCGAGGCGGTGATGACGCCGATTTCGCCGGGGCCGAGTTCGTCGACCACCAGCATTTTCGGGGTCAGCACGCCGACGCGGTCGACCGGATATTTGGCATCCGTGCCCATCATCCGGATGGTCTGGCCCTTCTTCAGCACGCCGTCGATGACGCGCACAAGAACCATGACGCCGAGATAGGTATCGTACCAGCTATCGACCAGAAGCGCCTTCAGCGGCGCGTCCGCGCCCTTTTCAGTCTTCGGCGGCGGCAGCTTGTGGACGATGGCTTCCAGAACATCCGGCACGCCCATGCCGGTCTTGGCGGAGATCAGCAGCGCGTCGGAGGCATCGATGCCGATCACGTCCTCGATCTGCTCCTTCACCCGTTCCGGGTCGGCTGCGGGCAGGTCGGCCTTGTTCAGCACGGTGACCAGTTCATGGTCGTTGTCGATCGCCTGATAGACATTGGCGAGCGTCTGGGCCTCCACGCCCTGGGAAGCGTCGACGACCAGCAACGAGCCCTCGCAGGCCGACAGCGAGCGCGAGACTTCGTAGGCGAAGTCGACATGGCCGGGCGTGTCGATAAGGTTCAGCACATAGGTCTCGCCGTTCTTCGCCTTGTAGTGCAGGCGCACGGTCTGGGCCTTGATGGTGATGCCGCGCTCGCGCTCGATATCCATGTTGTCGAGCACCTGCGCCGACATCTCGCGCTCGGCCAGCCCCCCGCAGGTCTGGATCAGCCGGTCGGCAAGCGTCGACTTGCCGTGGTCGATATGGGCCACGATGGAAAAGTTGCGGATATGGTCGAGTGGAACGCGATCTTCATTTGTGCTCATGCGCGCGCATATAGCAGCGCACGCGGCTTCCTGAAAGCGAAATTGCACGAGACGGCGCATTAATAGCCATCAGGTCAGAAACCTTACCAAGTACGGAAACCGGCTGATCATCAACCTTGCTCAAGCTGACTCGACAAGGCCGGAAGGACTACCGGCTTCATGTTTTGATTGTCGACCGCCAAGGGCCCAGAAAACGCGTCGGACCGGGATGTCATTTGCAGGGGTTGAAATCGACATTAATGGCAAGGGGTTAACCAAATAGCGATGCCAACTGCTTTGCGAGATATGGATTAGTTGCGAAAATTGGTAATAATACAATTATAGATTGCATTTATGAGCCTACCTAGGACGATGGATAACGACATGCAACCCGGAATGCGCGGATATGTTTATGGCACGCCAATCGACTGGGGTAGCCCGATCACTGTTGCACCTACCCAGTATCAAGGGAATTCGGGGGCACGTTGTACCCGCCTCAATGGCGAAGACTGGGTGTTCTGGAAGGACGCGGGCTCCAATCGTATCTTCTACAAGTTTGGAAAAGACCAAGCTTGGCCTCCCTATACATACACGTTCAGGTTCTCCTCGGATGAGGTTCCCGGCGTGGCGACCTATAGAAACCAGATTCACGCTGTCTACAAAGACCCCGGTTCCGGCGCGATCTATTGGTCGGTTTATGACGGGAATTGGAGCGACAAGATACAGATCTCGAGCGCTTTCACCAATGCTTCTCCGGCGCTTGCTGTCTATAAAGATCAACTTGTTCTTGCATGGAGCACGAAAGACAGTGCACCCACGCTCTCGTTTTGCTGGTTTGAAGGAACGAAATGGTCGGCACTGCTTAGTACGCGCTATTCAGTCTCTGGTAGCCCGGCGATTGCGGCGCATGGCGGCGAATTATTCTTTGCCTGTGCTCAAGGCATCAACGCGCCAATTACCTATCTGCGGTACGCAAACGGCATATTGTCGGCGCCGCAAACAACCAAGGATAGCTATATTTCTGAGTACGGGCCTGCTCTTGCAAGCAATGGTGCAGAACTGCGGATGACCTGGAACGGCTATTTAAACACACAGGCATTGACGTCGACCTGGGCGAGGAATTCGGGCTGGAGCGCCGCCGGATATTTCAACAGAGCATGTGCACTTTATTCACCCGGAATGTATGGCGACTTTTCCGGCTTCAGAGTGGTTTGGATAACCTCCTATCCTGGCGGCATAATGACAATCAGTCACAGTATTGACGGTGGGAAAGATTATTGGGTGACGGGCGCCGCAATTCCGGGAACTTATGTGACGGTCTCTGCATCAGAAAGTTTGACGACACGATATTATCCTCCTGTGCGCGCTGACAGCAACGGCGCCTGGTCCATGGGCTTCTATGCAAACCTGAAAAATGGAGATCGGGTGGAAGCCACTGCGTCCTTTGAAGAATATGGGCCGCAGTCGGATGCCTTTGTCTGGGTCATCGGTCAATCGCAAGACGGCAATAATCTTCTCATCCGCGACGTCACGTCGGAAGGTGTTTCCGGATACGCCCCGCTACCTGGCCAGGTCATCAAGGGCTGGCGGTCAAGCGACGGAAAATTGGTTGTCAACTATCCTGTTGCCGGAACAAGTTTTGAAGCGCCGTATCTGTTTCCTGGTGCCTACATAGAAGGCGACACCATCAACCTCGTTTCGCAGTTTCCTGATGATGGCAGCATGACGCGCTTCAATGGCGGACCGGGGAGGTATTCCTATCCTTGAAATCCCCCGCCGGCGATACCCGAGGATGTGCTCAAAAAACCCTTGACTCTCTGATAGTAGAATTCCATGATCGCATCATGGAAAACCTCGATCTCACCTTCGACCACGCCATTGCCGTCAACCTCAAGCGCCTGCGCACCGCCGGCGGCTTCACGCTGGATGGGCTTGCGGAAGCCTCGGGTGTCAGCCGTGCGATGATCTCACGGATCGAGCGGGCGGAGGCCTCGCCGTCGGCGCTCATTCTGGCGAAGCTCTGCGCCGCGCTCGGCACCACGCTGTCGGCGTTTTTCGCCGATGCCGACCGGCCCGTCGATCCGCTGTCGCGCCGGGTCGACCAGCCGGTGTGGCGCGATCCGGAAACCGGCTATTCGCGCCGCTCGGTCTCTCCCTCCGGCACCGGCTCCGGGGTGGATATCGTGCTGATCCGCTTTCCGGTCGGCGGCGGCATCTCCTATCCGCCGAAACACGGCGCGGACGGACTGAGCCAGCATATCTGGATCATGAGCGGGACGCTGCAAGTCGAGATCGGCGAGGAGACCCATCTCCTTTTCAAGGGGGACTGCCTCTATATGCCGGTCGCCGATCCGCACAGCTTTACCAATGCCGGCGATACCGACGTGCTCTACGCCGTCATCATCGAGCGAACGCGATAAGGAGCGTCATGACAACCATCAGATTTCTATCCGCCGAAGAGGCCGTTGCCGCGATACCGGCGCTCTGCGACCTGCTGCGCGACAGTATCGAGGACAATGCCTCGATGGGCTTCATGGCGCCCTATGATCCGGAACAAGCCCGCGCCTTCTGGCAGGGCGTCGCCGACGGGGTGGCGGACGGCTTTACCGTGCTCGCTGTGGCGGCGGACGGAGACGATATCGTCGGCACGGTGCAGGCCGGCTTTGCGCGCAAGACCAATCAGCCGCATCGCGGCGATGTGATGAAGCTGATCGTGCGCCGCGACATGCGCGGCCGGGGCATCGCCCGCCAGTTGATGGAGCGGCTGGAGGCGGAATGCCTGCAACGCGACCGTTGGCTGATGGTGCTCGACACCGCGACCGGAAGTGCTGCCGAAGCGATCTATCCCCGTCTCGGCTGGCAGCGCGTCGGCGTGGTGCCGGAATACGCGCTCTACCCCGATGGGGATTATTGCGGCACGACGTTTTTCTACAAGCGATTGATCGACAGCCGCATGTGAGCCGGCTTTTCTTTTGGTGGGATGTCACAATCGGCAGTCCTCGCTCGTCATGGAGATGCAACACATCGAAAGAGGTTTCCCATGACTGCACGCATAGACTTCTACGCCGCCGGCCCCGAACTGGCGCGCCAGTGGCACGCCTTGTCCAACGACGTCAGCGGCCGGCTCGAGCATAGCCTGCTGGAGCTTGTCAAAATCCGCGCCTCGCAGATCAATGGCTGCGCCAACTGCATCAACATGCACACGATCGACGCCCGCCAGACAGGCGAGAGCGAGCAGCGCATCTATCTTCTTTCCGCTTGGCAGGAGGCGCCGTGCTACAGCGAGCGCGAACGCGCGGCGCTCGCCTGGACCGATGCCCTGACGCGGATTTCACAGGCGCCGATCCCTGCGGACATCTATGATGAACTGGCGCGCCATTTCAGCGCGGAGGAACAGGTGAGCCTGACCATGGCAATCAATGTGATCAATGGCTGGAACCGCATCGCAGTCGGCTTTCAGATGTGGTTCGAGCCAAAGGCTGCGGCATGATGCGCGGTGACGCCAGTGCGGCGGAGCGGTTTGAGTCGCTCCGTCCCCTCATGCGTCGCATCGCCTACCGCATGCTCGGCTCCCACGCCGATGCAGAGGACATGGTTCAGGAGGCCTTCATCCGCTGGATGAAGGTTGATCACGACACCGTGCGCTCGGACGAGGCATTCCTGCGGCGCATGATTGCCCGGCTCTGCCTCGACCAGCTGAAATCGGCGCGCACGCAACGCGAGACCTATATCGGTCCCTGGCTGCCCGAGCCGGCGATCGAGGAGGAGCCGGAGGTCGATTTCACCCTGCCGCTGATGCTGGCGCTCGAAAGGCTGTCGCCGCTGGAGCGGGCGGCCTTCCTGCTGCACGACGTGTTCGGAATGGATTTTGCCGCCGTCGGCGATGCGCTGGAGCGCAGCCCCGAGGCGGCCCGAAAGCTTGCGGCCCGCGCCCGCGACCACGTTCGCGAGGAAGCGCCGCGCTTTCCGGTTGAACCCCAGTTGGGGCTCGACGTCGCCCGCGCCTTTCACGCCGCCTCGCGCAGCGGCGATATCGCAGCCTTGCGCGACATGCTGGCCGCCGATGCCGCCTTCCACTCCGATGGCGGCGGCAAGCGTTCCGCCGCCTTCCGGATTGTCACCGGCGTCGAGGATATCATCACCATTCACAAAAGACTTGCCGAGATCGCCTGGAAACAGGACTGCGCGCTGGTGCGGCTATGCTATGTCAACGGCCTGCCGGGTTTCATCACGCGCGAAGCCGACGACGAGTTTCAAGTTACCGCGCTCCTGCCCCGCGACGGAAAGATCGCGGCGATCTACGTGATGCGCAATCCCGACAAGCTCAGGCACCTTCAAGGCGGTTTCCCGCATTGAGCGGCTGCGCCTTGTTTTATGGCGTCTGCCTATTGTCCGCTCGGATGTGGGATTGCGAGGCCTTGTGCGACACTGGCAAATCAACGTCCTTGCAAGCGGCCCGAGACGCATCAGACACGATCTGACCCGCCATCGGGAAAAAACACCGCCTCGATCTGCAGGTCGAACAACATGGCAATGCGGAAGGCCAGCGGCAATGACGGATCGTAACGCCCCGCCTCTATCGCAATCACGCTCTGCCTCGAGATTTCGAGCTTTTCGCCGAGAACCGCCTGCGACCAGCCTCGTTTGCTCCTCAGCTCCCGTACGCGGTTTTTCATCCAAGCGTGCCAGTCTCGCGCCAAGACAGAAACAGGGAGGCGGCACCGTATGAAAGCCAGTAGGTCGGGTTCAGCCAGAACAGCGAAATCGTTTCCTTGTCGAGGAAAAGCGCGAGATAGCCCAGCGCGGTGAACAGGCAAAAGACCACAGTAAGACCGAAAATAATCGCGCGTATCTGGATGAATCTCAAGAACTCATCGACCTCGCTTACAAAACGCAAATGAGCCCAGAAAAACGATGCAAGCGCCAGTATGGCGATTGTGACCAAGGTGATGATAAGCGCCGTGCCTGCTGTCTCCCGCACATTTGAAAGCGCGACCGACGCAGCGATGAACACCACCAGCCCGGACCCCATTGCCAGGAAAAATCGACGGGTCGCTTTTGCGTTTGTCATACATACCGCCCCACAGAAGTAAAGTTAGTTTTACATAGCTCATATTGCGCGCCCTGTAAAGTTAACTTTACATTACGATTGTTTTGGACAAGGACGAGTGTCGTTGATCGGTATTTTTGCTAATGCTTGCACAGATGCGGCAGCACCTTTGCCGCCCGAAAGGCTGGAGGCTCCATGCGCATTATATATTCCGAAGACCACAAGTTCCGCGATGCCAAAACGGAGCTGCATGGCGGCGAACTGGTGAAGCCGTTCGAGGGGCCGTTCCGGGCGGAATGGATATTGGCGGCGCTGCAGGAGAACGGGTTTTCGGACATTGTCGCGCCCGAGGCGCATGGCCTTTCGGTCGCGGGCAAGCTTCACGATGCCGGCTATCTCGAATTTCTGGAAACCATATGGGAGCGGTGGACCGCGGCCGGCTTCACCAGCGAGGCGATCCCAATCTCGCTGCCGGTGCGCCGCTCCTACCACGCCCGCCCGCCGAAGAATATCGACGGGCTGCTAGGCTATTACGCCAATTCGGTCGAGACTTCGATTACCGACGGCACCTACCGGGCGGCCGTTGCCGCCAATGACTGCGCGATTTCGGCGACCGACCATGTCACGGCCGGCCATCGCCATGCCTTCGCGCTCTGCCGCCCGCCCGGTCACCATGCCGGCATCGATCTCTTCGGCGGCTATTGCTTCCTCAACAATGCCGCGATCGCGGCCCAACGCCTCATCGACCACGGCGCGGCGAAGGTCGCGATCCTCGATGTCGATTTCCACCACGGCAACGGCACGCAGGACATTACCTATGAGCGCGACGATATCCTCTTCGCCTCGATCCACGGCCATCCGGACGATGCCTTCCCCTATTTCTGGGGCCATGCGGAGGAAACCGGCAAAGGCAGGGGCGAAGGCTTCAATGCCAATTTCCCCCTCCCCCGCAACACGGCGTGGAGCGCCTATCGCGAGGCATTGGAGCGAGCGATGCAGCGGATCGCAGCCTTCGGCGCGGAGGCGCTGGTGGTCTCGCTCGGCGTCGATACCTTCGAGAAGGATCCGATCTCCTTCTTCCGGCTGACCACGCCCGATTTCCGGCGCATGGGCGCGATGCTGGCGGCATCGGGCCTGCCGATCGTCACCGTCATGGAAGGCGGCTACGGCGTCACCGAGATCGGACACAATGTCGCGAATGTGCTGCTGGGCATGGAGGACGGCTGAGAGCCTCGTCTGCCGAAGCCGGATTATTCAGCTTGCGTTCAGCAAGACGATGCTACCTGCGGTTTAGGATCATGGCGCCTGCACGGCGATGATCTCCTTGATGCAGGAGGAATGCGATGTTCGGACTTGCACGCAGTAAACTTGTGGCCCTCGCGATGGCGGCGGCGCTTGCTCTTTCGCCGATGGCGGCCCTTGCCCACCCGGCAGGCGGCTTTCACGGCGGTGGTTTTCATGGTGGCGGGTTCCATGGCGGGTTTGCGCCGCATGGACCGGCCTTTCACGGCGGCGGCAATCCGCACTGGCAGGGCCCTCCGCCCTACTGGCACAATGGCCCGCATGGCGGCGTCCCGCGCGGCCCCGGCCCGGTTCGCGCGCCCTATGGTCAGCCCTGGCATGGCGGCCCGCCCCCGCATTGGCACGGCCCGCCGCCGCCGCACTGGCATGGTCCGCCGCCGCCCAATTGGGGCCCCTATGACGGACCGGCAGCACTTGGCCCCTACTGGTACGGTCCGCCCTATGGTCCCTATGGTCCGGGCTGGGGCTGGAACGGCACCGCCTGGGTCCCGTTTGCGGCAGGCGCGCTGATCGGCGGCGGCGTCGTGGCGGCAACCAACAACGGCACGGTCAACACGGCGACAACGCCCACGATCAATCCGAAGCACTATCAGTGGTGCGAGGATCACTACAAATCGTACCGCGTCTCGGACAATACCTACCAACCCTATCACGGGCCGCGGCAGCAGTGCGTTTCGCCGTATTACTGAGGGGAAGGAGATGCCCCGCGCCGGCTCCATGCCGTTGCGGGGCATTATTGCGCCAGAGCCGGAAGGTCCCTAATCGGCCTTCAACTCCTTGAACCGGCTTTCATATTCGCGGCGCAACTGGTGGCGCATCTGCGCCTCCTTGAAGCGGCGCTCCTTGTCCGGCGTGCTGAGATCGAGCTTGGGGATCGGCGTCGGCTTGCCGTGTTCGTCCACGGCAACCATGGTGAAATAACAGGAATTGGTGTGCCGGCGGTGTCCGCTGCGCACCTCCTCCGCCTCGACCCTGATGCCGATCTCCATCGAGGTGCGGCCGGTATAGTTCACCGATGCCCGGAAGGTGACGAGTTCGCCGACATTGATCGGCTCGCGAAACGTCACCTGATCCACCGACAGCGTGACCGCATAATCCTGTGAATACCGCGCAGCGCAGGAATAGGCCACGCGATCGAGCAGGTTCAGCAGCGCGCCGCCATGCACCTTGCCGGAAAAATTCGCCATGTCCGGCGTCATCAGCACCACCATTTCAAGCTGGCTGGGATCGTGTTCGCGGTCCATTCAGTTCCCCTCTTTGCAGGCCGATTTCGATCGGGCCGGAGTCTTGCCCGAAAGCCGAATGCAATCAACAGCAAACTATGTCGCTGAATGGGGACGCCAGCGGCTGGCGCCGCTCTGGACAAGAGATTTTCAGTCTGCATAGTGCAATCAGAAAGAGGGGCCATCCATGCACAGACCAACTCCGGCGCGCCTCATAGCGGTGCGAGCCTGATGAGCGAACAGGAAGACGCAGCGCTTGAGCAGCGCGACCGGCGCGCGGAGAACCGCTTTATCGTCATGGCCGCCGTGACCGGCATTGTCACGGGCACGATCGGGTCGTTTTTCCACCTTGCGATCGACCGGCTATCGACATGGCCGCAGGCGCTGGGACGTCTGCTGCAGGGGCCCTGGCTCGTCCTGGCGGCGGCGCTGATCACCATGATCGTCACGGTCGCCATGGTCGCCGTGGTGCGTCGCTATGCGCCGGAGGCCGCCGGCAGCGGCGTGCAGGAAATCGAAGGCGCGATGAGCAATCTGCGCAACGTGCGCTGGCGCCGGGTTCTGCCGGTCAAGTTCCTCACCGGCATCGGCGCGCTTTCTTCCGGCCTGGTGCTCGGGCGAGAGGGGCCGACGATCCATATCGGCGCGTCGATCGCCGCGGCGACCACGGATTTCTTCAAGGTTTCCGATACGGAACGGCGCGGCCTGCTGGGCGCGGGTGCCGCCGCCGGCCTTGCCTGCGCCTTCAACGCCCCGCTCGCCGCCGTGTTGTTCATCATCGAGGAAACCCACAACCAGTTTCCCTATAACTTCCGCAGCTATATGGGCGTCATCGTCGCCGCCTTCTTCTCCACCGTGATGACGGAGGTGATCGGCGGCACCGCGCCGGATTTCTCCATGTCGGTCGCGACACCTGCACTTGCCCTGCTGCCCGCCTTCATCGTTCTCGGCGCGCTTCTCGGCTTCGTCGGCGTGGCGCTCAACGCCAGCCTGATGAGCGTTTCCGGCTTCACCATCGCGATGCACAAGCGCATTCCCTACCTGATGCCGGCGATGATCGGGCTTGCGATCGGGGCGCTGTTCATCCTGTTTCCGCGCGCGGTCACCGGCGGCGAGAATGTCATCGTCGCGCTCGCCCGCGACCATGTCGTGCTGAGCGCGCTTCTGCTGCTTGCGGTGTTGCGGTTCGCCACCATGGTGGTGAGCTATTCCGCCGGCACGCCCGGCGGCATTTTCGCGCCCATGCTGGCGCTGGCGATCGCAATCGGCCTCGCCTTCGGAACAATCCTGGAAGGCCTGCTGCCGGAAGGCGCCGCCATCCCGCTTGCCTTCGGCATCGCCGCCATGGGCGGTCTGTTTTCAGCTTCGGTGCGCGCGCCGGTGGTGGGCGTTGCGCTGACGCTGGAACTGACGGGCGCCTACACCATGACGCTGCCGCTGATCGCCACCTGCGTCACCGCCAATATCGCGGCCCGCTGGCTTGGCGGACAGCCGATCTACGAGCAATTGCTGGAGCGGACTTTGAAACAGGCCGGTGTTCACCCGGAACGCATGCCGCACCGGCCCGAAAGCGAACTCGGCTAATGCCAGGGCCTCAAGCGTCGTAGGCGACGCGGAAGCCGACATTGCTGGCGGCGCTGTCCGGCGTCAACGCCATGCGCGCGGCGATCCGGTAGCGATAGCAATAGCTGTAATGGCAAAGGAACGAGCCGCCCTTGAGCAGGCGCTCATCGGCGGCCACGGCGGCGGCGTTGCGCTGCTTGGCATGGCGGGAGAGCGAGCGGATGCGATAGGGATCAGCTGTCCACTCCCAGACATTGCCGGCCATGTTGTAGAACCCGCCCTCGTTCGGCTCGAAGGATTGCGCCGGCGCGGTGCCCATATAGCCATCGGCCATGGTGTTGTGGTCGGGAAACCGCCCCTGCCAGATATTGCAGAAGATCTTGGTGTCGGTCGGCTCCTCATCGCCCCAGACGAATTTGCGGCCGACAACGCCGCCATGGGCCGCCCGTTCCCATTCCGCCTCACTCGGCAGCCTGCCGCCAACCCAGGTTGCAAAGGCCACGGCATCGGCGTGGGAGACCTGGGTGACGGGGTGATCCAGCCTGTCCTCGACGCTGCTGCCCGGCCCTTCGGGATGAGCCCAGTCCGCGCCGTCGATCTTCCACCACCACGGCGTATCCGGGGCGTTGCCCGTGACCTCGGTGTCTTTCGATACCAGGCCGGCAAACACCGCCGACCAGCCGAAGCGCTCGGCCTCGCTGACATAGCCGGTCGCCTCGACGAATTCGGCGAAGCGGCGGTTGGTCACGGTCTGCGCTTCAAGGGCGAAGGGATTGAGCTTGACGAAACGCGCCGGGCCCTCGCCATCCTGCGGGATTGCGGGATTATCAATGCCCACATGGCTGCGCCCGCCGGGTAGGGCAATCGCGTTGGAACGTTCACCGCCGGCGGTGGTGATGACCGGAGCCGCATCATCTGCCGGCCTTTCGCTGTTGCGCGATACCGCACAGCAGCTCCCCTTGCCCTCAACGCTCATCGATCCGCTCCCAGTCCTGCTGTCGTCGTTTTACCACGCTCCCTGTAGCAATTCCCGCCGGAGATTGCCAACGCCGTGTTGTCGCAGTCCTCCGGGCGGGGGGATGCGGGAAACGATCAAAATCGAGAAGAAAATTTCGGAAAAATGGTCGGGGTGGCGGGATTCGAACCCACGACCCCTTGACCCCCAGTCAAGTGCGCTACCGGGCTGCGCTACACCCCGACCAACCGTTACGGCCCGTCCCCATTAGACTTTCGGCGTTTGTCGCGCAAGGGCCAAAAAGCATTTCTGAAACAAAAACGGAAAATTTGGCCCGGAAAGCAGACGGCGGGAACAGAAGTCCCACGAAACTCCCACCAGATGTTCCCCGAAGGTTCCGGACAAGAGCGGCTTAATCGCGCCGCTCGCCCGCGAGATATCTGGCGCTCGGCAGGCCGTCGGAGCGGTAGTGGATTTTGCAGCGGTCATCGAAATGGTTTTCGGTTTGCCGCATCGCGCGCGGGCAACCCATCTGCCTTGCAAACGCTGTCAGCGCGGCCGGCGCGCTATGCGTTCCGGCGATGCTGAAGAACCGGTCTTCCCGATATTCCCCATATCGCTCGCAAAGACTGCATTCCACCTTGACCCTGCGACGCTGCTGATCTTCTGACATATCGCGCTCCAAAATACAGTCCTGCAAGCGAGGGAACATACATGGAACAAACTCGTCTTTCACGAACAAAAAAAAAGCCGCCCCGGTTTCCCGAGGCGGCTTTTGCCATAAATGTCGAAATGCTCCTTGACGGATCAAACGGTTTGTCCTATATTTAGGACATAAGCAGATGGGGATTAGCTCCGCTGCAAAATGGGCAAGGAGGCCCTGAAACAATGGCAAAGACTTACAACATCCGCCGCGAAGCAGACCGCGCAGAACTCGAAGCAAAGGGGTTCAAATGGGTTACGACCATTCCGCGCGGTGAGAACATCGGTCAAGTTATCTCGAAGCACAAGACTTACGATCTCGCCGAAAAAGCCGCGCGAGGCCGCGAAGTTGCCATCCGTGATGTGCTCGACACCACAGCGGGGGCACGATGAGCAACAAGCTTCTGAAAGACGCAGGCGAGGCCCTTTACGGACCTCGCTGGCAGACCGACCTCGCAAAAGACCTGGATGTCTCTGACCGAACCATTCGGCGTTGGGTCTCCGGAGTGGATGATTTGCCTTCTGGTGTTGCGGTTGATCTCTGGCGCATATGCCTGGAGAGAAGCGCATTGCTTGACGATGTGATCGATCGTCTGAAGATAGCAAGCACCCCCAGCTGAACGAACCCATACTTCATCACCATTACACCACAAAAGCCGCCCCGGTTTCCCGAGGCGGCTTTCAGCGGCTCGACAGCCAGCTCCATATGTTTTCCTTCTGCCCGACCAGCCAGACGGCGAGCGCCAGCATGAAGCCGCCGGCGACCCATAGGAGCTTGCCGAGACGGCCCGCCCCTTCCACCTGCGCTTTCTTGAGCGCGTAATCCTCCAGCGTCGGCGCTGCCTCGCTGACGGCCTTTTCTACATTTTCCAGCCGGTGATTGATCTTCAGCAGCTCGCGCTCGTGCTGCTCCTGCCGCTGGTGCATGCCGCGACGGCTTTCGCTGGCGCTTGCCTCGGATGCCTCGAGCCGTCGCTCGACCCGGTCAACGCTCTTGCCGACGTCTTCGATGCGCTGGAGTATGAGCGCGTTGATCCTCAAAGGGTCGTCGGTCACCAGCAGCCCAGCCTTTCGCCGGCGGCATCATTGCCGGTGACGTTGTTCAGCCCGTTGCGGTCGGCATTGGCGAGCGCGACGAACCCGGCCGGGGAAAGGTTATTCTTTCTGAATGGACCGCAGCCGGAGAGTGTCGCACTCTGGCACCCTGCCGCGATCGCGGAAATACTGAACACAAAGATCAGCGCTGTCCATCTGCTCGCGTGTCGCATCGTCTCTTGTCCTTTCCTGCACCTGGTCGAGCGTGTCGCGCGCCCGATCCGCCTTTTCGTCCTGTCGGCCATCACGGCGGGCGGCGGGCAGAACAAACGCCCAGACCACCACAATGACGATCGCCACGCCTACGAGGCCGCCGGCGATCGCCAGCGACCAGTTCTTGATCTGGTCAAACATCACCGCCGCCTCATTGCCAGCCAGACGGTCAGCCCGACGATCACCGCGGCAACGAGGATCCGCGCGATGTCCCCGCTTGTCAGTTCATGCTGCTGATCGGTAACCGCCCGCACCACGTCCTCGATCGATGGCGCCGCCAGGGCCGTTGCAGGTGCGGCGCCGCCGGCCGCGATCGCGACCGAGCTTCCGGAGGGTTCCCGCTGGGTCACCGGCGCGGCATCCACGCGCGATTTCGAAAGGGCTGCAAGGGACTTGTGCAGCGCCGCGCGCGTGCCCGGCCCCGCATCGCCGTCGATCGCCCGGGTGTAGAGCCCCTTCGCCTTGGCATCGATCTGGAAAGCGCGGATCGCGTCGGGCTCGTAGCCGAGCATGACCAGTGCCGTGCGGACATAAAGTGCCAGGCGGTCGGCATAGCCATTCAGCCCGCCATTGATCCGCTTGGTGATCATCTCGATATCGCCGGCGTCGGCATAGCGGTTCAGCCCGAGCGTCTCCCAATACCAGATGGCCGAAAGACCTTCCCAAGGGTCCGTATTGATCAGGTCGGGGTTCTCGCGAAAATTCGGGACGTTGCCGCCAATGTTTTCAACGCACCAGTCCTGGAATTCGCCGATATTGTAACCGCCAGTCACCTGCAGCGGACCACGGCCGGCATTCTTCTTGCCGTCGCCGTCCCGCTCCGGCGTGTTGCCGAGATCGATGCGCGTGTCATAGCGCGCCTGCGCCGGCGTCGGCCCCCAAACTTCGCGGTCATAGCGAAACTCGCCGCTCTCATGCATGACCTGCGGCAGATACTGCGCCAGCCGGTGCGGCAGGTCGAGGCCGGCGCGTACGCCATAGCGATCAAGCGCCGTAATCACCGATTCGGCATTCGCCACCTGCCTGCCCGTCAGCGGACGGCGGGCGATGCGTCTGATCAGATCGATTGTCACTTTCATTATAGCCTCCGGAAATGGGCAAAGCTCCGCCGCCCGCCTCAGAGCGGAGGCGGTGCGGGTGGTTGGGTTGTGGATTTCTGTGATGAATGACTTAAATTACATCGGGGACCATTCGCTAAGCCCTAAACCTGAACGTTGCTCCGCCGCGAAGACAGATGGGCTGCGCGAGCTGTCATTAGCCCACAGCTCCCACACCGCAAACGCAGCGAATGCCTCTGCCTCTGTCGGTATGTCACCAGTACCCCAAGCTACGGGATCACCGTTGACATCCGGAGGCAGAGCCGTCCCGGCCTTGGCTGCAGAGTAGTTCGCAAAGTCTGTCGTGTTCGCCGTGGCGTCGTACATCTGCGCATGCGTAATCGGAGACGATGGAGTTGATGGATTGTCTGTTGTGAGCGCGGGGGTGAACATTTCGCCGCGCAGCATTGCCTGCCCGATTTTGTTCATAATGACGTGATGCGTCATTGGGATAATCGCATATACTGATGCCATGATAGCGCTCCTTTTAGATTGCAATTCCTGCCTTGCCGGACAGCCATTGCTCAATGATGTTTCGGTTGCCCGCGCTTTGGTCAGCGCAGATCAAGAAACCGAAAAGCCGGCCGCCAAACTGATATGAGGGATAGCCGCCGAACCTCATTGCGGACCAGCCCGAGAAATCCAGCCCTTCCAGGGTCATAACGACAGGTGTGTTGGGCGGGCAAGCTGCGAGTAATTCATTGCGCGTTGACCCTACGGTCACACCATTGACCCTGATTGTAGGTGTCCCGACCGTATTATAACTTGCGCTCGAAGAACCGGACTGGGCCACCCCAAAGTTCTGCGGCGTGGCGTCATACCCCAGTAAAAACTGAGCATCTGTCAATCGGTTGAAAGCGATGTAAACGCTCATTCCTGGTGGCCCTGAAAGGGGCGCAACAAAATTGTCATCCAAGTCGTCAAACGCTAAGCAGGTCGCGTTGGAAGCCAACAAAAGAGGCCGCTTTGAACCGCCTGAAGCGATGAAATTATTGCCATTCCCCGATTTGTCATTAACCCGATATACAGGATCATTAGTCGACGATGCTGGCGTACTCTCGTCTGCGGTTTGAAACAGCGTGGCGAGATCAGACACATCCCACCACGCCCCGGGCGCTCCTCCGCCCCATAAATCAAGATTTTTGATTGGCGCATCCGGGTCGTGGCGGCCCCCTCCCCCCCCAGCCCCAAACCCATAGCTCAGGCCAAGTCTAAACCCCATCATTGCAGCGCCTCCGGCATCAGGTCGGCAAAGGCGGCATCGATCGCCGCCGTGTCGGCAACGGAGCCGTCCGCGATCGCGGCAAGCGCCGCCGCCCGGCGGTCGAAGGTCGATTGCACGAATTCGCCGACGGCCGTCGCCAGCGCAATCGCGTCGGCGGCCGTCAGGCTTACCATCCCGTCGCCGGCGTCGAAGTTGAAGGTCCGCGCCGCGTCCTGCTGGGCGAGCATGGCCATGCCGTTGATCAGCGCGATCGCGCCGTCATCGCACTTCACCCTCACGCCGTCGATGTCGACGCCGGCAACCCGGGTGCGCCATGACAGGTCGCGGGCATAGGCGGAGAGATCGGCTTTTGTCGGATCGGCCGGCACGGTCGGGACGGCCGTCCCGCTCTCCTCGTATTTCATCGGCGGTTCGACGCCATAGGCCTGATAGTGGCGCGGAAAACCCTTCGTGCCGACGCGATTGGCGTCGATCACCATTTTTGCCGGATCGCTCATGCCAGTTCCTCCTTGTCTGCTTCAGGGATCAACAGGCCCGTTTCAGGATCAGCATTGCCGAGCGTCTTGACGACAGGGTCGTTGCGGTCGGCAACCACGCGCCATGCAACGAGGTCGCCGCTGGCTTCGTCATCGGCGATGATCTCGAACTGCCCTCCGGCAACGGGGCCGGGCCTCAACCGCGCGAAACCCTCCTGGTTCTGAAGTGAGGTGACGATGGTGTTCTGCGCCAGCGCCGCCCATGTGCCGGCCGTCAGATTGCTGGCGGCGTCGATATCGACCGTGGCCCGCCCGCCCTCAAGGCGCGCAACGCCCCAGGCCTCGACGCCGTAATGCGGGCTTTCCGTCGAGGCGAAGATCAGGTCGCGATTGAAGGGGTCAAGCGGATGGTCAATGATGAAGTTTTTGGAAGCCCCGTTGATCGATCCCGGCACTGTCAGACTGCCGCCGGAGTCGAACAACATGAATTTGCTGTTGCCCGCGCCATCGCGGCATTCCAGCACCGCCCTTTCCCCTACCCCGGCCACCTCCTGGAAGTAGATTGCGGCAAAAGCGCCGCCGAAAAGCGAGGCCCTGAGCAGCAGACTGTTTTTGAACCCTCCCGATGAGGGGTCGGCGGAATTTCGCCGCACGGTGACGTCACCGGCAAAGACGTCGCCGCCCTTGCTGGCTGCACCGAGCGTCCCACGCGCCGCCGCCCCATCGACATCGTCCAGCAGGGTTTTCGCGAAAGCTGAAATGCCGAGCGTTGTCAGCGCCGCTGATGCGTCGACGTCGTCCAGCAGCGTTTGCGCGAACGCCGAGACGCCCAGCGTCGTCAGTGCGGCCGATGCGTCGGCGTCGTCCAGCAAGGTTTTTGCGAAAGTCGAGACGCCGAGCGTCGTCAAAGCGGTGCTCGCATTCGCGTCATCCAGCAGCGACCGCGCGAAGCTCGTCAGCGTGGTCAATGCTGCGGTGCTCGCCCCGCTGAAATAGGCAAGCTTGTCAGCCGCGGGCGTCAGCCCGGCCAGGGCGGAGAGCGTCTCATTGTCGAGCCGCTGGATATAATCCGCCAGCGCCACCGCATTGGCGATCACCTGGTTGGCGTCATCCTGCCGCGCCAGGGCATAGGCATAGGTGCCGCTCGCGCCCGTCCATTCGGTCGCGGCCGTGATCGCGGTATTGCTGTCGACGCTTGCGATCAGCAGCGGGTTGCCCGCCGCCTGCGGATAGATCACCCCGCCGCCGATGACGGCCGTTGCCCAGCCGGTGCCATTGCCGGTCACGGCCGATGAGCCATTGGTGAGCGTGATTGTGCCAGTCGTGTAATTCATGGCTGCGGTATCCCGAAAATGTAGTAGCGGATGCCCTGGATCGGGCTGTCGTCATAGCGGTGCGTCAGCGTGCCGCTGGAATAGTCGGAGGCGTTGGCGTAGTAGCTCAGCACCGGCGATCCCCGGAACGTGTAGAACCGGGCTTCGGAGTTCGTCAGCTTGCAATAGCTGGTATCGCCGGCCGTTCCGCCGCCGGAGCCCGGCATGTTGATGTAGAGGATCTTCGAAAACGGCTCCCGCACCGCCGAGGAATAGCTTTCGCTGGCCGTGGTGGCCCCGCCGTGAACCGTCATGAACTTGACGAACGGCCATGCCCCGCCCGCGTCGAACGCCACCGGCCATTGCTGGTTGCCGTCGGCCGTGATCGGGATATAGCCCTGCTTGATGATCCTGACGGCCGGCCAGCGGCTGTCCAGAATGATGTCGCGAAAGCTCGGGCTTGCGCTCGCTCCGGGCCGCAGGAACTGCACAACATTCTGCGAACCGTCATTGAACCGCCGCAGCACGTCATTCGCGCCATAGGTCGGCCCGGCGCCGTTGCTGGCATAGACCATATACCGCGCCCGGCAGGCCCCATAGGGGTTGTCGAAAAACAACTGCCCGCCTGAAATCCAGTATTCCGCGCCGAGATTGTAGCTCCCGCTGGTGAGCGGCGAGATCGGATACCAGATGTCGGAGCCGGTGTAGAAATGCACGTCGACAAGGCAATCATCCGGTATCGCCCCGACAGAGACGGAGCTGACGCCAGAAGGCACCGCAACGTCGCCGGCAGCAACCACCTTGATCGGCAGCACCGCGCTGTCGAAGGCAAGCTGGGTTTCGGTCGCGGTGTAGGCGTCATAGCCCGGTTTCGCCACCCGGCAGGTGGAACTGTTGATGATCACCGATGTCTGGCCCGAGACCGGTGAAAGCGGCGGGTCGAGGATCGGATCGGCATTGCCCGGCAGGTCCCAGACCTGCAGGACAGAGTTGCTTTCCGGGTCGGCGTTCTGGTTGTAGTTCGGGTCCAGCAGCGTGCCGTTGCCAAGATAGCCCACCGTCGTCGGACTAACGCGGCTCCAATCCGTATGCCAGGGCTCCGACCACGCGCCAGACGAAGCGAAATATCCGCTGCGATCCTGATAGCCGTGATAGCCCTGCACGACCCGCCCGGAAAACCGCCCCGAGAATGTCTTGATCTTCTTCTGAAACACCGGCTGGGTGTAATGCAGCCCCCCGAAATAGGAGTTTCGAAACCAGTACCGGGTGACCGTCCCGCCCGTGATCGCCAGTTGATAATTGCCCTGGTTCGTGCCGGATGGCAGATATTGCACGGCGGGCGCGCCATCCATGTCAACCGCGGTGTAATCGCCCCAATACCGGATCGGGTCGAATTTCGAGTTGTAGAGCCACGCGCCATAGGTCGTGTCTGGCGTGGTGACAGGATCATAGGCATCGGTCGAAATCTTGACCGCCGCCGCGCCTTGGCTGTCAATGCCGATCAGAGTCTGGGTCATGACCGGATCACGATGCTCCCGGCATTCAGGCTGATGGTCATCTTGCCGTTCAGGCTGTTGATCAGCCCGGAATTCACCGTGCCGATATTGGCGACATTCAACTTCAGCTCGCCGCCTTCGAACAACAGCGGCCGCTGCCCATTGTTCAGCACCACGAACTGATCGGCGTTGACGGCAAAGCGCGATTTCTGCACCCCGCCCTCGGTGTAGATTTCGAGATAGAAGCCGCTTTCGATAAAGCTGCCGCCCGTTCCAGCGCGGACAAGCACCGAAAACCGGGCAGTGACGCCGGACTGATTGGCGGCCGCCGAAAACTTGATCTGCCCGCTGGCAAAATTGTCATTGAGCTGCGCCAGGAGTTCCGTCGTCTGCTCCGCAAGCGCCTCGTCTGCGGTGACGCGGGCAATCGTCTCATTGACGATCGCCGCCGTCGCCTCATCCAGCTCCGCGCCGATGAAGACGATCTCTTGCGCCAGCGCCTCGTTTTCCGTGGCGCGCACCAGGCGCTCCTCGGTGATCTGGGCGAGCGCGCTGCCGGTCTGCTGCCGCAGCTCCTGCCGATCGAGCAGACCGACGGAGCCCTGAAGCGAGATCGAGGTGGCGATATCGGCGATCCGCAAATTCTGATAGTCGTAATCGGCCTGAAGCTCTTCGAACCTTTTGCGCACATCCTCGCCGACCGTATCCAGCGTAACATCGAGATCGGTCGAGACATCCGGCGTCGTGACGGCCAGCCATGCCGACCATTCCGTCGGGCGGCGCGAGATCGGGACATAGCGCCCGCGAACCTCGTATTCCGTGTTATGGCGGAACACCGGCTGCAGCAGCGCTGAATAGGGGCTGGCATAGCGGGTGCTGTCGCTGTCGAACACAACGGCGCCGGAGGCCGCGAGCCGCACCTGCACCCATACCCGCTCGACATCCTCCAGCCCGCCGGCCCACGAAACCTTTATCGTCGGCCGCCAGGCGTTTCCGGCGGCGTCATAAAGCGTTGCCGGCTCCACCGTCCAGCCGGTCATGATCTGCGCAGGCACGCCGATTCGCCCGATCCAGCCCACCGCTGTCGGCAAGGCGTCGGCCGCCGACCAGTCATAATCGGCCGGGTCGATTTCCTTGAGCGAGACGATGACGTTGGCGCTCATCGGCGCGGCGAGCGCCACGACCAGGAATTTCTTGTCCGCATAGCCGTTGCGCGTGCTGGTCCATGACACGACGTCATTGGGCTCCAGCGGCCAGGCATCCGGCGGCAGGCATATCTGGTGCGTCCGGAACCGGCGCGCATCGTTCAGCATCGCCAGCATCAGCCGCTGCACCTGCCCGCCATAGGGGCAGGCCTCGAAGCTCACCGCCTGCGGCAGGCGATTGTCACCATCCAGCACCTCCAGTGCGCTGTCATAGCGCGCAGGAGCATCCTTCATCGTCCATTTTTCCGCCGGCTCGGGATAGATCGCCTCGACGGCATTGACAGTGTCATCAAACGAGCCGTGCGGGTCGAGCGCCTGACCTTTCGTGATGACGATATCGCTGTCGGAAAACGCATAGACCGCGCTGCCCGGCGCGCCGACCGAGATTTTGAATATACCGCCGACTTCGGCAAGCCGCGCATTGCAGGCAAGCCGCAACTCTTCGATCGCGTCGAGCGGCCGCTCATCGCCGCGAAACTCGTAGCCGCCCCGAAACGCCGGAACCGCGCCCGCGCCGTCATCGACCGAGGCATCGGCCTCATTCATGGCCGTCATCCAGTTGGCGACAGGCAGGCGATAGGCGGCAAGGTCCTGCCCGCCATATATCCACTGATCGCCGTAATAGACGCCGCGAATGATGTTGTAGATGATCACCGGCAGGTTGTTCGACGGCTCCCACGTGGCGGGATTATCCCAGCGATGCGCCCCGCTGCCGCCGACAGTGCTATCCTTGCGCGGGTCGTAAAGCGGGATCGATCCCAGCTCGAACAGCATGCTCGGCGCGCTCGAAAACAGGTCGCGATCATAGCGGCAGGTGACGATCGCATAGGTCACGCCGCGACCGATCATCGCCGCGGTAAAAGGCCGGTCGGCATTGCTCCCGAACCGCGACAGAAGATAGCCGTCCGCCACCGTCTGCGAGCCACCATAGAATTTGACCCACATATAGTCCGCGCCGCCGCTGCGGTATTCGGCGACCGGAAAACCGAACTCGCCATGCGCCTCGCCGGTTAAGAGCGTCACCTTCTGGTCATCAACCCATACGCCATTGAGCCCGGATTGCGGCAGGCTGCTGAGTTCGATCACGTCGACGAAATAGGCGTTCGGCGTGCCGTCGACCTCGCCCCAGGTGCCCGCATATTTGCGCCGACCGGCCGTCGCATAGTCGCCGGCGATAAAGGTGACCGGCTCGTTGTCGCCCATCCGGATCGACAGGTTGACGCCCGGGTCGCGCGTCTCGGTCTTCTGCTGCTTTCCGTTGATCGCCCGCTGGATCAGGCTCGCGCCGACGCTCAGGCCAATGCCGACGATCGCCTGACCGATAACGCCAAGCGAGCCGATCCATCCGGCAACAGCGCCGATCGCGCCGAATAGAAAACCGGCATGCGCCGATGTCGCCGCCGTGAGAAAGGCAGCGAGCGTAAGAAACAGGAGTCTGATCATGTCACCCGACGCGGTAAGCGCGCGTTGCGCTGAAGAGATCGACAGTCCCGAAGCCCTCCGGCCTCAGAACAAAGATGCGCTCGCCATTGACAACGCCGAGCGCGGAGCCGAAACCGTCATCGGACGGAATGGCCGCGATGTCACCGAGGCGGGCGCGGGAGATATGGTTTTCCGGCAGGATCGTCGCGACCAGGTCGGAAAGATCGGTAAACCCGTCATTGCGCAACACGCGCAGCGCGCCGACGCCGGTGGTGTAGCGATCGCGCCAGGGCGACACGATATCCGTGCCGGTCAACGCTTCCACGCTGTCGCCGACAAGCCCGACAAGGCAGTCATGATCGCCCCAGGAAAACGGCTTGCGGCGCATGGCATCGCAGGCGGCATCAAACCGCGCCCGCCAGCCATCGATGCGGATAAGATCGCTCATGCGTCCCGCCCCCATGGAATATCCCAGTTCTCGACAACGCCGGAATACCGGCCCCATTGATCATCCTGTCGGCGCTTCTGCCCCTCATAGGAGGATTTCAGGGGATTGGTGCGCGCCAGCATGGCGATCGCGGCCGAGATCAGATGAAGCGTAATCCCGCCCTCCTCGCCAGCCGCCGGCGTTTCCACCGGCTCGCCGTCGACAATGCCGAGAAATGTAACCTCAGCCGGCCCCGCCGCCTGCCCCGTCGCCGGATCGATCAGCAATTGATGCACCTCGACAGACGCAAGCCGCGCATCCCAGCCGCGCACAAGCTGCTGCACGGCGGCCGCGATCTGCGACAGCTCGATATCGACCGTCTGGATCGTCATGTCGGAAACCCGCGGGATTTCCGGAACCTCAAGATTGACATCGCCAAGATAGGTCCGCGTCACGATCCCGCCGCTCGACCCGTCGATCACGTCGATATCCAGATCCTCGCCCCCGGTCCAGAAACCGAGCGAGACCGGAACGCCCGTCGCCCGGTCCCGCGCCGTCACATAAACCAGCGACCGCGCCACAAGTCCCTTCTCCCGCGCACCGACAAGCGCCGCGATAAAAGCCGCAGAAACGCTTTTCATCACACGCCCCGCTTCTGCATGATGCGGAATGAAATACCGGGAACGATATTGCCGGATGGCGTTCCAGGCTGGAATGAACCAGGCAATATGATGCAAGGGCAAGACGGCCGCGTCAGCGTGCAAACCGCTCCGGCTGAAACGGACGCCGGAAGGCGCGGAAACACCTGAAACGGCCCAGTCGTCCCGCCCGCCGTTGCAACCACGTTGTCGGAGACTTCCACAAAAGTATACGCCCCGCCGGATGCGACAATTTGAATCTTGTCGCCGATGGAAAGCCTGTACCCTGACGGAAGCCCCTGGAGGGACAGCGATCGACCGGCGGCGGCCGCGACGGTTACTGTCGATCCGACCAGTCCCGATCCCTGCGGGTCGAGCCTTGGGGCGCAGATATACGGGTCGCGAAATAGAAACGTCTCCTGTGCGCCGGAAAGCCCGTTCACCAGAGCTGAAATCTCATTCGATTGCGGCAGGCGAACAGGTTGGAGCGCAATCGCGGCCATCCATAGTGGCGGAGCAAGCTCGGCCTGGAACACCACGCCTGAGCCGATACCGGACAACTCGTCGTTTCGCTGAATATCCCAACGCATTGGCTGCAGCGGCAAATGGTCAAAAAACTGCGCAAGTGTCCTCATCAGCCCACCCTGTTCGGGTTGCGCTGAATTTGCTGCAAGCGCTGCGGCAACGAATACCGCGACCAGCGGTCAATCTGCTGACTGACTTCGCGCGCTATCGCTCCGGCATCCTGAGGGCTCGTTCCCTCCGGAACCGCAATGCTGATCCCGCCGAGGCTGATATGGTTGACCGTAGCACTGCCAGCGGAAGCGCCCGCGGAGAGCGCGGCGGAAACCCGGTGACGCGGTATCACCTCGCCGCCGCGCGGCAGGTTCACCAGTTCCGGCCCGCGCTCACCGACAAGCGCCATGCCGCGCTGCGTGAAATTGGTGCCGGTTGCATGCGCGGGAAAGAGCCCGCCGAGCAGACCTCCGCCGAACAAGCCGCCGAAGGGGCCGTCGCCGAACAGCGCCGCTTGCGCGGCAGCCTCGATCAGCCGGCTGATCAGTCTGTCGAGCGCGTCGTTGCCGGTTTCGATCACCGGTATCAGAGACAGGAAACTGTCTCTGGCGCTGTCGCGAAAAAAATCGGCCGTCTCGGCGGCCTGCTCCTGCTTGTCCTTCTGGTCTTCGATCGCAAGCGTCAACTCGCGGATAGAGTCCCGCTCGGCGTCGGTCGCGGCCGCTCCCGCGCGACGCAGATTTTCGAACACCTTCTTTTCGTCGGCGACCATGTCGAGCATTTTCAGCTCGTCCTGAAGCTTCTGAATAAGGTCTTCGACCGCTTCCCGTTCCTTGGCGGCTTCAGAGGCAGACGACCTGCGTGACTTCTCGCTGGCATCGCGCGAGGCCCTCGCGGCAAGACGTGCCGCAGCCTGCGCCCGGATCATCTCTTCGGTCGGTGCGCCGCCTGCATCTTCATAGAGCTTGCGAACCGCCGCCATTTCCTTTTCAAGCGCAAGCTGGTCGGACGTCAGCCCGTTCTGGCGCTGGATTTCGGCCGTGACCGCGCGGTTGGCCGCAAGCTTTTCTTCCAGGATTTCACGACCAGCATTATAATCAGCATAGTCGTCGGCAACGCTGCGGGACGTTTCAACGCTGATCGGATCAAGCGTGGTCGTGCCGCTACCGTCGTCGGCGACCCAAGCTCCGTCGCGCCAGACCATCTTCTGACCCATGTCGATGCCGAGCATGTTGCCAAGCCCGGTCCAGATGCCAGCATTGCCGGCCGTTTCGAGCGCCTCATCAAGGGACTTCCGAAACGACCCCAGGTTTGTGACGAGGGACGACACCATGGCGCCGACTTCAACCAGGCTGGATTTGACACGAGTGCCGATGACAAGCGCCATCGCTTCCCACTCCGCATTGACATCCTCCGCCTTCCGCAGAATGTCATCTTCCATGACCGCGCCCATCTCGCGCGCCTCACGACGGGCGTCGGCAATACTCTGTCCGGCATCATCCATTAGCGACGAAAACTGCTCGGCGGCGGTACCGCCGAACAGTTCGTCCATGACGCGTATCTGGGCCGCGCGATCAAGCTCTCTGATCTTGCCGATCAGGGTTTCAAACATCGTCGCAGGATCCTCGAGCATCCGCGTCAACTGGCGCGCTGACAGGCCGAGGCGTTCGAACGACTCTGCCCCCGCACCGCCGCCGGTCTTGATGAACTCATCCGCGCGAAGCTGCATTTCCTTCAGGCCATCGGTGAGTGCGTCCACCTCGACCTTGTTTTTGACCGCCGCATAACGAAGCTCCTGAAATGCCTCAAAATCAACGCCTGCGGTTTTGGCGGCCTTACCGAGATCAGCCACCGCATCAACAGCCTGCTGCGTGGCGGCGACGAAGGAACCAATCCCCAGCGATGCAGCAAGGCCACCCGGGCCTCCGGAAAGCATACCAAAAAGAGAGTCCGCGCCACCGATCTTGGACTTGATCGACATGAACGAAGCTGCCGTGTCATTAGCCGCCGTCCGGGCCTGCATGCGAATGCGGGTCATGGCGCCCTTGAACTCACGATCGTCGCCGCTGATCGTGACGGGGATATCCGGTCTGCTCATCAGGCTTTGGCTTTCGCTCTTATGGAGGGTTGCGCGCCATGTTCGGCGACGATTTCACGGATGCGGGCGCGGCTGACAGGGGATTGCGTCTTCGTGTTTCCGGCTATCGCATCGATCGCCATCGTCAGTTCGGCGATCGTGGACGACCAGAATGTTTCCGGCGACCAGCGCAATCGTTCGGAAACGACAGCAATCTGGAAATACGTCCTGACCTGGTCCGCGATCAGGACGTCTCTGTTTTTTTTCCGGTGACGGCCGCCTCCACATCTTCGACGATGGAGGTTTTGTCCTGCAGCCGATGGCCGGCCTCGATATGCGCCGTCAGCGCCTTTTCGATGCCGGCGCGCCAATTGCTCTGATCGGCGGCGGATATGTTCTTTTCGGAGAGAATGCGGGCGGCGAGTTCTGCGCGCCTGTCATCATCGTCGGCGACGGCAAGACAGCGGATCGCGCAGGACACTGCGAAGGGCTCGAAGCCCAGGAGGCGCTGATAGAGTTCGTCCATCGTGCGCGCCGAGATCGCCTGCGACAGACGCATCAGGCCGGAGAAGCTGACGGCAAGGATAATCGTTTCCTTGCCGATCCGGACTTCGGCCTCGCCGCGCAGCGGGTTGGCTATATCGATCATCAGGAAGCCGCAACGAAGGCTACGTCATCCTGAAACGTGCCAGCAAGATCGCAGGCGAGTTCGCCCGTTTTATCGCCGGTGAAGTTCGCGGACACCATTAGCATGGCGCCCTCGAAAGTCCCGACGCCTGGAACCGTGACCTGATAGTTCCCTTTGGTCTGCCCCAGGATGTCGCCAAGCACCAGAGCCTGCGTCGCGCTGTTGATATAGGCACCGGACCCCGACCAGCGGACCGACTGAATACCGCCCATCGAGGCGTATTTCAGCACGCCGCCAGGATCGTCGCAATCCGGCTTGGTGATATCGACTTCCTCGTTATTGATGTTGAGGGAACGCTGCTCGACAATGCAGACTATGTCGAACGTCTCGGAGGGGTTTTCGCGCTTGATGATGAGTTCGCGGCCCAACAGTGCCATATCAATATCCTTTCGGGGAATACGCGCTCACCAGAGCGCAACGATGTTGTCGGCGGTCGTGCCGGTGGCCTTGACCCTGGTGTAAATGCCAAGAACGTATCCGACAGGGTGATTGCGAAGCGTCACTTCCGTTCCGCCTGCAGTGATGCCGCATATATCGCCTTTAGCTCCAAGGTAGAGCGTCGCGGCCCGCGGCAGATCATCATCGTCATTCGGAACAACATCTGCCCCGAACCAGAAGGGCTGGTCGAGGCCGCCCGGTTTCGACGTAGGGTCCATATCCATCTTTCCTTAAAGCGCCGCAGCCTCGGGATCGGAGGCCACGGTTTTGTAATCGGCGATGTAGGTGAGAGCGCCAACGCCCATGGATATGCCGGTGGCGCGGTCGATATAATGACGGCATTCCGAAAGCGTCAGTTCGATAACAAGCCCGTCGAGCTTGATCGCAGAACCGAGAGCCTTTTCGATCAGCACAGCCAACCGGTCGAACTCGACGTCCGGATCGCGATGCTGGAAGTGCACGATCAGATCGATCGGCAATCGCCGATCGTAGCCATCTTCACCGTTCAGATCGGCGCAGGGCCGCACCGTGACCGTTTCCTGCCGCTCCGACCATGTTGCGGTGATCGCTGGCAGTTGCTTAACGGTGAGCGCCGCAGTACGCGCTCTGCTGACATGACCAACACCGCTGAAATCCGGAATGGATGAGAGCCGCGTCGTGATGGCGTCAAAAATCCACGTGCGATAATGGGCCATCAGATGTCGCCGGTCAGGTAGAGTTTCAGCATCGCCCGCCCGTCATCCGTCTGGTTTTTGATGTCGTATGTGGTTCCGGCGATCGTCACGGTGTCGCGCTGGGCTTCCAGCCCCTCAAGGCCGACAGCCGCCACCGACAGAACATGGGTGACGGCCTCCACGTCCTGATCGCCGAACTCGCCGGCGATTTCCAGTTCACGCTTCTGCCGAAGAATGCCGCGGACAGATGCCGACTGAGCAACGCCATCGACGGTGAACAGGCAATCGACATTGCCGAAGGCGGAGACAAACCCCGCCCCCATGCAGGAAAACTGCGGTGGGCGATTGATTGCGGGCATTACTTTTCGCTGGCGCTCTTGTCAGCTTTACCAGCCTTGGACTGTCCATCCGAAGCCGTCTCAAGCTTTTGCAGCTCTTGCGCCAATAACGCATTGTCTTCGGCAAGCTGGTCGCGTTCGGATTTCAGATTTTCGAAATCGTCAGCCGACTTCTTCGCAGCCTCATTCGCCGAGGTCTTGAGCTTCTCGACTTCGGCAGAAAGGGCGTCACGCTCTGCGGTGACATCGGCAAGCTGCTTGGCCACATCATCGCCCGAACCATTGCCGCCCTTAAGCGCCTTGACCTCATCGGCCAGTGTCGCGAGGTCTTCCGCAAGCTGGTCGCGCTCCGCCGTCAGCGCGGCAATTCGCTTGTCGGCCTCTGCGCCCTCGCCAGGCCGCCACTTGCCGAAAACAGCTTCGATCCGTTCAACGTCTTCCTCGGTGAAGCTCTTGTTGATCGGCACGTCTTCGCCCGGATCATAGGTCTTTTCACCGACCGTCACCCTGACATTCAGTTTCGTCGTCGCCATGTTCAAAACTCCGATGGTAGGAAATACAGACCGGTCGCCAATCAAGCGGCCGGTCTATTCGGGTCAGTGATCAACGCACCAGCGCGAAGAGGCTCGCGTTGGGCTCCGGCGCGATCGGAAGCGGGGCCGCCTGGGTCTGAGCAATCGTCCTGGACGGGTTACGCTCGGTCCACATATCGGGGAAACGCTCCATTGCCCGCAGCACCTGATTGTCGAGGATCGCGCCATAGGCGAAATGCCCCATGAAGCCGGCGGGATCGAAAATCCCGACGCCGTAGGATGGCCAGAAATTCTGCTTCACGCCGTTGATGGTGTAGCTCTGCGAGTACTGAATGAAGGTAACCTCCCCGATCGAGCCGAGCACCGTCGAGTATTTCCCCTCGGCTCCGTTCGAAACGGGGCCGAGTTCAAATGAACCGCCGGCGGCCCGGCGATTCTCCAGTGCGGCAAGGAAACGCGGCGATTTCTTCAGCAGAACCGCAGCGGACGGCCCGAGCGTAACTTCCCGGGCCGAAAACCCGTCGGTATCGGCGAGCAGAGCAACCCACTCTTCAACGTTGTCGTAGGGATCGACGCCGGACTCCCCCCAGCGAGCGCCGCCGGTGAGCGCGATAGTAAGCGCGGCGTTGCGCTGATAGTTCACGGTCTGCGTCGGATAGTCGTCACCCTCGACGACCACCTGGCCGGTTCGAAGCACCTGCGAACACATCCATTCTTCGCGGCGGGTGATGCGCTGATCCTGATCGTCAAGGATCTGCGCGATATTATAGGCGTAGCGCTCCTCGGCCGTGACTTCGCCGCTGAGACGCTCGCCCGGCATCCGGATCATGTTGCCGGACGGGCGAAGCGTATTCTGCGGCTTGACATAGGCCGGCTTCAGGCTGGTTGCCTTGAAGCCGCGATTAGCGGAGTCCTTGCCCGGAACGTCCGGATGGACGAAAGGCGCGAGTTCGCGATCAGGCAGGATCTTGTCAAAGACAATCTCTTCCTGGTCAGAGAGCGCGACAGTAGGGAAGTAGCGATCGCGCAGAAAGGCTTCGGGCCGGTCGCGCGGCGGCAGAACCGTAAGCAGCTCCGCCGTATTGAGAAGGATATCAGCCATGTTTCAAAACCTTTCCTGATATGGCTAAGAAGGCGGCGGGAACGGTCCCGCCCGGCGGCTTCACGCCTAGGCGAGCGTTCGCACGTAGAGCGCGGCCCCGTTGCGGCGGAACGCCTGTTCGACGGCGGCAGCGGTATGACCGGTGCCAAACGTCATCTTCGACGCATCGAAAGCGCCGCCGAAATAGGCCTGCGCCTCGACATCGCCGCCTGAGGCATCCACGTCGAAGGCCAGCACGCAATCCGGCACTTCCGATCCGTCTTCGGCGGCGGCAAGAGACAGGATGTGTTTTTCGCTGGCGGTGATCTCGCCGAGCACTGCGCCGCGAGAAAGCGTCTGCCCGCTCGCGATTGTCACGGTGCGGGTGATGACCTGAACATCGGAAACGAGCAGGTCATTGGGGGCATAGGTGGCAGTTGCCATGGGATCAATCTCCGTTGCTCTTGCGGCGATGCCGCGCGTTCATGGCGCTGCCCACAGCGGCAAGCAGCGACTGCTTTTCGGTTTTGGCGGAAGGCGCGCCGCCACCGCCGAGCTTGGGCGTCTTGCCGGCCATCCGGTCAGCCAGACGATTTCCGCCACCGGATTTGCCGGCGGCATTCAGGATCGCGCCCGCATGCGCTGCGGAATGCGTCGTGGAAAAGGCGAGATGCGCCGCCAGGTCTGCTGAGGCGGAGGCCTTCGGGTGCGTCAGGATCGCCTGAATACGGCGCCGCTCGGCTCCGCGCGCCTGACGGGCCGACATCTTGTCGTCCTCCTCATCGCCTTCGGCTTCCGGCTCCTGTCCTTCTTCTTCAGCGGCGGGGTCGGGGTCGTCTTCGCCGACCGGCTCTTCCTCGCCTTCGATCTCTTCCGGCGGAAGCTCCTCTTCGGGATCGTCTTCCATACGGTTTTTGGCCTTCCCGCCGCGCAGGGCAGCGAGCACGCCGGCGGACACGCCGCGCGTCAGGTTCGACATATCGTCTTCCTTCTTTGCTGGTGGATCAGGCCGAAAGGCCCAGTTGTGCCTCGAAGGCGTCAAGCACCTGCGAGGGTCTTGCAACGGCATCGGCAAGCCCTGCCTCAACCGCCTTTTCGCCACGATAGACTCTGGCTTCCGTGGCAAGAGCCTGTTCGACCGACAACCGTCCGGCGCGATAACGCGCGACGGTCGCTGCAAATTCTACCCGCATCTCCTCGAGCTCCGCCAGTTCGCGGGCGAGAACATCCTCGGGGATCGCCTCGTAAGGGTTCAAGTCGGCCTTGTGCGCGCCGGCTTTCAGGATGGTGACATTCAACCCCTCCTTCTTCAGCCAGCCGCTGACATCGACATGGAGCGAAACCACGCCGATCGAGCCGCAAAGGCCCGATGCGGGGACGATGATCTGTTGGCAGGCAGAGGCGAGGAGGTATCCGGCAGAACAAGCGTGATCGGTGAGCACCGCGATTGTCGGCTTGACGGCGGAAAGCTCAAAGAGCTTTTCGGCGCAATCAAATGCGCCCGTCACCTCGCCACCGAAACTGTCGATCTCGACAATCGCGCCCTTGATTGCATCATCCGTTCGACAGTCGTCGGCCTGTATGCCGATCGCTTCATAAGTGGTCATGCCGCAGGACTGACCGATCCACTTTCCCTTGTTGATCAGTGAACCCTCGATCTCGATCAGCCCGATTTGGTCACGGATGCGATGCGCACCGCGATAGATTTTTTCGCCGTACCAGTCGACCTCCTCGCGCAGCCCTTCGCCGACGATCCCCATCTGCCGACCATTAGCGTCGTCAAGGCCAAGAACGCGCGGACCGAAAGCGCGCGCGATCGTCTCTGCCTTTGCCGGCTGCAGCATCAGCGGCGTGTTAAACATCCGGCTTGCGATTTCGGGATAATTCATCGTTTTTGCCTTCCGATCTGCGGAATGCCGAGCCGGTGGCGCGACGCACGCGCCGATTGCCCGGAGCGCCCGTTCACGCTTTCCTCAATCTCTGTATCTTGGTCGACATCATCGAGCGGCGAACCGCCATTGTGACCGAGGACGTCGGACTGCTGCGACGGATGCACAAGGCCAAGACTGCGATAATAGCGAGCCTCACGAGCAAGCTGGTCAGCATCCATCTTCCAGTCGCGGCCCTGCTCGGCAGATTCCTGCTGCAACGTGGTCAACTTGCGGTCGAGCCGTTCGCCCGCCGCCTGGGCTTCGCGCAGCGGATCAATCCAGCCGCGACCCGGGCCGATCCAGTCGGCATGGCACCATGCGGACGGGTTCGCTTCGAAGGAAAGCGCCCCTTCCGGCAGATCGATCAATCCCTTGTCAAAGACTTCCTCCAGCCACGCGCGATAGATCGGCGCCATGAACTGGGCAGCAAACCCGCCCTTCTTTGCCGTGAACCCGCGCCAGATTTCCAGAAGCGCGGCACGGGCAGAGGAATAGTTCACCTGGCTCCAGTCCATGGTGAGCTGCTCATAGGTAAGCCCCACTGCGGAGGCGACCTTGCGCAAGGCTGCATTCACGAACACCTCGAAATTGGCGTTCGGATGCTCGGGCTTCGTCAGTGTCGCTTTCTCGCCTGGCAGCAGCGTATTCACCCGGACGCCCGGCAGATTGATCGGAGCCGTGCCGTAGTAGGCGGACTGCGCGGCCGATATCTCGCCATAGATCTTGGCAAGCGTGCCATCGCCGCCGTCTGCGTCGAGAGCGTTCATCATCTCTTCGGGATCGAAGGGCGTTTCGATGAAAGCCGCCATGATGGCATTGAGCATCGCGGCCTGACTTTCGAAATCCTCGTAATCCGTCGACTGTTTGATCGACCGCATGATCGGCGCCCAGTCGGATGCGCCGCGCGTCATGCCAGGCCGCTTCGGATCGAAGGTGTGAACCACGATCGGGCGGCCCCATTCGGTCGACCGCTCCACATATTCCCATGACCAAAGGTTGGTGTTGCCGGCGTAAATGTCGCCAGGATGGCTCCTTCGGAAGTGGTAGCCCTGCGGCGCGCCATAGGCGTCGATCGCGACGCCATCTCGCATAAATTCGCCGTCGAGCGTTCCTTTCGGATTGGAGCATCGCGCCGGATCAATCATATGAACCGCTGTCTGAAACAACGGCGCATCGTCCTGCCAGATGATCACGCCGAATGCCTCTCCCTCGGGACCGAAGCGGTTGCGCGCTGCAAGGCCGAGGATCCCGGCCATATTCTTGGTGCGCTCCGCATCGCACCACATGTCGACATCCTGCGTGTAGTCGCGCCAAAGACCCTCGATCTGGGTGGCAATTTCTTCGGCCTGGTCGAACGTCAGCCCGAGTGTCGTATGGTTCGGTCGCGCGGCGAGCCTCCAGCCTGCCCCGATGATGTTGTCAACCAGGCGTGTCGTTCCGGCCGCACCCCAGCCATCATTGCGCGCCACATCATTGAGGCGATCGACAAGCGTCGAGCGCGAGAGGGATAGTGCGGACTGGCCGGAAAATCCGCCTGCATGCCAATTGGCGAAAGACGGGTGCGCATAGGACGCGCCCTGATAGGCCGACCGCGAAATCGCAGCTCCTGAAACGCTCACCATACCCCGGCTTCTGTGCTGTTGCGCGACATTGTCTGCCGCCTTTGCGCGCGCAGCCTGCCGCAAACCCGCCGGCAAAGGCTGGTTGTCTGGTCCGTAAATTTCGACTGTCATCCGAAGATCACTCCCCGGCCACGCGGACGACTCGCCGTCCGGATACCGAGTTCGGTCTCAAGCTGGCGAATATAAGCCCGCAATGATCCACGCTCGGCGGCGCTATAGCTCTGCGTTTCACCGTCGTAGGTGATCGTCGCGATGCTTCGGCCAATCTCGAGTTGATGCAACGCCTGCTTCGCCTCGCCAAGGCGCGTTTCCAGTGCGAGCCGTTCTTCCGTCGTAAGCGCCATGATCAATCCTGACTGTTGCGCTGAGCGGCGCGTTCGGCACGGCGCATCGCCGCCGCTACCCTGTCTGAAACCGGGACTTCTGTTGAAGGACGAACCTCGTCCGGCGACCGCTTGGTCAACGCTGCGGTGACGGATGCGAGGCCGTCAATCATATCTTCAAGATCGCCCTGCGCGGCCGGTTCCTGCTGGGAGAGCAGTTCTGCTCTCAAGTCCCATTCCTCGTCCGTCCAGAACGGCACGCCGAGCCTAATGGCCGCAGCTCTCGACTGGTTCAGCATGTCGAGAACCTCGTTGCGCTGGCCATCCGGCAGCTTCCACTTCCAGCGCGGATAGCCGTTTCTGTCTGTTTCCTTGACCCGAACTTCCGAAGTCGCCTGCTGATAGAACGTATCGCCGAGACCGATCGCGAACCGAATGTAACCCGGCTGCTCCGGGTCTTCCTTCCGAAAGTCCCGATAGACTCCCATCTTCATCACCGAGGCGTTGAAGTTGTAAAACCGGCTCGACCACTTTTGCTTCTTCGGCTTGCCGCGCTTGTCGTATTCGCGAACATGCGAGAGCATCGGAGCAGCGTCCCGGTTGTCGCCGCGCACCATGATAACTTTCGAGCGCGGATGGCGGCGGGCCCAGAACCAGACATCCTCTGTATAGGCGTTGCCGTCGATGCCAATTCTATCTATTTCGCGGCGCTTTCCGTTCTCATCGGGCCATGTCCGCGCGATCAAGCGATCCAGCGCCGCCATAACCTCCGGCTCGGAAATGTGGCCGGTATGCTCACGAAAGCCCGGAAGGTGACTGCCGGCACGATTGTCAATTGCGCCGAAGTCAATGACGGCGCTGGACTTGTTCCGGCCCCAGCCGCGCAGCAACCATTCCACGCGATCGCCCTGGACATCGATCCCCATCGTAAGCGCCAGCATATCCGCGGGAACAACGCCCCGCCGAAATCCGGTCTCCTCCGCTCTGTCGCGAAGATCCTCCCAGTCGATTGCCTTGTTGTCGGCCTCGAAGGCAAGGCCGAGCATGTCATTGAAGAAGACCTGCTCGGCGCCCGCGCCCTTGTTCTTGTCGTCGGGCGCGCCGGACTGCACTTTCAGCCAAGCCCTGGCGATCGCTTCCCAGCTTTCGAGCGGCGAGTACGGTACCCAAATATGAAACGAGCGGTGGTAGCGCGCCCGATCGGGATACTTGGCAACCCATGAAGCGCCATTGGCGGGATCAACCATCCACTGGCGATGATGCTCATGAATCTCGCAGCCGCAATGAACACAAACGAAATGCGCCTTCTCGGGATGCTGCGGATCGATGTGATCGCGCATGTTTTCCCATTCGAGCGGTTGCAGTTCGTGACAGTGCGGGCAAGGCACATGATATCGCTCCTGCGTGCCTGCCAGGTAGTTTGTCGTGATCCGACAGCCGGGTGCGATCAACGGCGTCGATATCTTGAAAACCTTGCGGTTGAAGAACGCCTTCGACCGGCTGTCGGCCTGATCCTCAGGGTCGCCCGCCTCATTCGTCAACCACTTCGCAAGGTCATCCTGAACCTGCGAACGCGGCGAGATCATCGACAGACCGGCAGCGGAATTGGCCCCCGCCGCCTGCACCGCGCCGCGGCGATCGATCCGCTCCTTGTAGAGGATCGAGTTACCGCCATCGCGGCTGCCATCGGGAAACAAGGCGCGGACGGCTGCTGTTTCCCGCAGCAGCGGCATCAACTTTGTTTTCGACCACCGCGAAGCGTTTTCCTCAGTCGGATGGACATAGAGGAAATCGCAAGGGTCGAGATGGAGTGTCCCGAGCAGGAATATATTCGCAAGCACCGTGCCGCCAACCTGGGCGGACTTTGCGAGCGTTACGATCGAACAAGGGTCATCCGGCGACAGCGCCCGCAGGATTTCCGAGAAGAACGGAAACATGTCCTCCCGATACGGACCCGGCAAGGCCGAGATCCGTTCGGAGAAAACAACGTTTTCTGTTGCCCACTTCAGATAGTCCACTGGCGGCGGAGGCTCGCAGACCTTTGCCAGGATGTCATAGCGCAAGCGTTCCGGATTGAAGAGCATCGTCATGCGTCTTCACCCTCATCCATGGTGACCAACGTATCTTCGACGCCTTCGCTCTGTTCACGAAAATCCTTTGCGGCGCGGGCGCGAATATCGCGCCACTTCCGCAGAAGCGTCTTCTGGGCATCCCGCTGCGGAATTCCGAATTCCTCTGCGATCGCCGTCGCCATGTCCGGGATACCCTGTTCCATCACTTTGAACGCATCCGAGACCGCGCCGGTCATTTCGGCGCGCGCGGCGGCGGTCAGCATGTATATTCCGGCCTCTGCCTTCTCGGCCCGCTCCATCTGGGCGGTTTTGAGTTGCTGCTGTTTCAGCCGCTCCTGGGCGAGCTTGTCGGCGAAGACATCCGTGACCGGGGCTGTCGGCCCGGCCGGTACCGGGAATGCTTCCTGCTTCGCCGGTCGTGCCAGCGCCGCCTTCCCGTTTGCCCCGTAACCTTGAGCGGGATCGATGGAAATCCCGAGTTGGCGGATTGCGATATCGGGGTGAATTCGCGATCGATGCCCCTCGCCGTCCAGCGCCGGGCCATGGATCTTGCCATCCTTCAGAAACTGGGAGACGCGAGCGCGCGAGACCGAGATCATCGCCGCGAAGTCGCCTTTGCTCACCGATCCCGTTTGCTCTTGCATCGTCGCTAAACTTGCCTCAAATTTAAAATTAAGGCTCCAAATTAAGGCTTGAAAATCGGCCTCAGACTACCGAACCCGCGCGGTGCCAAATACCCGCGCGGCGGTCGGCCGCAGGAAGGACCCGCAGGTTTTGCGACCCATTGGGGTCACCGATTTGGGAACACCTTGCGGAATGCCCGGGCGAAGGTGCGGTTCTTTTTCTCTCGCACCAGATTTTCCACGATGTCATTCAGCTTGAAGCGCTTCGAATAGGGCGTGGCCCTGACGAACAGGATCACCGGATAGAACTCGCGCTTCTCGCGTCCCGAAAACCAAATGCCGCGAATGAGATCTGGGCGACCTATCGGCACGAAATACTGGTTTGGCTTGACCTTCCGCTTGCGGCGGCCTGTGCCCTTGGCGACGCGGGTCGCGCCTGCACCGCGATAGTCAATCTGCAAATCCCGCATGACCTTGTTCAAAAAGCCTTGCGTCAAATTGCCATAGCGATCGAGCGGCGCAGACCTTGCGGGCACGGCAACCTCGCCGCTCCTCATCAGACCGCGTCCGATCAACTGCTTCTCGAACGCCTTGTGCCGACGCATGCCGCCTTCGATATGAGGCCCAAGGAAAGCCGTTGCCGGCAATCCTCCATTGGTCCGGTCTCCGGTGACAGTCACTGCCGCGATCCGGTTGTCCAACCGGGCCTGATCGTAGACCACACCGCGAACGGCGTAAGGCGTCGGACGGTCGAAGATCGACTTCATCTGTCCGCGAACCTCCCGCATGCCATCATAGGCAAGCCAGTTCAGCGCCATCACTTCCGCCTTGGGCAGGTCGCGACGTTGCGCCGAGGTCAGCTTTGCCTCGAAACGGGTGAGATCGATATCAATATGTGCGGAGATCATCGCCAAACAAAAACCCGCCAAGCGGGCTATCCGCTGGCGGGTCTACGTAAACCTTTTCTATGCTATCAAGGTATGTCAACTCACTGCCGCAAATCAAGGGAAAAATGAGGCCGCATTTCCCCTTCTAAATCAACACGATAAACGAACGCTTCACGCGCGAACCTCCCTCATCCACGGCGACATGTCGAAGCGCATAGGGGTGATTTGTTTTTCGCCCAGCCTGCCAGCAAGCTCCCGTTCCAGCATCTGCAGCGCCGCCTGCCACACGATCCAGTCGATCCGAGACTGGATTTCGCCGCGCAACCCGTGTGACAGCACGTATTTCCGATAAGCCCCGCGCTTCGGTCGCTTCGCCTTCCGGTCATAGCCATCCGTCTCCACCTCATGCCAGCGCCCGAAGCTGTCCTTCTGGCGCTTGGCGATGAACCAGACCGGCTTGCCCTGCCTTTCCACCATCCGCACCTTCGGCCGCTCGGCATACCAGTCCGGCCCGCGCTTCAGCACCGCGCATGTGACGATCAGGCTGAAGGCATGCGAGCCCGTGCGCCGCACGCCATGTCCGCGCTCCTCGGCAAGCACCCTGTCAACCTCGCCGGCGATCAGCCCGTGCTCGTCATTCGCCCATTCCGGAAACGGCTGCCAGCCTTCGGGAATGTCGAACCCCGTTCCGGTGAGCGCCTTCACGGCATCGCCCACGATCAGCGCATCGGGGTCAGGCGCAACGCCCTCCTCCCATGTAGGCACCACGCCCCATTCGTTCGGCGTCCGGGCGATGATCGTGCCAAGCTCGCCGGCAGCGTTCAGCCCGGCATTCGCGCTGCTCAGCCGTGGCGACATCCGCCCGCCCGTCGCTTCCGTCTTGCAGAGCTCCTCCGTGAAAGCCCAGGTCAGCAACTGCTGAATGGTCATTTTCTTCATTTTTCAGGCTCCTTTTGCCGTTTTGGACATCTAGGACAGATGGATATTTAGAATGGACAGGTAGAACGCCCTTAAGAAGGACGTATAAATCAAACAAATACATATACTTATGAACAAGAGGACAGGTAGGACAGCAAATTGTGAGGTTTACGTGATGAGGCCACCACCACTTTCTTTCTCTCATTTACGCGCGCATCACATAAACATGCAGATTTGCTGTCCTACCTGTCCGTCGCGCATCAAGCCCATGATTATCCTCAATTTTCCGAACCTTCTGTTAGAGGCTTTCCTGTCCAGCACTCTGATTTTGCTGTCCTATGTGTCCGAAGTCCGCACCCTCAGATATGAACTCAAGGGCAAGTAAGGCGGCACATGCCCAGCCTGCCCTTCGAAGGGTCCGGGTTTCACGCTCAAAATGCATCGGGCCAATCATCGTTTAGAGGATGTGGACCGCCATCGCTTCCAGAACGCCACTCCTCGCCAATGCGAATGCCGTAGTAGACCGTCCCGTTGGAACGGGCCCTCCTAAACGAGTGCATCATCCCATCGCGACCCTTCCAGGTCTTCCTGGTCTGATCTGGAAGCCGTTTGGTGAAGGTCGCCTTCTTGAACTCGGACAAGCCTTCTCGGCTCGCATATCGGCAATAAGCCTCATAGAGCACGTCCGGCCGCTCCGTATCGTCATCCTTGCCCGTGATATCGCACGCATTCCGCAGGAACGCCCCGATCGGGTCGCTCTCCTCCCGGTATTCCGCAGTCGCAAGCCGTATGCTGTCCGGCACCTGAAGCCCGTTCTGAAGATAGTCGAGCGCGCCCTTGATCATCCACGCCAGCACCCCGTCGCGCTCCTGCCGCAGCTTGCGCGGCAGATCGCGGTCTACCTCTTCCTCCGGTATCTGGATTTCCCAAGGCACCAGATGAACGCGCCGCCATATGCCGTCGCTGTCATCGCGGATTTGCGGTTTGTGGTTGCCGGAAAGGATGATCTTGAAATGCGGTATCAGCTCGAAGAAGTCCTGATGCAGCCGCCGCACCGCGATAGGCTCGCCGCCGGTCAGCGTCTTGATCAGCGCATCCTTCAACTGAACGCCCATTTCCGGCTCTGAAGCCGCCACCAGGCGCGCGCCCGGCAGTCTGGCAAGGTCAGGCGTCGCCTCGGCCCCGCCCCTGCGGCTGTCGCCCGCAAAGCTGTCGATCGACATTGAAACGGCATAGTCGCCAAGGATTTCCACCATAAGGTCGACGAAGGTGGATTTCCCGTTCCGGCCTGCGCCGTAGAAGAACACAAGGCACTGCTCGCCGGTCAGTCCAAGCAGGCAATAGCCCATATAGCGTTGCAGGAAAGCACGCCTGTCCGGGTCCGGCATCACGCGAATGAGGAACTGGAGGAATGTCGGGCACCCCGCATCGGAGAACACCTGCGCCTCTGCCAGCTTCGAAATCAGGTCCGTCGCGCGATGCCTGTCCAGACGACACTGCCAGACCGGTTTTCCGGCAGCGGAGGTGACGGTGAAGAAGCGCAGAGTGCCGTTGACGGTGTTCAGCGCATAGAGATCGGTATTCAGGTCCTGGACGGAGAGCGAGCAATAAGGAGCCGCCTCGGCAAGCATATTGTTGATCTTCGAAGATCCCGCCGAGCTCTTGGCATGGTTATGCCGGGATGATTGCCGCCCGCGCCGTTCCTTGTCCGCCAGATCGCCAGCGTCGATGAGTTTCTGGAGCTTGTCGAACTTCGCCAGCTTCTCGGCATCCCAGTCCTTGCCGCGCTTGCCAAGCTCCCGCATTTCCTCGCGCGCATGCCGCCCGGCATCGATGTCCGCGCGTTCCCGCTCCGAACAATCAAGGCTGATGGCCTCTTCATCGATCATCTCGGCCGTGCGATGCGCCCAGACCCGAACCTTCGCGCCGGATTGATCCTCAAGCCAGCGCCGCCCATCATAGCCATGCCAGCCGACATGCGTGACATGGCGAACCCGATCGCCATACCGCGTCAAAAACCGGTTGGCATTGCCAATGTCGGTCTCGGGCAGCGCCGCGCATTCTTCGGTGATCTCTTCGGCCGAGAGATCAAGGACAGAGTCCTCCTCCTCAGCCTCCAGCACCGGCAAAGGGTCCGGGTTTTTCAGATAGGCAGCACGGCCGGCCGCCCGCTTGGCAATCGCCTCTTCCGCCTCCGGCGAAAGCCCGCCCTTCTTCTTCTTGTTCTCAGGCAAAATCGGCCTCCGTCATCACTTCTGAAAAGTCCCCTGCCCCTTCAGGCGGCCACGCGGTCGCCACCACCCGCTCCGGCCGGGTAAACCGCCGTTCCGCCCGCGCCATGGCAAAGGCGGTTTCCACCGGCTCGCTGTCGCCATCGGCGACAAGCACCAGGTCGTCGACATGGTCTGGCGCATCTAGGCATTCGCCGGGCGCAAGCCCCTGCTTAGGCAGCGGCCCGGGCACGGTCACCGCGCGCACCCGGCCGCGCTTGTCGGTCATGGTCAGCGTCGGGTGGCGCTCGCGCCCCTCGGCCGGGCCGCACAGATTGCCGATATCGCCAGCCGCGCCATAGAATGTGTCGGCCCGAAACCCCTCAAGTGCTGCCACCGCGGCGACATTCTCGATTCCTTCGCCAAGCACCCATCGCCTCGCCGAAAGATCGCCGCAAACCGGGATCACCGATCCCTTCTTCGCACCCTGCATCTTCTTGGCGGAAAGCTGCTTGCCTTCCTTCGGGCAGATCAGCACCGGCCGGTATTTCGGCGCGTTCTCAAGGTCTATCCATGTCTCATGGCACCCGGTCACGCTGCCTGTCAGATCGACATAGGGCGCAATCATTGCCGGCCCGCAATGCAGGGAAAGCGGCCGGCCGAAGTTCGGATCGGAGCCATGCCAGAAGGTATGCTGCCCATCGAAACGGATATTGTCGAAGACGGCATCGTCCATATCCGCGCCGCAGCGCAGCCGCAGATAGTCGCGCACCACCTGCCCGGCCGAGCCGGTCACAGAGGCAGCGTTGAACCATATCCCGCGCGCCCGGGAGATCGATCGCTGGCGAAATTCGTTCTGCTCGGCTTCGCGCTTGCCGGCCAGCGCGTCCGCATCGGCCTGCGCCTTCGCCATCCGCGCCTCACGCGCCGCCCGCTCTTCCTCGCTCTCGCGTTGTTCCGGGTCTGGGATATCGCGGTTCAACACCGCAGCACACGCCTCCAGAAACCCCGTCCGGCTTTTCAGGTCATGCCCCAGCTCATGCGCGGCAAGCGAGATGGCATCATGCCCGCCCTGCCCGCATATCCGGCAGTTCCACACGCCCTTTCCGGGGTTCACCGCAAACCCGTCCGTGCCACGTCCAAGCGCTGGACAAGCCCCGGTCCATTCCGTCCCGCGCAACGGAACCCGCCCGATCCGCCCCGCATAATCGGCAAGATCAATCGCGCGCGCCTCGGCAACAAAGGCATCAATGACCGCGCTCATTCCGCCGCCTCCATCATCGGTTCTGGCTCCGCCCGCAGATGCCCGCAATTGGCCGCGACCAGCGCCGCTGCCACGGGCGGGCAGACGGAGTTGCCGCAGGCGGATACCTGCTGCGATTTGGTGAAGGCCTGCCCGTCCGGGCCGCGATCGATCTCGTAATCAGCCGGAAAGCCTTGCGCATTGAACAGTTCGCGCGGGGTCAGCATGCGCATGCCGATATCGACCACCACGAAACTCGCGTCGCCGATCGTTAGCGTCACGAACTCCCGGTCATCCCAGAACCCGTGCTTGCGCAGGAACGCTGCCACCAGTCGCGCCCTGTCGGCCTGCTCTTCGGTGAAGGGCGGCGCATCGAGCGCGGCCTGGACATGGCCGAACCGGTCTTTCGTCGTCACGGTGTGCAGCGGCCCGCCATAATCCGCACCGTCGCCCGTGCCGAAATACTTGGCGCAATAGGCCGCCACCGCGCCCTGTTGCGCGCCGGAAGCGGTGATAGTGGAAAGCGGCGCATCCATGGGCCGGCCCGGATTGACCCCGCCGTCACGCCGGCTGTCATTGTTGTGCTGGGCAACGAAGGCGGCGGCGATGCAGGTATCGGCCTTGGCGGTCACCGTGTGCAGCGGCTCGTTGCCGCCGCGCGGGCGGCTCTGCCCGGCGCGCCCGCCGCAGCCGAAAAGCGAGGGGATAACAAGCGCCGAATGCCCGCCGCCTGCCAACACGGTGGGATGCGGCGCGGTCACCGCGCTGTCACGCCGCGCCGAGCCCTTCAGGCTCATCAGATGCGGAGCCATGAGGGCAAAGGATGTCGCCGTCATCACCGTGCGCAACGGGCTGTCGAGGCCATAGATCCCGTTCCGCTTCACTGCCGACGTCATATCCGTCCTGATGAGATGCGGCACCACCAGCGCCGACTTGTTCACGCCCGCTGTTACAGTGGCGGATGGCGCGGAGACGGGATGCCCAATCGAGGCCCCGAACTGGCGCGACACAAAGGCCGAAACCAGCGAAAGCCCCGCCCCACCCGCCGTGATCGTATGCGTCGGCTCATCCGCCCCGTTGAAGGGTTTGCCGGAATTGCGCATGGTCATCACATGCGGCACCACCACGGCCTTTTCGCCGCGATGCGCGCCGGTGATCGTGCGGAACGGCTCGGAAACCGCCTCGCAGCGCCCGCCATGCGTCAGGTTCACCAGAAACGGCGCATCCGCCTCCAGCACATAGCGGGCAAACCCGCGCGCGATCCTCGCCTCGGTATTGTCCGCCAGCGGCCGCTTGGCGCTCACTCCGTGCTTGGCCTTGATCTCCGCAACGCTGTCGAAAATGCTTGGGCATGGCAAAGACCAGTCGATAATCTCCGCAGCCGTGCGCCACAGCAGCTTCTGGCCGAAATAAACCCCGGCATCGTCCGGTTCGCCATGGGTTTCCTCCGGCCACACGATCGGCCTGCCGTCAAAACGGATGATCACGAACAGCCGGTTGCGGATCGTCGGCGCGCCATAGCGGAAAGCCCGCAATTCCTTCATCTCCAGCTTGCCGCCAAGTCGCCGCAGCCGCCGGCACCATTTCTGGAAGGTCTCGCCGCGGCGCTCGGGATCCGGCACCTCGCCCTTTTCGGTGCGCATCAGCGGCCCCCAGGTGGCGAACTCCTCGACATTTTCCATGATGATCACGTCGATCTTGCCGCCGGATTTCTGGATGCGATCCACCCAGAACGGAATGATATGCGCCAGATCGCGGATATTCCGCTCCACCGGCTTGCCGCCCTTGGCCTTGGAAAAATGCTTGCAGTCGGGCGAGAACCAGGCGAGGCCGATATGCTGCCCGGCCACATAGTCGAGCGGGTCGACATGATAGATGTTTTCCGAAAGGTGCAGCGTATCCGGATGGTTCGCCGCATGCATGGCCAGCGCCACCGGATTGTGGTTGATCGCGATATCCGGCGAGCGCCCGAGCGCCATCTCGATACCCGTGGAAGCCCCGCCCCCGCCGGCGAAACTGTCGACGATCAGCGGAAGGCCGTGTTCAAATCTGCATTTTTTCGGGGCTGGCATGATATGTGCGCCAAGCATGTCATCGATCGCCTTCACTCCGCAGCCTCCCTTACCGCCCGCACCAGCGGCGCCAGATCGCGCTCGTTCGCCGGCCGCAGCGCATGGCTGCGGGTGCGGATCGAAAGCACGTCGTCCAGCGCCCGCCCCTCGGCCGTTGCGCCCCATGTCTCGCGAAACGCGGTGATATAAGCCGCCCCGGCCGACCACTGCGAAAGCAGATAAGCCTTCGTCACGATCCGCATGTTTTCCATGCGGCCAAAATCCAGCCCATGCGCCTCCATCGCCCGCGCCGCCTCATGGCGGTTCATGGCAATCACCAGCAGGATCGGCACCCGCTCGCCGCGCATCCGGTACCGCCGCATCAGCCCGCCTCCCGCGTCCGCATGGGCCGCTCGCCCCATTCGGCAAGCTTCTCCCGGCGCAAGGCTTCCGCCTCCCGCCGCTCTGCCTCGCTCAAAACCCGCCACGCATCGCGCGCCAGGCCGAACACGCCGAACTCGCGCTTTTCCCAGTCGGCGTTCAACTCGATCAGTGCCATTTGCTCGCCTTCCTCGCTGTTGCCTGTCGATTCGGTTCGCTGGCGATCGCGGCCGCGCGTGGCGCATCGACAGCCGCCGGCGCATCCGGCCTGCGGTCGCGCGCGGCAATCATCGCCTCGATCTTGTCCATGAAGGCCTGCGGCGCGGTCACCAGTTCACCCGCCGCCCAGCGCTCGGTCGCCAGCCGCTGCATGTACCGGCTCTGAGATGTCTCGAAATGCCAGAGACCCCGGTGCAGAGACCCGGCCGGAATATCCTCGATCCCCTCCGGGGTGGTGACGATCTCGGCCCAGTCCGGCAACCCGTAAAGCCCGATCCCGAACACCGTCAGGCAGGCGCGACGCGCATCGTCGGTGATGATGTAAAGCCGCTTGCCGCTCATTCGCACGCCCCCCACTGATTGCACGCGGTCCCGAACGCATCGCCAGCGGCGAGCAGCGCGTCATACTGTCGGCCGCCGCGCGAGGTTTTCGACCATTCCACACGGGCGCGGATACCCACGCGGCTCAACGACCAGTCGTAATCGTCATCTCGCCAGCCATCGGCCAGCAGCGGATCATCGGTCATATTGAAGAAGGTCGAACTGCCGCGCTTGCTCACGGCGCTGACGATCGCCTCCCACTCCTCGATCTTGTCGATATGCTCGGGAAAACGGCCTGCGATCTCGCGGATTTCGGCCTTCTTGCACATGATGCACGGCATGCAGCCGACCCTCATCATGCCGTGGTCGTATAACGGGTTCCACGCCACGCCATGCCGGCGATGAAACGCGAAAACATCCTGAGTCGACCAGTCGATCAGCGGGCGATACGCATATGTCGCCCAGCCCTGCGCACGATCCTGCTCTGCCTTCGGGAAGGAGTAGGGAACCGAATTGATGCTCTGGAATTTCGGCAAAACGGAACGCGCAAGGCTCTCTTCGGCGCGAACACCCTGCCAGGAAATCACTGTCTCGCCAGCTTCCAGAACCGGCCTCTGAACAGCCAGATACATAGGCTCCAGTTTCAGCACGTCGGTGCAGAACCGGGTTTTGGCCGAGGGAAACCGCGTTTTCCAAAGGCACAGATCGAGGAAAGGATTTCCCGTGGGCCAAAGCAGCGACAAAGCGCGGTCAACGGTCTCCTGCGCCACGCCATCGATCGGCCACCGCCGCGCGATATAGTCACGCTTCTTGGCCAGACGCTCGCTCAAATCCGCCTTGACCCATCGGATCGGCGGGCCGCCGGTTTTCTCGGGAAGCGAGCGGACGAAATCATAGGTCCAATCGTGCTCGTTGCCGGTGTCGGCAAACACGGCCTCAAACGGCAACCCGCGTTCGATCGCCCGCAGGTATGTCGCCGTGCTGTCTTTTCCGCCTGAAACGGAAACGATTTGCCGCATCATTCCGCTGCCGCCTTTCCGGAGGCATCTTCCTCCATCAGGTCGAACAGGCTCGGCATCGCCATCTTCTCGGCCTCCGCCTGCACATATTTGCAGCCGTCGAGGAAATAGCCCGGGTTCAGCTCGGTCGCGATCGCCTGCCGCCCCAGCCGTATCGCCCGGTAGGGCACCGTCATCAGCCCGCCGAACGGGTCGAACACCGTCTCGCCGGCTTGCGTATATTGCGCGATCGCCCGGTCCACGATGTCGAACTGCAGCGGGCAGAGATGCATTTCCTTGCCCGCCGCCGCCTGCAGCGTGTTCATGGAAAGCATCCGCGTCACATCGGTCCACACATCCTCATGCTTGGAATGCGGCGGCAACAGCATGAAGGTCGAGGGCAGCATGCCTCGCTCCTCCAGCGTCTCGGCAATCTTCACGTGATGCTCGAAATCATAGACCGCATCCAGGCTATAGGCCTTCCACAGTTTGAAAATCTGGTGGTGCTCCAGCCCGGCAAGCTCCTGCGCCGTCAACTGCCGCTCGCCGGAGGAAGGCATGAACCCATGCGCATCAAGCTGCCACCGCGCCCGCGAATAGCCGTCTTTGTTCGACCATGCGCCTCTACCGGCATCTGTAGTTTCCGGGGATGGATACCCTTGTTCAGCCCACTTCTCCGGGTCTTGGAGCTCCATGTTGGGGTCGACGCCAAGGTTTCGCCCCCGCAACCATTCACGTTTCGGCTTCTTCACCGGTTCGTCGGCATAGCTGTTGGATGCATCGCTCGGCGGCTTGCGGAAGATAAGCAGATATTCCGGCATGCCATTGCCCATCTTGGTCCCGTCCTTGCACTGCTCCGACCACCCCAGCCGGTAAGTCTGGTTGTTCTCACGCACCACATCGGTGGTAATCGTCTTGCGCGACATGAACCCGAAACCGTGCTGAACAAACCGCCGCACGCAATCATCGGAAAACGGATAGACCGTCTGAAACCCGAGCCCGGTCATGCCGCCCGGCACGATCCGGTCCTTCACATGGATCGCCGCGATCCGCCCCGGCTTCATCACCCGCAAGAGCTCGGGGATCAGAAAATCCATCTGCCGCCAGAAATGGTCATTGTCGTCGGTATGGCCGAAATCGGCATAGTTCGGCGAATATTCATACTGCGTGGAAAACGGGATCGAGGTCACGATCAGGTCGACGCTGTCGGCCGCCATCGTCCGCGTTTCCATCACACAATCATTGTTGATCAGCCGGAACCCCGGCCCGGAAACCTCGATCCGCTCCACGCCCAGCGCGCGCGTCAGGCTTTCCGCCATCGCGGCGGCAGACAGTCCGTATTCCTTGATGATCCCGGTCATGATCGCCCTCTGCTCTATGTGGCGTTTCCACTTCGCCTCCAGCGCCTCGCGCACCGGCCGCTCGGCCTCGGTGTAGATCAGGTCGAGACGCACTTCGTGCGTTTGGAGAAAGCGCTGGATGCGGTGCACCGCCTGGATGAAATCGTTGAACTTGAAGCCGATCCCGAGGAAGATCGCCCAGTGGCAATGCCGCTGGAAATTGCAGCCCGAACCCATGATCGAGGCCTTGCCCGCAAGCTCCGGCAACCGCCCCTCGGAAAAGTCGATGATCCGCTGTTCGCGCGTGTCGAGGTCGAGAGAACCGTAAACCGTGGCGATCCCCGGTATCGCGGCCTCGATCGCCGCCCGCTCGGCCTCCAGATCGTGCCAGATCAGCCGATGCGCGCCCGGATCCTCGGCGCGGATATCCATCATCTTCGAAACACGCGCGGGCAGGCTCTCCCGCTTCTCGCGCGCGGCATCGGAAAGGCTGGCCGCCGCATTGCGCAAAAGCCGCCCCTGCCCGTTCTTCTCGGCGCCTGCCGAGGCATGGTCGGCGGGCAGTTCATGCCAGCGCACGTCGATCGCCGGCAGGTCATAGCCCTCGTCGGAAAAGCCGAGATCGGAGGGCTTTTCGACAAAAAGCCCCCAGCTCGCCACCCACAGCCAGAACTCGCGTTCCTTGTGCGGATGGATCGTCAGGCTGTCGGCCTTCTCGGAATTGCGCTTGAAGAACCGCGTCTTCGCCTGGCCGACATCCATGATCTCGAGAAACGCGGAATAGGCCAAGAGCTCGATAAATTCGTTCGGGCTCGGCGTCGCGGTCGCGACAAACTTGTAGGCGATCCCGTCGAACAACCGCATGAACTCGCGAAACGTCTTCGTGCCGCCAAAGCCGCGCAGGCAGCTCGCCTCGTCCAGCGAGGCACAGGTGAAAGCCCGCGGATCAAGCTTGCCGTCACGCACCGGCTCGTAATTGGTCAGGTAAAGCCCGGTCTCGCCGGCCTGGTCGATCGAACGGATGAATTTCACGCCATAACACCGATCGGCCCGCCCCTTCCGCCATTTGGCAAGGTCGTGCCGCTGCCGGTCGGTAATCTTCGGATGTTCGCCGGTTTCCAGCATCGCCGCGTCCCGGCGAAACTCCTGCCGCACGCCAAGCGGCATAACGATCAGCCCGCGCCCGCCGGCATGCGCCAGCACCAGCCGCATGATCTCAAGCTGAATGACGGTCTTGCCCAGCCCGAAAGCCGCGAAGATCGCCCGCCGCCCGCCAAGGCAGGCCCATTTGACGATCGCGCGGTGGTGCGGCAGCAGGATCGGGTTGATATCGTCATCCTCGACGACAAACCCGCCTACCTTCGCCATCTGAACCTTGGCCTTCAGGAAATCGACATACCCGCTCAGATCGGTACACACGTTCATGCCGCCCTCCCCTCGCGCGGGCGATAGACAACGCGGCAATGCGCCGGGCACCAGCTCTTGCCTTCCACGACTTCAGCCCCGCAAAGCGGCATCGCCGCATCGTCCGGCGCATCGAAGGCGGAAACCGGAAACCGGCATTCCCCCGCGCCAACGCTGAGCGTCGTCTTCGGCACAACGGCAGGCAGCCGATAGCGCGAAAGATCGCCGCTCGCGCCCTCCGGCCATGCCGGCTCGACCTGCCGCACAACGGGCTCTACCCGCGCCACCGGCCTTTCTTTCGCTACAAGCCTGCGCGGCGCTTCCACCGGAACGGTCTTGCCCCGGTCCTTGCGCGGCCTGCCGCCTGCGGCGTTCTTCGACTTTTCAAAGAGATCGCGATTGCGATTGGCAAGGCCGGTCATCGCGCTCCGGCTCACGCCGAAATATTCGGCAAGCTGGGCAAAGCTCATGCCCTCCCGCTTCAGTGTCGCGGCGCGGGCGATCTTCTCGCGTGTCCAGTCCGTCCGCATCAGCGCCCCTCCCCGCAGGTAAACGGCGCGTCATAGATGTCGTTACCCCCGCACACATGGCACATGCTGAAACCGCAAACCTCGGTCAGCCTGCAGGCGCGCGGCGGCTGAGGCTTGCGCCCCTCCCGGCCGATGGCATGCCCAGGCATCCGCGCCCGCATCTGCTCCGGCCCGCGCCAGTCGCGCCCGCCTTCCACGGCCAGCCGCGCCCGCATGTCGGTATGCGCCTCATAGCCATGGGAAAAAGGCAGAGGGATCGGAATGATGCGGGCAAGCTCGTTCATCACACCCGCCCCATGATCGGCAGGAAAACCCGCATGAACTTGTCGAGGTCGCGAAGAACGGCGCGCCGTTCCGCCTCGTCAAGCCTGCCGTCATTGGCAAGACCTTCATGCATGCTGGTCAGCAATTTACCGAAGGCCACATTCGCCGTCGAAATATCGGAAAAGCCGAGATCATGCGCATGGTCCGCGCCATCGGCCGAGACCAGCCGGAACCCCTGCGCGGCCGCAAGGGCTGCGGCGATGATCGGCGCGCCCGCCTCGCGGTCGGCCTCAAGCGCCACGTCCAGCGGCATGAAGGTCTCGGCATGCTCGTCGCCGGCAAGCCCGTATTTGGAAAGCTGCGCGGCCGAGACCCGCGAGACCAGCGAAAGCGCCTCGCCGCCGCCCGCCGCCTTCACCGCCCGCCGCGTCGCCGCCTTCAGCGCGCGCCCGTCGTCTTCAGTGATCACGCGCATGGCGAGCCTCCGGAAAATGCAAGGAAGATTTTTCGAAAAATTCTGCGGTGATCCGCCCCGCGCGCTGGCCTACGGTCACCCCATCGAACAACGGAGAACACGACCATGCACAGCAATCCCGCCCGGCCTGTCCGGCAGGAACGAACAGGCCGGGCCGCAACCGCGCATTTCCCGCGGGCGGGGAGGAGGAGCGCCCGATGCGCGGAAGCGGAAGCAACTCGGCAATCACGAAAAGCGAGATGATGATCCCCCAGGCTATGGCGGCGAGGAACTTCATGTCAGCACCCCGACTCGACGGTCGCCGGCCGCCAGTGCATCATCGCAACGTCAGACCAGATATTCCCGGACAAAGGAGAAGAAGACCCATGAGCGAGCACGATGTTGAAATTCGGCGCGAGATCGAAACCATGCGCCGCGAGCTTGCGGCCGTTCAGGCGGTGAACGAACAGATCACCACCTGCTTCATGGCCTCGATTGCCGCTCTCACGGACAATCCGCCGGAATATATCCGGGGCATTATGATCAAGGTCGAGGACGCTCTCGCGAAGGCCGCGCGCGCCGCGGAGAAAGCCGATCCTGAGACCAAGCAGCGCGCCGACGATGCGGTCGCCTACGCCAACGATCTTTCGCTGCGAATGATTGCCGCGATCACGCCAAGGGACAGGCCGCAATGATTTCCACACGGTCATCAATAATCCTCCCACTCGTCTTTCAGGTCGTCGGCCAGGTCCTCGCCGTGCAGGGCGCAGCCCTCGCCGATCAGGAACAGCGTCCAGGCCGCGAAAGACCCCACGCAAAGCCCCACGATCGGCGGCATCGCCGAAAACGCGGCAACCGCCAGACCGGCCATGATGATCAGAACAAGCCGGGTCATTGGGCGGGCTCCTGGGGCAACAGGAAGTCATTGGGCATGACGAGGCCGTCAGTCTTTTCGGCAATCGCAATCATCTGCTCCCGCCTCGGCACCCGCTCGCCATACATCCACTTGCGGACGCCGCTTTCAGAAACGCCGCCCACCAGAGCCGCAAAGGCTTCTGGCGTGATGTTCTTCTCTGTGAGGTACTGTTTCAGCTTCATGATCGCTGAAGTTACACAATATGGGGAATATCGACAACCCCAAAATGGGGCGCGACAGATTTTTTCAGCCGCGTATCTTCCCTGCTATGGGTAACAAGCTGAAATTCTTTCGAGAAAAAGCGCGCATGACGCACGAGCAGGCCGGGGAAGCCATGGGCGTTTCCCGAAGCCAGTACATAAAGCTCGAGCGCAATGAGAGACGGCTGACCATCGACTACATCGAGCGCGCGGCATCCGCTTTCGGCGTGTCACCAGCCGATATAGTCTCAGACGACCCTCCCCCAACGAATGTCCCGCTTGTGGGCTACGTTGGTGCGGGTGCCGAGGTTCAGCCAGATTTTGAACAGGTCCCGCCGGAGGGCTTGGAACAGATACACATCCCCTTTGCACTTCCCGCTGAAATGATCGCTTTCCAGATCCGGGGAGACTCCATGCTGCCCGTCTATCGCGACGGCATGGTGCTTGTGGTCTATCGCGAACAGCGCCGGCCGGGAGAATGGTTTTTTGGCAAAGAGGCCGTAGTGCGCACCGAAGACGGTCGGCGCTTCGTCAAGACCATCATGCGCGGCAACCCGACAACACTCTATTCAACAAACGCGCCCCCGATCGAAAATGCCGTGCCGGTCTGGCTTGGCGAGATTTTCGCCATCCTGCCGCGTGAGAGCTTGGGGAATGGAGCCTGATCTAATGGAAGAATGATCACTCGCCTATTCCATGGCCGAAGAGGCGAAGAACGCCAATAGGAGGCAAAGAGATGGAATTTACGATAAACTACGACGTCAATGATCCTGTGCGGTCCCTAGGCGCATTGGCATCCGCATACGGCTCTGCCTTACGATTGGCGGTCGATCAGCTAGCCGAGCTTCAAGGCACAGACGACCTGTCATGGCTGGATGATCTTCGCTCTCAAGCGATTTTCCATGCCAAAGGCCTAGATACCGAAGATATCCCTGTAGAAAGCGAGGCGCGCATCATGAGGTTCTCCATCGAGAACTTGGAGGCGTTCTTTGATGCTGCGCGCGCGGGCATTATCGAAAAAGGATAAACCCGCCTTGCCATTAAGGCACCAGACCGCATTCCTGCAATCCATTGACATGATGACAAAGTCATCTGGCTTTAGTGCTGCGGCGCTATCACACATGTAACCACTCCTTGATCTGACTGCCAAAAGCCCGCCTCGTGCGGGCTTTTTTTTTGTGGCCACGGACAATGGCCGACAATAGGCGACAATAGCGCACAATAAAAATTACACAATATGGGGTTGCTATAATCCCCATTTTGGGTAACATCTCTCCCCAGCAGGCCAACCGTCCGGCCCGCACCCCGCCGCCGCGCAGGCCCGTTCCCCACCCGCGCGGCGGCATCACCCCACGGGAAGGAAGAGATGATGACCGACGAACAGATCGACCACATGGTTGAGCGCTTTCTAACATGGAAACTACCGGAAGACTTTGAGCCCGATGGAGGCATCAGCTTTCGGAAAAAGACCATAGGCGGCGACGGTTGGGAGGAAACCTACAAACCCGTTGGCACCAATCTTCTTAACGCGAGACAAGCCGAAGCTATGGTTTGCCATATGCTCAGCGGCCTGCCGGCATCCTCAGGTACAGGATACCCGGCGAGCGAGTTCCAGCTTGGCGACGACGTTTATCTTTCGCCGAGGGAGAGCGGCGGCGAACGCACCGGCAAGGTGGTCGGCTACGTCACGTTCTCCGACAAGAGCATGGGCTATTGCGTTTCTCACCTCGACCCTCAGGTAAGGCTGCCGAGGCTATCCGTCTTCCGCGCGTTTGAAATCCGCAAGTACGACTTGCCGTCCTGTTTGAGCTTCTAACCCCGTTCCGCTCCGGTGTCCGGCTCCCCGCGAGCCGGCATCCCGAACGGAACGGAGGTTCACATGGCAGATGCAATGACAAGGCTGCTCGACAGCATCGAGGCGACAGGCGATCAGGATGATCAGCTTTCGCCGCGCGACCTGTATGAAGCCTACCGGCAATACGCCCGCGACGCTGGCGAGACCACCGTATTGTCCTCGGGCAGCTTTCACCGCCGCATTGTCCACGAGATGGCAGCGTGCGGCATTCACACGCGTCGTTCGGACAAACGTGTCTTCGATGGCGTCCGCCTCAATCGTGTTGCTTGCACACCCTCAGTCGAAGATTGCGATCACGAAACGGGATCGATCATTGCCCTGGCGCAGTTTGACGCACTCATCAAAGTCGTCGAGCAGCGCCCGACAACTTGGCAAGCGTTCTGGATGATCGTCCTCGCCGTTCTTGCCGTCAGCGCGGCCATGGAAGTCTCGGGAGGCTGGTCATGAGCATTCACGCACCCAAGGTCATCCTCATCGGAGGCTGGCACACGGCGGACGGCCGGAAGTCGCGCCCAATCCGCTATGTGCGGCAGGATGACGACGGCCGCCCCTGCGCCATGGAAGCCTTCGTCGCCGCCCTGCTCGCCGCAGGCCTCGACGCCCCCGTCATCAAGGGCGCGATCAGCGCATGGATCAAGGGCAACTGGCAAGCCGCCCTCCTCCCCCTCTCCGACGACGCCCGCGCCCGCCTGAAAGGCGAAGGCGGTGCGGCATGAGCGACGATATCAAGGACGCGCGGCGAGCGCTCGATGCATCTAAAGCCATCGTCGATGGCCGATGGCCGACGGATAATATGCCGTCGATCATGGTGACGCTTGAGCACGTGGTCGCGACCGTACTTCTGGCAACATGCGACTGTGACGCGAGAAAGGCGGCCGGCTTGCTCAATGAGGGCCTTGTGCCAAGGGTCGAAGAGCGCATCGCGCTCTACGCCAGCCGCAAGCAAGGCGGTGCATCATGACCGCCCGCCACCCGCTCACCGAGGCCGATTGCGCCGCCATGCGCCGCGCCCTGTGGCCCGCCATCATCGCCGGCCTTGCCATCCTCATCATCACCGCCGCCCACCAGCTCGCCGCCTACGAGGCAGCGATCGCGGCCAGCACAGGAGTGTGACGCATGACATCTGAGAACCGAACCAACATCGACGGATACCAGCTGAGACTTCCGGTCGGCGCGCGCGATGAAATCAAAGCCGCCGCCGCCGAAAACGGTCGCTCAATGAATGCTGAAATCTTGGCGCGCATCAGCGCCAACGCCGCCTTCTCGATGAGAGACAGGTTCGCGATGGCCGCCATCACCGGATACATCGCCTCGATGGCGGACCCGGATAGCGGCGGCCCGCACAACCGCTACAACGAGGAAGTCGCGCAGTATGGCTACGACATAGCCGACGCGATGCTCAAGGTCAGAGGTCACGCGCCATGATCCCCCGCCTCACCGAATACCCCGTCCACGCCTTTCGCCCGACCGGAACGCTGGTCGATCTTGGCGCGCCGGATGCCGCCGAGATATTCTTTGACCAGATCGCGCAAGGCCTGTCGAAGATCGCCCGTTTCAACGGCACGGCGCCCGGCCCGGCCTATTCCGTCGCCCAGCATTCCGTCATGGGCGCCGACGCCCTGTTGAACGAGGGCGCGGATCATTTCACCGCGGCGCTGTTCCTCATTCATGATGCCCATGAGCACCTCATCGGCGACTGGACGCGCCCGGCCCAGCAACTGATCGCCGCCACCATCCGCGCGGAAAGCGCCGAGGCGGCGAACCACTTCATGCTCGCGACCGCGCGCATCAAGGAAGGCTGGGATCGCGCGATCTGCCACGCCGCAGGCCTGCCCCCGCCCGAGCACTGGACCAATGCCCGCCACGCCGCCGTGCATGACATGGACAACCGCATGCTGCGCGCCGAGGTGCAAGCCCTGTTCGGCCCCGCCGCCGCCCGCACGCTGCCGCTCTCGAAGCCGCCGAAAACGCGCGGCGCAATCAAGCCCTGGCCGCCCATGAAGGCCGAGGAAAAATTCAACGACATGTGCCGCCTCCTGCCGATCTTCGCCGGTCAGCAGCCCCGCGCGGCCAGAGTGTGAGGAAAACGAGATGCCGAAATTCGAACGTGGCGACCGTGTGCGCAAGAGACACGGTTCATCATGGCATGGCCGCATCGTCGGCGAGTATTCCACGGACCTGACCCCGCAGGGCTATTGCGTCGAGAGCCTTCTGGAAAAAGGCTCCGTCCAGATATATCCGGGGCATGCGCTTGAGCTGTTGCCAGCGGAAAAGCCGCCGAGCCGGCAGGAATTCATTGACCGTTTCGTGAAGGAAATGGTCCGCGTCGCTGGCGATCGCTTCACCGGCGGCCAATCGATCGCCGACTATGCGGCGGAGATCGCCCCCTCGTATTTCGATGATGTAGGCCAGCGCACCGACGGACCGGAGTCCTGCGCGCTCGCCGATATTGATTGCTGGGAGCGCTGATCATGGCAGGTTCCGTCAACAAGGTCATCCTGATCGGCAATCTCGGCCGCGATCCGGATATCCGCACAACGCAGGATGGCCGCAAGATCGCCAGCCTGTCGATCGCCACATCGGAAAGCTGGCGCGATCGCGCCACCGGCGAGCGCAAGGAACGCACCGAATGGCACCGCGTCGTCATCTTCTCCGAAGCCCTGGCGAAGATCGCCGAGCAACACCTGAAGAAGGGCGCGAAGCTTTATATCGAGGGCCAGCTTTCCACCCGCAAATACCAGGGCAATGACGGCCAGGACCGCTACACAACAGAAATCGTGCTGAACGGCTTCAACGCCGTCCTCACCATGCTCGACAGCACCGGCTCAAACCGCCCGCCGCCCGCGACCGATCCCGACGATTACGGCCGCGAAACCACGCGTGAGCCGGCCCGCGACCTGCCGTCCCGCGAAAATCTCGACGACGACATTCCGTTCTGAGGAGAACCCACATGACAGATGCACATGGCATTGCCCGCGACCAGTTGCGTTCGATCATCGAACGGATCGAGCGGCTGGAAGAGGAAAAGAAGACCATCGCCGACGACATCAAGGATGTCTACGCCGAGGCCAAGGGCACGGGCTTCGACACAAAGGCGCTCCGCAAGATCATCGCGCTTCGCAAGAAGGACGAACAGGAGCGCATGGAAGAGGAAACCGTGCTCGACACCTACATGATCGCGCTCGGCATGATCCCCGCGCCGGAGGATGCGTGATGTCGAGGACCTTCGAACTTGAACTCACCGTCGCCATTCCCGCCGAACTGGCGTGCAAGGAACTGAGCGACGGGGAAATCCGCAACGAGTTTTTCGATCGAGGCCTCGGTGAAGCCTATCGCAAGGAAATTCTCGACGATCTTTCGGATGACTTCATCAAGGAGGAGTTCATTGAACGCGGCATCACCAGCGTGCCCGATGATACCGCTGAAATCGAGCACCTTGGTCGCCTGATTGCAGCCGGCAAATCTCTTGAGGCACTCGAGCTTCTGAGAGAGATCGCCCCCCCACGCCCAGCTCATGGCGCCGCAGACGCAAATGCGGATTGAAGCGTTCTACAAGGAGCCCGCCCATGTTCACCGCTGAAAAATCCGCGCTTCTCTCCGCGCTCGAAACGGCCAACAGCGCGGTCGAGCGCCGCAACACCATCCCGATCCTCGCCAATGTCCTCTTTGAGCGGGCGGACGATCCGGACAGGCTCACGCTGCGGGCAACGGATCTGGATATCGAGATCACCGTCAGCTTCGCGGCCGATGCGGCGGAAGGCTTCGAGCCCTTTACGGTCTCGGCCGCCATGCTGCTGTCGATCGTCAAGAGCCTGCCCGACGGCGCGATCACCATCGCCAATGCGAACGCCAAGGCCAACGCCCTGCACGATGTCACGGTCAAATCCGGCCGCTCGAAATTCCGCCTGCCCGTTCTCCCGGCCGAGGACTTCCCCACCCTGCCGGAGATGACCGCCAAGCCCATCACCGTCGACGCCCAGCCCTTCCGCCAGGCGCTCGTTGAAACGGCGTTCGCCATGGCGCCGGCGAAGGACACGCGCGACTATCTGAAGGGCGTCTATCTTCACCGCCGCAAAAGCGATTTCGCCCTCGTGGCGACCACCGGCCATTATCTGTCGGTCAGAGTCATCGATGCCTTCGACAGCCCGAAGGACCTTCCCGGCGTCATCATCTCCGACAAGATGGTCGGCATCCTCGTCAAGGCGCTGCCGGAGACCGGAACCGTATCGCTGCGGCTGGACGAACGCCGCATCTCGGCCGTGATCGGCAATCGCACGATCACGGCGAAGCTGATCGGCGCGACCTATCCGGATTACCCACGCATGATCGCCGCCGGCCTGGACGATGCCGTCACGGTGGAACGCAAGAAGCTGCTGGAGGCCACAAAGCGCGTCGGCCTGGTGCTGACCGCCATGAGCAAGGCCGCGTCCCTCACCTTCGCCAACGGCCAGCTGACGATCGAGGCCGCCGACCGCGAGGCCGGCGACGCCAGCGAGGAAGTCGAGATCGAAGGCGAGATCGAAAAACGCATCGGCGTCAACCAGCAATACCTCGCCGCAGCACTCGACCATATCCCCGGCGCCCGCATCGCGATCAACACCGGCGACGCGGCCAGCCAGCAGCTCAGGCTCACCAGCCCGGACGGCCACGAAGACGACCTGATCATCATCATGCTGATGCGGGGGTAACGATGAGCGAAGGGCTTCTTAACGCCGATCAGGCGGCAAGCTATCTCAATATCTCGAAAAAGCAGCTTGCCCACTTGACGCAGGCGGGAAGCCTGCGCTGGATTAATATCGGCCTCGGCGAGAAACGGCCGACGCGGCGCTACACCCGGGCCGATCTCGATGAGTTCATTGATGCGAGGAGGTGCGAGTGTCAGTCTACAAGCGATCAGGCGAGGCGACATACTCTTACGACTTCGTCGTCCGGGGTCGTCGATTTTCGGGGAAAACTGGCGCAACTTCGAAGCGGGAAGCAAAGCGCGTCGAAGACAGCATCAAGGAATCGGTCCGCGCCGAACTGATCGCCGCCGAGACCCGCCCGGCCGATCGCATGACCTTCGAGGAGGCGGCCTCGCGCTGGTGGCTGGAAATCGGCCAGCATCACAAGAATGTCGAAACCACGCTCCAGGTCCTCGCTTGGTTGAACGACGCCGTCGGCAAGAACACCGATCTGGCGAAGATCGATGACGCCCGGATCGCGGCGATCGTCGCCAGACGCCGCGGCGAACATATTAAGGGCGATCCGAAGCGCCCCCTCGTCTCGGCGGCCACCGTCAACCGCACCTGCACCCAGCCGCTGCGCGAAATCATGCTGCGCGCGAAAAATGTCTGGAAGGTCAAGACAGCCGACTTCCATTTCGGTCAGCACCTGTTGAAGGAACGGCAGGAACGCGTCCGCGAGGCGAGCGCGGCCGAGGAGGACAGGATCCTGTCGCAGCTCAGCCCCGGCTATGCCGAGGCGGTTCTGTTCGCCTTCCTCACCGGTTGCCGCCGCATGGAAATCCTCGGCCTCAGATGGCCGCATGTCGATTTCTTCGGCCGCCAGTTCACGGTCACCGGTAAGGGTGACAGGCGGCGCGTGATCCCGATGTCGCAGGCGATCTATGATCTGTTGTGGTCGCAGAAGGACCACCACCCCGAAATCGTCTTCACCTACGTCGCCAGGCGCACGCTGAAGAAGCGCAACCTGGTCAAGGGTCGCCGCTATCCGCTGACGGAAGCAGGCCTCAAGACGGCCATGCGCCGCGCCGTCCCGGCCGCCGGCGTCGAGGATTTCCGCTTCCACGACACCCGCCACACGGCGGCAACCCGCGTCTTGAGAAAATCAAACCTCCGCGTCGCCCAGCGCCTCCTCGGCCACGCCGATATCCAGACGACAACGAAGTATGCCCACGCCCTGGACGAGGACATCCGCGCCGCCCTGGACGCGGCGTCGCCAACGGCAAACCCAAGGCAGGGAGAAGAAAGGAAAGCCAACGGATGACCATCTACAAGCGTGGCGACAGCGAGCATTTCTCTTACGATTTTTGGCTTGAAGGGCGGAGATATTCCGGCAACACCCAAACGGACGATTATGACGAGGCGATCGCAATTGAGCGCACGATCAAAGCGGAGATCGTAACGATCAGCCCACTTTGCCGCTCAGTCCTTAAGCGAGCACGGCGAAGGTTGCCGCCAAAGCTTTCGGCATCGGCCGGATACGTCTATTTCATAAAGAGCAGTTACTTTGTGAAAATAGGCTACTCGAACGATCCGAACGAACGGATCAAGAAAATTTTCACGTCGACGCCATTTGATTGTGAACTGCTGTTCTGCATCAGAGGGACGCTACAACTCGAGCGTCAACTCCATAGCGAGTTCGCGGCCTGCCATTACCAGAAAGAATGGTTCTTTCATTGCGGCAAGCTAAAGGCTTTTCTGAAAGAGTTCGAAGCAGAGCAGCGACAATCAGTCCCACAGGAATTACCGTAGAGGCGCTCAAATATCTGCGTAAATGCTTGAAATTTCAGGGGCTATCTGGAAATGCGGCTCACCGCCCCCCAGTCAAGTGCGCTACCGGGCTGCGCTACACCCCGACCAACCGTCTAGACGGCCCGTCCCCTTTAGACTTTCGCTCAGGCAGGCGCAAGAGGCAAAACCGGGTTTGCGCACAAAAACCGCGACAGGTTTTCAGACAGCCGTGGTTTGCCAGAAGAGAGGTACGGGCTGGATAGCGTCCAGGCCTGCGCCGAATGTCGATGAAAGAAAGGGGAAGACAGAGGAGATCAGGCCGGTCATTGCGACGATGAAGGTCAGCAAAAACCACTTCCTGTTGGCAAACGGAGTTGGCGTGTAACATACCGAGCAGACCACTCCGCCATAGCGAAGGCGATGCCTGCAATTCCCGCACCGAAAAAGACGCATATCGGCTCTCCTGAAGCCGTCACAATAAGTAAATTAAAACACACCTCCGCTTTTTATTCAATATAAATAGCGCTATATCCGGAATATATCACAATACTTACATATAAGTTAACACTATAACAAAATAAACTAATAATATTACTTTGATATCGCCGTCATCTATCCAAGAATAAATTGCGATAAATCTATTTTATCCTTGGATGATTTTTCAGGCGAGAGAGGAAATTGCGCTTCCAACCAGCGTTGGGACCAGTCCGGCCATTCACTGCTCGCGCACGGCGTGATGATAGCGACGATAAATCTCATTGATATCCACCGTCGGCCGCGGGCTTTCAATCTGCATATCTAGCATCGCGCGGTGAATGATGTCAGCGGCCGCCAGATTGCGGAACCACTTGCGGTTGGCGGGGATCACATACCAGGGCGCATGGGCCGTGGAACAATGGGAAAGCATGGCCTCATAGGCCTCGATATACTCGTCCCAGCGATCGCGCTCAGCGTAATCCGAGGCGGAAATCTTCCACTGCCGGTCCTTGTCCTCCAACCGCTTCTCGAACCGCTCGAGCTGCTCATCCTTCGAGATATAGAGGAAGAACTTGACGATGGTGACGCCGTTTTCGGTCAGAAATTCCTCGAAATTGTTGATCTGGTGATACCGCTTCGACCATTCCTGCTTGGAAACCAGATTGTGCACGCGAGCCACCAGAACGTCCTCGTAATGCGAGCGGTTGAAGACCGCCACCTGGCCCATAGCCGGCACGCGCTGGTGCACGCGCCAGAGAAAATCATGCGCCTTCTCGACCTCCGTCGGCTGCTTGAAGCTCGCGACATATGTGCCCTGCGGGTTCATGGCGCGGATCACGTGCCAGCAGACCCCGTCCTTGCCAGCCGCGTCAATGCCCTGCAGCACGATCAGCAGCGCATGCTTCTTTTCCGCATAGAGCATTTCCTGCAGCGGCGTGATTTCGTCCAGTATCCCGGAAAGCTTCTCCTTGCCCTCCTCCTTGCTCTCGATACCGCCGTCCTGGTGCGGATCGATATCGGCAAGCGAAACCGTGCTGCCCGGCTCGATGGCAAGCTTCTTGCGAAAATCCATGACATACTCCCCTGCTCTGCGCTTTCTTCAAACCTAACGCACGAGCGGCAAAAACGGCATTAAATTGTCACTACCGGAACAGGCGCTCGTTCATCACATCGATCGACATCGCCCGGCGCGCGCTGCGGTTTTCGAGCACATGATCGATGCCGATCCGCACCAGCCCGAGCACGAACAGCCAGGCGATGAGGTAGACCCAGACGAGACCGATCACCAGCCACGGGATTTGCGGGACCAGAATGCCGAAACCGCACATCAGCACCGCCACGAGCTGCGTGGCGACCATCGCGATCAGCAAGGGCGCCGCCGGATAGGGCCTTTTTGTGAACCAGTTTTCCTTGCGCGCGACCAGCAACAGCAGGTGGCCGCCGGCGACAAGCTGCAGGAACATCATCGATTGCAGATGCGCAGTGTCCGTTATGCCAAGTCCCGGCCAGCGCGCCGGCTCCGACATCACCTCCATGCCCATCAGCAACAGCCCGAAGGACTGCACGATCGAGGCAAAGCCCAGAACAGCCGCGACCGTCAACAGATGCGGCATTCGCCAGCGGATCGGCTGATCCGAAACGGTGGTATTGTCATAGGCGACCGTCATGATCGGGATATCGTCAAGCAGCGACATCAGCACGATCATGATCGGCGTCAGCGGCTGGAAACCGAGGAAGATCGTCGACAGCACCACCAGGAACATGATCGTCATGGTCAGCGCAACGCGATAGACGGTGTAGCTGGTGATCCGCCCGAAAATCCGCCGGGCCTCGTCGATCGCGTTTTCGATCACCGAAAGGCCGGGGGCGGTGAGAATCAGCGCCGCGGCGCTGCGCGCGGCATCGGTTGCACCCGAGACCGCGATCCCGCAATCGGCCTGTTTCAACGCCGGCGCGTCATTGACCCCATCCCCGGTCATCGCCACCAGATGGCCGTTCTTCTGGAACGTCTTGACGATGGCGTATTTGTGCTCGGGGAAGACGCGCGCGAAGCCGTCTGCGGTCAGGATGCGGTTGGCGATCGGCCCCGGAACGTTGTCGGGATCCATGTCCTTGGGGAACACATCCGCCGCGGTGAGAATATTGGTGCCGAGGCCCAGTTGGCGGGCGGTCTCTCGTGCAATCGCGGTATCGTCGCCGGTGATCATCTTCACCGTCACGCCCTTGGCGCGGACATTGTCGATGGTCTGTTTGGAATCGTCGCGCGGCGGATCGTACATCGGCAGAATGCCAAGCAACCGCCAATGCTCGCCGTCATCATCCGAGCGCGCCACTGCGAGCGCGCGATAGCCTTTCTCGCCCAGCGTCGCCACATGGGTATCGACCGCCCTTGCATTCTGCCCACCGCAAAGCGCCACGATCGCATGCGGCGCGCCCTTGGAGACCAGGAACGCCGTGCCATCCGGCCCGGCAACGGCAGCCTCCGTGCGTTTCGAAACCGGGTCGAACGGCGTGAACCGCGAAAGCCGGTATTGCCCAAGCACGGCCTTGTCCGGCAGCGCCGCAATCACCGCGCCGTCGATCGCATCGCTATCCTCGGAACGCGAGGCGAGCGCGCCAGCCAGCACGATCTCGGCGGGATCAGCGCCATCGAGCGGAATCGGATCGCCGAGCGTCAGGATATTCTTGGTCAGCGTGCCGGTCTTGTCGGAGCACAGGATATCGGCCCCGGCCATTTCGTCGATCGAGGACAGGCGCGAGACGATCGCCTTTTCCTTCGACAGCGCCAGCGCGCCGAGCGCCATGGTGATCGAAAACACGGCGGGCATGGCGACCGGGATCGAGGCAACCAGCAGCACCAGCACGAATTGCAGGATCGCCAACGCATCGGCAAGGCCCCAATTATCGGCCTTCACGATGTCGACATAGACCTGAACGGCGACCATGATCAGCGCCAGGACCACGGCAAGCACGATCAGGAAATTGCCGATGTGGAACATCGCCTTCTGCGCCTGGCTGACCGCTCCGGCTCCGGCGACGAGCTTGGCCGTGCGGCCAAAGAACGTGTTGCCGCCGGTAGCGATCACCACGCCGGCCATCTCGCCCTGCTTCACCACGCTGCCGGAATAGGCGAGATCGCCGACCTTCTTGGTAACCGGCAGCGATTCGCCCGTCAGCGCGGCCTGATCGATCGAGGCATAATCGCCGGAGACCAACCTGATATCGGCCGGCACGATGCCGCCGAGATGAATATTGACGATATCGCCGGGCACCAGCGTCGCGGCATCCACCGTCTTGACCACGCCGCCGCGCACCGCGCTTGCCTGCGGGGCGAGCGAGTTCTTCAGCGCGGCAAGCGCATTGGTGGCCTTGCTGTCCTGATAGAATTCGAGGCCCGCATTGAAGAGCAGCAGGCCGAAAATGATGACGAAATCGCCCCTATCGCCGAGCAGAAGCGAGACCAGGGCGGCAGCCTCGATCATGAAGGCGATAGGTCCGACGAAGTGCCGTAGGATCTGCCGCGCCAGACTGGTCTTCTCCTCCGGCAGCGCGTTCGGGCCGTAGGTCGCAAGCCGCCTGGCGGCCTCGTCTTCGGAAAGCCCCGACGCAATATCGGTTTTCAGCTTTTCAACAACCGCGTCGACCGGCGCGTTTTCGAGGTCCGTTCCTGCCGCTTCATCTGCCATCGTCCAACTCCAGCAAGGGCGTTTGCGAAACCGCACGGTCTCGCCACCATAAGTGGAAACAGAACGCAGGCGGTTTGGCAATATGCGTGTACGAAAGGATCGCTACACGAAAAACGCGATATTTGGATGACGTCGATCAAACCGGCATGTTTTTGCCAGCGCCTATCGAACCTGATCGAGAAGCCGCTTGCATTCCAGAAGGTCGGAAAGCACTTCCTTCAGCATCGCGTCGTCGGAACGCGCAAGGCCAAACGCGGGATCGACATCGCCCTCGCCTTCCTTGGCGCGCCGGAAGAAGCTCTTGCCGCTTGCCTTCTTGGGCCGACCGACGACCTGGTCATCGTCGAAGATCGAATGCTGATCCTCCTTGCGGGCCTCCGGCTGGGGCGCAAGCGCCTCGATCAGTTCGGCGTCGCCGCTGCCGACCGCGGTGACAAAGCGATTGCCGTTGCTTTTCAGAAGCTTCTGAACGCCCTTGATGGTGTAGCCGTGATCATAGAGGAGATGGCGGATGCCCTTCAGGAGCTCGATATCCTCGGGCCGGTAATAGCGCCGCCCGCCGCCGCGTTTCATCGGCTTGACCTGGGTAAAGCGCGTTTCCCAGAACCGGAGCACGTGCTGGGGCAGTTCCAGTTCTTCGGCAACCTCGGAAATGGTGCGAAACGCCTCGGGACTTTTGTCCATGCCAGTCAAACGCTCCCCGTTAAAACGCGTCAAGAAAAAGTGGCGGTGGGTTTCCCGTCCAGACGCGCGAAAACACTATCGAATCGCGGCTATTTCATCGCGAACGCGCCGCGATGACAAGGCGGAATCGAAAATTGGCAGGGGACGGATCAGCCAGCCGACTTGGCGGCGGCCTTCTCGGCCTTGTTGCGGCGCATCAGATGCGACTTGAGGATCTTCTGCTTCAGCACGTTGGACGCCTTGAAGGTCATCACGCGGCGGGGCGAGATCGGCACTTCCTCGCCGGTCTTCGGGTTGCGGCCGATGCGCTCGTTCTTGTCGCGCACCTGGAAGGTCGCGAAGGAAGAGAGCTTGACCGTTTCGCCGCGCACGATCGCGTCGCAGATTTCGTCGATCACGGTTTCCACCAGTTCGGCGGATTCCGTTCGCGAAAGTCCCACCTTGCGGAAAACCGATTCGGCCAGGTCCGCGCGCGTCACAGTTTTGCCAGGCATTACCGCATCCCGATTTTGTCTATTTCCCCGTCGCCCAGAACACTATTGCCGACCGGCATGGCGGTCAAGCGCCTGATGGGACGGAATCCGCGATGAGCGCCGCTACCAACGCAAAAGCACCGCGCCCCAGGTGAAACCGCCGCCCATGGCTTCCAGCATTACAGTGTCGCCGCGCTTGATCCGGCCATCGCCGGCGGCAGCGGCCAGCGCCAGCGGGATCGAGGCCGCCGAGGTATTGGCGTGCTGGTCGACCGTGACCACGACCTTTTCCATCGGGATGCCGAGCTTTTTGGCCGACCCCTCGATGATGCGGCGATTGGCCTGATGCGGCACCAGCCAGTCGAGTTCGTCGGCGGCGATGCCGGCCTCGTCGAAGGCGGCCTCGATCACGTCGGTGATCATGCCGACGGCATGCTTGAAGACCTCGCGCCCCTGCATGCGCAGATGGCCGATATCGCCGGTCGTCGATACGCCGCCATCGACATAGAGCTTTTCGCAATGCGCGCCATCGGAGCGCAGGCTGGCGGCGATGATGCCGCGATCGCCCGCCGCCGCGTCGTCGGTCGCCTCAAGGATGATCGCGCCGGCGCCGTCGCCGAACAGCACGCAGGTGGTGCGGTCGGTCCAGTCGAGAAGACGCGAGAAGGTCTCGGCGCCGATCACCAGCACACGCTTCGCCCGCCCCGCGCGGATGAAATTGTCCGCCGTCGTCACCGCGTAGACGAAGCCCGAGCAGACCGCCTGCATGTCGAAGGCGAAGCCGTGGTTCATTCCAAGGCGATGCTGGATATTGACGGCGGTGGCCGGGAAGGTGTTGTCGGGCGTGGAGGTCGCGACCACGATGAGATCGATGTCATCGGGCGTCAGCCCGGCATTGGCAAGGGCTTCGCGCGCGGCGGCCTCGCCAAGCGAAGCCGTGGTCTCGCCCTCGCCCGCGATATAGCGCTGCTTTATGCCGGTGCGCTGCTGGATCCAGCTATCGGAGGTATCGACAAGCTTCTGAAGCTCCTCGTTGGTCACGACGCGTCTGGGCAGGGCTTTACCGAAACCGCAAACGACTGAACGGGTCATGTTTCTTTTCCTTATTGGCAGCAGCAGGGCTGCGTTTATCCGGTATTGCCGGCCTCAGGCCGCTTCCGGACCCATCGGTGATTCGTTACGGGCGTGATACTCGTTCAGATCATGCTGAATCTTGGCCTGCAAGCCGTTGTGAACCATATCGTAGGCCACGTCGATCGCCGAGGCATAGCCTTCCGCATCCGTGCCGCCATGGCTCTTGATGACGATGCCGTTCAGCCCGAGGAACACGCCGCCATTGACCTTGCGCGGGTCGAGCTTGTCGCGCAGCATCTGGAACGCGCCGCGGGCGAGCACATAGCCAAGCCGGGTCATCCAGGTGCGCGACATCGCAGAGCGCAGATATTCGGCGATCTGGCGGGCGGTGCCCTCCGCCGTCTTCAGCGCAATATTGCCGGTGAAACCCTCGACCACGAACACGTCCACGGTTCCGCGCCCGAGATCGTCGCCCTCGACGAAGCCGGCATATTCGAGATTGTCGATATCGGCCTCGCGCAACAGTTTGCCGGCTTCCTTGACCTGTTCGACGCCCTTGACCTCCTCGACGCCGACATTGACGAGGCCGACCGTGGGCTTCTTGATCTCGAAAAGCGCGCGGGCCATCGCCCCGCCCATCAGCGCGAAATCGAGCAATTGCTTGGCATCGGCGCCGATCGTGGCGCCGATATCGAGCACGATGCTCTCGCCCCTCAGCGTCGGCCAGATGCCGGCGATCGCCGGGCGGTCGATCGCCGGCATGGTTTTCAGACAGAACATCGCCATCGCCATCAGCGCACCGGTATTGCCGGCGGAGACAGCCGCATCGGACCGGCCTTCCTTGACCGCGTCGATCGCGCGCCACATGCTGGAGACATTGCGGCCGCGCCTGAGCGCCTGGCTCGGCTTCTCATCCATCTCGACGGTGACTTCGCAATCGATAACCTCAGCCCGCTCGGCAAGCTTCGGATAGCCTGCGAGAAGCGGTTCGATCGCGTCCTTCCTGCCGTAGAGGAGAAAGCTGATATCGGGATGCCGCATCAGCGACTGGGCAGCGCCGCCAATCGCGACTTCCGGCCCGACATCTCCCCCCATGACATCAATGGAAATTCTAATCAAACGTTCCAGGTCCCTGTTTACACGTGCATCGGCGGAGCCGGGCCAAAATACCCTTTTTGCTTCCCGAGACAACTAGGCCGGTTGAAAAACATCAGTTTCCACCGCTTGCAGCCACCCCGCCAATCAGCAAAAATCTATTCGGATTTGTTTTTCCAGTCCTTCAGCGCGGCAAAGGGAGACGGCGCGGCGTCATCTTCCGTGTCATCCCCTTCGGCCGAATCCTCCGGCAAGGCGGCACCGGGCTTGCGCGGATAGGGATCGATCGCAAGGCCGATCGTCTCGATCACCAAGGCGGCGATATCGACCTCGCTTCCGGCGAACGGCTCCGGCTCATCCGGACCGTCTGGATCGACGATCAGCTCGCCTTCCTCGTTGAACTTGCTATGAAACTGGCGGGAATTTTCCGGAAGGAAAGTGGCATCCACCTCCTCCTCGATCGTCGCCTCCAGCGGCTCGAGCGTGACCACGCAGTTCTGGGTGATCTCGGCCCTGACCGTGCCTTTGACCCGGACGCCATCGCGCCGCCACGGGGAAATTCTCAGATCCGCCGTAAGGCTTTCGACAGAGCGGATATCGAGGAAATCCGCTGTCGCCGCGCGCTCCGCCTCAGCGGCCTCCACACGCATGTCGAAGGCGGCGGATGAGGCGCGGGCGACGGCGAACGGCCGTGAGAAGGGCAGCTTTCTGTCTTCGGCGTTTTCTTCAGCCACGGGCAACCTCCGTGCTTTCCGGCACCAGAAAACTCACCATGCCGGTTTCGACCATGACCTCGTCCATGCGCCCGAGATGATCGGCATTGGCCAGCATCCAGCGCGCGAGTTCCGCCATGTCGACCGGCTCGGAGTCGACCCCGTGGAAATTCTGCGAAAGCGCGATCGCGAGCTGGCCGAGATCGCGATCCTGGAGGCAGCGCACATAGCGCTCCAGCCGGCCGTAGAACATGCCGGCGAGCTTCTTCATCCGCTTCGGCACGGAATTGTCGCCGACGCCCAGTTCGCGGATGGAGTAGTCGATGTCGAGAAAGAAGGCGTCGACCACCTCCTGCGAGAGCTGCTTGCCGCTGTCGGAGGACTTCGCGGTGCGCCACAGGAACAGGATCATCACCGATGACAGCATCTCGAAACGACCCATCACCGTGTCCGGCACGTTGTAATCGGTATAAAAACACGGCTGGCGCGCCGTCGTCGTGATCACGCCATACTGGCGCTCCACCACCTGACGGTTGCCGCGTCTTCTGCTGAATAGTCCCAAGGTCGTCCCACTCTCTCTACAAAAATTCCATGGCATCGCACCCGCCCGATGCAATTGCATCCGGACCCAAGCTGGTTTATCCAGTTACACTGGAAAACGCGAAGCTCGATGACGAGCCGACCGAAGATGGCTGCAGTCCCCTGAACCAACCATGGACAATGGTAGTTTGCGCGGGGGCTGGCCGCAACCGGGAATCGTCGCCGGCAACAGGCATTGCCTGAAGCTGGCGAAAGATGAAAACAATCAGCCGGCGGGTTCGCCCGACCGGCGCCGAGACCTGCCAGGGAGTGTATGTTGAAGACGCACGGTGTGAAATTTGATCTGAGGCCGGCCCGACCGGCAGCCGCCGGTGCCCTTGTCGCCGTCACCCTTCTGGTTGCAGGCTGCTCGACCAGCGATGTCATCGGCAGCAAGAACGTCTATTACCAGGGCTATGTCGTCGACGAGCAGATGCTGCAGCTCGTCAAGGTCGGCTCCAGCCGCGAGCAGGTTATTCTGACGCTTGGCGAGCCCTCGACCACCGCGACCTTCGACAACGAGGTGTTCTTCTATATCTCGCAGAAGAAGGAAAAGCGCTTCACCTTCCAGAAGCCGCGCCTCGTCGACCAGGAAATCCTGGCTGTCTATTTCGACGGCAATGGCCGCGTCGAGCGCATCGGCCGCTACACGCTGCAGGACGGCAATGTCATCGACATGGCGACCGAAACGACGCCGACCGGCGGCAAGGACATCACCTTCATCCAGCAGATCCTGCAGGGCACCGGCGGCAGCGCCGCCCGCGACTTCTTCGGCGCCGGCAACAATGCCGGTGTGGTCGGGCCCTAATCCACAAACACAAATGGCAGGCCCCGGGCCTGCCATTTCATTTGAGCAGCGATTTTCGCAGGCGCTCAGTTCGTGCCCTGCATCACCCGTACGACCTTCGGCGAAAGCTGTCCACGCTGAGCGGCCTTGTAATCCTGGTAGGTCAGGTCACCATTGGCCATGCCGGTCACGATGCGCGAGCACAGCAGGGGCAGAGCCTTGGACTTGGTCGTGTCGAGCACGACCGCAATCATGCGTATGTCTTCGACGCTGAGCGCCTTCATCTCGTTGACGCACTCTTTTGAAACTTCCCTCTGCATGGCCTTGCTGCCGGCCAGCGCCGTCTGGGCCACAGCAAATTCATTTGCTTCCTGCGTCGACTGACAACCCGCAAGAAGGCCAAGGCCGAGAGCGGTCACCAAAAGTCTTTTCATGCAATTCCTCTTTTTTCCTTGGACTCGGCGAACTCGAAAAACGCCCCCGGCCGAAGCCGGGGAATGGCCCCTAAGCCAACACCGCCAGCAGCAGCAGTGCCATGATGTTGGTGATCTTGATCGCCGGGTTGACGGCGGGGCCAGCGGTGTCCTTGTAGGGATCGCCGACGGTATCGCCGGTGACAGACGCCTTATGCGCTTCCGAGCCCTTTTCGTGGGTCACGCCGTCGGCATCGACGAAGCCGTCCTCGAAGCTCTTCTTAGCATTGTCCCATGCACCGCCGCCAGACGTCATCGAGATCGCGACGAACAGCCCGTTGACGATCACGCCGAGGAGCGATGCGCCGAGGGCCGCAAAGGCCGACGCCTTGGATCCCGACATCAGCCAGACGCCGAAGAACACCACCAGCGGCGCCAGCACCGGCAGTAGCGAGGGCACGATCATCTCGCGGATCGCGGCGCGGGTCAGCATGTCGACGGCCCGGCCGTAATCCGGCTTCTCCGTGCCGCCCATAATGCCCGGCTTGTCGCGGAACTGCTGGCGCACCTCGGCCACCACGGCACTTGCCGCCCGGCCCACGGCCGTCATCGCGATGCCGCCGAAGAGGTAGGGGATCAGCCCGCCGAAGATCAGGCCGGCGACCACATAGGGGTTCGACAGCGAGAACGAGATATCGCCCATATCCGCGTAGAACGGATATTGATCGCCATTGGCCGCGAAGAAGGCCAGATCGTTCGAATAGGCCGCAAACAGCACCAGCGCGCCGAGACCGGCCGAGCCGATCGCATAGCCCTTGGTGACCGCCTTGGTGGTATTGCCGACGGCATCGAGCGCATCGGTGGATTTGCGCACTTCCGGCGGCAGACCGGACATCTCGGCGATGCCCCCGGCGTTATCCGTGACCGGGCCAAAGGCGTCGAGCGCGACGATCATGCCGGCAAGGCCGAGCATGGCGGTCACCGCGATCCCGGTGCCGAACAGGCCGGCAAGCTGATAGGTGACGATGATGCCGCCGCAGATCACCAGCGCCGGCAGCGCGGTCGCCTCGAGCGAGACCGCAAGCCCCTGGATGACATTGGTGCCATGGCCGGAGACCGAGGCCTGGGCGATCGAGGTCACCGGGCGCTTGCCCGTGCCGGTATAATACTCGGTGATCACCACGATCAGCGCCGTGACGATAAGGCCGACAATGCCGCAGATGAACAGCGCCAGACCGGTAATGTTGCGGCCCGCGACCTCACCGATCGAGCCGAAACCGATGGTCGCCCAGACAGCAAGGCCGATGCCGACGATCGACAGCAGGCCGGTCACGATCAGGCCGCGATAGAGCGCGCCCATGATCGAGCCATTGGTGCCGAGCTTGACGAAGAAGGTGCCGACAATCGACGTCAGGATGCAGACGCCGCAGATGGCAAGCGGCAGCAGCATGACATCGGCAAGCACCGACGCGCCGCCGAAGAAGATCGCGCCGAGCACCATGGTCGCGACCACCGAGACGGCGTAGGTCTCGAACAGGTCCGCCGCCATGCCGGCGCAGTCGCCGACATTGTCGCCGACATTATCGGCAATGGTTGCCGGGTTGCGCGGGTCGTCCTCCGGAATGCCGGCCTCGACCTTGCCGACCAGATCGCCGCCGACATCGGCGCCCTTGGTGAAGATGCCGCCGCCAAGACGCGCGAACACGGATATCAGCGAAGCGCCGAAGCCGAGCGCGACCAGCGCGTCGATGACATGACGGTCATCCGGCGCGTGGCCGAGAATGGCGGTCAGGATATAGTAGTAGACGGAGACGCCGAGCAGCGCGAGACCGGCCACCAGCATGCCGGTGATCGCGCCGGACTTGAAGGCGATATCGAGGCCCGACGCCAGGCTGTAGGACGCCGCCTGGGCGGTGCGCACATTGGCGCGCACGGAGACATGCATGCCGATGAAGCCGGCCGCGCCCGAAAGCACCGCGCCGATGACGAAGCCGATTGCCGCCGTCAGCGAGAGCAGCAGCCAGGCCAGAATGAAGACGACCACGCCGACAATGGCGATCGTGGTGTATTGGCGCGTCAGATAGGCCTGCGCCCCTTCCCGGATATAGCCCGCGATTTCCTTCATGCGCGGGGTTCCCTGATCGGCGACCATGACCGAGCGGATCGCCCACAGGGCGTATACGATCGACAAAAGGCCGCAGACAATCACGGCAAGCAGTATCGTCATTTCGCTTTCCTTCCCTCTACGGCCTGCGCGAAGGCGCATGTCGGCCGAATTGACCTCACGGCGAAACTCGCCCTGTCGGAAGGTTTTCCACCTGCCGGCTGGTCCGAAACCGCCGTATAGCGCCGCCGGACGTCCAGTTCCTCCCGCGTCCCGCAGCCAAAGGGAGAGTGATGGGCCGGGCGCGAAGCGTCAAGTGCCCTTTGCGCACTTTAGACGATAGACATGGCAGGCTGTGTGGGACCTAAAGCTTTTCCTCGACGCGGGGCCAGCGGGCGCGGGCCAGCACCCACAGGCCAATCATGTTCAGCGGAGAGACCACGGTCAGCAGCGCCCACCAAGGTGAATAGCCCATACGTTTCAGGATGATCGTGACCGGCCAGATGTAGCCGACCGCAAAGATCACCAGAATCATCAGCTTCCAGATCATCAAAACATCTCCCGTTTGCTTTTCCCGCCTCTCAGACGTCCATCCCGCCCATGCGGCAGACTTCCAGCCACTCGTCTTCCTTTACCGGCTGAACGGAGAGCCGCATGGAGGTGACGAGCGACATGTCGGCAAGCTTGGGATTGGCCTTCACATCCTTCAGCGTCACCGGCTTGGGCATGTCCTCGACCGCGCGGATATCGACGCATTCCCAGCGCGGGTCATCGGTGGTGCTGTCATGATGGGCGAGCGCGCAGACCTCGCAGATGCCGACGACCTCCAGCCCCTCATTGGAGTGGTAGAAGAAGCCCTTGTCGCCGATTTCCATCGCCCGCATGTTGTTGCGCGCCTGATAATTGCGCACGCCGTCCCATTCTTCCCCGGCCGCGCCCTTGTCTTTCAGCATCTGCCAGGAGAATTTGAACGGCTCGGATTTGAACAGCCAATAGGCCATGCTTCATGCCTCCGGATTATTGTAGAGCCACTTGTAGGGCTTGACCTCGACCTTTTCGAACAGGCCGGCCTTGCCATAAGGGTCCTCGGCCGCGATCGCCTCCGCGCCCGCCTGGGTGTCGGCTTCGATGAGCAGCATCGAGCCGCAGGGCTTGTCGTCGCCGTCAAGAAACGGACCGGCGATCTTCAGCGTGCCGGCCGCGTTGAGCCCGTCGAGCCATTCGAGATGACGCGGGCGGTTTTCCATACGGATATGGAGGTGATCGGGCTTGTCCTTGCACAAGACGGCGTAAAGCATGGTCTTCTCCTTCATTCGGTCGTGATCGGCCGGCTCATCAGTTCCTCCAGCGCCTGCGGAATGCCGAGCTTGCCCTCGAGCACGCGGGCGACAGCGCTCGATATCGGCATCTCGACGCCATGGCTTGCGGCAAGCTCGCTGGCAACGGAGGCGCTGTAGACGCCCTCGACGAGCGCTGCATTGACGCTCTCGAAATTACCCTCGGCGAGCGCCACGCCATAGCGGAAATTGCGCGACTGGCGCGAGGTGCCGGTCAGCACCAAATCGCCGAGGCCTGAAAGACCGCGCACGGTTTCCGGTTCGCCGCCCATGGCGACAGCCAGCCGCGACATTTCGGCAAGTCCGCGCGAAATCAATGCCGCGCGGGCGGATTCGCCGAGATCCGCGCCCTCGACGATGCCGCAGGCAATCGCCAGCACATTCTTCAGCGCCCCACCAATCTGCACGCCGACGGGATCGCCCGAGGCATAGAGCCGGAAGGTCCGGCCGGAAAGAACTGTCGCGGTTTCCTTGGCCCGCTCTCCATTTGCGAAGGCGAGCACCATGGCGATCGGCTTGCCGGCGGCGAGATCGACGGCGAAGCCGGGACCGGACAGCGCGCCGGCGGGATGGTTCGGAAGCGTCTCGTTCAGGACCTCGGTGATCAGCCGGCCGCTGGCGCGGTCGATGCCCTTGGCGGCGGAGACAATCACCGCATCGGGATTGAGATAGGGGCCGTAGTAGAGCGCCGCCGCACGCTGGGCCTGTGCCGGCATTGCCAATACCACGATATCGGCCGTTTCGAGCACCGACGGATCGATCGTGAACGCAAGGGCTTGCGGCAGAGTGATGCCGGGAAGCGCTGCCTGATGCCGTCGGGTCGTTTTCAGTATGCCGATCAGCCCGGCATCCCGGCCGAGCAGCGTGACGGCGTCCTCGCCCTCATGGGCAAAAACGGCGGCAAGCGCCGTGCCGAATGCACCGGAGCCGATGACGACTGTGTTTCTGGTCATGCCTTGACCCCTCTTCTGCCGCTGCCGATCAGCGCCGCCGCATTGCCGTCCAGCGGAAAGCGCGAGCGCACCGAAATTTCCATATCGTCCGGATCAAATCCGGCGCGCCGACGCTCCAGCCCCGCCCAGGCGATCATCACCGCGTTATCCGTGCACAGCCGCAAGGGTGGCGCGACGAAGGCAAAGCCTTGTTTCTCACAAAGCCCTGTCAGCATCGCCCGGATCGCGCCATTAGCGGCAACGCCGCCCGCCACCACCAGCGCGGGCTGATTATCGGCAGCGAGACCTTCGGCCCTGAAGCGCTGAAGCGCGCGGGCGATCCTGTCTTCCAGCGTATCGGTGACGGCAAGCTGGAAAGCGGCGCAGATATCGGCGATATCCTGCCCGCTCACCGGCGCCAGTGCCTGTGCCGCCTGACGCACCGCCGTCTTAAGCCCGGAAAAGGAGAAATCCAGCCGGTCCTCGCCCTTCATCGGTCGCGGCAGTTTCACCCGCCGCGGATCGCCGGTCGCAGCCGCCTTCTCCACCGCCGGCCCGCCCGGATAACCGAGGCCCAGAAGCTTCGCCGTCTTGTCGAAGGCCTCGCCCAGCGCGTCGTCGATGGTCGAACCCCAGCGCTCGTATTCGCCCACGCCCTTCACCAGCACGATCTGGGTATGGCCGCCCGAGACCAACAGCATCAGGAAGGGAAAGGCGACGCCATCGGTCAGCCGCGCGGTCAGCGCATGGCCTTCGAGGTGATTGATGCCGTAGAACGGCTTGCCCGCAGCATAGGCGATTGCCTTGCCGCTCATCGCGCCGGTGATCAGCCCGCCGATCAGCCCGGGACCGATTGTCGCGGCAATGCCGTCGAGATCGGCAAAGCCCAGCCCCGCTTCTGCAAGCGCGCCGGCGATCAACCCGTCCATCGCCTCGACATGCGCGCGGGCCGCGATCTCCGGCACCACGCCGCCGAAGGCCGCGTGTTCTTCCAATTGGCTCAGCACCAGATCGGCGATGATTTCGCCGCGACCATCCTCATCCATCGCCACGATGGCGGCGGCGGTTTCGTCGCAGCTCGATTCGATGCCGAGAAAGAGTGTCTGTTTTTTCATCGCGATTGTTTGCGGCAGGGCGCAATCCGGTTTACGAGACACCCGGTAACAATGGTGGACGCAGGATGCAAACGAAACCTTACAGGATCGGAACGCGCGGCAGCCCGCTGGCGCTGGCCCAGGCGCATGAAACCCGCGACCGGCTGATGGCCGCCCATGGCCTGCCGGAGGAGATGTTCGAGATCGTAGTGCTCTCCACCAAGGGCGACCGGATCACCGATCGCGCGCTGGCGGCGATCGGCGGCAAGGGGCTTTTCACCGAGGAGATCGAGGAACAACTGCTTTCCGGCGCGCTCGATTTCGCCGTGCATTCTTCCAAGGACATGCCGACGGCGCTGCCTGAAGGGCTGACGCTTTCCACCTTTCTGCCGCGCGCCGACCCGCGCGATGCCTTCATCGGCCGCACCGTGAAAAACCTCGCCGATCTGCCGGCGGGCGCGATCGTCGGCTCCGCCTCGCTCAGACGCCAGGCGCTGATTCGCCGGCTGCGGCCCGATATCGAAGTGGTGATCTTCCGCGGTTCGGTACAGACGCGGCTGCAGAAGCTCGCCGATGGCGCCGTCGACGGCACCTTCCTCGCCTATGCCGGCCTGACGCGGCTCGGCATGCGGCATGTGGCGACCGAGGTTCTCGACCCGAAGGAATTTATTCCTGCCCCGGCCCAGGGCGCGATCTGCATTGAGCAGCGAGAGAGCGACGAACGGATATCGGCCCTGCTCGCCCCGATCAACGACCGTGACACCTATGATGCCGTCGCCTGCGAGCGCGGTTTTCTGGCGGCCCTCGACGGCTCCTGCCGCACGCCGATCGCGGGCCATGCCCTGCTCGATGGCGAAACGATCCGTTTTTCCGGCCTGATCCTGACGCCGGACGGGCGGCAGGCCCACGACATTGCCGTTGAAGGAACGCGTGCCGAGGCCGAGGCGCTCGGCCGCGCGGCCGGCGAAACCCTGCGCGGTCGCGCCGGCCCGCGCTTTTTCGAGGACTGGGTCTGAGGTTTGCGATGCGCGTTCTGGTAACCCGTCCGCAAAACAAGGCTGAGAAGACCGGCGCATTGCTTTCCGCCATGGGCCATCAGCCGGTTTCGATGCCGCTGTTTAAGACCGTGCACCATGTGGACGAAGCCAGGGAGGCAATCGCGCGTGAAAGCTGGGCGGCGCTTGCGGTCACCAGCACCGAGGCCCTGCACGGGATCGAGGCGAAGCGCGACGCCCGCGAGATGATCGACCGACCGGTCTTCGCTGTCGGAACCGAGACCGCCGGTAGAGCCAGGGACGCCGGCTTCACGCGCGTTTTCACCGGCCAGGGCAATGGCGAGCGGCTTGCCGAGGCGATCGCCGCCGAACCATCGCTGTTCGTGCGCGCCCCTCTTCTCTATCTGGCCGGCTCGCCGCGCGCGCCCTTATTGGAGCGCAGGCTCGAGGCCCTGCACGTGCCGTTCGAGACCGTCACCATCTATGCAATGGAGCCGCTGAACTATGATGCGAAGGAAGTCGACGCTTTGGTCGGAGCGGCCGATGCGATCTTATTCTATTCCCACATGACGGCCGCCCGCTTCTTCGCGCTCGGCGCTGGCAGGGCACTCGCGAAACGCGACGAGCCGCCGGCCCTTTTGTGCCTTTCGGCCAATGTCGCGCATGCCGTGCCGGCGGAGCTGGCCGATCACGTGCGCATCGCCGACAGGACGACCGAGAAAAGCCTGCTTGCGCTGCTGCCCTGACGGTTTCGCCAGAAAGACCGGGCGCGGCGGGGAACAAGTCTTCAACAAAAGCCTTTTCTTAATACCCCTCGGCCACTACCCTATGGTCGGGAAGCGAAAAAGAGGTAGCCATGGTTTCGGATACGCCGTCTTCGAAAAACGACAAGAAAAACGACGCGACAGCAGAAGACACGGCGCCGGAAGGCCCGACCGGGCCGCTCCCGCCCAAGACCGATGATGCTGCCGTTGAAACCGCCATGGCCGATGTCGCCGCGGCGATCAAGCGCCATGAGGAGCATCAGGACAAGGAAATTTCACAGGCGGCGAGCCTCGGCGATGAAGAGCGCGCCGATGGAGAGACCGTCGACGAAAAGGCAGACAGCCCACCGCCGCCGGAGCCCCCGGCATCGTCCCCGCCGCTCCGCAAAGGCCCCGGCTTCGGCCCGGTGCTTCTGGCCGGCGTCGCCGGCGCCGTGATTGCACTCGCCGGCGCATACACGTTGTCGTCGGCGGGCATGCTGGGCGGGGGCGTAGGCGGCAAGATCAATGACGAGATTGCTTCGCTGCGCCAGGAACTCGCCACTCTCAAGGCCAATGACGGCTCATCGGAATTGCAGTCACAGCTTGATGCCCTGAAACAGCAGGTCCAGAGCTCCAAAGGCTCGGGCGAGGACATTGCCTCGCTCAAACAACAGGTAAGCTCCATCCAGAGCACGCAGCAGAACGATGTCGGTGCGGTCAAGAACCTGCAATCGGCCTTTAACGACCTGAAATCCAGCCTGAGCTCCGACCAGCAGGCAATCCAGCAGAAGCTTTCGGCTCTGGAAGCCAAGGTGAACACGCCCGGCAAGGATCTGGCCGTTGCCCGCGCCATCGCCGCCGCCGCGCTGAAATCGGCGATCGACCGGGGCGACAGTTTCGCGACCGAGCTTGCGACCTATGCCGAGGTAGCGCCGGAAAACGCCGATCTCTCCAAGCTGAAGGCGCTCGCGACAAGCGGAATCCCGACCCGCGAGGAACTCGCCGACGAATTCTCCGACGCCGCCGACGCCATTATCGCGGCCGCCGAACCGCCGCCGCCGGAGGGCAATATCTTCAACCGTCTTGTCGACAGCGCCAAAGGCCTCGTCAGCGTGCGTCCCGTCGGCGATGTCGAGGGCGACACCGTGCCGGCGATCGTCGCGCGCATCGAAAACGCGCTGAGCAAGGGCGACCTGAAGACGGCGGAAAGCGAGTGGGAAACACTACCTGACGCCGCAAAGCAGGCCTCACAGAAATTTGCCGACGGGCTGAAGGCGCGGATCGAGGCCGATGATCTCGTCTCCACCACGCTTTCAAGCGCGCTCGGCGCCACCGCCGGCGCGCCCGTTACGCCGTCCGGCAATTGAGGAGGTAGGATATGATCAGGCTCTTGATTTTCGCGATCATCGTTCTTGCCTTCGCGCTCGGCTTTTCCTGGTTTGCCGACCGGCCTGGCGAGTTGACGCTCGTCTGGCAGGGCCAGATGTTCGAAACCCCGCTGACCACCGCGCTCGCGCTGCTGATCGCCCTCATCTTCGTGGTGATGATCGTGTGGTGGCTGATCAGCGCGATTTGGACCTCGCCGAAAAGCGTCACCCGCTATTTCCGCGCCCGCAAGCGCGACCGCGGCTATCAGGCGATCTCGACCGGGCTGATTGCCGTCGGCGCCGGCAATCTGGTGCAGGCGCGCAAGATGAGCACGCGCGCCCATGCGCTTCTGAGCGCCGATCAGGAGCCGCTCATCCACGTGCTCGATGCGCAGGTTGCGCTGACCGAAGGCAATTACGACAAGGCGCGGCGGCTGTTTGAGGCGATGTCGGAGGATCCGGAAACCGCCGAACTCGGTCTGCGCGGTCTCTATCTTGAGGCCAAGCGCGTCGGCGCCGATGAGGCCGCCCAGCATTTTGCCGAGCAGGCCGCCGACAAGGCGCCCTATCTCGCCTGGGCCGCCAAGGCGACGCTGGAAGCGCGCGCCCGCCAGGGCCGCTGGGACGACGCGATCCGCCTTCTGGACCAGCAGCGCTCCGCCAAGGTGACCGACAAGGACGAATCGGCGAGGCTGAAATCGGTGGTGCTGACCGCGCGCGCCGAAAGCAGGCTCGATACCGACCCGAAGGCGGCGGCCGCCGATGCGCTGCAGGCGCTGAAGCTGCGCGACGATTTCCACCCCGCCGCGATCATCGCCGCCAAGGCCTATCTGGCGCAGGGCAATCTCAGGAAATCCGCCGGCGTTCTGGAGATGGTGTGGAAGAAGGAGCCCCACCCGCAGACCGGCGCGCTTTACGTGCGCGCCCGCGGCGGCGACAGCGCCGTCGACAGGCTGAAGCGGGCCGAAAAGCTGGAGGGTCTGAAGCCCAACAACTGGGTCTCGCTGATGGTTGTCGCGCGCGCAGCACTCGACGCCCGCGAATTCGAAAAGGCCCGCGAAAAGGCGGAAGCCGCGGCGCGCATGCAGCCGCGCGAAAGCGCCTTCCTGCTGCTCGCCGATATCGAGGAGGCCGAAACCGTCGACCAGGGTCGCGTGCGCCACTGGATGGCGCAGGCGCTCCGCTCCGAGCGCGACCCGACTTGGGTCGCCGATGGTCTGGTCTCCGAATACTGGCGGCCGTTCTCGCCGGCAACCGGTCAGCTCGACGCCTTCTCATGGAAGGTGCCCTATGGCGAAATCGCCGGTCCGATCGAGGAGGGCAGCGCCTCGCGGCTCGACGAGGCCTTGAGGAGCCTTCCCCCTGTAGGCGGAAGCCGGGCGGAACCGGAAACGCCCGCGGACGACGTTCCGATTTTCCAGGAGGACACCAAGCCTGAAGCCGAGGCCGAGACGGCGCAAGCCCCCGAATCTGCGGCCCCCGCCGAGGACGAAAGCAAGAATGAGCCCCCGAAAACGGAAACGGTCCGGCCCGTGATCATGGACCCCGCTCCCGGCGCATCCGCGATCAAAACTGATGAAGCGAAGGTCGCGCCGGAGGAAAAGCCGCTCGTGGTGGAGGCCCGCTCGGAAGACATTCCGCCGAAACCCGCCGAGGGCAGCGTGGAAGAGGACGATGACGCCAACGCCCCGTTGAAGCCCTTTGGCGGACGCACGCCGGACGATCCGGGTATTGACGATAGCGATGATGACGACGAAACGCCGCCGGCCGCGAAGAAACGCCTGTTTTTCTGATCCGGTCCGCTCATGTGTCGTAACCGTAATTTGATTGACTGATGTTAAGTGATCTATTGGCGTAGCGGCCCGGGCGGGTCATGATGGCGCAATGAACAAGGCGAATCTCCGAGAATGTTAGAAAAGATCAGCAGGTTTCTCCAGGACATCGGCAGCGACGCTCCCAGGGGCGAGGCCCGGCCCGATGATGCTCGCGTGGCCGTGGTGGCGCTCTGTTATCAGGTGATGGAGGCCGACGGCGTCATCAGCGACAGCGAACGCAACAGGCTTCGGGAACTGATCGAAAGCCAGTACGATCTACACGGCGCCGGGCTGGAAGAGCTGATTTCCGCCGGCGAGGAAGCCGGCAACGAGGCTGTCGATTTCTATCGCTTCACCTCCGACGTCAAGCGCCATCTCGATGAGGACCAGCGCGTGCGCCTCATCGGACTGTTGTGGGATATCGCCTATGCCGATGGCAGCCGCAGCGAGATGGAGGACAATGTCGTCTGGCGGATTTCCGAACTGATCGGGGTTTCGGGCCGCGAGCGGGTGCTGGAGCGCCAGGCTGCGCTCAAGCGCGCGGCCGTTGTCGACGATGGAGAACTGCCCGGTGACGATTGAACCGACACGGCCGATCCTGGTCGTCCTTCACCAGGAACGCTCGACCCCCGGCCGCGTTGGCCAGATGCTTACCGAAAAGGGTTTCCGTCTCGACATCCGCCGCCCCGCGCTTGGCGACAAGCTACCGGATACGCTCGCCGCCCATGCAGGCGCGGTGGTGTTCGGCGGCCCGATGAGCGCCAATGACAATGAGGACTATGTCCGGCGCGAGATCGACTGGCTCTCGGTTCCGCTCAAGGAAAACCGTCCCTATCTCGGCATTTGCCTCGGCGCGCAGATGCTGGCCCGCCATCTCGGCGGCAAGGTCCAGAGCAACAGCGACGGCTCGGTCGAGATCGGCTGGTATCCGCTGCACGCGACTGAGCACGGCCGGCTGATGATGAAATGGCCGTCCATGGTCTATCAGTTCCACCGCGAGGGATTTGAGCTGCCGCATGGCGCCGAACTGCTGGCCAGCGGCGACCTCTACCCGAACCAGGCCTTCCGCTATGGCGAGAAGGCTTATGCCGTGCAGTTTCACGCCGAACTGACCCGCGCGATGATGCAAAGATGGGTGGTGCACGGCGCCAGCCGGTTCTCGCTGCCCCAGGCGCAGGCGGGCCACCTTCACCTCGAAGGCCGGATGCTGCATGACCGGGCGCTGAAGGCCTGGCTCAGCGAATTCCTCGACATCGTTTTCGAGCGCATGCCGGCGCAATCGCTTTAGGGCTGATTCGATTCGCCAACCAGGTGCTCGGGCGTCTCCAGGCTGTCGACCTTCCTGAGCTTGGTGAAGGTCATCGCCCATGCCACAGCGACCGCCAGCGACCCAACCCCGCCGAAGACCACCGCCGGCACGGCGCCGATGACATGGGCCATGGTGCCGGCGCGAAACTCGCCGAGTTCGTTTGAGGCCCCGACGAACACCATGTTGACGGCGTTGACGCGGCCGCGCAGCTCGTCCGGCGTCCAAAGCGCGATTAGCGTTTCGCGGACATAGACCGAGATCATGTCGGCCCCGCCCATGACGGCAAGTGCGGCGATCGAAATCCAGGCGCTTTCGGACAGGCCGAAGACCACGGTGGAAAGGCCGAAAATCGCCACGCCGGCAAACATGTAATAGCCGGCATGGTGGCGGATCGGCACGCTGGCAAGCAGCAGCGCGACCAGCACGCCGCCGAAGCCCGGCGCGGCCCGCAGCAGGCCGAGCCCCCACGGGCCGAGATCCAGAACGTCGCGGGCGAAGACCGGCATCAGCGCCACCGCGCCCCCCAAAAGCACCACGAACAGATCGAGCGAGATTGCCCCGAGCACGACCTTTTCGGATGTGATGAAGCGAAAGCCCGCGAGAATGGTGTTGAGCGTGACCGCGCTTGTGGGGCGGCGCTGGCTCGGCTTCGGCACGGTCATCATCAACACCGTGGCCGCGGCGAAGAGCGCAAGCGCGGTGGAATAGGCAAGCGTCGCGCCGCCGCCGTAAAGCAGGCCGCCCGCGACCGGGCCGACGATCGAGGCGATCTGCCAGGACGAGGAGTTCCAGGCGATCGCGTTGGCGAGATCCTTTTCGGGCACAAGGTTGGGTGCGAGCGACTGCAGTGCCGGGCCGGAAAAGGCGCGTTCCGTGCCGAACACCGCCAGTAGCGCGAACACCGGCCAGGGCGAAAACAGGCCAAGCACGGTGATCGCCAGAAGGCAAGCGGCGCAGGCGGTGGCCACCGCAAAGCAGATCGCGGCAATCATCCGGCGGTTGTAGCGGTCGGCGACCGTGCCGGTCACCAGCGTCAGAAGCAGCGCCGGCAGAAACTGGAACAGACCGATGAGACCGAGATAGAAGGCGTTGCCGGTCTCGTCATACATCTGCCAGCCGACAGCAACGGAAACGATCTGAACCGCGAACGTGCCGAGAAACCGCGAGAAGAAATAAAGCGAATAGCCTTTGTGGCGGAAGGCATCGAAGCGGGCGCCGGAGGGGGACAGGGTCATCTTGGATAAGCTTTCGGGAGACACAATGCGCTGAGGGCGCAACCGGCAATAAATACCGGACAAAACCCGCCGCCCCTTGCTCGTTTAGAATTGAATGTCTAAATGTTTGCAAGGAAAAAACGGGAGTCCTTCATGATCGCGCTGTTCGAGACGATTTACTACGCACTTGAAATCTATAAGTGGGTGATCATCGCCAGCGCTATCTTCTCCTGGCTCTACGCTTTCAACATCATCAATGCGCACAGCCCCTTCATCAACTCGATCGGTCGCGGGCTCTATGCGGTCACCGAACCGGTCTACCGGCCGATCCGCAACTTCCTGCCCAATCTCGGCGGGATCGACATCTCGCCGGTGATCGTGCTGTTGATCGTGTTCTTCCTGCAGCGCCTGATCCTGACCGGCGTCATGCCGCGGCTCTACTGAGCCCGCCCGCAAGGCCCCCCGCAACGCAGAGTTGGCCGGTCAGTCGGCCCTGAAATGCTTGGAAAGCTTCAGGCCCTGCGCCTGATAGTTTGAGCCGAGACCCGCGCCATAAAGCGTCTCGGGCATTTCCAGCATGTTCTCATAGATCAGCCGGCCGACGATCTGGCCGTGTTCGAGGATGAACGGCACCTCGTGGCTGCGCACCTCCAGCACCGCCCGCGCACCCTTGCCGCCTGCGCCCGCATGGCCGAAGCCTGGATCGAAGAAGCCGGCATAATGCACCCGGAACTCGCCCACCAGCGGATCGAACGGCGTCATCTCGGCGGCGCAAAGCGGCGGCACGTGAACGGCCTCGCGCGAGACCAGAATGTAGAATTCGTCGGGATCGAGGATCAGTTCGCCCTTGCCGCGCCCATGGATCGGCTCCCAGAAATCCAGCACGTCGTAACCGGCCTTGCGGTCGACATCGATCACGCCGGTATGGTGCTTGCCGCGATAGCCAACCAGCCCCTCGCCCGCCAGATCGATCGACAGCGCGATCCCGCCGCCGGAGACATTCGGCATCTCGCTCGCCACCAGCGTTTCGCGCTCGTGCAGCGCCAGAAGGGCGGACTCGGTGAGCACGGATTGCCCCGTGCGAAAGCGGATCTGCGACAGCCGCGACCCCTGCCGGACGATCACCGGAAAGGTGCGCGGCGAGATTTCGAGATAGAGCGGTCCCTCATAGCCGGCCGGGATGATATCGAATTCCTGGGCGTAATCGGAGATCACCCGGGTGAAGATATCGAGGCGGCCGGTGGAGCTTTTCGGGTTGGTCGAGGCCGACAGCCCGTCCTTAAGCTTCAGCGCCTCCATCAGTTCCACGATATAGACGCAGCCGGTCTCCAGCACCGCGCCCTCGGTGAGGTCGATCTCGTGCAGGGAAAGTCGCGACAGCTTGTCGGCGACCTGGTGGCCGGGCCCCGGCAGAAAGCTCGCGCGCACGCGATAGGCCTTGGCACCAAGTCTTAGATCGAGGCTTGCCGGCTGGATCTGGTCGTCGTCGCGCGGCGCGGCCGCAATCAGATTTCCGTTTTCAAACAGGCTGGCGATCGCGCGATCGGCCAGAATTCCGGGCTTTTGTGACATGTTTTGCTCCTGTTGCGCGACAAAACCAAGCTTTCAGAATTGACGCAAGCGCTTATAGGGATTATGCCGCCTTTATACCCGTGGTGATTTGGCCGGTCGGCTTGCAGCCACGTTAAACAACTAGCTAAAAGGCCGGGTGAACCGGTCCCGCGCGACCGGTTTTTTTGTTTGGAGAGATATGATGAAAAAGTCCTGGCGTCCTCAGACCAAGCTCGTTCACGGCGGCAGCCTCCGTTCGCAGTATGGCGAAATGTCGGAGGGCATTTTCCTCACACAGGGCTTTCTCTACGAGAATTCCGCCGCCGCCGAAGCGCGCTTCAAGGGCGAGGAAGAGGGCTTCATCTACGCCCGTTATGGCAGCCCCACCAATGCGATGTTCGAGCAACGCATGTGCGCGCTGGAAGGCGCCGAGGATGCCCGCGCCACCGCCTCCGGCATGGCCGCGGTTTCCGCGGCGATCCTGTGCCAGTTGAAGGCCGGCGATCATATCGTCGCGGCCCGTGCGCTGTTCGGTTCCTGCCGCTGGGTGGTGGAGACGCTGGCTCCCAAATACGGCATTGAATGCACGCTGGTCGATGGCCGCGATCTTGCCAATTGGGAAGCCGCGATCCGCCCCAACACCAAGCTGTTCTTCCTCGAAAGCCCGACCAATCCGACGCTGGAAGTTGTCGATATCGCCGGCGTTGCGGCGCTCGCAAAGCAGGCCGGCGCCCGCACCGTGGTCGACAATGTGTTTGCCACCGCGCTCTACCAGAAGCCGCTGGAACTCGGCGCCGACATCGTCGTCTATTCCGCGACCAAGCATATCGACGGCCAGGGCCGGGTGCTCGGCGGTCTCGTGCTGTCGTCGAAGGAATGGATCGAGGAAGAGTTGCAAGACTATTTCCGCCATACCGGCCCTGCCCTCTCCCCTTTCAATGCATGGCTGCTTCTGAAGGGTCTCGAAACCTTCCCGCTGCGCGTGCGCCAGCAGACCGAGACTGCCGGAAAGATCGCCGATTTCCTGGCCGACCAGAAGCAGATCGCGCGCGTGATCTATCCCGGCCGCGATGACCATCCGCAGGCCGACATCGTCAAGAAGCAGATGGCCGCCGGCTCCACGCTGGTCGCGTTTGAGCTGAAGGGCGGCAAGGAGGCGGCCTTCGCGCTGCAGGACAAGCTCGACATCGTCTCGATCTCCAATAATCTCGGCGACGCCAAGAGCCTGATCACCCATCCGGCGACCACGACGCACAAGAACCTCGCGGAGGACGCGCGCGCCGAACTCGGCATCACCGGCGGCACGATCCGGTTCTCCGCCGGCATCGAGGACACCGACGACCTGATCGAGGATTTCGCCCAGGCCCTTGCAAAACTGCCTGACTGAGCCACATTGGCCTCACGGGCGGCCAGAGCATCGGGCGAAAAAGCGGGAGCCGGCTTTTCGATAACCCGATGCGTTGAGACAAAGAGCTGGATCATCGGGCGATTCAGATTGACGCCCGATGACTCAAGCCGGCCGGGGCTTGCAGGGAGAACCAGTGCACTACAGGGCGATCACCCACGAGATCGAGGTCAGCGTCAGGCCAAGCTTTCTGGAAAACCATTCCATGCCGGAGGACGAGCATTTCGTCTGGGCCTATGAGATCGAGATCGCCAATCACCGCGACAGCCGGATCGAGATCGTCTCGCGTCACTGGACGATCACCAATGCCAGCGGCATTGTCGAAACCGTGTCGGGCGACGGCATTGCCGGCAAGCATCCGGTGATCGAACCGGAAGAGCGCTACAGCTACCAATCCGCCGCTCCGCTCGACACGCCCTCCGGCATCATGGTCGGCCACTACATCGTCAAAACCGCCGACAACCGCCTCCTTAAGATCGACATCCCCGCCTTCTCGCTGGATTCACCCTACGACGCCGGAAGCCGGCATTGAGAGCCGCCCACGTCCATTCATGAAACCGGCACCATAGACTCCAATATATTCCCTCGCTATTCTGTTTGAGAAACGGAGGGGGAACCGTATATGACAGAACTGCCAGAATATCTTTCGAGTGGGGATCAGGCCAGACTATTTCCGATCTTGGCCGAAACCAGTAAAGAGAAACGTGTAGCTTCTATATTTCTCTCGGTCATGACCCAAATCCCCGCAGTCGCGGAAAACGTGCTTGGCACAGTGGGCGTCCGAGTGGGAAAGCGAACTCGAGTCAGAGCTTTCACCGAAGTCGTATTCAGAGAGAAGAGCATCAGCGGTTGCCGGCCTGACGGCCTAATCGTGGTCGAGACGGGACGGAACATCTGGTCCGCTTTGATTGAAGCCAAAGTAGGCAAGAACGACCTCGATTCTGATCAGGTTCAGCGCTACGTGGAGGTTGCGCGGTCGCAGGGAATTGATGCCGTCATTACAATTTCAAATCAGTTCGTAGCTCGCGCCGACCAATCTCCGGTCCCAGTGCCAAAAAACTTGCTTCGAAAGGTTGGTCTCTACCACTGGTCATGGACTTGGCTGGCCACAATTTGCGAAATCTTGGCTTACGCTGAAGAAGTTACTGATAGTGAACAATCCTACCTGCTTAATCAACTCAATGACTTTTTCGCCCACCCGGCGACAGGCATCGAAAGATTCACGCAAATGGCGCCGGAATGGAAAGATGTTGTCCAGGCGATTTCCAATGACGTCAAGCTAAAGAAGACCGCGCAAGACGTGGAAAATGTCGCTTCGAGTTGGCTCGCAGAGGAGCGCGATTTGTGTCTCCACCTTTCGAGCCATGTCGGTAGACAGGTGCAGGCCATTATCGAACGACGCCTGCAAGGGGACCCCGAAGGACGGAGAAAGAAGCAAATTGATGGATTGGTAGAGCATCATTATTTGAAGTCAACGATCCGCGTACCGGATTGTGCCTCCGACATTGATCTGGTGGCAGATCTCGCGCGAAAAACGATCTGCTGTTCAATGAACGTGAAAGCGCCAGGCGACCGTAAATCGACCAAAGCTCGAGTTAACTGGCTACTTCGCATGCTGCCGGATAAAGATGAACGGCTGCTCGTAAGAGCACATTGGCCCGGCCGCGGTGCACCAACCACAAAATTAACATCGGAGCTCCGCGAAACACCGGAATCGATCCAGACCGACAATTCCGACTTGGTGCCCCATAGCTTTGAGGTTCTCTTAGTAGAGTCGCTGGGAAAGCGCTTTTCCGGCAGGAAGACTTTCATAGAAGACTTGGAGACAATCGTTCCGGCGTTTTATGACCTCGTAGGCGTCAATTTGAAAGCATGGCAAGCCGCACCACCCAAACCGATAAAGCCTCGGAGTGCGGCAGACCCTGGCGAGATTGAGTTGCATGACCTCGGCGCAGCTGGTGCTTTACCTCAGGACGGAACAGCATGAAGTTTATTCGCTTCCATCCATGAGCGAGCGAGGGAAAGGCGAAACTCTCAGGGCCTTTCCTGTGAAGCCATTTTAGTCGCAATTACTCCCATCACTGAGCGCTGCTATCTGCGGCTTTCATCGCGACACTGGATTCCTCGACCTCCGCCGTCTCCTCGCCGACATCGACGCCGAAACTGTCGATGGGGTAGCCGTATAGCGTCACGTTGGAGAGGCCGAGGGCGGAGCGGAGCGTGCCGCCGGTGAGGTGGCATTGCAGCAGTGCGACGTCGAGATCGCGTTCGCTGTCGCTGCGCTCGATCAGGGCGTTGTAGTAATCCTCCTCCGCATCCAGCAGGTCGTTGAGGTTGCGGGTGCCGAGATCGAAATACTGGCTGCGGTAAAGCGCCCGGGTCTGATCGAGCAATTTCGTCTGGGTGTTCGCGGATGCAATCAACTGACGGGCATTGGTCATGGCGGTTCCGGCATCGAGCGCATCGAGCGAGGCGGTCTGGCGCACCTTGTCGAGGCGCGCCTTCGCGGCAGCGAGCGCATCCTCGGCCGCCCTTTTCGCCGCCTCGATCGCGCCGCCCTGCCAGAGCGTCGGCAGCACATTGAAATTGATGCCCACCCTGAACCCCTCGTCATAAAGCGGCTGTCGGCCATAGGCCTCCGCCGAAACGCCGGGCAGACGGGCCTTCTGGGCATCCTCATATTCAAGTTGGGCCTGGGCGATTTCCAGATGCGCAAGCGCCACTTCCGGGAGCGTGTCGGGTACGGTCGGGGTCGGCGTGCAGGACCCCGGGACCTTCTCCAGATCCACATTCAGGTCGATGGCGAAGGGGCCCGAATATTCACGAAGCTGGTTGGCGGCCCGGTCGCGTTCGGACTGCATTTCGAGCAGATCGTGACGGGCCTTCTCAAGGCTGTTTTGCGCCGCCAGCACATCCGGTTGGGTGGTGGCGCCGGCCGATGCGCGCTGGCCGATCAGATTGCTCAGTTCGCCGAGCCGCTTGACCCGTTCCTGGTCTATTTTGACATTGTTGCGGTAGCGGCTGAACTCGGCATAGGCGGTCAGCACATCGATCAGCACCTTGTCGGCATTGGCCTGAAACTCCAGCACGGCTTCCTGTGCGGAAAGGTCGGCGCGCGCCACCTCGCGGTCCGTCCTGCCGAAATCGAAGAGCAGCTGGTTGGCCGAAAGCACGAAGGATGGGTCGTCGGCATCGCCCACGCCGCCTGTCACCCCGCCGCTGATCGTGGGCAGGTAGCCGCCCTTGGCGACATCGATATTGCCGGACGCTTCGCGAATGGTTGCGGCGCTCTCGATCATCGCCGGGCTCTGGTAGAGCGCGACCTGCACCAGACCGTCAATGCTCTGGCCGGCCGCGGTCAAATCGGCAGGCTTGTCGATCGCCGGTCGCTCTTCCTGGATCGAGCCGGTCCTGTCTTCGAATGATACGGAGGGTCGTCCGGCGCCACTTGTCGAGCAACTGGCGACGCCGGCCGCCAGGCTCAAAAAAAGGGCGAGATTCAGACGCCGTGCGGCCGAAGCCACACAGAGCATAATTTGCTGTGCCACTGCGCTTCCATACTATGCGGTCTTGAGAAAACGCCCGAAATGGGCCTCCCAGACTGCTTTGTTCCCGAGCGGACAACGCACGCACAGATTGCTGCGGGAGAAGAACGAATCAATACCTAGATCAACATAACCTATTGATTCGTTATCCACAACTTAGTTGCGGCCGATCACGAGGTCGCGGCACTGCGGACGGCGCCATACGGTTTCTTCAACCGCGTTGCCATTGCCGAACAGAACCTTGTACTGGCAGACGATCTCGCCTTCCTCCGCCGTCACGAATTTGAGATCGTAATCCCAAGCCTTGCCATTCTTGGCGGTGCGCACCGGCTGGCCCAGCAACTTGGCAACGTCGCTCTGCGAAGCGCCGAGCTGGATTTCGCGAACCCGGTTGACGCTGACGGGCTTGCCGGGGCGGACGAAATAAGCGTCCAGTTCGGTCAGCGCCGGCGACACACTGTCAAACCGCATGTTCGGGTTATGGACATTCAGCATGCCCGCGCTGGCGGCACCGGCGGACAGAACGCCCGCAAGGATGGCGATGGATATGGTCTTCAGCATTTCTCTCTCCTTCAGTTTCATTGACATCGGTTGGTTCGCCCTGACGGGCCTTTCATGATGATCAGCGCTCCCTGAGAGCCTCCCGACCCCGGTTGAGCGGCTTGATGAGATAATCCCAGACGGTCTTTTCGCCGGTCTTGATATCGACAGTCGCGATCATGCCGGGGGAAATGGGAAACCGCTTGCCGGCCGCATTGACCAGCGCGTCGGAGGCGGTGCGGATATAGACGCGGTAATAGAGGTTTTCCGGAGTGATCTCGTCGCGGATCGTGTCCGGCGAGATATTCTCGACCGTGCCCTCAAGCCCGCCATAGACCGAGTAATCATAGGCGGTGATCTTCACCAGCGCGTCTTGGCCGGGATGGATGAAGGCAATATCGCGCGGCGAGACGCGCGCCTCGATCAAGAGCTGGTCGTTGAGCGGCACGATCGTCATCACCGCGCCATTCGGCGAAATCACGCCGCCGATCGTGGTCACCGCCACATCCTTGATCACGCCATGAACCGGGGAGCGGATCGTGGTGTGGGAAATCGTGTCCTCAAGCCCGTTCAGCGTGGACAGCAGCGACTGCACTTCCGCCTGCGCCTCGGCCAGCTTCTCGCCGGTCTCGATGACATATTTGGAGCGCATGTCATCCATTCTGAGCTTGATGTCGCCGCGGTCGCGCTTGAGCTTGATAAGTTCGACCTTGCTCGCAGCCCCGGTCGCGAGCAGCGGCGTGGTCAGGCGAAGCTGCTCCTCGAGCAGCGCCATATCGGCTTCCATATCGGTGATGGATTCGTGGTAGCTTTCCGTCCGGGCCGTAAACAGGGCCTGTTCGGAAGCTCTGAGCTCCGGATAATCGTCGAGCGCCGCCGGAAAGGTTACGCTTTCCGCTCCGGTGACTTCCGCCTGCAGGCGCGCGGCCTGGGCCAGCGAAGCGCGGTAGCGCGCCGCCGTCTCGTCATATTCGGCCTGGGCGCGTGTGGGGTCGAGGCGCGCCAGCACCTGACCCTTGTCGACGATCTCGCCGGCGCTGACATCAAGCTCGGCCAGAATACCGCCGTCGAAGGACTGGATCACCTGTTCATGCGAGAGCGGCACCACCGTGCCGGGCCCCGACGACACTTCCTCCACGGAAAAGAAGTAGGCCCAGACGAAGAAGGCGGCGAGGATCAGGAACAGTACCAGCACAACCCGGTTGGCGCCGCTGGCCGAAATATCGTCGCCCTCGATCAGGCTGTCATAAGAAGCGGCGCTCATTGGACCTTCACCTCGCGCTTTTTGGCGGCCAGCGCCTCGCCCTTGCGCAGGCGGGTCAGGATCGTGTCGCGCGGCCCGTCCATGATGATCTTGCCGTTCGACACCACCAGCAGCCGGTCCACCAGCGCCAGGATCGATGGCTTGTGGGTGGCGACGACCAGCGTGGTTTCCCCTGCCAGCTCCGAAAGCGCGGAAAGCACCTTCTGCTCCGCGGTTTCATCAAGCGACGCGGTCGGCTCGTCGAGCAGGATCACCGAGGGTTCGCGCAACAACAGGCGCGACAGAATAATGGCCTGACGCTGGCCGCCGGAAAGGCCGATACCGCCCTCCTGGATCTGCCGATCGAGCCCTTCGGGCATGGCGCGGATGAACTCCCATGCGCCGGTGCGCTCAAGGGCGGCGATCAGTTCCTCGTCGCGGGCATTGGGCGCGCCGAGGCAGAGATTTTCACGGATCGTGCCGTAGAACAGCCGGGCGTTCTGGCCGGCAAGTCCGATATGGCGGCGCAGATCGGCCGGATCGACATGGGTGATATTGACGCCATCGACCAGCACCGTGCCCGAGCGCGCTTCCATCAGCCCGGAAAGCCCCTGCAGCAGGGTCGACTTGCCGGCACCGTTGCGGCCGATAATGCCGACCTTCGAGCCCGCCGCGATTTTCAGCGCCTCGACGGTGAGCACCGGCTCCTTTTCATAGGCAAAGACTGCATTCGTGAACTGAAATTCGCCCTTGATCACCGGCTTGTGGATGCGCTTGGCATTCTCGGGGTGGTCGACCGGCAGCGTCATGATCTTGTCGAGGCTTTCGCCGGCGATCTTCGCCTGCTGCCAACGGTTGAGGATTTGCGCAACGCTGGCGAGCGGCGCCAGCATGCGAGTCGACAGCATGGCGGCGGCAACCAGTGCACCCGTCGTCATGTCGCCGAACATTACCGCCGGCGCGCCGGCCGCGACGACGGCGATATAGACCATGCCCTGCACCGTCTGCGTCCAGTTGCCGAGCGTACCGACAAGGTCGCGCAGCTTCATGCCGCTGTCGGCGTTGACGGCGTTGTAATGGTTCCAGTGGTTCTGGAACCGGTCCTCGGCCTGCAACAGCTTGATGTCGTCCAGCCCCTGGACGGCCTCGACCAGCATGGCGTTGCGCAGCGCGGATTCGCGCATATTGGCCTTGGCCAGCGCCCTGAGCCGGCCCTGCGCGAGAACGCCGGGCAGGATGAGAAGCAGTACCGCGACCGCCGGAACCCAGACCAGATTGCCCGCAACCCACCAGAAGATCAGGCAGAACAGCAGAAAGAACGGGATATCCGCGATGGCCGAGACGGCCGACGAGGTCATCATCTCACGCACATGTTCCAGTTCGCGAAGCTGCGCGATAAAGGTGCCGGTCGCCTGCGGACGGGCGCTGTTCTTCACCCGAAGCGCATGGCCGAACACCTTGTCGGATATGCGCAGATCGGCCCGCTTGCCCAGAACATCGGTGATCTTCATGCGCATCTGGCGCATGACGAAGGCGAAGATCACCGCGATAAGCGCGCCGCCGCCAAGCACAAACAACGTCGGATAGGACTGCGCCGGCACCACGCGGTCATAGACCTGCATGGAAAAGATGACGCTGGCGAGCGCAAGGATATTGGCCGCAAGCGAGGCCAGCATGATGAAGACATAGGGCCTGAGATCGGCAAGGACGATCGATCTCATCCAGTGTTTCTTGAACGGCTCGATATAATTGTCGATCCGGCCATCCGGCATGCCGCCGGCCGGGCGGATCACCGCCACCAGTTCGATCCTGTCCCGGATCCCGTCAATCTTGATATCCGATGTCAGCCCGCCATCGCCGGAAAAGCCGAGCGTCAGCCGGTCTCCATTGCGCCGGGTGGCGACGGCCACCTCGCCATCCTTCAAGACCAGCACGACAGGCAGCCGCATATCGTTGATCATGCGAAGATCGGTGCTGATGAACCGGATCGAAAGTCCGGCCTGGCGGGCAAGCTTGCCGAAACTTCTCTTGCGGTCGCCGCTGTTGTCCCAGGCATCGGCGAGCCGAAGCTGCTCGGGCGAACAGTCGATCCGGTAATGGCCGGCAACCGCCAGCAGGGCCTCGATCCAGCGGGCCGAAACGGTCCCGGCCGAAAGCTCGACCTTTTCACCGTTCTCGCGACTACTGTTGATGTGGATATTCATGGCCGGGCCAGACTTGTGAGAAAAAGGGGGCTAGCAGCCGGGACCGAGCCCCGGCTGTCAATCGTGCTTCATGGGCACTGATGGGGGCTCAGCCCACCATCATCGCGTGATCTTCAAGCTCGTTGAGATCGATGCTGGCCGTGCCCGGATCGCTGAAGTCCTGCGGGTCATTTGCCGCCGTGCGATCCGCGTGCTTTTCCTCGGGCAGATAGGCCTCGAGGCTTTCGACATTGTCCTCGTAGACAAGCTCGGCCACGTTGATGTCGTCATCGGCGGCCGGATGATCGCCGCTGGCGTCATTTTCCTCGGCCGGGGCTTCACCGATCGAGGCGAGGCCCAGCGTCTCGGCGTGGAACATGCCTTGAACCGCCGCGTCGCCGCTGTCTTCCGCACTGTCGGTCTCGATTGCCATGCGTGCGGCAGACGCAGTGGCGCCGGCCTCCTGAACATCGATCTTCAACGAGGCTTCGCTGGTATCACCGCTGTCATCGGTAAGCACATAGCGGAAGTTTTCTTCGCCCGTGCCCGTGTCGGGATCAGCCGTGTAGGTCCAGTCGCCGGTTTCGAAATCGAAGACGAGCCTGCCGCCCTGATCGGTTTCCACGTTGAGGATCGACCCGTCCTCGACCTGGTTGCCGTTGTGGTCGACAATACGGCCCTGATCATAGGTGTAGGTCTCGCCGTCGACATCGATCGAGAGGATGCGGCCGCCATCGATACCGAGAAGATCGTCATCCGCGGTACCGGCGACGCCATCGGCGCCGTTCAGCACATTGCCGGAGATGTCCACTTCCTTGAGAACGTCAAGCAGGTCGTCCACGAGGTCGTCGAAGTTGGCCACCTGGACGACATGGTTGTCGCCATCGGCTTCATCGACATCCTGCAGACGGGGCACCGTGACGCCCTGGCCGATGCCGACCGTCTGCACGTCGATTTTGTTGTCTGCAACAAAATTATTCCATGCAGTCTGGGTGGCGCTCTTCAACGAATGGTCGATGTCGCTGGTCGACGTGCCTTCATAGTCCCGGGTGGGCTCTCCATCGCTCATGAAGAAGACGCGATTGTTGTAACCGTCGATAGGTTGATAGGACTCCATTGTCTCGTTGACGGCCGCCGTGTAATTGGTCTGGTCGTTATAGGGACGATGGGAATTCCAGGCATCAACCTGCGCCGCGAATTCGGCATAGCTACTGAAGGATACTGTCGAAGTGGCACCCGAAGAAAAAGCCACAAGCTGGATTTTGACATCACCTGTCGTGCCTTCGAAGAAGGCCTGACCGGCCGTCTTCACGGCACTCAGCATCTGACCTGCTTCGTAGTTGTTAACGCTGCCACTGAAATCGAGAACGAAGGCGATGTTGAAGTTCTCGTCGCTCTTGAAGTCATCGCCGGCAAGCTGCAGGCTGATATCGTCTTCGTATGCGAGCGGCGCATTGCGCTCAAATGCCTCGGTATCCGCGCCCTCAGAGCCGAGATTGCCGACCTTGTCGGTATAGCTCTCATCGGCAACCGTTACGGTCAGGTCGCCGCCAGCCTTTTCAGGCGTCACCCTCGCGGTCCAGGTATGACCGTCGACCTGCTGCAGGTTCGAAAGCGTACCGTTGTTGACGCTGATATCGGAGGCATCGAAGCCATCAACATCTTCGGAGAAGGTGAAGGTGACGTCACCGCCCAGGCCGTCATCGTCGATATCGATATCGACCACGACGGACGGACCGTCGACGTCGAAGGTCTCGGTGTCGGCGCCTTCGGAACCTTCATTGCCGGCCGTGTCGGTGTAGGAGCCGTCGGTAACCGTGGCCGTCACTTCGCCATTGCCGGTCGGGGTGATCGTGGCCGTCCAGACCTGGTTGCCATCGGCATCTTCCGACCATGTGCCATCCGTGCCGAGATCGGCATTCTCCAGATCGAGATCGTCGGCCGGGTTGAAGCTGTCGCGATCGGTATCCGGCGAGAAGGTCAGCACCAGCGTGCCGTCCTGCCCGTTATCGGTGATCTCGACGCCGACCGTCGGCGCGGTGCGGTCAAAGACCTCGCTGTCGGAGCCGGGCGTGCCGGGGTTGCCGGCAAGGTCGGTGTAGGAGCCGTCGCCGACGGAGACGATCACATCGCCGGTCGTTTCCGGGGTGACCGTCGCCGTCCAGGTGTTGGGGCCGGTCTGCGTCAGGTTCGACAGCGTACCGTTGCCAACGGTAACATCGCCAGCCTCAAAGCCGGTTACCGGCTCGGAGAAGGTGAAGGTGACCGTGCCGGTCTGGCCTTCGTTGACGATATCGACCGTGACGGACGGACCGTCGACGTCGAAGGTCTCGGTGTCTGCGCCTTCCGAACCTTCATTGCCGGCTGTATCCGTGTAAGAGCCGTCGGTGACGGTGGCCGTCACTTCGCCATTGCCGGTCGGCGTGATGGTTGCCGTCCAGACCTGGTTGCCGTCGGCATCTTCCGACCATGTGCCATCCGTGCCGAGATCGGCATTCTCCAGATCGAGATCGTCGGCCGGGTTGAAGCTGTCGCGATCGGTATCCGGCGAGAAGGTCAGCACCAGCGTGCCGTCCTGCCCGTTATCGGTGATCTCGACGCCGACCGTCGGCGCGGTGCGGTCAAAGACCTCGCTGTCGGAGCCGGGCGTGCCCGGATTGCCGGCAAGGTCGGTGTAGGAGCCATCGCCGACGGCAACCGTGACATCGCCGGTGGCGGCAGGCGTTACAATTGCCGTCCAGGTGTTGGGGCCGGTCTGCGTCAGGTTCGACAGTGTGCCGTTGCCAACGGTAACATCGCTACCATCGAAGCCGGTCACGGGCTCGGAGAAGGTGAAGGTGACCGTGCCGGTCTGGCCTTCGTTGACGATATCGACCACGACGGACGGACCGTCGACGTCGAAGGTCTCGGTGTCGACGCCTTCGGAACCTTCATTGCCGGCCGTATCCGTGTAAGAACCTTCGGTGACGGTGGCCGTCAC